>NZ_LAIR01000002.1:0-1411081 GCF_001247745.1 Luteipulveratus halotolerans
ACGACCTGTCACGAGGAGCGCTCGTGGAGGGACATCATCAGCACGGTGGCGATCACCGCCATCCAGAGCGCGTCCACCGTTGAGGCACAAGGAGATTCGAAGTGAGCGCAGTCCTCGTCCTCAACGCCGGCTCGTCCTCGCTGAAGTTCCAGGTGGTCGACCCCGAGACGGGTGAGGCGCACGCCAAGGGCATCGTCGAGCGCGTGGGGTCGAAGGGCTCGACGATCTCGGTCACGGTCGACGGCGAGGAGTCCGAGACCTCCGCCTCGGCGCCTGATCACGGTGCGGGCGACGGAGCTGATGCGGACGACGCTGGCCGACCGCGGCGTCGACCTCGCGTCGTCCGGGCTGGTCGCCGTCGGTCACCGGGTCGTGCACGGCGGACGCTCGCTCACCGAGCCGACCGTCGTCGATGACAAGGTCCTGGCCGAGATCGAGCGAGTCGCCGAGCTGGCTCCTCTGCACAACCCGGCCAACATCGACGGAATCCGCAGCGCCACCAAGGCTTTTCCCGACCTTCCGCAGGTCGCGGTCTTCGACACGGCGTTCTTCTCCGACCTGCCCGCCGAGGCGTCGACGTACGCGATCGACCGAGAGCTGGCCGACAAGCACGCGATCCGGCGCTACGGCTTCCACGGCACGTCGCACGAGTTCGTGTCGGCGGAGGCGGCGCGTTCCTCGGGCGCGAGGGTGACGCCGACCTCAAGCAGATCGTTCTGCACCTCGGCAACGGCGCGTCCGCGTCGGCGGTGCGCGGTGGTCGGCCGGTCGACACGTCGATGGGGCTCACGCCGCTCGAGGGTCTGGTGATGGGCACGCGCGGTGGCGACATCGACCCCGGCGTACTCCTGCACCTGCACCGGGTCGCGGGCCTGAGCGTCAGCGACCTCGACACGCTGCTCAACAAGAAGTCCGGCATCCTCGGCGTCTCGGGCATCGGCGACTTCCGCGACCTCGCGAGCGCGGTGCACGACGGTGACGACGACGCGCGGCTGACGCTCGACATCTACCTGCACCGCCTGCGCAAGTACATCGGCGCGTACGCCGCAGTGCTCGGTGGCGTCGACGTGGTCACCTTCACGGCTGGTGTCGGCGAGAACAGTGTCGAGCTGCGCGAGGAGGCGCTGAAGGGCCTGGAGTTCTTGGGGATTCGCATCGACGGCCGTCGCAACAAGGGCAAGAACGACGGCCCGCGGGTGATCTCGACGGACTCCTCGGCAGTGACGGTGCTCGTGGTCCCGACCAACGAGGAGCTCGCCATCGCGCGCCACACGGTCGCCACCATCGCCTGACCGCGGGTCAAGTAGGCGGAGCCGCATTCTGCAGGTCGAGTAGGGGAGCGCTAGCGGAGCCGGGCTCTCGCTGGTTGAGCCGGTCCGAGGCGCTAGCGGAGGCGGGCTCTCGCTGGTTGAGCCGGTCCGAGGCGCTAGCCGAGGGCCGTGTCGAAACCAGGTGACACGCGGGGAGAGTCACGCACACCTCGCCGCCTGGCGAGCTCTGGCAGTCGCTCGAAGGAGCCAGCAATCAATGCTTCCCGCTTCTCGCGACTCCATCCCTGCACCTGCTTCTCTCGGGCATACGCCTCATCGACACGTTCGAACTCCTGTGCCCAGACGAGCTCGACCGGTCGGCGGCATCGCGTGTATGCCGCTCCTTCGCCGGCCTGATGCTGAGCCAGGCGACGCTCTAGGTCTCGGGTACTGCCGACGTAGTAGGAGCCGTCACTGCAGCGAAGAATGTACGTCCAGGCCATGGCCTGACCCTGAAAGGGGCGAAACATGTGCGCAATTCAACGTCGACGGCCTGTGGGCCGCGGCTGTCCTCAGTCGCAGGGTGTGGACAGTTGTCGTGCGCGGTCGCCGTGGTTTCGACTCGGTCTCGCCCTGGGGGCTCGACCGGCTCGACCAGCGGGTGGGCGGCTCGACCGGCTCAACCAGCGGGTGGGCGGCTCGACCAGCGGGTGGGCGGCTCGATGAGCGGGTTCGACTGACTGGCAGGGGTCTGCCGGCAACGTCAACACCGTTGCGCTTTCGCGTCAACGGTGTTGACGTTCCTGGGGGAGGCGGGTGGAGGGCGACGGTCACGCCCAGCGGACGGGTGCCCGACGATCCGTCGGCAGCTGTGTGGACGAGTCACCCCGCGCTGAGTCGAGCTGCGACTGGAGCAGGTACAACGTGCCGGTCAGATCGGCCCCGCGCAGGTCGGCGTCCCGCAGGTCGGCCCCGGTGACGTCGGCGCCCGCGAGATCGACACCGCGCAGGTCAGCCGCGACCATCAGCGCCCCGCGCAGCGATGCTCCTCGCAGGTCGCGCCTCCGCAGGTCCGCCCCGAACAGGTCAGCGCCGCGCATGTCAGAGCCGTCAGCGCGGGCGGAGGTCCGGAGCACCGAGCTCGCCTGCTGCAGCAGCGGATTCACCTCAGCGCGCAAGGCGTCGACATCGACCGAAGCGACCTCGGCCGGCGCCCCGCTGCCGAGCCCGTCCAGCCGCTCACCCTCCGCGCGCAGCGACGCCCGCAGTGCCCCGGACGGCAGCAGGCGTACGGACTCCGTGACGTACCAGAGCAATTCGTGCAGATCGCGCATCACGGGGAACACGTCGAACATCTCCGGCGCCGACTCCGAGCGCCAGTCGACCCCGTCGAACGTCTCCTGCGACACCCGCTGGCCGGCGCCGAAGCAGTCGTACACCGTGCACCCTCTGAACCCGAGCTCCGGCAGGCGGGTGTGCACCGAGCAGAGCGAGTTCGCGGCGAGGTTGGGGCACGGCGTCCGGGCGGGCTTGTCGATGGCGAAGTCGACCGAGGCGCTGAAAGCCGGTACGACACAGCAGAGTCCGAAGCACTGCGAGCAGTCGGCCCGCAGCTCACGCTCAGAAGAGGTCACCCGAAGTCTGCCGCCGTCTCACTCGTCGAGGTCGAAGAAGGCGACTTCCGGTCGCCCACACCAGTGTTCCACGCCCAGTCGCGCACCTCGGGGGCGTCCTCGCCGTGCTCGCGGGTCCACTCCTTGGCACGTCGGCGGGCGTCGACCATCTGCTGGCGCAGCCCGGCTGCCCGCGACCCGAGCGCGGGCACACGGTCGATGACGTCGATGACCAGGTGGTAGCGGTCGAGGTCGTTCATCATCACCATGTCGAACGGCGTCGTGGTCGTGCCCTCCTCCTTGTATCCGCGCACGTGCAGGTTGTCGTGGTTCGTACGCCGGTAGGTCAGGCGGTGGATCACCCACGGGTAGCCGTGATAGGCGAAGATCACCGGCTTGTCGCGCGTGAAGAGGGTGTCGAAGTCGCGGTCGGACAGCCCGTGCGGGTGCTCCTTCTCGTCCTGCAGGCGCATCAGGTCGACGACGTTGACGAAGCGAATTCGCAGCTCTGGCAGGTGTTCTCGCAGCAGGCTGACGGCGGCGAGGGCCTCCAGAGTCGGGATGTCGCCGGCCGAGGCGATGACGACCTCGGGGTCGCCCTCGTCGTTGGACGCCCACTCCCAGATGCCGGCGCCGCGCGCGCAGTGGTCCGCAGCCTGCTCGGCGGTGAGCCAGTCGAACTGCGGCTGCTTGCCCGCCACGACGACGTTGACGTAGTGCCTGCTCTGCAGGCAGTGCTCCATCGTCGACAGCAGCGTGTTGGTGTCCGGCGGGAAGTACGCGCGGACGATCTCGGCCTTCTTGTTGAGGACCACGTCGATGAATCCCGGGTCCTGGTGGGTGAACCCGTTGTGGTCCTGGCGCCACACGTGCGAGGTCAGCAGGTAGTTCAGCGATGCGATCGGCGGCCGCCACTCCAGCTCACGCGTGGTGTTGAGCCACTTGGCGTGCTGGTTGAACATCGAGTCGACGATGTGGATGAACGCCTCGTAGCAGGAGAACAACCCGTGCCGGCCGGTCAGCAGATAGCCCTCCAACCAGCCCTGGCAGGTGTGCTCCGACAGCATCTCCATCACGCGACCGCTGCGCGCGAGGTGCTCGTCGACCGGCAGGATCTCGCCGGCGAACACCTTGTCCGTGGCGTCGTACACCGCTCCGAGCCTGTTGGACTCCGTCTCGTCGGGGCCGAACAGCCGGAACGACGACGGGTTGTCGCGCACGATGTCGGCGACCATCGTCCCGAAGACCTTGGTGGCCTCGTGGACAGACGCACCGGGAGAGGCGACGTCAACGGCATACTCGCGAAAGTCCCTGACCTTCAACGGCTTTCGCAGCAGGCCACCATTGGCATGAGGGTTGGCACTCATCCGTCGTACGCCGACCGGCGCAAGCGCGCGCAGCGACTCGACGAGGCGTCCCTCGTCGTCGAAGAGTGAGCCGGGATCGTACGACGCGAGCCACTCCTGCAGCTGCTTGCGGTGCTTGGCGTCGGTGCGCGTCTCGGCGAGAGGCACCTGGTGAGCGCGCCAGGTGCCCTCGACCTGCACGCCGTCGACCGTGGACGGCCCGGTCCAGCCCTTGGGCGTGACGAGCAGGATCATCGGCCAGCGTACGGCGTCAGAACCCTTGCTGCGCTTGGACTTCGGGGCGCGCGCGGCGTCCTGGATCGCGCGGATGCGGTCGTGTGCGGTGTCGAGAGCGGCCGCCATCTGCTGGTGCACCGATGCGGGGTCGTCGCCCTCGACGGTGATCACCTCGTGCCCGTGGCCCTCCAGCAGCGAGACGAGGTCTTCGCGCGGAATGCGAGCGGGCACAGTCGGATTGGCGATCTTGTAGCCGTTGAGGTGCAGGATCGGCAGCACCGCGCCGTCCACGGTCGGGTCGACGAACTTGTTGGCGTGCCAGGACGTCGCGAGCGGCCCGGTCTCGAACTCGCCGTCGCCGACGACGGCCGCCACGACCAGGTCGGGGTTGTCCATGGCCGCGCCGTATGCGTGCGACAGGACGTAGCCGAGCTCGCCGCCCTCGTGGATCGAGCCGGGCGTCTCGGGTGCGGCGTGCGACGGGATCCCGCCGGGGAAGGAGAACTGCCGGAACAGTGCTTGCAGGCCTTCGGCGTCCTCGGTGATGCGCGGGTAGATCTCGCTGTAGGTGCCCTCGAGGTAGGAGTTCGCGACGACCGCCGGGCCACCGTGGCCGGGACCGGCCAGGAAGATCGCGTTGACGTCGCGCTCACGGATGAGCCGGTTGAGGTGGGTGTAGACGAGGTTGAGGCCGGGCGTCGTACCCCAGTGGCCGAGCAGTCGCGGCTTGATGTCGTCCGGCACGAGGTCGCGCTGCAGCAGGGCGTTGTCGAGCAGGTAGATCTGGCCCACGGACACGTAGTTGGCGGCTCGCCACCACGCGTCGAGGTCGGCGAGCTGGCCGCGCGACAGGGGCTTCGTGGACGACTTCGGCTTCGGCGTGGACGAGGTGCGCTTGCGCGGTGGCGTCATGCGCTCCACTGTGCCGCGCGGTCGTCCTCGGGTCGAGGGGTCACCGGCAGCTCTTGACGACGCAACGGTGTAAGCGTGTAATCAACTCATGAGCACAGTCAGTGGTTGGCTCGTCGGGCGGCTCCCCGACGAGTGGTTCGAGGCGGAGCCCGAGGTCAGTGTCGACCGTGAGGAGATCGTCGTCGTGGGCACGCTCACGGCCCCCGACATCGACGCCCAGGACGACGAGCCGGCGGTCCGCGCAGCCGAGGCCGGCCGGATCAAGCGCTTCCGTGAGGACACCCGGCAGCAGCGGATGCGCATCGCCGACGAGGCCGAGCGCCGCTACGGCCGCAAGGTCGCGTGGGGTGCGCAGTGCGGTGAGACGCGCGAGGTCTTCACCAACCTGTCGATCCCGGTCATGACGCGGCTGCGTCAGCCCGAGCGGCAGGTGCTCGACACCCTCGTCGACGCCGGTGTCGCGCGTTCACGCTCCGATGCGCTGGCGTGGTCCGTGCGCCTGGTCGCCGAGCACGAGGGCGACTGGATCAAGGAGCTGCAGGACGCGCTCACCGCGGTCCACGAGGTACGCCGGTCGGGCCCGTCCTCGCGTCGAGGGCGCACTGCATGACGGCGTCCGAGCCGCCCAGCCTGTACGACTGGGCCGGCGGCGCCGAGGCGTTCGAGCGGCTGACCTCGGTGTTCTACGACAAGGTGCTGCGCGACGACGTGGTCGGCCCGCTGTTCGCGCATATGAGTCCGGATCACCCGCACCACGTCGCGCTGTGGCTGGGTGAGGTCTTCGGCGGTCCGGCGCGCTACACGGACGAGCTCGGCGGATATCCGCGGATGCTCGCCCACCACCTCGACAAGGCGATCACCGAGCAGCAGCGCCGCCGGTGGATGGACTTGCTCCTCGACAGCGTCGACGAGGCCGGACTGCCGGACGACCCCGAGTTCCGCGCGGCGTTCGTCGGCTACATCGAGTGGGGCACCCGCCTGGCGCGGTCCAACTCACAGCCCGGTGCCGACGTCGTACGCGAGGCGCCCGTGCCCCGCTGGGGCTGGGGAGTCGCGCCGCCGTACGAAGGCTGAGCGGTCGTCGTACGACGGCCGGCCGGGCGGCCATACTGGGCGGCATGTCGTCGTTCGCCGTCCTCAACGGGCCCAACCTCAACCTGCTCGGCCAGCGCGAGCCGCAGACCTACGGCAGCACCACGCTCGCGGCGATCGAGGCGTCGTGTGCCGAGGTGGCGAGCGAGCTCGGCTGTGAGCTGAGCTGGTTCCAGTCCAACCACGAGGGCGCGCTCGTCGACGAGATCCAGCGGCTGGCCGCCGACGGCACCGACGGCGTCGTCATCAACGCCGCCGCTTACACCCACACCTCGGTCGCGATCCGTGACGCGCTGGCGACGCTCGACGCGCCGTTCGTCGAGGTGCACATCTCGAATGTCCATGCGCGCGAAGGGTTTCGGGCGCACTCCTACCTGTCCGACCTCGCGTCCGGCGTGATCGTCGGCTGCGGTGTGCAGGGCTACGAGCTGGCCGTACGCCGGCTGGTCGCGCTCACGTCGACCCCTTAGTCGCGCGGCCCCAGGCTGCCGAGCACGATGGGGTGATGGTCGACAAGAGCCTGTGGATGCGCCAGGTCGAGGAGAACCCCGAGCACTCGAGCTGGTACGTCGAGCGGTTCCGGTCGCTCGCCCGCGAAGGCGCCGACCTCGACGGTGAGGCGCGGCTGGTCGACGCGATGGCCGAGCGCGGTGCGCGCATCCTCGACGCCGGCTGCGGGCCGGGGCGTGTCGGTGGCGCGCTGCACCGGGCCGGCCACGCCGTCGTCGGCGTCGACGTCGACCCGACGCTGATCGAGGCGGCCGAGCACGACCACCCCGGCCCGACCTGGCTGGTGCAGGACCTCGCCGAGCTCGACCTGCCGGCGACGGGCGTGACCGAGCCGTTCGACCTGGTGGTCAGCGCCGGCAACGTCATGACGTTCCTGGCGCCGACCACACGCGCACGCGTGCTCGAACGGCTGGCCGCGCACCTCGTACCCGGTGGCCGAGCCGCCATCGGCTTCGGCGCCGAGCGGGGCTACCTGTTCGAGGACTTCCTCGCCGACGCCGAGCGGGCGGGTCTGGTGTCCGACACGCTGCTCGGAACCTGGGACCTGAGGCCGTTCAGCCCCGACTCCGACTTCCTCGTCGCGATCCTGCGCCGCCCCTGACCGACCGCGACACCCCGCGTCTCGTCGACGCCACCCCGCCCGCTGACGAGAGCCCCGACATCCGGCGGGTGCATCGTCAGCGGGTGGGGTGCCGTCATCGACCAGCCGGTCAGTCGACCCAGCCGTACGCCGACCGGCTCACCCGTGGCGGCGCCAGGGACCGGTCACCGCGAACGTCGTACCCGGTGTGTAGACGTTGAAGAACAGCGTCCGCCCGTCGGCGGAGAACGACACGCCCGACAGCTCGCCGGTCTCGCCGGGCGAGAGCTCCTGGCGGTTGCGGGCGAACGTGAACGGCTCACCGTCGCGCGTCGTCCCGAGCAGGTAGTTCTCGCCGCTGGAGTCCTCGCACATCATCAGCCCGCCGTAGGGCGACATGCAGATGTTGTCGGGGCACTCGTACGTGTCGTCGGCGTCGGTGCCGTTGAAGATGATCTCCAGCGTGAGGGTGCCGGCGCTGGGATCGTGCTTCCAGACCTGCCCGTCGTGGACGGCGGCCGAGCCGTCCTTGGGCCGTGCGAAGGACGACACGAAGTAGACGCAGCCGTCGGCGTCGCCCCACCAGCAGCCCTCGAGCTTCTGACCCCGCACGATCGGCTTGGCGTAGTCCTGTGCGCGCACCGGTGTGACGGCGGCAGTCGGGTCGGGCACGTCGAACCACTCGACCCCGGTGAACGTCGTACCGGGCTCGCGCACCAGCGACATGTCGGTGAGCCCGGGCGCGTGCATCGCCTGCAGGGTGCCGCCGGCGCGCAGGCTGCCGTGACCGCCGAGGGGCCGGTGCGGGAGGAACCGGTAGAACGACCCGAGCGGCGCGCCCGAGAACGCGTCCTCGGTCTCGTAGACGACACCGGTGGCCGGGTCGACCGCGACGGCCTCGTGCATGAACCGGCCCATGTCGGTGAGCGGGGTGGGGTCGGCGTTGCGGCGGTTGTCGTAGGGGTCGACCTCGAAGATCCAGCCGTGGTCCTTGGTGTAGCCGTTGGTGCCCGCGCGCCCCTCGGTCTCCTCGCAGGTCAGCCAGGTCTTCCAGGGCGTGTGCCCGCCGGAGCAGTTGATCGCGGTGCCGCCGAGGCTGACGTACTCCTCGCGCGGGCGCAGCGCGGCGTCGAGCACGAGGTTGGTGGTGCCGCCACCGGCGCCCGGGTCGTACGTCGTGTCGAGCCCGTCGGTCGGGACGGTGTGGACGGCGTCGGGGTAGTTCTCGTGATTGCGTACGAGGTGGGTGTGGTTGCGGGGTCCGGCGAAGCTGCCCATGCCGTCGTGGCTGCCGGGGACCAGGCCCTGACCGGACAGCAGCTGACCGCCCTCACGGGACAGGATCTGGTACCTGAAGCCGCGCGGCAGGTCGAGGACGCCGGCCGGGTCGGGCAGCAGCGGACCGTAGCCCGCGCGCGGGCCGGGCTGGACGGTGTGCAGCGCCTCGGCCCGGCCCGACAGGGCGAGCGAGAGCCCGGCGGCGCCGGTGCTGACGAGGAAGGTGCGGCGGGACAGAGACATCGGTGGCTCCTACCGGTTGGCCCACGGCCGGGGGCGAGGCCGCGGTCGAGCCCACGACGTTAACGAAAAATGAACGCCAGGTGGACGAAAGACATCGGCGTACGACGAAGGGCCGGCTCCCGCAGTGGGGATCCGGCCCTTCGCCGCGCTCAGGGGACCCTGAGGATCAGAGGAACTTGTGCGACGCGTTCTGGTTCTGCAGGTTGATCGGCAGGTTGCCCCAGCCGCCGGGCGGCACCGTCACGTACGCGCCCGAGGAGTTGCTGTTGTAGTAGACGCGGACGGAGCGACTCGTGCGGTTCCACACGGCCGCCGCGTTGTTCTTGATGCACGGGCCCTGGCCGGCGCCCGGGCTGCGGAACGTGTAGCAGGTGGACGGGTCGGAGCCGTAGTTGGCGATGCTGCTGACGAAGTCGGACCCGGAGCCTCGGAACGTGCTGTCGTCCATGCTGTTGTAGAAGTAGCAGAACTCGCCCTTCTCGCAGTAACCATCTCGGTAGCTCGCGGACGCCGACGGCGCCTCGGCGGCGAGGGCGCCCAGGCCCACCATGGCCACGGCCGCACCGGCGACCAGGCTCTTGCGTACGCGGGTTGCTGCAGTCATGCGTCGTACCCCCAGAAAGTGACGGGTCAGGCCCGTTGCCCGACCCTGCGGTGCCGCGTCGGCGGCTCACCACGACTCAACCGGCCGGCCCAGACGACAACAACGTTGATGCACGGCCGCCCAGCCGTTACGCGGGCGCGCAGAGGGCAGGTGCGGCTCTCCTAATACAGCACGAAAGTGCTGTTCTGAGAAGGCGATTCGTGGCCTCGACGAGGAAGGCATGTAGCCGTGATGTAGCGCCGCGGGTACGACGGAGGGCCGGCCCCCGCAGCGGGGACCGGCCCTTCGGTCGGATCAGAGACGGATCAGAACGCCGACTCGTCGAGCTCCATGATGTCGAGGTTGACGCCCTCGGCGATGGCGCGGTCGGAGGCCAGGCGCGGCAGCACGGTCTGGGCGAAGAACCTCGCCGCGGCGACCTTGCCGGTGTAGAACGCCTCGTCCTTGCCCGCGTCGCCCGCGTCGAGGCGAGCCTGCGCGACCTCGGCCTGACGCAGCAGCAGCCAGCCGATGACGACGTCACCCGCGGCGAGCAGCAGACGCGAGGAGTTGAGGCCGACCTTGTAGGCCTCCTTCGGCGCCTCGAGCGCACCCATGGCGTGGCCGAACATCAGCTCCAGCGTCGCCTGGAAGTCAGCAACCGCGGTGCCGAGCAGCTCGCGCTCACCGGCGAGCGTGTCGTCGGCGCCGCCGCCCTTGACGGTCTCGGCGATCTGCTGCGACAGCCAGCCGATGGCCTGGCCCTGGTCCTTGACGATCTTGCGGAAGAAGAAGTCCAGGGACTGGATGGCGGTCGTGCCCTCGTACAGCGTGTCGATCTTGGCGTCACGCACGTACTGCTCGATCGGGTACTCCTGCAGGAAGCCGGAGCCACCGAAGGTCTGCAGCGACTCGGTGCCGAGCAGCACCCAGGCGCGCTCGGAGCCGACGCCCTTGACGATCGGCAGGAGCAGGTCGTTGACGCGGTTGGCCAGCGCGGCCGGCGAGTCGGACGCGATGTCCTCGACGCCGGTCTTGTGCTGCTCGGCGTCGACCGTGTCCTGCTGGGTCGCGGTGAACACGACCAGTGCGCGCAGGCCCTCGGCGTACGCCTTCTGCGTCATCAGCGAACGACGCACGTCCGGGTGGTGGGTGATCGTGACGCGCGGGGCGTCCTTGGCCGGCGTGGTCATGTCGGCGCCCTGGACGCGCTGCTTGGCGTAGTCGAGCGCGTTGAGGTAGCCGGTCGACAGCGTCGCGATGGCCTTCGTGCCGACGAGCATGCGGGCGTGCTCGATGACGCGGAACATCTGGGCGATGCCGTCGTGCTTGTCGCCGAAGAGCGTGCCGACGGCCGGCTCCTTGTCACCGAAGGTGACCTCGCACGTGGTGGAGACCTTCAGGCCCATCTTGTGCTCGACGTTGGTGACGTAGGCGCCGTTGCGCTCGCCGAGCTCACCGGTCTCGAGGTCGACGTCGTACTTGGAGACGATGAACAGCGATAGGCCCTTGGTGCCGGGGCCGGCGCCCTCGGGGCGGGCCAGGACGAAGTGGACGACGTTGTCGACCATGTCGGACTCGGCCGAGGTGATGAAGCGCTTGACGCCCTCGACGTTCCAGGTGCCGTCGTCGTTCTGGGTGGCCTTGGTGCGGCCGGCGCCGACGTCGGAGCCCGCGTCGGGCTCGGTCAGCACCATGGTGCAGTGCCAGCCCTTCTCGATGATCCACTTGGCCAGCTTCTTCTGGTCCTCGTTGCCGAGGATGTGGAGCAGCTTGGCGAAGGAGTACGACGCGGCGTACATCGCGATGGCCGGGTTGGCACCGAGGACCATCTCGTTCATGGCCCACTTCAGCGACGGCGGGACGACGGTGCCGTCGAGCTCGGCGGGGACGTCGACGTTCCAGAAGCCGGACTCCTGGTAGGCGGCGTAGCTCTTCTTGAAGCTCTCGGGCATCTTCACCGAGAACGTCTTGGGGTCGTAGACCGGCGGGTTGCGGTCGGCGTCGTCGAAGGACGCGGCGAGGTCGTTCTCGGCGAGGACGGCGACCTGCTTGAGCATCTCGCTCGCGGTCTCGGCGTCGACGTCGGCGTACGGGCCCTGGCCCAGGACGTCGCCGCGACCGAACACCTCGAAGAGGTTGAACTCCAGATCGCGGACGTTGCTCTTGTAGTGACCCATGCTGGCCCCTTCTGTGTCTTTCTCGGGAGAACCACGTGCGCCGGACCGGTGGCCATCGGCTGTGGCAGGCGTAAGTTACTCGCTAGTAATCCATTGTCCTACTTGCGAGTAGCCAGCGCAAACGGTTCGTCCGGATCGCCGGTCCCACAGGTCGCGTCCTCGGCAGGTAACGTCCCTGCCGGGGATCGTGAGAGGGGTCTCATGGCCAGGTTCGAGGTCATGCACTGGAACGACGTCGAGAGCAGGTACGACGCGCTCGCCCGGCTGAGTGCGTACGCCCGTCGGCTGAGGTCCGAGGCGGCGCACCCGGTGCTGCTGCTCGACGCCGGCAACGTCGAGGACTCCGAGGTCCGGCTGTCCGGTCTCACCTACGGCGTGTCCGGGTGGCGGGCGCTCGGCGCGTCCGGTGTGGACGCTGCGGTCGCGGCCGACGGCGGGCTCCTGCGGTACGGGCCGGGCCGGCTCCCGGCGTACGCCGAGGCCCTCGGCAGCCCGGTGCTCCTCGCCAACGTGACCCAGCCGGACGGCGCCTTCCCTCCCGGTGCAGTCCCCTCACCCACCGTGCGCGCCGGTGACATCGCGATCGGGATCATCGGCGTGGCGTCGTGGGTGCCGGCGTACGCCGACTTCGGTCTCGCCGGCCACGACGTCGTCGAGACGGTGCGCGAGGAGGCCCGCCAGCTGCGGCTCAACGGCGCCCACGTCGTGATCCTGCTCAGCCATGCCGGCCTGGCCGATGACCGGCGCGTCGCCGCCGAGCTCGGCGACCTGGTCGATCTCGTGGTCGGCGGTCGCGACGAGGTGACGCTGCCGGAGGGCGACCGGGCGCACGGCGTCCCGATCGTGCAGGCAGGTGCGTTCGCCGAGCAGCTCGGCAGGGTCGTGGTCGACGTCGAGGACGGGCAGGTGACCGTCGGCCCGATCTCGGTCGAGACGCCTCCGCCCGACATCGCGCCCGACCCCGCCGTGCTGGCGTCGGTGCGCGAGTCCGAGCACGAGCTGCGCGCCTGGCTCGCCGACCCGGTGGCGACGCTGCCGCACGCGTTCGGCCACTCCGCGACCGGTTCGTCGGAGGTCGCGGGTCTGGTCGCCGACGCCCTGCTCGCGTACGTCCCCGCCGACCTGGCGATGGTGCTCGGAGCCCGGTGCACCGCGGGCCTGCCCGCCGGCGAGGTCACAGCGGCGACGTCCGCGCCCGCCAACGCGACGACGGCGACCCTGACCGGTGCCGAGCTGCGAGAGGTCATCGTCCGAGGGCGCTCGGCGGACTACGTCAGCGCTCCGTCGACGGTGTTCAGGGGGCGTCCGTTCGGGTGGCTGCACCTGTCCAACGCGGCCGTGGTCGGCGAGGACGACCTGGTCGTCGCCGGCGAGCGCGTCGACGACGCCCGGCGCTATCGCGTGGTCGCGACCGATGTCGAGCTCGGTCCGCTCGGGAGACTCGTCGACCGAGAGCCGCCGGACCGGCAGCTGCACACGCCGACGATCGTGCCGGAGTTCCTCGAGGCCTACCTCGCGGCAACCTTCCCCTGATGCCCGCCTTGTCAGTCAGCGGTCGTACGACGGCCAGTCCACCTGCGCGCTCGTCGGCCGGTGCTGCTCCCACCACGCCGCCGCCCGCAGCACCCCGGCGTCGTCGAACCGGCGACCGGCGAGCTGCACACCGATCGTGCGCCCGTCCTCGGTGAAGCCGGCGTTGACCGTGGCCGCGGGCTGGCCCGACATGTTGAACGGCGCAGTGAACCCGATGTGCGCCATGCCCTGGTCGTCCTCGCCCCACGGCATCGGCCGTTCGGCGGGGAACGCTGCCATCGGTGCGACCGGTGACAGCACGATGTCGCAGCCGAGGGTCGCGTCGACGGTGCGGGCGCGGATCGTGCTGATCGCGGTGTAGCACTCCATCAGCTCGGTGCCGCTCGTGCCGCGGGCCGCCTCGACCCAGCGCACGATGAACGGCAGAACCCGTTGCTGCGCCTGCGGATCCAGCGCATCGAGGTCGACCAACGAACGCACGCGCCAGAACCGGTCCAGGCGTTCGAGCAGCTCGGGCCGCATCCACGGGTCGAGGGGTACGACGGTCGCGCCCGCCTCGCGGAACACCTCGGCTGCCCGCTCGGTGACGGCCGCGACCTCGGGGTCGACGGGGAGGCCGCAGCCGGCGTCGGCGAGGACACCGACCGTCGTACGAGATGGGTCGAAACCTGTTGTGTCCCAGTCGATCTCAGCCGCCGGGAGGCTCGACCAGTCGCGTGGGTCGGGCTGGGTGATCACGCTCATGAGCAGCCCGGCGTCGGCGACCGAACGCGTGAGCGGACCTGCTGCACGACCGAGGTAGGGCGCGTCGAGCGGAACGCGACCGTCGGACGGCTTGAGCGTGGCCAGACCGAGCCAGGTGCCGGGCAAGCGGATCGAGCCGCCGATGTCGGTGCCCACATGGAGCGGGCCGTACCCGCCCGCGGCTGCCGCACCCGCGCCCGCACTGGACCCGCCGGTCGTGAGGCGCGGGTCGAGCGGGCTGCGCGAGATGCCGTGCAGGCTCGAGACGCCCGACGAGAGCATCCCCCAGTCGGGCATCACGGTGGACCCGAGCACGACCGCGCCGGCCTCCAGGACGCGGTCGGTGACGGGCGCGTTGTCGTCGGGGGTGCGTGGGGCAGGTCCCGCCGTTCCCGCGGGCATCGGGACGCCGCGCCGGGCGATGTTCTCCTTCACCGTGACCGGTACGCCGTCGAGCGGGCCCTGCGGTGCGCCTGCGGCCCAGCGTTCGGTCGAGGCGCGTGCCGCCTTGGCTGCGTCCTCGGGGTCGTGCTGCCAGAAGGCGTGGAGCGTCGGCTCACGCCGTGCGATCACCGACTCGACGGCCGCCTGGACCTCGCTGGGGGAGAAGGCGCGGTCGGCGTACCCCTGCAGCAGTGCGGTCGCAGGCAGCCAGGCGAGCTCATCATCCATCGGCCCATCGTGCTGCTGATGGGGACTCAGTGGTGGCAGATCGGGCCCAGCGCGCCGCGAGATCTTGCAGTCCGACCGTGAGATCAGAAGAATGCGCGCCCCGTATTGCCCGAGATTCCGGGCTCGGGACCGGTGACTTCTTCAAGAGATGGTAAATCCGCGCAAGAACGAACGGGTGTGCGGCGGTGCTGTGGAACTGGTGCCATTCTCGTGCTCGTGGGGTTCCACCACCCGCCCCTGCACTGCGCCCCGGAGTGACGGCATGAGGCGGGTCGGTCCGGTCTGAACCGTTGTGCCGCACCGCGACGGCAAGCCATCTCTTGACGCATTTCCGCAAGCGCGCGTCACGGACTTTCGCGTGCCTTCGATGGAGAACACAACCATGCACGAACAATCCCGCTCCTGGCGGACACGGCACGCCCGCCGCCTACGCCGCGTCATCGCCATCTTCTGCGCCATAGCCCTGGCTGCGGTCGTCGGCCCGAGCCTCGCGATCGCCTCCCACTACGAGGCGTCACTCGAGGGCAGCAGCTTCCAGATCGACAACGACGCCAACTTCCGGGTCGACCCCGACCCGGACGCCACGCTCGACTGGATGAACGTCACCGAGCAGCGCAGCGTGGACAAGCCGACAGGTCAGACGGACGACTCCTACTCGGGCGGCACCAAGGAGGACACCAGCTGCCCGAGCTCGACCACCGGCAGCATTCCCAACAACAAGAGCGACCTGCGCGTCTTCGGGGTCTACGTCGAGCCCGGCAAGCCCGGCTACCTCAACATGTACTGGACCCGCGTCTCCGACCCGAGTGGTACGACGTTGATGGACTTCGAGTTCAACCACTCCAAGACGCCCTGCGGCACCGGCCCGAACGTCGTACGCACCGTGGGCGACCTGCTGGTCGAGTACAGCATCGACCAGGGTGGTGCGCGGGCGGTCGTGACCGTACGCCGGTGGACCGGTTCGGCGTGGGGGCCCGCCACCACGCTCGACCCGACCAAGGCCGCCGGCACGATCAACACCTCGGTGATCCCGGCTGCTCAGGCCGACGGGACGATCCCGGCGGGTTCGTCACTGGCGGCCCGCACGTTCGGTGAGGCGCAGATCGACCTCAGCGCGATCTTCAACGCGAACAAGTGCGAGTCGTTCGGCTCGGCCATGCTCAAGAGCCGGTCGTCGGACTCGTTCACCTCGCAGCTGAAGGACTACATCGCGCCCGTCCCGATCAACCTCAGCAACTGCGGCAACGTCGTCATCCACAAGGACACCGTCCCGGATGAGTCGGACGCCGACTTCGGCTACACCAAGTCGTTCGGCACCGACCCGGCCACCGCGAGCACGTTCACGCTCAACGACAAGACCAAGGACACGATCACGTTCGACAACGTGCTCCTGGGTTCGGGCTACACCGTGAAGGAGGACACGCTGCCGTCCGGGTGGGACTTCGACAAGATCGACTGCTCGGCGAGCACCGGTGTCACCCCGTCGGTCTCAGGTCAGCAGATCACGTTCGACATCGACGCGGTGGCGGACGTGCTCGACTGCACCTACTACAACAAGGCGAGGGCCAGGCTCACGGTCGTGAAGCAGACCAAGGACCAGGCGGGTGCGTTCGACTTCACCTCGACCGGTGGGCTCGACCCGGGTTCGTTCACCCTCACCACCACAGGTGTCGGTCAGGCGGGCCAGGCGCAGCGTTCGTTCGAGGACCTCGCGCCGGGGACGTACGGCCTGACCGAGGCCGACACGCCCAACTGGAACCTCGCCTCGGCCACCTGCGACGACGGCTCCGACCCGGCATCGATCTCGCTGAGCGCGGGCGACGACGTGACCTGCACGTTCGTCAACGAGCGTGAGCGCGGCGCGATCGACATCACCAAGACCCGCAAGCACGCTGCGGCTCAGGGCGGTGTGGCGCCGCACCCCGGCGTCCAGTTCACCGTGTCGGGCGGCGGGCTCGCCGACCCGGTGGTCGTCACCACCGACTCGGCCGGCAAGGCGTGCGTACCGGGTCTGCTCGACGGCTCCTACACCGTCACCGAGAAGGTGCCGGCGGGATACGTCAACGCCGACGCGACCAAGCAGGTCGCGGTCACCGACGAGGCCACCTGCGGCGGATCCGGTACGCCGGCCGCCGTGGCCTTCACCAACACTCCACTGACCGACGTGACCGTCTCGGTCGACTCGCAGGTCGAGGGCGGCACAGCCTCGACGATCAGCTGCGTCGACGGCGACGGCAACGTCGTCGTGGAGAACACGACCAACCAACCGGGTGATGTGTCGGTGGCGGCGAAGAACCTGCCGCCGACCGCGCCCAAGACCACGTTGGTCTGCACCATCGTCGTCGACCCGTGACGGGCCGCGTGGGCATCACCCTGGAGCCCACGCGCGTACGACGACCACGGCCGGCCCGGTGCGAAAGTGCACCGGACCGGCCGTCGGTGTGTGCTGCGGTCAGCGCTCGCGGTCGTGGCGGGGCGGGTTGCGCCGCAGCCACTCCCGCTCCTCGGCCTCGTCGGCGAACTGCGGTCGTCCGTCGGCGGCCAGCGGTCGGTCGGTGGGTCCGCCGGTGGCCGGCGTCGCACCGCGACCGCCCTCGGCCCGCTCACCCTCGACGAAGCCACGGTCGTCGGTGACGGGACGCTGCTGGTCGTACGCGCGGTCGTCGGTGACGGGACTGTTCTGGTCGTACGCGCGCTCGTCGCGTCCGGTCCTGTGGTCACGGTCGGGACCGGGTCCGCCGACCCGGCGGCCGTGGTCGTCGGTCTCGACATCGGGGTCGATCTCGTCGGCCTTGCGCAGTCGCTGGTCGTGCGCCTCGCGCTCACGGTCGGCGAGCCGCTGGCGTTCGGCGGCCTCGGCCTCGAGCTGGCGAGCCTCAGCCTCCTTGCGGTCGGCCTCGGCACGTGTCTGCTGTGCGGCTGCGCTCACCTGATCGGCCTCGGCCTCGCGGGCCTGAACCCGAGGGGCTCGGCCCTGCGCGTCCTGGCGCAGCTCGGCGGCCTCGGCGCGCTGCGCGTTGGCCTTGCGCTTGCGCAGCATCGGCAGAAGGAGGAGTAGGAGCAGGATCACGATCACTGCGGCGATGAGCCACCACCACTTGGCGTCCATGGGACTTCCTCTCGTTGGAGACGTGGGGCTTCTCCGTCGAACGTACCCGCGATCACACCTGCTGCAACCGTTGCACGGAGAGCCGGCCGCCCTGGACGAAGCACGGCCACGCACCTGCGGCGCTCCACACGTGCGATCGAACGCGACACTTGTCAGTCAGTGCTCGGTGCGATGCTGCTCTGTTCGCCAGACGACGGGTCTGGCCTCACTACAGGAGAAGACACGATGTTGCCAGTGCTACCGCAGATCGAGGAGAAGGCTGATGCGTGGTTGCTCGCCTGGCCCGCCTCTGTACTTGCATGGCTCTCGATGGTCGCCCTGGTGGCGCGGGAGAAGCCGTTGTCGTTGTTGACGCGGATGCTCGACTACCTGGAAGCGCCCACTGCCTGGGGAGTCGAGACCGCAGGGTGGGTGGAGCGTCACGAGACTTTCGCCGCGTGTGGAGGGGTCCTCGTGGTGTCTCTCGTGGCCGCGTCCCTCCTCGGCGAGGATGCTGATCCACTGTTCGCGCGCGCCAACTTCGTGATCGCGTTGGGTGCGGCGGCAGCGTGCCAGGCCGGCCGGGCGTGGGCGGTGATCACCTGTGGCGTAGTCGTGATCGCTGCGCTATGCATCGCGCGTCGGAAGCGCAATGCCTTCAGCATGCGCATGGGCCTCGCCTCTGAACCGCCCCGGGGTTTCCGGACACTTCGTGTTGTGTCTCTACCCGGACGGGATGAGACGGTTTCGTGCAGCGTAGTGGGCTGATTCGACCTCGATGGGTGTCAGGTCGTCGATGGACTCGTGGGGTCGGTCGTGGTTGAACCAGTGGACCCACTGCAGGGTGTCGAGCTCGACGTGCTCGACATCGCGCCACGGCCCGTCGGGACGGATCAGCTCGGTCTTGTACGCGCCGATCTGGGACTCAGCCATCGCGTTGTCGTAGGCGTCGCCCACCGAACCCACTGATGCGTCCACGCCGGCGTCAATCAGCCTGGTAGTGAAGGCGAAAGAGGTGTACTGGCTGCCGGCGTCGGTGTGGTGCACCAGCCCGGTCAGGTCGTCCACGCCGTGCTGGCGGCGTGACCAGATCGCGTGCTCGAGGGTGTCCAGCACCAGCTGGGTGCTCATGCTGGTGGCCGCGCGCCAGCCGACGATCATCCGGGAGTAGACGTCGATGACGAACGCGACGTAGACGGTCCCGGACCAGGTCGCGACATAGGTGAAGTCAGCGACCCACAGCCGGTTCGGGGCCGAGGCGGTGAAGTCTCGCTGGACCAGATCCGCCGCTCGGGCATCGCGCGGGTCAGCGATGGTGGTCCGCACCTGCTTGCCCCGCAGTGCGCCCTGCCAGCCGTTCGCGGCCATCACTCGCTCCACGGTGCACCGGGCCACGTCATGGCCCTGCCTGCGCAGGTGCAACCACATCTTGCGCGCACCGAACCGGGTCACGAACCGCTGCTGACGCGCGGACCGGATCAGCTCGCCGACCTGCGCATCGCGCAGCGTCCGCGCTGAGGGCGCCCGATCGCGGGCCTCGTAGTACGTCGACGGGGCGATCTTGACGCCGTGCTCGCACAGCACTCGACAGATCGGCTCGACCCCGAACTCCTCACGATGAGTGTCGATGAACTCGGTCAGTACCTGGGTGGGCGGTCGAGCTCCGCCGCGAAGAAAGCCGACGCTGACTTCAAGATCTCGTTCGCCCGGCGCAGCTCGGCGTTCTCCTTCTTCAACGCCCGGATCTCCTCCAGCTCCTGGGTCGTGCGACCCGGTCGGGTCCCGCCATCGACCTGGGCCTGGCGAACCCACTTACGCAGGGTCTCGGGAGACCCGATGCCCAGTCGAGCCGCGATCGTGCGGATCGCTTCGAACTCGCTGGTGTACTCGCCGGCGGCGACTGACTCCGTCACCATCCGGACCGCACGCTCCCGCAGCTCACGCGGGTACTTCGAGGGACGTGCCATGACTTCATCCTCCAGTAATGAAGTCTCCGGACATCCCGGGGCGGTTCACTCCGTGTTGTGGTATCCGCTGCGACGGTTCTTCGGGTGGCTCGGCGAACCGCTCAGTGAGTACCGGTGGGTGCTCGATCTGGACAAAAGCTCCATACTCGATAATGACCCCGGCGTGGCGAAGGGGGCGCACCAACGGTGACCTGTACGATTACGTGCTCGGTAAACTGTCTGGGTCAGATCGGGAAGGCAGTTCAGGACGCCGCGGCACATCCTCCAGCTGATGGTGCGGCTGACTGACCGTCCGGCAAGGACGAGATCTGCAGCCCGGCATGCGGCACGGGCGGCTGGGCGTTCAGAGGGGACCTGTGATGGCCAGGACCAAGACCAACTGACGGTGGAGCAGCAGGACTGGCTGCAAAGTCTCGCCGAGGCGGCGCGCGCGGGAGGAGGCCGAGGCGGCGTACCAGGAGACGCTGCTCGCGGCGTACGACAGCCGTGTCACGCAGAGCGCGATCGCCGAAACCCTCGGCATCTCAACCGAATCCTTCAGGGTCGGCCGGGCGCGTATCACGCCGCCCGGCGACGTGGAGTCAGACCCGATCAATCACAGTGCGCCCGAGCGAGACGGACGAGCGCAAGCCCGCTTCTGGGAGACTAGGTCAGTCTCCGGTCGTAGAGTCTGGACAAGGGTGACCGGTTGCGTCATTCCGACGAGCGATTCGAAGGAGTGAGCAGGTGCCAACGCGAGTTTCCGTCGCCCCTGACGTCCTTCGCTGGGCGGTGCAGCGCGCTGGTTGGGACGACGAGACCGCCCACAGGCGAGCCCCGATGCTTGAGGAGTGGGCCGCTGGCAAGGAGCCCACGCTCAAGCAAGTCGAGAAGTTCGCTCGCGACACGCACACTCCGCTCGGGCTGCTGTTCCTGCCGGAGCCGCCGGAGGAACAGGTACCGATTCCGGACCTGCGCACGATCGGGAACGCTGCGGTCGCCCAGCCCTCCGCCGACATGCTCGACACGATCTACATCTGCCAGGATCGCCAGGATTGGTATCGCGGCTACGCGGTGGAGCACGGCTACGCCCCACGTGATTTCGTGGGGTCTGCGACGACAGACGACACGCCCGCACTGGTGGCCGATCGCATCCGGACGTTGTTGAACTTCGACGTTGCCGACCGGGCCGTGTTCAGGAACTGGGAAGACGCACTGCGTCGCCTTATCGACCTCATCGAAGACACCGGCGTGCTGGTGATGGTGAGCGGCATCGTCGGATCGAACACGCATCGTGTTCTGCGGCCTGAGGAATTCCGAGGGTTTGCTCTCGCCGATCCCGTCGCGCCACTGATCTTCGTCAACGGATCCGACACGAAGGCTGCCCAGATCTTCACCATGATCCACGAACTAGCCCACATCTGGCTCGGCGAGAGTGCCCTGTCTGACGCTGCGATGACAGCTCGTCACGGTCGCGCGGCAGAGCTGTGGTGCAACGAGGTCGCGGCCGACGTGCTCGTCCCACAAGCGGTCCTGCGTGATGACTACTCCGGTGAGCCGACCGAGGCCGAGCTCGACCGGCTTGCCAGACGGTACCGCGTCAGCACCCTGGTGGTCCTCAAGCAGCTGTTCGCCGCTCGGATGCTGTCGTGGGGCAGCTTCGAGCAGCGTTACGGAGAGGAGCTCGAGCGCGTGATCGGCCTCCTGGCGGCCCGCCGTGGCGACGCTCAAGGTGGCAACTACTACTACACCCAACCGTTGCGGCTGAGTCGCCAGTTCGCGCGTGCTCTCGTGGCGAGCACGTTCGAGGGAAGCACCGGATATCGAGACGCTTACCGCTTGCTAGGCACCAAGAAGCATGAGACGTTCCGCAACCTCGCGGACGACCTCGGGGTCGCCTGATGTATCTGCTCGACACCAACGTTCTTGTCGAGGCCAAGAACCGTTATTACGCCTTCGATATCGTGCCCGGGTTCTGGGCCTGGCTGGATCGTGCTCACCAGCAGGGCCTTGCCTGCAGTATCGAAGCGGTACGCGACGAGCTCCTCGCCGGCAACGACGCGCTTTCGGACTGGGCGCGGGCTCACCCCGCCTTCTTCCGCGCCATCGATCAGCCGACGACACGGCACTTCGCACCGCTCACCCTGTGGGCAGGCTCGCGTACCTACACGCCGGCTGCGATCGCCGCGTTCACAGGCAACGATGCTGACTACCTGCTCGTGGCCTATGCGAAGGAGCACGCTCACATCCTCGTCACGCACGAGCGGCCTGCCCCGAACTCGAGGTCACGGATTCTCATCCCGGATGCGTGCATCGGGATGGATGTCGAGTTCGCGGACACCTTCAAGATGCTCCGCGAGTCGGGCGCGCGCTTGGACCTGCGACCGTAGGCCGTCGCGTGCCGCAACACTTCATTCGTCGGCACTCGATGCAAAGGAAACCCGCGATGGGCAGATGGGTAGAGCAGCGCTGGCTGTCAGATCATGGCGTGGCCTCCCCGAACGGGCTAGTTCCTGCTCAACCGGAGGAGTAGCCCCGGTGATCGACGAGTCCAGTCCTTCGGGTCGCCGTGCGAGAGAAGCGATCTCGCTCGATCAAGGGTTCTTCCGCGCGCGCCGCCGCGCTACCGCCGCGCAGCTCACCGCCGCGAGGGCGGCGGCCAGCATCGGCATCGAACTGTACGAATGGGTCGTTGCGCGATTCAGGTTGCCGGACGTCGTCGTACCCGATCTGGACGGCCAGCAGTCCGCAACAGCCGCAGCGACCTTGCGTGCGATGTGGGCTCTTCGACTTTCAGCGTGACGTCGGTGTTCATGCCGCGCTTCGGGCGGCGTTGTAGAGCATGATGCGGCACTGGTAGTTCGTGTGTGAGCGGTATCCGCGACCTGCTCGCTTGATGTTCTTGATTGTGACGTTCGCGGCTTCGGTGCGAGCGTTGGTCGCACGGGTCTGGATGAACACCTTGATCGCGGCCCACCAGGTGTCGATGGTCTTCTTCAGCCGGGTCGTCTCGGGCATCGCGGCCCAGGACACGTACTGGTTGAACGTGGCCCGCTCGGCGCTGGCGTCGGCGATGCTGCTGGCCGCCAGCACACGGCGCAGCTGTTCCTTCACACCCCACGCGGCGCTGATCTCCTGGGCCGGATCATCCTGTGCCAGAACGGCGTTCAGCCGCTCCCGGGCACGGTTGGAGAGGGTGTCGTAGCCGCGTAGGAGCAGCAGGCGGTGCGCCCAGGCCAGGTCGGTGCCTCGACCGCGGCGCTCGTGCCGGTCCCAGGACACCCGCCGCCGCACCTTGGTCAGGGCGTCATTGGCGAGCTTGACCAGGTGGAAGTGGTCCACGGCGACCCTGGCCTTGGGCAACCAGGACCGTACGGCAGACCGGAACGCCGCGGACGGGTCAATCGCGACCGTCCGCACACGGTGACGCCACCATCGCGGCCGAGTCCGCAACCACGTCTTGACTGCTGCGCTGTCGCGGCCATCGACCACGCCCAGGACCTGCCCGGTGGCCAGGTCGGTGAACGTGGTCATCCACGGCTCGATCCGCTTCCAGGCACCGGCCTCATCGCGGAACCAGCGCACCGTGCGGAACCGGTGCTCATCGATCCCCAACGAGGCCACCGGTCGGGGCCGGAACTGCTCGGCCGCGGCCCGGGCAGCATGGGCCGCGGTCAGCTGCCGCATCACGGTCGGCCAGGTCACCCCGTACTCGGCGCCGACCCGGTCCACCGCCCGGACCTCACCGGACAGCGCCGCCACCAGCCGTTCCTTCAGCCGTGTCGTCAGCCGCGCCCGCGGCGGCACCTGCTCGGTATGCTCCGTGAACGTCGTCCGTGGGCACAACCGCTCGGCGCAACGCCACCGCCTCTTGGACCACAGCACCTCGACCGGCCCGTCGAACGGCACATCCCGCACCCGCTGCACCGTCCGCTGATGCACCCGCGAGGTAAGCACCCCGCAACCCGGGCACGCTGCCTCGACCACGCCAGCCTCGATCAGCACCTGCCGAGTCCCGCCCGCATCGCGAGTCACTGACAGCACCCGGTACCCCGGGAGATTGAACAACGTCGTCGCCGGATCGACATCGGCCGTAGCCTTGAACACGCTCGTGGTCCTGCCTGCTGGATGCGTAGAGAACACCCAGCCTGCCGCAGGGCCACGAGCCCCACCCTCAGACCGCTATCACGCGCAAGATCGAAGACCCGCGATGTGGGGCCGTGGCGACGAGCCGCTGCCCAACCTCGTCCAGCTGAGCGAGGCGCACGGCGTACGCGTCCTGAGCCTGCCGTCGGGTGCCGACGCGGTCGACGCGTTCAGCCTGTGGAACGACGAGCGGCCCTACGTCTTGCTGTCGACGGCCAAGTCTGCCGAGCGGTCCAGGTTCGACCTGGCGCACGAGCTCGGACACTTGGTCATGCACTCGCGCGTGGCGGTCGGCGCCGATCCGCGAGCGCTGGAACGTGAGGCCGATGAGTTCGCGTCCGCGCTGCTGATGCCGCGCGAAGCTCTGGCGGCGCACGCCGGTCGTGAGCCGGCGGTCCCGGAGATCTTGCGGCTCCGCTCGCACTATCGCGTGTCCGCGATGGCGATGACGCGACGGCTGCACGACATCGGCCGGCTCACCGACTGGGCGTACAGACAAGACTGCGTCCATCTCGCGCAGCGCGGCTTTCGCTCCGGCGAACCCGGAGGCATGGCACGCGAGCGGTCGCGGGTGTTCGATGTGGTCTTTCCCGCGCTTGACCGCGCTGGGACAGTTGTGGATGCGTGCCGTGCGCTCGGCATCACGCTGCGTGAGCTGCACGGGCTCACGCTCGGGCAGGTGGCCGTCGCGGTCGATGGGATCGGTCAGTCCGCACTGCCGGCGACGCCCAACCTCCGACTCGTCACGTGAGTCTCCCTCAGCAACGCGCCGTCGCGGCGACCGCCCCGCTGACCGGGCGGCGTATGCGGTCGCGAAAGAACGTGGCCGCGGGAGCACCGATCCGATGGTGTGACGGCGGGGACTGCGGGACCGGCCGGCGTACGCCATGCTGGGCACTCGAACCGGTGCGAGCGCGCACCGCCTGTCACAAGGAGCGTCGATGACCCTTCGTCGTACTCGAGTCGTGGCCGCGGGCCTGGGCGTGAGTCTGCTGGCAGCGTGCTCGGCGGGTTCGAGCTCATCGGGAACCAGCGGCGGGTCGACGGGCGGAGGCGGCGCGTCGGGCGCGACCGGTGCCACCGACAACAAGGTCACCATCGGGCTGGTCGCCGAGCCCGCGAGCCTCGACTTCACCACCAACGACGGTGCCGCGATCCCGCAGGCGGAGCTGGGCAACATCTACGAGACGCTGGTCAAGCAGGACCAGGACGGCACGATCGTCCCCGGCCTCGCGACCAAGTGGACGGTCAGCCCCGACCGCAAGACCTACACGTTCGACCTGCCGGCCGCGGCGACGTTCAGCACGGGCGCCAAGGTCACCGCCGACGACGTGGTGCAGTCGATCACCGACGTCAAGACGAAGTGGACGATCGGGCTCAAGGCCAAGATGGACCCCGTCGCCTCGGCCACGGCGGTGAGCCCGACCCAGGTCAAGGTCACGCTCAAGCAGCCGAGCAACAGCTGGCTGTTCGACATGACCACCCGTGTCGGGGCGGTGTTCCCCAAGGCCGGCGGCAACCTCGCGACCACGCCGGTCGGTTCGGGCCCCTACACGTTCACGACGTGGAAGCGCGGCGACTCGATCGTGCTGACCCGCAACGAGAAGTACTGGGGCGCCAAGCCGCACTTCAAGACCGTCACGCTGAAGTACTTCAAGGACCCGACCGCTCTCAACAACGCCCTGCTGTCCGGCACGATCGACGTCATCAGCACGGTGCAGGCGCCGGAGGCCCTGTCGCAGTTCCCCACGAGCAAATATCAGGTCATCGAGGGCACCACCAACGGTGAGGTCGTCCTGTCGATGAACAGCGCGCGAGCACCGTTCAACGACAAGCGAGTTCGCCAGGCCGTGCGTCATGGCATCGACCACCAGGGGCTGCTCGACACGTGCTGGGCCGGCAAGGGCAAGCTCATCGGGTCGATGGTGCCGCCCACCGACCCGTGGTACGAGGACCTCACCAAGGTCACGCCCTACGACCAGGCCAAGGCCAAGAACCTGCTCAAGGAGTCGGGCAAGGTCGGTACGACGATCCGCCTGCGCCTCCCGAGCCTGCCCTACGCCACGGCGTGCGGCACTGTCGTCAAGAGCATGCTCGAGCAGGTCGGGTTCAAGGTCCAGCTCGACACCCTGGAGTTCCCAGCGGCCTGGCTGACGACGGTGTTCAAGAACGCCGACTACGACATGTCGATGGTCAGCCACGTCGAACCCCGGGATCTGCCAACGGTTTTCGGCGACCCCACGTACTACACCCGCTACAGCAACCCGGCGCTCAAGCCGTTGCTGACCGCGGCTGACACCGGCACCGAGGCCGACCAGACCGCCAACATGAAGAAGGCCGCGCGCCTCCTGGCCGACGACGCCGCAGCCGACTTCCTGTTCCTGCTGCCCAACCTGATGGTCGCCGACAAGGACATCACCGGCCTGCCCAAGAACGCCATCACCGAGGGCTTCGACCTGGCCGCGCTCAGCCGCTCATGACCACCGCATGATCCTGCGCATCCTGACCCGGCTCGCCGTGCTGGTCGCGAGCCTCGCGGTCAGCTCGGTCGTGGTCTTCGCGTTCATGGCCGTCCTGCCCGGCAGCCCGGCCCGGGTCGCGCTCGGCGTCGGCGCGTCCGATCAGGCGGTTGCCGAGCTCGAGCACCGCTACGGCCTCGACCGCCCCAAGGTCACGCAGTACCTCGACTGGGTCGGTGGGCTGCTGCACTTCGACCTGGGCACGTCGTACGTCTCGCAGGCGCAGATCGCGCCGCAGGTGGCCGACCGGCTGCAGGTCACGCTCTGGCTGGTGGTCACCTCGATGGTCCTGGCGCTGCTGATCGCCCTGCCGCTCGGTGTGCTGATGGCCGTACGCCATCGCCAGGTCTCCGGCGTGGTGCTGTCGGCGTTGTCGCAGGTCGGGGTCGCGGTGCCTGCCTTCCTCGCAGGTCTGCTGCTGGTCGCGCTGTTCGCCGTACGCCTCGGGTGGCTGCCCGCCAACGGCTGGACGCCGCCCGCCGAGGACCCCGCGATGTTCCTCAAGCAGCTCGTCCTTCCGGTCGTGTCGCTCGGTGTCGTGCAGGGCGCGGTGCTCGCGCGCTACGTCCGTTCGGCCGTGCTCGACGTGATGCGTGAGGACTACATCCGCAAGGCGCGGGCCAAGGGGCTGCGGCCCATGCGTGCGCTGGTCCGCCACGGGCTGCGCAACGCCGCGATCCCGGTCGTGACGGTGCTGGGCCTGCAGCTGTCGACGCTGCTCGTCGGCGCGGTCGTGATCGAGCGGGTGTTCGTGATCCCCGGCCTCGGGTCCGGCCTGCTCGACGCCGTCGGCCAGCGCGACCTGCTCCTCGTGCAGGACATCGTGATGCTGCTCGTCGCTGCGGTGCTCGTCGTCAACTTCGTGGTCGACCTGCTCTACCTCGTCATCGACCCACGGCTGAGGAGTGCTCGATGAGACGCCTCAACCCCAGCCTCGTCGTCGGCGGCGCCCTCGTGGCGCTCGTCGTCCTGATCGCGCTGGTGTCGTTCGTCTGGACGCCGTACGACCCCGGTCTCGTGGTCCCGCAGGACCGCTTGGCCGGGCCGTCGGGCGACCACTGGCTCGGCGCCGACCGGCTCGGCCGTGACGTGCTGTCGCAGATCATGGCCGGGGCGCGTACGACCTTGCTCGTCGGCATCGTGTCGGTCGGGGTCGCCGCGCTGATCGGCGTACCCTTCGGCCTGGTCGCGGCCATGAGCTGGCGCTGGCTGGGCGAGCTGCTGATGCGGGTCAGCGACTTCGTGCTCGCGTTCCCGGCGCTGCTGCTCGCGATCATGATGCGCGCGGTCTACGGCTCCAGTGTCGTCACGGCGATGATCGCGATCGGCATCTCGACCGTGCCGGCGTTCGCGCGCGTGGTGCGCAGCGGCGCCCTCCAGGTGATGTCGACCGAGTACGTCGTCGCGGCCCGCGCGGCGGGGCGGCGCCCGTTCGCGATCGGCCTGCGGCACGTGCTGCCCAACGTCATGAGCCTGGTGATCGTGCAGGCGTCGGTGTCGTTCGCCATCGCGATCCTCGCCGAGGCGGCGTTGTCGTTCATCGGCGTCGGAGCGCCGCCCGACGTCGCGTCGTGGGGGCGCATGCTCCAGGAGAACCAGTCGATCCTGTCCCAGGTGCCGCGTCTCGCGATCGTCCCCGGCGCCGCAATCGCCCTGGCCGTGCTGGGTTTCAACCTGTTCGGTGACGGGCTTCGCGACATGCTCGATCCACGGCTGCAGCAGCGTGAGACGGTGGTGAAGCCATGACCGACGATGTCCTCACCGCCACCGACCTGTCGGTGTACGCCGGTGGCACGCCGCTCGTCCAGGACGTCACCCTCACGATCGGCCGGGGTGAGCGGGTGGGCCTGATCGGCGAGTCGGGTTCGGGCAAGTCGCTGACCGCGCTCGCGCTGATGGGGCTGCTGCCCGAGGGCCTGCACGCCGGCGGGTCGGTGCGGCTCGGCGCGTCGGACGAGCTGGTCGGCGCTGCGGAGCGCCGGCTGGCGCCGCTGCGTGGTCAGCAGATGTCGATGGTGTTCCAGGAGCCCATGACGGCGCTCAACCCGACGATGCGCGTCGGCGACCAGGTCGCCGAGGCCATGCTGCTGCACCGAACCCGCCCTGACCGCAAGGCCGCTCGCGCCGCTGCCGTCGAGCTGCTCGACGACGTGGGGCTGCCGTCGCCTGCGGAGGCGGCACGCTCGTACCCCCACCAGCTCTCCGGCGGGCAGCGCCAGCGCGTCGTCACCGCCATCGCGCTCGCCAACGATCCGGCCCTGCTGATCTGTGACGAGCCGACCACCGCTCTCGACGTCACGGTTCAAGCGCTCGTGCTCGACCTGATCACGCGCGGTGTTGCGGCGCGTGACGCGGCGATGCTGTTCATCACGCACGACCTCGGCGTGGTCGCGACCGTGTGCGACCGGGTGCTCGTGATGTACGGCGGGCGCATCGTCGAGGCGGGCCCGGTGCGCGAGGTGTTCCATCGACCTCAGCACCGCTACACCGCAGGCCTGCTCGCGGCGTCCGACCTCGCTGTCGATCGCGACGGTCGGTTGCTCACGATCCCCGGGTCGGTGCCGCAGGCGGGCGCGTTCCCGGCAGGCTGTGTCTTCCGAAGTCGTTGTGCCGCAGCCGATTCCGCGTGCGAAACGTTGCCGGCATGGGTGGGCGCCGACCCCGAGTGTGGCCATGCGTGTGTGCACCCCGTCGGAGGTGAGGTCGCGTGACTGAGACGCAGCCGATGATCCGGGTGAGCGACGTACGCCGTGACTTCCGTCGTCCGCGCACGTCACTCGTGCGCCCCGCCCCGGTCGTGCATGCGCTGCGCGGCGTCACGCTCGACATCGCGGCCGGCGAACGGTTCGGCATCGTCGGCGAGTCCGGCTGCGGCAAGTCGACGCTGCTGCGCATCATCGCCGGCCTCGACCGCCCCACCAGTGGCAGCGTGCAGGTCGACGGACGTGAGATCAGTGGTCTGCGTGAGGGGCGGCTCGGGTTCCTGCGCGACCAGATGCAGCTGGTGCTCCAGGACCCCATGAGCTCACTCGACCCACGCATGCGAGTGCGCGACATCATCGCCGAACCCCTTGTCGCGCAAGGCAAGTCGCACGATCGGGCCCGGCTGGTGTCGCTCCTGGAGTCGGTCGGGCTGTCCGCCGACGCCCTCGACCGCTACCCACACCAGTTCTCCGGCGGACAGCGCCAGCGCATCTCGATCGCCCGGGCGCTGGCGCCCGAGCCGCGCATCCTCGTCGCGGACGAGCCGGTCAGTGCGCTCGACGTGTCGGTGCGGGCGCAGGTGCTCAACCTGATCCTCGACGTCGTCGAACGTCTCGACCTGACACTGGTGTTCGTCTCGCACGACCTGTCCGTCGTACGCCACGTGTGTGAGCGGGTGGCTGTGATGCAGGCCGGAGAGGTCGTCGAGCTCGGGTCGACCGACGACGTGTACGAATGTCCCCAGCACCCCTACACGCAGTCACTCGTAGCCGCGATCCCGAGGCTCGACGAGGCGTTGGCCGGGCGGACCGCCTCCGACCTGGCCGCCGGCGTACGTGAATCGGCCGCCGGCACGCCCGATCAGATCCCCGGCACACGTTGATGGGCTGCACAGGTATGCATGTGCACGTGGCCAACTTTCGCCGGGCAGCCCGGGCAAGAACCGTCTGTCCGGCAGTGCATGGAGCGCCGACCAGACGAGACATGTACGAGGGCGCGCCAAGGGCTGACTGTCCGGCAGTGCATGGAGTGCCGGACAGACGAGATTCGTGTCTGAGGAGTCGAGCGTGAACGACGTCGTGGCCGGACCGACCAACTCGCTGGTCGACGTGGCCGGCATCCGCGTCGGCCACGCGCAGCGCATCGGCGACGGCTGGTTGACCGGCACCACCTGCGTGCTCGCACCGGACGACGGCGCCGTGGCGGGGGTGGACGTCCGTGGCGGCGGCCCTGGCACCCGTGAGACCGACCTGCTCGACCCGCGCAACATGGTCGAGCGCGTCCACGCGGTCGTCCTCACCGGCGGCAGCGCCTACGGCCTGGCCGCCGCGAGCGGTGTGGCAGATACGTTGGGGCGCAACGGGATCGGCCTGTCGATGGGAGAGCCCGGCGAGGTCGTACCCCTGGTGCCGGCCGCGGTCATCTTCGACCTCAAACGAGGCGGCGACTTCACCCGACGACCCGACGCGGCGATGGGAGAGGCGGCCCACGACGCGGCCTCCGACGAGGCGGTGGCCCAGGGCAACGTCGGCGGCGGCACGGGCGCCAAGGCCGGCGGGCTCAAGGGCGGCGTCGGCAGCGCCAGTGCCGTGCTCGCTGACGGTACGACGGTCGCGGCCCTCGTCGTCGCCAACCCGATGGGGTCGTGCGTCGACCCACGCACAGGCGAGCTGTACGCCGGCCGGTTCGGTCTCCCGGGCGAGTTCGACCACCTGCGGCGGCCCGATCCCGCCGAGCTCGCGACAGCGGTAGAGCGGGCCGAGGAGCGCGCTCTGCAGTCGGGGCTGCGCTACGGCATGGCGACGACCATCGGCGTGATCGCGACCGACGCCACGCTCACCAAGGCGCAGTGCCAGAAGGTCGCCGGCGTCGGTCACGACGGCATGGCACGAGCGGTCCGGCCGGTGCACACGATGTTCGACGGCGACACGCTGTTCGCGCTGGCGACCGGCGAGCGTGATGCACCCGACCCGGTGGCGTTCCACGGTCTGCTCGAGGCGGCGGCCGACTGCGTCACGCGGGCGATCGGTCACGCGCTGCTCGCCTCCGAGACGGTCGAGGCCGCAGGCATCCGGTGGCGGTCCTACCGAGAGGCCTTCCCCAGCGCCTTCGCCTGAACCCAGCGGCCGGTCCCACGCCTCCCCGCGGCGAAATCTGTCTGTCCGGCAGTGCATGGAGTGCCGACCAGACGAGATTCGTACGCGGGTGCGGCGAAATCTGTCTGTCCGGCAGTGCATGGAGTGCCGACCAGACGAGATTCGTACGAGATGGACAGGCCCGGCCGGGCTAGCATCGCCACGGACGGCGCTCGACGACGAGGTCGGGCCGCCTCACGCGACGAGGAGGTCCGATGGACTACGCGACGATGTTCGACCTGACCGGCCGCAAGGCGCTCGTGGTGGGCGGTGCCGGCGGCATCGGGCACGCGGTCGTCGGTGGCCTCGCCGCTCACGGTGCTGAGGTGGTCGTCGCCGATGTCAACGCCGACTCAGCGAGTCGGGTCGCCGACGAGGTGACCGCGGACGGCGGCCAGGCGCGGGCGTACGAGCTGAACGTCCTTGATCCGCAGTCGATCTCGCGCGCCGTGACCGACCTCGACCCGGTCGAGGTCCTCGTCCTCACGGCAGCGGTCAACGTCCGCAAGCGCATGCTCGACTACACCTCCGAGGACTTCGACAAGGTCATCGGGCTGAACCTGAAGAGCTCGTTCGAGATGATCAAGGCGTTCGGCCGGGGCATGGCCGAGCGCGGCAGCGGCAGCATCATCGCGTTCACCTCGATCCGGTCGATCACGGTCGAGCCGGGCCAAAGTGCTTATGCCGCAACCAAAGCCGCGCTGCTGCAGGTCGTCCGTACGGCGGCGGCGGAGCTCGGCCCCCAGGGCGTGCGCGTCAACGCGGTCGCGCCCGGAGTGGTCGAGACGCCGCTCACCCAACCGATCCTCGACAACCAGGAGTGGGCCGACGCCTACGCCCAGAAGTCGGCACTCGGCCGCTGGTCCAAGCCTGAGGAGCTCGCGGGTGCGGTGGTCTACCTCGCGAGCGATGCGGCGTCGTACGTCACCGGCACCCAGATCTTCGTCGACGGCGGCTGGACAGCGATCGACGGGCGTTATGAGCCCCCGGCCTGAACCTGCCAGCGGGTCCAGCTGAGCGCGTACTCCACACAGGCCGTCTCACGGCCGCGCTCGACGCACCGGTGGAACGACCGGACGTACGTCATCCCGAGCCGTTCGGCGAAGCGGCGCGAACGCTCGTCGTCGACGTCGGCCTCGGCGAAGACACGCAGCAGTCGCAAGGTCGCGAACGCATGCTCCAGCAGCGCCCAGGCACCCTCGCCGCCGAGCCCGTGGCCACGTCGGCCCGGGGCGACCTCGCACAGCAGCTGGGCCTGGCCACCGGGCGGACCCTGGTCGGGCAGCACGGGTGTGGCGAGCGCCCACCAGCCGACGACGCCGCCTGCGTCGTGCCCGGTCCAGCACCCACGGCAGGCGGAGAGGCCCGGCGCAGGTGCCAGTCCGGCAGTCACGCACGAGTGCGCCGCGACGGCGCGGTGCTCGGCCGGTGCGGGTTCGAGAGCGAGTCGGGGCGTGTGCAGCGCCGGCACGGTGGTGAGAGCGATGTGTGTGTCCACTCCTGCAGCGTCCGCCTCGGGGGTGCCGCGACGGCCGACGTTGATGCGGTCCTGACGCGGGTCAACGCGATCTTGACGCCGTCCAGCCCTCGCGCGTGATCGCGTAGATCACCTCGCCCTGCTCCGTGCCCGGCAGGGGGTGCTCGAACGTCGCGTAGTAGGTGCGTTCATACGCCATCCCGATCTTCTCCATGACGCCGCGTGAGCCGACGTTGACCGCCATCGTGTCGGCGTACACCCGGGTGTACGACGTGTCCTCGAAGACGTAGCGCAGCAGCTCGCGGGCTCCTTCGGCGGCGTACCCCCGGCGCCACTGCGCTCGCATCAGGCGGTAGCCGATCTCGACCGACTCGGGCCCGCCGAACTCCGGCCCGTCCGGCGTGGTGAGCAGCCACCAGCCGATGAACATGTCGCCGTCGAACCCGACCCAGAACCCGATGCCCGCCTGGTCGAAGGCAGGGTCCGTACGCGCGGGCTGCAGGGCCTCGACCTGGGCGCGGGTACGAGCGCGGCCGGTCAGGAAGCGCATCACCTCGGGGTCGCCGTCCAGCTCGACGAGGTGGTCGAGGTGCTCGTCGCCGAGCGGTTCGAGACGCAGACGCGTGGTACGCAGGACAGGGCGGGTCATGCCGCCATCGTCGCCCTGGTGCCCGCGCCGCGCATCCGAGATTCACCGGTGCGCTTGCACGGTCGCGAGGAGCCGTCAGACTGGGGGTATGACTCGCGCCACCCAGCCGACCCGTGACGGCGTCGCCGCACGTCCGGTGTCGCGTGTCGACGAGGCGCTGCGGCGGCTGCGTGAGGAGGGCGAGCGCGTCACTCCCGGACGGCGCGCGGTCCTGGAGACCCTCGACGCGGCGTACGGACATCTTGACGCCGAGGCGATCTGCGCGGCGGTCACCGAGACGACCCCGGGTGTGCACCGCGCGACGGTCTACCGCTCGCTCCAGGCCCTCACCGATCTGGGCGTGCTCACCCACACCCACGTGCCGGGCAGCGCCACGATCTACCACCTGACGCCGCAGGCCCGGCAGTCGCACGCCCACCTGCAGTGCACGCACTGCCACCGGTTCTTCGACCTGCCCGTTGCCGACCTCGAGCCACTACGCGAGTCCGTACGCAGCGCAACGGGTTTCGAGATCGACCCGTGTCACGCAGCCCTTCTCGGCACGTGCGTCGACTGTGCGAGCTCCAGCGGCGACTGACCCACCGGTCGACCGTCCCGCGTTCGCGTACGGGCCGGTCCTGTCGGCGGTCGCTGCGCTCGCGGTGCTCCTGCTGATCACGTCGGAGCGTTACGGCTACCACCGTGACGAGCTGTACTTCCGGATGCTGCGCCCGGCGTGGGGCTATGTCGACCAGCCGTTCGTGACGCCGTGGCTGGCTCGCACGACCACCGCCCTGAGCGATCACCCCTGGGCGCTGCGGCTGCCGGCCATGGCAGCGGTGCTCGCGGCCGTGCTGGTGGTCGCTGCCATCGCCCGCGAGGTCGGTGGCGGCGGGGCCGCTCAGGGGCTCGCGGCCTGGGGCTTCGGGTTCGCGCCGTTCACGCTGTCGAACGGGCACCAGCTGCTGACGTCGTCCCTGGACCTGCTCGTCTGGCCGGTGGTCGTGCTGCTGGTGCTGCGGGCGTTGCTGCGCGACGACCGGTGGTGGCTCGCGGTCGGGGCGGTCGTCGGTGCGGCCACGGCCAACAAGCTGCTGGTGGCGGTGCTGCTGCTGTCGTCGGCGGTCGGGCTGGCAGTGTGCCGGCAGTGGTCGCCGCTGCGCTCGCGCTGGTTCTGGGGAGGCGTGGCCGTGGCTGCGGTGCTCGCCGCGCCCACCCTCGCCTACCAGGCCGGCCACGACTGGCCGCAGGTGAGGTTCGGTCGTGCGCTCGCCGAGCACAACGCGGGCGAGGTGCGGGTGATGACCTGGGTCTACCTCCTCCTTCTGCTCGGCCCGGTGCTGGTGCCGCTGTGGTGGCGCGGACTGGTCGCGCTGTGGAAGCACCCGGACCTGCGGCCCGCGCGCGGCATCGCGGTGGCGCTCCCGGTGGCGGTCGTCCTGACCGCGGTCATGGGTTCACAGCCGTACTACTACGTCGGTCTGCTGGCCGCCGTGCTCGCGATCGGCTGCGCCCGCGTCGGCCGTCCACGGGGTTGGGCCGCCGCCGTGGCGCTGAACTCCGTTGTGGCTGCTGCGATCTCGTTGCCAGTCCTGCCCCTCGGCGTGCTCGCTCGTACGCCGGTCACGGCCATGAACCCCACCGTCGGCGACACCGTCGGCTGGCCGGCGTACGTCCGTCAGGTGCAGACGGCGTACGACGCGCTGCCGCCCTCGGGCCGCGCTCGCGCCGTGGTGCTCGCCAGCAACTACGGCGAGGCAGGTGCGCTCGACAGGTTCGGGTCCGAAGAGCTGCGGGCCGTCGTCGTGAGCGGGCACAACGCGCTCGCCGACGAGCGACCTCCGGCGCCGGACACCCGCGTCGTGGTCGTCGTCGGTGCCCAGTTCCCCTCTCTGCGAACGAAGTTCGCATCATGCGAGGTCGTCGACCGGCTCGACAACGGCGTCGACGTCGACAACGAGGAGCAGGGTGAGCCGGTCGCCGTCTGCCGAGACCCGCGGGTCGGCTGGGACGAGCTCTGGCAACGCGCACGGCACCTGGACTGACCGGAGGCGGGCGGCCGTCGTACGGTGGCCATATGCGACTCAGTCGCATCTAGCCACCAGCGAAGGAGACCCATGGCCGACTACACGCTGCCCGAGCTCCCCTACGACTACGGCGCCCTCGCGCCGTACATCAGCGGCGAGATCATGGAGCTGCACCACTCCAAGCACCACGACACCTACGTCAAGGGTGCGAACACCGCCATCGAGCAGATGGAGGAGATGCGCGACAAGGACGAGCTCGGCAAGGTCAACCTGCTCGAGAAGAACCTGGCCTTCAACCTGGCCGGTCACGTCAACCACTCGGTGTTCTGGCCCAACATGTCGCCCGACGGCGGCGACAAGCCCGACGGTGAGCTGCAGCAGGCGATCGACGACCAGTTCGGGTCGTTCGACGCGTTCCGCGCGCACTTCGAGGCCAACGCGCTCGGCATCCAGGGCTCCGGCTGGTCGATCCTCGCCTGGGACTCGATCGGTCAGCGGCTGCTGATCTGCCAGCTGTACGACCACCAGGGCAACCTGCCCGTCGGGCTCACGCCGCTGCTCATGCTCGACATGTGGGAGCACGCGTTCTACCTGCAGTACCGCAACGTCAAGCCCGACTACGTCAAGGCGTGGTGGAACATCGTCAACTGGGCGGACGTGATCGACAGGTTCACCCGCGCGCGTCAGGCGACCAACGGTCTGATCCTGCCGGCCTAGTCAGTCAGCGGGGCGGTCGGCCCGATCCGCGCGCGCGATCTTCTCGACGATCGGGTCGACCTTCTCACCGTCGCGCAGGGCGCTGCGTACGAGGGCGCGCGCCATGCGCACGGCTTCGGGTCGCACCCGCACGACGGGGCCGGGGTTGTCGGCGATGCTGCTCATCAGCGCTCCTCCTTCGGCTCGTCCTCATTGTCCTCCTCGACCCGGACCTGGTCCAACGAAGCACCGTGCAGGAACGCCACGACCTTCCGGATGTCGGGCTCCAGCTGTCCGCGCAGGATCCGTTTGGCCAGGTCGCGCTCCTCAGGGGTGCCGAGGTCGCTGTCGACCAGCTCGGACAGCATGTCCTCGCCGATGCGGTGCTGCTCGGGCGACGGTGCGGTCAGCTGCTCGATCGCGGCCTCGAACCGGCGGTACCACTCCGCCCGACCGGTCTGCCGCTGACCGCGCAGCGCGACCCACGCCGACAGCCCGGCCCCGACCAGGCCCCCGACGAAGGCCGCTCCGGCCGACACCCATGCGCTCGCATCCACGGCGGCGAACCTACCGGCGTACGCCGACGCCATTGGCCCGCGCGACTGCGCGGACTCGTTCGCGCGGGGGAGCCGGGTCCGGTTGGGAGGCGCTCACCACAGCGTGCCTCGCCCCGATGGCGCTCTGGGGTCCGGTCGTGCTCGCCCTGACCGGTGCGTACGCCTTCAGGCGGCGCGGGCAGGGCCGACCGGCTGTCGCTAGGGTGCCGGCGTGATGTGGGGGAACAGGGACGTACGACGATCGGCCGCGCCCGCGGTCCTGGCACTCGGCCTCGCGCTGGCGGGCTGCTCCGGCTCCGACGCGCCGATGGCGGCACCGCCGCCGGGGTCCGCGTCTGGGGCCACGACGCCACCCGCGGGCACGCAGAGCCCGGCGGCCCCTTCGACGAGCGAGTCGCCGTCGCCGACCACCGAGTCGCCGTCGCCGACGACCGTGGCCGTGCCGCCGAAGAAGCAGACCGGCACGCTCAAGCGCGGAGGCAGCCGCACTTTCAGCGGCACGGGCGCCCAGCTGATCGACGTCCAGCAGGCGGGCCAGTTCGGCGTGGTCGTCGACCTCGACTGCTCGCGCTGCAACGGGCCGGTCATGCTCACCGAGCCCGGCCGCATCGACCACTGGGCCGATCAGCCCGGGCCGGTCCGCGGGCAGTACGTCACCTCGATCGAGAAGGACGACACCCACCCCCGGCTGATCGTCAGCGCCCAGGGGCGATGGCGTGTCACGGTCAAGGACTGGAGCACCAGCCCGGTACGCAAGGGCAAGGTCGCCGGCACCGGGTCGAAGGTCTTCATCCTCGACTCGAAGGCGAAGTCGCTGACGTACGACTTCACGCCGGCCGGTGCTGGCGACATGTTCTCGGTGCGTGCCCGCGGCGACGTCGGTCAGGAGATGCGGATCTTCGGCACCGACGAGGCCAGCAAGGGCGCCAAGATCGACAAGATCCACCTGCCCGCGATGATGATCATCCACACCCGCGGCAGCTGGTCGGTGACGCCCGGCTGAGCGACTGGCGTACATGCGAGAAGCGCCGGAACCCGTTGGGGCCCGGCGCTTCTCGGTGTCTGGAGCGGGCGACGAGAATCGAACTCGCGTATTCAGCTTGGGAAGCTGATGTTCTACCATTGAACTACGCCCGCGAGGCGTGCCCGGAGAGTCTAACCCGACACTTCTCGGGGCAAGAAGTCGCCGCTGAGATACCGTGACCGACGTGCTGCTCTCCGACCGCGACATCCTGGCGCAGATCGAGGCCGGTCGTGTCCAGCTCGACCCCTACGACGCCTCGATGATCCAGCCCTCCAGCATCGACATCCGGATGGACCGTTTCTTCCGGCTGTTCGACAACCACAAGTACCCCTACATCGACCCGGCCGAGGAGCAGGAAGAGCTCACGCGGCCGCTCGAGGTCGCCGACGGTGAGCCGTTCGTGCTGCACCCCGGCGAGTTCGTCCTGGGGTCCACGCTCGAGGCCGTCACGCTGCCCGACGACATCGCCGCGCGGGTCGAGGGCAAGTCGAGCCTCGGCCGACTGGGCCTGCTGACACACGCGACCGCCGGCTTCGTCGACCCCGGCTTCTCGGGGCACGTCACGCTCGAGCTGTCCAACGTCGCGACCCTGCCGATCAAGCTCTGGCCCGGCATGAAGATCGGTCAGCTGTGCTTCTTCCAGCTGAGCTCACCGGCCGAGAACCCTTACGGCAGCGCGAAGTACGGCTCTCACTACCAGGGCCAGCGCGGCCCGACCGCGAGCCGTTCGTTCCAGAGCTTCCACCGCTCCCAGGTCTGACCGTGGCCTCGCCGCACCTGCAGATGCCGCGCGTACGACGACCGCGCGCCATCGCCCTGGTGCTGCACGGCGGCGAGGAGCGCAGCGAGACGCCGGTCAAGCGGTTCGAGCCGGCGTTGCTGCGGATGCTGCCGTTCGCGCGCGACGTCGAGGCGCGCAGCCGCGGTCGGGTCGGAGCAGCCTTGCTGCGCAACGCTGTTCGCGGCTACAACGACGACGATCGTTCACCCGTACGCGACGCGACGTGGGCGCTGGAGCGGCTGCGGTCGGCGTACCCGGACCTCCCGATCGGCGTGATCGGCCACTCGCTCGGCGGCCGCGTGGCGCTCGAGCTCGCCGACCACCCCGAGGTGTCGAGCGTGGTCGCGCTCGCGCCGTGGGTGGCGCAGGAGTACGCCGGTGAGACGTTCGTGGGCACACCGCTGCTCGTCGTCCACGGCCGTCAGGACACCGTCACCGATCCGCACAAGTCCGAGGCTCTCGTACGCCGGGTGCAGGCCGCAGGCGGTGACGCGACGTTCGTCGACATGGCGGGCTGGCACGCGATGCTGTGGCGGGCGGGGGAGTGGCATCGGCTGGCTTCGCGGTTCACCGAGCAGATGCTGCTGCGCAGAGATAACTCTGTGTTTGGTGTCGCATAACGGACGAAGTCCCACCGGCTGTCGGTCCCAGGCGTTAGGTTGGCACGCATGATCCGCTTCGAGCAGGTCACCAAGAGCTACCCGGCTGCTGGCGGCAGGGAGTCGACGACCGCGGTCGACCACCTGTCACTCGAGGCGCCGACCGGGCAGATCACGGTGTTCGTCGGTCCGTCCGGCTGTGGCAAGACCACGTCCTTGCGCATGATCAACCGCATGATCGAGCCGACCTCCGGTCAGATCCTCATCGACGACCGCGATGTCACCTCGGTCAACGCCTCCGAGCTGCGCCGAGGCATCGGCTACGTCATCCAGCACGCCGGGCTGTTCCCGCACAAGAAGATCGTCGACAACGTCGCCACGGTGCCGTTGCTCAACGGCTGGGACAAGCGCAAGGCGCGCGATCGCGCGCACGAGGTGCTCGAGCTCGTCGGGTTGCCAGGCGATTTCGCCGACCGCTACCCGTCACAGCTGTCCGGCGGTCAGCAGCAGCGCGTGGGCGTGGCTCGTGCGCTCGCCGCCGACCCGCCCGTGATGCTGATGGACGAGCCGTTCAGCGCCGTCGACCCGGTGGTGCGTGACCAGCTGCAGGACGAGTTCCTGCGGCTGCAGAGCGAGATCGGCAAGACGATCATCTTCGTCACGCACGACATCGACGAGGCCATCAAGCTCGGTGACCAGGTGGCGGTGCTGCGGGTCGGTGGCAAGCTCGCCCAGATCGCCGAGCCGTCCTATCTGCTGGCGCACCCGATCGACGACTTCGTGGCCGACTTCGTGGGGCGTGACCGCGGCTACCGCGCCCTGGCCTTCACCGACGCGCCCGACCTGCGCCTGGCCGACGAGCCGACCGTGCCGCTCGGGACGACGCCCGAGCAGGCCCGGGCCGCCACGCGCGACGGCTGGCTGCTGGTCGTCGACGACGGCCGCCCGCAGGGCTGGGTCGAGCCGCACCGCATCGAGGCGCCCATCGAGCAGTCGATGCTCCACCGCGGTGGCACGGTCGCCCGGGCTCGCGGTCCGCTGCGGGCTTCGCTCGACGCGGCGCTGTCCTCGCCGAGCCGGCGTGGCGTCCTGGTCGACGACGACGGCCGCCTGGTCGGCACGGTGCGCGCTCACGAGGTGCTGCACGCGATCGAAGAGGTCGACCGGCCTGAGGTGCACGACGAGGACATCGCCCCCACCAGTGCCGCGGGTGACTAGCCGTGGACTGGAGCTACATCGGTGACAACTGGTCCGACATCCTCGACCGGGCCTGGCAGCACACCCAGCTCGCCGGCATCCCGCTGATCATCGGGCTGCTGATCGCGCTGCCGCTGGGCTGGCTCGGGCAGCGGGTGCGCTGGCTCAAGCCGGTGCTGCTGTCCGGCTCGGGGCTGCTCTACACGATCCCGTCGCTCGTGCTGTTCGTCGTGATGCCGATCTTCCTCGGCACCAAGATCCTCGACCCCGTCAACGTCATCGCGGCGATGACGCTCTACACGCTGGCGCTGCTCGTCCGCACGGTCACTGACGGTCTCGAGGCCGTGCCCGAGTCGACCCGGCAGGCGGCCACCGCGATCGGCTACCCACCGCTCAAGCGGTTCCTCGGCGTCGAGCTGCCGCTGGCCGTGCCGGTCATCGCCTCCGGCCTGCGCGTCGCAGCGGTCAGCAACGTGAGCATCGTCAGCGTCGCCGCCCTGCTCGGCATCCCGCAGCTCGGCTACTACCTGACCGACGGCTACAAACGTGAGTACTGGACCGAGATCTGGGTCGGCATCGGCGCCTGCGTCATCCTCGCGCTGCTGTTCGACCTGGTCATCCAGCTGATCGCGCGGGCGCTCACGCCGTGGCTGAGGGCGAGGACCGCATGATCATCACCGACACCTGGAAGTGGCTCACCGACGGCAGCAACTGGTCGGGACCGGACGGCATCGGGCACCGCATCGTCGAGCACGTCTGGTACTCCGGGCTCGTGCTGCTGATCGCCCTGATCATCGCGATCCCGCTGGGGTCGTGGATCGCGCACACCGGCCGTGCCAAGTGGCTCGTCTCGATCGCCAACTCGCTGCGAGCCGTGCCGAGCCTGGGCCTGCTCTTCGCAGCCTCGATGTGGCTGACACCCAAGTTCAAGGGTGACGGCGACGCGGGGTTCCTCGTGCCCGCCATCGCCGTGCTCGTGATCCTGGCGATCCCACCGTTGCTGGCGGGTGCGTACTCCGGTGTGAGCGAGACCGACCCGGCCGCACGCGACGCCGCCAAGGGCATGGGCATGTCCGGGATGCAGGTGTTCGGCAAGGTCGAGCTGCCGTGCGCACTGCCGCTGATGTTCTCGGGTCTGCGCAGCGCCACCCTGCAGGTCATCGCGACGGCCACCATCGCGGCGTTCGTCGGGCTCGATGCGCTCGGAGCGTTCCTGCGCGACGGCCTCGCCTCCAGCATCTATCCCGAGATGATCGGCGGCTCGGTGCTGGTCGCTGCCCTCGCGCTGCTCGCCGACCTGCTGCTCGCGCTGATCCAGCGCACGGTCGTCTCGCCGGGTCTCACCGGTCGTACGCCGCGGCGCCGTCGCGGTGGCGCGGACGAGGCGACTCGCCTGAGCGCGGCCGGCGCACATGCCACCGGGAGCAGCAGCTGATGAATTCCCTTCGCAGACAAGGAAACCGGACCATGCGACGTACGACGAGCCTCGTGGCGGCGGCCGCGGTCACCGTGCTGGCGCTCAGCGGCTGCGGACTCTCCGGTGATGCGCTGGAGTCCGGTGGCGGAGGCAGCTGCGACAGCTCCGAGAAGCCGAAGGACGGCCCGATCAAGATCGGCTCCGCCGACTTCCCCGAGTCGAGCCTGATCGCCGAGGTCTACGCCGGCGCGCTGAAGGCCAAGGGCATCAACGCCTCCACGACCGACCCGATCGGCGCACGTGAGGCCTACCTCAAGGCGCTCTCGGACGGCTCGGTCCAGATCGTGCCCGAATACACCAACTCGCTGCTGACCTTCCTCGACAAGGATGCGCAGGCCAAGGGCCCGGACGAGATCTACGCCGCGCTGCTCACGACCGTGCCGTGTGACCAGCTCGCGCTGCAGAAGTCGGCGGCCGAGGACTCCAACGCGATCGTCGTCCCCAAGAACGTCGCCGACAAGTGGCAGCTCAAGACGATCTCCGACCTGGCCAAGCACGCCAACGAGGTCACCATCGCAGCGCCGGCCGAGTTCCGCACGCGTGAGCAGGGCCTGGTCGGCCTGAAGTCGACCTACCAGCTCACGCCCAAGTCGTTCCGGCCGCTCGGCAACCCGCAGGCGATCGCGTCGGCCCTCAAGAACGGCCAGGCGCAGGCGGCCAACATCTTCTCGACCGACCCGGCGATCACGACCAACGGGTTCGTGGTGCTCAAGGACGACAAGCAGCTGTTCGGCTCCGACAACGTCGTACCGCTGATCGCCAAGAAGGCCGCGACACCCAAGGTGCAGGTCACCCTCAACGCGGTGTCGACCAAGCTGACGACACCCGTGCTCGCGCAGATGCTCAAGCAGGTCGTCGTCGACAAGAAGGACGCCAAGTCCGTGGCGGCCACCTTCCTGAAGCAGAACGGCCTCGCCTGACCCACGTCGTACGCCCTCACCCTCGCCCCGGGGGTGAGGGCGCCGTCGTACGCCCGCGCCCTCGTACGAAAACCGTCTGTCCGGCAGTCCATGCACTGCCGATCAGACGAGATTCGTACGAGCCCACCGGCAAAAGCTGGGCAGGTGCACACGTATGGATGTGCAGCTCGCCACCTTTGCCGAGGTGCGGCGAAAGCTGAGCGGCCGGACATCCATGCGTGTGCAGCTCGCCACCTTGTGCCGGGGGAGGACGGCTGGACCCGTGACATCTGTCATGACCTGCGGTGCACACACATCGACGACTGGATGAGTGAGCGCTCACTCATGTAGCGTCGCGCTCGTGACCTCCGCCGACAGCACCTCTGCTCGCGCCCGCCCGCTGCCGGCGCACGAGCGGCGCAACGCCCTGATCGACGCGACCCTCGCAGCGATCCGCGAGCACGGTCGTACGCCGTCGACGCGGCAGATCGCTGAGGCCGCCGGCGTTGCGGAGGGCACGATCTTCCGGGCGTTCGCCAGCAAGGACGAGCTGCTCGACGCTGCCATCGCCCGCGCGTTCGACCCCGAGCCTCTCGAGCAGGCGCTGTGCGAGATCACCGTCGACCTGCCGTTGCGGGAGCGGCTGATCGCCCTCGTCGCACTGCTGCAGGAGCGGTTCAGCGCGGTGTTCGGTCTGATGGCCGCTCTCGGGATGACGGCGCCGCCGTCGGAGCACCTCAACCGCAGCCGAACACCTGAGAGGCACCAGGCGCTGAGCACCGACATCGTCGACCTCGTCCGACCCGACGCCGACCGGTTCCGCGTCGCGCCCGAACAGCTCGTCACCTACCTGCGACTGCTGACCTTCTCGGGGAGCCACCCCGAGATCACCCACGGCACGCTGCTCAAGCCGGACGAGATCGTCGACATCGTCCTCGGCGGCGTGCTGATCGACCGCGACAGCGAGGGGGCGCCGTGAATTCGGTTGACCTCACGCAGGGTTCAACGTCTAGCGTCGAGCCCGCTCTTCGGCCCTCGGCGGCCCACCGCACCCCCATCTCCTCGACCACGAAGGACTCCTCGTGCTTGTGAAGCTCCTCCGCGAACGCCTCCAGGCGTACGGCGGATGGCTGGCTGCCCTCATCGCGCTCCAGCTGGTGAGCGTGGCGGCCTCGTTGTACCTGCCCAGCCTCAACGCCGCGATCATCGACAAAGGACTGTCCCGCGGTGACACCGACTACATCTGGCACACCGGTCTGATCATGCTCGCGGTGTCGTTCGTCCAGGTGCTCGCTGCGGGCGCTGCGACCTACGTCGGCGCTTTCACCGCAACGGGATTCGGCCGCGACGTACGAGCGGCGATCTTCCGCACCGTCGGCCGGTTCTCCGGCCGTGAGGTCAACGAGTTCGGCGCGCCGTCGCTGATCACGCGCTCCACCAACGACGTCCAGCAGGTGCAGATGCTCGTGCTGATGGGCTGCAACATGGTGGTTGCGGCACCGATCATGATGGCCGGCGGTGTCGTGATGGCCCTGCGTGAGGACGTCGGGCTGAGCTGGCTGATGGTCGTGGCGGTGCCGGTGCTCGCGATCGCGATCGGCCTGATCGTCTCGCGCATGGTGCCCGGCTTCCGGTCGATGCAGAAGAAGCTCGACGAGGTCAACCGGGTGCTGCGCGAGCAGCTGATGGGCGTGCGCGTCATCCGCGCCTTCGTCCGCGAGCCGTACGAGACCTCGCGGTTCACCGGCGCCAACGCCGAGCTGACCGAGGTGTCACGGCGCGTGATGCGGCTGATGGGCGCGATGTTCCCGATCGTCATGCTCGTCATGAACGCCTCCACCGTCGCGGTCCTGTGGTTCGGCGGTCACCGGGTCGGCAGCGGTGACATGCAGGTCGGCTCGCTGACGGCGTACATGACCTATCTGATCCAGATCCTGATGTCGGTGATGATGGCGACCTTCATGGTGATGATGATCCCGCGCGCGTCGGTGTCGTCCGAGCGCATCCAGGGAGTGCTCGACACCGAGAGCTCGGTCGTGCCGCCGCGCGAGCCCGTACGCGTCGAGCAGGTCCGCGGCGTCGTCGAGCTCGACCACGTGTCGATGCGCTACCCGGGGGCGGATGTGCCCGTGCTGCGCGACGTGTCGCTGCGTGCCGAGCCGGGCCAGACGGTCGCCGTCATCGGTTCGACCGGGTCGGGCAAGACGACGTTGATCTCTTTGGTGGCAAGGCTTTTCGACGCCACCGATGGTCGGGTCACGATCGACGGGGTGGACGTCCGCGAGCTCGATCCCGAGATGCTCTGGGGGCATCTCGGCATCGTCCCGCAGAAGCCCTACCTGTTCAGTGGCACGGTGGCGAGCAACCTGCGCTACGGCAATCCGAGTGCCACCGACGAGGAGATCTGGGAGGCGTTGGAGGTCGCTCAGGCCAAGGACTTCGTCGCCAAGATGGATGGTGGTCTCGAGGCGACGATCGCCCAGGGCGGCACCAACGTCTCGGGCGGTCAGCGGCAGCGCCTGTGCATCGCGCGCGCCATCGTCGCCCGGCCGTCGATCTACCTGTTCGACGACTCGTTCTCGGCGCTGGACCTCGCGACGGACGCGCGGCTGCGGGGCGCGCTCGCGCCGTACACCCGTGATGCAACGGTTTTTCTTGTCGCACAACGGGTTTCGACCATCACCGGTGCTGATCGAATCATTGTGCTCGACGACGGCCTCGTGGTCGGTTCGGGCACCCACGACGAGCTGCTCGACACCTGCGAGACCTATCAGGAGATCGTCGAGTCGCAGGCGGCTCAGGAGAGTGCGGCATGAGTGACGAGACGAAGGAAGCGCCCGCCGACGACAAGGGCGCGGTCAAGACGATGGCGACCCCTCGTCGTACGACGCGGATCGGCGGCGGCCCGATGGCCGCGATGGGGCCGACCGACAAGTCGATGAACTTCAAGCCGTCCGCCAAGAGGCTCATCGGTCTGCTGCGCCCGCAGATGGTGCGCATGGTCGCGGTGCTGGCGCTGACGGTGACCGCGGTCGTGCTCAACGTGATCGGTCCGCGCATCACCGGTCATGCCGTCGACAAGATCTTCGCCGGCGCGATCGGCCAGGAGCTGCCGGACGGTCAGAGCAAGGACCAGGTCGTCGACGGTCTGCGGGACAGCGGGCAGGGCACGTTCGCCGACATGGTGTCGGCGATGGACGACCTGGTGCCCGGGCAGGGCATCGACTTCGGCGCCGTCGGCAAGATCCTGCTGATCGTGCTGACACTGTTCGCGCTGGCGTCGGTCTTCCAGTACGCCCAGAGCTGGCTGCTCAACGACGCCGTCCAGGCGACGGTGCGTCGGCTGCGCGACGACGTCGAGGCCAAGATCCATCGGCTGCCGCTGAGCTATTTCGACCAGCAGCCGCGCGGTGAGCTGCTGTCGCGAGTCACCAACGACATCGACAACATCGGCCAGTCGCTCACGCAGACGTTGAGCCAGCTGCTGTTCTCGCTGCTCACGGTGGTCGGCGTGCTCGTGATGATGCTGACGGTGTCGCCGCTGCTCACGATCTTCGCGGTCGTGTCGATCCCGCTGGCCATGATGGTGACCGGCCAGATCATGAAGCGGTCGCAGAAGCAGTTCGTGGCCCAGTGGAGCCACACCGGCGAGCTCAACGGCCAGATCGAGGAGACCTTCACCGGGCACGAGCTGGTGACGGTGTTCGGTCGACGTCGTGAGGTCGAGGAGCGGTTCGACGCCAAGAACGAGCAGCTGCGCTCGGTCAGCCACAAGGCGCAGTTCATCTCCGGTCTGATGATGCCGATCATGATGTTCGTCGGGAACCTCACCTACGTCATCGTCTGTGTCGTCGGCGGGCTGCGGGTCGCGAGCGGCTCGATGACGATCGGTGGTGTGACGGCGTTCGTGCAGTACTCCCGCCAGTTCACCCAGCCGCTCGCCCAGCTGGCGTCGATGGCCAACCTGCTGCAGTCGGGCGTCGCCTCGGCCGAGCGGGTCTTCGAGCTGCTGGACGCGCCGGAGCAGTCGGCTGATGCGGACGGGCACCTGCCGCATACGCGCGGACGGGTGGCGTTCGAGGACGTGAGCTTCGGGTACGCCGACACGCCCCTGATCGAGCACCTCGACCTGGTCGCCGAGCCGGGGCAGACGGTGGCGATCGTGGGTCCGACGGGCGCCGGCAAGACGACGCTGGTCAACCTGCTGATGCGCTTCTACGAGCTCGACGGCGGCCGAATCACGTTGGATGGCACGGATATTCGCTCGGTGCCGCGGGCCGAGCTGCGCGACCGCATCGGCATGGTGCTGCAGGACACCTGGCTGTTCGGCGGCACGATCCGCGACAACATCGCGTACGGCAACCTCGACGCCACCGAGGAGCAGATCCAGGAGGCGGCTCGGGCGACGTTCGTCGACAGGTTCGTGCACTCGCTTCCGGACGGCTACGACACCGTCGTCGACGAGGAGGGCAACAACGTGTCGGTCGGTGAGCGCCAGCTCATCACGATCGCGCGGGCCTTCCTCGCCGACCCGGCGATGCTCGTGCTCGATGAGGCGACCAGCTCGGTCGACACCCGCACCGAGGTGCTGCTCCAGCACGCCATGGCGGCACTGCGTTCGGACCGCACGAGCTTCGTGATCGCGCACCGCCTGTCGACGATCCGTGACGCCGACACGATCCTGGTCATGGAGGACGGACACATCGTCGAGCAGGGCAGCCATGCCCAGCTGATCGCGGCCGAGGGTGCGTACTACCGCCTCTACATGGCGCAGTTCCGTGGCGCTGTCGTCGACGTCGACGAGGAGGACGCGGCCGGCGTCGCCGCGCCGTGACGCCTCGCACGTGACACCGCTCATCACCGCGGGGACGAGGAGGGGGTCCCCGCGGTGACGGAGGTGTCTTCACGCTCGAGCGTGAAGTCGTACGTCCCGCTCACCTGACCGGTCAGGAAGCCCTCGTGGTCGGCGTACCAGCGCTGCAGAGCCGGGTTGGTGCTGTCACGTCCGAGCTGGGCCTGCGCCGACGCGGCGTAGCGGGCGCCGTTGTGCGTCTCGATGGGTGTGTCCGGCTGGGCGCTGCTGCCCGCTGGGACGGGGTGTCCGGGGGCGACCCACTCGTCGCCGGGCCTGCCGTCGGTGTTCATGGTCGGGTCGAGCACGACGCGCAGACGGTTGGCCCGGTCGGGATCGGGCGCGGCGTCGAGGCGCGGCACCGGGTCGGTCCGGTGCTCCAAGGACAGCACTGCGACGTCGTCGGGGAAGGCGTAGCGAGAGATCGGCGAGCCTGAGGTGACCACGGCCGGTGCGCCGAACGTCCTGCGGAACGACTCGTCCGTCGCGAGCTTGGCGGCGACCAGCCCACCCTGGCTGTGCCCGCTGAGCATGATCGGCTCTGCGCCGGGCCGCACTCCCGCCTGGCCCATCGCCGACGTGATCGCCTGGCGGACTGCTGCGTCGAGCCGCGTGCTCTTCTGAGCGGCGAGCAGGACGTTGGCAGCGGCATTGGAGGCGTTGCGCCCACCGATCGGGTCCCAGGACTGGGTCCCCGGGATCGTCACGATCCAACGACCACCTCCGCTGCGGTCGACGACCCGCTGGACACGCACGCGCCCGACACCGTCGATCTGGGCAGACGGGCTCTCGACCTTGGCCTGCGCGCTCACGAGGCCCGCGAGATCGCGCGGTGGTGCGGTTGCTGCGCGGGCTTCGCGTGCGCGGGCTGCATCGGTCGTCGGCGGCGGGACCGGTCGCGCGATGATCGGAGTGTTGTCGGTGAGCAGCCCGACGCCTTGGGCAGCTGCGAGCAGGACGGCGATCTGTGACTCCAGCGAGATCGCGTCGTTGCCGAGCGGTGCCCGCGCGGCGCCGATGGTGGCATCCGTGAGCCAGGGGTGCTCGTACGCCGTGCCGTTGAGGGCCTGCAGGGTGACGCGGCCGGCGGCCTGCGGGCGGCCGACCGCGAGCAGCGTGAGAACGACCGGTGCCCGTTCGCCGAGCGCCAGGATGAGTGTGCCTCCGACCGCGACGCCGCCGAAGCGGGTGAGCGCAGCCTCGCGACCAGCCGTGAGCATCCGCTCGACGGTCTGCTCGGCGCGCTCGTAGGTGCCGGCGGCCAGGCGGAGGCCGCGTCCGGTGACCTCCAGCCGCAGCGCGAGGGCGGGAAGCGCCTGTCGGCCGAGCGTCAGGGCCGTCACCTGCTGGGCGACCCGGGCGCCGGTGCGCGGAGCGATCAGAGCGCTCTTGTGAGGGAGGTGGGCGCTCATGCGGACGACGCCGCCGGCGACGTGGCGGGCAGCGTCGCCGGAGCGGTCGAGAGAGGATCCCGTCGTACGCAGGTCGTCGGCACGCGCCTCGTAGGACAGGGCGCCACCGGAGAACTGAGGCGGGGCGACGCGTGTCTCGGGTGGTGCGCCCGCGGTGCGGATGGTGCTCATGCCGCAGTCCTGATTGCGCCGGAGACGACCATCGAGGTGCACGCGTTCAGGAGCGCGTGGCGCAGGTCGGTGCTGCCGAGAGGTTCGACGCGGGCGAGGCCGTCGTCGCCGAGTGACATCTCGAACCACCCGCTCGGCATGAGCTGTGCGTGGCGGATCACCACATCGGAGCCGGTCGACGACAGACCGATCATGAGCACGGTATGCATCCCGTACGCCGCCTCGCGCACCCACTCGGGCATCGCACCGTGGCCGGTGATGTCGAGGGCGACGTCGAGCGCGGCGACGTCGCCGTGGCGTACGCCGTCGGCGAGCAGTGCGACGTCCTCGACCGCCACCGGCTCTCGCCCCCAGCCGGCTGGGCGACCGCTGACGGACGTCTCGGGGATCAGCTCCCAGAGCGTGTCCACGAGGTGCTCCAGGGCACCCGATGCCACGACGGTCACGGTGGAGCCGTCCGCCTCGTCGACCAGGACGCACGACGCGACGAATCCGGGACCGGCGACCGCCGCACGGCACCACAGCACGTGATCGGGTCGGCGTACGACGACCTGGACGTGGGCGGGCGCGTCGCGCAGTGCGTCGAGCTCGACCTGTGCGCGAGCGTGGTCGTCGGGGGAGCGCAGCGTCGTACGACGCACGGCGCTCATGACCGTACCGCCGCGGACTGCCACGAGCGGGCCGCGTCGACGACCCCGTCGAGGTCCATCCCGTGCGGCCGCGGTACCAGCCTGCTGAGGGTGCGCTCATGCCTCTCGACGGCGGACGCATGAGCGGTCAGGCGACGCGCGAGCTCGTCGAGATCGTCTGCACGCGAACCGAACTCGCGAGCGCGGTCGTGGAGCCGGGTGCGGTAGCGATCAGCGCCGACACCCTTCCAGGAGGAGCACCCGGCGCGGATAAGGCCGCGCTGCGCCGACCGTGCATCGCGAGCCAGGCGCTCGACGGTGCGTGCCGCGTCACGGATCTGCTGGGGGTCATCGGTCATGCGTCCGAGCCTGTCGCCGGCAGGTCGGTGGCGCACGCCCGAGGGCAGCGGCTGTGGACGAGTTCCGTTGTGCCACAGGGGATGTGGACGTCAGTCCACGAGCGCGCACACCTCCGTCTCGGTGCCCTCGCGCACCACCAGGCTCTTGGACCCGTCGGGCTGGAACTCGATGACGTGGTGGCCGGTGAACCGGTAGTAGCCCTGCGGCAGGTCCGGCCCGCTGCCAGCGCCCCACCCGATGCCGACAGGCCCCTCGGTCCCGTAGGTGGCCATGGAGCCGTCCGCGCGGTAGAGCACCTCAGCGCGCCCACTGAGGTCGAGGTCGACATGTGACCCGCTGGTCTCGTTCGTCGCCCGTGTCAGCAACGGTCCGGTGTAGACCTCGGTCCTGGGCGTGCCGTCGTCCCATCGCGTCAGCGCCTTGACCTTGATGTCCTGCGAGATCGCGTGCAGCGTCATGTCGAACGTGCCGCAGTACCTCGCCGCGGGCAGGTGGAGGTTGCTCTCGACGTAGGGCTGCCACGACTCGTGGACGGCGTGCCAGCCGGAGTCGGCGGTGGCGGTCGGAGTCGGCGCGAGCACGGTGGCGCCGGCGGCCGCCGCCGCGAGTACGCCGACGAGTGTGCGAGTGATCATGGCGATCTCCTAACCCAAAAACATGAATAACTGGTTAGGCAACTCAAGCGGTTAGGCTGCGGGCGGTCAAGAGTGAGGGGTCACGATGGCGACCTGGTGGACGACGGTCGACGGCCGAGTGCTGCCCAAGCCGCTCGCCGGGCACCCCGGCCTCGAGCTGTGCAACACGTGGGCCGGCTGGGGCGAGGCGCACGACGACCGGCACGAGTACCTGCGCGACTACACCTACCTGCCCGTGCTGGCCGCATCGCTCGGAATCATGTCCGACGAGCGCTCGAACGCCCTGCAGCGCAAGGCAGCTCGTCATCCTGACGAGGCCCACGGCGTACTCGAGGAGACGCGCTCGCTGCGCACCGACCTGTACGCCGCACTCACCGGTCGGGCGACCGGCGCAGCCTTCGGCAGGGTCGCGGACGCGGCGGCGTCGGGCCGGTCTCGTCAGGTGCTGGTCCGCTCGGACGAGGGCGCCTCCTGGGCCCACCCGACTCGGCCCACCCTGGGTGAGCCGCTCGACCTGTTCGTCCTCGCCGCGACGGAGGTGCTGACCTCCGATCGGGTCGCAGCCGTGCGCGCGTGTCCGGGCGCGGGCTGCGGATGGCTCTTCCTCGGGTCAGGCAAGCGGCGGTGGTGCCAGATGGCGGTGTGCGGCAACCGGGCCAAGCAGGCGTCGTACGCCGCCCGCTCCCGCGAGTGAGCGGTCGGCCGGCGCCGGGAGCGCTCGGCCGACCGCCGTGCTCGTACGGTCAGATGTCGGTGGCCGGGAGCAGCGCGTGCCAGGTCGCCGGCCCGGCGACCCCGTCGACCCGCAGGTTCGGGTAGCCGGTGTTGTCGTTGACCATCTGCTGGAAGATCTTCACCGCGTTGGTCGTCTTCGTCCCGAAGCTCCCGTCGACGACGAGTCGCTGTGCGGGTGGCGAGATGGTCTGGTTCAGCTTGATCTGCAGCGCGACCACCGCGTTGCCACGTGACCCGTAGCGCACCTGCTGCGCAGCAGCAGCCTGTACCACTCGGTGGTGGTCGACAGCCTGCCGGTGATGGGCAGCCGCTCGGCCGACTGGAACCGCTTGACCGCGGCCTGCGTGCCGTAGCCGAACGATCCGTCGACCGCGAGTGATGGAACCCAGCGGCGCAGGAGGTACTGCACCGTGCGCACCGGTTTGTACGTGCTCTCGACCGACCCGAGCCGCAGCTGCGGGTACGCCGGGTCGTCGGCGTGCGCCGCACCAGCGCCTGCGACACCGAGCACGACAGCCGCTGATCCCGCGGCCGTGCCGGCGAGCAAGGTGCGTCGAGTGATGTGGTGATTCATGGTTCCTCCCCAAGGACGAGCGGCACTCCCCAGTGCCGCGTGGGCTGTCTGCGGGTGCAGACGGCTCCGTCACAGGGACGTCTCAGCGGACGTCGGGGTTGTCCTCAGCCCTGCAGGGCGTGCCAGGTGGTGAGGTGAGCATCGCGGGCGTCGGTGTCGGGCGAGCCGTGGCCGGGAGTGGCCGGCACGCCGAGACCGAGCATGGCGGTGGCCGCGAACGAGCCGGCCTGGAGCGTGCGCTGCCGAACGTCGGTGTTCATCGGATGCCTCTCGTCGCGGTGGGTCGGGGCGCGGTGCCGGGACCACTGTCAGGACGCCTGACCCGGTGGTCGGGTTGTCACCGACGACCACCGGGTACGCCGAAGGCCCGCCACGGCGTACGCGGCGGGCCTTCGAACGGTCGGCGGATCAGGCGTCGGCGGTGGCCGGCTCCTTGTCCTCGCCGCGGCGGATGGCCGCCAGCAGCATGTTGGCGACGTCGACGACCTCGACCTCTTCGCGGGCCTCGCCGTCGGACTGCTTGGCGGTCAGGCCGTCGGTCATCATCACGCGGCAGAACGGGCAGCCGATGGCGATGCGGTCGGCGCCGGTGGCGACGGCCTCGTCGGTGCGGTTGAGGTTGATGCGCGAGCCGAGCTTCTCCTCCATCCACATGCGGGCACCGCCGGCGCCGCAGCAGAAGGACTTCTCGCCGGAGCGCTCCATCTCCTTGTACTCGACGCCGGGCAGCGCGCCGATGAGCTCGCGCGGCGGGGCGTAGACGCCGTTGTGGCGACCGAGGTAGCACGGGTCGTGGTAGGTCACCGAGCTCGCGGTCGAGGCGGCACCCGAGGTGTCGGCCTCGTCGGGACGGGCCACCGGCACGAGCTTCTTCTCGCGGACGAGGCGGTTGAGCAGCTGCGTGTGGTGCACGACCTCGTACTCGCCGCCGAGCTGCGGGTACTCGTTCTTGATCGTGTTGAAGCAGTGCGCGCAGGTGACGACGATCTTCTTGGCCTTGGACTCGTTGAGCACCTCGACGTTCTGCGACGCCAGCATCTGGAAGAGCATCTCGTTGCCGGCGCGGCGAGCCGGGTCACCGGTGCAGGTCTCGCCGTCACCGAGGACCGCGAACTCGACGCCCGCGGTGTGCAGCAGCTCGGCCACCGCACGCGTGGTCTTCTTGGCACGGTCCTCGTACGCGCCCGCGCAGCCGACCCAGAACAGCCACTCGACCTCGTCGGCCGACTCGATGTCCGAGCCGATCACCTTGACGTCGAACGGCAGGTCCTTGGCCCAGTCGAGACGGGCGCGAGCCGACATGCCCCACGGGTTCTGCTTGTTCTCGAGGTTCTTGAACAGACCGCCGAGCTCGCTCGGGAAGGCCGACTCGATGAGCACCTGGTAGCGGCGCATGTCGACGATGTGGTCGACGTGCTCGATGTCGACCGGACACTGCTCGACGCAGGCGCCGCACGTCGTACAGGACCACAGGACGTCCTGGTCGATGACCGCGTCCGGGCCGTGCGGGTTGTACGCGGTCAGCGGCGCCATCAGGTCGTACGACGTGTCGCCGATGAGGGCGGTCGTGACGGCGGCCGGGGCCTCCTCGGGGGCGTTGCCGGCCTGGGCGGCCTTCATGTACGGAGCGCGCGCGGCGGCGTTCTCACGCAGCGTCATCATCAGCAGCTTGGGCGACAGCGGCTTCTCGGTGTTCCAGGCGGGGCACTGCGACTGGCAACGACCGCACTCGGTGCAGGTCGAGAAGTCGAGCAGGCCCTTCCAGGTGAAGTCCTCGACCTTGCCGACGCCGAGCTTGACGTCGTCCTCGTCCTCCATGAGCTCGTCGAGGTTGTCGAAGTCGACCGGCTGGCCCTCGATCTGCATGGGCTTCAGCGGGCCGAGAGCGGTCTTGCCGTCGGCGTTGCGCTTGAAGAAGATGTTGAAGAACGCCAGGAAGCGGTGCCAGGCGACACCCATCGTGATGTTGCTGCAGATGGTGATCAGCCAGACCATCGCGGTGACGATCTTGATCGTCGAGATCACGACGATGAACTGCTTGATGCCGTCGCGGCCCAGGTCGGTGAACCACTCGCCGAACCACGCGGTCAGCGGGAAGTGCAGCAGGTCGGCGTGCTCACCGTCGCCGGTCTTGTCGAGGGCGTACTCCAGGCCGCGCAGCGTGACGACGCAGAAGATCTCGATCGCGATGACGAGCTCGACGAAGTAGGCCTGCCAGAACGTCGAGCCGAAGAAGCGGGAGTAGCGGCCCTGCGGGCTGTCGTTGCGGCCCGGGTGGTTCTTGTAGCGGTTCCAGATGAGCCACAGGATGCCGACGATGCCGGTCCAGCCGAGGATCTCGTTGACCCAGCCCCACAGGAAGAAGTGGCCGATGATCGGCAGCGCGAAGGTCGGGTCCCAGACCTGGAAGTAGGACTGCAGCACCGCCAACGACAGGAGCATGAACGACACCATCGTCACCCAGTGGGCGATGGCGACGATCGGCAGCCGTGACATGCGCGTGTGGCCGAAGATCTCGCGCAGCATCGTCACGGTGCGCTTGCCCTTGGCATCGCCACGCGACTTGTCGGCCTGGCCGAGGCGGAAACCGGACATGATCTGGGGCACGGCGCGCGCCGTCATCACGATGCCGACGAGCGTGATGCCGAGGGTGATGACCGCCGCGACGATCTGCAGTGCTGACATGGACGGCAGTCTAACCAGTTGTTACCCACCGGTAACTGCTGAGGCGAACCTTTGCCACTTCTGTCTCGTCACAGGGCGACGCGTGACGGCGTCAGTACGCTCTGCCCCGGCCGTCGCGCCGACCCACGGCAAGGCCCACGACAAGGGGAGTCGATGAGACCGCACCCGTACTTCCGTCCGAAGGGTCGCCATCACCTGGGGCTGCCCTACCTCGGGCCTTACCTGCTGCTCGCGATGGGCGTGGTGGCCGTGAGCGTCGCAGTCGGCCTCCCGTCCGGCGCCGTCCCCTGGGTCGGAGTGATCGCCATGGCAACCTCACTCCTGATCGGGCTTCGAGAGCTCCGCCGGCCGCGTGACATCCCGGGCTGGAGCTGGCTGGTGGGCATCGGTGTCTTCGTGGCGATCGGCGTCCTGCTGGAGGTCAGCGAGTGGTTCGCCGTGCTCGCGTTCCCGACGGGCCTGCTCGGCCTGCTGTGGCTGCACAGCCGGCCGCCGCTCGATGTCGTCGAGGTCGGCGGAGGACGGTGGGAGGCGGTGCGCGACGTCCAGCCGTCATCGACCTGGCCCGCCACGCCCACGGCCACACCGCAGCCGTACGCCGACGTCGCACCCCCGGCGTACGAGGTCGCGCCGCCCGCCGCGGCGGCCCGTTCGGTCGAGGCGGCGCCGGCGTACGTCCTGCCGACGCCCGACCCTCGGATGCGGCCGCTCGACCTGCCGCGCCGCACGATCGAGCTCGTCGCCGATCCCGAGGCGGGCGCAGCGGTTCGCCTGATCGGTGAGGTCGAGGGCTTGCGCACGACCGGGCATGACCGCTGGGGGCTGCGCTGGAGCGAGCTGCGCGGCATCGCGGTAACCGGCGGCGATGCAGCGGGGGCGCCCGTCCGGCTGCTCCTGGCGCTGGCGGACCCGCGGCTGGCCACGGGCGCCGTGGTCGTCACTGACGAGCCGCCCTTCACGCATGCCTACGACATCGCTGCCGAACGCGACCCGGCCGAGGTCGAGCGCGAGGTCACCGACCTCGTACGAGCGTTCGCGCCGGACCTGCTCGCACGCTCTGCGGACCTCGGTCCTGCGGTCCCGCAGGCATCGCCTGCCGTTCGGATCCCGACGCCCGCGCCTCAGGTGAGGCCGTCCGGCGTCTCGGCCCGCACGGTGCGCACGTCGTCTCGCAGCCTTCAGCTCAAGGTCGGCGCCGTGGTCGTCCCGGTCTTCGCGTTGGGCGTGCTCGTGATGTATGCGTCCGCCTTCGTCGACAACCCCCTCGCGGCACGACTGGTCGGGGGTGCACTCGGGCTGGTCTTCCTGCTGATCGGTGTAGCGGGCCTGGTGACGCTGTTCTTCGACCTGACCCGACGGATCGTCATCGACTCGGACGGCATGCGCCTCACTCATGCGGGTGGCTGGCGGTTCGGCTGGGACGAGATCGCCGCTGTGGCCATCACCCTCAGTGGTGCACCGGGTGACGCCAAGGCGCCCGTGGGGATCGCGGTCGCGGCTCCGCGGCACGAGGCCGGAGCCGATGTGTCCTACCAGGCCTGGGACGAGGTGCCGCCGTTCACACACCTGTGCCCCGTGCGCGGTGGGCGCGACCCCGAGGACCTTCGGAGCGAGCTGCAGTCTGCGCTCGGCGCGTTCGTACCCGACCTCTACGTCGGTGAGCTGAACCGCTGAGCCGGCTGTCGGCGTACGACGTTCGACTGCTGGGCATCGGTTGCAGTATCAATAACCGCCTGTTGGAATAGACATAAGTGAGCCCGCGCTGCCCTGGTGACACGCGGACGACGACCGAAACCAACCGAAGGCGGTAGCAGTGCCCATCCTCGACGACGTCACCCAGGCCATCGGCAACACGCCCCTGGTCCGCATCAACCGGATCATCGAGTCCGACGCGACTGTGGCCGCCAAGCTGGAGTTCAGCAACCCGGCCGCCTCGGTCAAGGACCGCATCGGCGCGGCCATCATCAAGGCCGCCGAGGACTCCGGCGAGCTCAAGCCGGGCGGCACGATCGTCGAGGCGACGTCGGGCAACACCGGCATCGCGCTCGCGTTCGTCGGTGCGGCCAAGGGCTACAACGTCGTCCTGGCGATGCCCGAGACCATGTCCAAGGAGCGTCGCGCACTGCTCAAGGCGTACGGCGCCGAGCTCGTCCTCACCGAGGGCGCCAAGGGCATGAAGGGTGCGGTCGACAAGGCCAACGAGATCGCCGCCGAGCGTGAGGGCGCGATCCTGGCCCGCCAGTTCGCCAACGAGGCCAACCCCGAGATCCACCGTCAGACCACGGCCGAGGAGATCTGGAAGGACACCGACGGCCAGGTCGACATCCTCGTCTCCGGCATCGGCACCGGCGGCACCATCACCGGTGTCGGCCAGGTCCTGAAGTCGCGCAAGCCCGACGTGCAGATCATCGCCGTCGAGCCCGAGGAGTCGGCCATCCTCAACGGTGGCGAGCCCGGCCCGCACAAGATCCAGGGCCTCGGCGCCAACTTCGTCCCCGACATCCTCGACCGTGAGGTCTACGACGAGGTCATCGACATCAACGCCGGCACCGCCGTCGAGTGGGCCCGCAAGGCCGCCACCGACGAGGGCCTGCTCGTCGGCATCTCCTCGGGTGCTGCCCTCGCCGCCGCCGACCAGGTCGCGCGTCGCCCCGAGAACGCCGGCAAGACCATCGTCGTGATCATCCCGTCCTTCGGTGAGCGCTACCTGTCCACGATCCTGTTCGAGGGCCTGGTTGACTGACGTCATGGGAGCTGACGCGCTGCTGACCGGAGGGGTCCCGCGCAAGCGGGTGACCCAGTCCGTACGCCGCGCGGTCGCCTCCGTCCGGGCCGACCTCGACGCGGCGATCGCCCGCGACCCCGCGGTCGAGTCGCGCCTCGAGATGGCCCTCGCCTCTCCGGGTCTGCACGCGATCTGGTCGCACCGTGTGGCTCATCGGATGTGGAAGCAGGGCGGCCGGTGGCGGCTGCCCGCTCGCCTGGTGTCGCAGGCCTCGCGTGCGATCACCGGCGTCGAGATCCATCCCGGAGCCACCATCGGCGAGCGGTTCTTCATCGACCACGGCATGGGTGTCGTCATCGGCGAGACCGCCGAGGTCGGCGACGACGTGATGCTCTACCACGGCGTCACGCTCGGCGGCCGGTCGTTGCAGCGCATCAAGCGGCACCCCACGGTCGGTGACGGGGTGACGATCGGCGCCGGCGCCCGCATCCTCGGGCCGGTCCGTATCGGGGACCGCGCGCAGATCGGGGCCAACGCGGTGGTCGTCAAGGACGTCCCGCCGCAGTCGGTCGCGACCGGCATCCCGGCCAAGGTGCGGTTCCCCGAGCCGCAGTACGACCCCTACGCCGACCCGGCGCTGCTCATCTGAGCCGACCGACCGGCGTACGACGAACGGCCCGCACCCTCGCAGGGTGCGGGCCGTTCGTGTGGTGCAGGGGGCAGGTCAGCCCTTGGCGGCAGCCTTGAGCTTGCTGCCGGCGGTGACCTTGGCGGCCTTCGACGCAGCGATCTGGATCTCCTCACCGGTCTGCGGGTTGCGACCGGTGCGCGCGGCGCGGTCGACGACCTCGATGGTGAGCAGGCCCGGCAGCTGGATCTTCTCGCCGCGGCCGACGGCCTCGAGGATGACGTCGTTGAGGCCCGTGATCACGGTGTTGGCGTCCTTGACGCTGACACCCGTGCGCTGGGCGATGGTGCTGGCGAGGTCAGTGCGGTTCATGAAAGGTCCTGTCCTAAAGGTTGAACGGTGAGCCACTGGTGGCTCGGGTTTGAAACTACGGCAGATCGACGCAGATTTCGCGTCGGCACGCGACAAAATTCCGCGTCGTGTCGCGGTTTCTGCCCGTGCGATCCCGGCACACAGTACGCCGGGGGCTGGGTCAGGGGAGGGTCTGCGGCCCGTTGGCCGGTGGCGAGCTCGGCGCTGCAGGATCCGTACTGCTGTGGCGTCCACTTGCGCCGGACTCGCCCGCGTCGGTCAGGCCGACCTTCGAGGCAGCCTTGGTCGCTGCCGAGCCGGCCGCCGACTTCGCTGCCGGCGCCTTGGCCTTGACCTGCTCCGTCACGTCGCCGACCTTGCTCTGCACGGACGGGTTCTCCCAGACCTTGCCGGCCTGGGTCTTGATCTGCTCGTACCGTTGCTTGCCGGCCCGGGCGCCGAGGACGTACCCCGCGCCGAGCCCGACCAGGAATGACAGCTTTCCCATGTCGTGCTCCTCTCGTTGGGCCCGACACTAACAACGGCCCACCCACAGCCCGCGGCACCCGGTGACGTCGGACGAGGCGTCGGGCTCCCGGCAGGACGCGTCTACGATGGGCGGGCTTGCCCGTCCCGCGGGCAGGGGAGGGCTCGCATAGTGGCCTAGTGCGGCGGTCTTGAAAACCGCTAAGTCGGTTACCCCGGCTTCGTGGGTTCGAATCCCACGCCCTCCGCCATCGAGCGCAGCGAGGTCCCCTGAGGGCCGCTCATGAGGGAGGAGTCCTCGTGAGGAACGAGCGAGGACGACGGTTCCCACGCCCTCCGCCATCGAGCGCAGCGAGGTCCCTGGAGCGTTGTTCGCGGTCGGTGTGACCCACTGCGACGAGCAGCTCGCGGTGTGACCCACGGTGGGCGATTCCACCGACCTCCGCCGCCGAGCACGAGGTCCGCCGGCCACCGGGTGGCGTACACCACGTCATCAGGGCCAATCGCCTTACGGACTATCGGCATGTCGGGGCGTGCTGGCGGATACGCTTGCCCGTGCAGCGGTTCGAGGACGGCGCGACCGCGAGACACCTTCCCCAGGCTCAGGCCTCGGCGTCTCGATGCGCCCCGCACTCGTCCGCCACCCTCCCAACATGCATGACCTCCCGCTCACCAGTGGGTCCCCTGCGTGGCCGGCCGTGCCTGACCGGACACGATCACTGATGTGCCGCGTCGGCTCCCCTGGTCGCGGCGTGTCCTGGAGTAGAGGAAGTGATCCGTGGCTAACGAGGCCACCTCGAACGGCAAGTCCTCCGACGCGACGGGCACCGGCCCGGTCCCGCAGCGTGACGAGGGCCAGAACGACCAGATCTTCGACACGGTGCTGCGCGGGTACGACCGCCGCCAGGTGGATGACGCGCTGTCGGCGCGCAACAAGGAGATCACTCGCCTGAAGGTGCGGCTGGCCGAGGCCAACCGTCAGCACCAGGTCACGGCGGAGTCCGCCGAGCGCACGGCCACCGAGCTGCGTGAGCTGCGCGCTCGCACCGCCGGTGGCGAGCCGACGGTTCCCGAGGACAGCTTCGGCTTCCGCGCCGAGAAGCTCCTGCGTCTCGCCGAGCAGGAGGCGACCGAGATGCGCAACAGTGCGAGCCGCGAGTCCTCGGCGATCCTGGAGAAGGCTCGTACGGACGCCGAGAAGCACCGCCACGACATCGAGCAGTCGCTGATCGCTCGGGCGTCCCTGCTCGAGCAGCAGGCCTCGCAGCGACAGGCCGAGCTGCAGGAGCGCGAGCAGCAGATCGCCGACCAGCTCGCCGCCGCGCGTCAGCAGGCCGAGCACATGCACACCGCCGCCGAGCAGGCTGCCGTGCGCCTGCGCAAGGAGGCCGAGGCGTCGGCCGACGAGACCCGCCAGCGCGCCGAGACCGACATCCGTCGGCAGCGCGACCAGGCGACTCAGGAGCTCGCGCGTCTGGGCGGCCTGCAGTCCGACGTCCGCTCCGAGCTGGCCCGCCTCAACGACGTGCTCACCGCCGAGGTGGCGCGTGAGCCCAAGTCCGCGCAGCTCAAGGCGGCCGATGTCGAGGTGTCCGACAAGGACGCGTCCGACGAGACCGACTCCCAGGCCGAGCAGAAGCCTGTCGCCAGCGGCGCAGCCAAGGGCTGAGCCCACGCGTCGTCGTACGCCGGCCGGTCCGGGCTCGTCCTGAGGCCGGTCAGCGTGTCGGGCCGCGAGCGATCGTCACCGGGCGTTGGTCGGTGTGACGGATGTGGCTAGATTTACGTCGCTTTTCATCTGTGTCCGGTTCATCTGGACCGTGCTAACGTCATACCCGGTTGCAGTTGCAGTTTCTCTCAGAGCAATGAGGGGCTCGTGTTCGCATGCGGGCGTCTCGGCGTTGTGGGCGTATTTCACGCTTTTTGGGGGTAAGACCAGCGGCAGCCGCCGTCTCGCGACGCGGGGCGGCAACGCCAGAGCAACAGATAGAGAGTTACCCCCATGGCACAGGGAACCGTGAAGTGGTTCAACGCTGAGAAGGGCTTCGGCTTCATCGCACAGGATGGTGGCGGCCCGGACGTGTTCGTCCACTACTCCGCGATCCAGACCCAGGGCTACCGCAGCCTGGACGAGGCGCAGCGTGTCGAGTTCGAGATCACCCAGGGCGACAAGGGTCCGCAGGCGACCAACGTCGCTCCGGTCTGAGAGTCCAGACTTCATCGGCCGACCTGATCGGCTCGAGACGAAGCCCCGGCACCGTCACGGTGCCGGGGCTTCGTTGTGCTCGGAGCCGGTTCAGCCGGCCTGGAGGCGGGTGAGGAAGTCCTTGGCGACCGGAGCGGCCACTGTGCCGCCGGTCTCACCCATCTGAACCTGCTCGACCAGGACCGCGAACGCCACGTCGCCCTGCCAGCCGGTGAGCCAGGCGCGGACCAGGGGCTTGCCGTTCTCGTCGAACTCGGCTGTGCCCGTCTTGGCGTAGACGTCGCCGCCCGGTGTCCCCTGCATGACCGTGCCCGAGCCGTCGGTGACGACCTGGCGCATCATCGTGTGCAGCTGGCTGACGGCGCCGGAGTTCAGCGGCTTCGGGGTACGGTCGCCGCCCTGGCCCGTGACCAGCGCCGGCGGGATGTACGAGCCGCGCGCCACGGAGGCCGACATCACGGCAACTGACAGCGGCGAGGCGAGCGTGCGTGCCTGCCCGAAGCTCGCGGCCGCCTGGTCGGTGCGGCCGTTGGTGACCGGCACCGAACCCGTGAACGCCTTGACCCCGAGCGTGCCGGACCAGTCCTGACCGACGCCGAGGGCGGACGCCGCGTCGTGCAGGGCGTTGGCCGGCAACCCGGCCGTGGCCTTCACGAAAGCGGTGTTGCACGAGTGGGCGAAGTCCTCGTAGAACGTGGGGTCGGGCAGGGTCTCCTGCTCGAAGTTACCGATACGCCGACCGTCGACCGTGATCGAGCCGGGGCACGGCACCTTGGTGCTCGGGTTGAAACCTCGGGTGAGCAGCGCGTACGTCGAGGAGATCTTCAGCGTCGAGCCCGGCTGGTAGCGGCCGGTCAGCGCGCGGTTGATGCCGTTGGCGGGCGAGTTGGCGACCGCGAGCACGTCGCCGGTCTTGACGTCGATCGCCACGAGCGCCGACGGCGTGGTGCCGGTCTTGGCCAGCGCCGCCTCGGCTGCGCTCTGCACCTTGGGGTCGAGCGTGGTCTGCAGGCTCTGACCGTTCTTGGGCTGCTGGCCGAACAGAATCGTGGTGGGGCGGCCCTTGATCGACACGCTCAGCCCGCCGGTGGGGGCGAGGGTCTTGTCGTAGGCGGCCTGCAGACCCGACACACCGGCGTACGAGCCCGCGCGGTAGCGCTGCGGGTCCTGCTTGACCATCTCGGCCGTGACCGGGCCGACGCTGCCGAGCAGCGGCTGCCCGAACGTGCGGGTCTGCGCGAGCGGCTGCTGGCGCTCGTGCACGAGGACGCCGGTGAGGCCCTCGAGCGTGCCTCGCCGGGACGCGTAGTCGGCCTCGCGGTAGGTGATGACCGCGATCGTGGTCTGCGAGCCCGAGCTCTTGGCCTGGTCGAGCTTGCGGGTCAGGCTGCCCGGGTCGGAGCCGACCGTCCGCTCGAGCTGTTGGACGCTGTCGGACGTGGCCTTCACCGGGTCGATGCGGATGTCGTACACCGTCTGGTTGGCCATGATCTTGGCCCCGCCTCGGCCGAGGATCTCACCGCGGGTGGCGCTGCTGCTCTCGTTGACGGCGAAGGCGTCGTTGGCGCCGAGCTTGGGGTGCCACAGCGACCGGTCGCCGACCTTGACGCCCCACCGGTCGCCCGAGGTGGCGAGCTGAACCGGATCGGTCCAGGAGAACTGCTTGCCGTCGGCGAGGGTCCAGCTGACGCTGAGGTCGGCCCTGGCCTGCGAGCCGTCGCGCTCGACCTCGCCGACGGTGACCTTGATCGGCCCCTTGCCGAGCGCGCTCGTGGCGGTCTTGAAGTCCTGCGCGGCACTGCTGGGTGAGGTCCCGACGTACGACGCCTGGTCGAGTGAGCGCTGCTGCCAGGCGGTCGCGAACGACGTCGCGGCAGCGCGGGCGGCGTCGTCCTTCTCGGAGCTCTGCTGGTGCTGGTCCCAGAGCATGTAGCCGCCGAGGCCGGCGGCCACGAGGACGCCGGCGCCGGTAGCGGTCAGGACGGTTGATCGAGGCATGGCCACATCCAACCCCACGCCGCTGTCGGATCGCTGAACGACTCAGCAGGAAGCGGCCGTGCTCTCGATCGCCTTCTTGGACGAGGGACCGTTGGTGTCGGACGTCGACTCGTCGCTGCTGGTCTCGTCGTCGGAGGAGGTGCTCCCGTCGTCGGACGGTGACGCGGTGCTCTCGTCGGAGCCGGTCGCGCCGTCGGACGCACCCGGAGTCGCACCGGACGAGGGCGCAGGCGTCGGCGGTTCGGTGATCGCCTGCTGGATCAGGGACCGGATCTTGTCGAAGTCCGGCTTGCCCGTGTTGATGACGGGGCTGCCGAGGTGGACGCTGCGCATGTGCCCCTTCTTCATCAGGTTGACCAGGTCGGCGAAGGCCGACAGGTCGTTCTGGGGCACGTCGAGCAGGATGTTCTCCTTGGCGACGGACATGATGTCGGGGAACTTCGCGACCATCTGCACGGGGTTGGTCTGCGACACGAGCGCGTTGACCATGCACTGCTGGCGCTTCATGCGGCCGTTGTCGCCGTGCGGGTCCTCGGCGCGACTGCGCGAGTACCACAGCGCCTCGCGGCCGTTGAGCTTGTAGCGACCGGGCTTGACGTAGCCGGTGATGGAACCGGGCTTGATCCGTTGGGTCCGTTCGTCGATCGAGCCCCCGATCGCGATGCCCTTGCCCGTTGGGCCGTCAGGGACGGTCATGGTGACGCCGCCCATCGCGTCGACCAGCTGCTGGAAGCCCTGCAGGTTGATGACGACGGAGTAGTTGATCGGCAGGCCGGTGACCTCGCCGATGACCTCGCGGGTGGTGTTCCAGCCCGGGTACTTCTCATCGGACCCGAACAGGTCGGCGTGGTCGGACGCGGCCTGCTGCCAGACGGCGTCCATGATGCAGTCGGTGCCGCAGTTGAAGCCGTCGGGCCAGACCTGGTGGAGCGGGTTGTCGGCCGGGATGGGGACGTTCTGCAGGTTGCGCGGGATGCTGATGAGGACGGAGTCGCCGGTCCGGGTGTCGATGCTCGCGACCATCATCGAGTCGGTGCGCACGCCCTTGCGGTCGAGGCCGGCGTCCGAGCCGAGCAGCAGGATGTTGACCCGCGGCACGTCCTTCCAGGCGTCGGCGCCGCTGCCGGGGTTGACCGCGTTGTCGCCGCGACCGTTGAACCGGTCCTGGAAGATCGAGCCGAAGGTGTCCTGGGTGATGATGACGTACTGGGTGGCGCGCGCCGCCGGAACGGCGACGACGAGGCACATCGCGAGCGTGAAGAAGCGCTGCAGCCATCGCGCGCCGGTGCTCCAGCCGCGTCGGGCGGTCTCACGGGCGGTGAGCATGATGCCGAAGACCCACAGGATCCCGCCGACCATGAACAGCCCGAGCAGGGCGATCAGGCCGTTGCGGGTGAGCAGGCGGGTGGCGGCGGTGATGACGCCGCCGTTGGCGACGAGATAGGCGAGGCCGAGCGCGACGAGCGCGGCGCCGGTGAGGAGCAGGAAACCGAAGCGGTGGCGCCGGGTGAACACCAGGCCCAGCCCCGGGAAGAGGGTGCTGAGGGCGGTGAGGCGCAGGGCGCGACGGACCTCTTGCGAACGACGACCGCGCATGTCCGAGCGCGTCAGCGGCTCGGTGCGCGACTCGCGCCGGCCACGGCCGCGCGGCGGTGGCTGACGGCGAAGCGCCTCGTGGGCACTGTTCGTCATCGGCAAGAAATCCTCTACGTCGTCGTCCGCCCGGTCGGGCTTCATCACATCGTGACCTATGCGTGCTGGGTCATCAAACGTCGGGTGGCGAACGGTCGCTCGCGCGTCGAACATCGTCCCTGATTCACCTGCACGATGGTGCGAACTCAGCGAAATATCAGGAGTCCGAACGCGATTGGGCCGCTCGTCACACTGTGAGGACGTCGCGTACGCCGGTCGGGTTGCTAGTGCTTCGCCCTCGGTTTGGTCGGGGCGCTCCGCACAGGTAGCCTTGCCTGCGCTTGATCTGGAGGCGTCGCCTAGTCAGGTCTATGGCGCCCGCCTGCTAAGCGGGTTTGGGGCTACAACCCCATCGAGGGTTCAAATCCCTCCGCCTCCGCCAGAGATGAGAACGGGGCACAGCTGCACCGGCCGAAGGCCGCGCGCGCTGTGCCCCGTTCTCATCTCTGCTGTGTGCACGGGGGATTTGGGAGGAGCGAACGGGCCCGCGAGGCACGAGCGGTCCCGTTCGCGACGGCTCCCTCCGCCGCCCCGTCAGAGCACGCCCCGTCAGAGCACGCCCCGGTACGAGCGCGCCCGGCCGTCGTACGCCGACCGCCTCAGGAACGCGCGTCGTCCACAGGCGCCGCCTCGTCGTCGTACCGCTCCCAGTGCGCGGACGAGGGGAGGCTCTCCAGGACGTTCTCGGCGTGGCCGTGGTCAGGGCTCGCGGGCCGTTCGCCCGGGCGGAACCAGCGGCGCAGCAGCCAGAACCGGACGATCGTGGCGACCGCGTTGCCGCCGAGGAAGACGGCCGCCGCGACCCAGGTGCTGGCGTCGGGCGCGATCTGCTGCAGCGCCCAGAGTGCGAGTGCGGTGAGGCCCCAGCTGATCGCGAGCAGGAGCAGGGACTGCAGCTGGACGCGGACGGCTCCTTCGCGTCCGCGGACGCCGAACGTGAAGCTGCGGTTGACCGCGGTGTTGGCGATGGTGCTGAGGATCAGCGCGAGGGCGTTGGCCCACTGGTGGGTGGTCAGGTGGGCGAACGCGACGAACAGCACGAGGCTGAGGAGCGTGCTGCCGACGCCGACGGCGGCGAACTTGACCATCTCGGCGCCGAGCCGCCCACGCAGCGTCTGGCCCAGTCGTGCCACGGTCGGTCCTCCCTCACCCCGGCCGCTCATGCCTGCGGCGCCTGTGCGTCCGTCGGCCCGGTGGCGACCGAGCCCACCGGGAGCGTAGTCGGCCCGGGCAGCTCGAGGACCACCTCGGTCCGCCCGGGGGCGGAACGCAGGTCGACCCGTCCGCCGTGCGCGCTCATGACGGCTTGCACGATCGACAGCCCGAGGCCGGTGCTGCCCTCGACACGGGTCCGGGCCCGGTCGCCGCGGATGAAGCGCTCGAACACCCGAGGTTGCAGGTCGGGCGGGATCCCGGGTCCGTTGTCACGGACGACGATGGTCGCGCCGCCCGCCGGTGTGGGGCGTACGACGGTGGTGACCTGGGTGCCGACGGGGGTGTGCTTGCGGGCGTTGGCGAGCAGGTTGATGAGCACCTGACGCAGCCGGCCCTCGTCGCCGACGACCTCGCACGGCGCGTCCGGCAGGTCCAGCGCCCACGCGTGATCGGGGCCGGCGGCGTGGGCGTCGCTGACGGACTCGACCGCGAGGCGGGTCAGGTCGACGGGTTCGCGGGCCAGGGGACGGCCGGCGTCGAGACGTGCGAGCAGCAGCAGGTCCTCGACGAGCGAGGTCATCCGGGCGGCCTCCGACTCGATGCGCCCCAGCGCGTGGCTGACCCCCTGCGGGACGGGGTCGGGCTCGCGGCGCGACAGCTCGGCGTACCCCTTGATCGAGGCGAGTGGTGTGCGCAGCTCGTGGCTGGCGTCGGCGACGAACTGGCGTACCTGCATCTCCGAGCGGTGGCGCGCCGCCAACGAACGATCGACGTGGTCGAGCAGCCCGTTGAGCGCGGCTCCGACCTGGCCGACCTCGGTGCGCGGTTCGGTGTCGGCCGGGGCCACACGCTCGCCGGTGCTGGCGGCGCCCGAGGCGAGCGGTGCCTGCGAGACCCGGGTGGCGGTCCGGGCGACGCGGGTCAGCGGGGCGAGGTTGCGGCGTACGACCCACGCCGTGCCGGCTCCGAGCGTGAGGAGCCCGAGGCCGGAGAGCAGAGCGACGGACAGGGCGGTCCGGCGTACGGTGCCGTCGATCGGGTCGAGCGGCAGGCCGATGGTGGTCGTGACCTCGACCCGGCGCGGGGTGCCGCTGTCGTCCGTGACCAGGCCGGGATGGGTGACGGTCATGACGCGGTAGGTGCCGGCGCCACCCAGCTCGACCGTGGTCGGGCCGCTGCCCGCCTTGACCGTGCTGAGACGAGAGATCTGCGCGGAGGTGAGCTGCGTCGCACTGCCCGAGGTGCTGATCGTCGCGCTCGGGACGGCCTCGGTCGACGGGTTGCCGGGAGTGCCCGCCTGAATGGTCAGCACGCTTCCGTCAGCGGCTCGGTCCAGGCGCAGGTCGCCGCCGCCGATCGCCGGACCCTGCGCTCGCGGGCGGGGCCGGGCATCGTCCGACGGTGTGATCGCGGCCGCCGATGCCTTGAGCTGGTCGTCGACCTGACCGGTCAGGGTGCTCTCCAGCCGTACGACGGTCAGCGCGGCCACGGCCGTCGTCACCAGGAAGAACAGCACCACGATCGACGCCACGAGCTTGGATCGCAGCGTCCACGAGCCGGGGTGGAGCAGGCGCGTCATGGGGCCGGCTTGAGGACGTATCCGGCGCCGCGCATGGTGTGGATCATCGGGTCGCGCCCGGCGTCGATCTTCTTGCGCAGGTAGGAGATGTAGAGCTCGACGACGTTGGCCTGGCCGCCGAAGTCGTAGTGCCACACGCGGTCGAGGATCTGGGCCTTCGAGAGAACCCGCTTGGGGTTGCGCATCATGAACCGCAGGAGCTCGAACTCCGTTGCGGTCAAAGAGATCTCGGCTCCGCCGCGGCGTACCTCGTGGCTGTCCTCGTCGAGCGTGAGGTCGCCCACCGTGAGCACCGAGTCGGCCTCGGGGGCGAGCACGACCGCGCGACGCAGCAGCGCTCGTACGCGTGCCACGACCTCCTCCAGGCTGAACGGCTTGGTGACGTAGTCGTCGCCGCCGGCGGTCAGCCCGGCGATGCGGTCCTCGACGGCGTCACGGGCGGTCAGGAACAGCACGGGTACGTGAGGGTCGTCGTCGCGCAGGCGCCGCAGCACCTCCATGCCGTCGAAGTCGGGCAGCATCATGTCGAGCACGACCGCGTCCGGCTTGAAGTCCTTGGCCTCGCGCACGGCGGTCGACCCCGTCCCGGCGGCCCTGATGTCCCAGCCCTCGTAGCGCAACGCCATCGCGAGCAGCTCGGTCAGGTTGGGCTCGTCGTCGACGACCAGCACCCGGACGGGGCTGCCGTCGGCGCGGGTGAGTGCGGGCGCGTTCGTGGTCACGATGGCGAGTCAACCGCGCGGTCCTATGTGCACGCCAGGGTCGACCTGTGCGATTCCTGTGCGCGCGCTTTGCCTCGCTGACCCCGGCCCGCCCGGCACCCCGTCGGTGTCGACCGAACCCGGCTGGGAAGGGCGGGGCGGCCGGTGCGGAGGGCGGGGCCGGGCCGGCTACTTGGTGGCGACCACGTCGCGCAGGCCCTGCCGGGTCTCGGGTGCCTGCTGGCGCGCGGCGTCGGACGCCTCGTCGGTGTCGAGCTCCTGGGAGGCGAGCTCGGCCTTGACCCGCTCGGCGTATGCCGTGACCTCCCGCTCGACCGCCGCGGCGTCCCAGCCGAGCACGCCCGCCATGATCTCGGCGGTCTCCTGAGCCGAGTCGACACCGCGGTGCTTGGTCTCGATGGAGATACGCGTACGCCGGGCGAGCACGTCGGCGAGGTGCAGCGCGCCCTCGTGGGTGACGGCGTACTTCAGCTCGGCCCGCAGGTAGGACTCGGCGCCGCCCACGGGCTCGAGCAGCGAGGCGTCCTCGTCGGCGAGCGCGAGCACCTCGTGCAGCTGCGAGCCGTAACGGCCGAGCAGGTGGGTGATGCGCCACTCGGGCAGACCGGTCTCGGCGGCCAGCTCGTGCTTGAGGTTGACCATCGCGGCGTAGCCGTCGGCCCCGACCAGGGGTACGAGCTCGGTCACCGAGTCCTTGACGCCCTCGAGGTCCTTGGCCGCGACGTCGACGGCGTCGGCGGCCATGACCCGGTACGTCGTGTACTTGCCGCCCGCGATCGAGACCAGGCCCGGAGCCGGACGCGCCACCGCGTGCTCACGTGACAGCTGGCTGGTGTCCTCGCTCTCGCCGGCGAGCAGGGGCCGTAGACCGGCGTACACCCCGACGATGTCGTCACGGCTGACCGGCGAGGCCAGCACGGTGTTGACGTGCTCGAGGATGTAGTCGATGTCGGTGGCCGTCGCCGCCGGGTGGGCCAGGTCGTGCGTCCAGTCGGTGTCGGTCGTGCCGATGATCCAGTGCTGCCCCCACGGGATGACGAACAGCACGGACTTCTCGGTGCGCAGGATGAGCCCGACCTCGCCGGCGATGCGGTCGCGCGGCACCAGGATGTGCACGCCCTTGCTGGCGCGCACCCGGAAGCGCCCGCGACCGCCGGCCATCTTCTGCACGTCGTCGGTCCACACGCCGGTGGCGTTGATGACGACCTTGGCCTTGACCGTCGCGCGCTCGTCGGTCTCGACATCGCGCACGACGACACCGGTGACGCGGTCGGCCTCCTTGATGACCTCGACGACCTCGGTGGAGGTGCGGACGACGGCGCCGTAGTGGGCGGCCGTCCGGGCGACGGTCATGGTGTGCCGGGCGTCGTCGGCCTGGGCGTCGTAATAGCGGACCGCACCGACGAGCGCGTCGGACTTCAGACCCGGGAACAGCTTGAGCGCGCCGCCGCGGGTGAGGTGCTTCTGCCGCGGGACGGACCGGGCTCCGCCCATCTGGTCGTACATCGTGAGGCCGGCGGCGACGTACGGGCGCTCCCAGCCGCGGTGCGACAACGGGTAGAGGAACGGCACGGGGTGCACGAGGTGGGGCGCGATGCGGGTGAGCATCAGCTCGCGCTCCTTGAGGGCCTCGGCGACGAGCGCGAAGTTCATCTGCTCGAGGTAGCGCAGCCCGCCGTGGAACAGCTTGGACGAGCGGGACGACGTGCCGCTGGCGAAGTCGCGCGCCTCGACCAGGCCCGTACGCAGGCCTCGGGTCGCGGCGTCGAGCGCGGTGCCCGCCCCAGTGACCCCGGCCCCGATGACCAGGACGTCGAACTCGCGCTCGGTGAGCTCGGCCCAGGCCTGAGCCCGTTCCTGCGGTCCGAGTGTTGCGCTGAACGGCTGCATGACCATGACGTTTCCTCCCGGGCGGCGTGGCTTGGGCCAAACGTTACGCCTTCGGTCCGACCGTACTCACGCCCGGCCCCTTGGTGCTCCGCGGGTGTGATTTGCAACAAATGATGGACGCGCCGTCGCCCCGACCTGTAGGAAGTGGAGAACGCTGAGCACGACGGAGTGGGCAGCCGGGCACCCCGCGTACGCCGCTTCGTCATTTCGAGAGGACACGCGCGTGAGTCTGGGATCGATCTTCTTCAGTGAGGTGATCGGGACAGCCGTCCTGATCGTCCTCGGTGTTGGCGTCGTCGCCAACAACGTCTTCCCCAAGAACAACGGCACCGGCGGCGGCTTCCTGATGGTCAACTTCGGATGGGGCATCGCCGTCCTCGCCGGTGTGTACGCCGCCTACAAGTCGGGCGGTCACCTCAACCCCGCGGTCACGCTGGGCATCGCCGCCTCCGGCGCGGACGAGTTCGTCCCCGGCGTCGCCGTCGACCTCGGCTCGATCCTCACCTACATCAGCGGTGAGATGGTCGGTGCCTTCATCGGAGCGGTCGCGGCGTGGGCTGCGTACAAGAAGCAGTTCGACGAGCGGGGCGACGCGCCCAGCCTGGTGTTCTCGACCGGCCCGCAGATCCCCAACGTCGCCTGGAACCTCGTCACCGAGATCATCGGCACCTTCGTGCTGGTGTTCGGCGCGCTGTCGTTCGGCGCCTGGAACGGCGGCAAGGGCACGATGCTGGAGGCCCTGCCCGTGGCCCTGCTGGTGGTCGGTATCGGCGCCAGCCTCGGTGGCCCCACCGGCTACGCGATCAACCCGGCGCGTGACCTCGGCCCCCGTATCGCGCACGCCCTGCTGCCGATCCCGCACAAGGACAGCAGCGACTGGGGCTACGCCTGGATCCCGGTCGTCGGCCCCATCGTCGGCGGCGTGATCGGTGGTCTCGTCTTCCACTGGTACGCCGGCTAGTCACTCACGAACTCGAACTCACCTGATACGCAAAGGGATTGACGTGACCAAGAAATACATCGCAGCCATCGACCAGGGCACGACGAGCACCCGGTGCATGATCTTCGACCACGACGGCGCGGTCGCCGCGGTCGCGCAGATGGAGCACGAGCAGATCTTCCCGAAGGCCGGGTGGGTCGAGCACAACCCCAAGGAGGTCTGGGACAACACCCGCAAGGTGTGCGCCGAGGCGCTCGCCAAGAAGGACCTCAAGGCCAGCGACTTCGCGGCGGTCGGCATCACCAACCAGCGCGAGACGGCCGTCGTCTGGGACAAGACCACCGGTGAGGCGGTCTACAACGCCATCGTCTGGCAGGACACCCGCACCGACAAGATCGTCGACGAGCTCGCCGGCAAGGACGGCCCGGACAAGTACAAGAAGAAGGTCGGGCTCCCGCTCGCGACGTACTTCTCCGGGCCCAAGGTGCGCTGGATCCTCGACAACGTCGACGGCGCCCGCGAGAAGGCCGAGAAAGGTGACCTGCTGTTCGGCAACATGGACACCTGGGTGATCTGGAACATGACCGGTGGCACCGACGGCGGCATCCACGTCACCGACGTCACCAACGCCTCGCGCACCATGCTGATGGACCTCGAGACCCTGCAGTGGGACGAGTCGATCGCGGCCGACATGCAGATCCCGATGTCGATGCTGCCCGAGATCAAGTCCTCCTCCGAGGTCTACGGCGAGGTCCGTCCGCGCGGCGTGCTGGCCGGCGTACCCATCGCAGGCATCCTCGGCGACCAGCAGGCGGCGACGTTCGGGCAGGTGTGCTTCGAGCCCGGCACGGCCAAGAACACCTACGGCACGGGCAACTTCCTGCTGCTCAACACCGGTGAGGAGAAGGTCGACTCCAAGAACGGCCTGCTCACGACGGTCTGCTACAAGATCGGCGACAACAAGCCGGTGTACGCCCTCGAGGGCTCGATCGCCGTCACCGGTTCGCTGGTGCAGTGGCTGCGCGACAACCTCGGCCTGATCAAGGACGCACCCGAGGTCGAGACCCTCGCCAAGAAGGTCGACGACAACGGTGACGTCTACATCGTGCCGGCGTTCTCGGGCCTGTTCGCACCGCACTGGCGCTCCGATGCCCGCGGTGTGATCGTCGGCCTGACGCGTTACGTCAACAAGAACCACATCGCGCGGGCGGCGCTGGAGGCCGTGGCCTACCAGAGCAAGGAGGTCGTCGATGCGATGAACGCCGACTCGGGCGTCGACCTCACCGAGCTCAAGGTCGACGGCGGCATGGTCGTCAACGACACGCTCATGCAGTTCCAGGCCGACGTCCTCGACGTGCCCGTCATCCGGCCGCAGATCAACGAGACGACGGCGCTCGGTGCGGCCTACGCCGCGGGTCTGGCCACCGGGTTCTGGAAGGACGAGGACGAGCTGCGCAAGCAGTGGGCCGAGGACAAGCGGTGGGAGCCGCAGATGGACGCCAAGGACCGTGACGCGGGCTTCGCGAAGTGGAACAAGGCGGTCAAGCGCACTCTCGACTGGACCAAGGAAGACGCCTGACCCACGCCCGTACGCCGAAGGCCGGCTCCCGCGACGCGCGGGGGCCGGCCTTGTGGTGTCCGTCTCGGGTCAGTGCGGCTCGATGGTGATCGTGCGCTTGACCGAGGCCGTGGTCGGACCGGCGTCACCGCAGTAGCCGACCGTGAACGTGATCGTGTAGGTGCCCGGGCTGGCGTAGGTGTTGGTGCCGCGCGGGAACGAGCCGCTCATCGGACGGGTCGGCGCCGAGCCGTCGCACGTCGTGCCTCCGCCGTCGGAGCCTGCCTGCTGTCCGTCGCCGAAGGTGATCTGGGTGAAGGTCGGCTCGACGCCGCCCGAGGTCGCCGGGTGCACGTCACCGCTGTAGGTGAACGACACCGTGGCCTGCGGACTGGTGACGGACACCGACGGCGTGATCGACAGGTGGGCCGGGCCGGAGGCAGCGGTCATCTTCGTGGTGTTGGACTCGACCGTCGACGTCGTCGTCGGCTCGCTCGTGGTCGACGTCGACGTCGACGTGGGCGTGGGCTCGTCGGTCGTGCTCGGTGACGGCTCCTCGCTGCTGGTCATGCTGCGGCTCGCGCCGGTGTCGCGGGGCGGGGCCGGGACGTAGGAGGTGCGGTCCTGCGTACGGGTCTGTGCCAGTGACGGCGTGCCGTCGCCGGTGTCGGACGGAGCCGTCGTCGGGGCCGCCGTGCCGAGCGCCGTACCGGTGCCGCTCGGGCCGGACGTCGGGCTGACGGCGAGCGTGGGGTCGGCGGCCACGGCGCCGTGGTCACGGCCGAGGCCACCGGCCATCACGACGGTGCCGGCGACGAGCGCTGCTGCTGCGATGCCGCCGCCGACCATCGCGACGGTGCGCCACCGCTGATGGATCGGTGTCACCACAGCGAGCTGCCGCCGCATGTCGTGCTCGCGGGCGCTGTCGAGGCGATCAGGAGTGACCTGCGCCGCGTGCGCCTCGAAGGCATCACGGAGTCGCTGCTCCAGGTCGTGGTTCAAGACTTCCCCAAAATGAATCGTGGACGTGCGGGTGGCGCACCTGCCGGGCGGCTTCGCCCCTCCTCGAAGCCGCCCGGACCAGGTGTCTCACGCGAAGGCCCCCGTGCCTTCATCGGTAAAGACGCTTCGGCGGGATCGAGGTTGTCATCCGCTGCGAAGAACTTGTCCGGGCCGCGGTGACGCCGATCACTGTGCGGGTGGGGCACCTCCGTCGGCGCTGCCCGAGGCCGTCTGGTCCGAGCCGCCGCCGTCGCTGGTGGGCGGCGAGGTGGTGGTGCCGGTCGGCTCGGTGGTCGGCGCGCTCGTCGTCGTGGGCGACTGCGTCGGCTCGGTCGGGCCCGTCGGCTCGTCGGTGGCGGTGGGCTGCTCGGTGGCCGTCGGCTCGGAGGAGTCGGCGAACAACGAGAACGTGCCGGTCGACCCGTCACCCTCGGCTGCCGGGATGCTGGCCGCCATGCTGCTGGCGGGCGAGTGGTAGCCGCCGCCGTCGCGCGGCCACGACGCCAACGGGCTGTTGTTGTCGAGGTATCGGGCCAGCTGCATGAAGTCACTGACGCGGACCTGGACCGAGCTCGGACCGGACGAGACGATCTCGTAGGTCAGGCCCGGAGGCATCGGGATGCTGGACCGCTCACCCTCGGCGACGAACGTCGCGGGCACGCTCAGCGGCCCCGAGCTGGTCAGCGCGCCGGAGGTGGCGGTCGCGGTCGACGGCGTCCGGGTCGTCCGGTCGGACCGGCCCGAGGGCAGGTCGGGGTCGGCGGTCGCCGAGGACGGCGGCGGGACGACGGTGGTCGCGGCTGCGGTGGACGGGACGTCGGTCTGCAGCGGTGACGTCGAGGCGGTGAGTGCCGGATCGGTCGACCGCGACGCCGACGTGGACTGGCCGGCGAGCTCGGCCGTGCCGTGCGGCTGCTGGGTCACGACGACGGCGCCGACGACGAGGGCAGCAGCCGCCAGGCCCGCGCCCGCGATGAAGAACCCGCGTCGGTCGCGACGGTGCAGCGGCACCGGCTCGGCGAGCTGTCGGCGTACGACGTGCTCGCGCTCGGTGTCGAGCTGGTCGGGTGTGACCTGCGAGGCCTGGGCGTCGAAGGCCTCGGTCAGCAGGCGTTCGAGGTCGTGGTTGCTCATGCTCGCCCCCGCTCGGCTTCGAGGATCTGCTGGAGGGTCTTCATCGCGCGGCTCGCCTGGGACTTGACGGTGCCGTTGCTGACGCCCATCGTCTCGGCGATCTCGGTCTCGGACAGGCCCGACCAGAAGCGCAGGATCAGCACCTCGCGCTGACGCTCGGGCAGCTGGTTGACGGCGGCCAGGACCTCGCGGTGCTCCTCGCTGAGCATCAGGTCGGCGTCGGCGGCGGGGCCGATCTCGGGCTCGGCGACCCGCAGGTGGGCGCGCACCGTACGACGACGGCGCAGCTGCGAACGGGCCTGGTTGACGACGGCCTGGCGGATGTAACCGACCGCTGCTCCGGGGTCGCGCAGCTGACCCTGGCGGCGGTGCAGCCCGAGGAACGCGTCCTGGACGACGTCCTCGGCCGAGGCCAGGTCGTCCACGAGCAGTCGGGCCAGCCGGACCATCGAGAGGTGGTGTGCGGCGTACAGCGCAGCGAGATCCACCTCGGAATCGGTCACTGCACGCACTCCTGTCGAGTCCACCCGCATCGCCTCCCCGGTCGGGCGGGTCTGAGTCAACGCCAAGGTTGTCATGCCCGCCCTCCCCATGCGATGTCCGTGATGGTCCCGTCACCTTCACAGACGCCTCAGGAGACCCGAGGTTGCATCGCGCGGCGATTCTTGAATTCGGTCCTACCGGGCCCGGACGTGCGCGGGCCCGGCACCTGCCAGAGGTGCCGGGCCGGCGTACGACGGGTGCCCGCCGGGGCGGGTTGAGCTGACCTTACAGGCCGAGGCGGGCCTTCAGGCCGTCCAGCTCGACCTGCAGCTGGGTCGGGAGCTGGTCGCCGAACTTGGCGAACCACTCCTCGATCTGCGGGATCTCGGCCTTCCACTCCTCGGCGTCGACCGCGAGGGCCTTCTCGAGGTCGGCGTCGCTCATGTCGAGCCCGTCGACGTCGAGGCTCTCAGGCGTGGGCACGTGACCGATCGGGGTCTCGACCGCAGCGGCCTTGCCCTCGATGCGCTCGATGACCCACTTCAGGACGCGGCTGTTCTCGCCGAAGCCCGGCCACAGGAAGCCGCCCTCGTCGTCGCGACGGAACCAGTTGACGTAGAAGATCTTCGGCAGCTTGGTGGCGTCGGCGTCCTTGCCGAGGTTGACCCAGTGGTTGAAGTAGTCACCGGCGTTGTAGCCGATGAACGGCAGCATCGCCATCGGGTCGCGGCGCACGACACCCACGGCGCCGGTCGCGGCGGCGGTGGTCTCGGACGAGAGGGTCGCGCCCATGAACGTGCCGTGCAGCCAGTCGCGGGCCTCGGTCACCAGCGGGACCGTGGTCTTGCGGCGGCCACCGAACAGGATCGCCGAGATCGGCACGCCGTTCGGGTCGTTGTACTCGTCGGCCAGGATGTCGCACTGCTCGATCGGGGTGCAGTAGCGCGAGTTCGGGTGGCTGGACAGCTCCTCGGAGTCGGGCGTCCAGTCCTGGCCCTTCCAGCTCGTCGCGTGGGCGGGGGTGTTCTCCAGGCCCTCCCACCAGATGTCGCCGTCGTCGGTCAGGGCGACGTTGGTGAAGACCGAGTTGCCCTTGTTGATGGTGGCCATCGCGTTGGGGTTGGTGTGCTCGTTGGTGCCCGGAGCGACACCGAAGAAGCCGAACTCGGGGTTGACGGCGTACAGGCGGCCGTCCTTGCCGAAGCGCATCCAGGCGATGTCGTCACCCAGCGTCTCGACCTTCCAGCCCGGGATGGTCGGCTTGAGCATGGCGAGGTTGGTCTTGCCACAGGCGCTCGGGAAGGCCGCGGCGACGTAGTAGACCTGCTGCTCGGGCGAGATGAGCTTGAGGATGAGCATGTGCTCGGCCAGCCAGCCCTCGTCGCGCGCCATGACCGACGCGATGCGCAGCGAGTAGCACTTCTTGCCGAGCAGCGCGTTGCCGCCGTAGCCCGAGCCGAAGCTCCAGATCGTGCGCTCCTCGGGGAACTGCACGATGTACTTCTCGGGGTTGCACGGCCACTTGACGTCCTGCTGGCCGTCCTCGAGCGGGGCGCCGACCGAGTGCAGCGCCGGCACGTAGTTCGCCGCGTCGCCGAGCTCCTCGATCTTCTCCAGGACCTTGCTGCCCGTGCGGGCCATGACGCGCATCGACACGACGACGTACTCGGAGTCGGTGATCTCGACACCGAACATCGGGTTCTCGGACTCGAGGTGACCCATAACGAACGGGATGACGTACATGGTGCGGCCCTTCATGCACCCCTTGTACAGACCTCGCATGAGGTCCTTCATCTTCTCCGGCTCCATCCAGTTGTTGGTGGGGCCGGAGTCCTTCTCGTCCACGGAGCAGATGTACGTGCGGTCCTCGACGCGGGCGACATCGCTCGGGTCGGACGCGGCGTAGAAGCTGTTGGGCTTCTTCTCCTCGTTGAGGCGCACGAACGTGCCGGCCTCGACGAGTCGGTCGGTCAGCTCGGTCCACTCCTCGTCGGAGCCCGTGACCCACTGGATGCGGTCGGGGGTGGTGAGGGCGGCGACCTCGTCGACCCAGGCCTGGAGCTTGGCGTGCGAGGTACCCGTGGTGCCGGGCGCGTCCGTTGCCGTCATGTTTCGCCTACTTTCGGCGGCGGCTGTGTGCACGTGTTGCGCTGCCGTCCGCCCTCGTGGGTGGGGTTGCTGCCCGCGTCATCGGGGGCGGTCCGTCGACCGTACGCCGCGTCGATCGGCCCTCCCCAATCCCTGCAAGCGGCCTCAATGTGACCCCGGTCACATGTCTAGTGAGTTGTGTTGACTTGGCGGACCCTCTGCGGTCGAAGTCACCGAGAGCAACGAGTTTCGGACATTTCCGCTCATCTTGTTTCTGCGATCACGTTCGGAACCCGGTTGTACGCCGGTCGGTCGCCGGGCGTTCGTCTGCTGTCCGCGACGGCCGGGTGGCACCTCCCGGCAAAAGTGGGGGAGGTGCACATGCATGCGTGTGCTCGTCGCCAGCTTTTGCCGGTGGGTTCGCTCGGTGTGGCGCACCGCGCGCAGCCGGGCTCGGTGTGACCCACCTCGAGGGCGGACATGGCTCGCTCGGTGTGGCCCACTGCGAGCGGCCGGGCTCGGTGTGACCCACCGCGAGGGCGGACCTGGTTCGCTCGGTGTGACCTACCGTGCGCGGCCGGTCTCGGCGTGACCCACCGCGACCAGGGCCTCGGCGAAAGCTGTCTGGTCGGCAGTGCATGCCGTGCCGACCAGACGAGATCCGTCGGCAAAAGTGGGGGAGGTGCACATGCATGCGTGTGCTCGTCGCCAGCTTTTGCCGGTGGGTTCGCTCCGTGTGGCCTACTGCGAGGGCGGACCTGGCTCGCGCGGTGTGACCCACCGCGACAGGGCGCGCCTCAGCGGCGGGTGGCGACGACCGTCAGCTCGTGGCGGTTGTGCTGCAGCTGACGGATGAACGTCGGGTCGTACGCCGCCGCCAGGGTCTCCAGCGACTCGTCGGTCTGCTTGACCGGGTTGCTCGTGCCGAGCTTGAACGTCACGACCACCTGGCCGCCCGGTCGCAGGATGTCGGCGGCGTCGACCATCGTCACGGCCGTCATGTGAGGGACCATCCGCATGTCGTTGACGATCAGGTCGACCGGCTCGCCCTGGTAGTGGTCGAGGAACTCGCCCGCCGTCGTGCGGTGGTGGTGGATCTCGTCGTCGGCGAGCACACGCTCGTCGAGGTCGGCGGGGTCGACGGCGTACACACGCTCGAAACCGTGCGTGCGCAGGATGCGCGACCAACCACCCGGGCTCGCGCCGAGGTCGACCGCCACGCGACCGGTCGGGGCGCCGATGAACCCGAACAGCTCCTCGAGCTTGAGCTCGGCGCGCGACACCTGCTCCTTGCGCTTGGCCAGCCGGATGCGGCCGCCGGCCCAGTCGCACAGCCCGAGGCCGCTCGAACCCAGGCCGACCGTCGTACGCTCCGTGCCGACGCACAGCGACACGGTCTGCTCGGCGCCCGAGGTGACCACGCGAATTCCGTTGTCCATCAACACTTCCAGCAGTGGACGCCGGATCTTGCCGGGCGCCCACGGCACCTCGCCGCTGTCCCAGACGTGCAGGCTGACCTCGTCGCCCGTGTCGAGCTCGTCGAGTACGACGTCGGCCGCCCAGTCGGCCACGCCCTCGGCGTCGAGGTCGTCCAGCTGTGCGGTCTTGACGTCCTCGTCGACGGCCGCGAGGTGGCGTACGAACCGCAGGTCACCGGCGATCGCGGCCTGGGCGACCTCGGCCTGACCGCCTGCGTCGAGGCGTACGACGCCGGCGTCCTCACCGACGCGCAGGATCTTGCGGACAGGTAGCGACCGACGCAGCTCGGCGACCGCCGAACGGTAGTAGTCGGGGGCCACCGAGAAGAGCACGGACTGTTCCACGGCGCCCATCGTGTCAGGCGCGCGGCCCCACCGCTCAACCCGAGCCGAGCGCGACACCGGGGAGGGCCGCGAGCCGGCCCAGCCGGAAGCCCAGCTCACACCGGCTGCCGGTGCCGGTGAGTCGCAGCAGGGCCGCCACCTCACCGCTCAGGGTGCGCGCGGACAGCCCCACCTCGCGCATGATCGAGGTGTCGGTGAGCCCGCGCAGCAGGCCGCCCGCGATCACGCGCTGGCGAGGACTCGCGGTCGGCCAGCCCGCGTCGTCGCCGCTGACCGCGCGCTGTTCGGCGGCGGCCCACACCTGCAGCGCCAGAGCGGTGAGGTCGGGCTCGGACAGGACGAACGTGGTCGGCGTACCGCAGGGCATCGGCAGACCGGGCATCACGACCAGCGTCGAGTCGAGGATCGCGAGCGGTCCGATCGCGGGCCCGGCGACGGCGACGTGACGAGGCGAGTGGACGAACGGGTTGTCCACCCCCGCGCGCTGGGTCGTGATCAGCGCGACCCGGGCTCCGCGCGCTCGGCACGCGCGCACCAGCGGCCCGCTGCGGTCGGTCGGGTCGAACGGCGTCTGCGGCTGCAGCACGAGGAGCGAGTGCCGTATCCGAGCGGCGAGGTCGACCACGGCGCCCGTCGGGTCGTGGTGACCCGGGACGGGGCGTACGCCGGGCACGGCGCGCCCGCGGGCCACGGTCGTGAACGCAGCCCAGGTGCGTTCGGTGAGCTCGCACCACAGGTCGACGAGATCACGGTGGCCGAGCGAGGTGGCACCGCCGATCGCGGACATGTCGTTCGTCATGGCGTCACTGTGAGGCGAGGCGCTACGAGCCGACTTTGCTCCGGCTACGAGCGCGCGGGGCCCGGACCGCCGAGCGGTCCGGGCCCCGTCGTACGAGCGTCGGGTCAGTCCGAGGGGCAGGCGGAGTTGCCGCTGAAGACCTTCCAGCGGTCGGCCTTGTCGTTGGCGGAGTCGCCGATGTAGGAGACGTCCTGGTACGGCGCGACGCGCTTGATGAGCGTGTCGTCGAAGAAGCCGTTGTTGTAGATGCAGATCGTGCGGTTGCCGTTGTTGATGATCGAGGTCAGCTCGTCGTGGCGGTCGCCCGACGACGACGGCGGGTTGGAGAAGCTGCCCGACGTGGTGCTGTAGTAGTTGAGGTGCCAGCCGGAGACGTACCGGTTGTAGCTGCTGTTCTCGTAGAAGCAGTAGTAGTACGACGGGCACGGTGCGGTGCCCTGAGCGCTGGCCTCGTCAGCGCCGACGAAGGTGAGCGAGGTGGCGGCGAGCACCAGGCCGGCCGCCAGTCCTGCAGTGCGCGAACGCTTCATCACATGGACCTTTCTCGAGTCGGGACGAGGGAGTCCCGGACGGGTCGATGCGGGAAGTACATGCCTGCCGCGGCGCGCGCACCAGATCGCTCGCCGGATCACGCAGAAGGTGTTGACACGGCGGCGCTGATCGGCCGCTCAGCCGGCGTCGGAGGCCCGGGTCAGCCGCTGCCGGTGCGCCTCGTACAGCACGACCGTCGCGGCCGAGGCGGCGTTGAGCGACGACGCCGAGCCGGTCATCGGGATGCTGAGCACCCGGTCGCACGCCTCGCGCCAGGCGGCGGTCATGCCGCGCGTCTCGTTGCCGATGACGATCACGTCGCTGCCGGTGAGATCGGACTCGTGCGGTGTGGCGTCGCCGCCCTCGTCGGTGCCGAGTACGGCGACCCGCTCGCCCTTCGTACGCCGGTCGGTGACCCACGCGAGCACGTCGGCGTGCGAGTCGACGCGCACCGTCGGCACGGCGAAGAACGAACCCGTCGTGGCTCGAATGCACTTGCTGTCAAAGGGATCTGAGGCGTGACCGGTCACGATGAGTCCGCTGCCGCCGAGCGCGTCGATCGACCTGATCATGGTGCCGATGTTGCCCGGACTGCTCGGTCGGTCGAACACGAGCGTGGGCCCTGCGCCGGTCGGGATGCGGGCCAGGTCGTCCGGTGGCATCTCGACGACGGCCAGCATCTCGGGGGCGCCCTCGTCCTTCTCGGCCAGCTCGGCCAACAGCTCGGGCGCGAGCGCGAAGTGCGCGGCCGGCGTACTCGCGAGCAGGTCCTTGGCCCACTGCGACAGGCGGGCGCCGTCGGCGTACAGGAAGGAGCGGACCGTCCAGCCCTGCTCGACCGCGAGCGTGATCGGACGGACGCCCTGCACGATGAACTCACCGGCGCGGGTGCGCTTGGTGCGGTTGGTGAGGAGGGTCTGCCACTGCTGGAAGGTGGCGTTGCGCTTGCTGACCCGGGTCGACCGCATGATCGGCAGCCTAGATGTCAGGCACATCGCAGGTCCGCGCCGTAGCGTCGTTGCCCATGAGTCTGCGCACGCGTCGTACGCCGGTCGGGCCGCGGCCACAGCACGTCGGTCTGGTGATGGACGGCAACCGTCGATGGGCTCGGCTGGCGTCGCTCACGCCGCAGGCCGGCCATCGCGCCGGCGCCCGCCACATGCAGACCGTGCTCGGCTGGTGCGAGGACGAAGGCCTGGAGCACGTGACGATCTTCGTGGTCTCCGCGCTCAACCTCAGCCGCCGCGACAGCGATGAGGTCGCCAACCTGATGGAGCTGCTCGAGACCGTGATCGCCTCCTCGGTCGCCGGCTCCGACTGGCAGCTGCACGTCGCGGGCGACCTCGACCTGCTGCCCGGTACGACGGCGGCGGCGTTGCGGGAGGCGATGCGGTCGTCGTACGGCCGTGGCCGTCACCTGACGCTGGCGATTGGGTACGACTGGCAGGAGGAGGTCGCCCATGCGGCGCGGTCGGCGGTGGCCGAGGCGGGTTCGTGGGAGGCGGCGCTCGCACACCTGGACGAGGGGGCGATCGCGCGCGGGCTGCGCGGTGGGCCGTCCAAGGACATCGACCTGGTGATCCGGACCAGCGGTGAGCAGCGGCTCTCCGGGTTCTTCCCGTGGGAGACGACAGGGGCCGAGCTGTACTTCGTGGACGCGCTGTGGCCGGACTTCAGCCGGGACGATCTGCTGGCGGGGCTGGAGCACTACGCCGCCGCCCGCCGTCGGTCAGAACTGAGTTCTGGTGTTCTGACCGAGAAACAACCCGGTCAGAACACCAGAACTCAGTTCTGACGTGAGCTGCAGGCGGGCGCCGGCGACAGCGGGCAGCTCGCTGCGCGGTCAGTACGCCTCGCGGGGGAGCGCGATCCGGCGTACGCCGCCGAGCCGTCGGTGGAACCGGACGTGCTCGGCGCGGCCTTCGAGCACCTGCCACAGCCGGGCGTGCGCGGCCCACGGGAGCGGCTCGTCGCCGTGCTGCCACGAGCGCCCGAACCCGATCCACACCGCCACCCACTCGGCGGCGCAGTCCCAGGCGCCGCGGTGCTTCTCGAGCAGGTCGCGCCGGATCTGGAACGCCCGACGTGGGCCGTCCTCGCACACCGGCGCACCGTCCTCGCCGGCCGGTGCCGTGCGGACGGGCCACAGTCGCAGGTCGTGCGACATCAGCTCCAGCTCGAGGTCGGCCAGAGCGCACGGTTCGACCAGGACGGTCGCGACGTTCTCGTGCGGATCACGTCTCACCCGGGCACGCTAACCCCGCGCACCCGCTCCTGTCAGCGCCCTCGACGGCTCGGATCGAACTGCGTCTGATGCTCCTGACCGTGCTCGAGCTGCGTCGGGAACACCAGCCGCAGTACGAGCGCGGCAGCGGTCAGCCCCAGCGTGAGATCTCGTCGGCGATGCGGGCGGCGGCGTCGGTGAGTGGCCCGACCGCCGCCTCGACCACGTCGTCACCCATGCGCGGCAGCGGGCCGGAGACCGACAGGGCCAGCGGCTGCATCGAGGAGGGGACGGCGACGGCGACGCAGCGTACGCCGACCTCCTGCTCTCCCTCGTCGAGCGCGTAGCCGCGCTCGCGGATCGTCGCCAGCTCGGCCAGCAGCGTCGGCTCGTCCGTGAGCGTGTGAGGAGTGGCGGCAGGCATTCCGGTGCGAGCGAGCAGCGCATGCACGTCGGCCTCGGGCATCTGCGCCATCAGAGCCTTGCCGACGCCGGTGGAGTGCGGCAGCGCCCGGCGGCCGACCTCGGTGAACATGCGCATCGAGTTGCGCGACGCCATGACCTGGCCGACGTAGACGACCTGGTCACCGTCGAGCAGCGCGAGGTTGACCGACTCGCCGAGATCGTGGGCGAGGCGCTCCATCTGAGGGCGTGCCCACCGGCCGAGCATCCGTGACGACGTCTCGCCGAGCCGGATCAGGCGCGGGCCGAGGATGTACTGGCGCGAGGCCTCCTGGCGGACGTAACCGAGGTCGACGAGCGTGCGGACGAGCCGGTGGATCGTCGGCAGCGGGAGGTCGGTCTCGGTGGCCAGCTGCGACAACGTGACCGCTCCACCGGCGTCCGCCATCGCCTCCAGGACGGCGAACGCCCGCTCCAGGCTCTGGACGCCGCCCGTGCGCCGCTCACGACCGGTGTCGGTGCTCATCGCCGCGTCCCGTGCCGACCGCCGGTGAGAAACCAATCCCGCATCATGGAAGGCGACTGTAGTCAGCCGCCCTTCACCCGGTCGCCCGCGACCCACACGCCCGCGAGGTCTGCCGGGGTGCCGAGCGCGAACACCGTGGCGAGCGCGTCGTCGTCGGAGGCTGCGTGGCGCAGACCGACGTCGAGCGTCGAGCCGGCCGGCGGTCGTACCCACACCGCGTCGAACTGCTTGCCGACGGACAGGTCGCCGACCTGGTCGACGAGGCCCAGCGCGACGGCGCCGGCCGATGTCGCGAGGTGCAGCAGGTGTGCAGCAGTGAGCCGCAGGCCGGCGGGGCCGAGCAGCTGTTGGGCGAAGTACGCCTGCAGGCCCTCCTTGAGCAGTGACAGGCCGGTGCCGGCGCCGACGTCGGTGCCGAGCGCGACCCGGACGCCGCGCTCGACGTGCCTGCGCATCGGGAACAGGCCGCTGGCGAGAGCGGCGTTGCTGGTGGGGCAGTGCGCGACCGAGGCGCCCCGCGCGGCGAGGACGTCGAGCTCGGCATCGGTCGGGTGGACGTTGTGGGCGAGGACCGTACGCCGGTCGAGGAGTCCGTGCTGCTCGTACATCTCGACATAGCTGGTGCCGTCGAAAAGGTTTGCTATCTGGGCGATCTCGGCGTCGTTCTCGTTGACGTGGGAGGTGCACCAGACGCCGGGCGCGTCCTTGACGACCGACCCGCACGCGTCGAGCAGTGCGCTGGAGCACGACAGCGAGAAGCGCGGCGTGACGGCGTAGCGCAGCCGACCGGTGCCGTGCCAGCGTCGGGCGAGGGCGAGCGACTCGTCGTACGCACGCTCGGGCGTGGTCAGCAGCTCGTCGCGCAGGATGCGGTCGGACGTGACGAGGCCGGAGGTGATGCGCAGCCCGCGACGGTCGGCCCGCGAGAACAACGTGTCGACCGCGTCGGCGAAGTGCGCCCCGAACACCAGGGCGCTCGTCGTGCCGGCCTCGACCAGGCCGTCGAGGAAGTCGTCGGCCACACCGGCGGCGTACGCGGCGTCGGCCAGCCGGGCTTCCTCGGGGAGGGCCACGTGTTCGAGCCAGTCGAGCAGCGGCATGCCCAACGACCCGATGACCCGGACCTGGGGGAAGTGGACGTGCGTGTCGACGAATCCTGGGAGCAGCACACCGGACTCGAGGTGGACGACGTCGTCGTCGGGGTGCGCGGCAGCGGTCTCGGCGTAGGGTCCGCGGGCCACGATCACGCCGTGGCGTACGACGACCGCGGCGTCGCTCTCAGCGCGCAGTGTGCCGCCGGTGAACGGGTCGGCGGGCGTGTCGAGCACGGTGGCCCGGTAGAGGGTCATCGGGTGGCTTCCTGGGTGTCGGCGGCGGGCGTGGCCGTCGCGGGGGCGAGCGTGCGCAGCAGGTCGGCGGCGACGCCGACGGCGATGACGGCGGGCTCCTTGCCGGGCAGGTCGGGCAGGCCGATCGGGGTGGTGATGCGCTCGATGGCGGAGTCCGAATGTCCTTCAGCTGCAAGGCGTTTGCGGAATCGCGACCACTTGGCCGACGACCCGATGAGGCCGATCGTGCCGAGGTGACCGCAGCGCAGCGCGGCATCACAGATGGCGAGGTCCTCGGCGTGGTCGTGGGTCATGACGAGCACATGACAGCCGGGCGGCACCTCACCGAGCACGACCTCGGGCACGGGCGCCCGGTGGACTCGGACCGTGGCGACGGCGTCGTCGAGCGGTGCCAGCCGGGCGGGCTCCAGCTGGGCAGTGCGCGAGTCGACGAGGTGCAGGTCGAGGTCGTGCCGGGCGAGCACGCGGGCGAGCTCGAGGCCGACGTGGCCGACACCGAAGATCGCGACGGCGGGTCGTACGGCGAGGGGTTCGAGCAGGACCTGCACCTCGCCTCCGCAGCACTGGACGCCGTGCTGTGCGGGCGCCTTGTCGCTGAGGGAGAACGTGCGCTGCACGGGAGCGGCCGGACGGCCCGTGTCGAGCAGAGCACGCGCGTCGGCGACCGCGGACTCCTCGAGGTTGCCGCCACCGATGCTGTCGTAGACCTCGTCGGCGGTGACGACCATCTTGGCGCCGGCCGCGCGAGGGGCGTGACCGCGTACGGACGTCAGCGTGACGAGGACGGCCGGTCGGCGCTCCGCGCGCACCCGGGTGAGGGCCGCGAACCAGTCCACTTCACACCCCCGAACGGACGCCGTACTGGATGCGCTCGGAGTTGGGCAGCATCGGTGTGGCTTCGCTGCCCGGCTGGTCGGGGACGCGGCCGGGCGCACCCTCGACGACGTGGCCGTGCTCGTGCGCGGCGCGAGCCTGCTCGACCGCCCAGTAGACCGCCTCGGGCGTCGCGGGCGAGGCGAGGTCGACGCTGACGCCGGCCGGCCCGAACGCCGCCGCGGCCTCACGCAGGGCCTCGCGCACCGAGAACGCCAGCATCAGCGGCGGCTCGCCGACGGCCTTGGAGCCGTAGACCGCGCCCTCCTCGTGGGCCTTGTCGAGCAGGCTGACGTTGAAGACCTCAGGCATCTCGGACAGGCTCGGCAGCTTGTACGTGCTCGCGGCCTGGGTGGACAAACGCCCCCGGCGCGGACCGTCGGAGGTGTCCCAGCGCAGGTCCTCGAGCGTGAGCCACCCTGCGCCCTGGACGAATCCGCCCTCGATCTGCCCGATGTCGATGAGCGGTGAGAGCGAGTCGCCGACGTCGTGCACGATGTCGACGCGGCGCGTGCGGTAGGCGCCGGTGAACCCGTCGACCTCGACCTCGGTGGCTGCGACGCCGTACGCGAAGTACTTGAACGGCGTGCCCTGCATCGTCGAGGAGTCCCAGTGCAGGCCCTCGGTGCGGTAGTAGCCGGACGCGGACAGCTGGACGCGCTGGAAGTACGCGATGCGCACCAGCTCGTCCCAACCCATGTCGCCGGCCCCCAGCCCGGAGACCGTGCCGTCGTGGAACCGCACGTCAGCGGCGGGTACGCCGAGGCGACCGGCCGCGACGACGGCCAGTCGCTCGCGGATCTGCTCACAGGCGTTCTTGACGGCGCCGCCGTTGAGGTCGGCGCCCGAGCTCGCAGCCGTGGCAGAGGTGTTGGGCACCTTGTCGGTGCGCGTGGGCGCGAGCCGCACCTTCGACAGCGGCAGCCCCAGCGTGGTCGCGGCGACCTGCAGCATCTTGGTGTGCAGGCCCTGGCCCATCTCGGTGCCGCCGTGGTTGACCAGCACCGAGCCGTCCTTGTAGACGAGGACGAGGGCGCCCGCCTGGTTGAACGCCGTGAGGTTGAACGAGATGCCGAACTTCACCGGCGTCATCGCCAGCGCCCGCTTGGTGTGCTCGTGCGTGGCGTTGAACTCGGCGATCTCGGCGCGGCGACGCTCGACGTCGCCGCCGGCGAGCACCTGAGACCAGGTGGCGTCGAGACGGTCGGGGTGACGGACGAGCATGCCGTACGGCGTGTGCTGGCCCTCGGTGTAGAAGTTGCGTGACCGCAGCTCGAGCGGGTCGATGCCGAGCAGTGGCGCGCACCGGCCGAGGATGTCCTCGATCACGAACATGCCCTGGGGGCCGCCGAACCCGCGGAATGCGGTCTGAGATGTCTTGTGGGTCTTGGCGATTCGGCCGTTGACCCGCACGTCAGGGATCCAGTAGGCGTTGTCGATGTGGCACAGCGCCCGGGCGAGCACCGGCTCGCTCAGGTCGAGGCTCCACCCGCCGTCGGACGTGAGCGTGGCGTCGAGCGCTTCGAGCCGCCCGTCCTGCGAGAACCCGACGCGCCACTCGGCGTGGAAGCCGTGTCGCTTGCCACTCATGGTGATGTCCTGAGTTCGGTTGAGCCGCAGACGAACCGGCCGACCGGTGAGGGTGGCACCCAGCGCCGCGATGGCGGCGTAACCGTGGGGTTGCATCTCCTTGCCGCCGAAGCCGCCGCCCATGCGCAGGCACTGCACGGTCACCTCGTGAGCCGGCACGCCGAGGACGTGCGACACGATCTCCTGGGTCTCGCTGGGGTGCTGCGTGCTCGACTGCACGAACACCTGGCCGCCCTCGTCGACCTGGGCGAGCGAGGCGTGCGTCTCGAGGTAGAAGTGCTCCTGGCCGGCGAACTCGACCTCGCCCGTGAAGACGTGTGCGGCTCGGTCGAACCCGGAGTCGACGTCACCGCGCCGCACCGTCGGCTGAGCCCCCTGGAAGCTGCCGGCCGCGATGGCCTCGGTCACGCCGATGAGCGACGGCAGCGGCGCGTAGTCGACCTCGACCGCCTCGGCGCCGAGCCGCGCCTGCTCCAACGTCTCGCCGAGCACCCACGCGACCGGGTGGCCGACGTACATCACCTCGGTGGGGAACAACGGCTCGTCGTGCTTGACGCCGGCGTCGTTGACACCCGGGACGTCATCGGCGGTCAGGACGCGTACGACGCCGGGCACGTCGAGCGCGGGCGCGACGCCGAGCCGAGTGACGGTCGCGTGGGCGTGCTCGCCGCGTACGGGGTAGGCGTGCAGCACGCCATGCGTGCGGCCGACGAGGTCGTCGGTGTAGAGCGCCGTGCCCGTGACATGCAGGGCCGCGCTCTCGTGCGGGATCTCTTGTCCGACAACAGGATTGGCGGGCCGTTCGGAGAGCTGACTCATGCTGTCCGGCCTTCCGTCGTCGGGTTGTCGGAGTGGAGTCTGCGTAGCGCGGTGCCGAGCATGGCGCTGCGGTAGGCGGCGCTCGCTCGATGGTCGTCCATCGGGGTGCCCTCGCCGCGCATGACTGCTGCTGCGGCTGCAACGGTCTCGGCCGACCACGGCCGGCCCTCGAGAGCGGCCTCCGTCGCGGTCGCCCGGATCGGCGTCGCGGCCACGCCGCCCAGCCCGATGCGCGCCTTGCTCACGACGCCGCCGTCGGTCTGGATCGCGAACCCGACGGCCACGCTGGATATGTCGTCGAACCGGCGCTTGGCGATCTTGTGGAACGCCGTGATCTGACTGAGCGGCAACGGAACTCGCACCGATCGGATCAGCTCGCCCGGTCGGCGTACGGACTCGCGGTAGCCGGTGAAGTAGTCGGACACGGGGACGACACGATCGCCGTCGGGGGAGGTGAGCACCAGGTCCGCCTCGAGCGCGAGCAGTGCCGGCGGGGTGTCGCCGATGGGGGAGCCGGTGCCGAGGTTGCCGCCGATGGTCGCGCCGTTGCGGATCAGGCGTGATGCGAACTGGGGAAACAGGCTGTCCAGCAACGGAACTCGGCCGTCGAGACCACGCTCGACCTCACTCAGGGTGAGGGCGGCGCCGATCTCGACGACGTCGTCGCGCACGTGCAGCTCACGCAGCTCGGGCAGCCGGTCGATCACGACGACGAGGTCGGCGCGGGCACTGCGGATGTTGACCTCGACGCCCCAGTCGGTCGATCCGGCGAGTGCGACGGCGTCGGGGTTGTCGGCGAGCAGCCGCAGGGCCTCGTCGAGGTCAGCGGGTCGTACGAACGAGCGGTCGGCAGCCGTGTGCCGCAGGGGCTCGGCCGCGGGGGCCGGTCGAGACGTGCGCTCGGCCAACGGGTCGTCACCGGCGGCGTCACCGAGGGCGTACGCGGCGTCGCGGATCGGTCGGTAGCCGGTGCAGCGGCACAGGTTGCCGCTGAGCGCGTGCAGGTCGAAGCCGTTGGGGCCGTGCTCGTGGTCGCCGTCGTCGGCGGCGCCATCGGGAGAGGCTGCGGCCCGCGTACGGTCCGGGCGGTAGAACTCTGCGGCCATGCTGCAGACGAACCCGGGTGTGCAGTAGCCGCACTGAGATCCGCCGCGCACCGCCATCTCGCGCTGGACAGGGTGCAGGTCGTCGACGGTGCCGAGTCCCTCGGAGGTGACGACCTCCTGGCCGGCGTACGCCGCCGCGGGCACGAGACAAGCGTTGATCGCGGTCCAGCGTGACCGGTCGTCGCCGTCGGGTCGTACGACCATGACCGAGCACGCGCCGCACTCGCCCTCGGCGCAGCCCTCCTTGGCGCCGGTCAGGCCCTGGCCGCGCAACCAGTCGAGCAACGTGGTGTACGCCGGCGCCTCGCCGAGCGGTGTCGCGACGCCGTTGACGGTCAGCGAGACCGAGCCGTCGACGGTGCCGTTGCGCGGGGTGCTGCTCATGCCGACTCCTTCCGAAGCCCCGGCGGTACGTCGTCCGCGCGGTGGTGTGCGAAGGCATGGTTGGTGTCCGCTGGCTGAGCCCGTCCGGTTGGCCATGCGGAACGACCGGGCTCGCGATTCATCCGACTCTACGGGGTCAACAAACTGTTGAACAGCATTTCGGGGCAAGTCTCCCTCGCGGTGTACCGGGTCTCGATACGGCTCGCCCTGGGGGCTCGCCTACTCGACCGGCGGTGAGGGCTCGCCTACTCGACCGGCCCACCGCTGGTCGAGTAGCCCGGAGCGCTAGCGGAGGGCGTATCGAGACCAGGCGACGTACGGGGAGGGTCCCCCGTGCCGTCGCCCTGGTTTCGACACGGCCCTCGGCTGGCGCCTCGGGCCGGCTCAACCGGCGGTGGTGGGCTCAGCGGGCGTACCCGCGCAGGCCGACGTGCCGGTTGACGTCCTTGTAGAGCAGGTAACGGAACCGCCCGGGCCCACCGGCGTAGCAGGCCTGCGGGCAGAACGCGCGCAGCCACATGAAGTCGCCCTCTTGCACCTCGACCCAGTCCTTGTTGAGCAGGTAGACGGCCTTGCCCTCGAGCACGTAGAGCCCGTGCTCCATGACGTGCGTCTCGGGGAAGGGAATGGCCCCGCCAGGCTCGAACGTGACGATGTTGACGTGCATGTCGTGCCGCACGTCGGTGGGGTCGATGAACCGCTGCGTCTGCCACGCGCCGTCGGTGTCGGGCATGGGTACGCCGGCCACATCGGTCTCGTGGGTGACGAACGCCTCGGGCACCTCGACCCCGTCGACCTGCTCGTACGCCTTGCGGATCCAGTGGAAGGTCAGCGGCTCGTCACCGGCGCGGAGCGTCCACGTCGTGCCCGGCGGCAGGAACGCGTAGCTGCCGGCTCTGAGGTCGTGGCCCGCACCGTCGACCGTCAGCAGCCCGTCGCCCGCGACCACGAACAGCACGGCTTCGGCGGTCGGGTCGCCCTCAGGGCGGTCGCTGCCGCCGCCGGGCTGCACCTGCACGATGTACTGCGAGAACGTCTCGGCGAACCCGGACAGCGGGCGCGCGATCACCCAGAGCCGGGTGAGGTCCCAGAACGGCAGGTTGCTGGTGACGATGTCGGTCATGGTGCCGCGCGGCAGCACGGCGTAGGACGTCGTGAACACCGCCCGGTCGGTCGTGAGCTGCGTCTGAGGCGGGAGCCCGCCGGCGGGCGCGTAGTAAGGGTGGTCGGTCATGAGAGTCCTCCCAGGGGTCGGGTCAGGAGCCGGCCGCGTGGCTCGGCGTCGAGGTCGACGGGGTGTCCGTGCAGCCAGGTGCGGCGTACGACGCCCCGCAGGGTGACTCCGTCGTACGCCGACACGGGGTTCTTGTGGAGCAGGTCGCCGACGGTGACGGTCACCTCGGCCTCGGGTGCGAACGCGACGAGGTCGGCCGACGCTCCGACGGCGATGCGGCCCTTGGTCTCATCGAGCCCGGTCTGCCGGGCCGGCCCTTCGGCCATCCAGCGGACGACGTCGGGGAGGCCGAGCCCGCGCTCGCGGGCGCCGGTCCAGACGGCGGGCAGAGCGAGCTGCACCGAGGCGATACCACCCCACGCCGTGGCGAAGTCGTCGGTCTTGAGGTCGGCCGTGCTCGGGCTGTGGTCGCTGACGACGCAGTCGATCGTGCCGTCGGCGAGGGCTTGCCACAGCCGAGAACGGTTGGCATCGCTGCGGATCGGCGGACAGCACTTGTGTGCCGTCGACCCGTCGCGGATGAGCTCGGCGGTGAACGTGAGGTAGTGCGGGCAGGTCTCGACCGTGAGCGGCAGGCCCTCGGCCTTGGCCTCGCGGATGAGTGGCAGCGCCTCGGCCGACGACAGGTGCAGGATGTGCGCACATGCCCCGGTCTCGCGCATCGTGTCGATGACGAGCCGAATCGCGTTGACCTCACTGAGATCCGGGCGTGAGGCGACGAAGTCGGAGTAGTGAGGACCGGGCACGTGCGGGGCCGCATCGATCTCGTCGGCGCGCTCGGCGTGCACGATCATCAGCGCGCCGATCAGGGCGGTGCGACGCAGGTCGTCGCGCAGCTCGTCCGGTGCGAGCGGCGGGAACTCGGGCACGCCCGAGTCAATGAGGAAGCACTTGAACCCGAACACGCCCTCGTCGTGCAGCGGCAGCAGGTCGTCGATGTTGCCGGGCACGGCTCCGCCCCAGAAGCCGACGTCGACGTAGGCCTGGTCGACGGCCACCGCACGCTTGGCCTGCAGCCCGGCGACCGTCGTCGTCGGCGGGATGCTGTTGAGCGGCATGTCGATCAGCGTGGTCACGCCGCCGGCCGCTGCTGCTCGGGTAGCGCTCGCGAAACCCTCCCACTCGGTGCGGCCGGGCTCGTTGACGTGCACGTGGCTGTCGACGAGGCCGGGCAGCAGCACCTCGTCGTCGGCGAGGTGGACGACGTCCGGGCCGGTCGGCGCGAGGCCGGACGTGTCGACGGCGACGATCTCGCCGTCGCGCACCGTGACGGTCACGGGTGTCTCACGTCCGTCGACGACGGCGCGGGCGGCGTGGACGACCAGGTCAGCCGGCATGGGCGGGGTCTCCTTCGAGGTGATCGGTCATCAGCTGCACACCGATGGTCTCCAGCAGCGGCGCCGGCCGGGCCATCGCCTCGTCGGCGCTCGCGAGGTCGGTGAGGGCGTACGCCGCCGCGAACCCGGCCGCGCGCACCTCGGCTCGCGGGAGGGCGAGACGCCCGGCGGCGACGACGACGCGTACGCCGGCGGCACCTGCGAGGCGCGCGACCGCGACCGGCGCCTTGCCGCGCAACGACTGTGCGTCGAGCGAGCCCTCACCGGTGACGACCAGATCAGCCGCCTCGATCGCGGCGCGCAGCCCCGTGACCTCGGCGATCAGCTCGGTGCCCGGGCGCACGCTCGCACCGAGCACGGCCACCAGCCCGAAGCCGACTCCGCCTGCGGCACCCGCACCGGGTTGCGAGCGGCGGTCGACGCCGGTCGCGCGGGCGACGACGTCGGCCCACCGGTTGAGCGCAGCGTCGAGCTCGCCGACCTCGTCGGGGGACGCGCCCTTCTGCGGGCCGTAGACCTGCGCGGCGCCGTGGCGGCCGGCGAGCGGGTTGTCGACGTCGCTCGCCACGACCAGCTCGATCTCGCCGAGCCGTGGGTGGAGTGCGCTGAGGTCGAGATCGGTGACGTCGGCGAGCCCGCCGCCACCGGGGCGTACGGGCGCGCCGTCCCGGCCCAGCACGCGCGCACCGAGTGCGGTCAGCAGCCCGGCGCCGCCGTCCGTGCCCGCGCTGCCGCCGATGCCGACCACGACCCGACGGCAGCCGGCGTCGAGCGCGGCCGCGATCAGCTCGCCCGTGCCGGCGCTGCTCGCGGTCATCGGCGCGGGCCGGCCGTCGGGCAGTCGGCTCAGCCCGGACGCGTCGGCGAGCTCGACGACGGCATCGTCGCCGCGGCGGGCGTACGCCGACTCGACGGGTGCCCCCGTCGGGCCGGACACCGTGACCGGCACCCGCTCGAACCCGGCCGCGACGACCGCCGCCAACGTGCCGTCACCGCCGTCCGCGACGGGCACGGTGACCGTGGTCGCGGACGGTGCGGCACGGCGTACGCCGACGGCCAGCGCGTCCGCGACCTGGGCCGCGGTCAGGGTGCCCTTGAACTTGTCGGGCGCGAGCAGCACGTGGGTCATCGGCATCGGTCCAGGTGGGCGAGGACGGCGGTCGGGGCGTCGAGCGCGGAGCCTGCGAGCTCCTCGAACTCGGCGACGTCGTCGATGGACGTGCCCATCGACACGTTGGTGACGCGCTCGAGGACGACCTCGACCACGACGGGCACCTGGTGCTCGGCCATCAGCTTTTGCGCCTCCTCGAGCGCGGGCGCGATGTCGTCGGGGTCGAGCACCCGAATCGCCTTGCACCCCAAGCCTTCTGCGACGCGCACGTGGTCGACGCCATAACCGTTGACCTCCGGCGAGTTGATGTTGTCGTACGACAGCTGCACGCAGTAGTCCATGTCGAAGCCGCGCTGGGCCTGCCTGATGAGGCCCAGGTAGGCATTGTTGACCAGGACGTGCACGTAGGGAATGGCGAACTGCGCCCCGACGGCCAGCTCTTCGAGCATGAACTGGAAGTCGTAGTCGCCCGACAGTGCCACGACGAGCGCGCCCGGCTCGGCGACCGCGACACCGAGCGCGGCCGGTACGGTCCAGCCGAGTGGGCCGGCCTGGCCGGCGTTGATCCAGTGACGCGGGCCGTAGACGTGCAGCAGCTGCGCCGCCTGGATCTGTGACAGGCCGATCGTGCTGACGTAGCGCACGTCGCGGCCGAAGACGCGGTTCATCTCCTGGTAGACGCGCTGCGGCTTGATCGGCGTCACGTCGAAGCTCGTGCGCCGCCACATCGTGGCCTTGCGCTCACGGCGTGCACCGGCCCAGGCGGACCGGTCGGGGAGTGCTCCCGTCGTACGCCGGTCGCGCGCCTCGGCGACGAACAGCTCCAGTGCTGCTCGCGCGTCGGACACGATGCTGTAGTCGGGCGCGAAGACCCTTCCGATCTGGGTGGGTTCGATGTCGACGTGCACGAAGGTGCGGCCCGCGGTGTAGGTCTCGACGTCGCCGGTGTGACGGTTGGCCCAGCGGTTGCCGATGCCGAGCACGAAGTCGGACGCCAGCAGGGTGGCGTTGCCGTAGCGATGGCTCGTCTGCAGCCCGACCATGCCCGCGTTGAGCGGGTGGGCGTCGGGGATCGAGCCCCAGCCCATCAGCGTGGGCACGACCGGCACGCCGGTGACGTCGGCGAGCTCGACGAGCAGCTCGCTGGCGTCGGCGTTGATGACGCCACCGCCCGCGACGATCAGCGGGCGCTCGGCCTGCGCGAGCAGGTCCATCGCCTTGGCGATCTGCGCGCGAGTGGCGGCCGGACGGTGGACCGGCAACGGCTGGTACGTGTCGATGTCGAACTCGATCTCGGCCATCTGCACGTCGATCGGCAGGTCGATCAGCACCGGCCCGGGGCGACCCGACCGCATCAGGTGGAACGCCTGCTGGAACGTGCCCGGCACCTGCGCCGGCTCCATGACCGTGACGGCCATCTTGGTGAGCGGCGCCGCGATCGCAGCGATGTCGACCGCCTGGAAGTCCTCCTTGTGCAGCTTGTTGACCGGTGCCTGCCCGGTGATCGCGAGGATCGGCACCGAGTCGGCGCTCGCGGCGTACAGGCCGGTGATGATGTCGGTGCCGGCCGGGCCGCTGGTGCCGATGCAGACGCCGATGTTGCCGGGCGCGGCGCGGGTGTAGCCGTCGGCCATGTGCGACGCGCCCTCGACGTGGCGGGCGAGCACGTGGCGCAGACGACCGTCGGTCTCCATCGCCTTGTAGAACGGGTTGATCGCGGCGCCCGGCAGACCGAACAGCGTGCTGACGCCTTCTCGGTGCAGGATCTGCACGGCCGCCTGCGCGGCTGTCATACGAGTCATGGTGTGGCTCCTACGGATTCGCGAGTCAGCCGAGGCTGCGACCCGACAGGCGGCGTACGCCGCGCAGCAGGGCCGAGTGGTCGAGGTCGCCGTCGCCGTTGGCACGGGCAGCGGCCATCAGCTGAGCGAGGGCACCACCGAGGGGTACGACGACGCCGGCCTCGCGGGCGGCGCTCGTGACGATGCCGAGGTCCTTGTGGTGCAGGTCGATCCGGAAGCCGGGCGTGAAGTCGCCGCTGGTCATGTTGCCGCGCTTCTGCTCCAGGACAGCCGAGCCGGCCAGGCCGCCGCCGAGCACGTCGAGGGCGGCGGTGAGGTCGACGTCGTACGCCTCGAGGAAGACGACCGCCTCGGCGAGCGCCTCGATGTTGGCGGCGACGATGAGCTGGTTGGCGGCCTTGACGGTCTGACCGGCGCCGTTGCTGCCGACGTGGACGACCGTCCTGCCGACGAGGTCGAAGATCGGGCACGCCTCGGCGAAGTCGGCCTCCGAGCCCCCGACCATGATCGACAGAGCGCCGTTGAGCGCGCCGGCCTCACCGCCTGAGACGGGAGCGTCGAGGAGGCGAATCCCCTTGTGCTGTGCGGCTTTTGCCAGGTCGACGGTGACGTCGGGGCGGATGCTGGAGAAGTCGATGACCAGGGTGCCGGGCTTGGCGTGGGCGAAGACGCCGTGCTCGCCGAGCAGGACGTCCTGCACGTCGGGGCTGTCGGGCACCATCACGGCGACCACCTCGGCACCGTCGACGGCGTCGGCGATGGTCGGGGCGGCGGCGCCGGCGTCGACGAGCGGCTGGGTGCGCGAGGGGTCGAGGTTGTGGCCGGTCACCTGGTGGCCTCCCTGCTGGAGGTGGACCGCCATGGGGCTGCCCATGATGCCGAGGCCGATGAACGCGATGCGGGTCATGTCGTGGCTCCTTCGGTGGTGGACGCGGGGTCAGGCGGCCGAGCGGCGGGCGGTCGGCAGCCAGCGCAGGCTGGTGGTGGTGTCGGTGGTCGGCGTGTACTCCAGGCCGACCCAGTCGCGGTATCCCGACGCCTCGAGCGCCGCGAGCAGATCGGCGACCGGCAGATCGCCCGACCGGGTTCGCCCCGGCCGGGGGAGTCGGCGAGCTGGACGTGCGCGATGCGGTCGGCGTACGTGCTGATCGCGCGCGGGACGTCGTCGCCGTTGGTGGCGAGATGGTAGAGATCGCAGAGCAGCCCGACGTTGGGGTGGTCGTCGGCGCGGGCCCGGTCGACGACGCGGACGGCGTCGGCCGCCGTACGCAGCGGGTAGGGCCTGGGGCCGCTGACCGGTTCGACGAAGATCGTGGCGCCGATCGTGGCGGCATGGTCGGCGGCAAGGGCGATGTGCTCGGCGGCGAGCTCGTCCTGCTGCTGCGGATCGACGCCGTCGACGCGGCAGCCGTAGAGCGCGGTGAACCCGCGGACGCCGAGCCGGCGGCCGATCTCGACGGCCACGGGCAGGTTGTCGCGGAACTCGTTGCTACGGCTCGGGATCGACAGCACTCCGGCGTCGGCGCCGGCGAGGTCGCCGCCGAAGACGTTGAGCCCGACGAGCCGGACTCCGGCGCGTTGGACCGCGAGCACGAACGACTCGACGTCGCCGTCGGACGGGACCGGGCGGTCGGGCCAGGGCCACCAGCACTCGATGGCGTCGAAGCCGGCGTTGCGTGCGGCAGCCGGTCGGTCGAGGAAGGGCACCTCGGTGAACAGCATCGAGATGTTGGCCAGGAACGGGAGGTCGTGGTCGACCATGATCGCGATCCTTTCGGGATGCGGAATGAGAATTTCGCTGTGTGCCCGGGCAGGCGTCGGCCCGGTCGGACGACAGGTCTCACGACCCGTGGAGAGGTGCGGCCGGGGTCAGCTGCCCCGATAGGTGGAGTAGCCGTACGCGTTGAGCAGCACGGGCACGTGGAAGTGGGCGTCGGCGTCGTCGACGGTGAAGACGACGACCACCTCGGGGTAGAAGGTGCGCTTGCCCTGAGCCGCGAAGTAGGGCGCCGTCGCGAACCGCAGGCGGTAGTCGCCGGCGTCGAGGGTCTCGGGGCCGAGCGTGGACACCCGGCCGTCGGCATCGGTCTCGCCGCTCCAGATCGGTTGTCCTGCAACGGTTTCGAGCGTGACACCGACGCCGGAGGCCGGTCGGCCGAGGCCGGTGTCGAGCACGTGGGTGCTGAGCGTGGTCATCAGGTGGCCTCCTGGGTCACGGCGTCGGGCGCGGCAGCCTGCTGCAGCCGCAGGAGGGCGATCTCGCGCAGCTGGGTGACCGTCTCGTCGCGCTCGGTGCGGTCGTCGTTGGACAGGCGTCGGTGCAGCTCGGACAGGATCTCGGGGGCGGTGCGGCCGGCGGCGCGGATGAGGAACACCCGGTCGAACCGTCGTTCGTACGCGGCGTTGCCCTCGGCGAGAGCCCGCGCCACCGCGGGGTCGTCACGGTCGACGCCGGACTGCTCGCGGGCGCTGTGAGCGGCCTCGTGCCGGGGCCCGCTCGCCCGTTCGCCGATGCGCGGGTGGCCGGCGAGCGCAGTCTCCAGCTCGTCGTCGGACAGGTGCGCGGCGGCGGACTCGGCAGTGGATCGCAGCGCCGGCCAGTCGGCGTACGGGCGGCCTTGCGCGACCGTCGAGATCCAGCGCTCGACGGGGAGGCAGGAGCGGAGCAGGCGCTCGGCCTCGGACGCCGGCAGCTCGTTGAAGTCGTGAACGCTCATGACCCCTCGGCGAATCTCGTGCGGGCGGAATGGATCGGGTTGGCGTCGGCGACCAGGTCGTCGAACCGGTGGCCGGCGATGTTGGCGATCTCGACCAGAGCAGCAGCGTGCTCCTGCGAGGGCGCGTTGTCGAGGCGCTCCCAGCCGGTACGCAGCACCTGGTCGAAGGAGTCGCGGTCGCGGACGCAGGTGACGAGTGGGAACCCGAACCGGCTGCGGTAGAGCGATGTGAGCTCGGCGAGCTCTTCGTGTGCGCGGTCGTCGAGGCGGGTGAGGCCCAGCGTCGACTGGTCGCGCAGGGAGTCCTCGCCGGCCTCGCCGTCGGCGACGCTGTCGGCGCCGAGGTCGGGGTAGGAGTCGATGAGGCGCTCCTGCTCGTCGTCGTCGAGGGTGTAGAACGCTTCCTGGAACGCGCGGCGCAGGTCGCGGGTGTCGCTGAACGGCCGCGAGTCGAACGCTCGCTCGGCGACATGGCTGGACCCCTGGAACAGGCCGCCGAACGTCTCGACGAACTGCTCGCGCGACATGGCGTTGACCTCGCTCAGGCGGATCAGCGCTCCGGGCGACCCGGCGACGGCGGGGCCGCGGTGGGAGCCGACGTGGTGGAACAGCACGTTGAGGACGATCGCGGTGATCGAGCCGAGCGTGATGCCCGAGCCGAGGATGATCTCGGCCCAGTCAGGGACGGCCTTGGACACCTCGGGCTGGGCCGTGACGTACATCGCGAGACCGACCGAGGTGGCGACGATGACGACATTGCGGTGGTCGTGGAAGTCGACCCGCGAGAGGGTCTGGAAGCCGACGACGGCGACGGTGGCGAACATCGCGAGGGCGGCTCCGCCGAGCACCGGGTGGGGGATCCCGGCGACGACCGCTCCGGCCTTGGGTACGAGCCCGAGCAGGATCATGAACCCGCCGGCGGCCGCGACGACCCAGCGGCTCTTGATGCGGGTGAGACGCACCAGGCCGACGTTCTCGGCGAAGCAGGTGTAGGGGAAGGAGTTGAGGCCGCCGCCGATGACGGTGGCCAGGCCGTCGGCGCGCAGCGCTCGCGCGACGTCCTCCTTGCCGACCCGCTTCTCGACGATCTCGCCGGTCGCGAACACGTCGCCGGTGGTCTCGACGGCCGTGATGAGCATGACGACGACCATCGAGATGATCGCGGCGACCGAGAACGTCGGCCAGCCGAAGTAGAACGGCGTGGTCACCCCCGCCCACTGTGCCTCGCCGACCGAGTCGAAGTGCGCGTCGCCGAGCATCCAGGCCACGCCCGTGCCGACGACCAGGCCGACGAGCACGGCGACGGTCGCCATGAAGCCCTTGAAGATCCGCTGGATCACGACGATCAGCGCGAGCGTGCCGAGGGCGTAGGCCATGTAGCGCCCGCTGTCGGGGTGCAGGGTCGGGCCGGCGCCTCCCACGGCGTCCGCGGCCGCGACCGGCAGCAGGGCGAGACCGATGATCGTGATGACCGTGCCCGTCACGACCGGCGGGAAGAACCGGAGCAGCTTGCTGAAGTAGGGCGCGAGGAAGAACGTGAACAGGCCCGCGACGATGACCGCTCCGTAGATCGTGAGCAGCCCGTCGGTGCCACCGCCGGCAGCGGTGCCGATGGCGATCATCGGCGAGACGGCCGTGAAGGTCACGCCCTGCAGCAGCGGCAGCCGTACGCCGACCTTCCAGAAGCCGACCGACTGGATGATCGAGGCGATGCCGCAGGTGAACAGGTCGGCGTTGATGAGGTGGATGAGCTGCTGGTCGCTCAGTCCGATGCCGTTGGCGAGCAGGATCGGGACGATCACGGCTCCGGCGTAGAACGCGAGGACGTGCTGGATGCCGTAGACCGCGAGCTTGCGCGGCGGCAGGACCTCGTCGACCGGGTGCGTGGTCGTACGTCGAGGCGGTGCTGTCAGGCCTGCGGACATCGGGAACCTCCGTGGTGCGGCCGGACGAAAAGGGTTGGGACTCAGCAGAATCCGGGCGTCGCGAGCCACGCCGTGCCGGGATCCGACGCGCCGTCGCGCTCGACGCAGGCCTCGATCAGGCCGTACGGGCGGTCGGCGGCGTGGAAGACCTCGCCGGGGTTGTCGATGCCGAAGCGGTCGAGGTCGTAGAGGAAGTGGTGCTTGTTGGGGGCGGAGAACCGGATCTCGGCGACTTCGGGCCGGTGGTCGAGCACGGCGCTGCCCATCGCGTACAGCGACTCCTGCAGCGCCCGGCTGTACGTCGTCGCGAACGTCGCGAGCAGCGTCGCCCGGATCTCGTCGAAGGTCGTGTTCCACTCGACGTCGGTGCCGTCGTAGCGCCACCGCGCGACCAGGGACGTGGCGAGGATGCGGTCGTCCGCCTCGGGGAGCGTCGTGAACTCGTCCTTGAGGAAGCCCTTGAACTCCGAGCCGGTCGACTTGAGCACGACCAGGTCCTTGACCCCCGACACGACATGGGTCTGCCCGTCGCGCTCCTGGGTGACGATCGTCGTACGCGTGCCGTCGCCTCGGCGGACGAACGCGTGGTCGTGCGGTCGGCCGTCGACGGTGATGCGGTCCCAGGCGTACTCATCGACCTCGACCCGGCTCGACGTCGCGGCGGGCGACGCCTCCAGCAGACGGGCTCCCAGGGCCAGCGCGTAGTCCTCGACCGAGCTCACACCGTGCTTCCTGGCCCAGGCGAACGCGGTGTTCTTCTGCGTGTCGGTGGGCAGGACGCCGGCCTGGTCACCGGTCGTGTGCGCCGCGGTGAAGTCGCCGCGCAGGGCCGTCGACACGTTGAGGTCGCGGATCTCGTGGCGGTCGGTGTCGCGGTAGATGCGGACGACGCGGTTCTCCGCCTTGCCGTACTGGTTGGAGCCGAGGTGATGAGCCATGGAACAGGCCTCTCATGATCCGGAATCACGTTTCCGATGAACGGAAGCGATCGCTGGTATCCGGCGAGCGTAAAGCGGCCCGCGACATAGCGTCAACAGTTTGTTGAAAACTGCTCGCGGGCCGGCCAACCGCTGGTTGAGCCGAACGGAGCGCTAGCGGAGTTCGTGTCGAAACCTGGTGACGCGCAGGGAGACCCGCTCAGGAGGACTCGCGCATCCGGTTGAGGTAGTTGTAGATCGTGAACCGCGACAGGTTCATCGCCTCGGCGACCGTCTCGGCCGAGCGGCGCATCTCGAACGCCCCACGCTCCTCCAGCAGGCGTACGGCGTGCTGCTTCTGGGCGCGCGGCAACGACGACAGCGGGGCGCCGAGCTCGGTCTCGACCGACTGGATCAGCCGCGACAGCCCGTCCGACAGGTCGTGCTCGGCAGCGGGCACGCGCACGTGAATCGTGCTGCCGTCAAAGGTGATCGGCACGTCGTCGGGCTGGGGGTCGCTGACGACGACACCACCGACGCGTTCGAGCAGCTCGGACAGTGCGTCCTCGAGTCGGGACGACGACTCACTCATCGTCGGCCCGCTCCACCTGGACGCTGACGCGCGCAGCACCGGCCTCGAACGCCGCGCTGGTCACGTCGCGCAGCACGGCCGCCACTGCGGACACGTCGCCGGAGGCTGACGTTCCGAGAGGGCCGAGGTCGGGGGTCAGGCCGGCGGCCGTGAACGCGTCGGCGACGGCCACCACATGGGGCGGCAGCGGCCCCTCCCCGTGGAAGGGCTCGGTCGTGACCTCGCATCGCACGCGCATGGGCCCCACGCTATCCGCGCCGTCACCCCCACCGAAACGACCCGCTCCTTGCGAGACGACCCGCCGATCTGCGGGTCGTCTCGCAAAGGGCGGGTCGTTTCGGAGCCTCAGCGCGACGGTGTACGCAGGGCGAGGCGGTCGATGCTCGGGCGGTCGAGCCCGGTGAGGGCAGCGACCTCGGCGTCGTCCGTGGCGCCGCAGTCGAGCGCGCGGACCACGAAGTCGGCCAACGCCCGTGCCGTCGCCGGCTCGTCGAGGATCGCCGAGTCCTGTTGCGACACATAGTTTTTCAGGCGATCACACGCAGCAGCAAGCCCCTCGCGGTAGAACGCGAACGTCGCCAGGTAGCGCGTCGGCAGCTGACCTGCGTGCAGGTCCCAGCCCTGGTAATAACCCCGCTCGAGCGACCGGCGTACGAGCCGTGCGTGCAGCCTGCGCGCCTCGCGTGCCTGCGCGGCATCGCCGACCGGGAGGACGTTGGTCGACCCGTCGGACAGTCGTACGCCGGTGCCGGCCGCCGCGACCTGCATGACGGCCTTCGCGTGGTCGGCCGCTGGATGCTCCATGCTCTGCTGGGCGGCCGCGATACCGCACGACGCGGAGTAGTCGTACGTGCCGTAGTGCAGGGCGGTGCAGCGACCGGCCGAGGCGTGGATCATCGGGGCGACGAGCGCACGTCCGTCGGGCCCGAGGATCGCCTGAGGCGTCTCGACCTGGATCTCGAACTGCACTGCGCCAGAACGGATCTGGAGCTCCGACTCGATCGCCGCCGCGGCGTCGACCATCGCCTCGACCTGCTCGACCGACGTGACCTTGGGCAGGGTCACGACGAACCCGTCCGGCAGCCGACCGTCATGGGTGATCGCCGACAGGAACCGCACCAGCGTGCGTACGCCGCGGGCTCGGCTCGGCGCCTCGAAGCTCTTGAACCGGATGCCGGTGTACGGCGGTGCGGTCCCGTCGTCGATCGCCCGCACCAGCTCGGCCGCGGCGGCATCGACGGCCGCGTCCTCGTCGGCGTCCGACCGCGCGCCGAAGCCGTCCTCGAAGTCGATGCGCAGGTCCTCGACCGGCTCGGTCGCCAGCTTGTGGCGGGTGCGCTCGGTGACGTCGGCGGCGACGTCGGCGGGCAGGTCGATCTCGGCGGCGATGTCGGTCGACTCCAGCGCGGCGAGAGCGAAGGCGCCCCACTCGTGGGCGAGGGTCGCCGAGAACCGGTCGGCGGGCACGTACACCGTGTGCACCGGCTGGCGGTCGGGCCGGGGTCCGGGGTAGCGGCGGGCCAGGTCGGCGTCGGCCTGTGCGAGTCGCTCGTCGAGGGTAGCCGTCAGATCGGAGATCAACATTCTGTTGAAGTTACATCTCTTCGTGCGTGTTGGGGTCGCCATCGAACAGACGACCGTCGGGGCGGCCGAGCGCGGTGATCGCGGCGACCTCCGCCTCGGACAGCTCGAACCCGAAGATGTCGAGGTTCTGCCGCTGCCGCTCGGGCGTCGCCGACTTCGGGATGGGCAGGCTGCCGATCTGGTGGTGCCAGCGCAGGATCACCTGTCCGGGCGTCACGCCGTGCGCGGCTGCCGCGTCGGCCACCGGCGGCTCACCGAACGGCGCCTGGCGCTTGCCCATCGGGCTCCACGCGACGGTCTGGATGCCGAGCCGCTCGTGCACCTCGCGCATCTGCTGCTGCGGGAAGTAGGGGTGCAGCTCGATCTGGTTGACCGCGGGCGTCACACCGGACTCGTCGATGATGCGCTGCAGGTGCTCCTCGGTGAAGTTGGAGACGCCGATCGCCTTCACCTCGCCGTCGGCGCGGGCGTCGACCAGCGCCCGCCACGCCTCGGCGTACAGGCCGACGCTCGGGTTGGGCCAGTGGATGAGGTGCAGGTCGATGGAGTCGACGCCGAGCTTCTCGAGCGAGCCGCGGATCGAGGCGCGCGCCTCGTCGTACGCGTGGTGGCGGCCGGGGATCTTGGTGGCGACCTGGATCTGCTCGCGCGGGATGCCGGATCGTCGGATCGCCTCGCCGACGGCCTGCTCGTTGTCGTAGTTGACCGCCGTGTCGAGCAGTCGGTAGCCCGCCTCGAGCGCGCTCACGATGGCGCTCACGCCCTCGGCGGCCTTCAGCGGATAGGTGCCGAAACCGATCGCGGGCAGGGACGAGCCGTCGTTGAGCGCTGTGGTGGGGGTAGCCATGGGCTCCAACGTACGGCCGCCGGCCCGCCGTCCGAAAGGCCCGCCGGCACCCCGCGGGTCCGCCTTCGTTGGTCGAGCAGGCGAGCGCCCCAGCGCGAGCCGTAGCGAGACCCGGTGCCGCACGGGAGAGTTCCATCGAGGTCGGGCTGTCGGGCGAGGAGTGGTTCGGCGCGCGCTGTGCACTGGTTCGCGTGGTGAACCACGCGCTCGCATGGCTCACCTGGCGAACCAGTGCACAGTGCTCCACCACCCGTGTTGCCCGGTCGACGCGCACGATCCCGCGGGAGGAATGGGCGACCGCCTTCGCTGGTCGAGGAGGCGACCTCACCACACCCGTTGGTCGAGTAGGCGAGCGCCCCGGCGCGAGCCGTATCGAGACCCGGTGCGGCGCGGGGAGGGTCGTCCGTTCGCGGTCGCGGTGGTCTCGATACGGGCTCGGCCAGCGCCTCGCCCTCCTCGACCAGCGGGGGTCGGCTCAGCGCAGCCGGAACGTCGCGCGGTACGCCGTGGGCGAGACGCCGACGGCGCGCTGGAAGTGCCGGCGCAGCGTGGTCGCAGTACCCATGCCACAGCTGTCGGCGATCTGGTCGACCGAGGCGTCGGTGCGTTCGAGCAGCTCCTGGGCACGCGCGATGCGTTGCTGGTGCAACCAGTCGAGCGGCCCGGTCTGCAGCTCGGCGTGCATGCGGCGTGCCAGCTGCCGGGTGCTCAGTCCGGCGCGCGACGCGAGGTCGCCGACCGTGAGCGGCTGGTCGAGGCGGCCGCGCGCCCACTCCAGCGTCGGCGCGAGACCGTCCTGCGTACGCGGCCCGGCGGGGGCCGTGATGAACTGCGCCTGGCCGCCCTGGCGGTGGCCCGGTACGACGAGCCGACGCGCGATCCCGTTGGCGGCCACGACGCCGAAATCGTTGCGTACCAGGTGAATACACAGGTCGAGGGCTGCCGACTTGCCCGCCGAGGTGAGCACGTCGCCCTCGTCTGCGTGGAGCACGTCGGCACGCACCTCGATCCGTGGGTAGCGCTCGGCGAGAGCGTCGGCGTGCATCCAGTGCGTGGTCGCACGCCGGTCGTCGAGCAGGCCGGCCGCGGCGAGCAGGAACGCTCCCGTGCACAACGACGCGATCCGTGACCCGCGTGCGTGCGCGGCCACCAGCGCTGCGCTCAGCGTCGGATCGCCCTCGCCGTCGAGGTCGTCCGTGGATGAGACGACGACGGCGTCCACGTCACTGAGCCCGTCGTACGCCGTCGTCGGCAGGTCGGGCAACCACCGGTGCGGGGTGCCGTCGGCTGTGCAGACGACGAGGTCGTACCAGGTGCCGTCGGAGGAGAGGTCGGAGCGGTCGACGCCGAACACCTCGGCGGCGATCGCGGACTCGTAGAGCATGGCCGAGTCGTGCATGACCAGCGCGATCCGAGGCATGTCCGAAAGTGTACGGCCGGCGTCGTTTCCGACGCTCGCGCATGCTCCGGCGCCCGACCAGAGTTGAGGACATGAGCAACGAACGAGTCCTGATCTACGGCGCCGCCGGCCACACCGGGCGCTTCGTCACCGACGAGCTGCTGTCCCGCGGTATCGAGCCGGTCCTCGCCGGTCGCAACGCCGCACGCCTCGACGCCCTGCCGTACGAGCACCTGGAGCGTCGCGCGGTGTCCCTCGACGACACGGACGCCCTGCACGCGGCCCTGGCCGACGTCGCGGTGGTGGTCAACGTCGCCGGCCCGTTCCTCGACACGGCCCTGAGCCTGTCGCGTGCTGCGGTCGCCGCCGGCGCCCACTACCTCGACGTCACCGCCGAGCAGCCGGCTGTCCAGCTGCTGCACGACGAGGTCGACGCGGCCGCGCGGGCGGTCGGAGTGACCGTCGTCCCGGCGATGGCGTTCTACGGCGGCCTGGCCGACCTCCTCGCGACCGCAGCGCTCGCGGCTGAGACCGACGCCGACGAGGTCGAGGTCGCGATCGGTCTGGACCGCTGGTGGCCGACCGAGGGCACCCGCATCACGGGCGAGCGCAACACGGCCGTCCGGCAGCTGATCCGCGGCGGCGAGCTCTCGCCCCTGCCCAACCCGGCACCGGTGAGTCGGTGGTCGTTCGCCGAACCGATCGGCGACCAGGAGGTCGTTCAGCTGCCGTTCTCGGAGACGATCACGATGCACAGCCACCTGCAGGTGGGCGAGCTGACGTCGTACCTCAACACCGCACCCCTGAACGAGCTGCGCGACGAGAGCACGCCCGCGCCGAGCGCCGCGGACGACTCGGGCCGGTCGAGCCAGCGGTTCGTGGTCGACGTCGTCGTCCGGCGGGGGCAGCAGGTCCGGCGCATCACCGCCTCGGGTCGCGACATCTACGCGTTCACCGCGCCGATCATCGGCGAGGGCGTCGCTCGTCTGCTCGACGGGCGCCACCACGGCGAGGGCGCACTCGCGCCGGGCAAGGCGTTCGACGCCCGCGACCTGCTCGAGGCACTCGAGCGGTCGACGGACGCCTTCGCCGTGAGCGAGCACGAGGCGGCCGCGCTCAGCGCTTCGTGAGCGGCCGTACGCCGCCGGTCACCTCGACGCGCTGAGAACCGGCGCGAGGGGGCACTTCTCAGGGGCGAGGAGAGCGTGCGTCGCCGAGATGTGACGCGAGTGAGCGGTTCTCAGAATGCGTGCGGCTCCTGCCGCAGACGCGAGAAGGCCGCGGTCACGAGGACCGGGGCCTTCTTCACACTGTCTCAACACAGCGTGCACCCGTAGGGATTCGAACCCCAAACCTTCTGATCCGTAGTCCGATTCGCAGTGTGGCACAGTCGCGCGAGGGCGCGTCCTGCCTTGGTCGACGATCCGCAGTGGGGTGCTGTCGCGGGCCTCCGTGCGGACCGGTTGCTGTCACAACTGCTGTCAGAGCGGCGGGCAACCGAGCTCGTCGAAGAGGTTCGAAGGAGAAGCTGATGACGTCGAGATGCAACACCTGTGGCAGGCCCGTTGAGGGTTCGGTGATCTTGTTCTGCTTGGTCGAGAAGCCGGACGTCGACCACTTCCGGTGCGAGGTGATCCCGACGTGCCCGGAGCACAAGTTCGACTCCTGGCTCAAGGAACGCCGAGCAGCGGCGGCCGATGGAGAGGTCGTCATGTCGACCGAGAGCGAATGGATGCCCAGGGCAGAGGCGGACCGCGAGGCCGACCGGAGGATCAGGGCCGTACGAGGGGCACACGCCGAGGAGCATGGGGAGATGGGCCCGCTGGAGACGATCGGCACGCCGAGCCATAAGGCGGATGGACAGGAAGAGCCGCCGAACCGATAGCGGAGCAGATGGAGTCGTCGCGTCGAAGGCGGTCAAGCTCGCTGGCGCTGCGGGTGGTGGCCATCCACGAGCGCGGAGCGATCACCGGGACCGATCGGTTCGTGCGGGCTTGAGGGCCTGACGTGTCGACGGAGGCTGCTGCGTCGGTACGGCTGCTCGTGTGGTGAGGGCGTTCGATCAACTGGATCGCGCGCCCTCCCTGCATGTGGTGGTCGGCCGTGCCGTGAGCGCGACGGGTGCGGGGGTGCGCGAAGGCCGAGCTTGCGAGGCCGAAGCGCGGGGGTCCCTGCGCCTGGAGCGCGAACGGCGGCGGCCGGCCGCCGAGCGCCGCAGGCGCCTTGAAGTCAGTAGAGAAAGTCCTCACGATACGGAGCGCCTGTATGCCGCCTGACGCAGCGTGGAGGCTTGATCGGCAGGGCATGCCCCGAAGTCAAGGGTTGGATGTCATACTGCGCGCATGGGGACCGGCATGGACGAGCGCGCGCGCCCGCTGCGCTTCGAGAATCCACCCGTTAGGCGCACGAACTTGGCCCTGCGGTATGAGGCGACGGGTCACGTCCAGGCAAGCCATGTCGCGCCGCTGAGGAGTCTGTGGCGTGATGCGTACCCGAATGTGGACGAGCAGGTTCCGACGCCGCCAAGCGAAGGGCCGCAGGCCATCAGGCTCTCGGGCCGCGGGACCACCTGGCCGCTGGCGCGGACGACGTACAGCACTAGTGACGGTCAACGATCGATCGAATTCCAGGGCGACGAGTTTGGTATCGCATGGGAGTTCTCGGAGGATTCCTCTTATCCTGGTTTTGAGGAACTCGTAAGAGAACTTGAAGAGCGTTTGGCCGACTTCGAGAAGACCTTGCGCGACGAGGCTGGAATATCGCTAGTGATCACTGGTGCAGAATGTCGCTACGAGAACGTAATCGACGGCGTCGACGTCGCGGGGTTGGCCACTGGTGTCCTAACAGGATGGACCGGGACTCCTGGGGGCCACTTACCGGGCGCTGGCTATGTTGGAGTACGAATTCATGCGTGCGCTGATGAGGATTCGCATAAATGCTCTTCGTATTTAGCGGTGGATGGTGACGTCGGCGACGAGTCGATATTCTCTATATCAGTCAGTCGGAATGTAGATTCGTCGGAGGAAAGCACTCTCGGCGGCATGCGAGACGCGCATGACGAACTCATTGAACTATTCGTGCAGTACACGTCTGAAGAGCAGCGCGAAGCCTGGGGGAGGGTGGAACTGTCATGACCGCAATTGTTGATCTTGTGCCGAGCTGGCCACGCCAGGAGGCTGGGCATTGGGGCCAGAGGGAGCGGAAATTCGTCTTCACTCCGCGCATTCCCTCGCGAGAAGCTGGCGCCCGCTTCCCGGACCGTCCGTCGTTGACTACGGCGACTCCAGCGATGAAGCACGTCTCTCACTTAATCGAAGAGATTTGCGATGACCTGGGCCACGATGCGTTCGAGGCCAAGACTGTTCGTAACATTTTCGACTTCCTTCGCCAGGTCACGACCGCGGAGTCGACATTCCCATCGATCGTTCCGGATGATGACGGTGTCGCAGTTCTGCATTGGGTTGCCGGCGAAAGGCATCTGCAAGTGGACATCGACTCTGACGGACCCAGCTATCTCTGGGTGAAGGTAGCGAGCGAGTCTTTTTCGTTGACGGATCCAAGTCACGTCCGCACTCTGTCGAAGGCAGTTCTTGCTTCGATGGCGGAGGAAGTGTGGACACGTAATCCCTTCTGGCGTCAGAGCATGCTGCAGCGATGAGCGAGTGGGTCTTCGATGATCCTACGATCCCGGACTCCGAAGGTCTCTATCGAAGGATCCCGAGGGTTCCGAATTGTCTAACGTTTGATTCGTTGAATAACGTTTGGGTGCCCTCGCCGGGGGGGCTGCGTCGAGAAGTGAATGAGGGTATGTCGGTTCACCTCGACTCGGTTCTGCAGAGTCGAGGCCGGGACGTGACATGCCTCTACCCGGTCGAGAAGTACGCGTCCATACTGTTCTGTGCTGCGGTACCTCGCCGGGTAGAGGCCGGCGTTAGGCAGACCCCTGCGGTGGGGGAAACAGACGCGGACCTCTCGGCGGCTCATGCCGATGTTCTTCCCGCGCGGCCAGAGAAGGATCGGCGTAAGTGGCGGGACGTGGTCAATGAGATCGTCGCTGACTCGAAATGGGTCCAGAGACCGGCGTGATGCTGGCTAGTTGCCAACGGAGCGCTATTCACTCCGTTGGCGCAGCGTAGGCAATGGCTGGCACTGCACGGCCCGCTCCGGCCGCGTGGTCGAACTCGCCGAGGCGTATCCAGCCAAGGCGTTCGTAGGTCTTCCGGGCGGCCACATCCTTCTCCATGACATCCAATACGGCGCGCCGATTCATGCGACGAGCCTCGTTAGTCGCGGTCGCGGTGAGACGAGCGCCAAGTCCACGGCCTCGGCCAGCGGGCGACACGAACAGCCGGCCAAGCATCGCTAACCCAGGGCCAGTATTCCCGTGTTGCTCCGCCCACAGCTTGGCCGCGCCCTCGCTCTCGCTGGGGTCGGAGAGCGCGACATGTCCGACAAGCTTGCCGTCAAGCTCAGCCACCCACGCTGACAGAGTGCTGTCCGAGACGAGCCAGGCCAGGGGATTGTCGACGCCCTCGACTGGATAGCCGTCCAGCGCATGGACGGCCACGAGAATTTGGGCGAGCTCAGGTAGGTCGCTGTCCCGTCGAAGTCGAATGACTGCATGGGCGTTGCTCACTTTGCGCCTTCCTCGTTGATCGGCATCGTGTACTGCACGGCGTTGTAGTCGGCTCGCATGACGAACCTCGTGACCTCGAACGGCCGACCTGCGGTGTCGATGCCCGTGTGGAGGACCTCAAGGACTGGGATGCCGTCCGGGATGTGGAGGCGGCGAGCCTCGTCGGGGCCTGGCATCCGGGCTGAGACCTCCTCACGGATACTGGCGATCACGTAGCCGCGGTCCGCGAATCGCGCATACAGACTCCCTTTGCCCATGTCGGCCGAGTCGGCGAGGGGAGTGCCCTCCGCGACCTCCGAGGGGATGTACGTGACGCCTTGCTGCATCGGTTCGTCGTCGGCGAAGTACCAGTTCTCGCGCCGGACCACGGGACTGCTGCACGAACAGGTGACATCTGATCTGGCTTGCCCGTGAGGGTGGCCTGGAAGGATGTTGCTGTGCCTAAGCCCTACCCCCGAGAGTTTCGTGATGATGTCGTGCGCGTCGCCCGCGGCCGTGAGCCGGGTGTGACGCTGGAGCAGGTCGCCAAGGACTTCGGTGTCCACCCGATGACGTTGAACAAGTGGTTGCGCCAGGCCGCGATCGATGATGGCGACAAGCCGGGCACGACCACGGCTGAGTCTGCTGACCTGCGGGAGGCCAACCGGCGGATACGGCTGCTTGAGCAGGAGAACGAGGTGCTGCGCCGGGCGGCGGCTTACCTGTCTCAGGCGCATCTGCCGGGAAAAGGCTCTACCCGCTCGTGAGTGAGCTGGCCGCTGACGGGATTCCCGTGACGGTCACGTGCCGGGTCCTGAAGCTCCACCGTCAGAAGTATTACGCCTGGCTGGCCAGTCCGGTCACCGGTCGTGAGCTGCAGGCGGCCTACCGGGCCAACGCGTTGTTCGATGCCCACCGTGATGATCCGGAGTTCGGGTACCGGTACTTGCTTGTGGAGGCCGCCGACGCGGGTGAGGTGATGACGCCGCGCACGGCGTGGCGGTTCTGTTCGGCGAACGCGTGGTGGTCGGTCTTCGGCAAGAAGCGCGGCAGCCACGGCAAGAAGCCCGGGCCACCGGTGCACGATGACCTGCTCGCTGGTCAGGACGAGCACGGTGTGATCCGGCACTCCTTCACCGCCGCCGCGCCGAACCAGGTGTGGCTGACCGACATCACCGAGCACCGCACTGGTGAGGGGAAGCTGTATCTGTGCGCGATCAAGGACGCCTGCTCCGGGCGGATCGTGGGCTACTCCATCAGCGACCGGATGAAGTCCACCCTCGCGGTCGGCAGCCCTGGACTCGGCCGTCGCGCGGCGACGCGCGCAGGGGCAGGACGTCACCGGGTGCATCGTGCACTCCGACCGCGGCAGCCAGTTCCGCTCACGCAAGTTCGTGCACGCCTTGAACCAGCACGCGCTGACCGGGTCGATGGGCCGGGTCGGCGCTGCCGGTGACAACGCCGCGATGGAGTCCTTCTACGCGCTGCTGCAGAAGAACGTCCTGGACCGCCGCACCTGGGACACCCGCGAAGACCTGCGGATCGCGATCATCACCTGGACCGAACGCACCTACCACCGGCGTCGACGCCAAGACCGCCTCGGCCGGTTGACCCCCATCGAGTACGAGACGATCATGACCACGCCAGCCGATCAGGCGGCATGACTACCACCTGTCACCTGTTCGTGCAGCAGTCCCATGTCCGGCGGTGGCGTTACGCGTTCGATGCTCGTGCAGTCCACGCTTGGGACTCGCCCTTGCCGCTCAACTTCGGCCCGATACGGCGATAGCCCGGTCTCCTGCCGCAGGCGGTTCGAGTACCGCTCAGCACCGAACCGCATGAGCTGCGGCTTGCCCCGCACGAACGATCCTCGTCCGTGCTCCACAGTAATGAGGCCTTGGTCAAGTAGTTGGCGCACCGCCTGAACGAGCATCGGCTGTCGGCCCTCTTCTCCGTTGGGGTGGCGCTCGGGCCCCGCAAGGGCGAGCTGCTGGCGCTGCGCTGGGACGACGTGGACCTCGACGGCGGATCGCTGCGCGTTCATCGCACGGTGCAGCGGCTCGGGCAGGGAGTCGGACTCGTCTCGGGAAGTCCGAAGACGCAGCGCAGCCGGCGCACCATGCCATTGCCTCGGGTGAGTGCCAGTGCTCTCCGCGAGCATCGTGCGCGACAAGACGAGGAACGTTCGACGGCTGGCGGGGCGTGGACCGACCTCGGGCTGGTGTTCAGCACCACGAAGGGAACCGTCATCGAGCCGCGCGACCTGAATCGGCTGTTCGATCAGCAGATCGCAGCGGCCGGCGTACGTCGCATCCGCTTCCACGACCTGCGGCACACGTGCGCCACGCTGCTGCTTGCTCAGGGCGTGTCTCCGCGCGTGGTCATTGAGATGCTGGGGCACACGCAGCTGAGCATGACGACGGACCTCTACGGGCACGTGATGCCTACGGCGCTGCGTTCTGCGGCTGACGCGATGGATGGGGCGCTCGGGGCGTGAGTGTGCAGGTCTCAGGGCGAGAACTTGTGCATCCCGTACTGCTCCCAGGCGGCAGATCGGCTGGCCTGTGGCACCCACTCGATTCGGTACGCGGTGGAGGTGCCATCTCGTTCGACGACGATGTGCCCATTGATGAGCTCAAGTGCTGTCGTCCACGGTGGGTAGTCCTCGTCAGGCCCCTCCTGGGTGCCATCGACCCAGGTCACGAGCGACCATACACAAGGCTGCTTGCGCAGGAACATGTTCCGGAACGAGCCAACGCTGATGGCGACATGGCCCACGATCTCGGCGCCTTCCCACATCGCGGCAACGTTGTGATCGAAGCGGCGCAGATCGCCCGCGCTCAGTTCTTGTCGCTGCACCCGAGCATGGTCTCAAGGCTTGCGCGGCCGCGCGTCCAGATCCTGTTGTGACGCTGACCCGCCCGCGGACCATGCGTCTCTGGCTGGCTCGGTTGCTGTCAGCGCTGCTGTCAGTGGCCGGAGTGGTCAGGGCAACGACAAAGCCCCGACCCGCGTTTCCGCAGGTCGGGGCCTCGTTGACTGTCTCAACACAGCGTGCACCCGTAGGGATTCGAACCCCAAACCTTCTGATCCGTAGTCAGATGCTCTATCCGTTGAGCTACGGGTGCGTGCGTTGCCGTGGCAACGACGAGTAATACTAACGGGCTCCGGGCCGAACTGCGAAATCGGCCGCCGTTCCGGGGCTGAGCGAGGGTCCTAGGACCGAGTCGCCGACGAGTTCAGACCGAAATGAGACCTGGCGACGTCAACCTCGCCCCCGAGCGGGCCGTCCTCATCATGCAAGCCGGACGGGGAGCCGGCCAACGCCAAGGGGGAACATCATGAAGCGTCAGTCCATCGTCATCGCCGGCCTCGCACTCAGCACGAGCCTCACGCTCGCGGCGTGCCAGGAGTCCAAGGATGCGGCAGGTCCGTCCGTACCGGTCGCGGCCAGCAGCAGTACGCCGGCCGGTGCCGCGGGCAGCGCGTCCAGCCCTGTCGAGTCGGCTCAGCCCGGAGCGCCCGCCACGTCGATTGCGCCAAGCACCAGCTCTGCAGCAGGCACGTCCGACGACGGCGGGACGGGCGTCGAGCGCAGTGCTCCGAGCGCGACCGACAACAACGCCTCGTCCTCGAACGCACAGGGTTCCCAGGGGAACTCGGGATCGAAGAGCACGACCCGCGGCAGCGGGCTGACCCTCGACGGGCTCAAAAACGCGCCCTATCCGGCGATGTGTCAGAACCCGGCCGGCACGCTCAAGAACGGCAAGAACATGCGCGGCCACCTCGGTAACGTCGAGGCCAACATGCCGGGCGTCGGCATGACGTACTACAACCCCGGCTCCAAGCCCGCGCTGGTCGACCTGACCGGTGACGGCCGCAAGGAGATGGTGGTCGAGTTCTTCTGCGACGCGGGCGGCGTGACCTGGCCGAGCGTGATCGTGGTCTACGGGCAGGACTGGAGGGTCCTCGGCACGATCGACCTCGCTCACCTCGCCAACAAGGACGCGTTCTACGGCAAGGCCCGGGTCACCTCGTGGTCGGCCGGCCGCAGCGGACTCAACGTCACCTGGAAGGCATTCCAGCCGCTGGAGGGCTCGACCGACTCGCGTCGTACGGGCGTCATCCGGGTGCGCGGCGGCAAGCCTGTGATGACCGACGTCGTGGTCCACACCGGGCATGGCGCCTCGACCGGTGGTGACGAGGGCGGTGACAACGGCGGCGGCCCGTCCGTGAGCCGCACCCAGATCCGCTCGATCAACCCGGTCGTCAACGGTCACCTGGCCGCGGGCTGGACCAGCACCAAGACCGGTGAGAGCTGCGACGGCAGCGAGTCGAGCCCGGTCGCGAGGAGCAGCGGCATCTTCATCTGTGGCGCCAACGCCGCCGGGTACGACGCGTGCTGGGCGCTCGCCGATCACCAGGCCGCGTGCGTGGCCTCGCCGTACCGCAAGCACGTCGACCTGCTCAACCTGACCAAGCCGACGACGGCGCACGAGGTCGCGAACGAGGTGCCGTGGGGTGTGGTGCTCGCCGACGGCACGACCTGCCAGCCGTTCTTCGGCGGTGGCGGGCGGGTCCGCGCTGATGGCTACATCATGCGCTACTACTGCAACGACAAGCGCGAGCTGCTGATGCGCGAGAACGACGGCGGGCGCGGGTGGTTCGACAAGAGCCACGCTGCGTGGACCGTGCAAATCTCAGGCCCCGGCCTCGACGCCCAGCGCACGACCGCGCAGGTCAAGGCCGTGTCGTACGCCGTCCGCTGACGCCTGCTCGACCAGCAGTGGTCGGTCAGCCCGCGAAGGGGAGCGCGGGCAGGCCGGCCACACCCGGCGTACACGTGAAAACCGCTCCGGCAGAAGGCTGTTCGCCGTCGGGAACGTTCTCACGCGTCGTCGTGATGTAGAGCGTGCTCAGGTCGGCGCCACCGAAGGTGCAGGCCGTGACGTTGGTGACGGGCAGCTCGACCACCTGGTCGAGCTGCCCGTCCGGCGTGTAGCGGTGGACGGCCGAGCCGCCGTAGAGCGCGACCCACACCCCGCCCTCGGCATCGACGCACAGGCCGTCGGGGTTGCCCGGCTCGTCGTCGGGCAGCGTCACGAACGGCCGGCGGTTGCTCAGACCCTCACCGGCACTCCAGTCGAACACCGAGATCGCATGGGTCGGGGTGTCGTTGTAGTACGCCGTCTCGCCTGTGGGTGACCAGCCGAGGCCGTTGGAGATCGTCACCGACGGAAGCACCTCGGTGGTGGAGCCGTCGGGATCGAGCCGGAACAGCGACCCGCCACCGGGCGTCTCGTCGTACGCCATCGTGCCGCAGTAGAACCGTCCGGCCGGGTCGGTGCCGCCGTCGTTGAACCGGACCGTGTCGCCGTTCCACAGCTCGGGCAGCGCCTCCAGGTCGGACAGGTCGTCGCGTGAGGCGAGGGCGAAACCGCGTTCGAGCGCGACGACCGCGCCGCCGCCGGCACGCGGGCGCAGGGCGGCGGCCACGGTGCCGACGTGGACCCGCTCGACCGAGCCGTCGTCGTTCAGCGCGAGCACGTCGCCCTTCATCAGGTCGACGTAACGGAGCCGACCGTCGGGCCACCAGACGGGGCCCTCGGCGTGGAACGCGTGCGGCTGGGAGACGGCTTCGGCGCGCATGTGACGAGCCTATCCAGGTGGCCAGTTGCGAACATGTCGCAAGTGGCGAGAGGGTGGGCACCATGCACGTCCCTGACGGATTTATCGACCTGCCCACCTCCGCGGCGACCGGAGTCGTCGCGGCCGGTGCTGTGGCGTTCGCCCTGCGCAAGGCGGCGCCCGAGATCCGCGAGTCGGGGCCGGCGCTGCCGGGCCTGGTGTCGGCGTTCATCTTCGCCGTGCAGATGGTCAACTTCCCCGTCGGGGCAGGCACGAGCGGGCATCTCCTCGGGGGAGTGCTCGCTGCGGCGCTGGTCGGTCCGTGGACCGGCCTGCTGTGTATGACGGTCGTGCTGCTCATCCAGGGCGTGTTCTTCGCCGACGGCGGTCTCACCGCGCTCGGCACCAACATCTCGGTCATGGGCGTGGTCACCGTCGTCGTCGGGTACGCCGTCATGCGGGCCCTCCTGCGCGTCCTGCCCGAGCGCACCTCCAGCGTGTCGGTGTCGGCGTTCGTCGCGGCCCTGATCGCGGTGCCTGCCGCGGCCGTCGTGTTCACCGGCATCTACGCGATCGGTGGCTCGGTCGAGATCCCGGTCGGCAAGGTCGCCACGGCGATGATCGGCTGGCACGTCCTCATCGGCATCGGCGAGGCGCTCATCACCACGGCCGTGCTCAGCGCGGTGCTGTCGTCCCGGCCCGACCTGGTGTTCGTCGCGCGCCACCTGCGCCGTGACCTCGAGCTGGTCGGCGCCGACGGTGAGCGCACGACCGTGGCCGCCGACTCCGCCCAGCCGGGCACGCGTCGTACCCGCCCGCTCGGCCGACGCGGCCTCGGCATCGCGCTCGCCGCGAGCGCGGTCGTCGCGTTCGGCCTCAGCTATTTCGCCAGCTCACACCCCGACGGCCTCGAGTACGTCGGTGAGCAGCTCGGCTTCGAGGGCAAGGACTCCGCCGTCGCGGGCGGACCCATGGCCGACTACGCCGTCAGCGGTGTCTCCAACTCGTTCCTCTCCGGCGGGCTCGCCGGCCTCATCGGCGTCGCGCTGACCGTGCTCGTCGGCTGCGCTGTCGCGTGGCTGATCCGTCGTACCCGCCCGGCGAGCGACGAGGTCGCCGAGCGCGAGTCCTCAACGGTCGCAGGCTGATTCGCGTGGCGGCCACCCATGCCATCGGCGCCGTGCCAGCGCGCGGCGCCGACGCGCTGCTCGTGCGTCGGGCCTCCGTTGTCCACCGGCTGCCCGCACAGGCCAAGCTCGTCGCGCTGCTGGCGTTCGTGGTGGTCGTGGTGGCGACGCCGGCCTCGGCCTGGCCCGCGTTCGTCGCGTACGCCGGCCTGCTCGCCGCAGTGGTCGTGATCGCGCGGCTGCCGCTCGCGACCGTTGCGCGCCGAATGCTCGTCGAGACGCCGTTCGTGGTGTTCGCGCTGCTGATGCCGTTCGTCGCATCAGGCCCGCAGGTCGACGTGCTCGGACTCTCGGTGTCACGGTCGGGGCTGGTCGGCGGCGCGCTGCTGCTCGCCAAGGCGACGCTCGGCGTTGTCGCGGCCATCGTCCTCGCCGCCACGACCGAGTCGCGCGACATGCTGGTCGGCCTCGAAAAGCTCCGGTTGCCAACGGTTCTCGTGTCGATCATCGCGTTCGCGGTGCGATACCTCGCGATCGCGAGCGACGACCTGGAGCGTGCGCGCATCGCTCGGCTCGCACGCGGGGGCAGCGGTCGGCGGGCCTCGGCGCTCAAAGCCGTTGCAGGCACTGCGGGTTCGACGTTCGTGCGCACGTACGAGCGGGGTGAGCGGGTGCATCGCGCGATGCTCGCCCGCGGTCTCGACGGGCCCATGCCTGTGCTCTCGGGGCGTACGACGACCGCCACCGAGTGGCGTACGGCGTTCGCGCTGCCGGTCGCGGCGCTGGTCGCCCTTGTCGTCGCGGTGCTCGCATGACAGCGCCCGCGCTGCAGGTGAGCCGGCTCGGGTTCGCCTACCCCGACGGCCACCAGGTGCTCTACGGCGTCGATCTCACAGTCGAGGCCGGCGAACGCGTCGCCCTGCTCGGGCCCAACGGCGCCGGCAAGACGACGCTCGTCCTGCACCTCAACGGCATCCTCGGCTCCGTCGCGGGCGGCACCGGCACCGGCTCGGTCGAGGTGGGCGGTCTGCGCCTGGCCAAGGACACCCTCGCCGAGGTACGTCGCCGTGTCGGCATGGTCTTCCAGGACCCCGACGACCAGCTGTTCATGCCGACCGTCGGTGACGACGTCGCGTTCGGACCGGCCAACCTCGGGCTCAAGGGCGAGGCGCTGCGCGAGCGCGTCCAGTCGGCGCTGACGGCCGTGGGCATGCAGGAGTACGCCGACCGCGCGCCCTACCACCTGTCGTTCGGTCAGCGTCGCCGCGTCGCCGTCGCGACCGTGCTGGCGATGGACCCCGATCTGCTCGTGCTCGACGAACCGTCGAGCAACCTCGACCCGGCCGCCCGGCGCGAGCTCGCCGAGATCATCCAGTCGCTGCCCGTGGCGGTGCTGATGGTGACGCACGACCTGCCGTACGCCCTGGAGCTGTGCGGTCGTTCGGCGCTGATGGACGACGGGCGCATCGTCGCGCAGCGCCCCACGCGTGAGCTGCTGGCCGACACCGCGCTGCTGCACCAGCACCGGCTCGAGCTGCCCTACGGGTTCGACCCGCTCTCGGTCCCCGGCGCCTGACCGCCGGCGGTGGGGCTCGCCCGGCTCGACCGGCGGGTGGTTCGACCGGCGGGGTGGATGTGCGGGGTCCGTCTCTCGTGGGCGGGTGGGTTCGTGGAGGACTGTGCACTGGTTCGTGTGGTGAGCCAGCGCGCAGGCAGTGGTTCACCACACGAACCACTGCACAGCGAGCGCTGAGGGGGTGCCTGACGGGGACCGCTGGTCGGAGCCGCGCGCTCGCTGGTCGGAGCCGTGCGCTCGCTGGTCGAGCCGTGCGCTCGCTGGTTGAGCCGGTCCGAGCCGCTAGGCGAGGGGCGTGTCGAAACCTGGTGCCATACGGGGAGACTCAGGTGCACGTGGTCACCCGGTTTCGACTCGGGCTCGCCCTGTGGGGCTCGCCCGGCTCAACCAGCGGAATGGCTCAGCCAGCGGTCGGACTCGCCCGGCTCAACCAGCGGACTGGCTCAGCCAGCGTTCGGGCTCGCCCGGCTCAACCAGCGGTCGGGCTCGCCCGGCGGTGATCAGACCTTCTCGGCCTTCTGCGTGGCCGGGTCCCACTTGGTCAGGCGGGCGGCCTCCCAGCCGCGGTCCTTGACGGCCTCGCGGGCCTCGCGGCGCAGCGTCGGGGTGAGCCGCTCGACGTAGAGCTTGCCGTCGAGGTGGTCGGTCTCGTGCTGCAGCGCCCGTGCGAGCAGGCCGGTGCCCTCGATCACGACCTCGTTGCCGTCGAGGTCGGTGCCGGTGACACGGGCCCAGTCGGCACGCGCGGTCGGGAAGTGCTCGCCCGGCACGGACAGGCAGCCCTCGGAGCCGTCCTCGGGGTCGGGCTCGCCCGGCGGCACCGGACCCTTCTCGAGCACCGGGTTGATGACGACGCCACGCTGGTCGGCGACGCCGTCCTCCTCGCCCGGGACGTCGTACACGAAGATGCGCTGCCGGACGCCGACCTGGTTGGCGGCCAGGCCGACGCCGTTGGCAGCGTCCATCGTGTCGTACATGTCGGCGACGAGCGTGCGGACCTCGTCGGTGATCTCACGGACCTTCTTGGTGGGCTGGTGCAGCGCCTTGTGGCCGATGATGGTGATGGGACGAACGGCCATGGTGGCGCGTGACCTCCGGTCAGTGATGGTGGGCGGTGCTCAGGCCTTGAGGTAGTCCGGATCGGTGTCCGAGTCGATGCGGCCGAGCTTGGCGTGATGACGACTGTAAGCGAAGTAGATGACGAACCCGAGCGCCATCCAGACCAGGAACCGCAGCCACGTCTCGATCGACAGGTTGAGCATCAGGTAGGTGCAGATCACCGCCGACACGATCGGCAGCACCGGCGAGAACGGCACCTTGAACGAGCGCTGCAGGTCGGGGCGGCGCTTGCGCAGGATCGGGATCGCCAGCGAGACCAGGGCGAACGCCGACAGCGTGCCGATGTTGACCATCTCCTCGAGCTTGCCGATCGGCGTGAGCGAGGAGACCAGCGCGACGATGGTGCCGATGACCAGGGTGAGGCGCACCGGCGTACCGGTCTTGTCGTGGGTGTGTGCCAGTCCCTTGGGCAGCAGGTTGTCGCGGGCCATCGCGAACAGCACGCGGGTGGCGCCGATCATCAGGGTCATGACGACGGTGCACAGACCGGCGACCGCGCCCGCGGAGATGATCGTCGCGTAACCGCCCTTGCCGGCGTCGGTGAACGCCGAGGCGAGCGCCGCCTTGGGGTCGATGTCGCTGTACTTGACCATGCCGGTGATCACCAGCGAGACCGCGACGTAGAGCACGGTGCAGATGATCAGCGAGGCGATGATGCCGATGGGCAGGTCGCGCTGCGGGTTCTTGGCCTCCTCGGCCGTGGTCGCGACGACGTCGAACCCGATGTAGGCGAAGAACACCAGCGATGCCGCGGTGAAGATGCCCATGACACCGAACGCCGCCGGGTCCAGGCCGAGAATCGTGTCGAACACAGGGCGGTGGATGCCGGTCTTGGCGGCTGCCTCGGTCGACTCGGGGATGAACGGGCTGTAGTTGTCCTTGTCGATGAAACCGATGCCCGCGATGATCACGAACAGCACGATGAACAGCTTGAGGAACACCAGCGCCATGTTGACGCGCAGCGACTCCTTGATGCCGAAGGCGATCAGCGCCGTCAGCACCGCGACGAGCAGGAACGCCATCAGGTCGAAGCTCGACCCGGGCGCCACGGATGCGGGCAGCGTCCAGTCGGCGTGGCTGATGAGCTCGGTGAAGTACTGGCTCCAGCCCTGGGCCACGACGGACGCGCCGAGCATGAGCTCCAGGAACAGGTCCCAGCCGATGATCCACGCGATCAGCTCACCGAGCGTGGCGTAGGAGAAGGTGTACGCCGACCCGCTCACCGGCACGGTCGAGGCCAGCTCGGCGTAGCAGAGGGCCGCGAGACCGCAGCAGACCGCGCCGACGATGAAGGAGATCACCACGGCGGGGCCGGCGAGCTCCTGGGCGGCGCGGCCGGTGGTCGTGAAGATTCCGGCGCCGATGATGACGCCGATCCCGAAGAGGGTCAGGTCGAGGGCGGTCAGCCGTCTCTTGAGCTGGAACTCGTGGTCTTCGGTGGTGTCGCCGATCGACTGCTCGATCGACTTCGTCCGCATGACGCTCATGCGTGGCTCCCTTCGGGCGATGAGTCGGCGAGCCAGGCTAGCCACATCGGAGGGATTACTGGCGAGTCAGTCCGTGTGTCCCACGGAGTGGTGTGGTGAGACGTCCTCGCGCGAGATGGTCCAGCCCGGGTCGGACTCGGCGTCGGCGAGGTCGTGGTCGCGTGCTCGGCGTACGACGCGGGGCGAGACGCGCGACTGGTGGCGGCGGTGCCAGGGCGTCCGGATCCGGTCGCGCAGCGGGGTCCGCTCGTCGTCGTTCTCGAGGTAGCGACCGAGGTGGTGGATCGGGACGTCGGTGACCTCGACCTCCTCGTCGGCCTCGGGAGCCGGCCGGTCGCGGACGAGGGTCGGGTCGGGCGCGCCACCCGGCCGGTCGGGTCCGCCAGAGCCGCCAGGTCCGCCGGGCCCGCGGGTCGGCCCGCCGTTGCCGGGTGTGCCGGGCTTGCCGCCGGCGGCCTCGGGGCCGTCCTCGGCCGGGTCGAACCCGCCGAAGATCTGGCTGCAGATCAGGCGGTAGGTCTCGTCGGGGTCGCGGACCCAGTGGATGGTCGACAGGGCCTGGTCCTGGCCGGCGCTCTCGAGGACGAACGTGCCGTAGCCGAGGACGCGGCCGAGCGGCGAGCGGGTGTAGGACATGTCGGTCACACGCGCCATCGGCATCATCGCGACCTTGCGCGTGATGATGCCGTAGAGCAGCAGCAGTCTCTTGTCGGTGGCGACGAACCAGCTGAAGTGCCAGTTGACCATGACCCAGGCCATGCGGATCGCCAGGACGAACCACAGCCACCAGGCGGCGTTGGTGAGCAGGCCCATGCGGGCCGGTGCGATCGTGCCGATCGTGATGACGAGGAAGAACCCGAAGATCGTGGTCGCCACGGGTTCGACGCGAGCCGCCCAGTGCTCCTGCATGGCGACGACGACCTTCTCCTTGGGGAGCCGGTAGGGCGCCAGTCGTTCGACGGCGCGCCGGTTGACGCCGTCCACGGGCGTTAGCCGCCGTTCAGGATGTTGTCGAAGAAGTTGCCGATGTTGGTGACGCCGTCGGACAGGATCGACCAGACGTTGCGCACCAGATCGGCGGACTTGTCAGGCGATGTCACGACCGCGTAGACGACGAACGCAAGCACCACCCAGGGGACGAACGACTTGATCTTCGCCATCGGGTTCCTCCGTGGGTGACATGGGCCGGGGCTGATCCTGCCACAGATGTGGTGCCTGTGACTGGAGTGACATGGGAGACGCGCGAACCGGCGTACGCTCACAGGCGCCATGAGCGAGATCTCCACCGAGCTGCGCGCTGCTCTCGAACGCGCGTCGTCCGGCGCGTCCACGGTAGCGGTGACGGCCGCCGTCGAACGGCTCAGCGCCCGATATCGCACCGTCGCGGCCGCCGACAGCCCGATCCTCAGCAGTCGCGCGGACGTCCTGGCGTACGCCGTCTACCGGATGCCTGCGACGTACGCCGCCGTCCGCCTGGCCCTGCTGCACGGGCTCGACGCCGGGCTGGGTGCGGTCGAGTCGCTCGTCGACCTGGGCGGTGGCACGGGTGCGTCGGTGTGGGCTGCGGCGGACGTGCTGCCGGGCCTGGCGCAGGCGACCGTGCTCGAGCAGGTGGCCGAGGCGCACCGGCTCGGTCGCGACCTCGCGGGCGACACTCTGCCGCGGGCCGACTGGCGGACCTGGCGGCTCGGCGAGCCGGTGCCTGCGGGCGACCTGGTCACGGTGTCCTACGTCCTGAGCGAGCTCTCGCCGTCGCAGCAGCAGCGGGTGGTCGACGACGCGACGGGTGCCGCGCAGCGCGCGGTCCTGGTCGTCGAGCCTGGTACGCCGGACGGTCACCGGCGGGTGCTCACGGCGCGTGCGGCGTTGATCGACGCCGACTGGCAGGTTATCGCTCCGTGCCCGCACGCGCTCGGCTGCCCGCTCGCGGTCGACGACTGGTGTCACTTCGCGGCGCGGGTCAACCGGTCGGCGCTGCACCGCAAGGTCAAGGGTGGCGAGCTCAGCCACGAGGACGAGAAGTTCTCCTACGTGCTCGCCGTCCGGCCGGGAGAGGCGCCGTCGCCGGGAGGCGCGGCGCGCGTCGTACGACACCCGGTCAAGCGCAAGGGGCTGGTCGAGCTGCAGCTGTGCCGGCCGGATGGCTCCGCGGGGCGTGAGGTCGTGAGCAAGCGGCAGGGGCCCGCGTACAAGGCGGCGCGTGACGTGGCCTGGGGCGACGCCTGGCCGCCCGACCCCTCCTGACGCTCCACCCGCTCTGTCGGCGAACTGCCAAAGAAGTGCTTGACGGTACGACGGCCGGTTGCCCATACTTCCAAACATGTCTTTGGGAGATGAGGCCGACGAGCAGACGTCGGCGTTGCGGGCTGTGGCTCACCCGGTTCGGCTGCAGATCCTGTCGCTGCTCACCGGCGCCGCGATGAGCGCGGCCGAGATCGCCCGGGAGCTCGACATCACGCAGGCCAACGCGAGCTATCACGTGCGGGTGCTGGCCCGGTCCGGCCACGTGCAGGAGGTCGGCACCGAGAGCGTGCGCGGCGGCGTGGCCAAGAAGTACGCCTACCTCAGCGAGGCCGACCGTGCCGCTCGGGGCGGGAGCGGCGGGTCGACGTTCGACCCCGGCGACTGGCAGCTGCAGATCGAGGCGATCGCTCAGGAGCTGCGCCGACGGATCCGCGACCGCAAGCCGGGCGGCAAGGGCAACATCACCGACGCCGAGCTGTGGGTGACCCCGGAGGTGTGGGGCAAGGTCGCCTCACTCGTCCACGAGGCGAGCGCCCTCGTCCATCAGGAGGCCCAGCGCCCCCGCGCCGAAGGCACCATCAAGGTCAACATGCAGGCGTTCCTCTTCGAGATGAACGACGACACGAAGGCCGCCCGATGAAGATGGCCGAGTCGTGGGAAGCGTTGCAGGACAAGCGTTTTCGGTGGTTCTTCATCGCGCGGGCCACATCGCTCGCTGGTTCGTCGATGGCGCCGGTGGCGCTCGCGTTCGCCGTACTGCACGTCGACAAGAGGGCGAGCGCTCTCGCGACCGTCATGACGGGCCGCATGGTCGCGCTCGTCGTCTTCCTGCTCATCGGAGGTGTCGTCGCCGACCGGATGTCGCGCCGTCGGGTCATCCAGGTGTCGCACGCCCTGACCGCCATCACCCAGGGCAGCGTCGCGGCGCTCATCATCACAGGGGTCGCGACCATCCCGATGATCCTGGTGATCGAGTGCGTCAACGGCGCAGTGTCGGCCTTCACGATGCCGTCGATGCAGGGGCTGGTCCCTCAGCTGGTCGAGCCGAGACTCCTGCAGCAGGCCAACGCGCTGATGTCGTTCGCGCGCTACGGCACGCAGATCCTCGGCCCGGTGGTGGCCGGCCTGATCGTGGCCGGCCCCGGTGGCGGCTGGGCCCTGGCCGTCGACTCGCTGACCTACGTCATCGCCATCGTGGCCTTGGCTCGCATCGCGCTGCCGCCCGCTGCGCACAGCGGTGAGTCGATGCTGGCCGACCTGCGTGAGGGCTGGCAGGAGTTCGCCTCGCGGACCTGGCTGTGGGTGATCGTCGTCGGCTTCGGCGTGCTCAACGCCATGACGGCCGGCGCCTGGGCGGTGCTCGGCCCCTACATCGCCGAGACCGATCCCACCCTCGGCGTACGCGGCTGGAGCCTCGTCCTGAGCGCCCAGGCCGCCGGGGCGATCGTGATGACGCTGGTGCTGATGCGGACCCAGCTGAACCGACCGCTTCGGTCCGGGATGATCGGTGTCGCGCTCATGGGCGCGCCGATCTTCGTGCTCGGCGTGCGGCCGATGACGCTGCTGCTCATGCCGATCGCGTTCGTCGCAGGCGTCGGCACCGAGGCCTTCGGCACCGGCTGGAGCGTGGCCATGATGGAGAACGTGCCCGAGCACGCACAGTCGCGGGTGTGGTCCTACGACATGCTCGGCTCGTTCGTCGCGATCCCGATCGGGACGACGGTGTTCGGCTGGCTGGCCACGGCGACCGATCCGAGCAGGATCGTCGCAGTCACCGGCGTGGCCTACACCGTCATCGCCCTCGGGATCCTCCTCGTGCCAAGCGTCCGCAACCTCGGACGCGTGAAACCCGTTGCGACAGAGGCGAGTTCGCTGGCCGGGTAGGCGTTGGGTTCGATCGTGGACGGAGGGCTCATCTCGGCGACGATGCCGGCTCGGGCGAGCCTGCGAGTCCGACCGGAGGAGGAGCCGAGATCAAGGGTTCATTGTGCGACGCCGTAGAGGCGGTCGCCCGCGTCGCCGAGGCCGGGGACGATGTAGCCGTGCTCGTTGAGCCGCTCGTCGATGGCGCCCGTGACCAGTGTGACCGGCACGTGCAGGTCACCGATCTGCTTCTTGAGCGCCTCGATCCCCTCGGGTGCGCACAGCAGCGTCACCGCGGTGATGTCGTCGGCGCCGCGCTCGACGAGGTATCGGATCGACATCGCGAGTGTGCCGCCGGTGGCGAGCATCGGGTCGATGACGTAGCACTGCCGGCCGGACAGGTCGTCGGGCAGCCGGTTGGCGTAGGTGACGGCCTCGAGCGTCTCCTCGTTGCGGGCCATCCCGAGGAAGCCGACCTCGGCCGACGGCAGCATGCGCACCATGCCCTCGAGCATGCCGAGCCCGGCCCGCAGGATCGGGACGACGAGAGGCTTGGGGTTGGCCAGCTTGATGCCGGTGGTCGGCGCGACAGGCGTCTCGATCTCGAACGGCTCCGTGCGCACGTCGCGGGTCGCCTCGTAGGCGAGCAGCGTCATCAGCTCTTCGGCGAGGCGCCTGAACGTGGGGGAGTCGGTCTCCTTGGCGCGCAGGTACGTCAGCTTGTGGGCGATGAGCGGGTGGTCCGCGACGATGACGCGCATGGGCCAGACTCTAGCTGTGACCGAGCTGCGCCCGCCTGCCGTCCATGCGTCGTACGCCGCGTGGCTGGGTCGACCTCTCGCGCTCGCCCGCGAGGCCGCGGCCGATGGTGACGTCCCTGTCGGCGCGGTGGTGGTCGACGGTGACGGGCAGGTCGTCGGCGACGGGCGCAACCGGCGTACGGCCGACGGCGACCCGCTCGCTCACGCCGAGGTGGTGGCGCTGCGTGCGGCGGCCGAGGCGCGCGGAGGCTGGCGGCTCGACGACTGCACGCTCGTGGTCACGCTCGAGCCATGCCCGATGTGCGCGGGCGCAGCGCTCCAGGCGCGCGTCCGACGGATCGTGCTCGGCGCCTGGGACCCCAAGGCCGGCGCGTGCGGCAGCGTCTGGGACGTCGCTCGCGAGCAGCGGGCGCCGCACTGGATCGAGGTCGTCGGCGGCATCCGTGAGCAGGAGTGCGCCGACCTGCTGACGGCGTTCTTCCGGGCGCGGCGCTAGCTGCTCACCGCACCGCCCGCAGCGCTGGAGACGATCGCTGCCGTGATGGCCGCGTTGACGGCGGCCTGCGTCTGGGCGATCGCCTTGCCGACGGCGGCTCCGGCCCAGCTGCCGTCGGCGACCGCCTTGGCCCGCTTCTTCAGGTCTCGCTTCGGCAGGCCGCCGGCGTCAGGGAACACGGCCGGCACGGCGTCGATGGCGTGGACCAGCGAGATGAGGGTGGCGCCACGCGGTTCGACCGGCGCCGAGCCGAGCAGCTCACGCAGGAGCGCGTCACGCGTCGCCTCCTGAGCGTGCCGGTCGAGCACCGGCCACGTCGTCCGAGGGAAGATCCCGAGGAAGGTCGAGCGCTCGGCCCGCACGGCTCCCTCGACGGCGAGACCGTCGTACAACCGACCGCGCAGCCCCTTGGCGACCTTGCCCAGCGCGTCCTTGGGCTTCTTGCCCTGCTTGGCGACGAAGTGGGCGAGTGCAGCGTCCAGGTGCGGGTTGCCGACCGGGCGCGCGTCTCGTACGAGCAGGCGGCCGCGGTCGTCCACGGTGACCTTCTCGAGCAGGGCGAGCTCGCTGAGCAGGGCCCCGGCGAGTCCGAGGTCGATCTTGTTGCCGGCGGCAATGAGTCGGCCGTCGGCGGCGGTGAGCTGCAGCAGGAGGTCCTCGGCGATCAGCATGTGGACGACGGTAGGACTCCGTCCTGCCGCGCGCATCGGCCGAAGGTCGTACATCCGCGCAGGAGATCCGTCCCGAGGATGAGCACGCCGACGTGACCTGCGCCATACTTCAGCGCGAATGATTGACCTCGCCGTTGGCAACCGGAAGGACTTCCGATGAGCACGATCGACTACACCCGCAAGGGGACGGGCGAGCCCGTCGTCCTGATCCACGGCATCGGGCACCGGCGCGAGGCGTGGGGTCAGGTCTTCGACCGTCTCGCGGCGTCGTACGACGTCATCGCCATCGACCTGCCCGGTCACGGTCGGTCACCGGCCGAGCCCGAGAACAAGCACCAGCTCGAGCCCACGGTCGACGAGATCGAGGAGCTGTTCGTCGAGCTCGGCGTCGACCGCCCGCACGTGGTCGGCAACTCGCTCGGCGGCCTGCTGGCGCTCGAGCTCGGTAAGCGGGGCAGCGTGCGTTCGGTGACGGCCCTGTCACCGGCGGCGTTCTGGGACGTGCGCGGCCGCGTGTGGGCGGCGACCTCGCTGACCGCGCTCAAGGCGATGGCGATGACGCCGACGCCCGTGCTGCGGCTGTTCTCCGACAAGCCGCTGCTGCGCAAGGCGACGCTGTGGTCGCTCTACACCCACCCCGAGCGTCTCGACGGTGAGCGCGCGCTCGGTGACGCGCTGAGCCTGCGCCGCCGCAAGGCGTTCTTCCCGATCCTGAAGCAGGCGCCCACGGTCCGCTGGAGCGGCGAGACCGTCGTCCCGACCACCGTCGCGTGGGCGGGCCAGGACCGGATCCTGCTGCCCTACCAGGCCAAGATCGCGCAGGCGGCGCTGCCGAAGGCGCGGCACGTGGTCGTCCCCGGCGTCGGTCACGTGCCGATGGAGGACGACCCCGACGCGATCGAGCAGGTCATCCGCGAGCAGCTGGCCGCAGTGCCGGCTGCCACGACGGCGACGCTGGCTTCCTGACTCGTACGCCGGTCGGTCATCTCTCCCTGCCCGCCCAGCACCTGAGACGACCCACTCTTTGCGAGACGACCCGCCGATCCGCGGGTCGTCTCGCAGAGAGCGGGTCGTCTCGGCTGTCAGCGGGGAGGCCGACTCAGGTCGTCGGGTCGCTGATCGGCTGCTTGGGCAGCTTGCGGACCTTGGCGCGTCGGCGGCGACGCTCGGGCACCATCGAGCGCATCTCCTCGAGGCGGCCGAAGCACAGCAGCCGGTCCTCGGGCTCCAGGACAAGGCCGCGGCTCGGGTTGGGGATCACGCTCGTACCCCGGTGCATGGTGAGCACCGTGATGTCGCGCTCTTCGAGGCCTGACTCGCGCAAGGTCATGCCGACCAGGTCGGCGCTGCCGCGCACGACGAGCTCGGCGACGCCGTAACCCGTTGAGACAGTAAGGCGTTGGCGTACGTCGATCTCGGGGAAGGCCACCTGGTTGGAGATGTGGTCGATGATCGCGCCGGCGACGTCGAGCTTGGTCGCGGTCTCGATGCCTTCGAGGCCGGGGGAGGAGTTGACCTCCATCACCAGCGGTCCCTGGTCGCTCTCGAGCATGTCGACGCCGGCGACGCGCAGACCCATGATCTGCGCAGAGCGCACCGCAGCCTCCTCGAACTCCTTCGGCAGCTCGACGGACTCGACCGCACCGCCCCGGTGGACGTTGGAGCGGAACTCATCGCCCGAGGCCCGCCGACGCATCGCCGCGACCACGCGGTCGCCGACGACGAGCGCGCGGATGTCGCGCCCCTTGGACTCGGCCACGAACCGCTGGATCAGGACGTTCTGGTTGGTGCTGTGGAGTGTCTCGATGATCGCCTCGGCGACGTTGACCTCGGGCGCCAGGATGACGCCGATGCCCTGCGTGCCCTCGAGCAGCTTGATGACGACCGGTGCCCCACCGACCCGCTCGATGGCGTCGCGCACGTCGGCGCGGTTGCGTACGAACGCCGTCGCCGGCATCCCGATGTTGTGGCGCGACAGGATCTGCGTGGCGCGCAGCTTGTCGCGGGCGTTGGCGATGCCGTGCGCCGTGTTGGGCGTGTAGACGTCCATCTGCTCGAACTGCCGCACGACAGCGGTGCCGAAGTAGGTGATCGAGCTGCCGATGCGGGGCACGATCGCGTCGTAGTCGGACAGCGGGCGCCCGCGGTACTGCAGGTCGGGCTCGTCACCCGACAGGTCGATCGCGAAGCGCAGCGTGTTGAGGACCTTGACCTCGTGGCCACGGTCGAGCGCAGCGCTGCGCAGGCGCTGTGTGGAGTACGCACGCGGCGCGCGCGAGAGGATGGCGAGCTTCATGGGGGACACCTGGAAAGATGGGACACGTGCCAGAGCCGCCCCATTCAAGCACCCTCATCGGGTGGCGTGAGTGGGTACGCCTGCCCGGCACCGATGTGCGCTGGATGAAGGCCAAGATCGACACCGGCGCACGCACCTCCTCCCTCCACGCGTTCGACGTCGAGGAGCTCACGCGCGACGGCCGGGAGTGGGTCCGCTTCTCCGTTCACCCCTGGCAGCACAGCGACGAGGACGCCGTCGTGCTGGAGCGTCCGGTGCACGACCGCCGGCTCGTCCGCAGCTCCAACGGGCACGAGCAGGAGCGCATCGTCGTCCAGCTCGACCTGGTGCTCGTACGCCGGCGCCTCACCGCCGAGGTCACCCTCGCCGACCGCGACGCGATGGGGTTCCGGATGCTCGTCGGCCGTGAGGCCCTGGAGCGCGGTTACGTCGTCGACTCGCGCCGCTCGTGGGTCGGCGGTCGTCCGCGAAGGCTGGTCCGCGACAAGAACGCCGGCCGCTGAACCTCGGCCGGTCTCAGTCCTCGGCGGGCAGCAGGTAGTGCGTCTGCCCCGACCAGGTCGCCGTGACGTACGCCGCCGTCGACGCCGCGTCCATCGTCGTCCAGTCCGGGGTGTACTCGGCCTGATCGCGGCCGATCCGTCGGCCCAGCTCGACGATCTCGTTGCTGGCCGGGTTGCGTTCGGTGTCGTAGACCTTGAGGGCGTCGACGAGGCTGGGCGTGGTGGTCATCGCTTCTTCGAGCCCGAGGGCGTCCTGGAGCGCCTTCGTCGCTCCGCTGCCGGTGTGCGGGCGAGTGACGGCGTTGGCGTCGCCGGCGAGCAGGAAGGGCGCATCGGCGCTCGTCCGCAGCGTGAGGTCGACCACCGGCTGGAGGCCCAGGCCGTCTGCCGGAGTCGCGGTGATGATCTGGTTGATCCGAGCAGGCAGTCGCGCTGCAGCGAGCTCACGGCTCCACGCCAGCAGTCCGTCGACCGCGGTGTCGGGCGCGAAAACCCCTCGTAGTGGGTCGATCTCGGTCTCGGTGGGCGGCTCGGCGTACATCACCCAGTTGATCAACCGGCCACCGTGCGCGTCGGGAATGGCGTAGACGATCAGGTGGCCGCCGTCGTACATCACGGTGAGGCCGGTGTCGGAGAGCAGCTCGGTGAGCTCACGGTCGTGCTCGATGCTGCGCAACGGTGTGACGCCTCGGAAGGCCACGTAGCCGGCGTACGCGGGGGCGGCGTGCGGCTCGACCAGGCCGCGTACGACCGAGCGATGACCGTCGGCCCCGATGACCAGGTCGTACGCCGTGTCGGGCTCTCCCTCGACACTCACCACGGCGCGCCCATCGCTGTCGCGGCGCAGGCCGGTGACACGACGCCCGGTGAGGTACGACTCGTCAGGAACGTTGGTACGCAACGACTTCCACAGCAGACCCCAGTTGCACGTGATGAGCTGAGGCGTCTGCCGCCACAGCTCGCGCCACCCGTCGCCACTGGACTCGCGCGTCAGCCACAGGCGGTGCGGGATCGACAGCGCGGGTGCGTCAGACGGCAGGTAGCCCTTGGACAGGAGCGTCGCGTGCAGCGGTGTCGGGAGAGCGATGCCGAAGCCGCGGTCGGTGAGGTCGCCGTCGCTGCGTTCGAGCACGGTCACGTCGTGCCCCGCCCGGCTGATGGCCATCGCGCAGGCACAGCCGGCGATGCTGCCTCCGACGACGGCAACGGACAGGCGGTCGACGGGCGTGCTCGTACGTCTCCTTCGCAGCGGCGTGGTCGCACGCCCATTGAGTCATCCGGATGTCGGCCGGGTCACGACTTTTTCGCTGCAGCTGCGGTCCGGAAGCATGCCCGAGCACGCCCAGGCACTCCCGCGCAAGGTGCTGTCCCGTGTGGTGGTCGTGGCGCCACGGCGAGGCACTCACGATCGCCTCGCCGGACGCGATGCGGCTGCTCAGGAGCTGAAGGGCGGTTCGATGAGGTCCGCGAACCATCCCCTCCGGTCCGCATACAGCGCGACATCTAGGGCGGTGAATGCCGCGTGAGCATCGCCTGAGGGCGACTCGGCCAGGACTCTTCGCACACCTTCCAGAGGCGTGTCGTCTCGAAAGCCTGCCTTGGCGAAATGCGCCATCAACGCCATCGTGTCGGTAGAGCGCTCTGCGAAGCGCGTTCTTACGTGACCCCAACTCCCGCTCCGGCGTTCGAGAAGCGACGTGCAGCCGCTGAAGACGAGCGCTGCGGGGGAGGCCCACGTGCGCTCGCAGGGTAGGTGTACGCCTGCCTGGGTAGATGTCGCAGCAACGTTGAGCAGGTCCTCATCGTCGACCCACCCGTGGAGGTCGCAGACCACGAGCTCGCCGGGGCGTATGGAGTGCAGTGCGCTCGCAACCTCGTGCGGGAGGCCCACCGGCCTCGACTCAACCTGTGCTGCCCATCCGGCATGTTCTGCGCGCTCGAGCAGGTCTGACATGCGACCTACATATCGATCGAACCGTGAGTCTGCGGTCGTGTAGATGTGCCGGATCATCCACCCCGGGTCGTCGACGTCGTCCATACGACTGACAATTCCACGGCTTGTCCGCACGGGGTTGCATCCGGTGCCGCTGCGGTGGTGGGAGCCGTCGCGGTCGGGTCCGCTCCTGCGTCGCGTTCCCGAGCCGCTCCTCGCTGCATCCCTGCGCCACCGCATACGAAAAGCCCCCGGTCGCACGCTCCCGGGGGCTTTTCGTATGGCGGTGGCGGTGGGATTTGAACCCACGGTGGAGTTGCCCCCACACACGCTTTCGAGGCGTGCTCCTTAGGCCGCTCGGACACGCCACCGCCGAAGACGGTACCCGAGCCACGCCCGTACGCGAAATCGGCCCGCCCGGTGCGGCGAAGTTCACCGGTGCGTCGCCCCACGAGACCGCCGGCGTTCACCCGGCGGCAGTGCGATGAGTCGTTCGGCCCACCACCTGCGAAAGGTCCACCCATGCGTCTTCGTACGCCCCTCGCCCTGGCTGCCGCAGCGGCCACTGCGGTCTCGCTGGCCGCGCCGTCGTACGCCGCGGGCAACGGCTCCCAGCACGACTACACGATGGCGATCATCGGCGACGTGCCCTACGGCGCCGAGCAGATCGAGAAGTTCCCGGCCTGGATCGATGAGATCAACGCCGACCCCGACGTGCGCTTCGACGTGCACCTCGGTGACATCAAGAATGGCTCGACGCGCTGCGACACCAGTTACTTCCAGTGGGTGAAGAGCGAGTTCGACCGCTTCAGCGACCCGCTGGTCTACACGCCCGGCGACAACGAGTGGACCGACTGCCACCGTGCCAACAACGGTGCGTACAACCCGCTCGACCGGCTGGCGACCGTGCGCGACACGTTCTTCAGCAAGACGGATCAGACCAACGGTCGACCGCAGCACGTCGACACCCAGGCGAGCATCGGCCTACCCGAGAACGCGGCGTTCTCACGCAACGGCGTCGAGTTCGCGGCCGTGCACGTCGTCGGCAGCAACAACGACATGGCCCCCTGGACCGGCATCGGCAAGACCACGCCGACGGCCGAGCAGACCACCGAGCAGGCGTCGCGGATGGCCGCGTCCATCACCTGGGTGCGCCAGGCGTTCGACCGTGCCAAGAGCACGCACGGCCGCGCGGTCGTGCTGATGATGCAGGCCGACATGTTCGACCCGACCTACGACGTGCCGCGCGAGAACAACTCCTCGTTCGACCCGCTCGTGCGCGAGATCGCTTCGCAGACAAAGGCTTTCGGCAAGCCGGTCTACCTGCTCAACGGCGACAGCCACATCTACGACTCGGACAACCCGCTCGCGCCGGGGTCGAAGTGGCTCAGCTTCTACGGGCTCACGGAGGGCGTCACCAACTTCCACCGCGTGACCGTCGACGGCTCCGACAACAACAAGGACTGGCTCAAGCTCACCGTGACCGGCGCATCCGAGCCGACGCCGCTGAGCTGGGAGCGCATCCCGTACCAGCACTGAGCCACGCGGCCGACGGCGTACCGGGCATCATCGGTCCATGACCTACGAGACGCTCGAGTACGCCGTCGCCGACGGCATCTGCACGATCACGCTCAACCGGCCCGACCAGCTCAACGCGTTCACCGTGACGATGGCCAACGAGCTGGTCGACGCGTTCACCCGCGTCAACAGCGACGACGACGCCCGCGCGGTCGTGCTCACCGGTTCGGGGCGGGCGTTCTGCGCAGGCATGGACCTGTCGGTCGAGGGCAACGTGTTCGGGCTCGGCATCGACCGCGACCCCACGCTGGAGGACCTGCACGAGCGGCTCGACGACCCTGAGATCAAGGCGCGCGTCCGTGACACCGGCGGCCGTGTCTCGCTCGCGATCTACGCGTGCACCAAGCCGGTCATCGCCGCGATCAACGGTGCTGCCGTCGGCATCGGCGCCACCATGACGCTGCCCGCCGATGTGCGTCTGGCGTCCGAGAAGGCCCGGGTGGGCTTCGTGTTCGGCCGCCTCGGCATCGTCCCCGAGGCGTGCTCGTCCTGGTTCCTGCCGCGGCTCGTCGGCATCTCGCGGGCGCTGGAGTGGACGTACGCCGCCGACATCCTCACCGCCGAAGAGGTCCTCGCGGGCGGGCTCGTGCGATCGGTGCACGCACCCGACGAGCTGCTGCCCGCGGCGTACGAGCTCGCGCACCGGTTCGTCGACGGCCACTCCGCCGTCGGTGTCGCGCTGACCCGGCAGATGATGTGGCGCAACAGCGCTCAGCCGCACCCGCTGGAGGCTCATCGGGTCGACTCGCTGGCGATGTACTTCACCAGCTTCGGCGATGGTGTGGAGGGTGTGCGGGCGTTCCACGAGAAGCGGGCGCCGGAGTTCACCGCCGCGCAGATGCCGCCGTTCTACCCCTGGCAGGACGACCCGCAGCCCTGACGGGCGCCTGAGACCGGTGCCGCGGTGACGGAGGTCTCGACACGGCTCGCCCTGTGGGGCTCGCCTACTCGACCAGCGGTCGGGGTTCGCCTCCTCGACCAGCGGTGTCCGCTGGGTGAGGGGTTCGTCGGGGAGTGTGCACTGGTTCGCGTGGTGAGCCAGGTGCGTACGTGGTTCACCCCACGAACCAGTGCACACTGCGCGACGAGAGGTACCTCGGCCGCCGCGCGAACGCATCGAAACCCGCACTCGCTGGTTGAGCCGGACGAGGCGCTAGCCGAGGCCGTGTCGAAACCCGCACTCGCTGGTTGAGCCGGACGAGGCGCTAGCCGAGGCCGTGTCGAAACCCGCACTCGCTGGTTGAGCCGGACGAGGCGCTAGCCGAGGCCGTGTCGAAACCCGCACTCGCTGGTTGAGCCGGACGAGGCGCTAGCCGAGGCCGTGTCGAAACTTGGTGCCGCGCAGGGAGACTCGTCGTCCGCGGTCTCCGTGGTTTCGACACGGCCTCGCCCTGTGGGGCTCGCCCGGCTCAACCAGCGATCGTCGGGGCTCGCCGGGCTTGGTCAGCGAATCTGCTTGGCCATCAACGGATTCGGCCGACCCGCGAGCGACGGGTGCAGGATCGCCGCGAGCGCCTCGACGCCGTCGACCAGCCGCGGCCCAGGGCGGGCGAACGACGCGTTGGCGTCCACGGCCCACACGGGTACGCCGGCCGGCAGGTCTCCCTGCGCGACCAGCTCGCGGGTCAGCCGCGCCGACTCGTCGAGGCCGTATCCGCAGGGCGCAGCGACGATCACGTCGGGCTCAGAAGCCGCGACCGCCTGCCAGGTCGTGCGTACGGACTTCTCGCCGGTCGCGCCGAGCACGCTCAGACCGCCGGCCACCTCGACCATCTCCGGCACCCAGTGGCCGGGCGCGAAGGGCGGGTCCGGCCACTCCAGCACTGCGCAACGCACCGGGGCCGCCGACGCGACCGACCGGCGTACGGCGTCGACCCGCGCTCGCAGCTCGTCGGCGAGAGTGCGCGCCGCAGCAGCATGGCCGGTCGCCCGACCGATCTGCTCGACCGAGGCCCAGACCTGCTCCAGCGTCGAGGGGTCGGTGGTGACGACCTGTGCCGAGCAGCCGAGGTGGTCCAGCGCATCGCTGACGACCGACACGTCGACCGCGCACACGGCGCACAGGTCCTGGGTGACCACGACATCGGCGTCGAGGCCGAGCAGGGCGTCGGCGTCCAGGCGGTAGAGGTCCTCACCGGCCCGCATCCGGGCCGCGACGGCCGCGTCGATCTCGGCGGGGGACAGGTCAGGGGGCAGTGCCGACGTCGACACGATGCGTGCCGTCGTACGGGCCGAAGCGGGAGTGTCGCACTCGAACGTCACGCCGACGACCTCGGCGCCCGCGCCGATCGCGTGCAGGATCTCGGTGGCCGACGGCAGCAGCGAGACGACGCGCACGGATCAGCAGGCGCTCTCGGGCTCGGGTGCCTTGGTGACCTGGGGCAGCGTCGGGAACTCCTGGCCGAGCACGAGGTCGACGCTGGTGTCGGTGCGGCCGTCCTGGACCATCGTGATGCCCGGCGCGAGGTCACGGACGAGCTGGTCGGCCTTGGCCTCACCGGTCGCGCCGTAGCGCAGCTCGCCGACGCCCGACAGCTTCTTCTTGTAGGGGTCGTTGCCGACGATGCCCACGTCGAAGCCGCGGTTCTTCATGCCGAGCGCGACGTCGTTGGCGCGACCCTGCTCACCGCCGGCGTTGTAGATGTTGAGCGTGAACGTCGTCTTCGGGTCGGGCGGTGCGGTCGTGGTCACCACACAGGTCGGTTCGGTGCCCGACGCCTGGCCGGGCAGCCACTGCTGCCAGTACGCCGTTGCGTAGGCGAAGCCGCCGACGACCATCAGGCCGACGATCGTGATGACGGCGACCGACCGGCGGTGCCGGCGACGGCGCGCGCGGGCCAGGCCCGTCTCGTACGGGCGGCGGTGCGGTGTCTGGCTCACAGGTCGAGAACTCTCGCGTGCAGGACCGGGCGCTGCTGCAGCGCCGCACGCAGCGCGCGGTGCAGGCCGTCCTCGAGATAGAGGTCGCCCCGCCACTGCACGACGTGCGCGAACAGGTCGCCGTAGAACGTGGAGTCCTCCGACAGCACGATCGTCAGGTCGAGCGTGCGCTTGGTGGTGATCAGCTCATCGAGCCGGACCATGCGCGGAGCGACCGGACTCCAGTCACGCGGGGACTCCAGGCCGTGGTCGGGGTACGGGCGTCCTTCTCCCACGGCCTTGAAGATCACGGTGGGCAGTCTAAGTGGGACCACCTGGGCGTCGGGTGAGCGACCCACGGCGTACGCCGCTCGCAGACCGTCCGCGCCACGTGACGCAGGCGACGGACGAGCGTCGCCCTCGCGCATTAGTGTCGCCCTCGTGACTGACTCCACGAGCATCATCGACAGCATCAAGGCCGGTTACACCTTCGAGGGCGGGGCGCTCGAGCTGGGTGCGGCCGTCACCGACGGGCAGGCTCACGCCGACGTGCCCGTACGCCTCCCGCTCGCCATGATGAACCGTCACGGTCTCGTGGCCGGCGCCACCGGTACGGGCAAGACCAAGACGCTGCAGCTGATGGCCGAGCAGCTCACCGGTCAGGGCGTGCCGGTCTTCCTCGCCGACATCAAGGGCGACCTGTCCGGCATGGCCTCGCCCGGCGAGGCCAACGACAAGGTCACCGGCCGCGCGAGCGAGGTCGGGCAGCAGTGGGCCGCGACGGCGTACGGCACCGAGTTCCTGTCCCTCGGCGGCCTCGGCAAGGGCGTGCCGATCCGGGCGACCGTCACCTCGTTCGGACCGACGCTGCTGTCGAAGGTCCTCGGGCTCAACGACACCCAGGAGTCCAGCCTCGGCCTGGTGTTCCACTACGCCGACCAGCAGGGTCTCGCGCTGCTCGACCTGAAGGACCTGCGCGCGGTCATCCAGCACCTCACCTCCGACGAGGGCAAGGCCGACCTGAAGAACCTCGGTGGTCTGTCGTCCGCGACCGCCGGCGTCATCCTGCGCAACCTCATCGCGTTCAGCGACCAGGGCGCCGACGTGTTCTTCGGTGAGCCCGAGTTCGACACCGCCGACCTGCTGCGCGTGTCCGACGACGGCAAGGGCGTCGTCACCTGCCTCGAGCTGCCCGCCGTCCAGGACCGGCCCGCGCTGTTCTCGACGTTCCTGATGTGGTTGCTCGCCGACCTGTTCCACGACCTGCCCGAGGTCGGCGACATCGACAAGCCCAAGCTCGTGTTCTTCTTCGACGAGGCACACCTGCTCTTCGACGACGCGTCCAAGGCGTTCCTCGACGCGATCGAGCAGACCGTGCGGCTCATCCGTTCCAAGGGCGTCGGCGTCTTCTTCGTCACCCAGACCCCCAAGGACGTGCCGTCCGGCGTGCTCGCCCAGCTCGGCAACCGCGTCCAGCACGCTCTGCGGGCGTTCACGCCCGAGGACGCCAAGGCGCTCAAGGCGACCGTGCAGACGTTCCCCAAGAGCGGGTACGAGCTGGAGTCGCTCCTCACCCAGATCGGCACCGGCGAGGCCGTGGTCACCGTGCTGTCCGAGTCGGGTGCGCCGACGCCCGTCGCCTGGACCCGCATGCGGGCGCCGGAGTCGCTGATGGCGCCCTCGCCCGAGGCGAAGGTCGACGAGGTCATCGCCGCCTCGCCGCTGAAGGCCAAGTACGCCGAGCTGGTCGACCGCGAGTCGGCGTACGAAAAGCTCAGCGCCCGGCTGCAGGGTGCGGCTCCCGAGGGTGGGCAGCCCGCCGAGGGCCAGGCGCCCGCCCAGACGAAGGCGCCCGAGAAGGCCGCCGAGGAGCAGCCCGGCATGGTCGAGCAGGTCGTGAAGTCCAGTGCGTTCAAGTCCGCGCTGCGCTCGGCAGGCACGGTCATCGGCCGCGAGATCACCCGCAGCATCTTCGGGACGGCGCGCCGCCGCCGCTGACCGAGGGCCGGTCGGCTGCGGTCAGCAGCCGGCCGGCTTGGCCGGGGTCGGCGTCGGTGCCGGGGTGGCCTGCGCCACCGGCACGAGCTGGTCGTACTTGTTGCCGAGGACGACGTCGACCGTGACGTCCTGGCGCCCGTCCTGCACGATCTTGGCGCCCTTGAGCTGCAGCGCGACCCGACGGGCCTGCGGCTCGCCGCGCTCACCCGAGACGATCAGCGCGACGTCGTCGGGCAGGAACCGACGCTTGGGGTCGTTGTCGTTCTTGAGGATCTTGAAGCCCCGGGCCCGCATCGCATCGGCCGCCTCACCGGACAGGCCGGCGCGGTAGGTCGTGTTGTAGACGTTGATGCTCACCGTGCTCGCTGGCGGCGGCGGCACGGGCACGAGCCCGAACTGCTCGCCGATCACCAGGTCGACGGTCGGGTTGGTGCGGTCGTCCTCGGTGAGCACGGGGTTCTTGACCTGCGTGGCGAGCGTCAGCGCGATCTGTCGGCCGCCCTTGCCGTAGCGGATCTCGGCGGCCTTCGGCGTCGGCCGGTCGTCCATCAGGCTCTGCGACTTGGTGTCGAGCACGTGGAAGCCGCGCCAGCCCAGCTGCTTGGCGGTCTTGCCGCCCGCGCCGTTGTGCTCGCTCGCGTTGATGATGTTGAGGTAGATCGTCGACGGCGCGATCTTGGAGGTCGGCTTCGGGACGGTCGTCGGGCAGCTCGGGCTCGCCTTCGGCTCCTGACCCTTCGCGTCGCCACCGCACCCGGCGACGGCGAGGCTCAAGACGACGGCGGCACCGGCGAGCGCCATCGCAGCGCCTCGTCGTGACTCCCCAGCCATTCCTCGTACCCCAAACCTCGCGTCCAGACGGTCATAGTGTGACGTGTTTCGTGCGTCGTGCCGACACCCCCGCCGTCACAGTTGCATGACGTCTCAGCGGCGTTCCGCGTTGTCATGGTCGCCCGTGGTGCGCGCGCTGTGGCGCTTATCACACGGAGTCGGGCTCCCGGGTCCCACATTACGGACCGCGTGCTCATGGAGGGAGACGCCACGTCGGCGTACCTCGGGGCGAATCACCTCGATTCGGTGCCAGGGCGTCGGACCTGTACTCTGCTCGGCGGAGGATTCGCATAGTGGCCTAGTGCGCACGCTTGGAAAGCGTGTTGAGTGAAAGCTCTCAGGGGTTCGAATCCCCTATCCTCCGCCACACGAAGAAGCCCCCGGGAGCCTGCGACCGGGGGCTTCTTCATGTGCCAGGGATGCAGGCATCGGACGAATCTCGTCTGGTCGGCACTGCATGCACTGCCGACCAGACGAGATTCGTGCAGTGGTGGACGACGGTCGCGTGACCGCCGGTTTCGCGGTCGCCCCGGTGCTGGCCTAGAGTGATGCCTCGGCCCCTCACGTGGCGGTACCTCGCCGAACTCCCCCAGGGCAGGAATGCAGCAAGGGTAGGCAAGCTCTTCCGGGTGCGTGAGGGGTCCTTTCATGCCCCGGCGCAGCTCGTACGCCGACCGGTCCGGTCGTCGTACGCCCCCGGTCTGCACAGGTGGGGACGGCGGGTCCCGGCTGACGGCGGTCGCCGTTAGGGTCGGCCAGGTGACGCAGACCTCGCAGGCGGCTCTCTACCGCCGATACCGGCCCGAGACGTTCGCCGACGTCATCGGCCAGGAGCACGTGACCGAGCCGCTGATGCAGGCGCTGCGGTCGGGTCGGGTCAACCACGCCTACCTGTTCAGCGGCCCGCGCGGCTGCGGCAAGACCACGAGCGCGCGCATCCTGGCCCGCTGCCTCAACTGTGAGCAGGGTCCGACGCCCACGCCGTGCGGTGAGTGCAGCTCGTGCGTCGCGCTCGCGCGCGGTGGCGCCGGCACCGTCGACGTCATCGAGATCGACGCGGCCAGCCACGGTGGTGTCGACGACGCACGTGACCTGCGCGAGCGGGCGTCGTACGGCCCGGCGCAGAGTCGCTTCAAGATCTACATCATCGACGAGGCGCACATGGTGACGCCGCAGGGCTTCAACGCGCTGCTCAAGATCGTCGAGGAGCCGCCCGAGCACGTGAAGTTCGTGTTCGCGACGACCGAGCCCGAGAAGGTCATCGGCACGATCCGCTCGCGCACGCACCACTACCCGTTCCGGCTGGTGCCGCCGGGCCTGCTCGCCGACTACATGCAGACGCTGTGCGACGCCGAGGGTGTGCGGGTCGAGCCCGGCGTGCTGTCGTTCGTCACGCGCGCGGGTGGCGGCTCGGTGCGTGACTCGCTGTCGGTGCTCGACCAGCTGATCGCGGGTTCGGGTGACGAGGGCGTGACGTACGCCGGTGCCGCGTCACTGCTCGGCTTCACCGACGGTGAGCTGCTCGACGCCACCGTCGACGCGCTCGCCGCGCGCGACTCCGCGTCCGTGTTCCGCCAGATCGACAAGGTCATCGAGTCCGGCCACGACCCTCGCCGGTTCATCGAGGACATGCTGGAGCGGCTGCGCGACCTGATCATCGTCGCGGCCGTGCCCGACGGTGCCGGTCAGGTGCTGCGCGCGGTCCCCGAGGACCAGCTGGAGCGCATGCGCCAGCAGTCCGCGGCGTTCGGCGCGGGTGCGCTGTCGCGCGCTGCCGACATCGCCAACACCGGCCTCACCGAGATGACCGGGGCCACTGCGCCCCGCCTGCAGCTCGAGCTGATCTGCGCACGCATCCTGCTGCCTGCCGCGTCCGGCGAGCAGGGCTACGCCGCGCGCCTGGACCGCCTCGAGCGACGCCTCGACATGGGTCAGCTCGGTGGCGGTACGCCGGCCGCCGGGGCTGCACCGACCGCACCCGCGCCGACGGCACCTGCGCCTGCACCCGCGCCGGCGGCTTCTGCACCCGCCGCCGCGTCGGCGCCGTCCTCGCCCCCGGCATCCACGGACCGGCCTGCGGCCGGCGACCGCTCGGAGCAGCCGTCGAAGGACGAGCGGCGCGATGAGGCCCGGCCGACTGCGCCGAGCGGTCAGAGCGCGAGTCCTGAGCAGCAGCAAGGGGTTTCGGCCCCGGCCGCGCGGGCCGAGGAGCGTCCGGCGGTCGAGCCGGGCGCACCTGAGCCCGCTGCGCCGACCCAGTCCGCTGCACCGACTCAGCCCCCGTCGGCGGCGCCCGCACCGGTCGCCGGTCCGCCCGGCGCAGTCGACACCGACGCGATCCGTCGTGAGTGGCCCTCGATCCTCGACCGCATCGCCCAGATCAAGCGGGTGACGTGGGCGCTGGTCTCCCAGAACGCCCAGGTGCTCGACTACGACGGTCAGCGGCTGCTGCTCGGCACGAGCACGGCCGGGCTGGCCGAGACGTTCCGTCGCGGCCCGCATCCTGACATCGTCCGGCAGGCGCTCAACGCCGCGCTGGGCGTCGATGTCCGGGTCGAGGCGCAGCCCCACGACGGGCCGCCGCCGCAGGCTCCGCCGCCGCAGGCTCCGCCGCCGTCCGGGCCACCTGCCGCCGACGGTCCGAGCAGCGATGACGCGCCGCAGCCGCCCTCGGGCGGGGGCGCTTCCCAGCGTTCAGCCGGGCAGGGCGACGCGAGCCACGGTCCCACCGGCGGCGGCGCAGATGCGACCGCGCTCGGAGCGGCCACGCCGCGCGGTGGCTGGGACTCCGGCCCGGCCGACAGCTGGGGCGCGCCGAGCACGCCCCCGCCGGCGTGGGCCCAAGGCGACCCCGCTCCCGCCGGTCGAGCCGGTGAGCCCCCCAGGGCGAGCCGTGTCGAGACCAGCGGGACCGCGGACGGCGAGTCTCCCCAGGCGGCACCGGGTTTCGACACGGGCTCGGCTAGCGCCTCGCCCGGCTCAACCAGCGGTGCGGGCGGCGGCTCGGCCGGCGGTGGGGGCGATGGGCTCACGCCGCGCCAGCGGGCGATGCAGGCGGCTCGTGCGACGTCGCGCCAGAACGCCGAGCCCGCGGCCCCGGTCGCCGACGACAGCGCGGCCGACCGCAGCGACGAGGACATCGAGGAGTCCGGTGCGGTCGGCGTACCCGTGATCCAGAGCGTGCTCGGCGGCACCATCATCGCCGAGGGCGAGTAGCCGTCGGCCCGGCCGCACTAAGGTTGGCTCGATGCTCTATCTCACGTCGCGCATGGTCGTGGCGCCGGCGCTGCGAGCCGTGTTCCGCCCGACGGTCGAGGGCGCCCACCACGTGCCGCGCACCGGCGGCGTGATCCTGGCCAGCAACCACCTGTCGTTCATCGACAGCATCGTGATCCCGATGGTCGCGCCGCGGCAGGTGCACTTCCTGGCGAAGGCCTCCTACTTCACCGGCACCGGGCTCAAGGGCGCGGCGCTGCGGGTCTGGATGACGTCGATGGGCATGATCCCGGTCGAGCGCGACGACAAGCGGGCGGCCGCCAAGTCGCTCGAGATCGCGCTCGACGTGCTCCAGCGCGGTGGGGCGTTCGGCATCTACCCCGAGGGGACCCGGTCGCGCGACGGCCGTCTCTACCGTGGCCGCACCGGCGTGGCGCACCTCGCGCTCGAGACCGGAGCACCCGTCGTACCCGTGGGCCTGGCGGGCACGCCCGACATCCAGCCGATCGGGTCCAACCGGCCCCGCATCGCGCACGCGACGATCCGGTTCGGTGAGCCGCTGAGGTTCGCCGAGCGGTACGCCGACGTGCCGGCCGGCAAGGCGCGTCGCCAGGTCACCGACGAGATCATGGACGCCATCCACGGGCTGACCGGCCAGGAGCTCGCGGGCGACTACAACGAGCACCCGCCGACGAGCTGACCAGCCGCCCGCCGGGTGGGCCTCGCCCGTGCTGGGCAGTACGCTCGCCGGGTGTACGAAGGCGTGGTCCAGGACCTGATCGACGAGCTCGGCCGGTTGCCCGGCATCGGGCCCAAGTCTGCCCAGCGCATCGCCTTCCACCTGCTGCAGGCCGACCCTGCGGACGTGCAACGGCTCACCGAGGTGCTGACCGTCGTCCGCGAGAAGGTGCGGTTCTGCGAGACGTGCTTCAACGTCGCCGAGAGCGAGCAGTGCAAGATCTGCCTCGACCCGCGCCGCGACAGCACCCAGATCTGCGTCGTCGAGGACCCCAAGGACGTCATCGCCCTCGAACGCACCCGTGAGTTCCGTGGCCGCTACCACGTGCTCGGTGGGGCGATCAGCCCGATCGACGGCGTCGGCCCGGACGACCTGCGCATCACCGAGCTGATGCGTCGCCTGACCGGCAGCGAGATCGCCGAGATCATCATCGCGACCAACCCCAACCTCACGGGCGAGGCCACTGCGGCCTACCTCGCCCGCCTGCTGAAGTCGATGGGCCTGAAGGTCACGCGTCTGGCGTCCGGCCTGCCCGTCGGCGGTGACCTCGAGTACGCCGACGAGGTCACCCTGGGCCGCGCGTTCGAGGGACGGAGACTGCTCGATGCCTGACACGACACCGCAGCCGGAGCCGGCCGCACCCGGCCCGCCCGAGCACAGCGACCTCGCGACCCTGGCCCGCGACACGGCCACCGACGTCCGCGACTTCACGGGAGCGGTCCGCCAGATCGCCTCCGGCGTCGCGCCCGAGGCCGCGATCCCGTTGCTGCTGCTGGTGATCAGCCAGCTGCAGGTCACCGGTGCCCGACTCGGCGCGATCCAGGACGTGCTGCCCGACGAGCGCTTCGAGCCCGACCCGGGTCCCGAGTCCGACCACGACGCCCTGCGTACGTCGCTGGCCAACGTGCTCGAGGGCATCGACGACTACGCCGACGTGGTCGACCCGCTCACGTCGGTCGAGCTCGGCCGCGGTGCGCTCAGCGACGACCTGGCCGGTGTGGTGGCCTCGCTCGAGCACGGCCTGGCCCACTACGACCGCGGCCGCCCTGTCGAGGCCATGTGGTGGTGGCAGTTCAGCTATCTGTCCGAGTGGGGCGTGCGGGCGAGCGCTGCCCTGCGCGTGCTGCTCACGATCCTCGGTCACCTGCGGCTCGACGCCGACGAGGAGACCGTCGCCGACGCGGAGTTCGACGCGCTCCACCCGTGAGCGCGCGGTCGGCGTACGGTCACGGAGTGAACGCCGATCGGCGCGCCGTGTGAACGTCTGGCTCGTCCCGATATATGGGCCGCCGGTCTCGCGATCCGAACGGCCCGTAAACTGAGCCCCTCCGTCTGACTCAAAACGTCCGGAGGAAACAACCAGTGAGTCTGGTAGTCCAGAAGTACGGCGGGTCGTCGCTGTCCGACGCCGAGAGCATCAAGCGTGTCGCGCGACGCATCGTCGACACCCGCAAAGCCGGCAACCAGGTCGTTGTCGTGGTGTCAGCCATGAGCGACACCACCGATGAGCTCCTCGACCTCGCCGAAGAGGTCACGCCGAGCCCGCCCGACCGCGAGATGGACATGCTCCTGACCGCAGGCGAGCGCATCTCGATGGCCCTGGTCAGCATGGCGATCGCCAACCTCGGCGACTCGGCGCGCTCCTACACAGGTTCGCAGGCCGGCGTCATCACCGATGACACGCACGGCAAGGCGCGCATCATCGACGTGACGCCCGGTCGCATCCAGGAGGCCATCGACAAGGGCCACATCGTGATCGTCGCCGGGTTCCAGGGTGTCAGCCAGGGCACCAACGAGATCACGACGCTCGGCCGCGGTGGCTCTGACACCACGGCCGTGGCGCTCGCCGCCGCGCTCAACGCCGACGTGTGCGAGATCTACACCGACGTCGACGGCATCTTCACCGCCGACCCGCGCATCGTCCCGAGCGCGCACAAGATCGACCGCATCACCAACGAGGAGATGCAGGAGATGGCGGCCTCGGGCGCCAAGGTCCTGATGCTGCGCTGCGTCGAGTACGCCCGCCGGTTCAACCTGCCCATCCACGTGCGGTCCTCGTTCAGTCACCGCGAAGGCACGTGGGTCATCGAGCCCTCAGAAGGAGAGTCCGTGGAAGCCCCGATCATCGCCGGAGTCGCGCACGACCGCAGCGAGGCCAAGCTCACCGTCGTCGGCGTCAAGGACAGCCCCGGCAAGGCCGCCGAGATCTTCCAGGCCATCGCCGGCGCCGAGATCAACATCGACATGATCGTCCAGAACGTCTCGGCCGCGAGCACCGGCAAGACCGACGTGTCGTTCACGCTGCCCAAGACCGACGGCCAGAAGGGCGTCAAGGTCCTGCAGGCCGCCAAGGAGTCGATCGGCTTCGACTCCATCCAGTACGACGACCAGGTCGGCAAGCTCTCGCTCGTCGGCTCGGGGATGCGCAGCCACCCCGGTGTGAGCGCGACGCTGTTCCAGGCGCTCGCGGACGCCGGCATCAACATCGAGATGATCTCCAGCTCGGAGATCCGCGTCTCGGTGGTCACCACGGGTGACCAGCTCGACGACGCCGTCCGTGCGGTGCACACGGCGTTCGGGCTGGACTCCTCGGACGGCGAGGCCGTGGTGTACGGAGGTACCGGTCGATGAGCCAGGGACTCAACGTCGGCGTCGTCGGCGCCACCGGTCAGGTCGGCGCGGTCGTTCTGCGCCTGCTCACCGAGCGTGACTTCCCGGTCGCGTCGCTGCGGTTGTTCGCGTCGGCCCGTTCGGCCGGCAAGCAGCTGGAGTTCAAGGGCGAGCAGATCACGATCGAGGACGCCTCGACCGCTGACCCGAGCGGCCTCGACATCGCGATCTTCTCCGCGGGCGGCGCGACCTCCAAGGCGCTCGCCCCGAAGTTCGCCGAGGCCGGTGTCACGGTCATCGACAACTCCTCCGCCTGGCGTCTCGACCCCGACGTGCCGCTGGTCGTCTCGGAGGTCAACCCCGAGGCGATCAAGGACGCCACCAAGGGCATCATCGCCAACCCCAACTGCACGACGATGGCCGCGATGCCGGTGCTCAAGCCGCTGACCGACCTCGCCGGGCTGCAGCGTCTGCAGGTCGCGACCTACCAAGCGGTCTCGGGCTCCGGGCTCGCCGGCGTCGACGAGCTCGCCGGTCAGGTCCGCAAGGGCGCCGACACGATGGAGCAGCTCACCCACGACGGCTCGGCCGTCGACCTGGGTGAGCCCGCCAAGTACGTCGCGCCGATCGCGTTCAACGTGCTGCCGATGGCGGGCTCGATCGTCGACGACGGCCTCGAGGAGACCGACGAGGAGCAGAAGCTGCGCAACGAGTCGCGCAAGATCCTCGGCCTGCCCGACCTCAAGGTCGCGGGCACCTGCGTACGCGTCCCGGTGTTCAGCGGGCACTCGTTGTCGATCCACGCGCAGTTCGAGAAGGCCATCACGCCCGACCAGGCTCGTGCGACGCTCGCCGACGCCCCCGGCGTCGAGCTGGCCGATGTGCCGACTCCGCTGACGGCGGCAGGCCAGGACCCGTCGTACGTCGGACGCATCCGCCAGGACCAGTCGGTCGACGACAACCGCGGGCTCGTGCTGTTCATCAGCAACGACAACCTGCGCAAGGGCGCCGCGCTCAACACCGTGCAGATCGCCGAGGTCATCGCAGCCTCTCGCTGATCCGTCATGGCCATCCGTCCCTCTCTCGCCGTCGTCGGTGCCACCGGCGCCGTCGGGTCGACCGCCCTGCAGATGCTGTCCACACGCGTGGACGTGTGGGGTGAGGTCCGGCTCGTCGGCGCCGACCGCGACGTCGGCCAGGTCGAGACCGTCCGCGGCCAGCGCGTCACGGTCGAGCCCCTGACCGAAGAGCTGTTCGCCGATGTCGACGTCGCGCTGTTCGCGGTGCCCGACACGGTGTCGACGACGTGGGCGCCGGTTGCTGCCGCGCACGGCACGGTGGTCATCGACTGCTCCGGTGCGTTCCGGCAGGACCCCGACGTGCCGCTCGTGCTGCCCGAGGTCAACCCGGCCCAGGTACGCAAGCGACCGCGAGGCATCATCACCAGCCCCAACGCGACGACCACGTCGGTGCTGACCGCGTTGTCGCCGCTGCACCACGGCTGGGGGCTGTCCGAGCTGGTCGTCACGTCGTTCCAGGCGGTGTCCGGCATCGGCCGCGCCGGCGTACAACGTCTGTACGACGAGGTCGGCACGCTCGCCGGCAACCGTCGCGTCGGACAGGTGCCTGGTGACGTACGCCGCGCCGTGTCCGACCTGCCCGAGATCTCGCCGTTCATGGGTCCGATCGCCTACAACGTCGTGCCGTTCGCCGGCCGCCTGATGGACGGCGGCTGGACCTCCGAGGAGGTACGCCTGCGCGACGAGTCTCGCAAGATCCTCGGAGTGCCCAAGCTCAAGGTGTCGGCCACCTGCGTCCGCGTGCCGGTCGTGTCGGTGCACTCGCTGTCGGTGCACGCGACGTTCGCTTCCGAGATCTCGGTCGACGCCGCGCGTCAGGCGCTCATCGAGGGCCCCAACTACGTTGTCGTGCTTGATGATCCGGCGTCGGGGGAGTTCCCCAACCCTGCCGACGTCGTGGGCTCGGACCCGACGTTCGTGGGCCGTATCCGGCAGTCGCCCGACTTCCCGCGCTCGCTCGAGCTGTTCGTGTGCAGCGACAACCTGCGCAAGGGCGCGGCCCTCAACATGGTCCAGCTCGCCGAGCTGGTCGCTGTCGAGCTGGGCGCCGTCATCCCCGAGGACGACTGAACGCCGTTCCTTCGTGTGGCCGCAGCGTGAGCCCGGCCTCACCCTGTGACCACGCGAACGGACCGTCCACAGGTCCGCTGCGCTCGAGCGTGTGATGCGACCACACTGCGGCCCATGGAACAGCCGGCCAAGAACGCGCGTCGACGGGCGTGGCGCGCTCATGTCACCGCCGAGGTCGCCCATGGCCAGGACGGCGTGGTGTCGCGGGCCCAGCTGCGCGGGCTCGGCGTCACTCGCTGGGACCTGCGCGAAGAGGTCGCTGCGGGACGCTGGTCGATGGCCGGTTCGCAGTCGGTCGTCCTCCGGCCCGGAGGAGACCTCGCCGAGCGGTGGCGGGCGATCTTCGAGGTGGGCTCAGGTGCTCGACTCGACGGTGTGACGGCGTTGCTCCATGCCGGGCTCAGCGGTTGGGAGCACACCACGATCGACGTCTCGGTTCCTCACGGCACGAGAGTGCGGCGCATCGACGGCGTCACGATCCATGCGCTGTCACGGCTGGAGCCCTCGGTGTCTGCAGGGCTGCCGCGTGCCCGCCCTGCACCGGCCGCGCTCCGCGCCGCCTCGTGGGCGCGCTCCGAGCGTCAGGCGGCGACTCTGATCGCGATGACTGCTCAGCAACGCCTGGCCTCACGCTCCCAGCTGCTCGCAGCATGGGAGGCGCTCGGCCGGTGCAGGCGCCGCAGCTTCATCGGCACGGTCGTGCGAGACGTGTGCGCCGGTGCTCAGTCGCTCGGCGAGCTCGACTTCGCGGCGCTGTGCCGTCGTTATCGCCTGCCCACTCCCGAAAGGCAGGTCGTGGTCGAGGCCGCCGGCAGCAGGTATTACCTCGACGTGCGATGGCGGGATCACTCCCTCGTCGTCGAGGTCGACGGCGCGCACCACACCCTCGGGATGTCGGTCGTCGATGACGCTCTGAGGCAGAACGTCGTGATGCTCGGCGGCGATCGTGTCCTGCGAATCCCGGTGCTGGGCCTACGAGTTCAGGAGGCGGAGTTCATGGCCCAGGTCGCCGCCGGACTCGGGATGGACGCGCGACGCGTGGCATGACCAGCTCACGTCGCGCGCCCGCTCATGTGGTCGCAGCGTGAGCCCGGCCTCACCCTGTGACCACGCGAACGCAGCGGTGCCCGCCCCGGCGAACCGGGACGGGCACCGTCGTACAGGACCTGACTACGGGTTGGTCACCGAGATGGTGAGGTCGTCGCCGGCGTCACCGGTGACGGTCACCTTGGTGCCGTGGCCCGCGACCTTCACACTGCCCTGCGGGTTGGCCGTGCTGTAGTACGCGTTCGGGTCGGTGTCGTCGAACGTCGCGATACCCGCCGAGGCAGGTGCGCAGGCGGCCTTCGTGGCGACCGTCTGGTTGCCACCCTTGCCCTGCAGGACCTCCTTGTGCAGGCAGGTCGCGTCGGTCGACTCCAGGCCGAACGTCGCGTCGAACGGCTGGCGGCGGTTGCTCGGCCGGGTGCCGTCGTCGTACGTGAACGGCTGCGGCCGCGCGTCGACGACCATCGCCGAGCCGCCACCGGGGTGGGAGCTGACGTTGTTGTCGGCGAAGGCGCGGTCGACGTACCAGACGAGCATGCCGTTCTGGAAGGAGAAGAACTCCACCCAGTCGGGCGCCGTGATGCCCTTGCTGAACTGGTACGGGCCGGTTGCCAGGGTGGCGTCGTAGCCGACGTACTCGCGGTTCTCGACGAGGTAGAAGTTCTCGTACGACCCGGTCTCGGTGCCGGTCGAGATCTTCCAGGGGCCCTCAGCGGTCCACTCGCCCGTGCCGTTCTCGACGTCGTCGGTGGCGAGCGTGGTGCCGCCGCTCTTGATGACGATGTCGTCGAGGAACGCGCCCGCGAGGTGGACGCCGCCGTCGGTGTCGTAGCGCAGACGGAACAGCGACGGCTGCCCGCCGGCGGCGTACGACCAGCGCAGCGTCGTCCACTTGCCCGACGAGTCACCGTCGACCGGGCTGCCGGCGCGCTGCCAGGTCTTGCCGCCGTCGACGGAGTACTCGCCGTAGAGGTAGTCGTAGCCCGCCTCGATGTCGTACCAGGCGCTGGCCTGGACCGTCACGCGCGAGGTCGCCGGCACCGCACGGGTGAGCGAGGCGTTGAGGTCGTCGGCGCTGCCGGTCCACCAGGCGTGCGTGCCCGACGTCGGCGTGGTCTACGGGGTGGACACGGTCTTGGCGGGCAGGTTGACCCGCACGGCCTGGTCCTTGCCGTCGACGTGCAGCTGGGAGGGGTTGAGGGTGTACGAGCCCGACGAGCCGGTGTCGACCGTCGAGTAGTCGAGCCAGCCGAGGAACATCTTCTCCTCAGCACCCATCAGGCCCGGCGTCGTACCGATGCCCTCGCCCGCCGCGGCGCCGTGGCCGAGCCAGGAGCCCGAGCTCATGAGCGTCCAGAACGCGGTGCTGTTCTCGCCGCCGTCGGTGTCGTAGAAGTCGGGCAGACCCAGGTCGTGGCCGAACTCGTGAGCGAACACGCCGAGCCCGCCGTTCTCCGGCTCGGTGGTGTAGTCGCCGAGCCAGTACTTCGACTGGCCGATGCGGGCACCGCCGGAGAGGTTGCTGGCGCCGCCGACCGACGGGCCGGTCGCGCCGTGGTCGGTGTCGTTGACGTACCAGCGGTGCGACCAGATGGCGTCCTCGCCCTGGGCGCCGCCGCCGGCGTCCTCACCCTGGCCGGGCGTGCACCGCCTGGAAGTGGTCGATGTAGCCGTCGGGCTCGTCGAAGTTGCCGTCCTTGTCGAAGTCGTAGCGGTCCCAGACGTCGAACTGGGAGAGGTACTGGTCGATCTCGGCGGGCGTCTTGCCGGCGGCGATCTGCCCGTTGTACCAAGCGGTGCCGCTGTCCTCGATGAAGTCCCAGGAGCCGCCGAAGTCCTCACGAGCGTTGTCGCCGTAGTAGGACTCGTTGTAGGGGACCTGCACCCAGTCCTCGACGGTGTTGGTCACGGAGTACTGACCGTTGGACAGCTTCTCGTAGTAGTCCTTCATCGAGTCGCCGGAACCGTTGAAGAGGTTCTCGTAGTAGCCCTTGGAGTAGTCGGCCGTCCACGTCGTGGAGTTGTCGGTGGTCCGGTCGGGCTGCGGGATCTGGTTGTGCCTGGGGCCGGGCGCGCTGCCGTACTTCTTCACGCTCTGGTCGCCGAACTCGGCGAGGATCGTGAAGATCTTGTCGGACTTGGTCGTCTCGGTCTCGACGAACTTGCCGTCGGCGAGCTGGACGACGCCCTGCCCGTTGGCCTTGGCCTTGCCCTGAGCGACCAGGTCGATCGCGCTCTTGCGCATCGCGGTCTGCTGCTTGGCGAGTCGACCTGGGCGGTTGTCCGGGCGGTGCGACTGCGCGGCGACGTTGTCGGTGCTGTCGGTCGGTGCCGGACTGCGGTCGCCGGGGCCGGTGCGGTGGCCACGACGGTCGCGAGTGCTGAGCCGACGACAACGCCCATGGTGAGACGTCTCATCTGTGCGGTTCCTTCTCAAGGAGGACCCGCACTGGCGAACGGGTCCCTACGCCCCCGAGTGGGGGGCGACCCGGGGTGGGCCGACCTGGCGGGAGTGTGCCACCGATCGCGTTGCGCTGCGTCAGTTTTCGGCGGTTCCGCGATGAACGGCCGTGCTGCGCACGCGGCATGATGGCCAGGTGCCCCGTGCTCGTCGCCCAGCCGCGGTCGTACGGCGTCTCGAGGCGATCGCTCCCGTGCCAGGTGAGGCGTTCACCGACGGAGGGCGTCTCGGGTCTGCTTCGCGAAAGGATAACCTGGTGTGATGCATGTTTCCGCCGTGGTCAGGCGTACGCCGGCCGCTCTGCTCGCCGTGCTGATCGCACTGGCCACGACCATCGGTCTCGCCCACCCCGCGCAGGCCGACGACCGCGCCGCCCAGGCGCCTGCCGCGCTCCCGAAGGTGCTGCGCGTCGGCACCGAGGGTGTCTACCCACCGTTCAGCTATCACGACTCGACGTCCAACAAGCTGACCGGCTTCGACATCGACGTCATGAACGCGGTGGGCCAGAAGCTCGGGGTCAAGATCCAGTACGTCGAGGTCCCGTGGGACGCGATGTTCGCGGCGCTGCAGTCCAAGCGCATCGACGTCGTGGCCAACGAGGTGACGCTCAACCCTGAGCGCCAGGCGTTGTACGACCTGAGCTCGCCCTACGTCGAGACCACCGGTGTCGTCGTGGTGCCGAAGGACAACAACGACATCAAGGGCCTGGCCGACATCAAGGGCAAGCGTTCGGGCCAGAACGTCTCGAGCAACTGGGCCGAGACCGCCAAGAAGGCCGGTGCCACGATCGTCGGTGTCGAGGACATGAGCCAGGCGATCAACAACCTCGAGAACGGCCGCCTCGATGTGATGGTCAACGACAAGCTGGCCGTCAAGAACTACCTCGCGCTCAACCCGGACGCCAAGATCAAGATCGTCCAGGAGACCCAGGACAAGGGCGAGTCCGTCCTGGCCGCGCGCAAGGGCAGCGGCTACATGCCGCAGATCAACCAGGCGATTGCCGAGCTGAAGGCCGACGGCACGCTGAAGAAGGCGTACGACCAGTACTTCACGGCCAAGCCGAAGCCCGTCACCAACTGGTCGCTCATGAAGGACAGCTTCTGGCCGATGGTGAAGGCGACGGTCATCCGGACGATCCCGCTCGCGCTGATCTCGTTCGGCGTCGGCCTGGTGCTCGCGTTGTTCGTCGCGCTCGCGCGGAGGTCCAAGCAGCCGGTGCTGTCCGGGCTGGCGCGCCTGTTCATCTCCGTGGTGCGCGGCACGCCGCTGCTCGTGCAGCTGTTCATCATCTTCTACGGGCTGCCCGAGCTCGGGATCAGGTTCAACCCGTTCGTGGCAGCGGCCATTGCGTTGAGCATCAACGTCGCCGGTTATGCGGCGGAGATCATCCGGTCCGCGATCGAGAGCATCCCGAAGGGGCAGTGGGAAGCCGGGGCGACGGTCGGTATGGGATACGCGACCACGCTGCGCCGGGTCATCCTCCCGCAGGCCGCGCGCACCGCCGTCCCACCGCTGTCCAACACCTTCATCTCGACGGTCAAGGACACCTCGTTGTGTGCACTGATCCTCGTCGTCGAGCTGGTCCGCACGGCCCAGAACGCCGCAGCACCGACGCAGAAGTTCTTCCCGGTGTACGTCCTGGCCGGCCTGATCTACTGGGTCGTCTGCCTGGCGCTGTCCTTCCTCCAGTCTCGCGCTGAGACCCGACTGAACAGGTTCGTTGCGGCATGAGTGACTTGGTGACGGTCGACCATCTGGCCAAGGCGTTCGGCGACCACGTCGTCCTGAAGGACATCTCGTTCACGATCGGCGAGGGCTCGGTGACGACGATCATCGGCCCGTCCGGCTCGGGCAAGACGACGCTGCTGCGCTCGCTCAACGCGCTCGAGATCGCCGACGCGGGCGTCGTACGCATCGGTGACGTGACCGTCGACTACGCGTCGGTGACACCAGACCGCAGGGGTCGGCTGAAGAAGCCCGCGCGCCAGCAGCCGGCCCGTCTGCGCGCGCAGAGCGGCATGGTGTTTCAGTCGCACAATCTGTTCCCGCACAAGACGGTCGTCGAGAACCTCATCGAGGGACCCGTTGTGGTGCAAGGGATTTCGGACTCCGATGCCCGTACGACGGCCGCCGGGCTGCTCGAGCAGGTGGGCTTGTCCGAGCACGCCGACAAGTACCCGTACCAGCTGTCCGGCGGTCAGCAGCAGCGCGTCGGCATCGCCCGGGCGCTGGCGTTGAAGCCGCGGCTGGTGCTGTTCGACGAGCCGACGTCGGCGCTCGACCCGGAGCTGGTCGGTGACGTGCTCGGCGTCATCAAGGACCTCGCAGCGCAGGGCTGGACGATGGCGATCGTCACGCACGAGGTGAAGTTCGCGCAGCAGGTGTCGGACCAGGTGCTGTTCATCGACGGGGGACTGATCGTCGAGCGGGGCGGCCCCGAGGTGATCGCCGACCCCCAGCAGGAGCGCACGCGGACGTTCCTGCAGCGCATCCTCGACCCGATCTGATCGGGCGCGCCGCGCCACGAGACGACCCGCTCTCTGCGAGACGACCCGCTGATCCGCGGGTCGTCTCGCAACAGGCGGGTCGTTTCGTCAGGTCAGAGGCCGCCGAGTGCTGCGAAGGCGATCACAACGGCGACGTACGCGCCGATCGACGTGCCGAAGCCGTCGAGCCCGGTCTTGCGTCGGGGCCGGGGTTCGGCCGGGTCACGCATCTTCTCCTTCAGCGCGAACCAGATGACGCCGAGGCACAGCGGCGACATGCACAGCCAGAACCAGTACCATCGGGTGCCCGTCCTCGGACGTTCGCCCGCAACGATCACCACGAAGGTGTAGATCGCCAGCGCCGTCGCCGGGTAGGTGACCCAGCGCATGAGCTGTTCTGGACGGGACTCGCCGGCCCGCACGTGCTGACCGAACTCCTTGAGCCGAGGATCGTCGGACCGCATGGACGTCCAGACCAGATGGCCGTCGAGCCCGTCCCAGATGACGTACTTGATCGTGGTGCTTCCCGGCGACACGTCCGGGCCGGCGGTCGGGCGGAGCTGATCGACGATGTCGTCCTGCCACCAGGCGAGCTCATGCGCTCGGCGCGGCTGATCGTCGACGACCGCGGCGTCGTGGTCGATGTGGAATGGCTCGCCGAACGGGTTCTGTCGCGGCCCGATCCAGGCAGCAGCCACCAGGTACGCAGCCGCGAGCCCGAGCAGGATCACGCCGCACCAACGGCGACCGTTCTTCCACCACGGACGGCGGACCTGCGGCGTCGCTGGTGGTGCAGCGGCCTCTGTCGCCATGTCGAACCTCCCCCGAGTCTGGCCGAATCCTGGCACAGCGCCGGCCCGAGCGGGCAGACGACGCTCAGACACGCAGACGACGCTGACATGTGCGCGTCGTCTGCGCGGGAGAGCGTCGTTCGGGTGGCGGAGCGGGTCAGGCGGACGCCGGTACGCCGGTGGGCCGGTTCACCCGTTCGTCGAGCAGGTCGAGGGCACGGACGACGGCCGGGTGGTTGGCGACCGCGCCGCGCGCCGCGACGTACACGTGGCGTACGGGCGTCGGGTCAACGAGGCGTACGACGGCGACGCCGTCCGGCAGCGAACCCACGCTGAGCTCGGGCAGCACGGTGATGCCGACACCGGCCGCGACGAACGACAGCGCCGTCGGGTAGTCATGGGTCTCGATGCGGAAGTCGGGCACGATCCCGACGCGGGCGCATGCGTCGAGGAACACCTGGCGGCACGGCCCGCGGCTGAAGTCGTTGTCGACCCAGTGCTCGCCGGCGAGGTCGATGAGCCCCACCTGCCCGGCGTGGGCGAGTGGATGGCCGGCAGGAATCGCTGCGACGTATGGGTCTTCGAGCAGGCAGCCGACGGCGTACCCCTCACGCGAGGGCACCGCTCCCGGTGAGGCGACGAAGATGTCGACGTCCGGGCTGGGGCTCTCGTCGCCGGCCAGCTCGACGAGGCGCAGGTCGAGCCGCAGGTCGGGGAACTCCTGCACCAGAGCGGCCACGACGGGCGGGATCCAGGCCGATCCGGCCGAGGCGAAGTACGAGATCGACAGGCTGCCCGCCCGGCCGGCGCGCAGGTCGCCGACGAGCCCCTCGACGCCTGCGAGCGTCTCGAGGACCCGCGCTGACTCGGCCGCGAGAGTGCGACCGGCCGGCGTCGGCTCGATGCCGCGGCCCTTGCGCTCGACCAGTTGCAGACCCGTCTCACGCTGCAGGGTCGTCAGCTGCTGACTGACCGCGGACGGGGTGTAGCCGAGCGCGACGGCCGCAGCGTTGATCGAGCCGCAGGCGACCACGGCACGCAGCACGCGCAGGCGGTGAACATCGAGCATGACCACGACCGTACGGCTCCCCTTAACGAAAATCCAGGAAACGTCGGCCGTGCTGCAGGGTCAGCGCGTCTCCTGCACCTCGAGCTCGCCGTCGGCGTACCTCTTGCGCAAGACCTTCTTGTCGAACTTGCCGACGCTGGTCTTGGGGACCTCGTCGATGAGGGCCCACCGCTCGGGCAGCTGCCAGCGAGCGACCTTGCCCTCCAGGTGCTTTCGCAGATCGGCGGGTGTCGCCGAGGCGCCCTCCTTGAGGACGACGGTGGCCAGCGGCCGCTCCTCCCACTTCTCGTCGGGGACACCGACGACCGACGCCTCGAGCACGTCCGGGTGGGACATGATGTGGTTCTCCAGGTCGACCGAGCTGATCCACTCACCGCCGGACTTGATGACGTCCTTGGCGCGGTCGGTCAGGAACAAGAACGCATCGGCCGTGAGCGCTCCGACGTCGCCCGTACGCAGCCATCCGTCGTCGAACTTGCCTGCCATGTCTGCGATCTCGGCGTCGGACTCGGTGCCGTTGGAGTAGTACGACGCGGTGATCCAGGGGCCGCGCACCTCCAGCTCTCCGACGGCCTGCCCGTCCCACGGCTGCTCGCTGCCGTCGGGGCCGATGAGCCGCCCCTCGACACCGCACAGCAGTCGACCCTGCGAGGCCTTGAGCCGCCAGTAGTCATCGGTGCCCGGCTCGATGCGGGCCGGTGGCAGCGCGAGGCTGCCGACCGGCGAGGTCTCGGTCATGCCCCAGCCCTGGATGATGTCGATGTCGTAGCGGTCGTGGAACGCCCTGATCAGCGACTCGGGTGCGGCCGAGCCGCCGACCATCAGCATCCGGCAGGACGAGACGTCGTACGAACCGGCGTCCAGCTCCTGGAGCAGGCCGTTCCAGATCGTCGGTACGCCGGCGCCTCCGGTGATCTTCTCGCTCTCGATCATCTGGGCGAGGGGTGCGGGCTGCAGGAACCGGTCGGGCATCACCAGGCTGGCCCCGGTGACCATCGCGGAGTAGGGGTAACCCCAGGCGTTGGCGTGGAACAGCGGGACGACGATGAGCATCGTGTCGGCCTGGGTGAACCCGAGTGTGGCGGCGACGCCGACGGAGTGCAGGTAGTTGCTGCGGTGGGAGTAGGCGACGCCCTTGGGGTTGCCGGTGGTGCCGGAGGTGTAGCACATGGACGACGCGTCGTTCTCGTCGATGTCCTGCGGCCAGTCGAAGGTGGTGGGCTGGGCGTCGAGCAGCTCGTCCCAGTCGTGGACCTCCTCGACGTGCGCGGGCTCGCCCAGGGCGTCCCGCACCTCTTGCGGCACAGGGCCGTTGACGATCACGTGTCGGACGTCGGGCAGCGCGGCGAGCAGGCGCGAGAACGGCTCGGCGAGCGTGTTGTCGACGATCACGACCTGCGATCCGCCGTGCCGCCCGACGTAGACCATCTGCTCGGGGAACAGGCGGATGTTGAGAGCGTGCAGCACAGCGCCCATCGACGGCACCGCGAGGTAGGCGGTGAGGTGCTCGGCGTTGTTCCACATGAACGTGCCGACCCGTTGGTCGCCGGTGATGCCGAGCCCGCGCAGGGCGTGGGCGAGCTGGGCGGCCCGGGTGCCGACTTCGCCGTACGTCGTGCGGCGTGCGCCGTCGTCGGTCCAGGTGATGACCTCGCTCTCGGCGTGTGCGGTCGTCCCGAAGCGCAGGAGGGAGGAGATCAGCAGCGGCGTCGTCTGCATCGTGCTCTTCATGTGACGACGGTCTCATTCCCGACGGTTCTGCGCGCGTCACTGGCCGAAATCGTTCTGTCCTTGGTCAGCGGGTCTCGCGGTGCCGGTCGAGGAGCACGGAGTACGCCGAGGCGACGCGCGCGGGTGTGTACGCCGCGGGGTCGCGCAGCGCCGCCCGCGCGAGCTCCTCGGCGGAGGCCAGGGCGATCCGGGCGTACAGCTCGGCGTCGGCCTCGCCGTGGCCGGCAGTGCGTTCGCGGAGGCCGGTCGCGAGCTGAGCGCAGATCAGATCGCGGGTCGTGTCGATGCGTTCGCTCACCTCCGGCGGTGCCCCGCGGACCAGGCCGAGCACCGGTCGCCACACCTGCGGGTCGTCCTGCACCGTGCTGAGGAACGTGCTGGTCATGTCACTGACCCAGGCGCCGACGTCGCTGTGGTCGTGGACGTGGTCCATCAGGGCCAGCGCCTGGTTGAGGGCGCGTTCGCGGGTCTGGTCGAGCAGCGCGTCGAGCAGGTCGCGCAGGCCGTCGAAGACCGCGTACACGACCGGTCGGGTGACACCGGCCTCACGTGCGATCGCCTCGACGCTCAACCCGGGGTAGCCGTCCCGGTCGAGCACGGCGAGCGCTGCTGTGAGCAGCTGCTCCCGGCGCTCGTCGACCGTCATGCGGCGCGCGTAGCGGCGTCGCCTGGGCTGGGCGTCGGGCTGCTGGCTCACGCCCTCAACACTAGGCACACCGTGCCGGCGTATGCGTCCGGAGAAATGGTCCTGGAAGATGTGACACAGGTCACATACATCGTTGTAATGTGTGGATGCATCGTTGTAAACAGCGTCGGCAGCTCGCCCGTCACGCGATTGCCGGCACCGACGAAGGAGCCCCTCGTGTACGACGTGCCCCCCGCATCCGCCCCTCCTCGCCACCGCCGGTGGCGCCTCATCAGCCTCGCGCTGACGGTCGCCGCCCTGCTCGTCGCGCCGCCTGCGATCGCCGGCGCCGCGACCGGCTCGGCCACCCTCGCCGGGGCCACCACGGCCTCCGGCGACTGGTCGCAGGCGCCGGCCACCCTGCCGACGCCGTGGACCGATCAGGTGTCGCCGACCAACGCCCTGCCTGAGTACCCGCGCCCCCAGCTGGCCCGCAAGAGCTGGCAGAGCCTCAACGGGCTGTGGCAGTTCGCGGGCGCCTCGGCCGGTGAGGCGCCGCCGGTCGGCGCCGACCTGGCCGAGCAGATCCTCGTGCCCTACCCGACCGAGTCGTCGCTCTCGGGCATCAAGCGGCACGAGGACTACATGTTCTACCGGCGCACCGTGCAGGTGCCCCGCTCGTGGAACGTCGACAAGGGCCAGCGCCTGATGCTCAACTTCGGTGCGGTCGACTACAAGGCCACCGTGTGGGTCAACGGGACGAAGGTCGGTGAGCGCACCGGCGGCTACGGCGCGTTCTCGGTCGATGCGACCGATGCCCTCAAGGGCACGGGACCGCAGGAGATCATCGTGGGTGTCGAGGACCGTGCCGACGCGACCTGGCAGCCGGTCGGCAAGCAGCGTCGTATGCCGGACCGCGGCATCTTCTACACCGCGCCTCCGGTATCTGGCAGAGCGTGTGGATGGAGCCGGTTGCGCCGACGCACATCACCAGGCTCGACATGACAGCCGACATCGACACCAGTTCCGTTGCCCTGAAAGCGAATACGGCTGGTGGGGCCACCGGTCAGACGGTCGCGGTCGTCGTACGCGACGGCGCGAAGGTCGTGTCCCGCACGACCGGACCGGCCAACGCGTCGATCACCGTGCCCGTGCCGAACGCCAAGCTGTGGTCACCGGACAAGCCGTTCCTGTACGACGTGCAGGTCAGCGTGCTCGCCGATGGCAAGACGGTCGACGAGGTCGGGTCGTACGTCGGCATGCGCGAGATCGGCACCGCCAAGGGCAAGGACGGCAAGCTGCGCATCACGCTCAACCACAAGATCACCTTCTTGCTGTCGACCCTCGATCAGGGCTACTGGCCGGACGGCATCTACACGGCGCCGACCGACGAGGCACTCCGTTGGGACATCCAGCAGACAAAGGCGTTGGGGTTAAACACAATTCGCAAGCACATCAAGGTCGAGCCCGACCGCTGGTACTACCACGCGGACAAGCTCGGGATGCTCGTGTGGCAGGACATGCCGTCGATGAAGACCGGCGGCGAACCCCCGGCTGCGGCCCGGACGCAGTTAGAGTCCGAGCTGCGCGAGATGGTCGACCAGCATCACAGCTGGACCTCGATCATCGGCTGGATCCCGTTAAACGAGGGCTGGGGCGAGTGGAGCAAGGACGACACCGGGCGCATCGCTGACGAGGTCAAGAGTCGGGACCCGTCGCGACTCGTCAACGCGCACAGCGGCGTGAACTGCTGTGCGTCCCATGGGGACTCGGGCAAGGGCGACGTCATCGACTGGCACGCCTACACCGGTCCTGCCCAGAACGCACCCGAGGGCAACCGGGTCGCGATCGACGGCGAGCACGGAGGCTACGGCCTCGAGGTGAAGGACCACATGTGGTTCGAGGACGGCCACGCCTACCAGATGGCCAAGACGCCCGCCGAGCTCACGAGCCTGTACGTCGGCAACCAGCGCGACGTGCTCACCTCGGCTCAGCGGTGCGGCATCAGCGGCTCGATCTACACCCAGACGACCGACGTCGAGCACGAGGTCAACGGCTTCTACACCTACGACCGGCAGATCAAGAAGATGGACTTCAACCAGGTGAAGGCCGTCAACGACTCGATCGTGCGCAATGCCGACGGCTCGGGCACGCCGCCGCCGGACGACGGACCGGGTACGCCCGGGCTCGCCGGTGTGCACGCGTACACCTTCGACGAGGGCTCGGGTACGACGGCCGCCGACGGTGTCGGCGACGCGGACGCGACCCTCACCGGCACCACCTGGGCGCCGGGCGTCTCCGGCTCGGCGGCTCGCTTCGCCGGTGCGGGCGAGGGCGACACCGGAGCGTCGCTGGTCAAGACCGATGGCAGCTACAGCGTCTCGGCCTGGGCGAAGCTCGACGAGGCGGGCGGCGGGTTCCAGACCGTCGTCAGTCAGGACACCGGCAACGCGAGTGCGTTCTTCCTGCAGTACAGCGGTGCCGACCAGCGGTGGGCGATGAGCTTCGCGAGCGTTCGTGCGCTGTCGCCGACCAAGCCCGAGCCGGGGAAGTGGTACCACCTGACCGGTGTCCGTGGCGCCACGGCGGGCACGCTCGCGCTCTACGTCGACGGGCAGAAGGTCGCCTCGAAGTCGGTCTGCACGGCCGACGCCTCGACCGGGCACACGATCATCGGGCGCGGACAGTTCGGCGGCGACAAGGTCGACCACCTGCACGGCGCGTCCGACGACGTGCGCATCTTCGACCGGGCGCTGAGCGACGAGGAGGTGGCGCAGCTCGCGACCACCCGCTGAGTGAGGTGAGGGGAGGCCCGGTCCGTCGTACGCCGCGGGCCGGGCCTTCCGGTGCTCGTCCACCATATAAATAACGTGCTGTGTTGATATTAATAACAGAACATGATGTCGGGATCGTTCCGCTGTCCCGAGGAGAGATCATGAGCATCGACACCCACGCCCGGCTCAACGACGTCGACATCGAGGCCGTCGGCGGTCTGGTGCAGGCCGTCCAGGACGACCCGACCCGCGCCGCGACCACATGGTCCGCGCACGTCACCTGGAAGGGCGGGTTCGCGTCGGAGGCACGGGTTCGCGGCTTCGACCCGACTCCCTCCGACGAGCCGCCGGCGCTCGGCGGTGGCGACACCGCGCCCAACCCGGTCGAACAGCTGCTCGGCGCGCTCGGCAACTGCCTCGCCGTCGGCTACGCCGCCAATGCGACGGTCGCCGGCATCCGCCTCGATGGCGTGAAGATCGACCTCAAGGGCGACCTCGACCTGCACGTCTTCCTCGGTCTCGCCGAGGGGCATGCGGGTTTCCGGTCGATCACGGCGGTGGTGACGCTGGAGTCCGACGCGCCGCGGGCCGACCTCGAGGCGCTGCACGCCAAGGTCGAGGCCAGCTCACCCGTCGGTCACACCCTGAGCACCGCCGTCCCCGTCGAGCTCACGCTGCGCTGACCCGCGCCGGGTGAGCCGCGCCCGCTTGCGGTGTGACGCAGCGCGAGCTGCACGTCGCCATGTGGCACACCGAGACGGCGGCCGGGTGACAGGGAGCCGTCGTCATCGTGTCCCACGACAAAGGCCGGGCCGGGTTGACTCGACTACGTCGATCAACCCGGCCCGGCCTGGTGGTCGGGGTGACAGGATTTGAACCTGCGACCTCTTCGTCCCGAACGGAGAGTCACCTTCCCGACGATCCCTCAGGCTCCAGATCGTGCAGGTCAGGCGGTCAGCCGTCGTCCGTCGCATCCAATGCTTCCAGTGCGATATCGGCCTTCTGTTCCCCGTGTGTTCCCTGGAGCACGTCTGAGTGGGGCGCGTCGTGACGTCCGCGCTGCTCGTCGTCGGTACGACCAGCAGCGTGCGTGTCCTGCCGCACGAAGCGGCCGACCAGGCATGGCTGCGCGACCGAAACCCGGTCCAGGCGCCCCGTGAGCGGCGCCTGGAGGTGCTGCTGCGCCGTGCCGCCCGGGCGAAGAAGCCGGTGGTAGTGGTCCTCACCGTGCTGCTGGCGATGCTCGCGATCGGGTTCGTCTCCGCGACCCCGTCAGCACACGCTGGCCCGCTCGACGTAGAGGAAAAGCTCTGCGACAAGCGATCGTTCGACCTGCCGGTCAAGTCCGGCAGCGGCCTGGAGCAGCTGATCAGCGACCCCTCGGACAAGCCGAACACGCTCTACGGGCAGTACGGCACCACAGGCGCCCGCTGGCCGGTATTCAACGAAGGCTGCGCCTCGACGAACAGGATCTTCCTCACGCCCATCGGCAACATGGTCTTCGACATCTCCAAGTCGGTGTCGCGGACGTCGATCTCAACCGTGCAGTGGGTGTTCGACGACAAACTGATCAACGCGTTCATCACCGGCGCCGACACGACCCGCTGCCACCGCGAGCCCAACGAGAACGGCCGCCAGGTCGTCGTCTGCGACACCTCCGACCGGTCGCCGCTAACCGAGATCGTCAACCGACTCCACCTGCGGCTGTTCCTGGAGTTCATCACCGCCGCAGTCATGATCGGCGGCCTCGTGCTCGGCTGGCGAGTCGTGACCAAGCGCTCCAGCAGCGAGCTGATGCAGAAGGCCGTCTGGATGGTCGTCGTCGCCGGGCTGGCATACGTGTTCGCCTCCAACGCAGGCTCGTACGTGGCGAAGATGAACTCCGGCGCGAACGAAGTCACCCAGACCGTGATCTCGTCCCTGACCGGCACCGACTGCAAGAACGTCGGCGAGCCCACAGACTGCATCGCCAACAGCCTCTATAACGTGCTGGTGTTCGACCCCTGGGCCACGGGCCTGACCGGGTCGACCCCGCAGGAGCACCCGGTAGCGGCAAACGGTCCTGCGACTGGTGACACGACGTACGACTTCTCACGTCGTGTCCTGACGCAGCAGGCGTTCTCCGCGACCGACCAGGTGACGATCTCCAAGCAGGGCAAGCCCGAGTCGTTCTACTCGTGCGCCGTGAAGGACGACGACGAGCACTTCGCTCCCGCCGTCCGCGACAAGGAAGCGACCTGGTCGGCCTGCGGCAAGTGGCAGGACCGCAACGAGATGGTCAACGAGATGGTCGAGGACTCCGCCGACGGACAGAACAAGGCCGGGTGGAACGGCAACACCGCGGCCGCCGACGGCAAGTACGCGTGCGTCAAGGACTGCACGACCTGGGACAACTATCGAGGCGCCCAGTCCGGCAACCGCATCCTGATCGCGATGATCGCGCTCATCGCCGCGCTCGGTGTCGGTGTCGTGCTGCTGTTCATCTGCATGTCGTACCTGATGCTGGAGATCGGCACGATCATGTTCGCGATCCTCGCGCCGATCTTCTTCCTGCTCGGGCTCATCCCCGACTGGGGCCAGCGGATCTTCCTGCGCTGGCTCGACCTGTTCATCGGGACGTTCGTCAAGCGCATCGCGCTCGGGGCGTTCCTCGGGGTGATGCTCGCGCTCTACAGCACCCTGTTCACCATCACCGAGATCCCCTGGTTCATGCGGCTGATCTTCGCGATCCTCATCGCACTGTTCGGCGTCGTGTACCGCAAGAAGTTCCTGGAGCTGTTCGAGTTCAACGTCTCCGGCGGCGACCAGCGTCTCCACACCGACGGCGACATGGGCAAGCGAGCCGCCTCTGCGGCTGGGAGTGTCACGCAGCGTGCGACGCGGGTTGGGGTCGGGGCGGTCGCGGGCGGAGCGGCTGCTCGTGGCCTGGGTAAGGGTGCCATCGCTCGCGCGGCTCTGGCGGGCGGCACACGTGGCCTGCTGCCGTCGAGCGCGTATTACGCGCAACGACTTGGGCGCGACCGTGGCGAGGCTGTTGCGTCGAAGATTGCCGAGCGATCCGAGGTCGCACGCCACATGCACGCTGCGTCCGGCGACGCGCACGAGGCTCGCATGAACGAGAAGCGCATCCGGGTGAAGTTTGACTCGGCCAAGGCGAACCTGGAGGACACCAAGTCGACGATCCACACTCTGCAGGAGACCCGGAATCGCGTATCCGTCTCGCACCGAAATGCGTTGCGGGAGAACGGTGCTGAGCACATTCACACCAAGCGTCTGGCCTCGCGTGAGCGGGCCCTGGAGAAGGAGCTCGCCGCGAAGAAGGCCGAGTTGAAGAAGAACCACACCACCGCGTTCGACCTCAAGCGTGAACACCAGTTGGCACAGGCGAAGGCCCGTGCCGCCAGCGTCCGCATGGATGAGGCGTCGTACGCCTACCGCGGGTTCGTCGCGGCGGTCGGCGGGCGTGGTGCACGTCGCACGTACAAGCCGATCGACCGACTGGAGGAGGACCGATGAACGTTCGACTGCCGCGCTTCCTATTTCGGCGCCTGAGCATCGCCGCGACTCAGGAGCTGCTCGCTGCCCATGTTCAAGCGCGGGTCTGGCGAGACGTCGAGTTTGCGGGCAGTCGACTGAGCGTGCTGGTGTCGCGCGGGGGCATCACGATCGCGCCGCTCACGAAGGGGAATGGCCAGGTCGAGCTTGCGCGCGTTCTCCGTCCGCACTTCGGGGACGCAGTGCATATGGCGAGCCGGGCGCTCGATCTGAACCGCCCCGGGGTTTCCGGACACTTCGTGTTGTGTCTCTACCCGGACGGGATGAGACGGTTTCGTGCAGCGTAGTGGGCTGATTCGACCTCGATGGGTGTCAGGTCGTCGATGGACTCGTGGGGTCGGTCGTGGTTGAACCAGTGGACCCACTGCAGGGTGTCGAGCTCGACGTGCTCGACATCGCGCCACGGCCCGTCGGGACGGATCAGCTCGGTCTTGTACGCGCCGATCTGGGACTCAGCCATCGCGTTGTCGTAGGCGTCGCCCACCGAACCCACTGATGGGTCCACGCCGGCGTCAATCAGCCTGGTAGTGAAGGCGAAAGAGGTGTACTGGCTGCCGGCGTCGGTGTGGTGCACCAGCCCGGTCAGGTCGTCCACGCCGTGCTGGCGGCGTGACCAGATCGCGTGCTCGAGGGTGTCCAGCACCAGCTGGGTGCTCATGCTGGTGGCCGCGCGCCAGCCGACGATCATCCGGGAGTAGACGTCGATGACGAACGCGACGTAGACGGTCCCGGACCAGGTCGCGACATAGGTGAAGTCAGCGACCCACAGCCGGTTCGGGGCCGAGGCGGTGAAGTCTCGCTGGACCAGATCCGCCGCTCGGGCATCGCGCGGGTCAGCGATGGTGGTCCGCACCTGCTTGCCCCGCAGTGCGCCCTGCCAGCCGTTCGCGGCCATCACTCGCTCCACGGTGCACCGGGCCACGTCATGGCCCTGCCTGCGCAGGTGCAACCACATCTTGCGCGCACCGAACCGGGTCACGAACCGCTGCTGACGCGCGGACCGGATCAGCTCGCCGACCTGCGCATCGCGCAGCGTCCGCGCTGAGGGCGCCCGATCGCGGGCCTCGTAGTACGTCGACGGGGCGATCTTGACGCCGTGCTCGCACAGCACTCGACAGATCGGCTCGACCCCGAACTCCTCACGATGAGTGTCGATGAACTCGGTCAGTACCTGGGTGGGCGGTCGAGCTCCGCCGCGAAGAAAGCCGACGCTGACTTCAAGATCTCGTTCGCCCGGCGCAGCTCGGCGTTCTCCTTCTTCAACGCCCGGATCTCCTCCAGCTCCTGGGTCGTGCGACCCGGTCGGGTCCCGCCATCGACCTGGGCCTGGCGAACCCACTTACGCAGGGTCTCGGGAGACCCGATGCCCAGTCGAGCCGCGATCGTGCGGATCGCTTCGAACTCGCTGGTGTACTCGCCGGCGGCGACTGACTCCGTCACCATCCGGACCGCACGCTCCCGCAGCTCACGCGGGTACTTCGAGGGACGTGCCATGACTTCATCCTCCAGTAATGAAGTCTCCGGACATCCCGGGGCGGTTCAATCTGCTTGGCGTGGCGGGCGGGCTCGATGAGTGGTCGCCGGACTGGGACGTGACGCGGCTGTTCGAGGCAGCCGACGCTGTTCTCGACGCTGTGGGAGTGGTGGGGGAGTGGTCTGATGACTTGCCGACGCCGTCCTGGTTGCGGCCTGGCGCCAAGGCATTCCTGTATGGCGTTGATGCGCCACGATGGTGCACGGTCACCGATCGCTACGTGACCGAGGATCAGCTTGGCGAGGTGCCGGTTGCGAGCATCACTGACGACCGCGAGTCAGGTGTCGAGGTGGTTCACGCGCTCTACCTGTGGGGTGGTGACCCCGCGCGGCGCCGCCTGCCGGGAGCAACAGCCGAGTATCGCCGTGACGGGACACTGTTGTGATCCGCCTTGGCGACCGTGATGTGCTACTGCTGGACTGGCTCTCGCGGTACCGATACGCGACAGCGCCGCAGCTCGCGCGGCTCTGCACGGGGTCTTCCGTGCGGTATCTCGATAGGCGGCTTCGGCAGCTCTGCCGCGTCGGATACCTGCACTCCGCGCGGCCTCTCGCCGGCATTCCTCGCATCTTTGCCCACACCGCGGCCGGTGCTGCCGCCGCGAACAGGTCGTACCCGAAGCCGACGCTGTCGCTGGGCACGGTGAAGCACACTCTGCTGTGCACGGATGTTGCGATCTCGTATGCGCTGCTTGGGCACGAGTCGGTGTCGGAGCGGCAGGTGATGGAGGTTGACTACTGGGACGGGCGGACCCAGGTCGACCCGTTGACGTATGCGCCGTTCCACCAGACGGGTCGGAAGTTCCCGCACATGCCCGATCTCGTCGCGTTGCCCGTCCCGGATGACTTCAAGGTGTCGGAGACGCTCGGTGATGAGGCCGAGATTCTGGCCACCCGGTTCCCGTTCCCTGCGCACCCTGGCCTGGACGGGAAGCCGTTGCCGTGGGCGGTCGAGGTTGAACTGACGACGAAGAAGCGTCCGGAGATCTCGCGGGTGCTCACCGGGTACGGCCAGTCCCGGCACCTTGCCGGGGTCATCTACTACGCCACCGAGCGGTCCACGGCGACCGCGCTGTCGCGCACCGCGCAGGAACTCGGGCTGCTCGGGACCCGGGTTCACGTCAAGCGCCTGCGCGCGCATGGGGAGATGCGCTGATGCCTACATCCACATATCCGTCTGTCCCTCTGTCCACCCATCCGCACGAGCCTCGCGTCAGTGACACAGGTGATGAGGTGGCGTCCGCGCAGGTCAGCCCGCGTTTACACGGTCGTCGAGCAGGGCTGACTAACCCGCTGTGGCTGGGTTCGGTGCTGTGCCGCCGCCTTGGCCGCAGGGGCGAGGCCCGCCAGTGGCCCTCGTGGTCCCTCGCCGCGGCGGTGTCTACGCAAGCTTCGACACCGCCGCGGCTCAGCTCGGGCGCCCTGGCTTGGGCCTCGCCCCTGCGGCCTGCGGCGTCGGCTCCGGGCCGCGGACCAGGGTGCGTGCGCAGTCACGGCTCGCCTAGCGGCTCGCCTGTTCCTGCGCACGCACCTCTGGTCCGGCGGCCCGGTCGCACCTCGTGGACGCGGTGCACCTCTGTGGGTGGTTGGGGCTCGCCTCCGGGGGAGGGCACGCCAGGCGTCGCGTCGTCGCTGCGCTCCTGGCGATCCTCGCGTGCCCTCCCCCTCCGGCTCGCACGCGTGGCTGCGACGGTGTTGGTGCTGGCTGTGGTTGCGGGTTGCTCGTCGGGCAGTGACGGGGGCGAGTCGGGCGCGCCAGCGACGTCGTCGAGTGTGTCCCCCCGGGGGGATCGTGATGTGATCGCGGACCTCGCGCACCGGTTTTACGAATCGACATCGACGCGGAACTACGCGACGGCATGCTCGATGCTCACCGACGAGGCCGTCAACCAGCTGGCAGGTGAGGGCGAGACATGCACGTCCCTGCTGGAGGGGCTCGTCGACGACATCGGGGACGGTCCGCAACTCACGCGTTGGGGTGCGACGCCGTTCAACACTTCAGCCATTCAGATGGATCGCGGCGCCCATGCCCAGGTGTTCGGGAACGACCTTCGCCGACCCGACCGAGAGCCCGATTTGATAGTCGACCTGACGAAGCGGGCGGGCCAGTGGGAGATCACAGGCGTGAGCATCGACCGTGCCTGAGCCTTGCGCTCTGGGGATGTCATGACATCCGGATGTGGTGGCGTGGGGATGTCATGACATCCCCACGCAGATGATCAACAGGACCGACCTCGTGCGCCCTGGTCGTAGGCGCCTTCCACGCCCGCGCACGGGGTCGGCCCGGACCAATGTGTTTAGTCGAATTCTCGCGCATCACAGATGCGCTGGTACTCGCCGTCCGGGGATCGCTCGATTTCGGAGCGGACAATGGCGATCTCCTCTCGACGTTTCGCCATGGGCAGGTCATCCCACTCTGCACCCCAGCCCCAGCCCCAGCGCTCCCCGAGGTCCTCCCGGGCCAGGAGAGCCCACTCAGCACGACTGGGGCGCAGGTCATCGCGGCGAGACTGAAGTGCGCCGGTCTCCAGATGGACGTACAGACTCTCGTCCCGGTCTGTGTCGTTGAGGAGCGCCTCAAAGTGTCGATTCAGATCATCTCGATCAATCACCTTCATGGTGTAAACGTAATTTTGCGAGTGAGGTGTAAACAAGCCTAGTTCTGGAGGGTGCGGCCGGACCTCTTGCCCCTGGTTGCCAGTAGCAGCCACACGTTTACGAGACTGGGCGCGTTCAGAAACGTCGAAGGCAAATTCGTGTATATACGAGATATTCGTTGCCGCGCCGTCTCGCATTCTGGATGCGCGCCAGTGTGGCTGCAGGAACGTCAGCCCAGGGCGTGACGCTCGGCCAGTCCGAGGAGCCACTGCAGGGCACGCAACATCACCGTGAAGGCCGCGAATGCACACGCCATAACGACCCAGCCGATGCCCGACCACGCCCCGGCGGTGACGTTGGAGTACAGGAGCGCTCCCGCGCCGAGGCAGATCAGTCCCCACGTGAGCACGGCGACGTAAATGGCGTACCGCAGGATGGTGCCGTCCAACCAGCTGACGTAGGGGACCGGCCACCGCAGCCATGGCGCGAAAACAAAGCGCAGCGACTTCATGCTCGGATCCTCCCAGGAGCAGGCGACGTATCGGGGTGCCGCTGCCCACCTGTGTCACGTGACGGGGTCCAATCGGCGGACCGCGTCGCGCCAGCGCGACGCGCCGCCTAGGGCGTGTCTGATAATTGCTGGGTCCAGGCGATGGCGGCGTGGATGAGGACGGCGGCGCGGTAGATGATGGCGTGTTTGTCATAGCGGGTGGCCAGTGCGCGCCATTGCTTGACGTGGCAGAAGCGGCGCTCGATGACGTTGCGGTTCTTGTAGTCGGCGGCATCGAGCCCGACGGGTCTGCCACCGCGTGATCCGCGGCGCTTGCGGTGGCCCTTCTGGTCGTCGGGTTCGGGGATGACGGCCTTGATCCCGCGGGCACGTAGGTGAGCGCGGATCGCGCGTGAGGAGTACGCCTTGTCGCCGCGGACCGCGTCTGGTGTGGTGCGTGGGCGCCCCACGTCGCGGCTGACGCGAAGGTGTCCCAGCAGTGGCAGGAACACGGGTGAGTCGCCGGCCTGTCCCGCAGTGATCAGCGTGACCAGCGGCAGCCCGTTGCCGTCGACGAGCTGGTGGATCTTCGTCGACAGCCCGCCCCGGGAGCGGCCGATGGCGTGGTCAGGCGGCTCTTGCAGCAGATTCGTGTAGTTCGACCCAGCCCCCTGTGGTACGGGTGGTGTTCGTCGCGTGCTGGTGCGCCCTGGCGATGGTGGAGTCCACCGACAGCGACCAGTCCACGATCCCCGCAGCGTCCGCGGCGGCGGTGAGCTTGGCCAGGACCTTGTCCCAGGTGCCGTCCGTGGCCATCCGGCGATGCCAGGTCCACACCGTCTGCCACGGACCGAACGACTCCGGAAGGTCGCGCCACGCGATCCCGCACCGGTACCGGTAGATGATGCCCTCGAGCATCGTGCGCGCGTCGGAGAACGGCCGACCCCTGCGGCCCGTAGGACGCGGCAACATCTCCTCGATCAACGACCACTGGGCATCCGAGAGCAACTGGAAACGAGACACGTCCGCAGAATCTCAGCCCAACACCGAACTATTTGTCAGACACGCCCTAACCGCGACGACCGCCGAACAGAGGTCGTCGCGGTTCTCTCGTTGACTTACGTGCGCGTTGTCCGGTGGCCGGCATCGTCGACGGGGCGTTCCTGGCCGGGTCGCGCCGGAGCCAGAGGCCTTGCGTCCGCGATGCGGTGCACGATCTCCGGCACCCGTCCGCCGCGCAGCCGTCGTAGCGCCCGGGCCGCGTGGACCTCGTCAGGCGTCACCCTGATCACGCGCTTCGGTGTCATTCCTAGAATTTAGCCTCTGCCCTTTGTGGCCGTATCGCATTCCGAGACGACATCGACGTATATACGTGCCCAGTCGGCAACGTGAAACCTTGCAGTAGATCTGCGGCGCTCGGCGATTCAAGTGTGCTGCTTCTGGCAAGAAGGGAGAGTAGTGATCGTTCTCGGCCTCTTCTCCGGCTGTCGATACCAACGGCGAGCGCGTAGCGTAAACACATGACGAAGCGCGTCGCCATAGCTGTCAGAATATCGCCGGATGCCGCAGAGAAGTTGCGCAAGCGCGCGATGAGCCAGAGGGTCACGCTCAGTGCAATCCTCCGGCCCACGATTGAGCGTGCGGCCATTGAGAAGCCAACGCAAAAGACGCCCCAACTGCCATAAAGGAGGGCCGGCGCGCCAACGCCAGCCCTCCGACATCTTCATCCCACTCCCGCCAGGAAGAAGGACACTCGTCATGATATCCCCACAGGCGCACACTGGCCAAGACCAAGGCAGCTACTGGGAGGGTGTGACGGAGGTCCGCTGTCTCGACTGCGACGGTGGCGGACTGGATCACCTTGAGATAAATCGCCTCCGGACGCTGGGCCTCTGGACGATCGACGACGGACCGTGGCCGGTATGCCCGGAGTGCCAAGGCATCGGCACCTGGGAGATGCGTGCGCGCCCTTTCGAGAGCGCCCCGGTGAGCGTGGTGCGCGGGGCCGTCACGAAGTCGTCGCCACGGACCCCGCGAGGTATGGGGGCGACGAGTTCTGGGAGCCCAACTCCGCGCGCTTGACTTGGGTGATCGCGGTCGATGTTGATCACTCGGATGGAGTCGCCAGGGCACTCTGGACCGCCGTCCCCAAGCCGTCCTGGGTCGTCGAAAACCCAGCCAATGGGCATACTCACGCGGCGTGGATCATCGAGCCCGTCTCGCACGGGCCGAACGCGCGGCTAAAGCCCCAGCGATATCTCGCCGACGTCAGAGAGGCGCTCCGTGATGCGGTCGGGGGCGATCCGCATTTCACGGGAGTTCGATCACGAAATCCGTTGTGGCGCCACGCAATTACCTACTGGGGCCCCATGTCAGCCCGCTCTCTCGGCGAGCTTGCTCGGCCGCTGCGTAGCGCTGGCCTGTGGCCGAGCGCTGTGCTGCGACGTCCGGTATCTGGCGACACATCCCTCGGCATCAGTGGGCCGATCCGCCGCGGGGCACGCAACGTCACCATCTTCGAGATTGCGCGACGGGCGGACGACCCGCGTGCGGCGGCCGAGGCTGCCAACCGTCGCTGCGATCCGCCATTGAGCCCGGCAGAGGTGGCGAGCATCGTGCGGTCGATCCTGCGCTACCGGGAGCGGAGAGGCGGCTGGGAAGGTAGCGAGGAACTTCCCGGATCCGTCCGCGAGGTGCTCTCCGAGTTCGGTCGAAAGGGAGGGAGCGCGGCGTCGGAAGCGCAGGCGCAGCAGCGTTCGATGCGCGCAGCATCCGGCACAGCTGTGCGCAGCGCCCAGGCGACTCTGCGCGCGGAAGCGGCCCGCGCACTGCAGGCGCAGGGGTCGAGCACGGCGGAGATCGCGGAGGCGTTGGGGGTCACGATTCGCACTGTCCAGCGCGCGCTCAGGGCGAGCGACATTTCAGGAGCCTCAGGGTAATAGCGTCTGTGTGCCCATGTCGGCGTGCTCGGCCGTGCCTAACTGCAACCACGAGATCCCGGAGCCTCCTGGCTGGGCACGACGGAGACGCCGCGTCGCGAAGTGCGGTTAGGCAGTCTGGGGTCGGCTCGTCGGCTTGCGCAGCTGCTCGCTGACTACCGTGATCGCGTCGAGAGGGACCGGGTCGACGCGCTTGATGTCCTCACTGTCAGTTGCGAGCCGATTGATGCGTGTTGCGAGTGTCGTTGCCAGTGCGGCCTTCTCGGCGAGGACGCCCCATCGCCAGTGGGCTTGTTCGACGCTGGTGAGTTGGTCCAAGCTCCGGCGCCTTGAGGTCACGGCGTGATACCGGGCGTCGCCGAGCATCGATGCACCGCCGGGCCGACAGCATGCCGCGTCGTGGCACATAAGAAGCGCCCATAGGGGCGCGATTCGCGAGATTGCCTCAAGTGAGCGCTTGCCCACGCTTCGGCCTAGTGAAGGTACAAATACCGGGCGAGCCTGTCGCCGTTGCTGCTCTGGACCCGCGCTCGCCGTTCCTCGGTGGCCGGCCAGCGTGCGTGACACATCGTATGTCTCGCGCGTCCCGATGCCGGTCTCATAGCCCGCGGCCCCAGCCGCGACGCATGCCTCGCCCAGGACACCTTGCTGCCACGCGATGACCGGCGTCATGGCCGCCAGTCGGTGGATCAGAGTGACTAGGTCGAACAACCGTGCATCTGCGGTACGCCCCATGTGGCTTCTGGAACTTGCCAGCGCTACCTCGGCAGGGTCGACTGCAACCATGGCGCGATGCAAGTCCTGATCTGAGGTAAGGAACGACGGGTCACGGAGACGGGCCCAGTCGACCGAGACCAATGCGAGGCGTGGCAGCCCGATTCCTGCCGCAGTCATCACACCAGGCGTGCGACGCCACACGCGTGCCTGCACGTCGTCCCAGCCCGACTCGTCCGCGCCAAGGTGGAAGTATGGCGGGACGATCGCGGTCGCTCCGCCCACCGCCTGCGCCGTGACAACTCGATGAACTAGGTCATCGATTGCGCTCTCAGTCGCGAAGTCGGTTGGGCGGGATGCGCCAGCCGAGCCGAACGGCAATCTGACCCACGGATCTGTCGCTTGCTGGGTGTCCTGGAGGAAGTAGGTCTGCGGGTCGACGAGCAGGGGCACGCCGGCTGCGCGCGCGATCGCTGCCAGACCCGGCTTGCGTGCGATCACGTGGGCATCCGCCACGATGCGTATCCCACGCGGCCGGGCGACGCCAGGCCCAGGGGTGAGCGCGCGGGCTAGGAACGCTTCGTCACCCCAAGCGGCGCGGACGAGTAGATCGGCCATCTGGACCTCCTGTACGCAAGATGGTACGCAAACCACGTAGAAATTGGTAGCGTGCGTTGTACGCAAGTAGCCGCCCTATGGAGGAGTGTGACGGGTGACGGAGCGCAGCGGGACCCGGCGTCGTGGGCCAGCGATGGACTCGACCACGTTCGTCCAGGTCATGCAGGAGATCGGCACGGCCGGGTTGAGTCAGACGGAGGTAGCGAGGGCGGTCGGAGCTAGCCCTCGCACGGTTCAGACCTGGGCGGCGGGAAGTAACCAACCCCGGGGAGTGCGGGCGCAGCGCCTACTCGATGTCCGCTTGATGGTGCAGAAACTGGGCGACATCTACACGGCCGAGGGCATCCGAATCTGGTTGCATTCACGAAACGAACATCTTGGACTGACGAGGCCGATCGACAGGCTGTCGCAAGGCGACGTCGATGAGGTCCTTCGAGAGGTCGAGTCACTCCACGGTGGTTGGTGATGGTCGACGACCTCCCAAATCGGCTGTCGCAGGCCACGCTCGCAACAGTCACGGGGCGGTGGCAACGCCATGTTCCCATTCGCTACAAAGACGGTGGCCTCAACGGTATTGCAGCGGACGGGCGATGGGGTCGGCGGACGGGATTCCCGGTCCTCTATCTGGGCAGGCCGCTCGATTCAGTAATCGTTGAAGCCTATCGGCACCTCGTCGACCCAGTTGAGGGTGCAATCGCGAACGAGATTGCGCCTCGCGTCCTTCTGACCTGCACGTTGTCGATCGGTGACATTTTGGACCTCTCCACACCCGGCAGTCGCCTGCTTGCGGGTCTGTCCATGGAGCAGCTGCACTCAAGCACATCGAGCATCGACGCATACGAAGCATGTCGGGATGTCGCGTCCGCCGCGCATCAGTTGGGCTGCAAGGGACTGCTGGTTCCTGCAGCCACTCAGCTCGGCGAGACGTTGGCTCTTTTCCCGGCCAACCTGTCTGATGTCGATCGCCCCGTGCTGGTGGAGTCTGAGATTTGGGACGGTCTGCCGCCCGACCCCCGCGGGTCGGCCAAGTCGCACCTGCGACTCGTCTAGGCAGAGTTTGAACCAGCAGTTGAGTCCCTGATAGTGGTGTAGCGCGGTCGCTGACCATCGTCGACACGAGCTGGTCGTGGACGTGGGTGCGGCCACCGCGTGATCCTTCGAGTGAACCTTCCACAGCACTCTCGAACGGAGTCATCACGATGACCGCACCACACATTGTCGACCCTGCTGGCCTGTTGGGTGAAGCCCTGGCCGAAGCGTCCCCTGATCTGATGCGCAACCTGCTGCAGTCGATCATCAACACGTTGCTGTCCGCGGACGCTGACGCGGTCGTGGGCGCCGAGTACGGCCGGCCCAGCCCGTCGCGCACGGCTCAGCGCAACGGGTACCGGCACCGGGACCTGGACACCCGCGTCGGCACGATCGATGTCGCAGTCCCCAAGCTACGCACCGGCAGCTACTTCCCCGAATGGCTGCTGGAACGGCGCAAACGGGCCGAGTCGGCGCTGATCACCGTGGTGGCCGACTGCTACCTCGCCGGGGTGTCCACCCGGCGCATGGACAAGCTGGTGAAGACCCTGGGAATCGACTCGTTGTCGAAGTCGCAGGTCTCGCGGATGGCGACCGACCTGGACGAGCACGTCGACTCCTTCCGCCACCGCCCACTGGGCGAGGCCGGCCCGTTCACGTTCGTGGCCGCCGACGCGCTCACGATGAAGGTCCGCGAGGGCGGCCGGGTCATCAACGCCGTGGTGCTGCTGGCGACCGGCGTCAACGACGACGGGCACCGCGAGGTCCTGGGCCTGCGCGTCGCGACCGCCGAGACCGGCGCGGCGTGGAATGAGTTCTTCGCCGACCTGGTCGCCCGCGGCCTGACCGGGGTGCGGCTGGTCACCTCCGACGCCCACCACGGGCTGGTCGAGGCGATCGCAGCGAGCCTGCCCGGCACGACCTGGCAACGCTGCCGCACCCACTACGCCGCCAACCTCATGTCGATCTGTCCCAAGAGCATGTGGCCGGCGGTCAAGGCGATGCTGCACAGCGTGTACGACCAGCCCGACGACCAAGCCGTACAAGCCCAGTTCGACCGGCTCATCGAGTACACGGCCGAGAAGCTGCCCGCCGTGGCCGAGCACCTCGCACACGCCCGCGAGGACATCCTCGCGTTCACCGCGTTTCCCAAGGACGTGTGGACCCAGATCTGGTCCAACAACCCCGCCGAACGCCTCAACCGCGAGATCCGCCGCCGCACCGACGCCGTCGGCATCTTCCCCACCCGCGCGGCGATCGTGCGGCTGGTCGGCGCGGTCCTGGCCGAGCAGACCGACGAATGGGCCGAAGGCCGCCGCTACCTCGGCCTGGACCTGCTGGCCCGCTGCCGCATCAACATCGTGCCCACCACCGAACCCGACACCGGAGTTGATGACCTGCCCGCCCTGACCGCCTAAACCCTCAGCAAGGAGAACGCAGCGCTACACCACTACAAGGGACTTGACCGAACCAGCGCCCACCTGGTCACCGCTGCCGCCTTCGCTGAGGAGCACGGCTGACTTCAACCTGTCGGAGCGTTACCTTCGATAATGGAGATTGACGTAGGCGATCTGCCCCTGTGGTCTACTCGCTTAGGACGCCGAGAGATGCGAGCACCTGCCACCACGAACCGACGCTTACGCAGACCCATCCGAACAGGTCCAGCCGTGCGCGGGCCACATCGCGGTCATAGCCCCAGTACGTTGCTCGGCTCGCTGCTGGCTCTTCCTGCTTTGCCAGCAGGGCGCGTCTGTGGTCGATGGTGCCGCGAAGGAGTTGAACAAGGGAGCCAACTGCGACTGCGAGCATGCCCAACTCAGAGTTGCTGATCTCTCTCATAGCCGCTAGCCAAGCAGCCGCTGACTCGGCCCTGTGGTCCGGCAGGTGCGTGGGCTAGGCCGCGTGTCAGGAAGTCCCGGGCGCGCTGGATCCAGCGCGTGCGCGAAGGTCGCGCGCGGTCACGTGATAATCGACGGGGGAGTTATCGAGAACCTTCGCGAGCATCACTGCGAAGAACCGGGCAGGACTGACCTCGTCGGGCACGACGTCGTGCCGTAGGGCGACTGGGGGGAGGGCATCGAGCTGCTGTTCGATGAGGTCGAGGTCGAGGTCCAATTCCGGCTCCCGGACGTAGGGCGGGTTGCCGACTGCCACGTCGTACTCGCCGAACTCGTCATGCAGGAAGAAGTCGCGCACGTGGATGTCGGCCGCGATCCCCTCGGAGCGAAGCGTGTCCTGTGACCGAGTGGCGGATGCCGGGTGGATCTCGACACCCACTGTTCGACCGGTGCGGTCCTTGCCAAGTTGGTGGAGGAAGACAGCCTCGCCGCAGGAGGGCTCGATGACGTCGTCCGCGGTGTCGCGGACCGCCCACGCGGTGATGAAACGCGCGACCGGCGGTGGAGTGAAGAACGCTCCTCGAGCCTTGCGCATGACGGCAGTGTCTTCGGCAGGCATGCGCACATCCTGCCGCACGTCCACGGTCGTGGCGTGGCGCCCCGCCCTGGTCGCTGACGTGGCCGATCTGCTCGCCAGCAGGCGTGATGCGGCGGTGACTGGGCTCGCTCGTGCACGATGCTGCGCATGGCGTCGCGTAGCGAAGGGCCCGCCGATGCGTCCGCATCCCGGTGGCGCGGCTCGTCGAAGTTGCGATGGATCGAGCTCCGCGGACGCGAGTCCATGAAGCCAGGGGCTCAATGTCTGGGTCCGGGTCTACCGTGGCGACATGACGGACACGCCTCCACGATTGCTCATCACAGATCTCGACAACACCCTGTGGGACTGGTTTGAGGCGTGGTATCAGTCGTTCTCGGCGCTCCTTGAAAGTTTGGAGACTCTCAGCGGGGTCGACCGACTAGTTCTCGAGGGGCAGATCAAGGACGTGCACCAGCGGCGAGGCACCACCGAGTACTCCAATCTGGTGCGTGAGGTCCCCGCACTCATCGAAGCTGCCGCGCCGCTCGATCCAGCGAAGGTATACGGGCTCTTCGACTTTCAGCGTGACGTCGGTGTTCATGCCGCGCTTCGGGCGGCGTTGTAGAGCATGATGCGGCACTGGTAGTTCGTGTGTGAGCGGTATCCGCGACCTGCTCGCTTGATGTTCTTGATTGTGACGTTCGCGGCTTCGGTGCGAGCGTTGGTCGCACGGGTCTGGATGAACACCTTGATCGCGGCCCACCAGGTGTCGATGGTCTTCTTCAGCCGGGTCGTCTCGGGCATCGCGGCCCAGGACACGTACTGGTTGAACGTGGCCCGCTCGGCGCTGGCGTCGGCGATGCTGCTGGCCGCCAGCACACGGCGCAGCTGTTCCTTCACACCCCACGCGGCGCTGATCTCCTGGGCCGGATCATCCTGTGCCAGAACGGCGTTCAGCCGCTCCCGGGCACGGTTGGAGAGGGTGTCGTAGCCGCGTAGGAGCAGCAGGCGGTGCGCCCAGGCCAGGTCGGTGCCTCGACCGCGGCGCTCGTGCCGGTCCCAGGACACCCGCCGCCGCACCTTGGTCAGGGCGTCATTGGCGAGCTTGACCAGGTGGAAGTGGTCCACGGCGACCCTGGCCTTGGGCAACCAGGACCGTACGGCAGACCGGAACGCCGCGGACGGGTCAATCGCGACCGTCCGCACACGGTGACGCCACCATCGCGGCCGAGTCCGCAACCACGTCTTGACTGCTGCGCTGTCGCGGCCATCGACCACGCCCAGGACCTGCCCGGTGGCCAGGTCGGTGAACGTGGTCATCCACGGCTCGATCCGCTTCCAGGCACCGGCCTCATCGCGGAACCAGCGCACCGTGCGGAACCGGTGCTCATCGATCCCCAACGAGGCCACCGGTCGGGGCCGGAACTGCTCGGCCGCGGCCCGGGCAGCATGGGCCGCGGTCAGCTGCCGCATCACGGTCGGCCAGGTCACCCCGTACTCGGCGCCGACCCGGTCCACCGCCCGGACCTCACCGGACAGCGCCGCCACCAGCCGTTCCTTCAGCCGTGTCGTCAGCCGCGCCCGCGGCGGCACCTGCTCGGTATGCTCCGTGAACGTCGTCCGTGGGCACAACCGCTCGGCGCAACGCCACCGCCTCTTGGACCACAGCACCTCGACCGGCCCGTCGAACGGCACATCCCGCACCCGCTGCACCGTCCGCTGATGCACCCGCGAGGTAAGCACCCCGCAACCCGGGCACGCTGCCTCGACCACGCCAGCCTCGATCAGCACCTGCCGAGTCCCGCCCGCATCGCGAGTCACTGACAGCACCCGGTACCCCGGGAGATTGAACAACGTCGTCGCCGGATCGACATCGGCCGTAGCCTTGAACACGCTCGTGGTCCTGCCTGCTGGATGCGTAGAGAACACCCAGCCTGCCGCAGGGCCACGAGCCCCACCCTCAGACCGCTATCACGCGCAAGATCGAAGACCCGGTATACGACCAGGCGCTTCACGCCCAGAATTCGCGACGAAAGGCAGCTACCCGCCTGTATCCGGGAGTTGCTGACGGGCTTCAGCGCCTCAGGAGCGGCGGAGTCCGCATCGTCGCTTACACCGAATCAGGAGCCTTCTGGACTGGGTGGCGCATTAGGCACACAGGCCTGGACGGCGTGATCGATGTCCTCTACTCGTCGCCAGACCACGATCAGTTGGCGGGCGTTGATAGTGCTGACCTTCGTACTGGTCATTACGGTGACGATCACTACCGGCTGCGTGGCACGCAGCACCGCTTCGTTCCGAACGGAGCCCTCAAGCCGAATGTGGAGATCCTGAACACCATCCTCGACGAGCAGGACTGCGCCCCGGGCGACGCGGTCTACCTCGGCGACAGTTTGATGAAAGATATCGCCATGGCGCAGGATGCGGGAGTCCTGGACGCGCACGCTCAGTACGGCCTTGCCCAACATCGCGCGGAGTACGACCTGTTGCGGCGGGTGACTCATTGGTCAGACAAGGACGTAGCCCGAGAGAGGGAACTCGCGAAACCAAGGGGCGCCGTGACTCCGAGCATCGTTTGTCATGACGGATTCGCAGATATTCTGCCCACGTTCGGGCCGGCTCTGATGGCAGCGCGTTGAGCGACGTGACCATCCCCGATGGCGCCGGCGACGGAGAACAGCTCACGCGGGATCAACAGGTCACGCACTACCTAGACTTGTACAAGCAGGCTGTTGCGGTCCAAATGCACTTCAATGACATCGAGTGGCGGATCCGCGGCCTCGCCCTTACGGTGGCGACATTCGCGCTTGGCGCCGCCGGTGTCGCCGCGAAGGATGGCACGCGGGTAGGTTGGGTTTCCCTGGGCACGCTCGTCCTTGTCATCGGGCTGCTGCTTTGGTACGCCTTCTATTTCGTCGACAGAGTCTGGTATCACCCGTTGCTGAAGGCTGCGGTATCGACTGGTACCGACATCGAAAACGAAATCAAGAAATCACTACCTGTGGCCGCGATGACTGCCACCATCACTGAGCGGAGCGAGTACGAGACCAAGCGAGTCGTCCGGCTTCTAAGTCGTAGAAAAGTCATGCACTCCGACGATAAATTGGTTTGGTTCTACAAGATCGGAGCAACAGCTCTCGCCGGGGCCGCGATTTGTCTACAGGTCGGCGTATCTCTCGGTACATCAGCGACTAATGGTCCGGCCAGTGATGCGCCCACCGCGACTCCGTCAAGCCATGTGGTGACTTCATCGACGGTTTCGACGCGTCATCCTTAATCATTAGTGCGGGGGCGCTACCAGTGTCGCATGAACCACCCATGCGTGACTTCGTACACGCCATAAGAAATCCAGGCGACCGCGTGAATTGCTGCCCAAGCCGCCGATGCTGCTAGGCCAACCAGTCCGAGCACAATTATTGCCCGGAGCACCCGGTGAAATGCGCCTCGGTACCGCTCTCGGATATATCCTCGAGCCGTCCGGGACCTTCGCGCGAGATGGTAGATATTGCGGCGCGTCTTCAGGGGCCACATAACCCGCCTCCGACGCGCCCGGAATAGCCACGTGTAACTTCTCATATACTCCTTTCCTCTGTAGTAAGTGGATTCTCCATCGGGGTCAGCTGGATGGACGAGGAGGTCGACCCTGCCGTAATGGATGTCGCTGTCTGGCTCAGCCACGCGAACCTGTTGCCCTGCTGGCAAATAGGAGATTTCGAAGGGGAACTCCTGAATGCGCACGCCGAGGTTGTCGATGATGTGCACGACACCGCGAACGTTAATCATGCGCTCTGATCCGGTTGAAGCGACCTGCAGGGCGTGATCGAACCTTCGGTGACGCTCGTTCCAACTGCTCCTAACCGATGCCTCCAGCTGGCCAGCGGAACATTCGTACGTCTGAGGTTCGAGTAGATGCTGCGCGGATTCGTCTTGCCACTTGCGTTCGCTCCATCGGGTCGCTGCATCCCAGGCAACGGCAGTGGCGAGGAGAGTCAGGAAGCCGGTGGCCAATGCTGGGGAGCGCAGGACTTCGTGGGCCGCGAGTCGAGTTACTGATCCGATGACACGGCGACTACTCGAGTCAGTCGTGAGCACTCCGAGGAGGAAGGCGGCCGCGAAGAACAGCCAGCGTCGGGCTCCGCGGAGCGCTAGTGCTCGATCGACTGCTTCTTGGACGAGGGTCTCCATGGCGCCAGTCCAGCACGGGTGCGGACGTAGTGGGGGTCATACGTATGTCATGACGTGCGCATGTGTGGACGCGCGTCCATCCCCACTGCAAGCCGATGAATCCTGTTGCGCCACAATGCGACTCGCCGTCGCTGGGCTACGGATCACCCGCGACACTTGGCTATCCTGGAACTGCTAGCACCGGCTGGCTGAGGTGCGAGGAGCCTCACCGCATAGGCCATTCCGGGACCGACCACCCGCAGGCCGCACGCATTGGAAGGACGCGCAGGAGACCGGACCGACCATCCGGGCGCAGGACCGCATCATGGCCACGGCAACTCGGCAGACGGCAACGATTGATGGCCTTACAGACAGGCAGGTCGCGCAACTGATCGTCAAGGTCGCGCGCACTCCGCAGCACGGCGGCGGGATCAACGCTGCCGCCGTAGACCGCAAGGGCACTCTCTGGATCGCTTCCCGATCTCAGGAACGCCGCGTCATGAAGCCGACGTTCCTGGGCGAGGACAGGTGGTGCATCCCAGGCACGGTGGTTTGTGCGGGGCGGGGAGACGCACTCGTCCTCGACACAGATCTTCTGATGTGGGCGAGTTACGTCGGGTGGTCCGGCCCCAGCGCGGGAGAACCGGAGAAAGCGTTGGCTGCCCGTGGGGCCGTCGACGTTCTCGTCGAGCGCGCAGGCGATGCGCGGGCATGGGCGCGGACCGGCTGGACGTCGAGCTACGCGCTCTGGATGGCTTCCAACCTGGTTGCGAATTGTGCACACGGTGAGTTGTGCGGGCGGAGCCAGCATGGCTCGCGCATGCCCGAGTAGGGATGTCATGACATGCGCATGGGAGTACATCCGCACTACGAATCCTGTTGCAGGGCAGTCGAGTTCGATCGGCGCGTCGACCTGGGATGTGTGAGACGGATGGTTACTGTAGAACTGCCAGTACCGACTGGCTGAGGTGTGAGGAACCTCATCGCTTAGGCCGCTCCGGGACCGACCGCCCGCAGGCCGCACGTATTGGAAGGATGCGCAGGAGACCGGACTGACCATCCGGGCGCAGGACCCACTGTGGCCACTGCAACGCGACGCACCACAGCCGACCCGGACGGGCGGCTGACGCTGACCGTCCGAGAGGTTGCCGAACTCATCGGAATCTCGCTGAGCGGCACGTACGCCGCGCTGAACAGCGGAGAGATCCCGGGCCGCCTCCGTATCGGCGGCCGTGTACTTGTCTCGCGAGCCGCCCTTCAGCACTGGCTGGATCAGGTCGGCTGATGGCATCCAGGGTCAAGCGCGACAACGGAACAGTGCAGTCATACCGGGTGCGGTACCGACTGCCAGGAGAGACGCGCCAGCGGAGCAAGTCGTTCAAGACCGCCAAGGCTGCGAACACCTTCGAAGCAGAGATGAAGGTTGCGGCACGCAATGGGACCTACCTGAATGAGGCGGGGAGTGCGCTCACGGTCGCCGAGTACGGGCGAAAAGTGCTCGATGCGCGGTCAAGTCCCTTGTAGTGGTGTAGCGCTGCGTTCTCCTTGCTGAGGGTTTAGGCGGTCAGGGCGGGCAGGTCATCAACTCCGGTGTCGGGTTCGGTGGTGGGCACGATGTTGATGCGGCAGCGGGCCAGCAGGTCCAGGCCGAGGTAGCGGCGGCCTTCGGCCCATTCGTCGGTCTGCTCGGCCAGGACCGCGCCGACCAGCCGCACGATCGCCGCGCGGGTGGGGAAGATGCCGACGGCGTCGGTGCGGCGGCGGATCTCGCGGTTGAGGCGTTCGGCGGGGTTGTTGGACCAGATCTGGGTCCACACGTCCTTGGGAAACGCGGTGAACGCGAGGATGTCCTCGCGGGCGTGTGCGAGGTGCTCGGCCACGGCGGGCAGCTTCTCGGCCGTGTACTCGATGAGCCGGTCGAACTGGGCTTGTACGGCTTGGTCGTCGGGCTGGTCGTACACGCTGTGCAGCATCGCCTTGACCGCCGGCCACATGCTCTTGGGACAGATCGACATGAGGTTGGCGGCGTAGTGGGTGCGGCAGCGTTGCCAGGTCGTGCCGGGCAGGCTCGCTGCGATCGCCTCGACCAGCCCGTGGTGGGCGTCGGAGGTGACCAGCCGCACCCCGGTCAGGCCGCGGGCGACCAGGTCGGCGAAGAACTCATTCCACGCCGCGCCGGTCTCGGCGGTCGCGACGCGCAGGCCCAGGACCTCGCGGTGCCCGTCGTCGTTGACGCCGGTCGCCAGCAGCACCACGGCGTTGATGACCCGGCCGCCCTCGCGGACCTTCATCGTGAGCGCGTCGGCGGCCACGAACGTGAACGGGCCGGCCTCGCCCAGTGGGCGGTGGCGGAAGGAGTCGACGTGCTCGTCCAGGTCGGTCGCCATCCGCGAGACCTGCGACTTCGACAACGAGTCGATTCCCAGGGTCTTCACCAGCTTGTCCATGCGCCGGGTGGACACCCCGGCGAGGTAGCAGTCGGCCACCACGGTGATCAGCGCCGACTCGGCCCGTTTGCGCCGTTCCAGCAGCCATTCGGGGAAGTAGCTGCCGGTGCGTAGCTTGGGGACTGCGACATCGATCGTGCCGACGCGGGTGTCCAGGTCCCGGTGCCGGTACCCGTTGCGCTGAGCCGTGCGCGACGGGCTGGGCCGGCCGTACTCGGCGCCCACGACCGCGTCAGCGTCCGCGGACAGCAACGTGTTGATGATCGACTGCAGCAGGTTGCGCATCAGATCAGGGGACGCTTCGGCCAGGGCTTCACCCAACAGGCCAGCAGGGTCGACAATGTGTGGTGCGGTCATCGTGATGACTCCGTTCGAGAGTGCTGTGGAAGGTTCACTCGAAGGATCACGCGGTGGCCGCACCCACGTCCACGACCAACTCGTCAACGATGGCCAGCGACCGCGCTACACCACTATCAGGGACTCAACTGCCACATGGCGAGCTACCCAGCCAGTTCGAGTGGTCTGCTATTCGCGACAGCTCTGGACACTCCTTACTCCCGGGGGCACGGCAGATCGCGAATCCTTCGCCCGGGTCTCGTGCGTGCGGGTCTCATGGGCTCCCTCGTCGAGGCCCCCGGCGGCGGATGGGTTGCTCACTGGACCGATCGCGACGGGATGCCCAACGAAGAGACTGTCCGGACCGAGGCTCAGGCGGTCGGCCGCATCGTGCGCCGCGCCGCCGCGCCTACGACCTTCCACGGTCTACGACACGCATACATCTCTGCTCTCGTCGCCGAAGGCGTGGACCCATCTGCGGTCGCTTCGGCGGCGGGCCACGCGTCGGCGGCTTTCACTCTGTCGCGCTACACGCATCGCACTGCCGGTGCCGCCGACCGCCTCCGCGCGGCCGGCAACCAGGTTGCGCCCAACATGGGTCAGGAGGATCTCGGCTGATGTTCCCTATTTGTGCCTCGCTGGCCGCATCGGGCAGGAGAGCCAGACACAAGAAAACCGGCTCTAGCCAGCGTTTGCGCTGGTCAGAGCCGGTCTCTCGGATGGTCGGGGTGACAGGATTTGAACCTGCGACCTCTTCGTCCCGAACGAAGCGCGCTACCAAGCTGCGCCACACCCCGGTGCGCCCGCACAACCGTGCGGGCACGAGAGCACACGATACCTGGTGCCCCCGCCAGTCATGAAATCGGTTCGGCACCTCGGGGCACGAGGGTCAGCAGACTCGCCTCCGGGCGGCACGCGAACCGGGCCGGGGCGTACTTGCTGTGGCCCAGACCGGCCGACACGTTGAGCCAGGTGGCGTCGCTCGGAGCCTCGGAGTCGGGGCGTCCGACCGCGCCCGGCCACCACCGTGAGACGCCGCGGGCGCGCCGCTGGTCGAGGTCGCAGTTGGTGACGAGCGCGCCGTAGAACGGCACCGCGAGCTGGCCGCCGTGGGTGTGGCCGGCCAGGATCAGCTGGGCGCCGTCGGAGCTCATCGCGTCGAGCACGCGGGTGTACGGCGCGTGCACGACTCCCAGCGTCAGCGCGGCTCGGGGGTCGGCCGGTGCGGTGACCGCGTCGTAGCGGTCGTAGTCCAGGTGCGGGTCGTCGACGCCGACCAGCTCGACGTCCAGTCCGCGGATGTCGGTGCGGGTACGCCGGTTGGTCAGGTCGGTCCAGCCGCCGGCGGTGAACCCGGCCACCAGCTCGGCGACCGGCAGTGACGGCATGCCCATGTCGGCGCCGCGCCGGTGCGACAGGTCGAAGTAGCGCAACGGGTTCTTGGGCTGCGGTGCGAAGTAGTCGTTGGACCCGAGCACGAACGCACCCGGCACGTGCATGAGCGGCTCGAACGCGCGCAGCACTGCGGGCACGGCGTGCAGGTCGGAGCAGTTGTCCCCGGTGTTGACGACGTAGTCGGGCTCCAGGCCGGCGAGCGCCTGCACCCAGCGGATGCGATGCTCCTGGCGGGGGACGAGGTGCAGGTCGGACACGTGCAGCACGCTCCGCGGCTTGGACCCCGGGGCGAGCACGGGCAGGTGGGCCCGGCGCACGGCGTACCAGTGGCGCTCGACGAGCGTCGCCCAGGCGAGGCTTGCAGCGCCCGCGGCGACGGTGGTGGCGGCGACGCGGCGTACGACAGACATGCTCGTCATCCTCGCACCGCGTCCGAACTCGATGGAGCACACCCGCGGCGGCTGTCAGAATTGCGCCATGACCGACCTCAAGGCGACCCTTCGCTCCGACCTGACCGACGCCATCAAGGCGCGCGACCAGCTGCGCTCCGGCACCATCCGCATGACGCTCGCCGCCATCGGCAACGCCGAGGTCGCCGGCAAGGAGGCCAAGGAGCTCACCGACGACGAGGTCCTGCAGGTCATCACCAAGGAGGCCAAGAAGCGTCGCGAGTCGGCCGAGGCGTACGACGGCGCCGGGCGTCCCGAGCTCGCCGAGACCGAGCGGGCCGAGCTGGCCGTTCTGGAGACCTACCTGCCGAAGCAGCTCACCGACGAGCAGCTCGACGCGCTGGCGGCCGAGGCCGTCGCCGAGACCGGCGCGTCCGGGATGGCGCAGATGGGGCAGGTCATGAAGGTCGTCCAGCCCAAGGTGCAGGGCCAGGCCGAGGGCGGCCGGGTCGCAGCGGCGGTGAAGCGAGCGCTCGGCGCCTGATCGCTCACGGCCTCACCGAGAGGCCCACTAGCAGACGAGAGGCCCACTCGTTCGAGGTGAACGAGTGGGCCTCTCGGGCGTGAGTGGGCCTCTCGGCGAGGGGCGTCGGTCAGTCTCGCGGCGGCGGGAACGTCCAGCCGGGCTTGGGCCTGTCCTTGCCCTTGTCACGGTCGCGCGGGCGGTCCGGCAGCGGGAAGGGCCACGTCGGCTGGGGGCGCGGCGCCTGCACGGTCGGCGTCGAGCGCGGCGTGGCCTTCGGCTTGTCGTCGTCGTCCTCCTTGAACGCCGCGGGGGAGGCCGTGGAGGGCTTGTCGCTCGGCTTGTCGGTGCTCTTAGGTGGCGTGCCCATGATGCTCTGAGGCGGCTGCGGGAACTTCATCACGGGCTGGCCCTTCAGCGACTCGTCCATGATCGACTTCCACATGGGTGCAGCGACCGTGCCACCGTAGACGTAGCTCTTGATGAACTTGCCCGCCAGCGTGAGGTCACGCAGCGGCACGAGCTGCCCGTCGACGCGCTTGCTGCCGTTCTTGCCGTCCTGCGCACGACCGACCCACGTCGCGGTGGTGAGCTGCGGGGTCGAACCGACGAACCAGGTCGACGTGGCGCCGCCCTCGGTACCGGTCTTGCCGAAGGCGTCGCGTCCGCCGGCGAGGCCGTTGCCGAACGCCGTGCCACCCTTGGCGAGCGGTGCGTGGAAGATCTTGGCCGTGCCTGCTGCCACGGGCTGGCTGAGGACGCGCTTGCACGCGCTCGTCTGGATGGGCAGGGCCTTGCCGCGGGTGTTCTTGATCGAGACGACCGGGCGCGGAGAGCAGTACATGCCGCCCGAGGCGACCGTCGCGTACGCGTTGGCGATCATCAACGGCGTGCTGTACGCACCCAGGGTGACCGTCGACGGCGTCTTCAGCTCGAGGTCCCCGTTGGGCTTGTGCACACCGAGCTTGTCGATCGTCTTGCCCACATCGCATGCGCCGATCTCGCTGACGAGCTGAGCGAACGCGGTGTTGACCGACTCTCCCGTGATCTCGGTGAGGGTGCTCGTCCGCGGCGGGACCGTGTGGTCGTTGCGCACGATCCAGGGCGTGCGACCCACGCCGCACGGTGAGGGGAACTCCTTCTTCGTGAAGATTCGTGCGGGGTCACCGTCGCGCACCGTGTTGTACGGCGGGATCTTGGCCGGCGAGTTGACCTTCCGGCCCTTCTCGAGCGCGGTGATGATCGCGAAGATCTTGCCGGCCGATCCGACGGAGAAGCCCGCACGCGGGTTCTCGGTCTTCTGGACGACGTAGTTGGCCGCGCTCTTGCCGACGCCGCCGCGGTTGTCGTAGGTGGTGTTCTGGCCCATGGCCTGCACCAGGCCGGTGCCGGGCTGAACCTGGACGGCGGCGGCCTGGACGTCCGCGTCATTGCCGACGGGGACGCGCGACTTGATCTGCCTGTCGAGGATGGCCATCTTCTTGGGGTCCATCGCGGTCTGGATGATCAGCCCGCCGGTCTGCAGGGTCTTCAGGCGCTCGCGCGGCGTCTTGCCGAGCGAGGGCTGCTGGAGCAGCCAGTCCTGGACGTAGTAGCAGTAGTACGGGTACTTCGACGACGCACACGACTGGTCGAAGTTGGTGACGTTGAGGTCGTCCTTCATCTTGCGAGCGGTCGCCGTGGCGTGCTGCTGCGGGGTGATGTACTTCTGCGCGAGCATCCGGTTGAGGACCTCGTTGCGGCGGTGCGTGGAGTCCTCGGGGTTGTGGATCGGGTCGGTCTGACCCGGGCGCTGCACGACACCTGCGAGCGTCGCCGCCTGGCTGATGCTCAGCTTGGACGCCGGGACGCCGAAGTAGTGGCGGGCCGCGGCCTCGACGCCGTACTGCTGGTCGCCGTAGTAGACCGTGTTGAGGTAGCCCTCGAGGATCTGGTCCTTGGTCATCCGACCCTCGAGCGTGATGGCGTACTTCAGCTGCTGCAGCTTGCGCAGGTAGCCCTCGGTGCCGGTGCGCGAGATCGCGCGCTCGGCCTCCTCCTTGTTGCCCGACTTGCGGGCCTGGTCGGCCTGGACGACCTTGACGTACTGCTGCGTCAGCGTCGAACCACCCTGGGTGCCGCTGCTCACCATGTTGGCGGCGACCGCACGGGCCAGACCCTGCGGGTCAGCGCCGCCGTGCTCGTAGAACCGCTTGTCCTCGATCGCGACCTGCGCGTGCCGCATGATCGGCGCGATCTTCGACAGCGGGACGACGATGCGGTTCTCGTCGTATGGCGTCGCGATCGTCGAGCCGTCGGCAGCGAGGATGCGCGACTGCTGGTTGAGCGGGTTGACCTCGAAGTCGGACGGCAGGTCGTTGAACATGCCGACGCTCGACTTGGCCGCCTGGCCGGACGCACCGACCGCCGGGAGGACCAGCCCGGCAGCGAGAAGCCCCATGACCAGCGAGGTGGCCAGCAGGGCTCCGAGAAGGCTCATGACATTGGCCACGCGGGACGCTTGACGCATGGGCACCAGGGTAACCCGAGCGATGTGCTCCACCTGGGAGCCGCAGAGGGGCGGTCGGCGTACGCGAGGGCGCGAGCTCTCAGGAAGGTCGCGGCCCACTCTTATATAGTCCGAAGGGACTACGTGTAAATAGTCCTAGCGGGCTCTGGTGGCGTTCCGAACCAAGTTCATAACCTGAGCAGACCCGTGGGGGCGGGTACGACAAGTACATCGGAAGGCCACACCCTCATGACAGCAATTGCTGCTGAAACTCCGCTGTGGGACGAGAACTGGGCTGCGCGCGCTGTGTGCCGCTCCGGATCGCCCGACGAGCTGTTCGCCAAGGGCGCTGCCCAGCAGACCGCCAAGGTGATCTGCCAGCGCTGCCCGGTCGTCGCCGAATGTCTGGCCGACGCCCTGGACAACCGCACCGAGTACGGCGTGTGGGGCGGGATGACCGAGCGCGAGCGCCGCGCTCTGCTGCGTCGTCGCCCCGAGGTCCGATCCTGGGCCAGCCTGTTCAAGACCGCCCGCGCGGACGAGGCCAACACCCTGGCCTGATCCCACGACCCGCACTCGATGAGTGCGGCGAGGCCCGCTGCGAGGCTCGGCCGGCTCAGACGCCGGCCAGACTGTCCCCGATGCTCCGCAGCTCGTCCACGTCGTTCACGTCGTGTGCAGCCGCCGGCACCTGCACCAGGGCGATGTCCGGGTGCGATGCCGTGAAACGTCCGATCGCCGACGCGTGACGCGCGGCGTGGTCCGCCAGATCCGCGTGGACCCGCAGCAGCGCCGCACTGTCGGCACCCGACCAGCCGTTGCGGTCGTCCTCACCGTCGAGGACCTCTGCGGCGGCTGTGGCACGTGCGGCCGACACCGACGGCACGTAGGTCATCTGCACCCGGTTGACCACGAGTCCCGCCAGCGGCATGCCCTCCTCGGCCAGCCGATCGACGAAGTACGACGCCTCGCGCAACGCGTCCCGCTCGGGCGTCGCCACCACGACGAACGCCGTCCCGGGGTCCTGCAGCAGCGCGTACGTCGACTCGGCCCGCTCCCGGAACCCGCCGAACATCGTGTCGAGAGCCGCGACGAACGTCTGTACGTCGGTGAGCAGCTGGGCGCCGAGAACCTTGGTCATCGCTCCGCTCACCGCGCCCATGCCGACCGAGACGACCTTGAGGTAGGCCCGGCCGCCGACCTTGGCCGGCGCGGTCAGCAGCCGGATGAACCGGCCGTCCAGGAACGACCCGAGCCGCTTGGGTGCGTCGAGGAAGTCCAGGGCCGACCGTGACGGAGGCGTGTCGACGACGATCAGGTCCCAGCGCGGCTCACCGTCGACCCGCTCGGCGATCAGCTGCCCCAGCCGCTCCATCGCCATGTACTCCTGCGTGCCCGCGAACGAGCTCGACACCGCTTGGTAGAACGGGTTGGCCAGGATCTGCTGCGCCTTCTCAGGGGTCGAGTGGTTGAGCACGACCTCGTCGAAGGTGCGCTTCATGTCGAGCATCATCGCGTCGAGCGAGCCGCCCGCGGAGGTGTCGACCGTGGGCACCGCCACGGGTTCGTTGCCCATCTCCTCCAGGCCGAGCGCCTGCGCGAGCCGGCGGGCGGGGTCGATGGTGAGCACGGCCACCCGGCGTCCGGACTCGGCCGCGCGCACCGCGATCGCCGCGGCCGTCGTGGTCTTGCCGACGCCCCCGGAGCCGCAGCACACGACCGTGCGGGTGGCGCTGCTGGCGATGAGCGGGTCGATGCTGAGTGCGTCCATCACGCCATCCCCTGACCGACCAGCGCATCGGCGAGCTCGCGCAGCCCGCCGGCGTCGAGCCCCTCGTGGAGCAGCGGCAGGTGGTACGTCGGTCGGTCCAGGGCAGTCAGCGCCTTGCGTTCGCGCGTCTCCATGTCGAGGCGGTCGCCCAGGTCGAGGCCGGTCTGCACGAGCCCGTTGACCAGCGTGGGGCCGACCCGCAGGCCGGCGGTGGCGAGGTCGGTCTCGAGCGCGGCGACGTCGTCGGGGTCGCGGCGCAGTGCGTCGATGGCGGCGTCGGTCAGCTGCTGCTCGCGCTCCTGGTTGATCACCAGCCCGCCCACGCGCAGCCCGATGCGTTCGATCTCGGCAGCCGCGTCGATGGTCTCCTGCACCGGCATCTCCTCCAGCAGCGTCACGAGGTGGACGACGGTCGCAGGGGAGCGCAGCATCGCGGTGATCGAGTCGGCCTGCTGACGGATCGGGCCGACCTTGGCCAGGCCCGCGACCTCGTGGTTGACATTGAGGAACCGGCCGACGCGGCCGGTGGGCGGCGCGTCGAGCACCACGGCGTCGTACAGGTGGGGGCCGTTCTTGCGCTTGCCCTCGCGCCGCCGGACGGCCTCGTAGACCTTGCCGATCAGCAGCACGTCCCGGGCACCCGGCGCGATGGTGGTGGCGAAGTCGACGACGCCGAACTTCTCGAGCACGCCACCGGCGCGGCCGAGCTTGTAGAACATCTGGAGGTATTCCATGAGCGCGGCCTTGGCGTCGATCGACAGGCCGACCACCTCACCGCCGTGCAGACCGCGGGCCACCCGGCGCTCGTCGTCGCCGAGCTGGGCGACGTCGAAGGTGCGGCTGATGCCTTGACGGCTCTCGACCTCGGCGAGCAGGACCCGGCGTCCCTCGCTCGCGAGCGCCATGGCCAGGGACGCGGCGACGGTGGTCTTGCCGGTGCCGCCCTTGCCGGTGACGATGTGCAGCCGCACGCCGCTCCAGTCGGCCCCGCTGGGGCGGTTGTCGGTCACACGCCGAGCGTAGACACCTGCGGCCCTGCGCGCGCCGGATGGGCGCCCACCGGACGGCGCGGGTGCGTACTCGCGAGTACGCCAGGAAGGTGAGACGGTCGGCCAGGCGACGACGCCGAGGCCGCACTGGGGTGGCCGACGGAGTCGTCGGTGAGCCAGGAGGAGCGGTATGAGCAAGGAGCGGCTGACCCCGGTGCGGGGCTCAGGTCGTGCGCACGTCGTGGTCGTCGGTGCCGGCATGGTCGGGCTCTCGACCGCGTGGTTCCTGCAGGAGCACGACGTCGACGTAACGGTGGTCGAGCGCAGCGGTGTCGCCGCCGGCAGCTCGTGGGGCAACGCCGGCTGGATCTCGCCCGGTCTGAGCGTGCCGCTGTCGGACCCGTCGGTGCTGAAGTACGGCATGAAGGCCGTGCTCGACCCCAACTCGCCGCTCTACGTGCCGCTCAAGCCCGACGCGCGCCTCGCGCGGTTCATGCTCGGGTTCGCCCGCCGCTGCACGCCCGGTCAGTGGATGCGCACCATGCACCACTACGTGCCGGTCAACCAGCGGGCGTTGTCGGCGTACGACGCCCTCGAGACCGGTGGTGTCAAAGCGATCTCGCACGAGGCGCCGATCATGGCGGCCTTCCTCAAGGCGGCCGACGCGGCCGGGCTCGAGCACGAGATCGAGCTCATCCACGAGGCCGGCCTCGACCTCGAGACGACCGAGGTCGACAACGCCACGCTGCGCGCCGAGCTGCCGATCGTGTCCGACAAGGTCGAGCGCGCCATCCGTATCGGCGGCCAGCGCTACATCGACCCGGGCGCCTACGTCGAGGCGCTCGCCGCGTCCGTGCAGGAGCGCGGCGGCGACGTCGTCATCGGCTCCAACGTGCGCGCGCTGCGTCACGGCCCGCAGGGCGTCACGGTCGAGATGGTGTCCGGCGAGCCGGTGCACGGCGACGCCGTCGTGCTCGCCACCGGCGCGTGGCTGCCCGAGCTCGCGGCGCGCTGCGGTGTCAAGGTGCCGCTGCGCGCCGGTCGCGGCTACTCGTTCTCGGTCGCGGTCACCGAGCCGACCGCCCGGCCTGTGCCGAGCCCCGTCTACTTCCCGTACGAGCGCGTCGCCTGTACGCCGTACGGCGACCGCCTGCGTGTCGGCGGCACGATGGAGTTCGCCGACACCGAGGCCCCGCTCAACGCCGACCGCGTCGAGGCCATCGTGCGCTCGGGCCGACCGCTGCTGACCGGTGTCGACTGGGACGACCGCGAGGACGTCTGGGTCGGCGGCAGGCCTGTCACGGTCGACGGTCTCCCGCTCGTCGGCGCCACCAAGGTGCCGCGCGTGTGGGTCAACGGCGGCCACGGCATGTGGGGCATCACCCTCGGTCCGCTGTCCGGTCAGCTGCTGGCCGAGCAGATGGTGAGCGGTGTCGTACCCCGCGAGCTGGTGCCGTTCGACCCGACCCGGTGACGCCCGTAATCTCAGGCCCAAGACTACGCCTTGGGAGTACGCCACCGTCCCCCTCATGATCCACGCGACCAAGCAGATCCTCGACCAGTGGGGCGAGGACGGCTGGGAGCTGGTGCAGGTCGTGCCCGGTCCTGACGGCAACGGCCTGGTCGCCTACCTGAAGCGTCCGAAGGAGAGCTGAACCATGTCAGTCGTCGAGGACAACCTCGCTGCCCTGGGCCTGAAGGTCCCCGATGTCGCCACGCCTGCGGGGTCGTACGTCCCCGCGCTGCGGCACGGCGACCTGGTCTACACCTCCGGCCAGATCCCGGCCGTCAACGGTGAGCTGCAGGCCACCGGCAAGGTCGGCGCCGAGGTGTCCGCCGACGAGGCGCAGGCCTGCGCCCAGACCTGCGTCCTCAACGCGCTCGCTGCGGTCAAGGACCTCATCGGCGACCTCGACAAGGTCACCCAGGTCGTCAAGGTGCTCGGCTTCGTCGCGTCCGACCCGTCGTTCGACGGTCAGCCCGGGGTCATCAACGGCGCGAGCGATCTGCTCGGCAAGGCCTTCGGCGACAAGGGCGCCCACGCGCGGTCGGCCGTCGGCGTGGCGGTGCTGCCCAAGAACGTCCCCGTCGAGGTCGAGATCGTCGTCGCGGTCCAGGACTGACCGTGACCTCACAGCCTCGTACGACGGCCGTCGACTTCCCGGTCGGCGGCCGTCTGCGTGAGCACGCCGAGCGACCGGTCACCGACCCGCCCGCGGCGCGGCTCGCGTCCACGGTGATGCTCGTACGCTCCGGAAACCGTTGTGCCGTCGAGGTGTTCATGCTCCGACGGGTGCCGACGATGGAGTTCGCGCCGTCGATGTGGGTGTTCCCGGGTGGTGGCGTCGACCAGCGTGACGCCGAGCCCGGCCTGCCGTGGGCGGGTCCGTCGCCGACCGACTGGGCCGAGCGCATCGGTGTCGACGAGCCCACCGCTCAGCAGCTCGTCATCGCCGCTGTCCGGGAGGTGTTCGAGGAGTGCGGCGTCCTGCTCGCCGGTCCCGACGCCGAGACCGTCGTCGGTGACGTGTCGGGCCAGGAGTGGCACGCCGAGCGTGCGGCCCTGCTGTCCAAGGAGCAGTCGTTCACGCAGCTGCTGACGCGGCGCGGGCTCGTGCTGCGCTCTGACCTGCTCACCCTGCGCGATCACTGGGTCACGCCGGAGTTCGAGCCGAAGCGCTACGACACCTACTTCTTCGCGGCTCTGCTGCCGATCGGTCAGGTGGCCGACGACGCCACCACCGAGGCTGACACCGCGGTGTGGATCGAGCCCGAAACCCTTCTGGCACAGGCCGATTCGCGCGAGGCACTGATGCTGCCGCCGACGGTGGTCAACGTACGACGGGTGGCGAGCGCGACGTCCCCCGAAGCGTTCGTCGCAGCCCGCCCACCCGTCGTACGCGTCATGCCCGAGCCGGTGCACACCGACGAGGGAGTCGTGCTCCGGGCTCATCTGGTCGAGCAGTGATCAGCCGTTGGCGAGAGCCTTCAGGCGCGTCAGGTCGCCGTTGAAGTAGTCCTTGTCGATGGGCGTGCTGGTGTACTGCCAGAACGTGTAGTACGGCCAGCCGCCGGGCAGGGTGCCGGGAGTGCTGGCGTACCTCGCGACCCACAACGGGTTGGTGTAGCGGAACGCGGTCGTGTTGCCGGTGCACTGGGTCCACCAGCCTGCGGTCGTGTAGATCACGACGTCCCGACCGGTGCGCGAGCGATAGCGGTCGGAGAACGCCTTGATCCAGCTGACCATCGAGGACTGCGAGAGCCCGTAGCAGGTGGCGCCGTACGGGTTGTACTCGATGTCGAGGACGCCCGGCAGGGTCTTGCCGTCCCTCGACCAGCCACCGCCGTGGTTCACGAAGTAGTCGGCCTGGGCGGCGCCGCCGCTGTCGCCCGGTGTGGCGAAGTGGTAGGCGCCGCGGATCATGCCGACGTTGTAGGAGCCGTTGTACTGCTGGGCGAAGTACGGGTTGACGTAGTAGTCGCCCTCGGACGCCTTGACGTAGGCGAACCGGTGGCCTGCGCCCCACTGCGCGGACCAGTCGACATTGCCCTGGTGCGAGCTCACGTCGATACCGCTGACGGTGGCGAGCACGCCCGGGTTGGTCTTGGTCGCGGGGAGCCGGGGGTTGTTCCAGCCCATGTACGCGTCGCCGCGCTTCTCGATGCCGTGCGCCCTGGCGTTGGGCGTCGGGCCGGGGCGCGGGGCTGCGTCCGCGACGGTGGAGGTGAGCAGGGCCAGGGATGCGGCCGCGCTGACTGCGGCCGTGAGCGTGCGTGAGGTCTTCATGTGCACTCCCGGGACGAGGGGTCAGTGTTTGTCACCGTAGGAACGCTGCCGTCAAAGAGTTACCGGCCGATGGTCAAGGAATGACAGTCGGGTGACGTTGCTAGCGTGCCGTGGGTGACGACCTCGACGGCGTACGACGCGTGGTCCGGTGGGCGGGTGAGCGAGCGTGCCGAGTGCGTGCTGTGCCCCAACCCCGGTCCGATGACCCTCGACGGCACCAACACGTGGGTGCTCGCCGAGCCGGGTGCCGACCAGGTGGTGGTCATCGATCCGGGGCCGCTCGACGAGAGCCACCTGCAGCGGGTGCTCGACCACGTCGGCGAGCGTTCGGTCGGGCTGACCCTGCTCACCCACAACCACTTCGACCACGCCGAGTCGGCTGACCGCTGGGCCGAGCTCACCGGAGCACCTGTCCGGGGTGCTGGCCTCGGCGATCCGTTCGCCGACGACGAGCGAATTGCGTTGGCAGGCCTTGAGATCCGCGCCGTTCTCACGCCTGGCCACACCCAGGACTCCGTGTCGTTCGTGCTGCCCGGCGACCGGGTGCTGCTGACGGGCGACATGGTGCTCGGGCGCGGCACGTCGGTGGTGGCCCACCCCGACGGCGACGTCGCGTCGTACCTCACCTCGCTCGACCGCATGATCGCTCTCTCCGGTCAGGAGATCGACACCATCGCACCCGGCCACGGTCCGGTCATCGACGACGCCCACGCCGTCCTGACCTACTACCGCGACCACCGACAGGCACGGCTGCAGCAGGTCCGCGAGGCCCTCGACGCGGGCGCTCGCGACGCCGACGACGTGGTCGAGGCCGTCGTCGAGCGGGTCTACGCCGACGTCGACCGCTCGGTCTGGCCCGCCGCCCGCCTCACCGTGCAGGCGCAGCTGACCTATCTGGAGCGGTGAACGCGCGGCCCGACGGCTCGTGACATCTGTCATGCGCACGCCGGCGGCGACCGGTGTTCGATCAGCGCTACCGGGCGTCCTGACCCGGTAGCCGCCTGTCGGGGGAGCCGACGAGTTCAACCCACGCAGATGGAGTTCTCGTGTCACGACCAGCACCAACCCGCCTCACCCTCGCCGTCCTCAGCGCCACCGCGCTCGCGGCACTGTCGTTGAGCACGGCCCAAGCCGCGCCGACCACGCGCACGGCCCTGTCCGGCAGCAAGGCCTCCTGGGCCACGCAGGCTCACCGCACCGGCGCCTCCGACCAGAGCGAGACCGTCAACTTCCGGGTCTACCTCCAGGGTCGTGACGACGCCGGCGCACAGGCGTACGCCACCGCCGTGTCGACGCCGGGCAGCGCGCTGTACAAGCACTTCCTCACACCCGCGCAGTACCGCGCGAAGTACGCGCCCACGGCATCGCAGGTCGCCGCGCTCAAGCAGTGGCTGCGCTCGCAGGGCCTGAGCGTCGGCTACACGCCCGCCAACAACCGGTACGTCGAGGCGCACGGCTCGGTGGCCACCGCCGGCAAGGCGTTCGGGACGACGTTCTCGCAATACACCTATCGCGGGAAGTCGTTGCGCTCCAACGACTCCGAGCTGTCCGTGCCCTCCGACGTCGGCGGTGTGCAGGCCGTGATCGGGCTCGACGACTCGATGGCTCTGGTCGAGCACGACGTGGTGCCTCCGGCGCCGGTGTTCGTCAACGCCCAGCCGTGCTCGGCGTACTGGGGTGAGAAGACGGTCGCCAACACCGCCACGCCGGACGGCACGAAGCTGCCCTCGACGCCCAGCGCGTTCTCACCGTGCGGGTACGCAGGCACGCAGCTGCAGGGCGCGTACGGCGTGAAGCAGGCGATCGCCTCGGGCAACGACGGCAAGGGCGTCACAGTCGCCGTGATCGACGCGTACGCCTCGCCGACCGCAGCGCAGGACCTCGAGGCGTACTCGGCCAAGCACGGGCTGCCGTCGACGAAGGGCCTGTTCAAGGAGCAGGTCGCACCGGGCACCTACAACCGCGCGGTCAACAGCAAGCAGGACCCGCAGGGCTGGGCCGGCGAGGAGACCCTCGACCTGGAGGCCGTGCACACCACGGCGCCGGGCGCGAACATCCTCTACGTCGGAGCGCCGAACAACTACCGCGACATGGACGCCACGCTCAACCATGTCGTCGACAGCCACAGCGCCGACATCATCACCAACTCCTACGGGTACGGCGGTGAGGCGCTGCCGCAGGGCTACATCAAGCCGCAGGTCGACGCGCAGGTGCAGGCGGCGGCCGAGGGCATCAGCATCTTCTTCAGCTCGGGTGACTCCGGGGACGAGACGGGCGGCGACTCCTCGGTCGCACCCACACCGGACTGGCCCGCGTCCAGCCCGTGGGTCACCGCCGTCGGCGGCACCTCGCTGGGCGTCACGAAGGACGACTCACGGCAGTTCGAGCTCGGCTGGGAGACCGGCCGCAGCACGCTCGTCAACGGTGCCTGGTCGCCGGCGACCTACCAGTACGGCTCGGGTGGCGGCACGTCGAGGCTGTTCGCGCAGCCGGCCTACCAGAAGGGCGTCGTTCCGGACGCGCTCAGCAAGACCTACGGCGGTGCCGCGCAGCGCGTCGTACCGGACGTCTCGGCGCTGGGCGACCCGACCACGGGCACGGCGGTCGGCCAGACCCAGACCGGTGTCGACGACGCCGACGGCTACTCCTACACCGCGCGCTGGTTCGACGACGACGAGCCGCTCACGATCCACGTGCGCCCGGCGTACGACGACGTGACGGGTGTCGGTTCGCCCGACGGCCAGGCCTGGCTGGACGCCGTCACGAAGTAGGTCGGACCCACGCACGAATCTCGACTGCCCGGCACTCCATGGAGTGCCGGGCAGTCGATGTGTGTACGACGACGGGCCGCCCGGGTGAACCGGACGGCCCGTCGTGTCGTGCGTGTGTCAGCGGGCGCGGCGCTGGAGCCGCTCGACGTCGAGCAGCGTGACCGCGCGGGCCTCGAGCTTGAGCCAGCCGCGCGAGGCGAAGTCGGCGAGCGCCTTGTTGACGGTCTCGCGCGAGGCGCCGACCAGCTGGGCGAGCTCTTCCTGGGTGAGGTCGTGGGCGACGAGGACGCCCTCCTCGGCCGGGCGGCCGAAGCGCGACGACAGGTCGAGCAGCGCCTTGGCGACACGGCCGGGGACGTCGGTGAAGACCAGGTCGCCGAGCGCCTCGTTGGTGCGGCGCAGGCGGCGCGCCAACGCGCTGAGCAGGGTCACGGCGACCTCGGAGCGCCCGTCGAGGAAGACGGTGAGTTCCTGGTGGCTCAGGCCGACGAGCTCGGTCTCGGCGACCGCAGTGGCCGTCGCCGTCCGGGCGCCGGGGTCGAACAGCGACAGCTCGCCGAGCATCTCGCCCGGGCCGAGGATCGCGAGGAGGTTCTCGCGACCGTCGGGGGAGCGGCGGCCGAGCTTGATCTTGCCCTCGGTGATGACGTAGAGGCGGTCGCCCTGGTCACCCTCGTGGAACAGCTCCTGGCCACGCTCGATCCGGCTGCGGGTCATCTGTGACAGCAGCGCCTCTGCGGCCTCGTCGTCCAGGGGTGCGAACAGCGGGGCTTGGCGCACGACTTCCATATCCACGCGGTCAGTCTGCCACGCGCGTCGTGCAACCGGTCACACCTCGTCCGGTGACGCGACATTCCGGTGGGCAGGACCGTAGGGCATAGGCCCCGCGGTCGCCCGCGAGACGGCTGTCGGAGGCGGCGCCTAGGGTGCTGTGGGTGAAGCGCCTCGACGTCACCCACGAGACTCCGGTCGGCCGCACCCGCCGCGCGCGCAAGATGTACCGCGCGCTCCACGACACCTACCCGTACGCCCACTGCGAGCTCGACTTCGAGAACCCGCTGCAGCTGCTGGTCGCCACCGTCCTGTCGGCCCAGACGACCGACGTGATGGTCAACAAGGTCACGCCGCACCTGTTCGCGCGCTACCCCGACGCGAAGGCGCTCGCCGAGGCCGACCGCACCGAGATGGAAGAGCTGCTGCGGCCGACCGGCTTCTACCGCGCCAAGACCAGCTCGGTCATCACGCTCGGCCAGGCGCTGGTCGAGCGGTTCGACGGGGAGGTCCCACCGCGTCTGAAGGACCTCGTCACCCTGCCCGGCGTGGGCCGCAAGACCGCCAACGTGGTGCTGGGCAACGCGTTCGACGTCCCGGGCATCACGGTCGACACCCACTTCGGCCGCCTCGTCCGCCGCTTCGGCTGGACCGACGAGACCGACCCGGTCAAGGTCGAGCACGAGATCGGTGCGCTGTTCCCGCGCAAGGACTGGACGATGCTCAGCCACGTCCTGATCTTCCACGGCCGCCGCATGTGTCACGCCAAGAAACCCGCCTGCGGTGTCTGCCCGGTCGCGCGCTGGTGCCCCTCGTACGGCGACGGAGAGACCGACCCCGACAAGGCCGCCACGCTGCTCAAGTACGAGCTCGCGCCCGGGGCTCAGCCGCCGGCCGTCGAGGCGAGCGCGTGAGCGCGCCCGACTGGTTGCAGCGGGTCGCCGACACCTCGCACGACGACATCCCGCTCGTACGCCGGCTGGCCGGGCTCGCGCACGGCCGCCAGTCGGCGGTGCTCATGCTGTTCGGGCCCTCGGACGACGGCGGCCAGGACGTCGTGCTGACCGAGCGTGCGGCGACGTTGCGCAAGCACGCCGGTCAGGTGTCCTTCCCGGGCGGCACGATCGACGACACCGACGACGGGCCGGTCGAGGCCGCACTGCGCGAGGCCCGCGAGGAGATCGGCCTCGACACCGACGGCGTCGAGGTGGTCGGACAGCTGCCTCGGCTGCCGCTGTCGGTCACCGGCTTCTCGGTGACGCCAGTGCTCGCGTGGTGGCCGCGTCCGAGCTCGATCCTGGCGGTCGACCCCGCTGAGGTCGCGCGGGTGGTGCGGGTGCCGCTCGAGGCGTTGCTCGACCCGGCGCACCGGTTCACGGCCACCCACCCGTCGCGGGCGTTCGCGGCGCCGGCGTTCGAGGTGGACGGCCTCTACATCTGGGGCTTCACCGCGATCGTGCTGTCCGAGACGTTCGACCTCGCCGGGCTGACCCGGCCGTGGGACGAGCACGACGAGCGCGTCGTACCCGAGAGGTTCATGACCCGCTGAGCGAGCCCAGCCAGTCGATCAGCAGACGATTGGTGGCGTCCGGGGCCTCTTCGGGGATGAAGTGACCGACACCCGGCAGCAGCGTCTCGTCGTAGCGCCCCGAGCACCACTGCTGTGAGCCGATCGAGCTCTCGGGCAGCACACATCCGTCGGACTCACCGTGCACGTGCAGCACGGGTACGCCGACCGGCTGGCTCAGGCGCGCCACGAAGCGGCGGCCGTCCGAACGCATCACCGACCGCATGACCCAGCGGTAGTACTCGGCGGCGGAGTGGGCGACGAACGGGAGAGTCAGCGCGTCGGCGTACAGCTGGCTGACGTCGCCGGAGGGCCAGCCGGGGCGACCCGACCAGGCCGACATGAGCCTGCGGACGTAGCGCGGCCCGGCGACCATCTGCCGCTCGGGGACGAACGGGCGCTGCAGCCCGAACAGGTAGGCATTGGCTCGCACCTGGCGCATGCTGCGGGCCGAGGCCTGGCGCAGCACGAGCGGGTGGGGCATCCCGAGCGACGCGACCGCGCGGGTGACGTCGGGCTGCATGCTGGCCATCGACCACGCGATCCAGCCGCCCCAGCCGTGCCCGACGACGGTGGCCTGGCGTTCGCCGAGGCAGCGGATCACCGCGGCGACGTCGGCGGCCAGCGTGAAGGTGTCGTAGCCCTGAGGCGGCTTGTCGGAGGCGCCGTAGCCGCGCAGGTCGAGGGCGGCGACACGGTGGCCGGCGTCGGCGAGCGCGGGGATCTGGTCACGCCAGGCCCACCAGAACTCCGGGAACCCGTGCAGGAGGACCACGAGCGGGCCCTCACCGGATTCGGCCACGTGGAAGCGCGCGCCGTTGGCGGCGACGAACCGGTGCTGCCACGGGCCGTCGATCAGGACGCGCGACACGTCGGCCGGGCTGGGCATCGCACTCCCCTGAGTCGTGCGGTGGGCGAGAAAGAAGTACGGGGCCGCGCGGGCCCGTACTGGTGGTGGTGCTGGTCAGCCCTTGGCGGGCTTAATGGCCTTGACCGTCTGCTGGGCGTTCTCGATGGTCTTCTTGGGACCGCCCTGCATCTTCTTGAGCGAGCTGCGGCCGAGCAGCGCCAGGATCAGCGTGATGAGCAGCAGCACACCGGCGACGATGAGCAGGCTCAACCAGAGTGAGAGTCCGGCCGCGTGGATGCCCCACGCCGCAGCCAGCAGCAGGAACATCAGCATGTAGAGCGCGAAGAGCCCCGCTGCTGCGAGGAACCCGCCACCCTTGCCGGCCTTGCTGACCTCGGACTTCATCTCGAGCTTGGCCAGGTCGAGCTCGCCCTTGACGATGCTCGACAGGTCAGTCGAGGCGTCGGCGACCAGCTGGCCGAGCGTGCGTTCGGACCCGTTGGTGCTGATGGCCATGCCTACCTCCTGATGCTTGGCGTCACGGGACTGCAGCCCGTCGATGTTTCTGCCTGAACCCTACCGACCGGTCGTCGGGGAGTGCGAGACCAGCCCTCGTCCGGCCGGGCGCGTCTCGTATGGCGGGTCAGGAACGCGCGATGTCGTCCTCGTAGCAGTCGGGGACGCCGTCGCCGTCGGCGTCGCGGGTCTCGTACTCCTCGATGCGGCGGTAGACCCGGTTGCGACGCCGGAGAACGACCGCGGCCAGCAGCGCCGCGCACAGGGATCCGAGCAGGACGCCGAGCTTGACGTGGTCGTCGGCCGCGGAGCCGGCACCGAACGCGAGCTCACCGATGAGCAGCGAGACGGTGAACCCGATGCCGGCGAGCAGGCTCAGCCCCAGGACGTCGGACCAGGCGAGGTCGTCGTCGAGCTCGGCCCGGGTGAACCGGGACATCAGCCAGGTGCCGCCGAGGACGCCGACGCACTTGCCGACGATCAGGCCGAGCACGATGCCGATCGTGACCGGATCGGTGACGGCCTCGCCGAAGCCGCCGCCGACCACGGTGACGCCCGCGGACATGAACGCGAACACGGGCACCGCGACACCCGCCGACACCGGCCGGAGCAGGTGGTCCAGGCGCCCGGCGTGCGACTCCTGCCCCTCGGGAGCGGCCGACCCCCGGCGTACGGCCTTGACCGGGACGAGCAGCCCGAGCACGACGCCGGCGATGGTGGCGTGGATGCCGGAGTTGAGCACGAGAGCCCACGCGAGGACACCGAGCGGGACGAGCAGCCACGGTGTGCGTACGCCGCGCTGGACGAGCGCGCCGAACGCGACGATCGGCAGGAGCGCGAGACCGAGGACCGGGAGGTCGAGGTCACCGGTGTAGAACAGCGCGATGATCGTGATCGCGATCAGGTCGTCGACCACGGCCAGCGTCAGCAGGAACGACCGCAGCGCTGACGGCAGGTGGGTGCCGAGCACGGCCAGCACGGCCAGCGCGAACGCGATGTCGGTGGCGGTCGGGATGGCCCAGCCGCGCAGCTGTCCGTCGAGGCCGGCGTTGACCGCGACGAACACCAGGGCTGGTACGGCGACGCCGCACGCCGCGGCGACGATCGGCACGGCCGCCTTGGCCGGGTCCTTGAGGTCGCCGGCGACGAACTCGTGCTTGAGCTCGAGGCCGACGACGAAGAAGAAGATCGCGAGCAGTCCGTCGGAGGCCCAGTGGGCCAGGCTCAGGTCCAGGCCGAGAGAGGCGGGGCCGATGTGGGCGTCGCGCAGCGACTCGTAGGCCTCGCGCCAGGGGGTGTTGGCCCACACGATGGCGAGCAGGGCGGCGACCAGCAGCAGTGCGCCGCCGACGGTCTCGGTGCGCAGAGCGGCGGCGACGCGCCTGGCCTCGGGCCAGGAGCCTCGGCTGAACAGGCGCGGTCGGAGCGGGGGCGGCAGGACCAAGGTCGTCTCCCTGAGAACGGGTCGGGTGTCGTCGTCACCACGCGGTAGCGACACCCCGTGATGGCCGACCAGACTTCCCGGCTCACCGCGGCCAGCCTACCGAGGTGAGCCGGTCCGGAAAAAGTTCGTCCACGAGGGAACCGCGCCCCCGACGCCCGCGTCTTGGCCCAGGGCCCGCCGCACGGGCCCGCTCACCGATGAGAGGAACACATGCACACCATCATGCGCCGGACCGCCGCACTCGCTCTGGCTGCAACCATCCCGTTCGGCCTCGCCGCGTGCGGCGGCGGTGACAAGCCGAGCAAGGGCGAGGTCAAGGCCGGCTACGCGAAGGTCGCCTCGAGTCGGGTGGGCGCGAGCGCTCAGAACCCCGAGTTCAAGAAGTCGATGGACAAGTTCACCGGCTGCATCGTCGACAAGACCTACGACGACCTCAGCGCCGACACGCTCAACGCCATCAAGGACGGCGACACCGACGCCGACATCAGCAAGGACGACGAGAAGAAGATCGACAAGGCCACCAACGAGTGCAAGTCGACCCTGACGCCCTGACCTCGCATCAGTGAACGACGGTGCGGCACCCGGCCCGGGGTGCCGCACCGCTTTGCTGTCTACAGGTCGGTGAACCCGACGTGCTCGGCCGCCGAGGTGAAGGTGTGCGCGGCGAACGCGTCGGCCGGGTCGAACGAGCCGACCAGCTGGCCGAACAGCTCGAAGCTGATCAGCCCGTACGCCTGGGTCCAGGCCTGCATAAACCGGACGATCACCACGTCGGGCGCATCGAACCCGAGCGCATCCCGGATCGCGGTGCACTGCTGGCCGAGGGCCCGGCTCACCTTCGGAGTGGGGCGATCGACGTCGAGGGTGCCGGCGTCGTACGCCTCCTGGACGAGGCGTCCCGCGGCAAGAGGCGCGCGTGAGGCGGACTCGACCGTGCGCTGCGGCGCCTCGTAGCCGGGCACGGGAGAGCCGTGCACCAGCGCGTACTGGTGAGGGTGCTCGTTCGCCCACGTGCGGATCGCGGCCAGGACGCGGACGAATCGCCGTCCCGGTGTCGTACGACCGCCGGCGGCCTTCTCGGCGGCCGCGCCCACGTCGTCGTACGCCTCGATGATCAGGGCGGTCAGCAGCTCGTCCTTACTGCTCACGTAGCGGTAGACCGCCGAGGACACCATGCCGACCTCACGCGCGACCGCCCGCAACGAGAGCCCGCCGGCGCCGTGCTCGGCCAGCTCGCGGCGGCCGGCCTCGAGGATCTGCGCCATGACGTCCTGACGGGCGCGTTCGCGTGCGGTGGCGGGGCGTTCGGTCATGGCCGTGAGAGTGCCACCAGAGAGCAATGCTCGCAAGGGAGAGCAGTGCTCTTGTTTTCTCCCGCGCCGAGGTGCATGCTGGTCGCATCGAACAGAGAGCACTGCTCTCGCAATCGTCTCGGGAGGGCGACATGGCCACGCAGGTGCAGATCAGCCGGAGCACCAGGATGTTCAACCAGGTCGTCGGGCGCCTGGCGCGCGCGGGCGTCAGCCTCGCCGGAGCCCGCGAGCTCGAGACGATCGGACGTCGCAGTGGGCAGCCGAGGACGACCCCGGTCAACCTGATGACGGTCGACGGCCGTGCGCACCTGGTCGCGCCGCGCGGGCACACCGACTGGGTGCGCAACGCGCGCAAGAACCCGGCGGTGACGCTGCGGCTGGGGCGGAAGGCATCGGCGTACGACGCCGTCGAGATCCACGGTGAGGAGGCGCTGCCCGTGCTGCGGTACTACCTGAAGAAGTGGGCGTGGGAGGTCGGTCAGTTCTTCCCGGACGGCATCTCGGCGCGGTCGTCGGACGCCGAGCTGCTCGCGATCCTGCCCGACCATCCGGTCTTCCGCCTCGACGCACGCTCCTGACACGTCGAGAGGCCCCGCCGTCCGAGGTGGACGACGGGGCCTCCGGAGCGGGTCGGATCAGTCGGCGGCGGGCTTGGCCAGACCCTGCTGGATCAGGTCCATCACCGACGAGTCGGCCAGCGTCGTGACGTCGCCGACCTCGCGGTTCTCGGCGACATCACGCAGCAGGCGGCGCATGATCTTGCCGGACCGGGTCTTGGGCAGCTCGGCGACGACGAGGATCTGGCGCGGCTTGGCGATCGCGCCGATCTCCTTGGCGACGTGGTTGCGCAGCTCGGCCACCAGGTCCTCGCCCTCACCCGGCTCGTCGGCCTCCTGCACCGCATCGCCGCGCAGGATCACGAACGCACAGACCGCCTGACCGGTGGTCGCGTCGGTCGCACCGACCACGGCGGCCTCGGCGACCTTCGGGTGCGACACCAGGGCGGACTCGATCTCGGTGGTCGACAGGCGGTGGCCGCTGACGTTCATGACGTCGTCGACCCGGCCGAGCACCCAGATGTTGCCCTGCTCGTCCTTCTTGGCTCCGTCGCCCGCGAAGTAGATGCCCTCGAAGCGCGACCAGTAGGTCTCCTTGAACCGCTCCGGGTCGCCCCAGATGCCGCGCAGCATCGACGGCCACGGCTTGTCGATGATGAGGTAGCCGCCGTGGCCGTTGTCGACCGAGTTGCCTTGCTCATCAACGACATCCACCGAGATGCCCGGAACCGCGATCTGTGCCGAACCCGGCTTGAGCGCGGTGACACCCGGCAGCGCGCTGATCATGATCGCGCCCGTCTCGGTCTGCCACCACGTGTCGACGACGGGAGTCTTGCCGCCGCCGATGACCTGGCGGTACCAGACCCACGCCTCGGGGTTGATCGGCTCACCGACCGACCCGAGCACCCGCAGCGAGGACAGGTCGAACTTCTCGGGGATGTCCTTGCCCCACTTCATGCACGTGCGGATCGCCGTGGGGGCGGTGTAGAAGATCGACACCTTGTACTTCTCGATGATCTCCCACCAGCGGCCCTGGTGCGGGGTGTCGGGCGTGCCTTCGTACAGCACCTGCGTCGCGCCGTTGGCGAGCGGGCCGTAGACGATGTAGGTGTGGCCGGTGACCCAGCCGACGTCGGCCGAGCACCAGTAGACGTCGGACTCGGGGTGCACGTCGTGGACGACGGCGTTGGTGTAAGCCGCCTGGGTGAGGTAGCCGCCCGTGGTGTGCAGGATGCCCTTGGGCTTCCCGGTCGTGCCCGAGGTGTAGAGGATGAACAGCGGGTGCTCGGCCTCCATCGGCTCAGCCGTGTGCTCGGCCGACGCGGCCTCGAGCGCCTCGTGCCACCAGACGTCCTTGTCGTCGTTCCAGGCGACGTCCTGCTCGGTGCGCTTGACGACGAGGACCTTGAGCACGGACGGGCTGTCGGCGACGGCCTCGTCGACGGCCGGCTTGAGACCGGACGGCTTGCCGCGCCGGAAACCGCCGTCGGCCGTGATGACGACCTTGGCCTCGGCGTCGGCGATGCGTGAGCGCAGCGCGTCGGCGGAGAACCCGCCGAACACCACCGAGTGCGGGGCGCCGATGCGGGCGCACGCGAGCATCGCGACGACGGCCTCGGGGACCATCGGCAGGTAGATCGCGACCCGGTCACCCTTGCTCACGCCCGACTCGAGCAGCACGTTGGCCGCACGCTTGACCTGGTCGAGCAGCTCGGCGTAGGTGATGTCGCGGGTGTCACCCGGCTCGCCCACGAAGTGCAGCGCGACGCGGTCGCCGTGGCCGGCCTCGACGTGTCGGTCGACGCAGTTGTACGCCGCGTTGAGCCGGCCGTCGGCGTACCACTTCGCGAACGGCGCCTCGGACCAGTCGAGCGTCTGGGTGAAGTCGGTGCTCCAGGTCAGGCGCTCGCGGGCCTGGTCGGCCCAGAACGTCTCGCGGTCGGCGTCGGCCTGGTCGTACAGGTCGGCCGTGCCGACGGCCTGGGCGGTGAACGCCGGGTCGGGCGGGAACTCGCGGTCCTCGCGCAGCAGGTTGTCCAGCGTCTCCTCGGATGCAGCGTCAGCCACCGCACGGCCTCCTCGTCATCGACAATGTGTCTCAGGCCACTCAACTCTTCCACGCGCCGCCGGACAACCGTTGTCGAGGGTTGCGGACCGGACGACGAGGCGCAGACCTGCCCGTTCGGCCAGGCCCGTCGGCGAGAGCTGACGACCGGCACAGGTACGGACGTGCTCGTGCTCAGCTTCTGCCGGGGAGGGCGCTGTACATCCGCTCCGGGCGGCCCACCCGCCCGTACTGCTGCCGCACCCGTACCCGCCCGGTCTCGGCGAAGTGCTCCAGATAGCGCCGTGCTGTGACGCGTGACAGGCCCACGCGTTCGCCGCACTCGGCCGCCGACTGCTCGCCGTGGTCCCGCAGCGCGCTCAGCACGAGGTCGCCCGTCGCGGGGCTGAGCCCCTTGGGCAGGCGTACGTCGGCCGGTGCGGGTGGCGGCGTACCGAAGACCTGGTCGATGTCGGCCTGGCCGGGTGCGTCCAGGTCGGCCAGGCGCCGGCGTACGCGGGCGATGTCGGCGAGCCGGGTGGCGAGGTCGTCCTGGGTGAACGGCTTGACGAGGTAACCGGCGGCTCCCGAGCTGCGGGCCGCCCGCACGCTGTCGAGCTCGCGCTCGGCCGTCACCATCAGCACGTCGGAGTCGTCGCCCTCGGCGCGCAGCGCGCGCAGCACCTCCAGCCCGGACATGTCTGGCAGGTGCACGTCGAGCAGGACGAGGTCAGGGCGCAGCCGGCGTACGACGTCGAGCGCCTCGGTGCCCGAGCGCGCGGAGCCGACGACCTCGAACCCGTCGACACGCTCGACGAACTTGGTGTGCACCCGCACCACCATGAAGTCGTCGTCGACGACCACGACGGTCAGCGGGGCGGTCACGGCGCACCGGCCAGGAACGCGGCGACCCGAGGCGTGATCGTGTCGCTGAACTCGTCGAAGAAGCCGTGTCGGCCGCCCTCGGTCACCTCGACCCGCGCGGCGGGGATGCGCCCGCCGATCGCGTGCGCGTTGGACACCGGTGACATGCGGTCGTCGCTGCCGTGCAGGACGAGCGTGGGCGCGCTGACCTGAGCGAGTCTGTCCCAGGCGTCGTGGCGGGCGCTCACGCGCAGGTGCTGCTGGCGTGCACCCGCGGTCATCGTCTGGTCGGCCGAAAAGCCGACTGCGGACACGACGGGTCTTCCACGCGGGTGTGTAGAACAGCCGGATGAGTGACCGGGTGCGCGCGACCGGGTCGGGAGAGGCGAGCTCGCGGCGTACGTCGGCGTCGCGCTCCTGCGCGCCCGCACCGCCGGGCGACGTGCACGCGAGCACCAGACGGTCGACCAGGTGCGGGTGGCTCAGCGCGAGCTCCTGAGCGACGCGCCCGCCCATCGACCTGCCGTAGACGTGGGCCTTCCCGACCCCGCAGGCAGCGAGAACGGCTGCAGCGTCGTCGGCGAAAAGTGCTGTGCTCCAGTCGAACTCGTCGGACTTGGACTCGCCGGTGCCGCGGTAGTCGAACGTGATCGTCCGGTACGCCGGCCGCAGCCGATCGCGCAGGTCGGTCCACCACGTGTGCGAGCTCGCCTGCCCGGGCAGCAGCAGGACCGGGGGAGCGTCGCCACCGTCGTCCTGGTGGGCGAGGAGCGCGCCGTCGTCGGTGCGGGTCACGTCGTTCATGAGTCCTCCTCGGAGGTGTCGGCGAGGTCGCGGTGCGGCCGAACCTGCAGTCGGGCGGTGAGCACAGCCCCATGGTCGCCGTTGGTGGCGTGGACGTCGACACGCGGTTCAGCCAGGGCACCGACGTCGACGCGCTGCGAGCCGGGCTCGACGACTCGGGCGTGGCGTACGAGGTCCGTCAGCCGATGGGCGCCGACATCGCCGACCTGGTTCTCGACATCGCCGACGAGGTCGGGGCGGAGCTCATCGTGGTCGGGCTGCGGCGGCGTACGCCGGCTGGCCGTCAAACGCTGAACCCCCACCTCCACAGGCGAAATGTGACTTCCAGGGCTGCTATGCGCACTCTGGAAGTCACATTTCGCCGGGTGAGTGGGGCCTGTCAGTACCAGAGGTGGGCGACGTCGATCACCAGCCGGCGTGAGCCGTCGGTGCTGCTGAGGACGAAGACCCGCATGGGCAGCCGCGCCCGCACCCCGAGTGCGATCGTCGACTGGCCCTCGAACGAACCACCCCAACGCAGCTGCCGGAACGTGCGGTAGGCCGACACGTTGGCGAGCTCGTTCGGGTTGGCCGGTGTGTACGTCGGCGCGCCGGTCGTGACGTGGTACGCCGGAGCGTTGATCGTCACCTTGATGTCGGCGGCACCCCGCACGGGCAGGGGAGCACCCTGTCCCTCGGAGTACACGGTCGTCACGTAGCGGACGTCGTAGCCGACGCCGCCCGTGCCGGAGCGACCGATGTCGATGACGAGCCGGTCGTAGCAGAGGTTCTGGCCGGTGCGTACGCCGGTCAGCGGCTTCGTGGTGTGCGCGGACGACGTCTTGGCGAGCGAACCCCATGGCGCCTCGCAGACGGTGGCGCCTGCGCGCGGTGCCGCAGCCAGCGGACCGACGAGGCCGAGCATCAGCCCGAGGACGACGAGCGCCAGTGTGGTGACGAGCCGCGGACTGCGAGTGGTGAGTGATCGGGACATGACTCCCCCTGGTTCTTTCTCCTGCACGCCGGTCGGGTCGGCCGGTCGGCGCCCGGAGCCGGAGTGGCTTCGAGTGCGTGGAGGACGCGTGGTGTGCTCCACGGGTTGGCACCGCGTGCAGGTTTGTGTGATCTGCGTCACACGAAAAGAATCGCGTGTGTGCCCGCTGATACACGGGCGCCCGGCCGGGGCGTTCCGGCCGGGCGTTCGCGCGGATGTCTCAGCGGGCGTACGAGATCGTGACCCGACGGTTCTTCTCGCGTCCGGCGTCGGTCGCGTTGGTCGCGACGGGCTGGGTCTCGCCGGCGCTGCTGGTCTGCAGCTGAATCCCGGGCACCTGGGTGCGCAGCTCTGCGGCCACCGCGTCGGCCCGCTTCTGGCCGAGCGTCTGGTTGGCCGACTGCGGCCCGGTGCTGTCGGTGTGGCCGACGACCTTGACCTGCTTGCCGCTCACGTCGGAGCGAATCGTCTTGGCAGCGCTGGCGATCGCGGTCTTGCCGGCCGGCGTCAGTCGGGCGCTGTCGAACTCGAACAGCACGTCGGAGTAGAGGTTGACGCTCACCGTCTTGGCCGCGTCACACACCGTGAACCGGCCCGCCAGCCGGCCCCCGGCGGACGGCTGGCCGTACGACGTGCGCTTGCCGCTCTCGTCGACGAAGAACGCGCCGTTCTGGCTGGCGGCGGCGCGCTGGCCGTCGGCGCCGACGAACTGCAGGCCCTGGCCGTTGGCGCAGGTCGTGGCGCCGTCGGGCGCGACGACGATGACGCCGTTCTTGTCGGCCACCGTGCCGGCGCCCTGGCCGTCGACCCGGATCGTGGTGCGGCCGGGCAGGTCGACCCAGGAGGCGGTCGTCCTGCCGAGGGTCAGCCTGCCGGTGCCGCTGCGGATGCTGGTGCGGTCACCGATCGGTTGGCCCACGTCGTACGACTGGCGCAGCCCGTTGCTGAACACGAAGGTGACCGTGGAGCCCTGGACGACGTAGCCGCCCTTCTCGGTGAGGTGCTCCTGCCGGCCGGCGTCGCTGCCGTCGGGGCCGGCGGCTGTGGATGCACCGGCACTCGTGGGAGCGGTGGAAGCGGTCGGAGCGCCGTCGACGATCGTCTGGTCCTCCTGGCAGCCGGTCATCAGGGTGGCCGCTGCGATCACTGCGGTCAGGGCGCCCAGGCGGGTCGTGGTCCTCATCGTGACTCCTCGGTCGTCGGGCCCACGCGCGCGGGCGAACTCCGCCTCTGACGTACGCCGGACCCGATCGGCTCCCACGCCATCGCCGCCTCGCGATGGGGCGGTCTCGATACGGCTCGCCCTGTGGGGCTCGCCTCCTCGACCGGCGAGGTGGGGGCTCGCCTAGTCGACCGGCGGTGTGATGACGAGGTCGGCGCGCTCGCGGGTCGCGGCGATCCGACGGGCGTTGCGCTCGTCGCTGCCGAGAGCGTGCTCGACCGCTTCGGCGTGCGAGCGACCGAACCGCTTATGCCGCGCGATCAGCCGCGTGCGGCGCAGCTCGTCAGGCACCTGGACGAACCACGTCTCGTCGAGCAGGTCGGCCGTCCGGACCCAGGGATCGGCTGCATCGAGGAGGTAGTTGCCCTCAGTCACGACCAGTCGGACGCCCGGCTCGACCGCGATGCTGCCCGCGACCGGCTCCTCCAGGGTCCGATCGAATGACGGCGCCCACACCGTGTGGTCAGCGGCCCGAACCCGTTGCAGCACAGCGAGATACCCGTACGCATCGAACGTCTCAGGGGCTCCCTTCACGTCGGCCAGGCCACGAGCCTCGAGCACGGACTGCGCCAGGTGGAACCCGTCCATCGGTACGACGACCGCCGACACCCCAGCAGCCGTCGCCTGGTCGACGAGCCTGGCCGCGCACGTCGACTTGCCTGCTCCCGGAGCGCCCGCGATGCCGAGCACGAACCGGCCGGGCTCGGGCACGGAGGTGAGCAGTCGTCGTACGAGCTCGGCGCACGCCGTGGTTGCGTCGCGGGTCAACGGTTCGGCCTTCACGGGCTTCATCCTTCGGCACAAGGTGGTCGCGGGCACAGGTCCGGGTGTGCCCGCTTCTGCCGGGGCAGGGCTCGGCCCCGGGACCGATGAGGTGGTCCCGGGGCCGAGCGGTCGGCGTACGCCTCAGTGCTGGACGGCCTTCTCGGCGCCGGCGCCGGTGAGGGAGCGCACCTCCATCTCGGCGTACTTGTCGGGGTCGGACCGCTCCTTGCTGGTGACACTGCCGAGCCAGCCGAGGAAGAAGCCCAGCGGGATCGACACGATGCCCGGGTTGTCCAGCGGGAACCAGTGGAAGTCGATCGAGGGGTCGGTGATCATCGACAGGCTCTTGCCGTCCTTGCCCGGCGGCTTGCCCGACACGACGGGGCTGAAGACGATCAGCACCAGCGCCGAGGTCAGTCCGCCGTAGATCGACCACAGCGCGCCGCGGGTGTTGAACCGCTTCCAGAAGAGCGAGTACAGGATCGTCGGCAGGTTGGCGCTCGCGGCGATGGCGAACGCCAGGGCCACGAGGAAGGCGATGTTCTGGCCGTTGGCGAAGATGCCGCCCACGATTGCGACGGCACCGATGACCAGCGCGGTGATGCGCGCGACGCGGACCTCGCCGTCGGGCGAGACCTCGCCCTTCTTGATCACGTTGGCGTACACGTCGTGTGCGAACGACGCGCTCGCCGTGATGGTCAGGCCGGCGACGACCGCGAGGATCGTCGCGAACGCCACCGCTGAGATCAGTCCGAGCAGGATCTCGCCGCCCAGCTCGAACGCCAGCAGCGGTGCTGCCGAGTTGACCTTGCCGGGTGCCGCCGAGATCTTGTCCGGTCCGACCAGAGCGGCCGCGCCGTAGCCGAGGACGAGGGTGAACAGGTAGAAGAACCCGATCAGCCAGATCGCCCAGACCACTGAGCTGCGAGCCTCTTTCGAGGTGGGGACGGTGTAGAAGCGCATCAGCACGTGAGGCAGGCCGGCGGTGCCGAGGACGAGCGCGAGGCCGAGCGAGACGAAGTCCAGCTGGGTGGTCTCGGACTTGCCGTACTGCAGGCCGGGGCCGAGCAGCTTGTCGCCGGCCTTCGGTGAGTTGTCGATCGCGCCCTGGAGCACGCTCGACAGGTTGACGTTGTACTTCGCCAGCACCCAGACGGTCATCACGAACGCACCGATGATGAGCAGCACGGCCTTGACGATCTGCACCCAGGTCGTGCCCTTCATGCCGCCGACGAGCACGTAGAACACCATGATGATGCCGACGATCGCGATCACCAGGCGCTGGGCGTTGACGCCCTCGACGCCCAGCAGCAGCGACACCAGGCCACCGGCGCCGGCCATCTGTGCGAGCAGGTAGAAGAAGCTCACGGTGAGCGTCGAGATCGCGGCCGCGGTGCGTACGGGGCCCTGGCGCAGGCGGAACGACAGGACGTCCGCCATCGTGAATCGCCCTGTGTTGCGCAGCAGCTCGGCGACCAGCAGCAGTGCGACGAGCCAGGCGACGAGGAAGCCGATGGAGTACAGGAAACCGTCGTAACCGTTGAGCGCGATGGCCCCGGCGATGCCGAGGAACGACGCCGCGGACAGGTAGTCGCCGGCGATCGCGATGCCGTTCTGCCGCCCCGTGAACGCGCGGCCACCGGCGTAGTAGTCGGCTGCGGTGCGGTTGTTGCGCGAGGCGCGGATGACGATCGCGAGCGTGATCGCGACGAAGATCGCGAAGATGACGATGTTGACCGTCGAGTTGCCGACCTGGGTCTGGGCGGGCATGAGGGCGTTCATCGCTCGCTCCCCTCGATGCGGGCGGCGAGGGCGTCGGCGGCCGGGTCGAACGTGCGGTTGGCCCACCGCACGTACAGCAGCGTGATCGCGAAAGTGCTCACGAACTGCAGGAGCCCGAGCACCAGTCCGGTCGTGATGTTGCCCCACAGCTTGTGCGCCATGAAGTCGTGGGCGTACGCGCCGAGCAGGACGTAGGCGAAGTACCAGACCAGGAACAGCGCGGTCATCGGGAAGACGAACTTGCGGAATCTGCTTCGTAGCTCTGCGAACTCGGGGGAGTCCTGCACCTCGCGGTACGACTCGCTCCGGGGTCCGTCCGCGGTGTCGGCACGGGAGGACGACATGAGTGGCCCCTTCCGCCGGTGGATGCGGCCACCGGTGTCGGTGTGATCTGAATCACTTCATGATGACGGTGACCGTGGGCGGAATCGGGGACTTCGCACCATCCGATCTAGGGTGTCGGCGTGAGTGCCCCCGACGTCGCCGCCAGCCTGCGAGCCCTCGAACAGCTCCCGGGTGTCGCCGACGCCGTCATCGCAGCGCGCGACGCCTGCACCGAGCTGCGCTGGCACAACGCCCTGCGCCGTCGTATCCCTGAGGCCGCAGCAGAGTCGCGTGTCCGCGGTGCTCGTGCGAGCGCTGCTCTCGAAGGCGCCGAGGTCGACGTCTACACCGTGCGCGACCTGATGCGCGGAGCCGTCGCCTGGCCCACCGACGACGACCCGGTGATGCACACCGTGCGCGCAGCGGTGCAGTGCACCGCCGAGACCGAGCACGTCCGTGCACTCGTCGGTACGTCGCCCGCCCAGGCCCTCGCGCGCCTGCACGTCGGGGCGGGAGCACCTCTGCTCCCGGCCGACCAGGTCGGACGCCCGCGCGTCGGCGACGAGGACTCCCGCGAGCTGGTCGAGGTCGGGTCGGCGCCGTCTGCAGAAGAAGCCGCCGAGAGGCTGCGCGGACTCGCCGACGTCGTCGCCGCCCGTACGCAGGCTCCCGCGCTCGTCGTCGCGGCCATCGCCCACGCGGAGGTCGCGACCGTTCGACCGTTCGTGCGCGGAAACGCGGTGGTGGCAAGGGGATTCGAGCGTGCTCTGCTCCAGGAGACCGGGCTCGACCCGACCGGCGTGGTCGTCCCCGAGATCGGTCACGGACACGAAGGCGTCGCGGGCTACGCAGGTGCGCTCGCGGCGTACGCCGGCGGCACCCGTGAGGGCGTCGCGCTGTGGCTGAAGCACTGCGCGGAGGCCGTCCAACGGGGCGCGGTCGAGGGGCTGCGCATCGCTGACGCGGTGCTCGCGGGCCGGCTGACCTGACCTTTCCGCAGCGCGGCATTGTGCGCCCCGGGGGAGCGGGAAACAAGTCTTGTTCTCGGCGTCCGACCGGCGTACAAACGAAGGCAGAGAACTTCACAGCTACCGCGACTGACCCAGGCACCCACGCGCAGGCAGTTCACTAATGGACCGCTCGTCACGGGGCTTGTCCCCGGTCGACAAACCAAGGAATGCACGCTTGGTCACCTGACGTAGGTCGCGGTCGATGGCACCCCACCCTCGCGGTGGGGTGCCATCACCCATGTGGGGGCCATTTCGCATGTGAACATTCCGTCGGCTCGAATCGTTGCGTCGCCACGCTCGACGCCGAACAATGGATCTACGCGCTCCCTTCGGGTCGAGCGCCCGGAGCACCAGCCCCATCCCCCCCTGGGGTTTGGCGCTTCGACGGGCCCCGCTGTCCCCCCAGCGGGGCCCGTCTCCGTTTTCGTGGCTCTCACTCCTCCGCCGACCGTGCTCGCAGGCTCGCCCGGACGGCATCGTCGGCGCGACGTGTCGTACGAGCGTCACCGCGGGTGAGCGTTGTGGGATGGCGGGGACATGGAGGGAGGCCGGGTGGCCCGCTCCGGAGATCCCCTCATCCACATCCCCGATGCGAGACCAACCGGCCTCCACAACGACTGACGTGCACCTGGCCGAGCGGGTTCCCGCCGCGGTCGGATCGGCGCATGACATCTCGAGCAGCGTTCTCCCTGGGCGTGATCGGCGGCAGCGGAGGATGCGGCGCATCCGTCCTGACCGGTGCGATCGCGACCCGCGCGGCCAAGGCCGGCCATCGCACGGTTGCCGTCGACCTCGACCCTGCGGGCGGCGGTCTCGACGTGGTGCTCGGGCTTGAGCACGCTCCGGGTCCGCGCTGGCGTGACCTGCACGGCCTGCGTGGTGCGCTCGACTCGGACGCACTGATCGACCAGCTCCCGACGACCGCCGACGGACTGGCGGTGCTGTCCTACGACCGCGCATGGTTCGACGCCGACGCGGCCATGCAGCGCACGGTCATCGACGGACTGCGGGCGGGCGTCGACGTCGTCGTCCTCGACCGTGCGCGCCATCGCGCGGTGCCGACCGCGATGGACGCTGCCGTGCTGCTCGCGCACGGCACGCTGTCGGGGCTCGCCGGCGCCCAGGTCACCGCGGACCACCTGCTCAGCACCTCGGTCGAGCCATGGCTGATCACCCGAGACGTCGCTGACCACGTCGTGCACCAGGTGTGCGAGGTCCTGCAGACGCCGTTGCTCGCCGAGCTGCGCAGCGAGTCCGCGGTCGAGTCCGACCTCGCGCGCGGCGTGCCCCCAGGGCGTTCCCACAAGTCCGTGCTCGCGCGGGTCGCCGACACGGTCCTGCGCGACCTGCTCATCGAACGGCGCGCGGCCGCATGACCGTCGGCGGCACCATCTGGCGACACATCCGTGAGGGAGAGGCGCCGACACCGACCAACGTCGCCGCCCTCGTACGCCACGACTCGGCCGTGCTCGGCGCCGAACGCGCCGATGAGCTGCGTCGGCGGCTGTCGGCCGACGTCCTCGGGGCCGGTCCGCTGGAGGTCCTTCTCACCGAGCCGGGCGTCACCGATGTCCTCGTCAACGGCACGTCGGGCGTGTGGGTCGACCGGGGCGACGGCCTACGGACCGTCGCCGTCGACCTGGGCGACGCCGAGTCCGTACGCCGTCTCGCCGTGCGTCTGGCCGGCGCGGCCGGTCGCCGCCTCGACGAGACCAGCCCGTACGTCGACGGCCTGCTGCCGGGCGGCGTACGCCTGCACGCACTGCTGCCACCGCTCGTCGACGGAGCCGCACACATCTCGCTGCGGGTGCCGCAGCGCCGACGACCCGACCTCGCCACGCTGCACCGGTTGGGGGCCGTTGACGACGCCGGGCTGTCGCTCCTGCGCCGGCTGGTCGCCGCACGGTCAGCGTTCGTGATCAGCGGCGGCACCGGCTCCGGCAAGACAACCCTCCTCGGCGCGCTGCTGCGCGAGGTCGACCCCGCCGAGCGGATCGTGCTGGTCGAGGACGTCCGTGAGCTGCAGGTCGACCACCCGCACGTCGTGCGGCTCGAGGCACGCGCCCCCAACGTCGAGGGACGCGGCGAGGTCACGCTCACCACGCTCGTGCGCCAGTCGTTGCGGATGCGCCCCGACCGGTTGGTCGTCGGTGAGGTGCGCGGTGCCGAGGTGCGCGAGCTGCTGAGCGCGCTCAACACCGGTCATGAGGGTGGGTGCGGCACCGTGCACGCCAACGCCAGCACCGACGTCGTCGCACGCTTCGAGGCGCTCGGCGCACTCGCGGGGATGTCTCCCGAGGCCGTGCGCACCCAGCTCGCCAGCGCGATCAGCGTCGTCGTGCACCTGCGCCGTACGCCGGCCGGACGTCAGGTCAGCGAGGTCGGCGTCCTGCGCAGGCACGACGGGCAGGTCGAGGTCGTGCCAGGGCTCGTCCGCGAGTCCGGCGAGCTGCGGCCGGGCCCGGCGTGGGCCACGCTGCAGGAGCGCCTGTCATGACCGTGCTGGTCGTCGGGCTGCTCGTGGGCCTGGCCGTCATGACCTGGCCGCACCGGCGAGCGGTCCTGCCCGGCGCGGAGGTCGAGCCGATCACACCGCCCGTACGCCGGCCTCGTCGTCGCCGCGCGTCACGGGCCGACCGCGAACGCTCACGCACGGTGCTCCGACTGCTCGATTCGGTCGCGCCCGCGGTCGAGGCGGGCGTGCCCCCTGCGCAAGCCGTCGAGGTCGCGGTGCGCACGACCCGGATCCACGATGCCGCGCTCCGCAGTGACGTCGACCAGCTGGTCGAGGCCGGCGCACAGGGTCACGACCTCGGACCGCTCTGGCTGCGGATGGCTGAGCGCCACCACTCCGACGCGATCGGCGAGGTCGGCCGGGCGTGGACGCTGTCGGACCGGTTCGGGTCGCCCCTCGCCGACGCGCTCGCCACGGCCACCGCGACGATGCGGGCCCGGATCGAGCACGAGCGCAAGGTGCACACGTTGATCGCCGGACCGCGCGCCACCATGCAGCTGCTCACGCTGCTGCCCGTGGGTGGGCTCGGCCTCGCGCCGATCATCGGGGTGCCGCTGTCGGAGGTCTACTCCGCGCGGGTTCTGGTCCTGGCCGGCGTGCCCGGGATCGCCCTGCTCCTGATCGGGCGTTACGCCGTGGCCAGGATGGTGCGCCGCGCGACCGCCCAGCAGGCTCTGACATGACCGCCGTTCTCGGCGGGCTCGTCCTGCTCGCATGGTGCCTGTGGCCCGGACGATCGACGCGCCCCGTCCTGGCAGGGTCAGCGCCCCAACCGACGGCGCCTCCGGTGGCGACAGCCACGTCCGACGAGGGCCCGCTCGCCGTCGCCGAGGCGATGGACCTGCTCGCTCTCGCCCTCGGCACCGGTGCCGCTGTGGTGACCGCGGTCGAGGCCGTCGCCGACCGAGCAGGCCCGGTGGTCGCTGTTCACCTGCGCCACGTCGCAGCCGCCTTGCGCTGGGGCGTCGAGCCCACCGTCGCCTGGGACGGACTGCCTCGGGTGTGGCGGCCGGCAGCGCAGGCGATGGCGCTCGCGGCCATCGCGGGCGTCGCACCCGGCAGCCTGCTCAGGCGCGCAGCCGACGACGTCCGCGAGGCCGAACGCCGACGCCTCGAGGAGTCGGCCGCCCGGCTGTCCGTGCGCATCGTCGTACCACTCGGGCTGTGCTTCCTGCCGGCGTTCGGGCTGCTGACCGTGATCCCCGTCGTCGCCGCCCTCGCCTCCGGTCTGCTCACCGGCGGCCCCTGACCTGCTCGGCGCCCGCGCCGCTCAGACGCCGCGCTCGCGGCCGGCTCGTACGTCGAGCCAAACACCGTCGTACGCCACCGTGGCGCACGCGAAAACCCTTGGAGGAAATATGAATCCGAACACTCTGACCGCCCGTCGTCGACTTGCTGCCCGGTGGCGAGCCGTCGCGGTCCGCGGTCGCGACGCCGGCATGACGACCGCCGAGTACGCCGTCGGCACCCTCGCGGCGGTGGCGTTCGCCGCACTGCTCATCGCCGTCATCAAGTCCGGCACGGTCAAGGCGGCGCTCACGGGCATCATCCAGTCGGCGCTGAGCACCGTCTCATGAACCGACGGCGGCTGTGGGCGCACAAGCGAAAGCCATTCGTACGCAACGGTTCTCGCCACGTTCTCGACGAGTCGCCGACTCGTCGCCCCCGTCGTGGCAGCCAGAGCGGCATGGTCTCCGCCGAGCTCGCAGCCGCCGTCCCGGCCGTCGTGTTCGTCCTGGCGGTGGCCCTCAACGCCATTGCGATCGGCATCGACCAGGTCCGGTGCGCTGACGGAGCCAGGCTCGCCGCACGCGCTGCCGCTCGAGGTGACACGGCTGAGGCAGTTCGGGCAGCGGGTCTGCGCAACGCACCCGACCGGGCGACTGTGCTGGTGGGCAACGGCGACCTCGTGCAGGTCACCGTGACGAGCCCGGTTCCCGGTCCGTTCGGGTGGCTCGTCGGAGGCGCCGACCTGAGCGCGACCGTGCGTGCGCAGCGTGAGACGGCGGCCGCCCCATGAGCGATCGAGTGTCTCGGCGGAGCGACCGGGGGTCGGGGTCGTTGCTGATGATCGGGGTGTGCGGCGTGCTCCTCGTCCTGCTCACCGGTGCCATGGTGCTGGTGAGCGCGGTCCATGCGAGCGCGCGCGCACGCGCGGCCGCCGACCTGGCCGCACTCGCCGCGGCGGACCTCGTCCTCAACCCGACTCCCGGCGAGGCGCCGTGCACGCGGGCGAGCCGTCTCGCGGCGGCCAACGGCGGCGAGCTCGTTGCATGCTCCACCGGCCAGGACGACGTCGTCGTCACCGTGCGGGTCGAGTCGTCGGCGAGTGTCATCGGCGCGGCGACCGCGCGCAGCCGGGCCGGGCTCAGCCCCGAGTCGGCGTCTTCTCCGCCCACCCGCCCGATGCCGTGATAGGTGTCGGCCATGACGATCGGAGTACAGCACCAGCAGTCAGCCGCCCGTCACCTGTCCGAGCTCGTACGCATCCCGACGGTGTCGACGCCCGACCCGGCAGATCGCGACACCGAGGCGTTCGCGGAGTTCCCGCGGGCCCTGCAGAGCGCGTACCCGCTGCTGCACGAGCACCTCGACCTCACGACCGTCGGCGACGGCGGACTCCTGTTCAGGTGGCAGGGCGCGAGCGACGCGCGGCCCCTCGTCCTGATGGCGCACTGGGACGTCGTGCCGGTCGAGCCGGAGCAGTGGAGCGACGACCCGTTCTCGGGACGCATCGCCGACGGCACCGTGCACGGTCGTGGGACGCTCGACGACAAGGGCTCTCTCGTCGTGATCTGCGAAGCGGTCGAATCCCTTCTGGCGCAAGGCTTTTCGCCGTCGTACGACGTCTACCTGTCGTTCGGCTGCGACGAGGAGATCTCCGGTACGACCGCGCCGGCCGCCGTCGACGAGCTGCGTCGGCGTGGGGTGACGCCCTGGCTCGTGATCGACGAGGGCGGCGCCGTGGTCGAGGGGGTCTTCCCTGGGCTGAAGAAGCCGGCCGCGCTCGTCGGCCTGGCCGAGAAGGGCGTCCTCGACGTCGAGATCCGCACGAGTGCCAGCAGCGGACACGCCTCGATGCCCGCCCGGCACGGCGCGGTGGCACGGCTCGCCGCGGCGATCACCCGCATCGACGCCCACCCGTTCCCGGTCAGTCTCACCCCGCCGTTCGTCACGATGCTGCAGACGCTCGGCCCGCATCTCGCGCCACCGCTACGGCCGCTGCTCGCCCGGGCCGATCGGGCGCGACCGGCCCTTGCGCGCCTGCTCGCCCGGCTCGGTCCTGAGACTGCGGCCGTCGTGCGCACGACCGTCGCGATCACCCGGCTGGAGGGCAGCCCGGCCGCCAACGTCGTCGCCTCGACCGCGTCCGCCCACGCCAACATCCGCATCCAGGTCGGCGAGACCGTGCGGACGACGCTCGACCGGCTCACCCAGGTCGTCCACGACCCGACGGTCGAGCTCCACGTCGTGTCGGCCGCCGACCCGACGCCGATCTCGCCGAGCGACGGACCGCAGTTCGCGGCGATCCGGGCCGCAGTCGCGGCCACCTATCCCGAAGCGGTGACCGCGCCGTACGTCATGCTCCAGGCGTCCGATGCCCGCCACTTCCACGCGATCAGCGAGCACGTCTACCGGTTCAGCCCGCTCGCGATGACCCGGGCGCAGCGCGACAGCATCCACGGCGTCGACGAGCACGTCACGATCGATGCGCTGGGACGCGGGGTCGTGTTCTACCGGCGCCTGATCGCCGACCACGCCTGACGGTCGCCTTCGGGTTCTTCGAGGCGGGCAGGCGACCGGTCGGCGTACCCTGGACCCATGCGAGGCGTACTGCGATTTATCCGCCCCCGGCCGATCACCGGCCGCGGGGCAGCGTTCGCGCGCGTCTAGGTCCCGCACCGGTCCGGCCGGGGGTGCAGCCCACCCACCGCCCGTTCAGACCGAAGGACCTGCCATGACCGATCACCTCACCCCCGCACAGCTCGCCGACGCGCTCGCCCTGCGTGACCTCACCGACCCCGACCAGGGCCCGCACGCCGCGCAGCTCCTCCTGACCGCCCTCACCGATGCCCTCCGCGACATGTGGCCGCACACACCGGTCGACGTCGTGCGCAGCAGCCCGCTGGTGAGCGTCGCCGACAACTACGACCACCTCGGGTACGACCCCGCCGCCGTCACGAGGGACGCTCGCTACACCCGCTACGTCGGACCGTCCGTGATGCTGCGCAGCCACACCAGCGCTGGAGTCCCTCCACTGCTGCAGGGGATCGCGCGCGACAGTCCGACGGCGTACGACCGGCTCCACCTCCTGCCCGGCCTGGTGCACCGGCGTGACGCGATCGACCGTACGCACGTCGGTGCCCCGCACCAGGTCGACGTGTGGCGGCTCAGCCGTGGCGAGCGGCGTACCCCCGATGAGCTCGCCGAGATGATCGGAGCGGTCGTCGAGGCCGTCCTGCCCGGGGCGCGCTGGCGAGCGGTCGACGCGGAGCATCCCTACACGGTCGACGGTCGCCAGGTCGACGTCCGTCACGGCGGGGAGTGGCTCGAGCTCGCCGAGTGCGGACTGGTCGACCCCGACCTGCTCGCTCGCTGCGGGCTCGACCCCGACCTGTGGTCCGGGCTTGCGCTCGGCATGGGCATCGAACGAGCACTCATGCTGCGCAAGGGAATTCACGACATCCGGCTCCTGCGCGCCACCGACCCGCGGATCGCCGAGCAGATGCTCGACCTCGACCCGTGGCGGCCGGTGTCGATGCAGCCGGCGATCAGGCGTGACCTGTCGCTCGTGGTCGGCTGGTCGGCCGACGAGGAGACGATCGGCGACCGGGTGCGCCTCGCTCTCGGCCCGCGGGAGTCACTGCTGGAGGCGGTGCGGCTGCTGGCGCGGTCGACGTACGACGACCTGCCGGACCAGGCGCGCCGGCGGCTGCAGCTGCGGCCCGGTCAGGTCAACGCACTGGTGCGTCTCACGCTGCGGCCGCTGGACCGGACCCTGACCCACGAGGAGGCCAACGTGATCCGCGACGAGGTCTACCGCGCGGTTCACGAGGGTGCGGTCCTGGAGCTCATCGGCTGACGCACCTGCACGAATCTCGTCTACCCGGCAGTGCATGGAGTGCCGGACAGACGAGATTCGTCTGCGGACATGACGAAGGCTGTCTGCCCGGCAGTGCATGGAGTGCCGGGCAGACAGCCTTCGTCGGTGGGTCAGCGGCGGTCGTCCGGGGGCAGGTCGTCGCCGAACCGACCGCGGTCGTCGAGGCCCCGGTCGCCCAGCGGCCGACCGTCCACGTCGAGGTCATCGGTACGACGGCCGTCGGCGCTCAGCGGGCGGTCGGTGTCGAGACGACGGCTGTCGGCGTCACGGTCGGCCAGCGGGCCGGCCGCGGCCTGCTCGCGCTCGACCAGGCGGGCGTGCTCACGCTCGCGCTCGGCCAACGCCTCGTCGCGCTGCTGGGCGCTCACCTTGGCCTGCTTCTCCAGGTCCTTGCGCTCACGGCGCTTGCGGGCGCCACGCTTGCTGCCCCAGTAGAAGAACCGCAGGGCGGCGAGCAGGAGACCCAGCGCGACGGCTCCGAGCACGAACACGACGAGCGGGCTGACGTGCACGTCCAGGCCCGCGGCGGACAGGTCGACGTCGGCCGAGTCGCCGGTGGCGAGCAGGAACCACAGGACGAGCAGGGCGGCGAGGACGAGGAAGACTACGGCTACGGCGATCATGAATGACTACCTCCTGGCGCGTGAGGGGACGCGCGTGGGTGGACTGGTCCTGGTTCGGACCCTACTGGTCGATGGCGCTCAAGCAGAGGACCGCGGACCCGGGTCGGCCATGTCACTCAGCACCACATCGAGCACGGCGACGGCGCCGGCCTTGTCGAGCGGGTTGTTGCCGTTGCCGCACTTGGGCGACTGGACGCACGACGGGCAGCCGTTCACGCAGGCGCACTCCGCGATCGCCGAACGGGTCGCGCGCAGCCAGGTGGCGGCGCGCTCGTACCCACGCTCGGCGAACCCCGCCCCACCGGGATAGCCGTCGTAGACCACGACGGTCGGCAGCCCGGTGTCGGGGTGCAGCGCGGTCGACACGCCGCCGATGTCCCAGCGGTCGGACTGGGCGACCAGCGGCAGCATCCCGATCGAGGCGTGCTCGGCGGCGTGCAGCGCGCCCGGCAGATCGCGCTCGTCGACGACCTCGAGCAGCAGCGCCGGGTCGACGGTCCACCACACACCGCGGGTGCGCAGCGTGCGTTCGGGCAGGTCGAGCGGGTGCTCGCCGAGCACCTCACCCGACGGGAGCCGGCGCAGGAACGACGTCACCTGGGTGCGTACGTCGAGCGTGCCGAAGTGCAACGACACGCCGGACCACGTCGTACGCCGTTCGCTCGCCACGATGTCGAACGCACTCACCGACCGCGCGACCGTCGACCAGCCGGGGTCACCTGCCGTGACGTGCGCCGACCCGTCGGACAGGTCGAGGTCGGACACGACGTACGTCTGCCCCTGGTGCACGTACACCGCACCGGTGTGGACGGCACTGTGCGCACGCTCGGCGTCGACCGTGCCGAGGACGCGGCCGGTGCGGTTCTCGACGATACGGACGACGGGGTCGCCGGTGCCGCGCAACGACAGGTGGTCACCGGGCCGGTCGTCACGCGCCCAGAACCAGCCGCGCGGTCGCCGTCGCAGGATCTGCCGTTGCACGAGCGTGTCGATGAGCGGCCGCATCGTCGGCCCGAAGTACACCTCGTCCTCGGGGGTGAGCGGCAGCTCGGCGGCGGCTGCCGCGAGGTGGGGAGCGAGGACGTACGGGTTGTCGGCATCGACGACCGACGCCTCGACCGCCCGCCCGAGCAGCATGTCGGGGTGGTGGACGAGATAGGTGTCGAGCGGGTCGTCGGCCGCCACGAACAGCACGAGCGACCGCTGCCCGCGCCGCCCGGCCCGCCCGGCCTGCTGCCACAGCGAGCCCACCGTGCCGGGCCAACCCGCCAGGACGACGGCCTCGAGACCGCTCACGTCGATGCCGAGCTCGAGCGCGTTGGTCGCGGCGAGCCCGCGCAGCGACCCGTCGCGCAGGGCGCGTTCGAGCTCGCGCCGCTCCTCGGGCAGATACCCGCCCCTGTACGCCGCGACGGTCGCCTCCAGCCCCGGCGCGGACTGCGCGAGGCGCTCGCGGGCCATGTCGGCGACGACCTCGACGCCGACGCGTGACTTCGCGAACGCGAGGGTCTGCACGCCGTCCCCGACGAGCGCGGTGAGCAGGTCGGCCGACTCGGCGACGGCCGAACGGCGACCGTCGTCCTCAGCGCGCCCCGGAGGCGGGCCGGGCTCCCAGAGCGCGAAAGTCATTGCTGCTCTGGGCGATCCGTCGATCGCGACCGGTCGTACGGGCTCGCCGACGAGCGTGGACGCGTGCGCTGCCGGGTCCGCCACCGTCGCCGACGCCAGCACGAACGTCGGGTCGGCGCCGTAGCGCGCGGCCACCCGTCGCAGCCGTCGGAGCACGGCCGCGAGATGCGCACCGAACACACCGCGATAGGTGTGGCACTCGTCGACCACGACGTACTTCAACGACCGCAGGAACGGCGCCCACCGCTCGTGCCCGGGCAGCAGCGTGTGGTGCAGCAGGTCGGGGTTGCTCAGCACGACCTGGGCGTGGTCGCGGATCCAGCGGCGCTCGTCGGCGGGGGTGTCGCCGTCGTACGTCGCCGCCCGCACGCCCGGCACGGCGTACGACGAGATGCGCGCCAGCTGGTCACCGGCCAGGGCCTTGGTGGGCGCGAGGTAGAGCGCGGTGGCGCCGCGACCCGAGGCCGCGCTCGCCCCGTCGGCGACGGCCGAGAGGATCGGCAGGAGGTAGGCCAGGCTCTTGCCCGACGCGGTGCCGGTCGAGACGACGACGTGCTGGCCGGCGTACGCCAGGTCGGCCGCCTCGCGCTGGTGGCTCCACAGCCTCGTCAGCCCGGTGCCGCGGACGGCGGCCGCGACCTGAGGGTTGACCCAGTCGGGCCAGTCGGCGAGCTGCTCGTGCCGCTCGGGGAGGTCCTCGACGTGCAGCAGGCGCCCGGTGCCGACGCCCTCGGCGAGCCGCCCGAGCGCCTGGGCCGGGTCGAACGCACGTGAGGCTGAGGCATCCATCGACAGGACACGCTATGTCCTTGGCAGGGCCGGGGTCGTTAGTGTTCAGGGTCACCTCCCCACAGACCGTCCCCATCAGAAGGAGCAGCACCGTGGACCTGACCGTGACCACCCGCGACGAGGGCGACGTCACCGTCGTGACCCTTGCCGGCGAGGTCGATGTGTTCAGTGCCCCGACCTTGCGTGACGAGATGTCCACGGTCATCGCGCGTGGCGGCACCCGCCTGCTCGCTGACCTCACCGACGTCCCGTTCCTGGACTCCACCGGCCTCGGAGTCCTCGTCGGCCGCCTCAAGACCGTCCGCGTCCAGGACGGCGAGCTGCGCCTGGTCATCAGCAGTGACCGGGTCCTGCGCAACTTCCAGATCACCGGCCTCGACAAGGTGTTCCGGATCTATCCCACGGTCGAGGAAGGCCTCGCCGACATGACCGGGGAACGCTAGGTGTTGCGGCGCATGAGGTTGGTGACACGGCCGGGTAGCTAAGGGCGGGCAGGTCCCTGCGGCGACAGGATGAAGGTGTCAAGCCGTTCATCACGTCGAGTCAGCCGAAGGAACCTGCCCTATGCCCCACAGTAAAGCCGCCCTGTCGTTCGAAGGACGTCGTCGCCTGGTGCGCCGGTGCCAGCACCGCCCGATCGCGCACGTCGCAGCGGAGGCCGCGGTCTCGCGGCAGTGCTTGTCGAAGTGGTACGCCCGGTGGCGTGAGCACGGCGACGAAGGGTTGCACGACCGGACCAGCCGGCCCCGCCGTTCCCCGACCGCCACACCGCCGCAGGTGGTGGAACAGGTCATCGCGTTGCGCAAACGCAAGTGGTCCGCGCGGCGGATCCATCTGGAGCTGAGCGCCCAGGGCGTCAGGATCGCGGTGTGCACGATCAGCCGGATCCTGGTCCGGCACGGACTGAACCGGCTGCGGCACCTGGACGTTGACGGGGAACCGTTGCGGGCGCCGGGAAAGATCACTGCCCGGTACCCCGGGCACATGACCCACCTGGACGTGAAGAAGGTCGGGCGCATCCCCGACGGCGGCGGGTGGCGGGTGCACGGTCGCGGGTCGGCCCAGGCCAAGGCCGCCGACCGGGCCAAGACCCGTGGCGCCCGCACCGGGTACACCTACCTGCACTCCGCCCTCGACGGGTTCTCCCGGCTGGCCTACACCGAAGCCCACGACGACGAGAAGGCCGTCACCGCGATCGGGTTCTTGTTCCGTGCCCGGGTGTTCTTCGCCGCGCACGGCATCACCCGCTTCACCCGGATCGTGACTGACAACGGGTCCTGCTACCGCGCCAGTGCGTTCACCCGGGCCGTGCACTCCTTCGCGGCCAAGCATCAGCGGATCAAGGCGTTCACGCCCAAGCACAACGGCAAGGTCGAGCGCTACCAGCAGACCTACACCCACGAGGTCCTCTACGCCGCCGCGTACGAGTCCGAGCAGCAGCGTCGCGACCAGCTCCAGGTGTGGCAGGTCCACTACAACTACCATCGCCCCCACACCGCCGCGGGCGATCAGCCGCCGGCCTCACGACTGCCAGCCGGCGTCACCAACCTCATGCTCAGTTACAGCTAGGCCCGCATCCGTTCGTCGTCTCCTACGGACACCGACCCACCACACGCCAAGGGGCGCAGATCATGCAGAGCAACCTGTTCGACCAGCAGAACCTCGAGGTCCAGAGCCAGCAGCGGTTCGGCCTCCAGAACCCGCAGATGCTGAGGGTCTCGCTCGGTCAGGACGTCCTGTCCGTCAAGGGCGCCATGGTCGCCTACCAGGGACAGATCACCTTCAACCACGAGGGCGCCGGCTCGGTCGGCAAGCTGCTCAAGAAGGTCGTGACCAGCGAGGACGTCCCGCTGATGCGGGTCTCCGGCCAGGGCGAGGTGTTCTTCGCCTCCGAGGCCGGGTTCGTGTTCCTGGTCGACCTCACCGGCGACGGCATCTCCGTCAACGGCCGCAACCTGCTGGCGTTCGACTCCTCGATCGGCTGGGACATCAAGCGGGTGCAGGGCGCCGGCATGATGAGCGGCGGCCTGTTCAACATGGTGCTGCAGGGGCAGGGCACGGTCGCGATGCACGCGGTCGGCCAGCCCGTCGTCCTCGACTGCTCGCAGCAGCCGACCTACGTCGACGTCCAGGCGGCCGTCGCGTGGTCGTCCAACCTGGTGCCGCAGGTCGTCAACAGCATGAACATGAAGTCCATGCTGCGCGGTGGCACCGGTGAGGCGTTCCAGTACGCCTTCCACGGTCCGGGCTTCGTCGTCGTCCAGCCGAGCGAGTGGACCCCGGCTGCCGGCGGTCAGCAGCAGCAGGGCGGTCTGCTCGGCAACCTGATGAGCTGACGTGGTGACCGCCGACGTCCCGCTCGCGTCGTCCGACCTGCCGTCGCTGCGTGACGCGCTCCGGGACGTCGGCTTCACCCTCGACGGCGTCGCCGACTGCCTCGGCGAGCGTGCGAGCCGCGCGCTGCACCGTGAGCAGGCGGTGCCCGCCGACCTCGTGACCCGTACAACGACCGCGCCGGTCGGCGTCCTCGTCCGCCTGTTCACCCTCGGTCGGCCCGTCTCGGCCTCCGCCCTCGATCGCGTGCTGCCCGGCTGGGATGTCGACCGCCTCGCCCGGACAGGGCTGGTGTCCGTCGAGGGCGATCACGTACGCACGCTGTTCGACCTGCGCCCCTACGGCGACGAGCAGCGCGAGTGGTGGGTGCTGTCCGACCTGTCCGAGGTGATGACCGGTCGGCCGCTGCCGGTCGATCACGTGCTCGGCATCGGCGGCGCCTCGACCACGTTGGCGTCCTGGACGACCCGTACGCCGGTCGGTCGCGCCCTCGACCTCGGCACCGGGTGCGGGGTCCAGTCGCTGCACCTGTCGCAGCACGCGTCGTCCGTGGTGGCCACCGACATCTCCCAGCGGGCGCTGGCCACCACGCGGTTCAACGCCGCGCTCAACGACCTCGACTGGGACGTGCGGGGCGGTTCGATGCTCGAGCCGGTCGGCGACGAGACGTTCGACCTGGTCGTCAGCAACCCGCCGTTCGTCATCACGCCCCGGTCCGACGACATGCCCACCTACGAGTACCGCGACGGCGGGCAGGTCGGCCACGCGGTCGTCGCCGACCTGGTCAGGTCGGTCGAGCAGCACCTCACGCCCGGTGGTGTCGCACAGCTGCTCGGCAACTGGGAGGTCCCCGAGGGCGGCTCGTGGGAGGACGTCGTCGGCGGGTGGCTCGCCGGCACCGGGCTCGACGCGTGGGTCGTCCAGCGCGATGTGCAGGACCCCGCCGAGTACGCCGAGCTGTGGGCCGGCGACGGCGGACACCGTTCCGGCACAACAGGATTCGAGCAGATGTACGCCGCGTGGCTGGCCGACTTCGAGTCGCGCGGTGTCGGTGAGATCGGCTTCGGTGTCATCACCCTGCAGCGCCCGCGCGACGGCCGCGAGCCGTGGCGCGACCTCGTGGCGTCCACTGGTTCGGTGGCCTCGCCGATGGGCCCGTCGGTCGCCGCAGGACTCGCGGCCCGCACCTGGTTGGCCGAGCACGGCGACGCCGGGGTGCTCGCGACCGCGTGGCAGTGCGCGGCCGACGTCACCGAAGAACGGCACGGCCGACCGGGCGCAGACGACCCGAGCGTGATTCTCGTACGTCAGGGCGGCGGGCTGGGGCGGGCGTTCCGCGCCGACACCGTGCTCGCGGCGTACCTCTCGGTCTGCGACGGCTCGCTCACCGCCGGTCAGGCCCTCGACGCGATCGCCACACTGGTTGATGCGAGTCCGGAAACCGTTCGCGCGCAAGCGGTTCCGCAGATTCGTGACCTGATCGCCGACGGCCTCCTCATCGACCCGACGGACTAACCGGACGTCTGCTTGCGAGAGCGATGTCGCTACGGAGGCGGAGGGCAGGGGGCCGCCGGAGGAGCATGGTGGGTCTGGCGGGAGGCCGAGCTTGCGAGGCCGGATGGTTTGCGACGCAGGCGGCCCCCTGCCCGGAGCCGGAGGTGAGTGTGCGGTTTCGGGAGTCTCCCCGTGCGGCACCGTGGTTTCGACGCGGACTCCGCTAGCGCTCCGTCCGGCTCAACCAGCGGTCGACACGTCAGCGGACAGGTGGGTCAGGCGAGCTGCCAGGAGCGCTTGGACAGACCGAACCAGAAGCCGTCGATCACGCTACGCACGTCACCGTTGCCGTCGGCCGCAGCGCCCAGGGCGACGTACAGCGGCGCCCAGTGCTCCGTACGAGGGTGGGCCTCGTGGGCGGCGGGCGCACGGTGCAGGAAGTCCATCAGGGCGTCGACGTCACCCGAGGCCATCGTCTCTGCGGCCCAGGCGTCGAACTCCGACGACGGCGTGGGCGGAGCGGCGTCGGCGCCGGCGCGCGGGTCGAACCAGTGCAGGTTGTGCGTGGTGAACCCGGAGCCGACGACGAGCGTGCCCTCGTCGCGCAGCGGGGCCAGGCGACGGCCGAGCGCGAACAGCTGCTGCGGGTCCAGCGTCGGCATCGACATCTGCAGGACGGGGATGTCGGCGTCGGGGAACATCTCCTTGAGCGGGACGTACGCACCGTGGTCGAGCCCGCGCTCCTCGTCACGGTGCACGGGTACGCCGGGCTGCCGCACGAGCGCCTCGACGTCACGGGCGAGGTCGGGAGCGGGCGGGGCGTCGTACGTCACCTCGTAGTACCGCTGCGGGAAGCCCCAGAAGTCGTACAGCAGGGGAGCGCCGCTGGTGGACGAGAGCGCGACCGGCGCGGCCTCCCAGTGGGCCGAGACGATGAGGATGCGGTCGGGGCGCGGCAGGTCGGCGCCCCACTGGCCGAGCTCGTGGGTCCAGCGGGCGTCGTCGGCGAGGGGTGGTGCGCCGTGGCTGAGGTACAGGACAGGCTGCCGGTCGCTCATGCAGCGATCGTACGCCAATAAAGTTGAACGTTCAATAACGTGACCGTGTCCGGGATCGGCCTGGCGCGAGGCGCCGCAGAGCAGGCCTTATGGTCATACCGGTCCCACGTCGGAGCAGCGACGAATCCGCTGCACGTGATCGGCCAGAACAGGAGTCCGTCCCCGTGTCACGCAAGCTCGTGATCGTCGAGTCACCGGCCAAGGCCAAGAAGATCGGCGAATACCTCGGCAGCGACTACGTCGTCGACGCCAGCGTCGGCCACATCCGCGACCTGCCCACGCCGTCGGAGCTCCCGGCCGACATGAAGAAGGGCCCGTACGGCAAGTTCGCCGTCGACGTCGACAACGGGTTCGACGCGTACTACGTCGTCGACGCCGACAAGAAGAAGAAGGTCGCCGAGCTCAAGCGCCTCCTCAAGGACTCCGACGAGCTCTACCTCGCCACCGATGAGGACCGCGAGGGCGAGGCCATCGCGTGGCACCTGCTCGAGGTGCTCAAGCCCAAGGTGCCGGTCAAGCGCATGGTGTTCCACGAGATCACCAAGGAGGCGATCCAGCGCGCGGCCAACGCCACCCGCAAGCTCGACGACCGCCTCGTCGACGCGCAGGAGACCCGCCGCATCCTCGACCGTCTCTACGGCTACGAGATCAGCCCGGTGCTGTGGCGCAAGATCCGCCGCGGCCTGTCCGCCGGTCGTGTGCAGTCCGTCGCGACCCGCATGGTCGTCGAGCGTGAGCGTGAGCGCATGGCGTTCGTCGCCGCGTCGTACTGGGACGTCGAGGGCGAGTTCAAGCCCGAGTCGGCCGGACAGGCTTTCGCCGCAAGGCTTTCCGGCGTCGACGGCAAGCGCGTCGCGGTCGGTCGCGACTTCGACGACCGCGGTCAGCTGAAGTCCGCCGACCTCGTACACCTCGACCAGCAGCGCGCGACGACGCTCGCCGAGTCGGTCGCGCAGTCGCGCGCCACCGTGACCTCGGTGCAGGAAAAGCCTTACACCCGTAGGCCGTCCGCGCCGTTCACGACGTCGACGCTGCAGCAGGAGGCCAGCCGCAAGCTGCGCCTGTCCTCCAAGAACGCCATGCGCGTGGCGCAGCGGCTGTACGAGAACGGCTACATCACCTACATGCGTACCGACTCGACGACGCTGTCGGAGTCCGCGCTGACCGCCGCTCGTCAGCAGGCGCGCGACCTGTACGGCGCCGAGTACGTCCCCGACGCGCCGCGCCGCTACGAGAAGAAGTCCAAGAACGCCCAGGAGGCTCACGAGGCGATCCGCCCGGCCGGTGACCGCTTCCGTACGCCGGCGCAGGTGGCCGGTGAGCTGCGCGGCGACGAGTTCGCCCTGTACGAGCTGGTCTGGAAGCGCACCGTCGCCTCCCAGATGGCCGACGCCCGCGGGTCGACCGCCACGGTGCGGCTGTCCGTCCCCGTCGAGTCCAGCGGGTTCGCCAAGACGGCCGAGTTCTCCGCGAGCGGCACCGTGATCACCTTCCGCGGCTTCCTCGCTGCGTACGAAGAGGGCCGCGATGCGACCCGCAACGCCGACGACTCCGACACCGAGCGCCGTCTGCCCAAGATGGCCGAGGGCCTGGGCCTGGAGGTGCTGCGCGCAGAGGCGGACGGTCACACCACCAGCCCGCCGCCGCGCTACACCGAGGCGACGCTCGTGAAAGCCATGGAGGAGAAGGGGATCGGCCGCCCGTCGACGTACGCCGCGACGGTCGGCACGATCCAGGACCGCGGCTACGTCGGCACCCGAGGCAACGCGCTGGTGCCGACCTGGCTCGCGTTCGCGGTGACGCGCCTGCTCGAGGAGCACTTCCCGAGCCTGGTCGACTACGAGTTCACCGCCTCCATGGAGGAGGGGCTCGACGAGATCGCGGCGGGCAACGACGGCCGCGCGGCCTGGTTGTCGCGCTTCTACTTCGGCAACGAGGCGACGTCGGCCGAGGGGCTGCGCCACCTGGTCGACCACCTCGGTGACATCGACGCCCGCGGCATCTCCACCATCGAGATCGGCGACGGCATCGTCGTCCGCGTGGGTCGCTACGGCCCCTACGTCGAGGACACCGTGCCGAAGGGCGTCGACCCGGCCACGGGTGAGGTCACCGACGCCGAGGCCGCTGAGAAGGGCACGCCGCGGCGCGCCACGATCAACGACGACATCGCACCTGATGAGATGACGCCGGCCAAGGCCCGCGAGCTGCTCGAGGCTGCCGACGACGACGGTCGCGTGCTCGGCCAGGACCCCGCCACGGGGCGCGACATCGTGGCCAAGGCCGGTCGCTACGGCCCCTACGTCACCGAGGTGCTGCCCGAGGACGCGCCGCCGCCCCCGCCCGCCGACGGTGAGAAGCCCAAGCGCACCAAGAAGGTCGCCAAGCCCAAGCCCAGGACGGCGAGCCTGTTCAAGGACATGGACCTCGCCACGATCGACATCGACACCGCGCTCAAGCTGCTCAGCCTGCCGCGCGTGGTCGGCGTCGTCAGCGAGACGGTCAAGGACGACGACGGCAACGAGGTCGAGAAGCCCGTCGAGATCACGGCGCAGAACGGCCGCTACGGGCCCTATCTCAAGAAGGGCACCGACTCGCGCTCGCTGCAGACCGAGCAGCAGCTGTTCGACATCACGCTCGACGAGGCGGTCAAGATCTACGCCGAGCCCAAGCGGCGCGGGCGTGCGGCCGCGCCGCCCCTGAAGGAGCTCGGCACCGACCCGGCGTCCGAGAAGCCCGTCGTGGTCAAGGACGGTCGCTTCGGCCCGTACGTCACCGACGGCGAGACCAACGCGACGCTGCGCAAGGACGACGACCCGGCGACGATCACGCCGGAGCGCGGTTTCGAGCTGCTCGCCGAGAAGCGCGCCAAGGGCCCGACGACGCGCAAGAAGACCGCCAAGAAGGCCGCGAAGAAGACCACCAAGAAGGCTCCGGCCAAGAAGACGACGGCCAAGAAGGCCGCCGTCAAGAAGTCGAGCTGAGGTCCTCGCCTGATGCGTACGATCCCCGCCGCGGTCGGCGCAGCGCTGCTGGCGGCCGGTCTGACCGGCTGCCAGCAGGCCGAGGCACCGCCGGCGACGACGCCGGCCGAACGCATCGAAGGACTCGGTGTCGTGCGCAGTTACACGGTCACGTCACGCAACCACGTGACGACCTGGCCGTCGTACGCCCAGCATCCGGCCGTCGGCGGCGACCACTATGCGGAATGGGCCAGCTGCGGCGTCTACGACGCCGAGGTCCCTGAGCCCAACGCCGTGCACTCGCTCGAGCACGGCGCGGTCTGGATCACCTACAAGAAGCCCTTGTCGCCCGAAAACCGTTCGTACGTCAGCGGACTCGCATCCGGCCAGTACGTCCTGGTGTCCTCGTACGCGCGCCAGGAGGCTCCGTTCGTCCTCACAGCGTGGGGCAAGCAGGTCGCCGTCGCCGACCTCAAGGACGCGGCGGTCGCGGACTTCTTGAAGAAATACGTCCAAGGTCCGCAGACTCCAGAACCCGGTGCCCCCTGCTCCGGCGGATACGCTCCTGGTGCGACAGTCTGAGCGGATCGTCGGGGAGCACGCACACGATCTATTCGGGGGGCCATGGAACCGGAGGAGGTCGTGGCCCCGTCGCAGGCACGACCCACTGCAACGGTTACCGCACAAGGAGTTCGTCATGCCCCGCACCCGCAACCGCGCCGCTCGCGCCGCCGTCGTCTCGCTCGCCCTCGCCGGCGCGCTCGGACTGAGCGCCTGCCAGGAGGACAGCCCCACCGCGGCTGAGCCCACGTCGGCTGCCCCCACCTCGTCGGCTGCTGCCGAGCCCACCAGCGAGGCACCCTCCTCGGAGGCTCCCACCACGGAGGCCACGTCCGAGGCTCCGTCCACGACCGCGGCGCCCAGCGCCTCGACCTCGGCTCCCGCCGGTGGTCCGGTGGGCGACACGACCCTGACCCCCGAGGGCACGACGCTGAAGTTCGGTCAGCCGGCCGTCGTCAAGGAGGGCTCGGGCGACTCCGCCGACACCTACCGCCTCTCGGCCACCGCGCTGGAGGTCGCACCCGACTCGGTCTACACCTCCGAGAACCTCAACAAGGCCAACGGCAAGGTGTACTACCTGCGCTACAAGGCCACCAACATCGGCAAGTCCGGTGCGACGTGGGGTGCGTCGGACGTCAACAGCTTCATGTTCATCCCGAAGCTCTCGCCCGACCAGAAGGGCAAGAAGCTCATCGGCTCGATCGACGCCTGTGACACCCCCAGCGACGACATCCCGGTCGGCGGTACCGGTGACGGCTGTGAGGTCTACCAGATCACCGGCAACACCGTCACCGACGTGATCTTCCGTGCGGGCGACAGCCGCGTCGTCTGGACGAAGTAGCACCAGCACGTACGCAAGGGCCCGGTCGCCACGGCGGCCGGGCCCTTCGTCGTACCCGAAGTGGCGAGAGTCAGCCATCGTGAGCACCGGCCACAAGGCGTGGCAGCGGATAGGTTGCGAGCGCCCCGTACACCGCATCAGGAGTTTCGTCATGCCCCGAAGCAGTAGGCGCGCCCGCGCCGCCGTCCTCGCCGTCGCTCTGGGAGGTGCCCTCGGACTGAGCGCGTGCTCGGATGATGCGTCGGTCAGCGCGCCGGCGTCGACGGCCGCGCAGACCTCGGCGGCCGCGCCGAGCTCATCCGCCGAGACCCCGGCGGCCACGTCCGCCGCGCCGACCTCGGAGTCCGCGGCTCCCGTCGAGGAGTCCACGACGACGAGCACCACCGCCGCGTCGCCGACGACCTCGGCGTCGAAGGGCGACATGAAGGTCACACCGTCAGGGACGACGCTGAAGGTCGGCCAGCCGGCGCTGATCGAGACCCGGGACGGCGAGCTGTTTCGCGTGACGCCCAAGACCCTCGCGGCGGCCCCGGACTCCGACTACGCGGCCGCCAACCTCGACAAGGCCGACGGCACGATGTACTACCTGACGTTCGACGTGAGCAACGTCGGCGACGTCGAAGGTCACGTCAACCGCCGCTACCTGCACCCCAAGACCGACGCGGGCGGCATGATGGGACCGAAGGTGCTCTACGGCAGCACGCCGGCCTGCAAGGGCACCGCCGGCGACCTGGCCCCCGGCGCGACGCAGACGAACTGCTACATCTACCAGATCGACGGCGCACCGATCACTGATGTCGAGTACGCCGGCTCGCCCCAGAAGCTCACCTGGACCAAGTAGCACCCGCACGCACGCAGGGCCCGGTCGCGACGGCGGCCGGGCCCTGCGTCGTACCCGCGGTCAGTGCTGCTCGACGGGTACGCCGAACGCGAGCGGCTCGCGGGTGAACCGGTAGGTCGCCCAGAGCAGCTGGCGTACGGACCCGTCGGAGTGGCGTGCGACGCGCAGCAGCTCGCCCTTCTCGCGGCCGGCGACCGTGCGGTAGACGTCGTCCTCGACCCGTTCGAACCGCGACGACGGCCGGGCCGCCGGGAGCCCGTCGATGCGGGCCTCGAGGCCACCGTCACGAATGACGAACGTGAACCCCTGGCCCTCGGACCACCAGCGCCCGGTGAGGGGTACGAGCTCGGCCGGCTGCTCGGTGCCTGGCGTCCACGGCGTGAGCGGCTCGGGGTCGTGCTCCAGCACGTACGACGCGAGGTCGAGCGCCGCAGCGCGTGGGTCAGGGGCGTTGGTGGCGTTCATCAGGATGATGCCCGTCGTGCCGGACGAGCGCTCGGTGAAGACACCCGAGACCGAGCCCGGCAGCCCGCCGGTGTGACCGACCCAGGTGCGGCCGTCCCGTCGAGCGAGCTCGAGCCCGAGGCCCCAGGCGAACGACCAACCGGTGGTGTCGCCGACGATCTGCGGCTGGCACATCTCCTCGAGGGTCGCGGGTGCGAGCACCGACGGGTCGGGCGCGGCGAGGAACCCGTGCCAGGCCGCCATGTCGGTGGCGGTGCTCCAGATCGCCCCGGCCGATGCGGTCGCCTGCTTGTCGACGCGTGGCTCGGTCACGGGCACGTCGCTGAACGGCGGCACGTAGTAGGCGCCGGCGACCGGGCTGGACGGGCGCAACGCGGTGCGGCGCAGGCCGAGCGGGTCGAGCAGACGCGCACGCAGGCTCTCGCCCCATTCGCGACCGTCGAGGCGGGCGATGATCTCGCCGAGCACGGCGTAGCCGAGGTTGCTGTAGTGCCACGTGGTGTGCGGGCGCAGCACGCGCTCGGCGTCGTTCCACCCGGTCACGAGCCCTGCGCGGTCGGGGAACTCCAGGGTGTCCCAGACGTCGCCGACCGGCTCGCGCTGCATGCCGGTGGTGTGCGACAACAGCTGGCGGAGCGTGACCCGCGGGTGCTGGGTCTCGGGCAGGTGCTGGTCGACGGTGTCGTCGAGGGTGAGCCGCCCCTCGTCGCGCAGCTGCATCACCATGACGGCCGTGAACGTCTTGGTGTTGGACGCCACCTGGAAGTGGGTGTCGGCGCCGAGATCGACACTCTGGTCGTCGAGGTCTGCCACGCCGATGCCGTTGTGCCACAACAGCTTTCCGTGGCGGCCGACCGCCGCGACGAGGCCCGGCACGCGTCCGTCGACCTGGCGGCCGGTCGCTGTGCGGGTGAGCTCACGGTCGGTGGTGGGGCTGATCGGCGACGGCTCCTGAGTCATGACACCCGAACCTACGCCCCGAGCAAAGGTCACCGTCAGGACACCCGCAGGTCGCGCCACGGCCACGTTGGTCGCGAAGAGTAGGCATCACCACACGTATCGGTGGGCGCGGGTGGACGCGCCCACCGACCGGCCGAGACCGCGAGGACGGGGCCGACGGGCCGGCGTACGACGAAGGGGGTGCTGCGATGGCTCTCGCGCCACCTCATCGTGCGCCCGTGACGTTGCCGGCCCGGGCCTCCGGCGACCTGCGCCGGATCCGGGTGACGTGGGAGCAGCCCGATCTGCTCGACGTCGCGTCCTACCGGGTGCACGGCCAGCACGTACGCCGCTCACCGGCCGCCCGCCTGCGACCCGCCGAGCACAACCTGATGGCCGAGGTCGACACCCCGGTCTACGCCCAGCACGACCTCAGCCCGCACGGTGAGCGGTGGGAGTACCTCGTGGTCGCGGTCGACGCCCACGGTGAGCCGTGCGCGAGCAGCGAGCCCGTCGAGGCCACCTCGACCACGTCGGTCACGGTGACGGGTACGCCGGTCGCGACCGTCGGCTCCTTCAACGGGCGTGGCCATGAGCTGGCCCTGTCGCCGTCGGGGTTCGCGCGCTACCAGTCGGTGTTCCCCGCCGACGTCGACTTCACCCATGGTCGTGACCGGCCAGACACGGCGTGGAGCTATCTGCAGCCCGGGCCGGACGACGCGTGGGCCGGGCGGCGTAGCCACCGGTTCCGTCTGCGCTTCTGGTTGGACGACGTGCCGACCGACGACCTCGACCTGGCCGTCTGGCTGACCGACCGCCATCCGGTGCGTGCAGGTGCCGCCGGTCTCACGGTCAACGGTGCGGTCATCGACCCGCTGATCTTCGCCGACGAGGTCGAAGCAGCCCCGTTGGCGGCGCCGGCCGTGCCGGGGAGAGGTGCCGGACCGGCGTACCTCGAACGCCCGGTGAGCAGGGCGTTGTTCAGGCGCGGCGAGAACGTCATCGAGATCGCCAAGGAGCAGGGCTCCTGGATCGCGTACGACGCGTTGGGCGTCTTCGCCCGACGTGCCTGACGTCGCCGGCTGCGCGGCTCAAACCCTTCCTGGTCCCGCTGGGAAGATGACCGCATGGTGACCGAGGAGCTCAGCGCGCGCAGACCGGACGTGCAGTCGATCGAGTGGCCGTGGCGCACCGAGCGCCTGGAGCTGCGACCGATCGTCGAGAGCGACGTCGAGGCGATGTACGCGCTCCGCTCCGACCCGCAGGTGCAGTGGTTCTGCGGTGGGCCGGCCATGTCGCGTGGGGACGCCCAGCGACGAGTGGCCCTCAACGTCTCGCGGATGCAGCCCGACTCCGACGAGCCCGGCATCGCCCTCGCGGTGATCGACCCGTCCGACGGTCGGATGTGGGGCGACGCGCTCATCGGGCTGAAGCCGTCCCAGGCGGTCGGGATGCACCCGACCGCCGAGTGGGAAGGCGTCATCGGCTACACGCTGCAGCGCGCGAAGTGGGGTGCGGGCTGGGGCACTGAGGTCGCAGATGCGTTGCTGCGCATCGCTTTTGAGCGGCTTGGTCTGAGACGGGTGCGTGCTGACGTGTTCGCTGGCAACGTCGCCTCCGAGCGGTTGCTGCGTCGACTCGGGATGCGCCTCGAAGGGCGCACCGTGCAGGCCGTGCTCGGCGAGGACGGCACCTGGTGGGACGACCTCCACCTGGCGATGCTGCGCGAGGAGTGGCCGACGCGCACGGTCGACCCGCAATGACGATCAAGCCGAAACCCTTGACACACATAAGGATCGAGTCATGACAACGAATTCTCTGGCGCGGCGTCTCGGGCTGAGCGACGCGGTGACGATCGGCCTGGGCTCGATGATCGGTGCAGGGCTGTTCGCGGCGTTCACCCCGGCTGCTGCCGCCGCCGGCTCGTGGCTGCTGGTCGGGCTCGTGCTCGCAGCCGTCGTGGCGTTCTGCAACGCGACGTCGTCGGGTCAGCTCGCTGCGCAGTACCCGTCGTCGGGCGGCACCTACGTCTACGGGCGCGAGCGGCTCGGGCCGTGGTGGGGCTACCTCGCCGGCTGGTGCTTCGTCATCGGCAAGACGGCGAGCTGTGCGGCGATGGCGATGACCGCTGCGGCGTACGCCGTGCCGTCCGGCTGGCAGCGCCCGGTCGCTGCAGCGGTCGTGCTCGCGATCACCGCGGTCAACCTGCGCGGCGTGACTCGAACTGCCGCGGCCACCAAGGTGATCGTGACGATCGTGCTGGCGCTGCTCGTGCTCCTGCTGGTCGCCTGCTTCGCCGGGGGAGCGGCCGACCTCGACCGTGTCTGGTCGACGAGTTCCGTTGGTGTCTATGACATCTGGCAGTCCGCCGGGTTGCTCTTCTTCGCGTTCGCGGGCTATGCGCGCATCGCCACGATGGGCGAGGAGGTACGCGACCCGCGGCGTACGATCCCGCGCGCCATCACGATCGCGCTCTCCGTCGCGGTCGTGCTGTACGCCGTCGTGGCGGTGGCCGTGCTCGCCGTCCTGGGCCCGGAGCAGCTGGCGACGACCACCGCGCCGTTGGCCGAGGCTGCCGGGTCTGCGTGGTCGTGGGCCGAGCCGCTCGTGCGCGTGGCCGGTGCACTGGCTGCCGTCGGAGCGCTGCTCGCCCTCGTCGCCGGCATCGGACGTACCTCCCTCGCGATGGCGCGCGAGGGAGACCTGCCGCGCTGGCTCGCGGCCGTGCACCCGGCGTACCACGTGCCGCACCACGCCGAGATCACCGTCGGCGTCGTCGTCGCCGCGCTCGTGCTCGTCGCGGATCTGCGTGGGGCCATTGGTTTTTCGTCGTTCGGGGTGCTGCTCTACTACGCGGTCGCCAACGCGGCGGCGTACACGCAGAGCGGTGAGCACCGGCGCTACCCCAAGGCGTTGCAGGTGCTCGGTCTGCTCGGGTGCCTGTCGCTCGTGGCGACCTTGCCCTGGAGGTCGGTGGCCCTGGGCCTGGTCGTGCTCGTCGTCGGTGTCGCCTGGCGACTGATCAGCTCCAGCGGCGGAACGCGGCAGCGGTCTCCTCGGCTGGGCAGCGACCCTCGGCAACGCTGATCACGAGGTCGTAGGCGTCGTCGAACGGCGCATCGAGCTCGATGTCGTTGAGGCCGAGAAAGACGACAGCAGAGGTCCATCCGAGTCGCTTGTTGCCGTCGACCAGCGGGTGGTTGCGGACGATCGACTCCATGAGTACGGCCGCCTTGAGATGGACATCGGGGTAGGCCTCGTCACCGAACACGGTGGAGGCCGGCCGATGCGCGGCGCTGTCCAGGAGCCCGACGTCGCGAACCGGCAGGTCACCGATCGCGTCGATGATCGTGAGCAGGTCCTCCGTCGTGAGGTAGCGGGTCACTGCGCGAGGCGGTCGAGGAGTGGGCCGTAGTTGCGCACGGCCTTCTGCGCCAGGCGGCGTACGTCCTCGCGCTGCGCGGAGCGGGCGCCCTGCTCGATGATGGCGCGGTTGACGGCGTCGTTCTTGCTGATGCCCTGCTGCTCGGCGAGGGTGGTCAGGACGCGGTCTGCTTCGTCAGTCAGGCGTACGTTGATGGCCATGGTCGATGGTACCAATCCGGTGCCATCCCGGCCGTCGACGGCGACTTGACCCTGACGTGACGTGAGGCCCGATCGTCGATGCCATGACCGAGACGCAGGAGGCAGCGGTGGCGTACACCGTCGGACAGGTGGCCCAGGAGCTCGGGGTGACCGTGCGGACCCTGCACCACTACGACCGGATCGGGCTGCTCGTGCCGAGCGAGCGGTCCACCTCCGGCTACCGCCTCTACACCGACGCCGACCTGGAGCGGCTCGCGCACATCGTGGTCTACCGGAGGCTGGAGATGCCGCTGGACGAGATCGCGCGGGTGCTCGAGTCCGGTGACGCGAGCACGCATCTGCGCCGTCAGCGCGACGCGGTCATCGCCAGGCTGAGCGAGCTGAACGAGCTCGTCGCAGCGATCGACAACGCACTGGAGAAGACCATGGCCGACGAGCCGATGACCACCGAGGACATGAAGCAGCTGTTCGGCGACAGCATCGAGGAGTACCAGGGGGAGGCGCAGGAGCGCTGGGGTGACACCGACGCCTGGAAGGAGTCGCAGCGGCGTACGAAGGGCTACACCAAGGCCGACTGGGTCGCGATCAAGGCCGAGGCCGACCAGATCCAGGAGCACCTGGCGCAGGTGTTCAAGGGTGGTGCCGCTGCCGACAGCCCCGAGGCGATGGACGCCGTCGAGGCGCACCGCGCTCACATGAACCGGTGGTTCATGACGGTGTCGCCCGAGTTCCATCGCTGCCTGGGCGACCTGTACGTCTCGGACCCGCGCTACACCGCGACGTACGACGAGGGCTTCGAGGCGCCCGGCCTCGCCCAGTGGGTGCGGGACGCGATCTACGCCAGCAGCGACCGCGCCGAGCAAGCCTGACACGCCGGATCTGCGAACGACGCTCACACCAGCAGACGACGCGCACATATCCGCGTCGTCTGCGCGTGTGAGCGTCGTTGCGTGGGGCGGGAGGCCGCAACCGGCAGGCCAGGCGTACGCCGACCCGACCGGTCGGCGTACGCCGGTGCCCGCCGTCGTACGGCTGGCCTAGGCTCATCGCCATGTCCAGCGTCGATCCAGAGCCCGGCGTCTTCATCGCGTTCGAGGGTGGTGACGGCGCGGGCAAGACGACCCAGATCGAGCGCTTGCACGGCTGGCTGTCCCAGCAGGGTCGTGAGGTCGTCGTCACCCGTGAGCCGGGCGGCACGCCGGTCGGTCAGCAGATCAGGCAGCTGGTGCTGCACGGTGACGACCTGGCCCCGCGGGCCGAGGCGTTGCTGTTCGCCGCCGACCGCGCCCACCACGTCGCAACCGTCGTACGCCCTGCGCTCGCCCGCGGTGCCGTGGTGCTGCAGGACCGCTACCTCGACTCCTCGGTCGCCTACCAGGGTGCGGGCCGCGACCTCGACGCCGACGAGGTCCAGCGCCTGTCGCTGTGGGCGACCCAGGACCTGCGCCCCGACCTGACCGTTCTGCTCGACGTCTCGCCCGAGACGGGTCGTGCGCGCCGCGGTGACGTGCACGACCGGTTGGAGAGCGAGAGCGACGACTTCCACGACCGCGTACGCCGGCACTTCCTCTCCCTCGCCGAGGCCGAGGCGCACCGCTACCTCGTGGTCGATGCGGCGTTGCCCGTCGACGAGATCGCGGCAATCGTGCAGGAGCGGGTCGCCGAGATCGTGGGTGTCGCATGAGCGGCGAGGAGGGCGCAACGCAGGTCGCGGGCGAGGCACGAGCACGCGGCCGGAGCGGAGGCCGACCGAGCGCGACCAGTGGGACGGCGACCGGCGTCTGGCAGGACGTCATCGGCCAGGAGCAGACCGTCGCGACGTTGCAGGACGCCGTTCGTGACCCGGCCCGCATGACGCACGCGTGGCTGCTCACCGGGCCGCCCGGCTCAGGGCGGTCGACGGCGGCGCGGGCGTTCGCGGCGGCGCTGCTGTGCCCCGACGGCGGGTGCGGGCAGTGTCACGAGTGCCGTACGGCCCTCGACGGCAGCCACGCCGACGTCACCGTGCTGGCCACCCAGGGCCTGTCGATCCAGGTCAAGGACGCACGTGAGCTGGCCCAGCTCGCGCAGCACCGCCCCTCGGTCGGAGCCTGGCGCATCATCGTCATCGAGGACGCCGATCGCCTCACCGAGCGCGCGGCCGACGCGCTGCTGAAGGCTCTCGAAGAGCCCGTGCCGCGCACCGTCTGGCTGCTGTGCGCGCCGTCGGTCGAGGACGTCATCATCACGATCCGCAGCCGCTCCCGACACGTGCGACTGCGTACGCCCCCGGTCGCCGCGGTGGCCGAGCTGCTCACCCGCCGCGACGGCATCGAGCCCGCGATGGCGACGTACGCTGCGCGCGCCGCCCAGTCGCACGTCGGTCTCGCGCGCCGGCTCGCTCGTGACGAGGGTGCCCGTGGTCGGCGCCGCGACATCCTGCGCCTTGCCGGGCGCGTCCGCTCGCTGGGCGACGCGATGGAGGCGGCCGCCGATCTGGCCGCGATCGCGACGCAGGAGCAGTCGGCCAGCTCGGCCGAGCGCGACGCCGCCGAGAAGGCCCGGTTGCTCGAACAGCTCGGCGCTGACCCCGAGGCCCGCACCCAGCCGCCGCACATCCGCTCGCAGCTCAACGCTCTCGAGAAGGAGCAGAAGACCCGCGCCACCCGCTTCGGGCGCGACGTCATCGACCGCTCGCTGGTCGACCTGCTCTCGATCTACCGCGACGCCCTCGTCGCGCAGGCCGGAATGCCGGTCGAGCTGGTCAACGCCGACCTGGACGACGACGTCCGCGCCCTCGCTCAGCACCTCACCTCCGAGCAGCTGCTCGGCGCGATGGACGCCATCGGCACCGCGCGCGAACGCATCGAGGCCAACGTGCCGCCGCTGCTGGCCCTGGAGGCCATGGCGATCTCACTGCGCCTGCCCCGCTGACGGCACGCTGCCGGTGACCATGTGATCGTCCCGCCCCACCTCCTTATCCGGCCGAATGCGCATGTCGCGCTAGTTGGCCAGCCTCCGAACTAGCGCGACATGCGCACTCGGCCCGGGCGGGATCGCCGCGGACGGCTGAGCCGCCGCGATCAGGTGCGTCGGTTAGCGTGCTGTCCCGACGTGCCTCCCAGGGAAGCGAGACGACAGGTGACATCGACGACAACGCGCCGGGCGTCGTACGGGCGCATGGCCGCGGTCGGCGTGATCGGGTTGGCGACCGTGCTCGCCGGCTGTGACCGCGACGCGAGCGTCGACGGGCCGAAGGGCAGCAGCTCGGCCAGCAGCGCCACCGGTACGAGCGCGGCGACGGCCGCTCCCAGCGCCGCGCTCGCGAAGTTCTACAACCAGAAGCTCACGTGGGAGGACTGCGAGACCGGCGGCTCGAAGTGCGCCAGCCTGAAGGTGCCGATCGACTACGCCAAGCCCGAGGGCGGCACGGTCAACATCGCGGTGCTGAAGTCGCCGGCCAAGGGCGACAAGAAGGGCTCGCTCGTGGTCAACCCGGGCGGCCCGGGTGGCTCCGGTGTCGACTACGCCGCGGCGGCCGACTACGTCGTGAGCGACAAGGTGCGCAAGGCGTACGACGTCGTGGGCTTCGACCCGCGGGGCGTGCAGCGTTCGGCACCCATCACCTGCCTCGACGACCAGCAGCTCGACGGCTACCTCGGCGCTGACCCGAGCCCGGACGACAAGGCCGAGGAGGCGGCGTTCATGAAGGGCGCCAAGGGCTTCGGCGACGCCTGCAAGACCAAGGCCGGACCGCTGCTCGGCCACGTGTCGACGGTCGAGGCGGCCAAGGACATGGACGTGCTGCGCGCGGCCCTCGGCGAGCCCCGGCTGGACTACCTCGGCAAGTCGTACGGCACCTTCCTCGGGTCGACGTACGCCGACCAGTTCCCTACTCGCGTGGGCAAGTTCGTGCTCGACGGCGTGGTGGCGCCCGACCTCACCAACACCGAGATGAACAAGGGCCAGGCGGAGGGGTTCGAGCGCGCGACCCGGGCCTACGTCAAGGACTGCGTCGCGAACGGCAGCTGCCCGCTCGGCTCGACACAGGCCGCCGGCGAGCAGAAGATCCGCGACTTCCTCAAGCAGGTCGACGCCACGCCGATCCCCGTCACCAACGACGACAAGGTCACCCGCCTCACCGAGGGCTGGGCGTCGATGGGCATCGCCGCCGCGATGTACGACCAGGGCAGCTGGGGGCAGCTGACGACCGCTCTGCAGAACGCGTTCAACGGCGACGGCAACGCGCTGATGGGCCTGGCCAACACCTACGCCGAGCGTGACAGCAGCGGCTCCTACAGCGGCAACATCATGCAGGCGATCAACGCGGTCAACTGCCTCGACCGGCAGGGCAGCGCCGACACCGCGTCGTACGAGAAGGACCAGGCGGCCTTCGCCAAGACCGCGCCGACGTTCGGGCCGATGCTCGCGTGGGGCACGGCGATCTGCGGGTCGTGGCCGGTCAAGGCGACGGGCGCTCCCAAGAAGATCACCGCTGCCGGCTCCGACCCGATCCTGGTCATCGGCACGACCCGCGACCCGGCCACGCCGTACGAGTGGTCGCAGCGCCTCGCCGCGATGCTGCAGAACGGTCGGCTGATCACGTACGACGGTGACGGCCACACGGCGTACCGCCGCTCCAACGCGTGCGTCGACAACGCCGTGGACGCCTACCTGCTGCAGGGCAAGGACCCGGGCAAGAACGTGAAGTGCTGACGGGCGCGCCGCCCTCGATCTCGCGGTACGTCACACGGTGAGCGGCAGCTCGCGGTGGGTCACATCGTGAGCGCGCCCGGGCCGAGGGCGGCCGATTTCGAGGTGGCGCCGGGCCGTGCGTATACTCGGTGCGCGTCCGCGGCGATCCCGCGGACGCTTGCCGCCTTAGCTCAGTCGGCCAGAGCGATTCACTCGTAATGAATAGGTCATCGGTTCGATTCCGATAGGCGGCTCCACCTCAGCAGCGCCTCGACTCCGGTCGGGGCGCTGCTGGCGTCTGCGGGGACTCGCGGGCGAAGTCGTGGCGCGCGACCGCGTCCGTGCGCATGATGGTCGGGCCACGTCAGCGGACGAGGGGAGGACCATGAAGGCGACCATCGCAGGAGCAGCGATCGCGCTCGTCCTCACCGGGTGCGCAGGCAGCCCGAGCGAAGGCACCGAGCACGCTCCCGGCGGCACCCCGACCGTCACTCATCCGACCGGCGTCGCCCAGGCGTGGTGGTACGACAACCAGGTGCACGCCACGGACTCCGCAGCCCGTACGAGCGCGCAGGCCCAGGTGGTCGGCGACCCCGTGCCGATCGCCCGCCGCATCCCCGGGTGCGTCCTCCCGAAGGGCGCCGTCGCGGTGCCGTGGGACGACGGCGGTGGCACGGTGCAGTGCACGCTCGCCGGCACGAACCCCGCCGGCGCCCCGGTGTGGACGACCGTCAACGTCCGGACCTTCCGCAAGACGCCCACCCCGCAGCAGGTCACCGCCGAGCGTGCCGGTCGTCCGGCCGTCGTCGGGTCGCAGTTCGTCGTCAGCTTCATCGGCCCGCAGGGTGGTCAGCCACCCGCCGGGACGGCGTACCGCGTGATGCTCGCGGTCGGCGGACGCATCGCGCAGTAGCGGGACGAGGAGCTCAGCGGTCGTCGTACGCCGGTCTGGACGACGGCTGGCGCGTGAGACCGTGCGTACACGACAATGGCCGCCGACGACCGGACGGAGAAGTAGATGAGGGGCAGGCCCGCACTGCTCGCCACGACGGCTGGCATGGCACTCGCGATCAGTGGATGTGGCGGTGAGGCCGACGCGCCACCCACCAGTCAGGCCGCAGTGACGGTCAACGCGAGCGACGACGGGGCGAGCGCCACGCCGTCGCAGGTCGGGGTCTCACCGTTCGGCGAGGAGCGCTCGTCCTCCACCGGCGCCGCCGTCACCGTCGAGAAGCCGCGCCGGGTGTCCCTCAAGGACGACGCCGTCGACCACAACCAGAAGTACGCCGCCGTGCGCATCACCTTGACCAACGGTGGCAGCAGCCCGTTCCCGTCGTCCGAGGTGTCGTTCACCGGCGCCTGCTCCAACAAGCCCGCCGTGTCGCCGAAGGCCGACATCGGTGACACGGGCATGGCCTACGGGCCGGTCAACCGCTACGTCCAGCCCGGCCGCCAGGTGCGCTTCCAGCTGGTCTACACCTGCCCGGAGCCTGAGTCGCTGAGCATCACCGCGGCGATCGCCGAGGGACCGTTCGCGACGTTCGCCGGCGCCTGAGCCCGCGCGGCGGTCGGCTACCGTCGCGCCATGCTGATCGAGTCCGGTGACGTCCGCATCCTCGGCGTCACCCCTGCCCGTGCGCGGGTGACGTTCTCCTCGGGCGCCGACGACGGGCCGCGCGCGCTGCGGCTCGACGGCGATGCGGCGTACGAGCTGAGCCACTGGTGCGGCACCTGCCCGTTGCTGTTCCAGCGGCAGTCGGGTGCGGCCAGCACGACCTCGCTGGAGCGCCTGGCCGACCTGCTCACCGACGGCATCGGCGAGATCGACGAGGACGTCGTCGCGGCGTACGCCACGCTGCTGGAGCGGGGGCGCTACCTGCCGCTGCTCCTGCAGGTCCGGCCACGGATGGTGCGCCCGACGGACGCCGACGACTACTTCTCGCACGAGCAGGTCTCCACCTGGGGCATCGACCCGTTCTGGGGGCTGCCGGAGTCGCCGCGGGTGGCGTACTACCGCACCTGGGAGTCCGAGGTCGCGGGCGATGCCCACCTGTACGAGTTCGTGGTGCCCATGGTGGCGCCGACCCAGAACGACCGGGCACGGGTCGCCGAGCTGCGCGCCGCGTTGCGTCCGACCATGACCGCGGTGGCGGTCTCGACGCTCGACGTGTGCGAGCCCGCGCTGGACCTGCATGACGACTACTACGCGCACTGGGGCCTCACGCACTTCCTGCTCGACGGGCACCACAAGATGGAGGCCGCGGCCGAGGCGGGTGAGCCGATCCAGCTGCTCTCGTTGGTCAACCTCGACGCGAGTCTTGCTGTGCCAGAACAGATCTCACGCCTGGTGGACGTACGCAACCGGCCGGCTGCACGTCGTACAGCCGGCCGGTCGTGAGGTCGTCCGCTCAGAGAACGGGTGCGTTCGGGAGGCAGGGCACGAAGACGTTGGCGCTCGGGTCGAGCGCCTTCTTGGTGAGGCCGATCGTGCGCCAGCTGTAGATAATCGACAGGTGGTCGCTGAAGTCGATCGCGCAGCCGTCCTGCAGGGTGATGTTCTTGACGGTCGCACCGGGGCCTGCCGTGAGGAAGGTGCGGGTGTAGGGCGTGGTGACCTCGTCGTACTTCGTGCCGATCACCGTGTAGCTCACACCGGGCACGGTGTCGCCGTTGGCGTTGAGCTCCTGCTGGAACGGCGAGTCGATGGTCTGGTCGACAGCAGCCTGGCCGAGGACCGGCGGCGTGGAGTCGAGGATCCCGATCTTCTGGGCGAGGGTCGCGAGGCCGCTCAGGGTCGTGCCGTGGTGGGTGGCGCCGTAGGTGATGAGGTTCTTGACCTTGTTGTTGGCGGGGTTGCTAGGGTCGGCGCCGCCGTAGAACTGCAGGTACGAGCGGGCCGCGATCCCACCCTGCGACCAGCCGACCATGTCGACCTGCTTGCTGCCGGTGGAGGCGGTCACCTTGTCGACGAACGCCGCGATCTCGCCGCCGGAGGGCTTGATGGCCGCCGTGGCGTAGACCCCCGGGATCTTCCCGAGCACCGAGTCGTTCTCGTCGCCGTAGTTGAGGCCGTAGACGCAGTAGCCGGCCTTCTTCAGCTCGGGCGAGATGAGTGCGAACGAGTCGTAGCGGTTGGCCCAGGTGCCGTGCACGAGCACGACAGGACGAGGGTGTGCCGCACTCGGCTTACAGCTCCAGTCGTTCATGCCCGGCGCGACCGCGGTGGGGACTGCGGTCGCGTAGGCCTTGGCGGCCAGGAAGCCCAGCTGCACCGGTCCGACAGGATCTTCGGCAGCGCTGGCGGACTGGGGCATGGCGGCGACCAGAGCGGTCGCGCCGGTGAGGACTGCTGAGACGAGGATGCCGCGCTTCGGCATGGAAATGCCTCCGAGGGTGGGGGACGATGAGCAGACGCCCACCGTGTGAGCAAGATCACCTAATCTCCAGTATGTGTCAAGGGTCACACTGTCCTGATGCGATCCACTCGGGCGTTCACGCTGGGACTCGACGCGGTCCGGCGGGCGCAGTCCGAGCCCGGCCCGACCGGGCGGCCGCTGCTGCCCGGTGCGGTGGCGCTCGCGATGGTCGACGGTGAGGTCGTCGCGTGTGAGGCCTCCGGGTGGGCGGTGCTGTACGCCGACCGCGCCGGCCGCGAGGTGCCCGTCGCCGAGCGGGTGCCGATGGCCGCCGACACCCGGTTCGACATCGCCTCGATCAGCAAGGTGTTCACGACGCTCGTGCTGACCCAGATGGTCGAGGAGGGTGCGGTCGACCTCGCGAGCCCGGTGGTGGCGTACCTGCCCGAGTTCGTCGAGAAGGACGACGTGACGGTCGAGCAGCTGGCCGTCCACACGAGCGGTCTGCCGTGGTGGCTGCCGCTGTGGAGCGACTGGCCGACGCGTGAGGCACGCCTCGAGGCGGTGCTCCGCTGCCCGTTGGAGGCGCCGGCGGGCACGCGCTACACCTACAGCGACCTCAACCTCATCACGCTCCAGCTGGTGATCGAGGCGGTGACCGGTCTGTCGCTCGAACTCCTTGTGCTGCAACGGATCACGGGTCCGCTGGGGATGGAGCACACGTCGTTCGGACGGGTCCTCACCGAGCTGTGCGCGGCCACCGAGGACGAGGTCGAGGCCGGTCGCGGCCTGGTGCGCGGCGTCGTCCACGACGAGAACGCCTGGTCACTCGGCGGGGTCAGCGGCCACGCCGGACTGTTCTCGACCGCCGGCGACCTGGCCCTGCTCGCCCGGTGTCTGATGGACGAGGGGCGGTACGACGGTGGCCGCCTCCTCGGCGCGCCCGGCCTCGACCTGGTGACCCGTGACCTACGTGGTGTCGAGGGAGAGGCGCACAGTCTGGCGTTCGAGATCGACCGGCCCGCCTGGATGGGCCGGCTCAGCGGGCCGCGGACGATCGGTCACACGGGGTTCACCGGCACCTCGCTGGTGGTCGACCTCGACCGACGAGCGGCGGCCGTGCTGCTCACCAACAGGGTGCATCCCAGCCGTGAGCTCGGCTCGATCCACCCGGTCCGAGCAGCCTGGGCCTCAGCCGTGGCCGATGCGCTCGACTGACGGACGCTGCTCCTCGACCAGCCGCAGCGCGCCACCGATCGCGCCGCCGAGGGCGCACAGGCAGATGAACAGGTACGCCAGCGTCTCGCCGTGCGTGACACCGGAGGCGCCCCACTCGTCCCTGGCGATCACGGCGACGTTGATCAGCGTGGTGAGCGTGCTGCTCATGACGACCGCGCTTCCGACGAACCCGAGCGTGAGCCAGCGGACCCGCAGCCGCGCCCCGCGCAGGAGCGCGGCGTACGCCAGCGCCCCGGCGAGCGCGAGGGCCGCGTTGACGACGAGGAACACGCGCTGGGCGGTCGACGGGTCCTCGAAGTCGCCACCGCCGGTGATCGACCAGCGGGTCGAGATCACGGCGTACCCGAGGGCGGCCGGGACGAAGAACCAGCCGAGCAGGTTCTGCAGCGGGCGGGTCAGGCCGGCCCCGTCGCGGAGGCGTCCGCCACCGAGCGCGAGCGGCCAGCGGTCACGCGCGTACAGCACGAACCCGGCCAGCAGCAGCACCGCCTCGACGGCGAAGCCGGAGTAGACCGTGAAGAACACCCACGGTGCGAGGTCCTCCTCGCTCGATACCGGGCTGCCTCCGCCGGTGGCGAGCTGCAGGAGTGTGCCGGTCGGGGTGCCGATGCCGATCGGGACGAGCAGCCCTGCTCCGATCCACAGCGGACCAGCGATCGCGAAGGTCGGGATCCGCCGGCTGATCGGGTGAATCAGCAGCACTGCCAACAGGATTGCGACCAGGTCCATGCCGACGGTCATGATGTTGGCGCCACGGGTGTCGGTCACGAAGTCGTCGGTCTTGGCGCCGACGCCCCAGCCGAGGATTCAGGCGGTCTTGAGCGTGACGTACGGCAGGCACGCCAGGATCGTGGCGATGCACAAGCGGGTACGCCGTCGGTCGGTCGGCGGCCACGCCGCAGGTGTCGGAGGTGGAGCGGTGAGCGTCGTCATGCGCTCAGGCTCGGCGGCCGGCGCACGACGGTGCCTCCCCTGAGCGGACGACTCTTGTCACCCGCCCGGGGGAGCGGCGCTCACAGGCGCGGGTCGACCAGCAGCAGCTCGGTGTCGCGGTCGCCGGCGGCGCCCTCCTGCGAGAGGTCGGCGTGGATGTCGTTGAACGACAGCTCACGGTAGAGCGACGCCAGCGCGGACTGGGTGCCCGCGTCGTACGACGACTGGTAGGGCGCGGCTGACTCGATGAGGGTGGTGAACAGCGACAGCGTGCCGTCCTTGTTGTCGCACACGTCGATGATGCGGGCCTGCTGTGGGAAGTCGACGTGCGAGGCGGTGTTGATCTCCCAGAACGCGCGGCGCGGGTCGGCGTGCCCCTGCGCCGTGATCGCGTTGCGGTGGGTGTGGCCGTTGACCCAGGCGAGCACGTTGGGGAAGTCGTGCAGCATGCGCAGCAGCTCGAAGCCGGCGTGCCGCAGCTCGGGCTTGGCCGGGTCCATCAGGATGTTGCTCATCGAGGCCGACGTGTGGTGGCTGAACAGCACGAAGTACTCGTCCTCGACCGCGTGCGTGTGCTTGAAGCCCCAGTCCCAGTAGGTGCTCGACCCGGCCTGCAGGCGCTTCTTGAGCCAGCGCCACTGCTCGTCGCCGATCGAGCCCTCGGTGAAGCCGGCCCGGTTGGTCGAGTCCATGGCGATGCCGGTGACGCCCGGGGCGATCGGGAACGCGTAGTAGCCGCGGCCGGTGGCCGCTGCCTCCTCGTCGAACCCGTGGCCGAACGGGCCCGGTCCGGTGTACGCCGCGCGCCGGTGCCGCTCGATGTACTCGACCGGGGTGAACGGGCGCCGGCGCGAGTCGGGCGTGACCTTCCAGCCGGAGGTCATCGTGCCGTCCTGGTTGAGGATCGCGGTGCTCTGGGTGCGCAGTGCGTCCTGCAGCGCGGCGTTGCTCGTGCTGTCGGCGAACCCGGTGAACTTGAAGCTGTCGGTGTAGACGGCGTCCAGGCCGAGGAAGTTCGACGGCAGCGTGCCCTCGATCGAGTCGTCGTGGTTGCCGAAGACGGAGTACCAGGGCGTGTCGAGACCGGCGCTCTTGTGCGGAGCGGTCGCGCGGCCGAAAAAGCCTGGGAGAGTGGGGAATCCGGCCTTCTTGTAGCGGTCCTGGACGGTCAGCTCAGGGTTGTAGTAGTTGCTGTCGCCGCCGGACTGGACGCCTTCCCAGTGGGTCGAGTCGCCCGTGCTGGCGGTGATCGTGCCGCCACTCATCGCGGTGAGGAACCAGTCGAGCTCGACGTCCTCGTGGTTGTCGGTGTTGTCGCCGGTCGACACGACGCAGTCGAACGGGCGACCGCTGAACGGGCCGACCTTGATGTCGTTGACGCGCTTGACGAGCTGGGCGGCGCCATGGGTGCCGAGGGCCTCCTGCGGGCGGAACGCCGAGCCGGTGATGTCGTGCAGGAACTCGAACCGCATCGGCGACTGGGCGTCGATCATGTGCAGGTCGGTGAAGTGCACGATCGACGCCAGCGGGGTACGCCGGTCGTCGCGGTCGGCCTTGCCCGTCGCCAGGTCGTTGCGCACCGTCAGGGCGTAGCCGGGGCCGGCCGTGAGGCGGCGGTAGCCCGAGGCGCCGGCGGGTGAGGCGGCCTGCTCCAACGTCGTACCGGCGGTGCTGACCGCCCGCTGCGCTCCGAGGCGCAGGCGCTGGTCGAGCGCGTACGCCGAGCTGCCGCGCCCACAGCTGAGGGCGACGGCTCCGATGCCGCCGGCACCGGCGAGCAGGAACGAGCGACGGTTGATCGAGGACATCGGGAGACTCCAGCAGTTCGACACAGGTGGTGGCCCGATCATGCCTTGGTCACATGACCAAGAGGTGACGAACGAGCAGCCGACTTCTGTCGCACCGGTGCCACGAGAGACGGATGCCCACGAGTTGATGGGGACCCCGACGGATGTCGGGGTCCTCATCAACGGAAGGGGTGGCGCCGTCGAGAGACCGGCCTCTCGACGGGGGGTCAGGCGCGGGAGGCGCCGCCTCGGGCGCTGCGGATGCGGTCGATCACGGCGTCCGCGACGTCCTCGGCGTTCAGCTCGGGCAGCCAGTGGCCGGCGTCGAGCTCGATGAACGCGTAGTCGGCCTCGACGTACTCCTCGGTCATCTCGGCGGCCGCGCGCCCGAGGGCGAAGTCGTTGCGGCCCCAGATGTACGTGGTCGGTACGACGACGCCCGGCCGTCGCGTGTGAGGCACCGTGCCGCGCACCTTCTTCGCCTGGCGGGCCGCACGCAGCGCCTTCAGCTGCGAGGCCGGCATCGCGCGGTACCAGTTGAGCGGCCCGGTGAGGGAGTCGGGCGAGCTGAACCGGGCGACGTACCGGTCGATGTCGCTCGCGTCGAGGCCGGCGTACGTCTTGCGCAGCGTCCCCGGGATGACGCGCTCGGGATGACAGGCAGCTGGAAGAACCCCATGTACCAGCTCTTGCGCGCCTGGTCGAGCGTGCCGAACGCGCGCACCAGGGCGTCGGGGTGCGGGGTCGAGAGCACCGTCACGGTGCGCACCCGCTGTGCCGCGAGCTGGGCGAGCGACCATGCGACGGCGCCGCCCCAGTCGTGGCCGACGACGTGAAAACGCTGCACTCCCAACGCATCCATCGCAGCGAGCGCGTCGGCGACGAGGTGCTTCATGTCGTACGCCGACCGCCCGGCCGGCCGCGCGCCGGGGGAGTAGCCGCGCTGGTCGAAGGTGACCGTGCGCAGGCCGGCGTCGTGCAGCGGGGGCAGGACGCGGTCGTACGCGTGCTGGTCCTGCGGGAAGCCGTGCAGCAGCAGCACGACCTCTCCGTCGCGCGGGCCGGAGTCGATGAGGTCGAAGGTCAGGCCGTCGTTGGCGAAGGTGTCCACGCGCTCCACCGTAGGCGCCGCTCTCAGCATGTGGCACCGTCCAGCGCCCCGAAGCATGTTGTATCTAACATAGATGCAACATGTCTGACACCATCGCACCTGCCTCCGACCGCGCTTACGACCACGTCAAGCGGGCCATCCTGCGCGGTGACCGTGAGGGCGGCGCGTTCTTCACCGAGGGCCAGGTCGCCGACGAGGTCGGCGTCAGCCGTACGCCGGTGCGCGAGGCCCTGCTGCGCCTGCAGGCCGAAGGGCTGGTCGCGCTCTACCCGAAGAAGGGCGCGCTCGTCGTACCCGTGACACCGCGCGAGGCGCACGAGGTGCTGGAGGCGCGCCTGCTGCTCGAGGAGTGGGCGGCCGGGCGCGCGTGGCCGCACCGGGCTGCGCTCGTGGAGGCCCTCCGGCCGCACCTCGCCGCGATGCAGCAGGCCAAGGCTGCCGACGACGTCGCGGCGTTCAGCGAGGCCGACCGCACGTTCCACGAGGCGATCGTCGAAGCCGCCGGCAACGCGGTCCTCACCCGGCAGTACCGCATGCTGCGCGACCGTCAGCTGTGCATCCTCGCCGACGGCATCCGGGCCAGCGCCTCACGCATGACGCACGCGATCACCGCGCACCGCACACTCATCCGCGTCCTCGAGCAGGGCACCAAGGCCGAGTTCGTCCGTGAGTCGCGCGCGCACGTCGTCGACGCGATGGACCGGTTGGGGGTGGCCCGATGAACGACGCCGTCCTGCGTCATCCGCTCGGAGGCCGCCGCGCCTGGACGGTCTGGACCAGCGCCGTGCTTGTCTACGTCCTCGCGATCTTCCACCGCACCTCGCTCGGCGTGGCCGGCATCGTCGCGGCCGACCGGTTCCACATCAGCTCGGCGCAGCTCGCGACCTTCGCGATGGTGCAGCTCGCGGTCTACGCGGCCATGCAGATCCCGGTCGGGGCGCTGCTCGATCGCTACGGCTCCAAGGTGCTGCTCCTCGCCGGGGTGACGACGATGTCGGCGGCCCAGCTGGCGTTCGCGTTCGTCGACTCCTACGCCGCGGGCATCCTGGCTCGCGTGTTCGTCGGCATGGGCGACGCGATGGTGTTCGTGTCGGTGCTGCGGCTGGTGGCGCTGTGGTTCCCGCCGGCCCGTACGCCGATGGTCACCCAGGTGACCGGGTTCGCCGGTCAGCTCGGCGCGCTCGCGGCGGCCGGCCCGCTCGCCGCCGCGCTCGACGGTCTCGGTTGGACGCGTTCGTTCCTGCTGGCGGCCGGGCTGGGAGTCGTGCTCGGGCTGGTGCTGCTCGTCGTCGTACAGGACAGCCCGTACGCCGACCGCGAGCGCACCGAGCTCAAGATGCGCGCCGTCGGTCGGGCCGTCGCGCACGCGTGGCGGCAGCCCGGCACCCGGCTCGGCCTGTGGTGCCACTTCACGTCGCAGTTCAGCTCGAACATGTTCGCGATCATGTGGGGCTTCCCGTTCCTCACGGCCGGGCAGGGCCTGTCGACCGGTCGTGCCGGACAGCTGCTGGCGCTGATGGTCGTGACGACGGTGCTCACCAGCCCGCTGTTCGGGGTGTTCGTGACGCGCTACCCCTACTCCCGCTCGACGCTGATCCTCGGCCTGGTCGCGGCGATCGTGACGGTGTGGACCGTCGTCCTGCTCTGGCCGGGGCGGGCACCGCTGTGGCTGCTCGTCGTGCTCGTGGTCGTCACGGCGGTCGGCGGACCGGGGTCGATGGTGGGCTTCGACCTGGCGCGCACGTTCAACCCGCCGACGCGCATCGGCAGCGCCACCGGCATCGTCAACGTGGGTGGGTTCGTCGCGGCGCTCAGCACGATCGTGCTCATCGGTGCGGCGCTCGACCACGTGTCACCCGGCGGCCCGTCGACCTACACCGTCGACTCGTTCCGGTGGGCGATGGCCGTGCAGTACCTCGTGTGGGGGCTCGGTGTCGTGATGATCGTGCGCTACCGGCACCGCACCCGCCGGCACGTGCACGCCGACGAGACGGGTGCGTACGAGCACCTCATCCCCGAGCGCCTGCGCGTCCCCGCCTGAAACGCGTGAGGCGTACGCCGACCGGTGCGGTCGGCGTACGCCTCAGATGATGCGTGGGGCTCAGGCCTCGGGCTTGTCGGCCTGGCTGTCGGTCGACTCGTCGCGGTCGATCGAACGCTCGGTGTCGTCGGGTGCGTGACCCGGCATGGCCCAGCGGGCGGTGGTGACGCCCTCGTCCTTGGCGCGCTGGAGGGCGTCGGTGATGACCTTGTCGGCCTGGTCGACGCCGACCCAGTGCGAGCCCTCCTCGACGGACTTGCCCGGCTCGAGCGCCTTGTAGGTCTCGAAGAAGTGCTGCATCTCCTTGATGGTGAACTCGCTGACGTCACCCAGGTCCTGGATGCCGTCCTTGCGCGGGTCGCCCGCGGGGACGCACAGGATCTTGTCGTCGCCGCCGGCCTCGTCGACCATCTTGAAGACGCCGATGGCGCGCGCACGCACGACGCAGCCCGGGAACGTCGGCTCGTCCAGCAGGACCAGGGCGTCCAGCGGGTCGCCGTCCTCACCGAGGGTGTCCTCGATGTAGCCGTAGTCGGCCGGGTAGCTCATCGCCGTGAACAGCAGCCGGTCCAGGCGGATGCGACCGGTCTCGTGGTCGATCTCGTACTTGTTGCGAGTTCCGCGCGGGATCTCGATGCTGACGTCGAACTCCATGGGGCTGGCCAATCCTGTCTCGTACGGGTGGGGCCGGCTCGTGCCGCCCCGGGCAATGTCCGCGGGTTAGTGTCTCCCACGGACGGCGCGAATGTGTAAAGGGGCGGCAATGCGGACAGCCGGCAAGGTCACGGCGGGTGTCGGTGCGTTCGCGGTGCTGATCGGTGGTTACGCCGTGCTCGACACGTACGACGTGGTGCCGGGTGTGCTGACCACGGCCGATGCGCAGCGTGACCCGGTGCCCGCGCCCGGCCAGAGCGCACCACCTCCGGCCGCCTCGGCCCAGCCGCCCGTACCCGCACGCGCCGCCGCCGTCACCCAGGCCGCCGACGCGCCGGTGCCCACGCCCGCCAAGGTGAGCGCCCTCGTACGCCCCCTGCTGAAGAACCGCTACCTCGGGCCGAGCACCGCGATCACGGTCCGCGACGGTCGCACCGGGCAGCACCTGCTCGACGTCAACGCCGACGGCAGCTACACCCCGGCGTCGATCACCAAGATGCTCAGCGCGTACGCCATCGCCCACAGCCTCGACCTGCACTCCACGCTCGACACGACCGTCACGGCGGGCGCACCGGGTTCGGTCGTGCTCAAGGCGGGTGGCGACACGGTGCTCAACCCCGGCAAGGGCGACCCCAGCGCCGTCACCGGTCGCGCGGGTCTGGCCGACCTCGCCGCGCAGGTCGCCGCCCGGCTCAAGGCGAGCGGTGCCACGACCACCCGCGTCGACTACGACCTCACGCACGCGCCAGGCCCACTGCAGGCGTCCAGCTGGGACCAGGGGCTGGTCGACGGCGGCTACACCACCCGCATCGCGATGCTCGGCCTGTCGACCGAACGCTCCGACCCGGGCAACCCACCACCCAAGGACCCGGCCCGTACGACGGTGGCTGCGTTCGTGAAAGCCCTTGCGGCGCAAGGGATCACGGCGACGGTCGGTCGTACGACGACGGCGCCGGCCGGCGCGCAGCAGCTCGGTGTCGTGCACTCGGCGCCGGTGCTCGACGTGCTCGGCGTGGCGCTGCAGGACAGCGACAACGCGATGATCGAGTCGCTCGCACGCCAGGGCGCCGCCAAGGCAGGCAAGCCCGGTGACACCGCGTCCGTGACGGCCTGGGTGCTGCAGACGCTGCGCGGTGCCGGCATCGACCTGCGGGGCGTCAAGCTCGCCGACACCAGTGGGCTGGGGGACGGCACCACCATCCCGGCGCGGGTCGTCGCCGACGTCCTCGGCAAGGCGACCGCGGGGCGCGACCGGACGTTCGAGGAGGTCGTGTCACGGCTTCCGACGGCCGGCCTCAACGGCACCCTGCACAACCGGTTCGGGGTGAGCGGCACGCGGGGCGGCGTCGGCGTCGTACGCGCCAAGACCGGCAGCCTGCCCTCGGTCACCAGCCTTGCCGGCACGGTCACCGACAAGGACGGCCGGCTGCTCACGTTCACCGTGATCAACAACGGCAAGCAGCCGCGCGGCCCGCTCGACGCCCGGGCAGCGCTCGACCGCATCGTCGCGGCGCTCGCGACCTGCGGCTGCCGCTGACCCTCGTACGAAAACTGTCTGGTCGGCACTCCGTGCACTGCCGGACAGACGAGATTCGTCATCGCTTCGTACGAAATCCGTCTGGTCGGCACTCCATGCACTACCGGACAGACGAGATTCGTGCAGGGCGTCCGCGAGGTCAGATGTGAGGATGGGCGCATGACTGAGGTCCCGGACTACATCGACTGGCAGCTCGCCCGGCGTACCGGCCACCGGATCGTCAAGGACGGCCCGAGCGTCACCGAGGGCGAGGCGCACGCCGCGGTCGAGGACCTGCGCGGCGCTGCGGCCCGCGCCCATCAGCCGGTCGCCGACACCGCGCGCCTGCACGCGCCCGACGACACGAGCCCGGTCCACGTCGTCGACCGCAAGCGGTGGATCGACACCAACGTGCAGTCGATGTCCGCGCTGCTCACCCCGGTCCTGGACCAGCTCACGAGCAAGCGCCCGCCGAGCGCGACGGCCCGTCGGATCAGCGGCAAGATCACCGGCACCGAGACCGGCGCGGTCATGGGATACGTCGCCAGCCGGGTCCTCGGGCAGTACGACCTCGCACCGGGCGGCACGCCCAGCCTGCTGCTCGTGGCGCCCAACATCGTCCAGGTCGAGCGCCAGCTCGAGCTCGACAGCCACGACTTCCGGCTGTGGGTCTGCCTGCACGAGGAGACCCACCGGGTGCAGTTCACGGCGGTGCCGTGGCTGCGCGCCCACCTGATCGAGCGCGCTCGCGGTCTGATGACCGACCTGGTGCCCGACCCCGAGGCGCTGCAGCAGCGGCTGCAGAACATCGCCGGCCGCCTGCCCGAGATGCTGCGCGAGGGCGGCCAGGGCATCGCCGACCTGGTCGCCACGCCCGAGCAGCGCGCCGAGATGGCGGCGATCACCGCGGTGATGTCGCTGCTCGAGGGCCACGCCGACGTCGTGATGGACGAGGTCGGCCCGCAGATCGTCCCGACCGTCGCGCACATCCGCGAGAAGTTCGACGCCCGCCGTCAGGGCGCCGGTGGGGTCGACCGGCTGCTGCGTCGGCTGCTCGGGCTGGAGGCCAAGATGCGCCAGTACCGCGACGGCGCCGTGTTCGTCCGGGCCGTCGTCGACCGGGTCGGCGTCGACGGGTTCAACGCGGTCTGGACCTCGCCCGAGACGCTTCCGAGCGCCGCCGAGATCGAGCGCCCCGAGGCCTGGGTCGCCCGCGTGCACGGCTGAGTCGTGCCCGGCCCACCCGCCGCCGTCGCGGTCACCCGTCTGGCCGTACGCCGGTCGCTCACCTCTCGTCGGGTCGCGCAGCGCTCGCTCGTGCTGGCTGCCGTCAGCGGTGGCGCCGACTCGCTCGCGCTCGCCGCAGCGCTCGCGTTCGAGGGGCCGCGGGCGGCGTACGACGTGGGTGCCGTGATCGTCGACCACGGCCTTCAGCCTGGGTCGGGTGACGTCGCCGAGCGCGCCGCCCACCAGTGCCGCGAGCTGGGTCTGACGTCGGTCGAGGTGCTGCGCGTCGAAGTCGCGGCGGGCACCGGTCAGGGCCCGGAGGCCGAGGCGCGTGAGGCGAGGTACGCCGCGCTGGAGGCCGCGCGAGTGAGGCTCGGCGCCAGTCACGTGCTGCTCGCCCACACCCGCGACGACCAGGCCGAGCAGGTGCTCCTCGGCCTCGCGCGCGGCTCGGGCACGCGCTCGCTGTCGGGCATGCCCCGGCGTACGGCCACGCTGCTGCGGCCCTTCCTCGACGTCACCGCGGCCGAGACCCGGCAGGCGTGCGACGACCAGGGGCTGGCGGTGTGGAACGACCCGCACAATGCCGACGACCGCTACCTGCGCGTGCGCGTACGCCGGCTGCTCGACGACGTGGAGCAGCGCATCGGCCCGGGCGTCCGTGCAGGTCTGGCCCGCTCCGCCGACCTGCTGCGCGCCGACGGTGACACGCTCGACGAGCTCGCGCAGTCGGCGTACGGCGAGGCAACTGCGTCTCGTGAGCCTGACGCACTTGCACGTGAGTCAGACTCACGAGACGCAGTTGCCTGGGTCGCGGTCGCCCCGCTCGCGGACCTGCCGACCGGCGTACGCACCCGCGTGATCCGCCTGCTGCTCCTGGACGCCGGCGCCGACCCTGCCGCGCTCGCCTCGCCCCAGATCGGCTGGGTCGACGACCTGGTCATGCGCTGGAAGGGGCAGGGCCCCTTCGACGTGCCCGGCGGCCTGCGAGCCTCCCGCGAGGACGGGCGCGTCGTCGTACGCCGGGCCGGTCCGCTTCAATAGGTGCGGCAGCCCGACCGCAGACGAAGGAGTCGTGACCGTGGACGCGAGCCACATGGGTGATGACCTGGAGAAGGTGCTCTACACCGAGCAGCAGATCCAGGACCGGCTGGCCGAGCTCGGCGAGCAGATCTGGAACGACTACGAGGGCAAGGGCGTGCTGCTCGTGGGCGTCCTCAAGGGCGCGGTGCTGGTGATGGCCGACCTGATGCGCACCCTCCCCGGCAGCGTCCCGATGGACTGGATGGCGGTGTCGTCGTACGGCTCGGGCACCAAGTCCTCCGGCGTCGTGCGCATCCTGAAGGACCTCGACACCGACATCAGCGGCAAGCACGTGCTGATCGTCGAGGACATCATCGACTCGGGCCTGACCCTGTCGTGGATCCGCTCCAACCTCGAGTCGCGTGACCCGGCGTCGGTCGAGATCTGCACACTGCTGCGCAAGCCGGACGCCGCGAAGGTCGAGATCGACTGCAAATACGTCGGATTCGACATCGCCAACGAGTTCGTCGTGGGCTACGGTCTCGACTTCGACGAGCGCTACCGCAACATGCGCGACATCGGCACGCTCGCCCCGCACGTCTACAGCTGAGTGTCGTACGAAGGCGCCGGACCGATCGGTCCGGCGCCTTCTGCGTGCCTGCGACTTGGTCGTAGGACCTCTCGGACCAGATCGGTCTCAGTCCCGTAGAGCCGGCTGCTGCCCGCGACGGATCCTTCTCGTGGGACGGCCGCTCGGCCGACACGGGAGGCGCCGGGGGCGCCGGTTCGAAGGGGAGTCACGATGACCAGGTCCACCGCACGACTCACTGCACTGGCTCTCGCGGGCACGGCGCTGGCCGGCTCGGGCGCCGCGCTCGCCGCACAGTCCGCATCGGCGACCACGGCGACCACAGTCACGACCGTCACGGCCGGCGTCCCCACGGCGGGTACGACGGCGCTCGGCTGGTCGGCGGCGATCCGTCACCAGAGCAACTTCGGCGACGGCAAGGGCACGCTCGTCCTCGTGCCGCCGACCGGCGGCATCATGACGATGGGGGCCGTGTCCGACGACGCCTCGGTGTCCGACGTCAGCCAGGACGCCCGCAAGGTGCTGACCGCGCGCTTCCAGACCGGTGAGGGGCTGCGGGTCACCGTCTGGGACACCGCGACCCGCACGCCGACGTACTTCCGGGTGGCCGGCCCGAACTCGGTGATCGAGGTCCGGTTCGGCGGCGACGGCATCCTGGTCAAGCGGGACGGCAAGATCGAGTCGCGCACGCTCTCCGGCACGCTCGTGCGGTCGTACACCGCGCCGAGCTCGCTGGGTTCGCTGGAGGTCTCGCCCAACGGTGCGACGACCTACTGGAGCATCGGCGACAGCATCCAGCAGCGTGACGCCAAGACGGGTGCGCTCCAGAAGACGTACGCCGTCCCGACCGCCTACCGGGGTGCGGCGGGTGACTGCTGGACGAGCGGGACCTGGGACTCGACGTCCCTGCGCCTCGCCTGCACCGGCGACGGCGTCGGCACCGAGCAGACGTTCCGCCTGGTGAGGTCCACCGGGCAGAGCACCGCGATCGGCCCGGCCAACTCGGCGATCGCCTTCCCGACGTCGCCGAAGTGGATGGCCAAGCAGAACCGCGGCAACGACTCGGCGATCGGGTTCATGTACGGCTCGGGTTTCGTCGAGCTGACCGGCTACTTCGGGCTGGGGTCGCCGAGCATCACGGGGGCCTACAGCAATCTCGCCTACGTCAACAACTTCCAGTCGGGCGCCGCCAGCACGCCGGCGTACCTGTGGCTCGGCAAGTACGACATCTCCACCAACACGATGACCCGGCTCGCGGGCGCAGGCTCCTCCAGCGGCGGCGTGATCACCCAGGCGCAGACGGTCGACGGTCACCACTGACCCATCCGGCGCGGGCCGTGCCGGGCCATCCCATCACCCCGTCCCGTCTCGGCACGGCCCGTCCTCACGGACGGACGGGCGGGGTGACCTGACCGAGGGCGTACACCACTGCGGTGTACGCCCTCGGCGTGCGTCTCCGGTACGACGCTCGTCGCCGGCCGAGGTTGTCTGCGACTCGGTCTGAACTGGGGTCCTAGGACTTCGGTCTTCGTCCGATGGTCGCCGGAGTGGTGGTGGCCGATCCTTCTCGTGACCGGCCGACCGGCGCGTCAGTGGGGGAGCCTGCGGCCGGGCCGCGCGCGATCACAGGGGGTAAGGAACATGAGTACACGTATGTCACGAGGACTGGTGGCGCTCGCCGTGGCCGGCGTCGCATGGGGCGGCCTGGCCACGACCGGCGCGCAGGCGGCGACCGGTTCGTCGACGCAGGCCACGGTCTCGGTCGCTCCGGTCGGCACCGGCTGGACCGCGGCCATCCGGCACGAGTACGCCGCCGACGACGGGATGGGGTCCCTCGTCGTCGTCTCGCCGCAGGGCCAGACGCGCACGCTCGGCGCGGTCGCCGACTACGAGCGGGTGTACGACGTCAGCGCCGACGGCCGGCACGTGCTGACGGCGAGCATCGGCATCGATGAGGTGACCGCCACGGTGTGGGACACCCGGACCGGTGCGGCGAGCCCGTTCACCTACACCTTCGACGCCACATGGCAGCCGATGCTCCTGGCGTTCGGCGGTGACGGGCTGCTGCTGTCGACCGACGCCGGTGTGCAGACCCGCTCGATCACGGGTGGGGCCGCGCGCTCCCTCGGCCTCCCGGTCAAGGCCTACACGGTCTCGCCGGACGGCTCGCAGATCTTCTCCTCGAAGACGCCGGGCCCGGCGACCGTGGCGCTGAGCTCGTGGGACGCGAGCACCGGTGACCTGGGGTGGTCGTGGGTGATCCCGGCCGCGTACGCCGACAACGACACCGCATGCACCGTGAGCCAGCAGTGGGACGCCGGCTCGTCCGCCCTCGACTGCAGCAAGATCGACGCCGACGGCACGCGAGCGTCGCAGTCGTTCCGGCTCGGTGCCGGCGGTTCCGTCAGCGAGCTGACCCCGGCCGACTCGGCCTGGGCGCTGGCCACCACTCCGCGTCGGACGGCCTGGCGTCACTCACCTGAGTCGGGCGCCGCGTGCAACCAGTTCGGTGTGCTGACCGGCGTGACCCTGAGCGCGGTGCCGACGATGCCGATCGAGCGGTGCGCGGCCGACTACACGGTGAGCGGTGCCGACAGTCGTACGGCGTGGGTCGTCCAGACGACGTACGCCGACATCGGGGGCCAGATCGGCGAGAGCTCGCTGAAGGCGTACGACACGGTGACCAACAAGGTGCGCGTCCTCGCGGGTTCCGGCTCGCCCTCCGGCGGCGTCATCACCGACGCCCGGACGGTCGACGGCCACCACTGAGCGCACTCGGCCCCGGGACCACGACGGTCCCGGGGCCGAGCCGTGTACGCCGGTCGGAACACTGGCGTCGTACGGCACGTTGTCAGCGAGGATCGGCAACCGCCCGCGTCTACGCAGATGTGTGCTGCCGTGTAACGTCGTGCGAGTCTGTTGCCGCGGCCGCGTGCCCCATGGGGTACGACGGCCGTTGTGGCCTAGTGAGCAGGAGGATCGGGGCGCCCGCCCCGCACGTACATGAACGTCAAGCGTTTCGCCCGCAGCCCGGGCCTGTGGATCGTCCTCATCGTGGCGATCGGCTTCCTGTGGTTCACGCTGGGCAACACCGGCGGCTACCAGCGTGTCGACACCTCCCAGGCGATGTCCCTCATCCAGCAGGACAAGGTCGACTCCGCCAAGGTCACGCCCGACCGCATCGACCTGACCCTGAAGGCCAAGCAGGACGTCGGCGACGCCAAGGACACCGACAAGGTCCAGGCGTACTACGTCTCCGCCCGCGGTGACAGCGTCGTCGACCAGCTCAACGCCCACCCGCCGGCCAAGGGCTTCACCGACGACCCCGAGAAGCAGAACGTCTTCGTCAGCATGCTGCTGACGATCCTGCCGCTGCTGCTGATCCTGGGTCTGTTCTGGTTCTTCATGAGCCAGATGCAGGGCGGTGGCTCGCGGGTCATGCAGTTCGGCAAGTCCAAGGCCAAGCTGGCCAGCAAGGACATGCCCAAGGTCACCTTCGCCGACGTTGCCGGTTCGGACGAGGCGGTCGAGGAGCTCCACGAGATCAAGGAGTTCCTGGCCGAGCCGCGCAAGTTCCTCGAGGTCGGCGCCAAGATCCCCAAGGGTGTGCTGCTCTACGGCCCGCCCGGCACCGGTAAGACCCTGCTCGCGCGTGCGGTCGCCGGTGAGGCCGGGGTGCCGTTCTACACGATCTCGGGCTCGGACTTCGTCGAGATGTTCGTCGGTGTCGGCGCCTCGCGTGTGCGCGACCTGTTCGAGCAGGCCAAGGCCAACGCGCCGGCGATCATCTTCGTCGACGAGATCGACGCCGTCGGCCGTCACCGTGGCGCCGGTCTCGGCGGCGGTCACGACGAGCGCGAGCAGACCCTCAACCAGCTGCTGGTCGAGATGGACGGCTTCGACGTCAAGACCAACGTCATCCTGATCGCGGCGACCAACCGTCCTGACATCCTCGACCCGGCGTTGCTGCGCCCGGGGCGGTTCGACCGTCAGATCGCGGTCGAGGCGCCCGACATGGTCGGCCGCCACCACATCCTGCAGGTCCACTCCAAGGGCAAGCCGATGGCTCAGGACGTCGACCTGCTGACGGTCGCGCGTCGTACGCCGGGCTTCTCCGGTGCCGACCTGGCCAACGTCCTCAACGAGGCCGCGCTGCTGACGGCTCGCTCCAACGCGCGCATCATCGACAACCGGGCGCTGGACGAGGCGATTGACCGCGTCATGGCCGGCCCGCAGAAGCGCACGCGCGTGATGAGCGCCAAGGAGCGCAAGATCACCGCTTACCACGAGGGCGGTCACGCCCTGGTCGCGGCGGCGCTCAACTACACCGACCCGGTCAGCAAGATCACGATCCTGCCGCGCGGTCGGGCCCTCGGCTACACCATGGTGCTGCCGGTCGACGACAAGTACTCCACGACCCGCAACGAGCTGCTCGACCAGCTCGCGTACGCCCTCGGTGGCCGCGTCGCGGAAGAGGTCGTCTTCCACGACCCGAGCACCGGTGCGTCCAACGACATCGAGAAGGCCACCGGCCTGGCCCGCAAGATGGTCACGCAGTTCGGCATGAGCGAGCGGGTCGGCGCCATCAAGCTCGGGTCGGGCAACAGCGAGGTCTTCCTCGGCCGCGACATGGGCCACGAGCGCGACTACTCCGAAGAGCTCGCCGGGGTCGTCGACGAAGAGGTGCGCCGCCTGATCGAGGCCGCGCACGACGAGGCGTGGCACGCCCTCAACGACAACCGCGACATCCTCGACCAGCTCGTGCTCGAGCTGCTCGAGAAGGAGACGCTCAACCATGACGCGCTGGCTGAGATCTTCGCCCCCGTCCGCAAGCGCCCCGACCGTCCGGTGTGGCTGTCCAGCGACATGCGGACGGTCAGCGATCGCGGGCCGGTGCTGACGCCTGCGGAGCGCGAGGCGATCGAGCGTGGCGACTACGTCCCCGAGGACAAGCAGCACGTCGAGGCTCACCCGCCGGAGGCGGTCATCGAGGTTCCCGAGGGCGGCTATGTCGACCCCCAGGGGGATTGACCTCCCGCGGGCAGCAGCCGCGGTCCGCGAGCTGCTGATCGCGCTTGGCGAGGATCCCGAGCGCGAAGGTCTGCAGGACACCCCTGACCGGGTGGCCCGGGCGTACGCCGAGCAGTTCGCCGGCATGCACCAGGACCCTGCGGAGGCGCTCTCGCGCACCTTCGACGTCGACCACGACGAGATGGTGCTGGTGCGTGACATCGAGGTCTACTCCACGTGTGAGCACCACCTGGTCCCGTTCCACGGGGTCGCGCACGTCGGCTACATCCCGAGCAAGACCGGCCGGGTGACGGGCCTGTCCAAGCTGGCCCGACTCGTCGACGTCTTCGCCAAGCGTCCGCAGGTGCAGGAGCGCCTCACGACGCAGATCGCCGACGCGATCGTCGACCACCTCGACGCGCAGGGCGTGATCGTGGTCCTGGAGTGCGAGCACCTGTGCATGTCGATGCGCGGCGTACGCAAGCCCGGCGCCCGCACCCTGACGTCCGCGGTGCGCGGTCAGCTGCGCGATCCCGCCACGCGTGCGGAGGCCATGAGCCTCGTCATGGGTCGGTAGGCCGCGATGCCGCGCACGCTGCCGCAGCCCCCGGCCGACCGTCCGCTGGTGATGGCGGTCGTCAACGTCACGCCCGACTCCTTCTCCGACGGCGGCCGCTGGTTCGACGCCGACGCCGCCATCGCCCACGGCCGCGAGCTGATCGGGCAGGGCGCCGACATCCTCGACGTCGGCGGTGAGTCGACCCGCCCGGGCGCGGGCCGCCCCGACGAGGCCGAAGAGCTGCGCCGCATCGAGCCCGTCGTGCGTGCGCTCGCCGGCGAGGGCGCCGTGGTCAGCGTCGACACGATGCGTTCATCGGTGGCGGCTGCGGCGGTCGAGGCGGGCGCCACGATCGTCAACGACGTCAGCGGCGGCCTCGCCGACGAGCGGATGGCCGACGTCGTGGCCGGCCTCGACGTCCCCTACGTCGCCATGCACTGGCGTGGCCACAGCACCGTCATGCAGCAGCGCACCGACTACGCCGACGTCGTGGCCGATGTGTGCGCCGAGCTCGAGGCGCGGGTCGCCGCTCTCGAGGCGGCCGGCGTACGCCGTGAGCAGCTGGTCGTCGACCCCGGCTTCGGCTTCGCCAAGACCGCCGACCAGAACTGGCAGATGCTGGCGCGGGTGGCCGAGTTCGAGCGGCTGGGTCTGCCCGTGCTGATCGGCACGTCACGCAAGTCGTTCCTCTCGCACGTCACCAGCCCGGACGCCGCGTTGCCGCCCGACCGGCGCGACCCGGCCACGGCCGCCACCAGCGTGCTGCTCGCGCAGGCCGGGGTCTGGGGCGTGCGCGTGCACGACGTGCCGTCGACGATGGCTGCGCTCGAGGTCGCAGCCCGCGTCGCGGAGGCCGGCCGATGACGGATCGCATTGCGCTGCAAGGCATCTCGGTCACGGCGTGCCACGGTGTCCTCGACTCCGAGAAGGTCGAGCCGCAGCCGTTCCGTGCCGACATCGTGCTCGAGACCGACCTGCGCCGGGCCGGCGAGAGCGACGACCTGGATCACACGATCAGCTATGCCGAGATCGCGCAGGAGGCCGAGCGGGTGCTGTCCGGTCCGAGCGTCGACCTGATCGAGACGCTCGCCGAGCGCATCGCCGCGATCGCGCTCGCACGACCGACCGTCGAGGCGGTCGAGGTGGCGATCCACAAGCCGCAGGCACCGGCCGGAGTGCCGTTCCGTGACCCGGTGCTCGACGGTCCATCGGTGACCGTCCGTCGCGAGCAGGACCGCCCGGTGGTGATCGCGGCGGGGGCCAACCTCGGTGACCGCGCAGCGACGCTGCGCGCGGCCGTCCAGGCGCTGGTGGCGACTGAGGGCCTTGAGCTCGTACGCGTCTCGCCGCTCGTCGAGACCGATCCGGTCGGTGGTCCTGACCAGCCCGACTACGCCAACGCCGTCATCATCGCGCGTTCGCGCCTGGCGCCCGCGACGTTGTTGCGGCGGCTGCACCAGATCGAGTCCTGGCACGGGCGTACTCGCGAGATCCGTTGGGGTGCAAGGACTTTGGACCTCGACCTCATCCAGGTCGGTGACCCCGCCGATGGCCACGACCTCACGTCCGACGATGAAGCGCTGACCCTCCCGCACCCGCGCGCGCACGAGCGCGCGTTCGTGCTGGTGCCCTGGCTGGCCGCCGACGCCGAGGCGCGGCTGCGCACACCCGAGGGTGTGCAGCGGGTGGCTGACCTGCTCGCCGATCTCGATGTGTCCGGTGTGCGGCCCGGACCGGACTGGGAGCCGTGGTGAACGACGAAGGTCTGACCTGGAAGCACGCCGCCGGTGCGGCTGCGGTGGTGGCCGTGCCCGCGTACGTCGGCCTGCGGCTGTGGAGCTCGAGCGGGCGTGCGATGCCGCAGAACTCGTGGTTCGCGGTCGCGATCATCGTGCTGATGGCGGTCGCGATCCTGGTCGCGGCGCGTGAGATCCACCGCTACGTCAAGGGTGAGTCGACCGTCGTACCCACGCCGCAGCGCGCCCGTCGCACGCTCGTGGGGGCGCAGGCCACGATCGTCGGTGGCGGGGCCGCGGCGGGGTGGTATCTCGCGCAGGCGTTCGTCCATCTGCCCAACGCCGACGTCGACTCGATCCGGTCTGCGTTGATCCGGGCGTCGGTGCTGTTCGTCGTGAGTGCGGGGCTGTCGGTCGCCGGCCTCGTCGCGCAGGCGTGGTGCAAGAACCCGCCCGAGGACGACGACGCCGACCGCGACCACCTGCCCGGCACCACCGCCTGACCCCGCAATCGCTGGTCGAGCCGATACTCCGCTGGTTGAGCCGGGCCGGAGCGCTAGCGGAGGCCCGTGTCGAAACCAGGTCAGGCGTCCGCTCAGTCTCCCTGCGCCATAAGGGGTTTCGACTCGGTCTCGGCTAGCGCCTCGACCGGCTCAACCAGCGGTGTGGCTCAGGCCGGGGTGGCCCAGACGACCCAGTTGCCGGTGCGGTGACCGGCTCGGATGCGGGTGTTGAGGTCGCAGGTGATCAGCCGGAGGCTCGGCCCGCTGGTCTTGCCCCAGATCGACCCGTCGTACTGCGCGGCCTTCTTGTCGCGCCCCGCTGACTGCGTGACGCGGAACGCCATCTGCGAGCCGTCGCGGTAGCGGATCAGCACGCGGTCGCCGGGCTGCGCCTTGGGCAGGTTGTAGAACGTGTCGGGCGCGCCCGCATGGGTGATGTGGCCGACGAGGACGGACGTGCCGGCGTACCCGGGCCGCACGTAGCCGCCGCCGGAGTACCAGCCGGCGACGCCGCCGGGCGGGTTGAGCTCGCCGTTCGTCAGGCCGACCGGGCCGATCGACTGGGTGAGCAGGGTGCGGCCGGACGAGCTCACGACGCTGACACTGACGGGTCGACTGGTCGGGCGCTTCGTGGTGGACGACCGGAGCGTGCCGGCGTTCTCGGTGCCCGAACCGGTCGAGGTGCCCGGCGTCTTCGTTGCAGACGGCCGGGTGCTGGGGGTCGAGCTGTCGCCGTCGGTGGTGGCGTCACCCGTGGCTGACGGTCCGCTGGTGACCTTGCCGTCCGAGCTGGCGTAGGCCCGTACGCCGGTGCCAGCCTGGGTCGGGTCGCCCGTCTGTGCTTTGGTGCCCGCCGAGGTCGCTGAGGCACTGGATGCTGCTGCGCTCGGGGTGTCAGCGGTCGTGGGCGCCGGGCCGGTCGGCGTACCCGGTGCGGATGACGTGCGCGCCGGGCCGGGGTCGATCGAGGTCGGTGACTGGGTGGGCAGGTCGGCGCGTTGGTCGGCAGTGCCGCAGGCGGCCAGTCCGACGGCGAGGCCCACCGTGAGAGCGGCGCTGGCGAGCGAGGTCTTGCGGGTCATGGCGTCCTCCCCAGACGTCAGGGGCAATGGCAAGGGGTGGGACCCGCCAAGTCTGGCAGGCCCCACCCCGAGCGGCTAGTGCTTGGTCCTTCAGCCCTTCATGCGGCGACGGGCGACGACGCCCGCACCGATGACGCCACCGAGGGTGGCCAGGCCGCCGAGCGCGACGGCGGTGTTGGCGCCGCCCTCGTCGCCGACCATGTCGGTCTGGACGGGCGGGCCGCTGACCGTGCCGGTCGGAGCCGGGGTGGTCTCGGAGCCGGTGGGCTCACCCGTGGGCTCGTCCGTGGTCGGGTTGTCGGTGGGCTCGTCCGTGGTGGGCGAGTCGGTCGGCTCGTCCGTGGTCGGGCTGTCGGTGGGCTCGTCCGTGGTGGGCGAGTCGGTCGGGCTCTGCGACGAGGTGGGTGACTCGGTCGGGCCGGCGTCGCCGACCTGGATGGTGGCGATCGTGGTGTTCTGACCCGGCTTCAGCGCGCACTCGATCGGGAGGCCGAGGCCGCTGTCGGTCTTGAGGTCAGCGGTGAAGTCGCCGACCTTGACCTCGATCGTGCCGGGCTCGCTCGGAGCGGTCTCGGCGGCACCGGTGCCACTCGCGTTGGTCACGACCGGGCCGGTGGCGGGCACCGAGGTGGTCGGCACGGTGAGGTCCGCGGTGCGAGCGGTGCCGTCGACGGTGTACTTCGCGGCGCTGGTGCCGGACAGCGACTTCACGCTGAGGCTGCGCAGGGTGTCCGCAGCCGCGGTGGAGGTCGTGACCTTGGCCGTGACTGCCGGAGCCGGGATGGCCTCGCCGGGCTCGACCTTTGCGGGAACGTCGACGGTGACCTCGGCGGTCCACTCACCCTGCGGGATGACCGTGCCGAACACCGTGGCCTTGCAGTCGTACTTCACGGCCGTAGCTGCGTGGGCGTCGCCCGAGGACAGGCCCACCATGCTGACAGCGAGCGCGCCGGTGACGACGGCCGCGCCTCCCAGGCGGCGGATGGAACGGGCAGAGCTGTGCTGCGTCATGGTGCTCCTTGCTAGGGCGAAGGCAGACCCCCGTGTCTACCTACCTTTGAGTAAGTAGTTCAGAAGGTACGGCCATGTGACCCACGTCGCAACGGATTCGCAAGAACTGGTCAGGGAACAGTCAGGGCAGCCGCGCGCAGGCGCGAGCAACGGCGTTATCAAAACGTGACCGAAGTGACGCTGTGCTGTTCCGCGGAACGGGTGTTTCCTGCAGGAACGAGCGCCGGCGACGGAGCCGGTGGTCTTCCTGGGGAGGTAAGGCATGTCGTCACGCATGACTCGGGCAGCAGTTGTAGCCACCGCGCTGATCGTCAGCGGCGCAGCGACCGGGGTGGGCTCGCCCCCCCCATTTAGCCCACGCGGCAGGGACAGCGACGCCCGTCGCAACGGGCGCACGTCCGGGGGCGACACGAATCCCGTTCCAGCTCAGTGACCAGGTGAGCGCCTCGGTCGACGTGGGCTCCGGCAACTTGATGGTCTCGACGATCGACCGCACGGCGCCAAGCATCCAGGGTCTCCAGGCCTTCGGGCTGACCTACCAGTCCATGAGCCAGGGCACGTCATCGCAGCTCAAGTCCGGCGCCGCCGGGCAAGGCTGGTTCATGACCATGGGGCAGGACAACCGCCTGGTCAGCAACGACGACGGTTCCTTGCTCTATCTCGGAACCGATGCTCAGCAGGGCAAGTTCACGCCGATCAGCGGTAGCAGCGGCTATTCCGCACCGGCTGGCTTCAAGAAGTCGCTCGTGAAGAACTCCGACGGCACCTACTCCATGACCGACCTGCGTAGCCGGGTGGTGTCGAAGTTCGGCACCGACGGTCGGCTTGTCTCGCAGACCAACCGCAGCGGCCAGGCGACCACTTTCGCCTACTCCGGCGGCAACGTGTCGTCCGTGACCCTTCCGACCGGGCAGAAGCTGGCGGTGAGCTTCGCCAACGGGAAGATCAGCTCCATCACCCGACCGGCCAACGGTTCACTCGCCGCAGGCACGGTCACCTACTCGTATGACAGCTCCGGCCGTCTGAGCGCAATCAGCCGGCCGGCCGTGGGCGGTAGCCCGGCCAGCACGGTGGGGTTCGGCTACGACGGATCGGGCAATCTCGTGCTGGTCTCGACCGATGGGCACCTCCTGGCCATGGCGTACGACGGCAGCCATCGCGTGACCGCCGTGACTCATGGCACCACCAGCGACACGGCAAAGACCCGCTTCTCGTACGTTTCGAGTACGCAGACGCAGGTCGCCGCACCGACCACCGACCAGAACCAGGACTTCCCGTCGGTTCCGCACACGACATACACGATCAACAGCAGCCAGCGGGTCACCTCGGTCACGGATCCCCTTGGTCGCAAACGGGATACGAGCTACACGCCATTCTTCGACGTCGCGTCACAGACGAACGGGATGGGTGGCACCGCAACCGGCGCATACGGAGCCAACGGTGGTGCGTCCCTGACCAAGGCGACCAGTGCCTTCGGCGCCAGCCAGTCGTACACCTATGGGACAGGCAACAACGCATACGACCCCGCCTCGGGGACCGACGCGCAGGGCAACTCGTCCCTGTTCACGTACGACGGTTCGGGCCGACCGGCGTCAACGACATCCTCGGGTGCTAAGGCGGAGGTGAGCTACTACGACGACGGGCTACCGAAGACGTCTACCGACCCGGCCGGCCGACAAACGACCTACACCGAGGACCCGAGTGCGAAGTACATCACCAAGATCACACCGCCGAGTGGGTCCCCGATGGGCGCAACGACGATCAGCGGCAATCCGGCCACATCGGTCACGAACGGTGCTGGGCAGACGACGACGTACACGTACAACGACCGATACCGCGTGGACAAAGTCGCGACCGCTACCCAGTCGGTCAGCTACACCTATGACGCCTCCGGCCGGGTGACCTCGCGGACCGACAAGAACCAGAAGGTGACATACGGGTACGACGCCCGCGGCAACGTGAGTGAGATCGCCGCAACACCAGTGGCAGGTGGCAGCGCGCCGGCCGCGAGCACGGTGAGCTACACCTACGACAAGAGCGGCAACATTGCATCGCGTACGGTCGCTGGCTCGACAACGAAGTATGTCTACGACGACGCGAACCAACTTCTCGCCATGACGCTGGCAGACGGCTCGATCACCAGCTTCAAGTACAACAATGCCGGACAGCGCACCGACACCTACTGGCGCACCAACAGCGACAACTCGCAGTTCGCGGCGCACAGCAGGAGTGTTTTCGGCGCCGGTGGCAATCTCGCGCAGCAATGGACCTCGGTCAAAAGCGATGACAGTAACCGCTTGTACGACTACTCGTACTGCAACGCGAAGTACGCGGATGCTCCGACCTGCCCGTGGAACACCTCGTCCTCGCTCAACACCGGGAAGATTCAGTACATCAAGAACGGGAAGACGGGCGCGATCACGCAGCTCGGGTACGACAACCGGAACCGGTTGGTCTCGGCCTCGAACTGGGAAGGTCACAGCTACGCCTATACCTATGACTCGGTGGGAAACCGCACGTCGGTCAAGCGCGACGGAACGACTGTCCAAAGTCTGACCTACAACGCTGCGAACCAGATCTCCAGCAGCGGATATGACTACGACAAGGCCGGCCGTCGTACAGCGGCCGCGGGTCAGGGGTCCACTACCTGGAACGACCTCGGGCAGACGAGTGCGCGGACCAACGGCACCAGCTCAGGTACGTACTCGTATGCGGGAGAGGGCCAGGACGAGCTGATCCAGCAGAAGGACGCGGACACGACCAAGACCTACGTCTGGGGCCGCACCAACCAGGCCGGTGTGCCGACGATGGAGCACTCGACCTACAACGGGGTCGCCACGGTCATCGACAACGACAGTGCTGGGATGCCGCTCAACTACAAGGACGGCGGGCAGAACCTGTTCGTCATGTTCGACGGGCTCGGACGGATGGTGGGCACCGTCGGTGAAGACGGGGCGCAGACCAGCAAGTACACCTATGACCCATTCCTGGAGCTCACCGATATCACTTATCCGGCAGGCACGGCAGCGAGCAAGGAGGCTGCGGGCAAGGCCACTGAGCTGAACGCGTCCGGTGCGGGGCAGGTGCCGTGGTCGACCACTGGCGTCCAGGACGAGGTGGTCAAGGGGTATTGGAAGCGCGGCACCCGCTGGCACGACACGGCCACGGGAACGTGGACGTCCGTCGATCCCATCACGAAACTCAACGACCCGAACCGGGCGAACCCGTACACCTACACCAGCGACGATCCCATTAACCGGTTCGACCCCGCTGGCCGTGATGACGGTATCGAAGGTTGGTTTGAGACCGTTGGAAAGTTCGCCGGCGGCGGTGGCGGCGTGGGAGCCGCAGTCGGCTGCGCGGTCACGATCGCCGCCGGATGTGTCGAAGGGGCTGTACCGGGCGGGGCGATCGGCACAGCTGGCGGTGGGGCATTCGGCATTGGGTACGCAACAGCTGAAGCGATCTGGGGAGATGACTGATTTGAGATCGCCCCAGGCGAAGGCCTCCCTCGCCTTCCTGGTGGTTGGCGTGGTTCTCGGCGTTGTGTTGAGCGCCTTGGACATATCGGGGGCTCTGTTGATTGCCGCTTTCGCTGCATACGTGCTAGTCGGTGTCGCGGTAGTCATAAGGACCCTGCACCGCAGTTGATGGAGACCTCACACGACGGATCTCGCCCGTGTCGGACTGAAGCGCTGATGGGGCGAGGTCCGTCGTGCGTGTCCCTCTGCGCGTGCCGGCGAGTGACGTCGCATGGTGAATGTGACGGCGCGTAGGTCGGGCGGTGGATACGCAGTGAGGGACGCGAGCGATCGAAGGAGACCCGCGAATCTCGTCTGGTCGGCACTCCATGCACTGCCGGACAGACAGCCTTTGCACTGCGGGTCGACCATGAAGCGCGTACGTGACTGGGCGCGCCGACACCCTTCCGTGCGCAGCGTGATCCTGACCATGGCGGTCTGGACCGTGGGTTCGCTCGTTGCTGGAGCGATCTTCCGTGACCGCGGCTTCTGGTCCGCGCTGGCGTACGGGTTGCTCGGCGGCGCGGCGTGCGGGCTGTTCATGGGCGTGGGGCTGACGGACCGGCAGGATGACTGAGCGGCCGCGCTTGCCTACGACGCTGGTATGGCGCTACGCGGTGTTCTTGTTCTTCGGCGTCGTCGCGTTCGCGGCCATGCTGGTGGTCGCGCTGCGTGGGAGCGGTGCCGCGAACCGCTGGGCCGGTGCGATCGGATGCCTGTTCGTCGTCGTCCTGATCTGGGTGACACACCGTCGGTTGAAGACCAAGGGCTGGGAGGGCATGCCGACTTCGAGGGCCGGCGGCTGGTGGATGCTGGGGGTCGGCATGCTCACTCTGACGATGCAGTTCGGCTACTACTTCGCTGACAACCACCCGTCGTCGGCCATGACCATTGCAGGAGCCGGCTGGACGATCGGCGGCGTGGTCATGCTGATCGAGCAAACCCACGCGACCCGGCAGCGCGACCACGCCGACCGATGAAGGCCGCACGCATCGGTACGAACCTCGTCTGGTCGGCACTCCATGCACTGCCGACCAGACGAGATTCGTGTGAGGGACCTACTTGTCGATGTCGCCGACGACGAAGAACATCGAGCCGAGGATCGCGACCATGTCGGCGAGCAGGCAGCCTTCGAGCAGCTCGCTCAGCACGGCCACGTTGTTGAACGACGCCGACCGCAGCTTCAGTCGCCACGGCGTCTTCTCACCGCGGGACACCAGGTAGTAGCCGTTGAATCCGAGCGGGTTCTCGGTCGCGACGTAGTCCGATCCCTCCGGCACCTTGAGCACCTTCGGCAGCCGTACGTTGACCGGCCCGCGCTCCAGCCCCCGCAGCCGCTGGATGCAGTAGTCCGCCATGTCGAGGCTGACGTGCACCTGCTCCAGCAGCACCTCCAGCCGGGCCTGGCAGTCGCCGGCGGTCCGGGTCACGACCCGTCCGGGCCCGTCGGGACCGAACAGCTCGGCGTACGACAGGTAGGGCTGGTCGCGACGCAGGTCGACGTCGAGCCCGGACGCTCGCGCGATCGGACCGGAGACGCCGTACGACGACACGGTCGCGAGGTCGAGAACGCCGACCCCGCGCGTGCGGGCGTGCAAGATCTCGTTGCCGACGATGAGCGACTCGAGGTCGGGCAGGCGCCGGCGTACCTCCGCGATCGTCGACTCGACCCGGCCGAGCCAGCCCGAGGGCAGGTCGTCGCGCAGGCCGCCGACGCGGTTGAACATGTAGTGCATGCGGCCGCCGGAGATCTCCTCCATAACGGCCTGGAGGTCCTCGCGCTCGCGGAACGCGTAGAAGATCGGCGTGATCGCGCCGAGCTCGAGTGGGTAGGAGCCGAGGAACATCAGGTGGTTGAGCACCCGGTTGAGCTCGGTCATCAGCGTGCGGGTCCAGGTGGCGCGCTCGGGCACGTCCATGCCGAGCATCCGCTCGACTGCGAGCACCAGGCCGATCTCGTTGCTGAACGCCGACAGCCAGTCGTGCCGGTTGGCCAGCACGAGGATCTGGCGGTAGTCGCGCACCTCGAACAGCTTTTCGGCGCCGCGGTGCATGTAGCCGACGATCGGCTCGGCCTTGACGATGCGCTCGCCGTCGAGCGTGATGCGCAGGCGGAGCACGCCGTGGGTGGCTGGGTGCTGCGGGCCGATGTTGAGCACCATGTCGGCGGTGGCCAGGCCACCTGCGCCGACGCCGACGGTGAGCTCGCGGGGTGCCTCGGACATGCGCGCCAGTCTGCCAGCCGAGCGGCCGTCGTACGCCGACCGCCCGCGTACGCGTCGGAGGTCGCTGCGATGCTGGTCGGACCCGAAGACAGGAGCCGACGATGGCGACCGTCACCCGTACGTTCACGACAGACAGCCCAGCCGCACCACTGCTGGACTACCTCGCCGACTTCGCCCACGCGACCGACTGGGATCCCGGCACGGTGCGGTGCGAACCCACCACTGAGCCACCCGTGCGCGTCGGTTCGCAGTGGCACAACACCAGCAGGCTCCTGGGATGGACCACTGAGCTCGACTACACCCTCGAGGTGTGGGACGCCGAGCGTGTCGTGCTCCGTGGTCGCAACGCGTCGGCCGAGTCGTCCGACGACATCAGCGTGCGTGACCTCGGCGACGGGCGCAGCGAGGTCACCTATCGCGCGAGCGTGCAGATGAAGAAGGCCGCGTGGCTGGCCGACCCGGTGATGCGGCTGGTGTTCGAGCGCCTTGCCGCCAAGACGGTGGAGGGCATCCAGCGGGCGGCGGCCTCTCTGGACTGATCCGGCTGATCGGACGACACCGCCGCCCGGCGCGCGCAGACGGTCAGGCGTGGCGGTAGCGGACCGCTGCCGCAACCACCTGAGCGGCCGTCGCGAGCGAGTCGGGGACCGGGATGGTGCCCTCGACCTGGCCGGCCGCCGCGCCGCCGATGTAGACCGGGTCGACCCCGCCTTCTGCGAGGGCTGCAGCGGCGGCGCCGGCCACGGCGATGTCGCGCGCTGAGGTCGCCGCGATGACCGCGGACTGTGGCTTCCACACGTCGACCACCCGCGTCCAGCTCTGCAGCGGGACGTCGGCCCCGACGTAGAGCACCTCGGCCCCCGCTCGCTGCAGCAGGAGTGCGAACGCCAGGGCCGGCAGCTCGTGCCGCGAGTCGGCCGGCATCCCGACGACAACACGCGGACCGCGGGCCGGGGTCGCCTCGAACAGCGCCGAGAGCTTGCGCATGACCGCTGAGCTGATGAAGTGCTCGGAGGCGACGTCGAGCTCGCCCCGCTCCCAGGCAGCCCCGACCTCGCGCATGCTCGGCATCAGCCACAGGTCGACGACGGTCTCGGTCTCGGCCATCGCGAACGCCTCGTCGAGGATGCGTCGTAGTGCGGGGGCGTCGAACGCTGCCCCGGCCCGCGCGATGGCGGCGGTGTCCTGCAGGCCGACCAGGCCGCCGACCGGGGCGGACGGGCGGTCGGGCTCATCGGTCGCACCGCCGAGCGTCATCGCCGCCGCCCGGCGGGCTGGGACGCCGGAGTCCACCAGCAGCCGCATCCGGCGTACGAGCTCGATGTCGTGGTCGTTGTAGCGCCGGTACGCCGAGTCGGACCGCCCTGGGGCGACCAGGCCGTAACGGGACTCCCAGGCGCGCAGCGTCACCGCCTTGACGCCGGTGAGGGCAGCGGCCTCGCCGATCGAGTAGTCCGTCCGCATCGCCTCACCTTATACAGATCGGTGGGCTTGTGCGCCTTCTGTGCAGGGATTGACCCGGCGGGAAACTCTACAGAAGTCTCGACAGAAACATCTTCTTGTGAAAGATTGGGGACTCCTTCCCCGACGCGTGCAGAAAGGACGGCCGGTGCTCACCATGTCTGCGTCGCACGATCAGCGGCCGCTCGACCCTGCCGGCGACGGCAGCCCGCGTGATCCGGTCGCGGACATCACTGCAGCCGTGCAGCGCTGTGCTCGCGGCGACCGCGCGGCGATCGCCGAGCTGTACGACAGGACCTGCGGCCTCGTCTACGGCCTGGCTCGGGCGGGTACGAGCACCGATGCCGGCGCAGCACAGGTCACGACCCGCATCTATGCGCGTGTCTGGCGCGACAGCGTCGGCTTCCGACGCGAGCGCACCTGTGCGCTCGCCTGGCTGCTGCGCATCACGTCGGAGGAGATCGCCCGTTGCGTAGACCCGACCGAAGGAGCCCCCAGATGACCACCCCGAGCGCCGCTCCAGAGGCGTTGTCCCGGCTGAGCCTGCGGGACCTGATCATCCAGCTGCGCGACCTCGAGGACCAGCTGATGCGCGCGGTGCCGCTGCCTGATCCGACTGACCACGAGCAGCACCGTGTGCTGCTGCAACGACGCGAGATGATGATCGTGCGCGAGCTGCGGCGCCGACGTACGTCGTCCCCTCTGTAGTCCGCGGCCGTGCACGACAGACGCCAGCACAGCGAGAGGAGTGAGCCGCGATGACAGACCGCACAGGACACGCCCTGGTGACTGGTGCGACCGGCTACATCGGTGGACGCCTGGTGCCCCGCCTGTTCGACGCCGGGTGGACGGTTCGGGTGCTCACCCGGCACGCGTCGGGGCTCGACGAGATGGACTGGGCCGATGACGTCGAGGTGGTCGAGGGTGACGCGAGCTCGGCGTACGACCTCGACACTGCGATGCGTGATGTCGACGTGGCCTTCTACCTGATCCACTCGATGGACGGCGCGGGCGACTTCGCGCAGCGTGACCGCGAGCTCGCGCGCACGTTCGCCGAGGCGGCTGACCGCGCCCGTGTGGGTCGCATCGTCTACCTCAGCGGTCTGCACCCTGACGGCGAGGAGCTCTCGCCCCACCTGGCCTCGCGCGTCGAGGTCGGCCAGGTCTTCCTCCACGCCGAGACGCCCGCCGCGGTCCTGCAGGCGGCGGTCATACTCGGCGACGGCTCGGCGTCGTTCGACATGCTGCGCCACCTCACCCACCGGCTGCCGGCGATGGTCGCGCCGCGGTGGCTGCACAACCGGATCCAGCCGATCGCGATCAGGGACGTGCTGCATCTCCTTGTCGGGGCCGCGTCGCTGCCGAAGGAGGTCAACCGCACCTTCGACATCGGCGGCCCGGACGTCCTCACCTACGAGGAGATGATGCAGCGCTTTGCCCGGCTCACCGGGCTGCGGCGCCGGCTGGTGGTGACCGTCCCGGTGCTCACCCCACAGCTCGCAGGTCACTGGGTCGGCCTGGTCACGCCGGTGCCGTCCGGGCTCGCCAAACCGCTCGTGCAGTCACTGGTCCACGAGGTGGTCTGCCAGGAGGACGACCTGGCACGGCTCGCACCGCCGCCGGACCCGCCCCTGGGGTTCGACGACGCCGTGCGCTCGGCCGTACGACGCCTCGACCGCGACACCGGGCCCCGCAACCTCGCCACGACCGTCGCCGCCACCGCCGTGTGCGCAGCCGCCGGCACGTTGGGCGCCGACCCGACCAGTCGGTGGTACCGCTCCCTCGACCTGCCCGCCTGGCAGCCGCCCGCCCTCGCGTTCCCGGTCGTGTGGACGACGTTGTACGCCGACATCGCGGGCGCCTCCGCGGTCACCCTGACCCGGCTGGAGCGCGAGGGCCGCACCCGCGAGGCGACGGCGTACCGGCGCGCACTCGCGGCCGACCTCGTCCTCAACGCGGCCTGGCCCGCGCTGTTCTTCCGCTCGCGCCGGCCCGTGGCGGCGGCTGTCGGAGCGGGGCTGCTGACCCTGTCCAGCGCCGATCTCGCACGCCGGGCAGGCGCGGTCTCTGGCCGGTCGCGCGCCGGGCTGGGCCTGTACGCCGCCTGGTGCGCCTTCGCGACCGCGCTGTCCACCGAGATCGCCCGCCGCAACCGATGACCGACGAGCAGACGGAGATTCCGATGACCGACCCCCTCGAGCACGGCCTGACCATCACGATCAACCAGCCCTGGGCCGACCAGGTCGGCCCGGCCGGTGTCGACGCCTACGTCCGCGCGCTGGTCGACCTCGCAGAGGGGTACGACGGCGAGCCCGCGGGCGAGGTCGAGCAGCGGCTGCGCGACCGGCTCGACACCGACGGTGTGCGCCTGGCCGACCCGTCGTACTCCCGCGTGGCCGAGCAGATCGCGGTCGCGGGCAACGACCTGTGCGTCGTCGGCCCGGACGGCGCTGTGCTGCACGGTCGGCTGCCGCATCCCCGACCCCACCACTCCACCGCCGATCCCGAGCACCCGGATCGCCCGCGCTTCTCCTGAGCCTGTCCGCCCGCCCGCGCTCGCTGCGTCGAGCGCGGGCGAGAACGTACGCTGCCTGCCGTGACAGGGGACATGACCGATCAGGCGGTGGAGCACGCCCGCCACCTCAACGACCTGGGCCGGCCGGCCGACGCGCTGCGGGTGCTGACGCCCGCACTGTCGAGCTCTGCGGCGACCGAGGACGCGCTGATCGAGGCCGCGCGGGCGCAGGGAGCGCTCGGACAGGACCACGACGCCGTACAGACCCTGCAGCGCGCGCAGGCGTCGCACCCGTCGTCGGTCGTCCTCGCGGTCAGCCTCGCCGAGCGGCTGCACCACATGAACGACCTCGGCGGCGCGCTCTACCACGCACAGGGTGCGCTGTCGCTGGCCCCGCAGAGCTGGGTGGTGCACGCGGTCGCCGCCAACGTGATGTCCGACTGCGGGATGCGCGACGAGTCCGAGCACCATGCGCGCACCGCCCTCGCGATGGCGCCGGACGAGTCGCTCAGCCACCACGCGATGGCCAACGCGCTCGCGCCGCCGACGGTCAGGATGTACGACCGGGCGCGGCTGCGTGAGGCCGAGCACCACCTGCGTGAGGCGCTGCGCATCGACCCCTCCGACGACGTCGCGATGAACAACCTCGCGCGCGTGCAGTCCAAGCGCGGCGGCGGTGTCCGCGCGGCCGGCACGCTGTCGCGAGCGACGGCGGCCAACCCGATGGAGCCGATGTTCCAGGCCAACATGGACGCGCTGCTCGGGATGCTGACCGCGCGAGCCCACCTGGTGCTGTTCGTGGCGTTCCTGGTGCTGCGCAACGTCGGCATCGAGGACGGCCGGTTGTCATGGCCGATCCTCGTGGTGCTCGCGATGATCTCGCTGGGCTTGTTCGCCTGGGTGGGTGTTCAGCTCGTACGCGAGGTGCCGCCGGCCATGCTGCGCCCGTTCCTCGTCGGGTTCGCCCGCCGCCAGAAGCTCGCCGCGGCGTGGGCCGGGCTGCTCGTGGTCGCGACGACGTTCTTCGTGGCGGCCGCGTGCGTGGGCGGTGACGCCTCGACGGCGCTCATCGCCGTTGCCGGAGTCGCGCTGCTCGCCGGCGCCGTCCTGTCCTGGATCTCGTTCTTCGTCAACCGCCGAAAGGCTTGAGCCGCAATGACATTCACCGATCCGCTGGTGCAGTCGCTGACCCGTGCCGTCGAGGCCGCACCCGCTGACGTACCCCTGCGCCTCCACCTCGCCGAGGTGCTCATCCAGCGCGGCGCTCCGGGCGAGGCCGTCGCGCACTGCGCGGTCGCACTGCAGCACGAGCCGGCCAGCGAGCACGCGCAGGCGCTGATGCGCCAGGCACTCGGCGGCAGTACGCCGGCAGCCCCTGAGCCGCCGCACGACCCGGTGGCCGGACCGACCGGCGTACGCGCGCCGTTGCCGCAGCAGCCGACGTCACCCGCGCAGCCTCCCGAGTTCGACTGGGAGCAGGCAGAGTCGCAGGTCCAGGACGTCGCGCCCGCCAAGCGCTACGCCGACGGTGACGACGACGCCCCGCCCGTCGACGCCTGGGACGTCGAGCGCTCCGACGTCACGCTCGACGACGTCGGCGGCATGGACGAGGTCAAGGCTCGGCTGCGGGCGGCGTTCCTCGAACCCCTGCGCAATCCCGAGCTGCGCAGGCTCTACGGCAAGAGCCTGCGCGGCGGCATGCTGCTCTACGGCCCGCCCGGGTGCGGCAAGACGTTCCTCGGCCGCGCGGTGGCGGGTGAGCTCGGCGCGCAGTTCGTCAACATCGGGCTGGCCGACGTGCTCGACATGTACATCGGCCGCTCCGAGCGCAACATCCAGGACGTGTTCCGGCTGGCCCGCGCACACGCCCCGGTCGTCGTGTTCATCGACGAGGTCGACGCGCTCGGCCAGAAGCGCAGCGCGCACGGCAGCTCGGCGATGCGGACGACGGTCAACCAGCTGCTCACCGAGCTCGACGGTGTCGAGTCGTCCAACGAGGGCGTCTTCGTCATCGGCGCCACCAACCAGCCGTGGGACATCGACCCCGCGCTGCGCCGCCCCGGTCGGCTCGACCGCACGCTGCTGGTCGTGCCACCGGACGAGTCGGCGCGGGCGTCGATCTTCCGCTACCACCTCCGCGCGCGGCCGGTCGAGGGCATCGACCTGGGCGAGCTCGCCCGGCGTACACCCGACTTCTCCGGCGCCGACATCCAGCACGTGTGCGAGACCGCGTCCGAGAAGGCGCTCATGGCGAGCGTGCAGTCGGGTTCGCCGCGCATGATCCAGATGGGCGACCTCGCGGCGGCCATCGGTGAGATCCGCCCGTCGACGCGCGCGTGGTTCGAGTCGGCGCGCAACGTCGTCCAGTTCGCCAACCAGGACGGCACGTACGACGAGCTGCGGGCGTACATGAAGAAGCACCGCCTCTGACGCCGCCCTACTCGACCAGCGGTGAGTCCTCGGACGCCTTGACCAGCAGCACGCCCGCGACGATGAGTACGCCGCCCGCGAGCTGCACCGGCAACGGCAGCTCTCCGAGCAACCACCACGCGAACAGCACCGCGAACAGCACCTCGGACAGCGCGACGAACGACGCGAGCCGCGAACCGAGCATGCGCGCCGAGACGACACCGGTGACGTACGCGAAAGCCGCTGCTATCACAGCGATTCCGAGCAGCGGGATCACGAAGCTGACCTCGTGCCCGGCGAACGGCACGTCGTCGGTCGAGGCCCTGAACGGCAGCAGTCCGAGCGCCCCGACCGCGACGAGGGGCAGCACACCGGCGGCCATGCCTGCGCCCGCGAGGGCCAGCGGCGACAGGCTGTCCTCGTGGGTGTGCGAGGCGACGACGAAGTACGCGGCCGAGCAGAACGCCGCCGCCAGGCCGCACGCCACGCCGACCGTGTCGAGCTGGACGTCACCGAACACGTTGAGCACGAGCGCGAGCCCGGCGATCGCCGTGGCAGCGCCCGCGAGGGTGAGCCGACTCGGCGCGCGGCGGGTCAGCAGCCAGGTGTAGCCGACGAGCAGCACGGGGGAGAGGTACTCCAGCAGGAGCGCGACGCCGACCGACAGGTGCTCGACGGCGACGAAGTAGAACAGCTGGCAACCTGCGACGCCGGTCATGCCGTACAGCAGCACGATCCCGAGGTTCTTGCGCAGCAGGTGCCAGCGACCCCGGAGCTCGAGGTACGTCGGCACGGCGAGCACGAGCGCGGCGATGCCGATGCGTGCGGTGACGGCGGCGGCCGGTGTCCAGCCGCCCTCGAACAGCGCCTTCCCGAACGGGCCGGACGTGCCGAACGCGGCGGCCGACACGAGGGCGAGCGCGAACGCCAGCCGGGTCGGTGGCGTACGACGGACCGGAGCCTGCTCGACCACGGGCTGGATCTCGGTCACCGCACACCTCCTCGAGCCCCCGTAAGGGGCCAAACGCAACTATGCTCATGACGGTACGAGCGCCCGATGTCAGGAGTCAACATGCAGTTCGCCCATGACACGGAGATGGCTCTGGCCAGTGCCGCAGCGCTGGTCAACACCCAGGCCAACGGGCCTCGCAGCGTCGAGGAGCTGCCCGACGTCGCCGCGCTCGACGCGTTCATCGACGAGTGGGGCTGGACCGGGGCGCGTACTCACGACGAGCTCGAGCTCGCTCATGTGCGTGCGCTGCGCCCGCGGCTGCGTGAGGTCTGGTCGCGCGACAAGGACGGTGTCGTCGAGGTCGTCAACGACCTGCTCGCCCGCTCGCACGCCCTGCCCCAGCTGGTCAAGCACGACGGCTGGGACTACCACCTGCACGCGACGACGTCCGATGCACCGCTCGCGACCCGGATGGCCGTCGAGGCGGCGATGGCACTCGCCGACGTCGTCCGCTCCGACGAGCTCGAACGCCTGCGCGTGTGCGCCGCGGACGACTGCGAGGACCTGCTCGTCGACCTGTCCAAGAACCGCTCCCGCCGTTACTGCGACGCCGGCTGCGGCAACCGGGTCAACGTCGCCGCCTACCGGGCCCGCCGCTCCGCCGACGGCTGAGCCCGGTCGACGGCGCGGCACTGCGGGTGCCGACCGTTCAGTAGGTTGGCCCGCGTGAACACCCAGCCGGTCGACCCTCGTGCTTCGTGTTCGCTCGCGACGACTCCGGTGGCGGCACCCCCGGGGTCTCCGGCGCGGCCCGTACGCCGACCGCCGCCTCCGCGTCGACATCACCCGGCGCTCCCACGGCGAGCGCGTCCGGGGCGCCCACCACCACCGCCGGGGCGCCCACCACCGCCGGGGCGAACGACCGCTGGCAGGGCGAGCGCGACGCGCTCGGCACCTACCTCGTCCCGCCGCGCTCGGAGGGCTGGAGCCTGTCCACCGGTGGCGAGACGATGGCCTACGCCGACGAGAAGGGCACGGTGCTCGCCAAGGCCCAGCGCCCGGCGTACTACCAGGCGGGCTACTGCTCCACGGGCGCGGGCGTCGCACGCGCCTGGGCCGGATTTTCGCCGACTCCCGACGGTGTGGTCGAGTCCTCCAAGGCCGTCGCGACGGCGTGGGCGGGCGCGATCGGCCATCACGCCGACGGGCGGATCGACCCGCACTCGCCGGTGATCAGTCGCACGATCGACACGCACACGCCGGGTGTGTCGGCCACCAGCAGCCGGACGGTCGTCACGCTCCTGGAGCGCGACACGGCAGGCTGCCTGCCGCCGCGCGTCGAGATCACCACGGTCACCGCGCGTACGGCCCAGGACGCGACGACGCTCGTCCTGGTCCGAGACCTCGACGTGGCGGGGCAGCTGTCCGACGACCTGCGGGACCGAATCCTGGCCTCGGTGCGTCCCAGCTCAGCGTGAAACCAACGACAGGGATCTGATGAACGACGAAGCCAACCAGCGTCCCGAGGAAGGCGGCACGACCGGCCACCCCCTCCCCGGTGCACGCCGAGCGCCCGGCGGTGCGCGGCGCCTGCCCGGCCCGACCGAGCCGCACGGCCACACGTCTGCGACCCCGCACCAGGGGCAGCGGCTGCCGCACCCCCCGCCTCAGCAGCCGCCGTACGCCGGTCCGCCGCAGCCTCCGCAGGGACCGCCGCAGTCCGACTCGTCCGGGCCGTCGACGTACGGCCACCAGTTCGGCGGCCGGTCCTTCGGTGAGTCGTGGCGTGAGGAGGAGTTCGGCCACGGTCAGGACCGCTACTACGGCCCCGAGGTGCCGGGTCCGGCCCAGGGATCGCCCGTCCAGTACGGCGCGCCACCGTCGGGTCCGAGCGGTACGCCGAAGCGCGGTGGCCGGCGTACGGCACTGATCGCTGCGGGTGCCGTGGCTGCGGTCGCCGTGCTCGGTGGCGGCGGCTACGCCCTGTCGCAGGGCCTCGGTGACGACCGGGCCGGCCAGCAGACGAGCCCGACCTCCAGCGCACCGGCGACGCCGACCTCGCAGCCGAGCACGGCGAGCCCGGCCACGTCGTCGGGTTCGAGCTCCGGTGGTGGCCTCGGTGGCGGTGACGGTACGCCGCCGCTCGTGCCCGGCTGGCGGGTCAAGAAGGACACGGACAAGCAAGGCAACACCACCGCCGTCGACTTCCCCCTGACGGATTGGCAGCTCAAGGAAGGCCAGCAGCTCGGCTACGGCGACAACGACGGCAAGCCCGTGATCACAGCCCACGAGGCGTCGACCTACCGACGGGGCTACTGCCCGAAGGACCCGTCCGACTATCTCGCGTTCGCGGCCTTCCAGACCTCGGGGGACCGCGACCCGGCCGACATCGCACCCGACGTCATCGTCACCTGGGCCGACGCGGCGGCGCTCAAGAAGGATGGTTCCCACGAGAAGTTCGGTCCGCCGGTGAGCAAGCAGGTGGCGATCAACGGCGGTAGGACGCAAGCGATCCGATCGCGGATCACCGTCCCCAACACCGACTCGGCGGATCCGAAGGAGTGCAGCGCGCCCAAGCGCGAGATCGTCGCTCAGTCGTTCACCAACGGCAACGCGACCGCCACGGTCATCGTCGTGCGCGAGCTGGGCGTCCCGAATGCCCTCGACGACAAGACCCTCGACCAGATCCTCGCGTCCGCGCGACCGGTCTCCTGACGGGCGCGAGGTCTGACGCGTGACCCACGACGACCAGCGCCCAGCAGGTCGGCCCGACTCCGGCCACGCGCAGCCGGGGCACCGACTGCCCGGCGGCGCACCCGGTCCCAGCCGGGGCGGGGCCCGGCGCGTGCCTCGACCCGAGGAGTCCGTCCCGGCTGCTCCGGAGCAGACGCCGACACCGCCCACCGGTGGCCCACCGGCGGCCGCTGAGGGCATCGGCGAGGCCGGGCCGTCGACGTACGGTCACCAGTTCGGCGGCCGTTCGTTCGGCGAGTCGTGGCGCCAGGGTGAGTTCGGCCAGGGGCAGGAGCGCTACTACGGCGATCAGGTGCCGGTGCCGCAGTCCTCCTGGCAGGACGCGCCGAACGCACCTTCCCCGAACCCGCCTCCGCGATCGCCCTCGTCGTCCGGTCGTCGGCGTACGGCTCTGCTCGTCGCGGGCGCGGTGGGCCTGGTCGCGGTGCTCGGTGCAGGTGCCTATGCCCTGATGCGTGGTGACGACGACGGAGGTGGGCAACAGGTCGCCCCGTCGATGAGCGCGTCCGCCCCGTCGGCGGGTCCGAGTCCGTCGACGAGCTCGAGCGCGAGTGCGCCTGGGTCGACCGGCACGGGCCTCGGGACGGTCGCCGTACCACCTCTCGTCCCGGGGTGGCAGGTGCGGACCTTCGACGACGAGGAGGGCAACCGGGCGGCGTTCGACGTACCGGCGACCACCATTCCGGCGTCGGGGGTCAATGCGGAGCCTCAGCAGCTGTGGTCGTTCCTCACGGGCGACGCCAAGGTGACGCTCAGCGACAACGACAACAAGCCACTCGTCACGGCCGTGCGAGCTGTCCGCTACCGAGCGGGCTACTGCACCAAGCCGAAGGGCAAGGACGCCGACCGGGGGTTCATCGCCTATCAGCTGACCGGTGACCGTGATCCCGCCGATGCTGCTCCCGACGTCGCAGCGATGTGGGCCGACGCGGTCGCGCTCAAGGACGACGGGTCGAAGGAGAAGTCCACGCCGGTCGTCAGCACGCAGGTCGCGATCAACGGCGGCCGGACGCAGGCGATCCAGTCACGGACCACGGTCGCGGTCACCCGGGCGCAGGACCCGGCGTACTGCACCGAGCCCAAGAGCGTCGAGGTCGTCGTGCAGTCGTTCACCACGGGCGATGCCACCGCCACCGTCGTGCTCGTGCGCGACAAGGGCATCCCCGACCAGATCGACGACAAGACGCTCGACCAGATCCTCGCGTCCGCCCGTCCGTTGTCCTGACGGTGGTCAGTGGGTCGAGCGGCGTACGCCGACCTCGCGGGCGAACCACACGAAGTCACCCAGCCCCGGGCTCGCCGTGGCGGTGAGCCCGGCGCTGCGGTCGGCGAGCCCGGCGAGATAGCGCTCCGGGTCGGAGCGTGACAACGCGTGCTGGGCAGGTGGCGCGACGAGGCCGAGCTCACCGAACAACGCACGCTGCGTCGTGCGCCAGTCGGTCTCGAGCGAGTCGACGGCGACGTGCGCGGTGATGTCGCACGAGCCGTCAGGCACCGGTGACACCTGCGCGCCGTCGCGGTAGCCGGTGAGTGTGCCGTACATCGGCCGGTCGTCCAGCGCGTGCGCGTAGTCGACGCCGACCACGACGCCGTGCTGGACGCGGGAGCACAGGTCAGCCCACGCGTCGTCGCGGGTCGTGCCGACCTCGACCCGATCGCCTGGCTCAACAGCTGACGGCCAATACCGTTGGCACCATTGACGACTCGCTCCGTCGAGCGGATCGCCGAGAGACTCGTCGCCAGCGCGATCGACCTCGATGACCCGCAGCTCGCCCTCGTCGTCGACCTCACCGATCACGAGCGGTACGACGTCCAGCCACTCGTGGGCGAGCACCAGCACGTCGGTGAGCGGGCCGAGCTCGTCCGGCAGCGCGGACCCGCCGGGGGAGACCTGCCAGTCGATCGCGGCCGGGACGCCTTCCGGCCGGTCGACCACGTCGAGACCGGTCAGGTGCAGGTCCGGTACGAGCGCGTGGACCTGGCGCAGGAGCTCACCCCGACCGGCACCGACCTCGACGACGTGAGCGACGTCGTACTGCTCGGCGAGAGCGACGACGGCGCGCGCCAGGACCCGGCCGACGCCGGGGATGCCCTGGGCAGAGGTCGCGAAGTGACCGGCCGGACCGACCGGCTGGCGGTAGAACCCGCCGGGGCCGTAGAGCGCTCGCTGCCAGGCCGACTCCCAGGGCTCGCGCGACATGGCCGTCACTCTAGGCCGGGTGGTGCTCCGCAGTAGCGTGGCCGCCGTGAGTGACTTCGAGGACCAGGTGGGCCGGCCGTCGTTGCGCGTGGGTGTCATCGGTTGCGGTCGTGTCGGCGCGAGCATCGGCGCCGCCCTGCGCGGCGCCGGGCACCAGGTCGTGGCCGTGTCGGCGGTGAGCGAGGCCTCCCGAGAGCGGGCCGCGACGATGCTGCCGGGCGTCCCCGTGCTCGACGTGCCCGACGTCGTACGTCTCGCGGAGCTCGTGCTCGTCACGGTGCCGGACGACGAGATCGCTTCTGTCGTCAGCGGACTCGCGCAGGTCGGCGTGCTCGACGATCCACGCGTCGTCGTCCATCTGGCGGGCGCGCTCGGGCTCGAACCGTTGCAGCCGGTCGTCGAGCGGGGCGGTGTCGCGCTGGCGCTGCACCCGGCGATGACCTTCACCGGCACCGCCAAGGACCTCGACCGGCTGTCGGGCTGCCTGTTCGCGGTGACCGCCACGGCCGAGACGCTCGTGCTCGGCGAGGCTCTCGTGATCGACCTCGGCGGCGAGCCCGTACGCGTCGCCGAGGAGGACCGCGTCCGCTATCACGCGGCCCTCGCGCACGGCTCCAACCACCTCGTCACCCTGATCGGCCAGTCGATGCAGGTGCTGCGCGAGTGCGGGTTCGACGACCCGGCGCGCGTGCTGCGACCGCTCACCGAGGCCTCGCTCGACAACGCCCTCGAACGAGGTGACCGCGCGCTCACCGGTCCGGTGGCCCGCGGTGACGTCCGTACGGTCGCGGCTCACCTGGACGCGCTGCGTGACGAGCCGGCCGACGTCGCGGCGGCGTACCGGGCGATGGCCCGCGCCAGTGCCGAGCGCGCGATCGTACGCCGAGCGCTCACCCCCGAGCTCGTCCAGCCGCTCCTCGCGGTGCTGGACGACAGCCCCACCCCACCGGTCGAGTAGGCGGGCCGAGCTCCCACTCGACCAGCGGTGAGGCTCCGGCCCTACTCGACCGGCGGATCGATGTACTGGCAGGAAATCGCCATGTCGTATTCCGGCTAGTAACTGTCAGTCGGAGCGATCAGACTCGAAGGCATGTACCTCGACACCGAGGCCTGTGTCCGGGCCGTCAGCTCGCGCGATGCGCGCTTCGACGGCTGGTTCTACACGGCCGTGAAGACCACCGGCATCTACTGCCGGCCGAGCTGCCCGGCGACCACGCCGAAGGCTCGCAACATGGTGTTCTACCCGAGCGCGGCTGCCGCTCAGTCGGGCGGCTTCCGGGCGTGCAAGCGGTGTCGTCCCGACACGAGTCCGGGCTCGCCCGAGTGGAACGTCCGCGCCGATCTGGTGGCCCGCGCGATGCGCCTGATCGCGGACGGTGTCGTCGACCGCGAGGGCGTCGCCGGCCTCGCCCGGCAGCTCGGCTACAGCGTGCGCCAGATCGAGCGCCAGGTCCGCCGCGAGCTCGGCGCCGGCCCGCTCGCGCTCGCGCGCGCCCAACGTGCCCAGACCGCAAGGGTTCTCGTCGAGACCTCGGACCTGCCGATGGCCGACATCGCCTTCGCCGCGGGGTTCGGCAGCATCCGCGCGTTCAACGACACGGTGCGCGAGGTGTTCTCGACCACGCCGCGCGAGATGCGTTCTCGCGCAACGCATTCCAAGACCACTGAGCCGGCCGTCGGCGCCGACTCCTGGCACCACCTGCGTCTTCGGCTGCCGTTCCGCAGGCCGTTCCTGCCCGACAACGTCTTCGGGCACCTGGCAGCGACGGCGGTCCCGGGGGTGGAGGAGTGGCGAGACGGCGCGTACAGGCGGACGTTGCGGCTGCCGCACGGACCGGGAGTCGTCGCGCTGGCGCCGCAGGCCGACCACGTCGCCGCGAGCCTGTGGCTGACCGACCTGCGCGACCTGATGGTCGCCACCAGCCGGTGCCGATGGATGCTCGATCTCGACGCCGATCCCGAGGCCGTCGACACGGCTCTGTCGGCCGACGAACGTCTCGCGCCGCTCGTCGCAGGGGCGCCCGGGCGCCGGGTGCCCAGATCGGCCGACAGCGACGAGATGGCGATCCGCATCGTCCTCGGTCAGCAGGTGTCCACCAAGGCGGCGCGTACGCACGGCGCGCGGCTCGTCGCGGCGCTCGGTGATCCGTTGGCGGCGCCGGTCGGCGGCCTGACGCACCTGTTCCCGACGAGCGACCAGGTGCGGGGTACGCCGCCCGAGCACCTCGCCATGCCGGCCTCGCGTCAGCGTACGGTCGTCGCACTCGCCGGGGCCCTCGCCGACGGCGAGATCGACCTGACGCTCGGCTCGGACTGGGAGATGTCCAGGTCAACCCTGCTCGCCCTGCCCGGGATCGGGCCCTGGTCGGTCGAGTCGATCGCGATGCGGGCCCTCGGCGACCCCGACGCGTTCCCGTCCAGCGACCTCGGCATCCGGGCCGGCGCCGCACGCATCGGCATCGCCGACCAGCAGCCCACCATCCTCGCCGAGGCTGCGGCCTGGCGGCCCTGGCGGGCGTACGCCGCACAGCACCTGTGGGCCACCACCGACCACGAGATCAATCACCTTCCGAAAGGCTGAGGCGTGACCATGACCATTCGCCACCACATCATCGAGGACACCCCTTTGGGGCCTCTCACCATCGTTCTCGACGGCGATGCCGTGAGCGCGCTCTACATGACCGAGCACCGCCATGCCCCCGGTCCGGAGACGTTCGGTCCGCCGGCGGATTCCGATGACCCGCTCGTACTGCGCGTGGTCGGACAGCTCGACGAATACTTCGCCGGCGTACGCCGAGAATTCGATCTGCCGCTCGCGGCACGAGGAACGGAATTCCAGTCGACGGTGTGGAAGGCGTTGCAGGAGATCCCGTACGGCGCGACGGTGACGTACGGCCAGCTGGCTCAGCAGATCGGGGCGCCGCGGGCCAGCCGCGCGGTCGGTCTGGCCAACGGTCGCAACCCGATCTCGATCATCGTGCCGTGCCACCGCGTGATCGGCGCCAGCGGCGACCTGACGGGCTACGGCGGCGGAATCGAGCGCAAGCGCGCGCTCCTCGCGCTGGAACGGGGTGAGGCCGCCTCGGCATAGCGGTCGTGCGGCCGGGAGCGCGTCCTGGCCTCCCAGGTGGCGCGGGTATCGTGTGCGCCGCCGTTCGTCCCTTCCAGCAGAGGTGTGCTCGTGTCCGACCTGTGGAGCAGCTTGTGGCCGTATCTCGCGGCGCTGCTACCCACGCTGGGTCTGCTCTATCTCTTCTACCTCGTGATGAAGCACATCATGGAAGGCGATCGTCGCGAACGCATTGCGCACGCCCAGTGGGAAGCGGATCAGGATTCTGTGAACAACTCGTCGCGAAAAAATACCCTCTCCGAATAATTCTGGAGTTCGGTTCGATAGGGTTGATCCCGATCAAATTTCACCGTTACCAGGAGATCACCCCATGGCTCAGAAGATTCAGGTCCTGCTCGTCGATGACGTCGACGGCGGTGACGCTGAGGAGACCGTGACTTTCGGCCTTGACGGCGTGACCTACGAGATCGACCTCTCGAGCGCCAACGCCGCCCGACTGCGTGACGAGCTCGCCACGTGGATCGGTCACGCCCGACGCACCGGCGGCCGTCGCGCCACCGGTCGTGCGGCGGCCTCGTCCTCGCGCCAGGACCTCAACAAGGTCCGTGAGTGGGGCCGTGCCAACGGCTACACCGTGAGCGACCGCGGCCGTGTCTCCAAGGAGCTCCAGGAGGCCTACGACAAGGCGCAGGACTGATCACGCCTGACAGCAGCGCGCTCCTCGCGAGCGTGTCCACGAGAGCCAGCCGCACCAGCGGCTGGCTCTCGGTCGTCGTCGGCACCCTCGACCTCGAGTGCGCCGCCGTGCTCGGCGAGCAGCGCGCCGGCGGCGACCCGACGGCAGCCTGGCGCGCGGCCTGCGAACGTGACCTCGCCCGTCAGCACGGCGTCGGTGTCGTGCCGTCGTCGGTGGCGGCGACCTTCGTCCTGCAGTGGTATGTCGGCGCCCTCGCCACGGGTTTTGCCCACCTCACACTGGCGACGCCTCACCTGCTCGACCTCACACCCAGTCGGCTGTCGATCGGGCTGAGCTCTCCCGGCGGGTACGCCGACCGGCTCGGTCTGGTCCCGGGCGAGGCCCCGGCGTACGTGCCCCTGCTGGCCGATCGTCTCGACCGGGTCGAGCGCGAATTTCGTTCGCATGCAAGCGATTTCGCGACGTCGTACGATCCCGGCGTCAAGATGAGCAGCCAGCATCGCGTCGGGTCGGTCGAGGACGCGTGGCAGTCGGCCTGGGCCGGTGCGAGCCGGGCGGTGCTCGGCCGAACGTCACCCGACCGGTGGCGCGCATCGTGCTGCTTCATCTACGCCTTGCCGGGAGCCCATGAGTGCGCCCGGTGTCCACGCCTGCGGTCCGCCGGTTGAGCGCTACTCCGGCGGCGTGAGCCGGTCGCCGAAGAGGTCGCCGTACTCGTCGACACGCTCGAGCACATCGTCGATGTCGAGCTGCTGCAACGCATCTCGGTCGTCGGCCCCCTGCTCGACCTCGTCCCAGGTGCGCGGCGCGGCGACGGTCGGGCGCTCCTTGCCGCGCAGCGAGTACGGCGCGATCGTGGTCTTGGCGGCGACGTTCTGCGACCAGTCCAGCAGCACCTTGCCCGGGCGCAGCGACTTGGTCATCTTCCACACGACCTGGCCGGGCATCTCCTTGGTGAGGCGTTGCGCGATGCCCTTGGTCCACTCGCGCACCTCGTCGGACGACTGCGAGCCGTCGAGGGCGGCGTACAGCTGCATGCCCTTGCTGCCGGAGGTGACCGGGACCGACGAATACCCTTCTGCCGCAAGCGTTTCGCGTACGACGAGTGCCACCTGGGCGCACTCGTGCAGGCCCGCGGGCGAGCCGGGGTCGAGGTCGATCACCAGGCGATCAGGGTGCTCGGGCTCGCCGTCGTCCGAGACGCGCCACTGCGGCACGTGCAGCTCGAGCGAGTTGAGGTTGACCAGATAGGTGAGTGCTGCGAGATCGCTCACCAGCGGATAGACGACGTCGCCGCCACCACGCGAGCCGTGGCCGGTGATGGTCACCCGCTCGATCCAGGACGGCGCACCGGAAGGCATGTTCTTCTCGAAGAACATCATGTCGCCCACGCCGTGCGGCCACCTGATGCGTGTGACCGGCCGCCCCTCGATCACCGGCATCAGCACGGGCGCGATCTGGGCGTAATAGTTGAGCACCTCACCCTTGGTGGTCTCGGTCGCGGGGTAGAGCAGCTTGTCGAGGCTGCTCAGGCGCATCCGCCGCCCGCCGACGTCGACGGTGACGAGGTCCTTCTCAGGCATCGGCCGGGTCCTCCTCGGCGTGGTCGTTGCGCAGCAGCTCGTCGACGGTGAGGTCGTGCCGTACGCCGCGCCAGCTCGGCTGACGCAGTCTGCCGGTGTCGGCGTGGCCATGGTGCTCGATGTCGACGACGAGCACCGGCTCGACCCACGTCACGCCGACCCGTTCCTCGCGGGGCACCTCGTCGACGAACGGGTTGCCACCGTCCGACAGCTCGCGCAGGCGGGGCAGGAGCGCCGCACCGGTCCTGCCGGCGAGGCCGCTGCCGATGCGCCCGCGGTAGAGCAGGCCGGCTGGCGTCATCGCGCCGATCAGTAATGATCCCAACCGATCTCGGCTGTCGGTCTCGAACTTCCAGCCGCCCACGACGTACGAGCCCGTCCGCCGGTGGACGATCTTGCGCCAGTCGTCCGACCGGCGACCGGCGTTGTACGAGGACGACCACCGCTTGGAGACCACACCCTCGATGCCCTGCTCGACGGTGGCCCCCAGGAGCGTCTCGCCCTCGTCGAACACCGGCGGCACCTGCACCCACGGGCTGCCCAGCCCGGCCCCCTCGAGCAGCTGCCGACGCTCGCGCAACGGGCGCGAGGTGACCGGCGTACCCATGACCCGCAGCACGTCGAACGCCATGAACGTGATCGGCGCCGAGCCCGCGAGCTGTTCGGCGACGCGCGCGTTGGTGACGTTGAACCGCTCGGCCAACGCCTTGAACGACGGCCGCCCTTCGGCCATCACGACCAGCTCACCGTCGAGCAGGATGTCGTCGTACGCGGTCAGCCCGGCGTCGTCGCGGACCAGCTCGGGGAAGGCGATGGTGACGTCGCGCTCGGTACGTGAGGACACGCGTACGACACCGGCCTGGACGTCGACGAGCACCCGCATGCCGTCCCACTTGATCTCGTGGCACCATGCATCGCCGGGCGGGACCCGGTCCGAGGGGGTGGCCAGCATGGGGCGCATGGGGCCATCCTGGGTGCCATGCGTGCGATCTGGAAAGGCGCCGTCTCCTTCGGCCTCGTCAATGTGCCCGTGCGGCTGTACTCCGCGACCGAGAACCACGACGTGTCGTTCCGCCAGGTGCACCGCGAGGACGGCGGCCGCATCAAGTACAAGCGGACGTGCTCAATCGACGGCGAGGAGGTCGCGTACGACGACATCGCCAAGGGCTACGAGACCGAGGACGGCCAGATGGTCGTGCTCACCGACGAGGACCTGTCCGAGCTGCCGATCAGCACCAGCCGTGAGATCGCGGTCGACAAGTTCGTGCCCGTCGACCAGATCGACCCGATGTACTACGACAAGTGCTACTACCTCGAGCCCGACAAGGCCGCGGTCAAGCCGTACGTCCTGCTGCGCGAGGCCCTCACGCAGGCGGATCGCGTTGCGCTGGTGACGGTTTCGCTGCGTACGCGGATGACGGTGGCCGTGCTGCGCGTGCGTGACAACGTGATCACGCTGCAGACCCTGCTGTGGCCCGACGAGGTGCGCGCGGCCGACTTCGGCGTTCTCAACGACGCCGACGACGAGGTCAAGCCGGCCGAGCAGGCCATGGCGCAGATGCTCGTCGAGTCGCTCGCGGGTGACTACGAGCCCGACGAGTACGAGGACGACTACGAGCAGGCGGTCAAGGCGCTCGTGCAGGCCAAGCTGGAGGGCGGCGAGGTGAAGGCGCCCGTCGAGGAGGCCGACTCCGGCGGCGAGGTCGTCGACCTGCTCGCGGCGCTGCAGCAGAGCGTCAACCGGGCCAAGAAGTCTCGTGGCGAGGCGACGGACGACGACCAGCCGGCGCCCGCCAAGAAGACTGCTGCCAAGAAAGCGCCCGCCAAGAAAGCACCTGCCAAGAAGGCTCCGGCGAAGAAGTCGGCCGCCAAGAAGTCGACGGCCAAGAAGAAGGCCAGCTAGGTCAGCGGGTCGTACGACAGCAGGCCGTACGACAGCAGCGCCTGGGCAGCGTCGACGACCAAGGCCTCGGCGTCGGGGTGGGGCCCGTGCTCGGCGAGACAGCGCGTCCGCAGCGCCCCGAGCTGCTGAGGGCTCGCGCACGCCAACCAGATCGTCGCGCCGAGTCCGGTGAGCCGTACCGGGGTCGCGCCGACCAGGACGAGTACCTCGTCGTCGACCTGCACCGCGTCGACGTACGCCGACCGCTGCAGCTCGGTGTCCGATCGCAGCTCCCGCGCGGGGTAGCGCACCGGCTCGGCGTACAGGTCGGTGGGCCGGATGCGTGGCGGGTGATGCTCGACGCTCGCTGCGACGGGGGTGGCCGTGGACAGCGCGTCGGTGAGCAGGTCTGCGGTGCCGGCGACCTCGGCGTACGTCAGCCGACGTGCACCCCCGACGGCCGCGATCAGGTCGACCAGTCGCAGCAGCGGCCGGTCGAGCTCGGGAAGCGCGGACGTCTGCGGGATCACGGCGAGCAGGGCGTCGATCAGGCCGATGTCGTCCAGGGCGGGCGAGCCGTCGCGGGAGGGGTCACGGTCGAGCACGACGAGCAGGGCTGCTCGCGCTCGCGGTGGCGCGGGGAGCAGGCCGAGGTCGTCGGGCGAGTGCTGCGACTTGGCGTACGGGTTGGCCGGGTCGATCACCGTCGACAGCGGTTTGGGGTAGGCCTCGATGCCGCCTGCGTCATCGAGGGTGACCGTCTCGTCGGTCAGGTAGCCGAGGTGCTGGCCGAGCGTGGCCGCGGCGGTGGTCTTGCCCGTGCCCGACGCGGCGACGAGAACGACGGCCCGGCCGGTGCCCGGGTCGGCAAGAGCGGCCGCGTGCAGCAGCAGACGCTCGCCGGCGCGAGAGGCGATCGCCGCGCGCGTGACACGGGTCGTGACGCGGTAGTCGACGGTGTCGGCGTCCTCGCTCGACAACGAGCCGGTGAGGTCGACGGTCAGGTCGGGGTCGCTGTCGTGCTGCTCCGCGGGGGCAGCACCGGTCGCCTGCGCTGCTGCGGGCGGGGCGCACCGGGACCACTGACGCCGGAGCCGCTGGGCGGTGTCGGGCGCGGCCACGATCTCGACGCGTGCGCCGAGCGCCTCGATGCGTACGACCTCGCCCACAGCCACCAACCTAGGCGAGCGCACTGGTGCCGATGTGGCATCGCGGTGGGTCACACGGAGGCGTGCTGCTCGTGGTGGGTCACATCGGGGTTGGGCTGGTTGGCGGGCTGCGCGTCGCGGTGGGTCACACCGAGCCCAACCGCTCGCGGTGGGTCACACCGAGGTCGCTCACGCCGTGCCGGGCCATGGCGAGCTGAAGGGCACGCTCGACCTGGTCGAGGAACCGCCCCGGCGCGAGCCTGATCCCGAGCAGAGGTACGCGCAGCACGACGGTGCCCTCTGCTGCCACTTCGTTGTGGCGCAGTGCGTCCTCGACGGGTTGCAGACCCTGGAAGTGATAGCTCCCGTCGACCTCGACCGCCACGCCGAGCTCGACCCACTCGACGTCGAGGTAGGCGCGACCGGAGCTGAGCGTGCGCACCGACTGGCGGGTCGGTTCGGGCAGGCCGCGCTCGCGGCACAGCGCCCCGAACTCCAGCTCGCTCAGCGCCTGCGCTCCGTCGCACACGTCGCGAATCGTGCGGTCGATGAACGCCCGACGCGGTGACCGCTTGATCACCCGCCAGACGTCGAGCAGCCTGTCCGGGAGGACCAGGCGCTGCTGGACGCTCATCGCGAGCAGCAACGCCGCCTGCTGGTCGGAGATCGCCCATTGCGCAGCGCGCACCGCCGCGACCTCGGGTGCGGTGCGTGGGACGCCTCCGGTCCTCGTCTCGCCGACGTGTCGCAGCGTGTGTGCGACCACGCCGCTGCATCGCCGGGGGCGGTGTCCGCCCGGCACGGACACGTGAATCGTGTCGCTGTCGAACCCGCGCAACCCGGCCGCGTGCAAAGCAGTCACGCCGTCGAGCACCGCTCCGCAACCGGTCTCCCACAGCGCGGCCCACCATCGGGCCTCGGCGGTCAGCCGACCGGGGGACAGCACCACGGTCTGCGTGCCGTGCAGGCTCCATCGGCCGGCCGCGACCTCGCAGCTGACGTCGTGCCGCGTGATGCCGGCTCGCCGGAGGAGGGCGCGTGAGGCGACGCCGTCGTACGTCTGCGCGAGGTCGCGCGTACGCCGATGACGGGCCTCGCGTCGTGGTCGGCCACGCCCGGTCAGGGGCTGCGGTCGTTCGTCGGTCGTGGTCATGCCATGACCGTTCACCAGCCCAGGACGCGGGGCGAGCCGCATGACGCGCCCTGTGGACGCGACGGCGGTCGCGGCGGGGATGTGCACGGGGCGGGCGTTCTCGCGGTGGGTCACACCGAGCTCGACCGCTCGCAGTGGGTCACACCGGGCGCGGCCTGCAGGAGGAGTGTGCATGTCGCGGTGGGTCACACGGAGGCGTGCTGCTCGCAGTGGGTCACACCGAGCTCGGCCTGCGGGAGGAGTGTGCATGTCGCGGTGGGTCACACCGAGCTCGTCCCCTCGCAGTGGGTCACACCGGGAGACCGGCAAGACCTCGTACGCCGCGCCCAGAAGGTGATTCCGCCATGGGCGAACGTGCCGGGCGGAACACCCGCGCACACGGCGGCGTTGACCGGCTCAAGAACAGCAAGGGACCAGGGGAAACCACGGGTTGACGCGGCAGCGCGGATAACATCGTGAGAGCGACCCCGGTACGCGAGGAGACGACATGTTCGAACGGTTCACCGACCGCGCCCGGCGAGTGGTGGTGCTCGCCCAGGAAGAGGCGCGCATGCTCAACCACAACTACATCGGCACCGAGCACATCCTGCTCGGCCTGATCCACGAGGGCGAAGGCGTCGCAGCGAAGGCTCTGGAGAGCCTCGGTATCTCGCTGGAGTCCGTCCGCGAGCAGGTGCAGGAGATCATCGGTCAGGGCCAGCAGACCCAGTCCGGGCACATCCCGTTCACGCCGCGCGCCAAGAAGGTTCTCGAGCTGTCGCTGCGTGAGGGCCTGCAGCTCGGCCACAGCTACATCGGCACCGAGCACATCCTGCTCGGCCTGATCCGCGAGGGCGAGGGCGTCGCTGCCCAGGTCCTCGTCAAGCTGGGCGCCGACCTGTCCAGCGTCCGCCAGCAGGTCATCCAGCTGCTGTCCGGCTACCAGGGCAAGGAGCCCGCAGGTGCCGGCGTCGGCGGTCAGAGCAGCCAGGAGGGCACGCCCGCGGGGTCGCTCGTGCTCGACCAGTTCGGCCGCAACCTGACCCAGGCCGCCCGCGAGGGCAAGCTCGACCCCGTCATCATGCGCGAGAAGGAGATCGAGCGCGTGATGCAGGTGCTGAGCCGGCGTACGAAGAACAACCCTGTCCTCATCGGCGAGCCCGGCGTCGGCAAGACCGCCGTCGTCGAGGGCCTGGCGGCCGACATCGTCCGCGGTGACGTGCCCGAGACGCTGAAGGACAAGCAGCTCTACACCCTCGACCTCGGCTCGCTCGTGGCCGGCAGCCGCTACCGCGGTGACTTCGAGGAGCGGCTGAAGAAGGTCCTCAAGGAGATCCGCACCCGCGGCGACATCATCCTGTTCATCGACGAGATCCACACGCTCGTCGGAGCGGGTGCCGCCGAGGGCGCCATCGACGCGGCCTCCATCCTCAAGCCGATGCTGGCTCGCGGTGAGCTGCAGACCATCGGTGCGACGACGCTGGACGAGTACCGCAAGCACATCGAGAAGGACGCTGCGCTCGAGCGCCGTTTCCAGCCGATCCAGGTCGCCGAGCCCACGATCAGCCACGCCATCGAGATCCTCAAGGGTCTGCGTGACCGCTACGAGGCACACCACCGCGTGACGATCACCGACGCGGCGCTGGTGGGCGCGGTCAACATGGCCGACCGCTACATCAACGACCGGCACCTGCCCGACAAGGCGATCGACCTCATCGACGAGGCGGGCGCCCGGTTGCGCATCCGCCGGATGACCGCTCCGCCGGACCTGCGCGAGTTCGACGACAAGATCGCGGCCGTGCGTCGCGAGAAGGAGTCGGCGATCGACGGGCAGGACTTCGAGAAGGCCGCGTCCCTGCGCGACGACGAGAAGAACCTCATCGACGCCAAGGCTCAGCGTGAGAACGAGTGGAAGGCCGGCGACATCGACGTCGTCGCCGAGGTCGACGAAGAGCTCATCGCCGAGGTCCTCGCTGCGAGCACCGGCATCCCGGTGTTCAAGCTGACCGAGGAGGAGTCCTCGCGACTGCTGCGCATGGAGGAGGAGCTGCACAAGCGCATCGTCGGCAACGACGACGCGATCAAGGCCCTCAGCCAGGCGATCCGTCGTACCCGCGCCGGTCTGAAGGACCCGCGTCGCCCCGGTGGCTCGTTCATCTTCGCCGGTCCGACCGGTGTCGGTAAGACCGAGCTGGCCAAGGCGCTCGCCGAGTTCCTCTTCGGTGACGAGGACAGCCTGATCACGCTCGACATGTCGGAGTTCTCCGAGAAGCACACCGTGTCGCGGCTGTTCGGCTCGCCTCCCGGCTACGTCGGCTACGAGGAGGGCGGCCAGCTCACCGAGAAGGTGCGGCGCAAGCCGTTCTCGGTGGTGCTGTTCGACGAGGTCGAGAAGGCGCACGCCGACATCTTCAACTCGTTGCTGCAGATCCTGGAGGACGGTCGCCTGACCGACTCCCAGGGCCGGGTGGTCGACTTCAAGAACACCGTCATCATCATGACCACCAACCTCGGTACGCGTGACATCGCCAAGGGCGTCTCGCTCGGGTTCTCGTCGGGCAACGACATGCGGACCGACTACGACAAGATGAAGGCCAAGGTCCAGGACGAGCTCAAGCAGCACTTCCGGCCTGAGTTCCTCAACCGTGTCGACGACACGATCGTGTTCCCGCAGCTGAGCCAGGACGAGATCGTCCAGATCGTCGATCTGATGATCGACCGTCTCGAGGAGCGGCTCAAGGACAAGGACATGGCCATCGAGCTCACGCAGTCCGCCAAGGAGCTGCTGGCCAAGCGGGGCTACGACCCCGCGCTCGGTGCCCGTCCGCTGCGTCGCACGATCCAGCGCGACATCGAGGACGTGCTGTCCGAGAAGATCCTCTACGGCGAGCTGGGTGCCGGCGAGATCGTCCTGGTCGACGTCGAGGGCGAGGGCAAGGCCCGCGAGTTCACCTTCCAGGGCACGCCCAAGGCGCTGGCTCCGGACTCGATCCCGGTCGAGACGGCCGGTTCGGGCGGCGGTTCGACCGCGGCTCCGACCGACTCCGAGGCCGGCTGACCGTCCACGGCATGACCACGAAGGGCCGGGTGCATCACGCACCCGGCCCTTCGTCGTACCGGTGAGGAGGGCCGCCGGTCAGACGTTCGGCCTGCGGTGCGGACCGCCGCGGAACGCCTTGGACCCGCCACCACGCGCGCCGGGGTCGGCCGTGGCCTGGACGTACGCCGTCTCGCCGTACTCGCCGTAGGCACCCTGGCCGTAGCGCTGGTCGCCGTAGACGATCTCGCGCAGGCGCCGGGTGTTGACGCGGTTGAGGACCGCGCCGAGGACCTTGCCGTCGACCCGCCGCAGGTTGGCCGCGATGCGCTTGACGTGCTCCTCGTGGGTCTCGCCCGCGGCCACCACGATCAGCGCGCCGTCGCAGCTGGCGGTCAGCAGCGCAGCATCGGTCACAGGCAGCAGCGGTGGTGCGTCGAGGATGACCATGTGGTCGGCGCTGAGCTCGGCGATGAGTCGGCTCATGCGGTGCGAACCGAGCAGCTCGCTGGGGTTGGGCGGGATCTGCCCCGCCGCGAGGATCGACAGGCCGGGCACGCCCGAGGACTGCACGGCGTCCGCGAACGACAGTGTGCCCGCGAGCACCTGCGTGAGGCCGATGGCCGAGTCGACGTCGAAGATCGTGCTGATCGCCGGCCGGCGCAGATCGGCGTCGACGAGGAGGACGGACTGCCCGGACTGCGCGAGCACGCTGGCCAGGCTGGAGGCGATCGTCGACTTGCCCTCGCCCATCCGGGCGCTCGTCACGACGATCGACCGGGGGCTGTGGTCGACGTCGACGAACCGCAGGTTGGTGCGCAGCTGGCGCAACGCCTCACGGGTGTGGAAGTCGGTGTCGCCGTTGAAACGCCCGTCCTCGCGACGGCTGAGTGCTTTGGACGTGGGCAGCACCGCGAGGACGCTGGTCGACAGCTGCTGCTCGAGCTGTTCGGAGGACCGGATCCGGGTGTCCTGGCGGTGGCGTACGAGGGCGACGGCGTAGCCGACGAGGAGTCCGCCGAGCACTCCGAGCGGCAGCGTGCGCTCGGGTCGCGGAAAGCTGGGCCGGGTGGGCAGCTCTGCCGTCTGGACCGGCCTGATGGACGCGGCGCCGCCCGCGCCCTCGATCTGCTGGACCTGCTGGGCGGTGGCGTTGACGACGGCGTCGGCCAGTGAGCGCGCCCCGGCGGGCGTCGGCGCGGTTGCGGTGACCGTGATGGCAGGGGTCTCGTCGGTGAGTGACGTCGAGACCCGTGAGGCGATGGCGGTCGGGCTGTCCGGGAGGCCGAGCTGTTGGGCGGCGCGTGAGGCGACCGGCGTGCTCTTGAACAGCGGCAGCCACGCCTTGGCCTTGGTCTGGGCGAGCATCGAGCCGGCGTACGCCGACCCGGTGTCGTCACCGGAGCTCTTGGCGACCACGAACGCCGTCGCGGTGGCGGTGTACTGCTTGGTGCGGGTGAGGGTGTAGGCGCCCGCGCACAGCAGGCCCAGCAGGGCGAACCCGAGCAGCAGCACCCAGTAGCGGCGAGTGAGCTTCCAGAAGTCTTCCAGGGTCACGCTGCGCACCTCCCGACATCGGCCGTCGTCGGGCCTGGAGCCCACGGCACTGCCAGACGGCCACCCGGCGCCGATCGTAGCCTGAGCATCATCGTTTCCTCCTGATCGCGTGGCGCGTCATGTCGGCGCCTCAGCCGTCGCTCGAGGAGCTGGGACGAGCCCGTCGCCGTACTCGCGGGTGACGGCCGCCTGGTAGCCGAGCGCGAACCACAGTGCGAGCAGGGTCCACGCCGCCGCCGTGACGAGCAGCAGCATGATCGCGACGGTGAGGGCGAGCTCGACGAAACCGACCCGGGCGGTGGCGCGAGCGAGTCCGAACAGGAACATCACCAGGCAGAACAGCCCGACCAGACCCACCTCAGCGGCGACCTGGACGTAGCCGTTCTCGACGATGCGGCGTGAGTCGCGGTGCGGTCCGCCGGTGGTGTAGCCCGGCGGGAAGTCGGCGGGGTCGGCGTACTCGCCGAACCATGCCCCGAAGCGACCCGGGCCGACGCCGGCCACCGGGTGGGCGAGCGTCATGTCGATGCCGACGCCGTTCTTGGCGCTGCGCAGCGAGCGGGACAGGTCGGTGCGGTCGCCGGAGTCGGTGGTGCCGCTGCCGGCGGAGAGCCCGACTTTCTCGGCCTGGAACTGCACGTACTGCCGGGCGCTCGGGACGGCGACCACGACGGCCAGGGCGAGCAGGCCGGTGACCACCACGCGGAAGCGCCATCGCGGCGAGGCCACCAGCAGCGCGGCGATCGCGAGCGCTGCGAAGACGGTGAGCAGTGCCGACGTCGACTGGGAGTAGCCGACGCAGAAGACCGCGCCGGCCACGCCCCACCCGTCGCGCCGGCGGAGCATCATCAGGGCGGCGAGCACCGCGAAGACGCCGAGGTTGTTGCCCTCGTAGAACGGGCCGTTGCGGGGCATCAGCGTGCCGTACGCCTGACCGATCACCATCTCGAACCCGAGCGCCCTGATGAGCGACTCCTGCGCGGTCTCGTAGAGGTACCACTGCAGCAGGCAGAACAGCACCGCCAGCCGGACGGCCCAGGCCATCGCGTCGAGGATGAGCCGCGAGCTGATGTCGAGCATCGTCCTCCAGACGACGAAGACCATCGCGGCGTAGCCGACGTAGAGCAGCAGGTCCGTCGTGAGCGACCGCCCGTATCCGGGGTACGGCGGTGGCGGCGTCGCGGTGACCAGGTTGACCAGGGCGGCGAGAGCCACCAGCGCGCCGAGCGCGCCGAGCCAGCCTGCCTGCGGTCGCAGGTGGGCGGGGACCTTCGGGCGCGAGCGCAGCTGCAGCAGCAGGGCGCCGCCGGCGACGACCACCAGGACCTCGCTGATCTTCAGCGGGAAGCCGGCGTCGAGGGTCAGCGCCTTCTGGAACGGCGAGGTGGCGACGGCCACGAGGACGAGCTTGTGCGGCAGCCGGAGCGCGGGCCCGTCAGGCATCAGGCGGGTCGAGCCGCCCTGGAGCACGGCAGTCACGGGCGCTCACCTGCCGCGATCGTACGCAGGGTGTCGACCAGGTGCGCCCGTCGCGTCGTGACCTCGCCCATCGCCTCGCGGATGTGCTGGTCGTAGGCGTGGCGTGCGGCCGGGTCGGTGAGCAGCAGCTGGACCTGCTCGACGACGGCGGCGGGTTCGAAGGTGTTGACGTTGTGGCAGTACGCAGGCAGCCGCAGGTCCTGGAACGCCCCGAAACCCTTGCGCTCGTAGGCGAGATGGACGACGTGGTGGCCGGCACGAAGGGCCATGAGCGCAGCGTGCAGTCGGACGGCGACGACGACGCGGCGCGGTGACTCGGGGCTCAGCAGCTCGGTGCGTGGCACGACGCGTGCAGGCCCGAGCGTGTGCATGGGTGCGGTGTCGTCGTTGCCGAGGGTGGCGCTCTGGACGTAGCCGTCGAACGATCCGAGCGAGCGCGCGAGCGTCTCCAGGCGCGTACGAGCGCGCGGCGACACCGTGCGTACGCTCAGCACCACCGGGCGGGCCGGAGGAGTCGTGACGGGCGCCGGCCGGTCCATCGTGAGGATGGCGCTGTCGGGCACGCGCTCGGCCGTGCGTCCGCCGAGCTGTTCGACCGAGCGGTCGTCGCGCAGCGCGACCAGGTCGATGCGGTTGTACGCCGACCGCACGACCGGCCACAGCGTGCGGTGGAAGGGCCCGACCGACTGCGGGAGGTAGAGCGAGCGGCGGGCCAGAGCCCCGACCAGCGCGGTCTGGGTGCCGTGCACCACGGCGTACTTGGTGAACGCCGTCGCGGTGTCGCCGCGCGCATAACCTCCGCCGACGCTCACCACCAGGTCGGCGCGTCGGATCGTACGAGCGATGGCCGGGACGGCGGCCAGCCCACCGGCCGAGGGGAGGCTCGGCAGTCGGGTGCCGTCGAAGTCGGTGAAGGAGTCCGGGTCGCGGGCGACGAGGGTGAGCTCGACGTCGGACCCGAACGCCTCGTGCAGCAGAGCGACGGCCTCCTGGACGAGCAGGCCGTCGCCGAGGTTGCCCGCGCTGTAGGCGTGCATGACGACGATGCGCGTGACGTCGCCGGCCATCACAGCAGGCTCTCGTAGACGTCGACGTGACGGGCGATGCTGGTCTCCCAGGAGAACTGCGTCGCCCAGGTGCGGCCGCGCTCGGCGGCGTCCGCGAGCCAGACGGTGTCGCCGAGAGCGTCCTCGACGGCGGCCGCGATGCCGACCGCGTCGAGCCGGTCGGTCTGCCACGACGGCCCGGCGACCTCGGCGAGTGAGCCGCGCGGTGAGGTGATGACGGGGGCTCCGGCGGCCATGGCCTCCAGCACCGGGAAGCCGAACCCCTCGTACAGGCTCGGGAACACGAAGGCCGTGCACCGCTGCATCAGGGCGGCGCGGTCGCCGTCGGAGACGAACCCGAGGTGGACGACGTCCGGCGACGCCTCGATGCGACTCATCGTCTCGGCGAAGTTCCATGCGGGGCGGCCGGCGATCACCAGGGGGAGGCCACTGCCACGGCGACGCAGCGTCTCGACCGCGCCGATGAGCTCGACGAGGTTCTTGCGCGGCTCGATGTTGCCGACGTAGAGCAGGAACTGATCCGGGAGCCGGGCCTCGACCTCGGCCGACACGGTGCGGGCCGTCGCGAACGCGTCCTGGTCGATGCCGTGGTGGATGACGACGATCTCGTCGGCGGGCACGTCGAACACCTCGGCGATGTCGCGCGCGGCCGAGTGCGACACCGTGATCAGCCGGTCGGTCGAGGAGATCGCCCGGCGCACTCGACCCCGCCACACCGCCTCCTGCCGGGGCGTGCGCGCCACGTCGATCCAGCGGCTGGCGACACCGTGCACGGTGGCGACCGAACGGCCGCGGGTGCGTAGGAGTGGCCCGGTGTCGGCGCTGTAGTGCAGCACCGTCGAGTCGTCGTGGCGGCGCAGACCGTGCAGGCTCTCACCGAGCATCGTCAGGGCCGGGTGGCCGTGGCTCGGGATGAGACCGGTCGTGTGGCCGTGGGCGTGCAACCCGTCGCGCAGGGCCCGGGCGTACGTCGTGTTGCCGCCGACGTGGCGGCTGACGATGCGGTCGGGGAAGAGCACCTTCATCTCGGACGGCCTGCCAACCTGGTGTAGAGGGACATGACGGCATCGCGCTGGGCGGCGCTGCCCATCGTCGTGGTGAGGGCGCTCGCCTGGGCGCGCAGGCGAGCGCGTGTCGCGGCGTGCGCCGCCGCGTCGACCAAGGTGTCTGCAGCGCTCTCGGGCGTGGCGCAGCGGGTGAGCGGTGTGCCCTCGAAGGCGGCGATGTCGCGTACGACGACCGGGCACCCCAGCGCTGCGGCGTCGAGGACGCTGACGGGGAAGCCTTCGTAGCGGGCGCAGTGGAAGTAGAGCGCGCCCGACGACAGCTGGGCGACCAGGGCGTCCTGGTCGAGCCAGCCCGTCACCTCGATGCCGGCCGCCTGCAGCATCGCCCGACCGCCGTCGTCGCCGTCGCCCACCCACACCATGCGCAACGTCGAGCCGCGGGCGCGCAGGCAGCGCTGCACGTCGCTGAAGAACGCGGGGTCCTTCTGCGAGCAGATGCGACCGACCATCACGACCCGGTCGGGGACGACGTCGGTCGGTGTCACCTCGGCCGTCGGGACGGTGGCCGAGTTGGGGACGACCGCTGTGACGGCCGCCCGGTGCAGCTGTCGGGCGAGCCGCTGCTCGTGGGGTGACAGCACGATCGTGGCTGCGCTGCGGCGCGCGAGCGCCCGCTCGGCCTCACGGAAGGCCAGCCGTGCCGGGGCCGCGAGCCGGCCGTCGTCGAACTTGTAGCAGTGCGGCTGGTAGACGACGGGCGCGCGCACGGCGAGCGCGCGGGCGTACAGGCCGCCCCAGCTGGAGTGCGCGTGGACGACGTCGGGGCGCAGGCGTGCGGTGACGCGGCTCGTGGCGAGGATGCGCCTGCCGTGACCGCGCGGCAGCTCGGTCACCGTCGAGTAGCGCTCGCGGGCGCGGTCGACCAGTCCGGAGTCGCCGGCCCACAGCAGGTGGTGCTCGACCTCGGGGGTCAGCTCGACGAGTCGTTCGAGCACCCGGCTCACCCCGGCTCCGACGTAGGAGTCGGTGACGTGGAGCACGCGCACCGGCGTCACTGCGACCCACTCCGACCGGCGCGGGTGCGGGCGCGCAGCACGGCACGAGCGCGCCGCACCTCGGCGACCAGCTCAGGGACGCGGCGCCACCACGGGGCCTTGACCGAGCCGTCGGGCAGGACCCTGCTGCGGGGACTGGCGGTGCGGAGCGCGATGCCGGCTGCCGCCCGTGCGGCCGAGATGCGGTGCCGCAGCCCGCCCGTGGACAGAGCGACGTAGAGGTGGAACGCCGTGGAGCGTCCACCGCCCGCGAGCAGCCGGTCCCAGGCGAGCTGCTCGGCGGGGTGCAGGTCGCCGGAGACCGGAACGCCGATCTCGGCCCAGAGATTCTCCAGCACCTGATCGGACCTGAAAGTCGTTGCGAGAGAAGCGAACTCAGCACGCATCGCGGCGTCATCCCGCAGCATCGTGACGATGCGCCTGCGGTCACTGCGGCTCCTGGGTCGGTCCGGCGTCCGGGCTGCGTGCACCGCGATGACCAGCGCCTGGCCGGCCCGGGACGGCACGTCGACCGCTCTCCCGGCGAGCTCGACCGTCTCTCGCGACTCCCACAGCCGCTCGAACACGACGTCGGGGTCCTCGAAGAAGCCCGGGTAGAACGTGTGCAGGTCGATGTCGCACGGCCAGCGCGGGTGGTAGAGCTCGACCGAGTGGTCGGGGAAGAAGCGCGGGGCGGGCGACTGCACCCGGGTGCGCCACCCGAGGTCGCGCAGCGCCTGGACCACGGGCTCGGCGCGCCCGTCGACCAGCAGGTCGGCGTCCGTCGACGGACCGCGCTCGCGGAATCCTTGGCGCGCAGCGGCCGGCCCCTTCAGGCCGAGCACGCGCACCCCCAGGGCCTCGGCCTCGCGAGCGACGAGGCCGTAGGCCAGCTCGACGGCCTCCGAGATCGAGAACGCAGTCTGCTGCGTCATGCGCGACCCCTCTCGTGCGCGGCGGCGAGCTGGGCCAACGCGCCCTGCTCGAAGAGGCGGTCGATCAGCGGGATGACGGACGCTCGTACGACGTCACGATCGGCGGCGTACACCGCGCACAGGTGGTCGCACACGTCGTCCAGGGTCGCGTCGCGCGACAGGGCCTCCCAGGCGTCGGCCGCGGTGCCGTCGAGCACCAGCGGCTGGGCCGCGCCCGGCGGCAGCACCACGAACCGCCCCGCACCGGCGACCACCAGCACGTCGGGGTGTGGCCGCCAGCGCGGCGTCGAGACGTGGCTGCTCATCGGACCCGCACCTGGTTCGGGTCGAGGCGGGCGACGTACCGACGCACACCCCATCGGCGGACCTGACGCAGCCGGGACATGCGTGACGCCGCGGAGACCGACGTGCGGCCACCGAGCGTGCCCGCGATCGTCGTACAGGCCAGGTCGAGGCGGACCCACAGCGCGAACGGGTACGACCGGTGCAGTGCTGCGAGCCGCATGGTCGCGTCAGCCCGGGCCTGCTCGACCAGGACCGAGCTCTCCTTCATCGAGAACGCCGCCTCGTGGCCGACGACCAGCTCTCGCAGCAGGAGCAGCGCGTGGCCGGCCGCAGCCGCGCGCAGGCTCAGGTCGGCGTCCTCGCCGTAGAGGAAGAAGTCGGGGTTGAACGGTCCGAGTGCGCGCAGCACGTCGGTGCGGGCGAGGAGGGCGCCGCCGCAGACCTTGCCGACAGGAGTGGACGGGCCCTCGATGGCGCGTACGCCGGCCGCCACCCGGCGGCGACGCAGCGCGCGCTCGGTCGAGGTCCACCAGTGCCAGTACGCGTCGACCTGGACCGCGCCGTGAGCCATGAGGTAGCCGGAGTAGAGCGCCGGCGTGGCGTCGGACTCCATGGCGAGGACGGCGTCGAGCGAGCCCTCGACGAGCCAGGCGTCAGGGTTGAGCAGGAGCACCAGATCGGACCGGGCGTGCTCGATCATCAGGTTGCAGGCGCGGCCGAAACCGAGGTTGTCGCCCGAACGCACGACCTCGGCACGCCACTCCGGGCGCTCCAGGACCGGTCGCGGGCTGGCGTTGTCGACCACGACGACCTGGACGTCGCGACCCAGTCTCGTCGCCTCGGCGCGGACCGATGCGATGCACCGGTCGAGCATCTCGGCCGGTGCGTTGTAGGCGACGACCCCGACGCTCAGCCAGGGACGGTCAGCGGCCATGGGGGACCTCCCGCTCGGGCACGAGAGCCGACGGTGCCGGCGTACGACGCGCCCACCGTCCGGCGCTCGCGCGCCGCCCCATCCAGATGAGGAACACGACGGAGGTGACCGCGAAGCCGGTGGGGGCAGCCGCGACGGCGAGGGTGTGCGACCCCGTGAACCACGCCGCCGTCCAGATCGCGACGACCAGCGCACAGCACGGCACGAGGTAGAGGTACTCCACGGCGGGGACGCCGATGCCCGACATCATCTGGGTGCCGACGGCGGTGAGGGCGTGCAACGAGAACGCGACCACGAGCAGCGTGAGCAGCGCGGGGTCCAGCGAGCGCCCGCTGAGCTGGTGCACGAGCAGACCGGCGGTGACGGTGGCGAGCCCGAGGACGACGACGACCGCGCCGCACGCCCGCAGCGCCGCACGGTAGATCCGCGAGAGCTGCTGCCGATCGGTGCGGTTGACCGCGGCGTCCGCGGCGAGCACACCGCTCAGCGCGATGACGACCAGCCGAGGCAGTCCGGCCAGCCGGGCGGCGAGGTCGTACCGGGCCAGCAGACCCACCGGCACCAGCGCGCCGACGACCCAGCGGTCGAGCTGGGTGAGACTCAGGCTCAACGTCGTGGTGCCGAGGCGGGCACGGAGGAAGTCGCCGAAGTGCACGTCGTCCAGTGCGGCGCGCTCCCACCGGGGGAAGGGGCGGAACGCGTACAGGCACATGGCGGCCCCCGCGATCACGCCCCCGAGGGGCAGTGCCCACACGCCTGCGCCCAGCGCGAGGAGCGCGACGACGACGGTGGCCTGCAGCAGCGCCTGGCTCAGCACCGCGACCGTACGCCGCCGCAGCTCGCCCCGGACGAGCATCAGCCCCGTCGCGACGAGGGCTGCACTGCGCAGCGCGCCGCCCGCCGCCACCGAGAGCAGGAACGCCGACCCGGCCGGGCCGGTGAGCGCGAGGTCCTTGCCCGCGGAGTAGGGCAGCCACAGCAGCGCGAGCACGAGGCCGGGCGCGAGCGAGCCCAGCACGGCCAGGACGGTCGCGCGGACGAACCGGGCTCGGTCCAGTGAGCCCGCTCCCTCAGCCGCGAGGACGTACGGCGTGGCCCCGAAGTCGAAGACCAGCGTGATCGACAGGACCACTGCTCCCAGGGCCCAGGTGGCGTACTCGGCGTCGGACAGGAACGGCCGGGCGGCCAAGGGCAGGACGTAGAGCAGGCCGGACGCGACGAGTACCGGCAGGCCCGTCGTGACCATGCGCGTCGAGGCGTTGGGGATGCCCTTCCTCACACCGGCCATCCTGACGCCTCGGGACGCTCGCGGTGGGCGCCACGACGGAGGGGCGTCGAGATCGTTGAGGTACGGTCCCGGCACGGGTGGCGCAGCGCCACCTCGAACCTCGTGGAGGTGCCGTGCCGACCACCGTGCTGTTCGTGTGCACCGGCAACATCTGCCGTTCGCCGTACGCCGAGCGTTACGCCCGGCTGCTGGTCGAACGGGCCGGCGCCGCCGACTGGCAGCTGGGCAGCGCGGGCACGTCGGCGGTCGTCGGCGCACCGGTCGAGACGTCGATGGCCGCAGACCTCGCCCGGCACGGCGCCGACCCGGAGGGGTTCGCGGCGCGGCAGCTCACGCCGGCGCTGCTGACCGACGCCGACCTCGTGGTGACCATGGAGCGCTACCACCGCTCGTACGTCGTCGACGACCACCCGCTGCTCGCACGTCGCACCCTGACGCTGCGACAGCTGCAGCGTGCCGTCGCTGCACAACCGCCCGGGCTCACCGGTCGGCGCCTGCTGGACGCCGTGACCGGACAGGTCGTCGCCCCGCGACCCGGTGACAGCATCGCCGACCCGTACGGCCGTGGCTCCGCGGCGATGCAGAGCGCGGCTGCCGCGATCCGCGAGGTCCTGGACGCCACCGTGCCGCGACTCCTCGACTGAGCGGGCCAGGGGTACGCCGACCGGCTCGGCGGCGTACGACACCGCCCCGGGCTCAGTAGGCACCGTTCTTGCTGACAACGGCGCGTGCAGTTTTGAGCAGGAGGAGCAGGTCACCGGTCATCGACCAGTTCTCGACGTAGAACAGGTCCTTCTGCACGCTCTCGGCCCAGGAGAGGTCGGACCGTCCGCCCACCTGCCACGGGCCGGTCATACCCGGTCGCACGTTGAGGCGACGACGCACGTGCGCCTCGTAGGCGTCGACCTCGGCCTGCACGTGCGGTCGCGGGCCGACGAGCGACATCGTGCCGCGCAGCACGTCGAACAGCTGGGGCAGCTCGTCCAGGGAGAACCGGCGCAGCACCCGTCCGATCGGAGTCACGCGCGGGTCCTGACGCAGCTTGAACTGCACCGAGTTGCCCTCGTGCTGCTGGTGAGCCAGGGCATCGAACATCCGCTCGGCGCCGTCGGTCATCGACCTGAACTTGGTCATCGAGAACGGCGTGCCGCCCACGCCGATGCGCCGCTGCCGGTAGAGCACCGGCCCGCCGTCGTACAGCTTGATCAGCGCGGCGAGCACGAGCATGAGAGGTGCGAGCAGCACGACGAGTGCCGCCGACGCGACGATGTCGAACAGGCGCTTCATCGTGACCCGCAGGCCGATGTAGTGCGGCACCTCGACGCTCATCAGCGGGAGCCCGTCGATCGGCTGCCAGTGCACACGAGGGCCGGCGACGTCGGTCATCCCACTCATCAGCGCCATCCCGACGGTGGTGTCCTCGAGCGACCACGCCAGGGCGCGGAGGCGCTCGCGGCCGAGGCTGTCGTACCCGGCCACGATGACCTGGTCGAAGTCGATCGCCAGCCGGCTGTCGACGAAGTCGCGGGGGTCGCCGAGCTGGGGCACCCGGCGACCGTCGGGCAGCTCGACGGTCGCCGTCGACCCACCGCTCGCCACCGCGGCGACGCCGTACCCCGCTCTCGGGTTGTGCGAGATCCGCTGAAGGACGTACTCGACCTCGGACGGCGACCCCACGACGACCGAGCGACGCAGTCCGACGCCCCGTTCGCGCTGCGCGAGCAGCCTCCGGCGGTGCAGTCCCCGACTGATGAAGAGGCCGACCAGGCCGAGCGGAAAGGCCAGCGCGATGTAGCCGCGTGAGATGTCGGTGCGCACCACCATCGTGAGGATGGCGAACAGCCCGAACACGTAGAAGGTGGCCCTGAAGACCCGCCTGAACTCCTCCGCACCAATACCGAAGATGTCGGCCCGATAGCGGGTCTTCGATCTTGCGCGTGATAGCGGTCTGAGGGTGGGGCTCGTGGCCCTGCGGCAGGCTGGGTGTTCTCTACGCATCCAGCAGGCAGGACCACGAGCGTGTTCAAGGCTACGGCCGATGTCGATCCGGCGACGACGTTGTTCAATCTCCCGGGGTACCGGGTGCTGTCAGTGACTCGCGATGCGGGCGGGACTCGGCAGGTGCTGATCGAGGCTGGCGTGGTCGAGGCAGCGTGCCCGGGTTGCGGGGTGCTTACCTCGCGGGTGCATCAGCGGACGGTGCAGCGGGTGCGGGATGTGCCGTTCGACGGGCCGGTCGAGGTGCTGTGGTCCAAGAGGCGGTGGCGTTGCGCCGAGCGGTTGTGCCCACGGACGACGTTCACGGAGCATACCGAGCAGGTGCCGCCGCGGGCGCGGCTGACGACACGGCTGAAGGAACGGCTGGTGGCGGCGCTGTCCGGTGAGGTCCGGGCGGTGGACCGGGTCGGCGCCGAGTACGGGGTGACCTGGCCGACCGTGATGCGGCAGCTGACCGCGGCCCATGCTGCCCGGGCCGCGGCCGAGCAGTTCCGGCCCCGACCGGTGGCCTCGTTGGGGATCGATGAGCACCGGTTCCGCACGGTGCGCTGGTTCCGCGATGAGGCCGGTGCCTGGAAGCGGATCGAGCCGTGGATGACCACGTTCACCGACCTGGCCACCGGGCAGGTCCTGGGCGTGGTCGATGGCCGCGACAGCGCAGCAGTCAAGACGTGGTTGCGGACTCGGCCGCGATGGTGGCGTCACCGTGTGCGGACGGTCGCGATTGACCCGTCCGCGGCGTTCCGGTCTGCCGTACGGTCCTGGTTGCCCAAGGCCAGGGTCGCCGTGGACCACTTCCACCTGGTCAAGCTCGCCAATGACGCCCTGACCAAGGTGCGGCGGCGGGTGTCCTGGGACCGGCACGAGCGCCGCGGTCGAGGCACCGACCTGGCCTGGGCGCACCGCCTGCTGCTCCTACGCGGCTACGACACCCTCTCCAACCGTGCCCGGGAGCGGCTGAACGCCGTTCTGGCACAGGATGATCCGGCCCAGGAGATCAGCGCCGCGTGGGGTGTGAAGGAACAGCTGCGCCGTGTGCTGGCGGCCAGCAGCATCGCCGACGCCAGCGCCGAGCGGGCCACGTTCAACCAGTACGTGTCCTGGGCCGCGATGCCCGAGACGACCCGGCTGAAGAAGACCATCGACACCTGGTGGGCCGCGATCAAGGTGTTCATCCAGACCCGTGCGACCAACGCTCGCACCGAAGCCGCGAACGTCACAATCAAGAACATCAAGCGAGCAGGTCGCGGATACCGCTCACACACGAACTACCAGTGCCGCATCATGCTCTACAACGCCGCCCGAAGCGCGGCATGAACACCGACGTCACGCTGAAAGTCGAAGAGCCCCGATAGCTCTGCTGTGCGGCGAGTGCGCAGCACCAGCAGATGGCCAGCACTGCCGAGATCCCGGCATACGCACCGAACTGCGACTCGTCCTGGGCACCGAAACGCAGAACGAGAGCACTTGTCGTCGCCAGGCACACGACGACGATGTCGGAGATGATCACACGTCGGACGTACGACGTCATCACGTCCGTGCGGGACGTACTTCCCTGACTCGTGCGCACGGCGACCGGTGGCCGCGAAAATGATGCGTGCTCACGGCGGCCAGTGGCAGAGTTCTTCCCATCCGACATGCGCCCACCCCAAAGAACAAGAAGCCGATTCTTGCGCCCCCGCGCGTCGCCAGAATACGCAGACCTGACCTTCTCAAGCCACAATCCGGGAAAAAGAATGGTAAAGAAATTCGGTCGGTCACCCCTCGGCCGGGTCGACTACCAGCGGCCCTCGGCGCGCCATCGGCTTTCGGGGACGAGGTATCCGTCGGCGACCAGCGCATCGATGAGCAGAGCCTGCGAGCTCACGTCGACACCACGATCGGTGAATCTGCGCCGACCGGACCTCAGGTGCGATCGCATGGTCTCTGCGCTCACCCCCATCACCCGCGCGAACTGCCCCGGCGACAGGCCGCGGCGCGAGGCGTACGCGCACAGGACCTGGATCTGGCGGTCGGTGAGCTCGACGCCGAGCAGGCTCGGCCTCACCACGTCCGCCGGCCATCCTGGACGCTCGACGAGTCGTACGAGCGTGTCGAGCCCGACGGTCGGCTCGACCCAGCCCACCGCACCCTCGAGCCGCGCGCGCTCGGCAAGGGGAGTGGCAGCACCGCTGCCGAGGACGACCGTGCGCGTGCCGAGACGGGCCAAGACTCGTATCTTGAGTGCGAGCGGGACCCAGTCGTCCAGGAACGCGTCCAGCAGCACGGTCGTCGGAGGACGTCCGCCGGCTCGGAGGGTGGTGCTGAAGTCGTGCCAGGAGTAGGCCGAGCAGGTGATGTCGAGTTCACGGGCGCTGCGAGCCAGCCGACGAACAGCCCGGCCGAGCACCGGGCTGGACACGACCAGTCCGGTGCTGCAGCCGCGGGCGCTCTCCTTGTCCCCCACGGACAGGATGCTGGCACAGGCTCGCCGGATCGCATCCTCGTCGGGATCGTGTCACCGCTGCTGCTGCACCGCGACTGCCTGGCTCGCGCGCTCGACGAGGAGGCGCATCAGCCACGGCTGGAGGGCCGGGTGGTCGACCACGAGCTCGACGACCACGTCGACGTGCTGCTCGTCGACCAGCGGTGCGAGGGGCTGGACGAGCTCGTCGAGCAGTCGCGTGTCCCGGTGGTCGTCTGGGGTGGATACCGCCACGAGTCGTGGGCGGCGGGCCTGCGTGAGCGGGGCGCGGCGGCGTACGTCACGCTGCTGGCGCACCCGGCGGACGTGGCCATCGCGCTCCGTCGTGCCTTCCACGGGCTGACCACCTACCCGTCGTTGGCCGGGGCGCCCCAGGAGCAGCTGACGCAGCGTGAGCTGGAGGTGGTGCACGCCTACGCGTGCGCGTTCCCGCACCTGTCTCGCGAGCAGGTGGCGGGCCGGCTGCAGATCAGCGAGAACACCTTGCGGGTGCACCTGGGGCGAGCCCGCCGCAAGCTGGGGCTGGGGTCACGGTCCAGCCGCGTGCAGCTGCGAAGGGCCGTGACCGCGCGTGACCTGAGCAGCTCGAAGGGACTCGCATAGTCCTTCTGGGTGAATTCTGTGCGCGTTCATTCCGAACGCCGCTACGGTGGCCGTGCGGAAGTCGGGGAGATCGTTGATTTCCTTCCGCGTGCGGACCTCTCATCTCAACGACTCTTCGAGTCAGGCCAGGAAGGTAATCATGTCCGAGGAGCAGAAGAACGTCCCAGACGTGACACGTCGGACCCTTGCCAAGGGCGCTGCCTGGTCTGTTCCGGTGCTTGCTGTCGCCGCAGCCGCTCCTGCGAGCGCCGCCAGTCCGGAGCCCCCGACCTGCCCGACGTGTCTGCGTGCCGGATCCATTCCGACGCCCGTCGTGTCGGTCGCCACCAACGCCAATGGCTCGGCCGCGCTGTTCCCGTTCGTGGTCACGGCCAATGTCAATGCCAGCTCGTGCGACCTGTCGTTGTTCAAGCCGGCCTACACCGCGATCATGACGTCGGCCACGCTGACGATGAGCGACGGCAGCACCTATAAGTCCAACCTCGGCCTCGGCACTGGAGTGGGCACGCTGGGCTCGATCAGCGCATTCGCCTTCGCGGGCAACTTCTCGAATGTCACGCTGAGCAAGTTCACGGGTTTCCCCCAGACCTACCCCAGCGGCGGTATTCGTCCGACGAAGTTCTGCATCGACTTCAACTTCATCTTCATCGGGCTGCCGAGCCTCATCGAGATCACCTGCCCGCAGACCCTGTGCTGGAACATCTCCTCGACCGCGGTCGGCAAGGGCGTCGCCGGCATCGGAGCGGTCACCTTCACCAGCCTGCTCACGCCCGCCTGAGCCGCTCTCGTCCCGACGGCCTCGACCCCGTACCGGGCTCGGGGCCGTCGGTCTGCGGTGGCTCAGTCCGAGCCCGGCAACGGCGCTGCGGTCAGGTCGGCGCCGTGCCGGCGCAGCAGGTCCTCGATCGCGTGACGTCCGAAGACGCCGCCGTCACCGAGCGGGTGCCGTGTGCTGATGTACGCCGCCCCAGGGCTCGCGGGTACGCCGACGGCCGCGGCGACATCACCGTCGTCGTACCACGCGTGCTCGACGAGCTCGGCGAACACCGCGTGCTGTGCGAACTCCTCCGGGGTGCCACGCAGCACGGGTTGCAGGTCGAGGCCGTCGGGCAGGCGAGTGGGCCACCACCGGAAGTACGGCACCAGGTCGTGGCAGGTGCGACATCCAGCGCTGAAGAACACGAGCACGGTCGCGGGTTGCTGCAGATCGACCAGCGACAGGCGTGCCCCGTGCGGGTCCTGCAGGAACAGCTGCTCGGGCCGCGGCCGCGACCGCCAGGTGCGCAGCTCGGACCAGCCCCGCATCGTGACGGCGGCGACGACCACGGCCGCAGCCAGGGCGCGGACAACGGAGCGGTCGTCGCCGGCGACGCCGAGGGCGAGACCCACGAGGGCAGCCGCTGCAAAGCCCACGTTGCGCAGCAGGGTCCGGCGCGACACCGGGTTGCGCGAGAGAGTCCCGAAGCAGTGGCAGTCCGCCGGGCGCTCGGCTCGGACGACGCGCCACACCACGACGACGAACACCAGGTGCAGCGCGAGGACGGCCACGGCGCACGCGGTGCGATACGCGCCGTCGAGCGTGAGCGCCCCGACAGCCGCGACGAGCTCAACGACCGGCACACACGCGGCCACGGACGAGCGCTGCAGGGTGAGCGGCACGTCGAGCTCGCGCATCGCCTGCCGCACCGGCCTGGACCGTCCGAGCTTCATGGCCCCGCTCACGACGAGCGCACCGGCGCTCACCAGCGTGGCCAGCACAGCGATCACGCGCACGATGTGATCCTCACCTGGGGCGGACGGTGACTCCGGCGACGCTAGTCCAGGCGACGCCGCGCCGTTCGGCACCGCGCCGCCGTACCGCCGGTGCGCGGCTACGGTGGCGGCATGACTTCGGTTCGCCGCACCGCTCGTACGACGCTCGCCGGCCTCCTCGTCGCAGCCTCCGTCGCCTCGGTGGCCGGGTGCTCCGGTGACGACTCCGGCTCGGCGACGACCGGGTCGGCAGCGGCGCCGACCACGACGACCGGCGCGGCCGCGGCCACGAGCTCGCCCGGCAGTGCGTCCACCTCGTCGGCCGCTCCGTCCGGTCCGGCGCTCGCGGCGGGCAACGGCACGCTCACACCGCAGGTGCTGCAGCGCCTCGGCAAGACGTCGTTCACCGACGCCGAGCTGGCGGGTGCGTCCCGCGGCACCTGGAAGGGCACCGGCATCGCGGTCCGTGCCCAGGGCCAGGACGTCACGCTGCTGGTCAAGGAGGGCGCCACCTGGAAGATCGTCGGCGGCTGGTGGCCCTCGAAGGGCGCGCCGGGCCCCTACCTCGGCGGCAAGCGGCACGTCGTGGCCCTCGGCTCCGACGCCCGCCTCGGGCAGGACATCCAGCACAGCCGCGCCGACACGATCCAGGTCGTCGGGGTCGACGGCAAGGGCGGCGGCGGCATCCTCGGCCTGCCGCGTGACACGCTCACGACCCTCCCGAACGGCAGCCAGGGCAAGATCAACGGCGCGATGGTCTCGGGCGGGCCGGCCGGGATGGCCCGGACGGTCTCGCGGACCACCGGCATCCCGTTGCAGGGATATCTGCTGACCGACTTCGTCGGGTTCCAGCGGGCGGTGCATGCGATCGGCGGCATCACGGTCACGCTCAAGCGCCCGGTCAAGGACGTGCCGGCCGGCACGCACAACCTCACCGCCAAGCAGGCCCTCACCGTGGCGCGCGAGCGCAAGTCGTTGCCCGGCGGTGACTTCGACCGGTCCGCCAACCAGGGCCTGATCCTGATGAGCGGCTACGCCAAGCTGCGCACCCTCGGCCCGACCCGCCTGCCCGGCCTGATGACCGCGATCAGCCCGCACATGAGCTCCGATCTCACCCCGGCGCAGGTGCTGACTCTGCTCGCGAGCGCCTACCAGGCCAACCCGTCGCGGGTCGGCCGCAGCGTCGCCGACGGCCAGGCCGGCAGCGGACCGGGGGGTGCGTCCGTCGTACGCCTCACGCCGGCGGCGAAGGCCGAGTTCGGACGCTTCCGCGACGGCAACCTGTGACGGCCTAGGCTCGCTCGGGTGGACACGCAGCCGACCTCCGCACCGCAGCGCGACGCCCGACCGGTCGTCCGTCGTGCGCGTGCCGCCGATGTGCGCGAGATCCGTGAGCTGGTCCGCCCCTATGTCGACCGGCGCGCGATCGTGCCCAAGCCGGCGGTTGCGTACTACGAGTCGCTGCAGGAGTTCCGGCTCGTCGAGCTCGACGGCCGGCTCGCCGGCTGCGGGGCGCTGCACGTCATGTGGGACGACGTCGCCGAGGTGCGCACGCTGGCGGTCGCCGACTGGGCCAAGGGTCGCGGGGTCGGGGGCGCCGTGCTGCGGGGGCTGCTCGACGACGCGCGCGAGATCGGCGTACGCCGGGTGTTCTGCCTGACGTTCGAGACCGGCTTCTTCGCCCGGCACGGGTTCGTCGAGATCGACGGGCAGGCGGTCGAGCCGGCGGTCTACGCCGAGCTGCTGCAGTCGTACGACGAGGGCGTGGCCGAGTTCCTCGACCTCGACCGGGTGAAGCCCAACACCCTCGGCAACACGCGAATGTTGTTGGAGCTGTAGGAGATTCGGCGGCTCGGAACCACCTCGCCCGTCACGTAGTCGGACCCTCGTTCGCGTATCGACGAGGGGCGGGAAGCCGCCCGAGGAGTTGTTTCCTGTGGGTTCCACCATGCCCGATTCCACGTCACACCACGGCCGGCCGAGCCGTCGTACGGTCCTCGGCGGTGCAGCCGCTGCCGTCACGGCGACGGCCATCGGCTTCTCGTTCAAGGACGCGCCCGGCGCCAGCGCCAAGGGCCACCGCATCCGGCCCCGCTCGGAGTGGGGCTTCGACGGCTGGGCCAAGAAGGTCGACTCGGTGCCGCGCGGCAAGCGCACCCACTTCGTCGTGCACTGGCAGGGCCCCAAGAGCAACTGGCTCAAGGACCTGTTCAAGGATGACGAGATCAAGAACGGTCCGGGCGCACCCAAGCAGATGCACGAGATCGCCAAGGACGACGACGGCCCCGGCATCGAGTACAGCTTCGTGATCACCCAGAAGGGCGAGATCTGGGAGGGCCGCGGGTTCGACCTGTTGGCCGGCGCGGTCGAGGGCTTCAACACACTGGCGATCTCGGTGCAGATCCACATCCGCGAGGGCGACTCGCCCAGCGACGAGGCGATGCGTGCTCTGGAGTGGCTCTACTTCGAGACCAACCGGGTGCTCAGCCGACCCGGGCGCTCGCACATCACCGAGCCGCTCACGATCAGCGGCCACAACGACCACTACGGCACCGAGTGCCCTGGCCCCGACCTGAAGCGATGGGTCGACGACGACGGCCCCCGCCTGCGGCGTGAGGCGCAGGAGGACTTCGCCGCGCCGCCGTTCGAGGGCGGTAGGCAGGTGCTCCCGTTCCCGGGTGAGAAGGCGTTCCGCATCGGCAAGTCGGACCCGGCGGTGCTCGACCTCGACAAGGCGCTGATCGCGAAGGGCTACACGAAGCACCACGACGGCAACGGCTATCAGGCCAGCCGCACGTTCACCGAGGCGACGCGTCTGAACGTGCGCGACTTCCAGCTCGCCCAGGGCTGGCGTGGCAGCGGCGCCGACGGCTACCCGGGCCCGCAGACGTGGGACCGCCTCGTCAACGGCTGACCCGAACCTCCCGCGTCACCATGCTGCGAATCTCGTCTGTCCGGCACTCCATGGAGTGCCGGACAGACGAGATATGTCGCTGGGTCGGTGGCTCAGTCGCCGATGCGGAAGGAGCGGCCCTTGCCGTGACAGATCTGGTAGGCGTCGGACATGGGGCGGTCATCGAGCACCGCTGTGCTGCAGAGGAACTCGCCGACCTGGGCGTATCCACCGTTGCCCTGGACGTTGCCCGACTCGATCGCGCGGCCGTAGCCGCGGGCGGTGCTGCGCACGAGCGTGCAGCTGATGCGGCCGGTCATCACGACGAGCGGTTCGCCTGCCGTGCTGCAGTCGGTGCCAGGACCGGCCAGGGTGGCGGTCGTCCGGGTCGGAGCAGGGTCGGACGGGCCGGGCTCGGTCGTCGGGCGCTGCGACTTCGGGGTCGTCGGTCGCGATGACGCCGAGGTCGGCGACGGGGTCGTGCTCGGCACGGACGTCGACGAGCCGGGCAGCGAGGTGAACCATGTGGTCGTCGTCGCGGTGGTCGCCGGCATGGTCGTCGACGGGCTCGGCGTACTCGTCGCCGCCGGCGTCGAGGTCGCGAGCGTGGTGCTGCTGCTCGAGCCGTCGTCGCCGCTGCAGGCCGCGAGGGCTGTGACCGCGAGGACGGACAGGGTCGATGCGACAGCACGGTTCATGGACGAGCCCCCTCGGCGTGACGACAGGTGCGACCCTAGCGCCGACCCCCGTCAGCGCGAAGCAGCGTAGAGCCGGCGTACGACGTCCTCGATGTCGGGCTCCTCGATCGACAGGTCGCGCACCTCGGCGCGCTCGGACACCGCGGCGAGCACGGCTGCGGCCGTCGTGTGCTCGGCGTCGAACGCGAGTCGCTGCTGCAGCCCGCGGCTCTCACTGCCGAGGTGCTGCGTCGCCGGCAGGCCGACCAGGTCGGACGTCGGCTCGGCGAGGTCGACGACCAGCACCCGTTGGGCACCGACGCGCCGCGACAGACCGGTGAGGGTGCCGTCGTACGCGAGGTGCCCGTGGTCGACGACCAGCACCCGCTCGCACAGCCGCTCGATGTCACCCATGTCGTGGGTGGTGAGGAGCAGCGTCGTGCCGTGTGACCGGCGCTCTTGCACCAGGAACTCGCGCAGCCGCTGCTTGGACAGCACGTCGAGGCCGATCGTCGGCTCGTCGAGGATGACCAGCTGGGGCGAGTGCAGCAGGGCCGCAGCCACCTCGGCCCGCATCCGTTGGCCCAGCGAGAGCTGCCGCACCGGCGTACTGAGGAAGTCGCCCATCTCGAGCTGTTCGACCAGCTCGTCCGTACGCCGACGCTCGCCCTCCGAGGTGAGGCGGTGGATCGCGGCGAGGATGGTGAACGACTCGCGGACGGGAAGGTCCCACCACAGCTGGGACCGCTGCCCGAAGACGACACCGACCTGTCGCGCGAGCAGCCGCCTGTCCTGCACCGGTCGCAGTCCGCACGTCGCCACCGACCCCGAGGTCGGCACGAGGATGCCGGTGAGCATCTTGATGGTGGTCGACTTGCCGGCCCCGTTGGCGCCGATGTAGCCGACGGCGGAGCCCGCCTCGACGCTGAACGTCATCTCGTCGACAGCGCGGATCTTCTTGCGCCGCAAGCCATCTCGTACGGTGAAGTCCCGCGTGAGTGCGTGGGTCTCGATGATGGTGCTCATCCGCCGCCTCCTTGGTAGTGCCGTACGCCGATACGCCAGAACAGCAGTGCCATCGCCCACGCCCAGATCGCCGCGAGCGGTGTGCACCAGGCCAGCCAGGACGGCAGCCACTCCGGCCCGGGGAGGCCGAGGATCTCCAGTGCCGGCAGGTAGCCCGTGAACGCCATCGGGAAGAAGAACCCGAACAGCACCTTGAGCGGGCGGTTCCACACCGCGCCCGGCTGCGTGGCTGCGTACCGACCGCCGTAGACGAACGCGTTGGTCATCTCGGCGCCGTTGATCAGGAAGAACTGCGCACCTGCCGCCCAGACGAAAAGCGCTGAGAACACGGCGAATCCGCTGACCATCGACAGCGCGAGCAGCGCGACGACGGAGGGTGACCAGGCGATGTCGTTGACCACCAGGGCTGTGACGACGCACGCGATCCCGACCATCGCCCGCGTCAGCCGCCGCAGGCTGATGTCGCTCGTGATCAGCTGCAGCAGCAACGGCTGCGGGCGCAGGTAGAACACGTCGAGCGTGCCGGCGCGGATGTAGGTCGGCAGGTTGTCGCAGTGACCGAACGCCAGGTCGGTGAACGAGAACGCCACGTCGGCGAGCCCGAACACCAGGAGGATCTGGCTGAACGTGAACCCGCCGAGGGAGTGCACGTTGTGGAACAGCACCCACACCTCGGCGAGCTCGATGATGCCGATGAGCAACGAGCTGAGCAGGTCGATGCGGAAGTTGGCCTTGTACGACCGCTGCGCCCTGACCCGGGAGGCGAGGACGGCGCGGTACGCCGCGAGGTCAGCCACCCTGGACCTCCAGCTTGTGGCGGCCGCGTCGGGTCACGATCTGCCCGATCAGGGCGACGGCACCCAGCCAGCCGACCTGGGCCGCGACGAGGCCCAGTGAGGCGAGCCCGTCGACGCGCCCGGACAGGACGTCGATCGGGTACATCATCATCGACGGGAACGGTGTCGCCGTCGCGAGCGCGTGCAGCCACTGCGGGAACAGCGAGATCGGCACGAACAGCCCAGCGAGGAACCCCGAGATCACCATGTACAGCACCTGTACGCCGCGGGTCTCGACCATCCAGAACCCGGTGGTCGCGACGAGGTAGACCACCGCTGCACCGAGGGTGATGCCGAGCACCAGGCTGATCAGGCCGAGCAGGTAGGGCCAGGGCGAGCTCGGCATCGACATCCCGACGACCACGGCCCCGATCAGCACCGACGGGATGCCCCGAGGGACCAGCGCCCACAACGACTTGCCGACCTCCTGGACGATCGCTGCGGCCTGCACGTCCAGCGGGCGCAGGAAGTCGGTCGTCACCGAGCCGTCCTTGATGCGATCGGCGATGTCGCTGCGCCCGAACAGGTTGACCGAGCCGAGCATCCCCTGGGAGAGCCAGATATAGGCACTCATGGTGCCGACGTCGTACCCACCCAGCTCACCGCCGGCGGCCTCGACCGTCGCGAACAGGACGGCGACCTTGAGGAACCCGAACGTCGCATTGGCGACCAGGCCCCCGAGTGCGGCGAGGCGGTAGGTCGACTGCTGGCGGATGCCTGCGACGAGCAGACGCCAGTAGGGGAGGAGGCTCGCACGCACAAACGCGAGAACTTACTCCGCAACGTGCCGAGGCACAACCCTGCCAGCGGGCCTAGGGTGGCGGGCATGACTGACGCGACGCAGCCGCAGTTCATCATCGTCATGGGCGTGTCCGGGTCGGGCAAGACGACCGTGGCCAAGGGCATCGCCGAGCGGATGGGCTGGATCTTCGCCGAGGGCGACGACTTCCACCCGAAGGCCAACGTCGACAAGATGAAAGCCGGCCACCCGCTCACCGACGAGGACCGCTGGCCGTGGCTGCGGTCCATCGGGGCGTGGATCGACGAGCACGAGGAGGGCCGCGAGAGCGCGGTCATCACTTGCTCGGCGTTGAAGAAGACTTACCGCGACCTCCTGCGCGAGGGGCGCCAGGGCGTGCGGTTCTGCCACGTCGACGTCGATCGCGCGGTGCTGCAGGAGCGGCTCGCGCAGCGCAAGGGGCACTACATGCCGGCGTCGCTGCTCGACAGCCAGCTCGCTGATCTCGAGCCCCTGCAGAAGGCCGAGCCGGGCGTCGTCGTCCACGCCGAGGGCAGCCCCGACGAAGTGCTCGCCGATACGCTCGCCGCGCTCGGGCTGGCCGACGAACCCGCAGGCGGACGCAAGGGCATCGCCCAGGAGCCCACGGGCGAGTCGCGAGGCACCACATCTCGCTAGCCGAGCCGGCCCGCTGGCCGAGCCGGCCCGCTGGTCGAGTAGGGCGAGGCGCTGGCCGAGCCCGTATCGAGACCACCGCGACCGCGCGCGACGAGTCTCCCCGCGCCGCACCGGGTCTCGATACGGCTCGCGCTGGGGCGCTCGCCTACTCGACCAGCGGTTGTGGTCGCCGCCCGAAACAGGGTGGTGGATCACTGTGCACTGGTTCGCCAGGTGAGCCATGCGAGCCCGTGGTTCACCACGCGAACCAGTGCACAGCGCCCGCCGAACCCCTCCTCGCCCGACAGCCGGCCCCCGCTGGCCGAGTAGGCGAGGCGCTCGCCTACTAGACCGGCGATGGTGCGGCTCAACCGGCGGGGGCGGCGTCAGGCGGGCAGGCGAAACCTGTTGTCCGACATCGGTTCGACGAGTCCGTCGGCGACCAGGCCGTCGAGGCAGCGCTCGCGCTGGATCTCATCGGACCAGACCTTCTCGACCTCGGCCCGGCTGACGGGTTCGTCGCTCTCGCGCAGCAGCTGCACGATGCGTCCGCGCACCTGACGGTCGGTGCCGGCCCACTTCTGACCCCGGCGGGGTGGGCCGTCGTACGCCGGTCGCCCGGCCAGCACCCATGCGCACCGGCCCAGAAGCGGGCAGTCGTCGCAGCGCGGGCCGCGGGCGGTGCAGACGAGGGCGCCGAGCTCCATGACGCCGACGTTCCACAGCCGGGCCTCCGACTCCGAGTCCGGCAGCAGCGACGCCGCGAGGTCGGACTCGGCCCTCGTCAGCGACGGAGCAGGGTGCTCGACGCCGGTGACGGCGCGGGCGTGCACCCGCCGCACGTTGGTGTCGACCACCGGCACTCGGATGCCGAACGCGAAGGCCGCGACGGCCGCGGCCGTGTAGGTGCCGACGCCCGGAAGTGCTTGCAGGTCAACGAGATTCGAGGGAACTTCGCCGTCGTGACGCTCGACCATCGCGGTCGCGGCGGCGTGCAGCCGGAGCGCTCGGCGCGGGTAGCCGAGGCGGCCCCACGCGCGTACGGCCTCACCGGAGGCGACGCCGGCCAGGTCGGCGGGAGTGGGCCAGCGAGCCATCCACTCCTCCCACACGGGCAGGACGCGCACCACCGGCGTCTGCTGGAGCATGACCTCGGAGACGAACACGCCCCACGGCGAGCAGTCGGGACGGCGCCACGGCAGGTCGCGCTGGGCCTCGGCGTACCAGTCGAGGACGGCGTCGTGCAGGTCGGACACGCTCAGACGTAGCGCTCGAGGATGCTCGACTCGGCCAGCCGCGACAGGCCCTCGCGGACGGCGCGGGCCCGGCTCTCGCCGACGCCCTCGACCGCGGTGAGGTCGTCGAAGTTGGCGGCCAGCAGCTTTTGCAGCGTGCCGAAGTGATCGACGAGGCGGTCGACGATCGCGCCCGGCAGCCGTGGCACCTTGGACAGCAGGCGGTAGCCGTGCGGGCTGACGGAGGCGTCGAGCGCCTCGCCCATGACCGGGAAGCCCATCGCGCGGGCGCCGGCGGTCGGGTCGAGCAGGTCGGTGGACGACAGGGTCGAGAGGCGGTCCATGGCCTCCTGGACGCTCAGCTGCTCGCGGGTGCTCTCGATGTAGTCGCGGATGACCAGCTCGCGGTCGTTGCCGAGGCCGCCGACGAGCTCTTCGAGCTGCAGTGACATCAGGCGGCCGTCGGTGCCGAGCTCGACGACGTACTGGTCGATCTCGGCGCTGATGCGGCGCACCATCTCGAGGCGCTGGAGGACGTTGGCGACGTCGCGGACCGTCACGAGGTCCTCGATCTCGAGTGCCGAGAGGGTGCCGGTGACCTCGTCGAGGCGCGACTTGTAGCGCTCGAGCGTCTGCAGGGCCTGGGCCGAGCGGGACAGGATCGCGTTGGACCCCTCGAGCACGTGCCGGACGCCGCCGACGTAGAGCGCCACGATCTGCATCGACTGGCTCACCGACACGACGGGGAAGCCGGTCTGCTTGGCGACGCGCTCGGCGGTGCGGTGACGGGTGCCGGACTCGCGCGTCTCGATGCTCGGGTCGGGCACGAGCTGGGTCGCGGCGCGCATGATGCGCGTCATGTCGCGGTCGAGCACGATCGCGCCGTCCATCTTGGCGAGCTCGCGCAGGCGCGTCGCGGAGAACTCGATGTCGATCGGGAAGCCGCCGGTGCTGATCTCCTCGACGACCTTGTCGTGACCGAGCACGATGAGTGCGCCGGTGCGGCCGCGCAGGATGCGCTCGAGGGCATCACGCAGCTCGGTGCCAGGGGCTACGGCGGCGAGCGTCTCGCTCAGCAGCCGCTCGTCCGATCGGTCCACGTCGGGGAGTCTAACGGCGCCGTCGTACGCCGGTCGTTCCCCTCGGACCTCCCCCAATACTCAGGCGGATGTGTCACGCTCGTACATCGGGTTCTTCGCAGGCCACGCGGAGGCGGCGACGCCAGCCAGGCACCGACGCAGACGGCCCGACCGACCACCCTGTGGGAGATGTAGTGACGCAGTACGACGCAGACCGCACAGCCAGCACCACGACCGATGCTGCCGACCCCCTCGCATCCCGTGCGAGCGACGAGCACACGGTGGTGAGGCACGAGGAGCGACTCGACGTGAGCACGTCGCGGCGCGCGTCCGGCAAGGTCCGGATCGGCAAGAAGGTCGTGGTCGAGACCGTGCAGGTCCCCGTCCAGGTCCGCCGTGAGGTCCTGGTCTACGAAGAGCTGCCGGCCGACGAGACGCCGGCCGAGTCGGCCGAGACCTCGCCCGCCGTGGGCGCGCGACCGATGGGCTCCCGACGAGAGCGGTTCGGCCACGCCGACGGCGACGCGCTGCCCGAGGGCCCCACGGAGGTCGTCCTCCACGAGGAGCGACCCGTGGTGAGCCTGCAGACCGTCCAGGTCGAGCGGGTGCGGATGGTGCCCAGCACCAAGGACGCCGAGCACTCGGTGACCGAGCCGGTACGCCGGGAGCAGGTCGAGCTCGTACGAGCCGAGCCCGCCGCGTCCTGACCTCGGCTCGTCCGCCTCAGGACGACAGAACGGCCCGGCACCTCGTCGTTGAGGTGCCGGGCCGTTGCTCTGGGGGAGGAGCCGTCAGCCGGTGATCTTCGACAGCGTCGGGTCGTTGGCGTACGCCTGCTTGGCGTTGGCCTTGGTCACGATCTGCGGCGGCAGCAGGTACGCCGGCACGACCTTGACGCCGTTGTTGTAGCTCTTGGTGTCGTTGGTGTCGGCCTTGCCGCCGGACTGCAGCTCGCCGACCATCTTGACGGCCTGTTTGACCAGGTTGCGGGTGTCCTTGTTGATGGTGGAGTACTGCACGCCCGCCATGATCGACTTGACCGACTCGACCTCGGAGTCCTGGCCGGTGACGATCGGGTTGGGCTTGCCGGCCGACTTGGTCGAGGTCAGGATCGCGCGGGCGAGCGTGTCGTTGGGGGACAGCACGCCGTCGATCGCCTTGCTGCCGCTGTAGTTGGACAGCAGCGTGTCCATGCGCTTCTGGGCGTTCTCAGGCTTCCAGCCCTGGGTGACGGCCTGGTTGAACGACTTCTGGCCCGAGCCGACCTTGAGGGTGCCGTCGTCGATCTTGGGCTTGAGCACCGACATCGCACCGTCGAAGAAGACCTTCGCGTTGGCGTCGTCGGGCGAACCGGCGAACAGCTCGATGTTGTAGGGGCCGTTGGGCTTCTTGGCCTTCATGCCGTCCAGCAGCGCCTGGCCCTGCAGCTGGCCCACCTTGTAGTTGTCGTAGGCCACGTAGTAGTCGACGTTGGGGGAGTTCAGCAGCAGACGGTCGTACGCGATCACGACCGCGCCGGCGTCGTGCGCCTGCTTGATCTGGGTGTTGAGCTGCGACCCGTCGATCGCGCCGATGATGATCACCTTGGCTCCGTTGGTGACCATCGAGCTGATCTGGTTCTGCTGCTCGGTGACGCCGCCGTTGGCGAACTGCACGTTGGGCTTGTAGCCGGCCGCCTTGAGGTCGGTCTTGAACAGGTTCTCGGCGAGGACCCAGTTCTCACTGGTCTTCTGCGGCAGCGAGACGCCGATGACCGAGTCCTTGGCGAAGCCGCCGGAGCCGCCGGACGCCGTGCCGGAGCCGCCGCCGCCCGACTCGCTGTCGTCGCGTCCGCCACAGGCGGACAGGGCGAGGGCGAGGACAGCCGCACCGGCAGCCATCGTCCGGAGGTGCTGGTTGGTACGCATACCGATTTCCTTTGCGGTTGTGCCGGCCGGATGGCTAGCCGTGGGAGGGAGTGGCCGTGCCGGACTGCTGCCCGCGGCCCTTCATGAGCTGGCCGACGATCGAGAAGCGGCCCTGGTTCTTGTTCCAGACGTCGAGGGCGACGGCTGCGAGCAGCACCAGGCCCTTGGTGATCGAGGTCGCGTCGGCGCCGACGCCCTTGAGCTGAAGCCCGGAGTTGAGGACGGCCATGACCAGGCCGCCGACCATCGAGCCGGTCACCGTGCCGACACCACCGCTGACGGCGGCGCCGCCGATGAACACGGCCGCGATCGCGTCGAGCTCCCAGTTGGTGCCGTCGAACGGGCCCGAAGCAGTGGAGCGGCCGATGAACATGATCGCGGCGACCGCGGCCAGCAGGCCCATGTTCATGAGCACGAGGAAGTTGACCTTACGGCTCTTGACGCCGGACAGCTCAGCGGCCTGCTTGTTGCCGCCGACGGCGTACACGTGACGGCCGATGACCGTGCGCGAGGTGATGAACCCGTAGATCAGCACGAGCGCGACGAGGATCAGGCCGGGGATCGGGAACGACGTGCCCTCGCGGCCGGTGGCGTACTGGTAGGTGAGGTAGAGGATGACCGCGCAGAGCGCGACCATCTTGACGACGGTCACCCACAGCGGGTCGACCTCGGACTCCATCTTCACGGCCGTACGACGAGCCCGCCACAGCCCCCAGACGACGGCGGCACAGGCGGCGAGGCCGAGCAGGACGGTGAGGTTGTTGTAGCCGGTGTCGGGTCCGACCTCGGGCAGGTAGCCGGCGCCGATCTTCTGCAGCTCGTCGGGCACCGGGATGCTGTTGGACTTGCCGACGAACTGGTTGGCGCCGCGGAAGATGAGCATGCCCGCGAGGGTCACGATGAACGCGGGGATGCCGACGACGGCGACCCAGAAGCCCTGCCACGCCCCGACCAGTGCGCCGACGGCGAGGCCGAGCAGGATGCCGGCCCACCAGGGCAGTCCCCAGTCGGCGATCGACTTGGCGACGACGATCCCGACGAACGCCGCGACCGACCCGACGGACAGGTCGATGTGGCCGGCGATGATGACCATGACCATGCCGATCGCGAGCACCAGGATGTAGCTGTTGCCGTTGAGCAGGTTCATCAGGTTGTCCGAGGTCAGCATCTTGCTGCCGGTCCACCACTGGAAGAACAGCACGATGACCACGAGCGCGCCGAGCATGCCGAACTGGCGGACGTTGTCGCCGAACAGCTGGTGGAAGACCGAGCCGCCACGGGTCTCGGGCTCGGGCGTCGGGTCGGCCGGAGCGGGCGCGGTGTCGACTGAAGTAGCCATGAGGGGGTGATTCCTTTGTCGGTCGCCGGTCAGGCGGACTGGTCGGTGCGAGAGGCGCGGGGGTTGGAGGTCATCAGGCGCAGGAGGCTCTCCTGATCGGCCTCGTCACGGGTGAGCTCACCGGTGACCGTGCCCTCGAAGATCGTGTAGATGCGGTCGGAGATGCCGAGCAGCTCGGGCAGCTCGGAGGAGATGACGATGACGCCCTTGCCCTGGTCTGCGAGGGCCTGGATGATCCCGTAGATCTCGTACTTGGCGCCCACGTCGATGCCGCGCGTGGGCTCGTCGAGGATCAGCAGGTCGGGGTCGGTGAACATCCACTTCGACAGGACGACCTTCTGCTGGTTGCCGCCCGACAGCTTGGAGACGCCCTCGTCGACCGACGGTGTCTTGGTACGCAGCATCCGGCGGTAGCGCTCGGCGACCGAGTGCTCCTCGCCGCGGTCGACCACACTGTTGTGGGCGATCTTCTTCAGGCCTGCGGCGACCGTGGTCCGCTTGATGTCGTCGAGCAGGTTGAGGCCGAGCGACTTGCGGTCCTCCGTGACATAGCCCAGGCCGGCGTCGATCGCCTGCGACACGTTGTGCAGGCGAATCTCCTTGCCGTCCTTGAAGATTCGGCCCGACTCGTAGATGCCGTACGAGCGTCCGAAGACCGACCGCGCCAGCTCGGTGCGCCCGGCGCCCATGAGCCCGGCGAAGCCGACGATCTCGCCGCGACGCACGGTGAACGAGGCGTTCTTGCAGACCAGGCGCTCGGACGACTGCGGGTGGCGGACGGTCCAGTCCTGGACCTCGAAGAACACCTCGCCGATCTGCGGGGTGTGGTCGGGGAACCGCGACTCGAGGGTGCGACCGACCATCGCCTTGATGATGCGGTCCTCGTCGACGCCGCCCGCGCCGACGTCGAGCGTCTCGATGGTGTGGCCGTCACGCAGGATCGTGATCGAGTCGGCGATCGCCTCGATCTCGCCCAGCTTGTGACTGATCATGATCGAGGTGATGCCGCGGTCCTTGAGGTCCGTGATCAGGCCGAGGAGGTGCCGCGAGTCGGTCTCGTTGAGCGCGGCGGTGGGCTCGTCGAGGATGAGCAGCCGCACGTCCTTGTTGAGGGCCTTGGCGATCTCGACGAGCTGCTGCTTGCCGACGCCGATGTTCTTGATCGCGGTGTCGGGGTCCTCGCGCAGGCCGACGCGCTGGAGCAGCTCCTGAGCGCGGGCCTTGGCGAACCGCCAGTCGATGACGCCGCGCTTGGAGGGCTCGTTGCCGAGGAAGATGTTCTCGGTGATCGACAGCTCGGGGACGAGCGCGAGCTCCTGGTGGATGATCACGATCCCCTCGGCCTCGGACTCGCGAATGTTCTTGAAGCCTGCCGGGCGGCCGCGGTAGGTGATCTGACCGTCGTACGAGCCGACGGGGTGCACGCCCGACAGCACCTTCATCAAGGTCGACTTGCCGGCGCCGTTCTCACCGCAGATCGCGTGGATCTCGCCCTCGCGCACGTCGAGGTTGACGTCGTCGAGCGCCCGAACTCCGGGGAAGCGCTTGGTGATCGACTGCATCCGCAGGAGGTACGCCGGTTCGGCGTCCGTCGTGGAGACCGGGGGCTGCGACATGTGGTGGGTCCTTCGGGTGGAGCGTGCCCAGGCGCGGCCGGGGCGACGACGGTGTCGCGGATATGAGGTGGATCACGCGTGGCGAGTAGTTAAGCCTTCAGTTGTGCTTGCCGTCAAGCAATGAACGCAAGGACGGGCTGAGGCCGGCATGACGCAGGACGACCGAGGCCGCGCCGAGAGCCTCGGCGCGGTCACCCAGCGACGAGGTGACGACCTGGGTGGTCTCGCCGACGACGGGGACGGCGTGACGCATGAGCCCTCGGCGTACGGGCTCCAGCAGCACGTCGCCGAGAGCGGCGAGCGGGCCGCCGAGCACGACGACCTGCGGGTTGACGAAGTTGGCGAGCGTCGCGATCACGCGACCGAGCACGAAGCCCGCGTCGTCGATGACGCGCAGGGTCGCCGAGTCGCCGTCGAGCCCGTTGCGGACGATGTCGGCCGTGCTCAGCGCCGAGGTCGAGCTCGGCGCGAGTGAGGCGAGCATGGTCGACGTCGACGCCAGCGTCTCGAGGCAGCCGCGGTTGCCACACCGGCAGAACGGTCCCTGCGGGTCGACCGTGGTGTGGCCGATCTCGCCGGCCGTGCCGAGCGCGCCGTAGTGCAGCCGGCCGTCGATGATCAGGCCCGCGCCGATGCCGGTGCCGACCTTGACGAAGATCAGGTCCTGGGCGTCCTTGCGCTCACCCCAGGCGATCTCGGCCATGGCTCCGAGGTTGGCGTCGTTGTCGACCAGGACGTCCAGGCCCAGCCGTTCGCCGAACGCATCGGGGACGCTGGTGCCGACCCACGCGGGCAGGATCGCGCCGTCGAGGACCGTGCCGGTGCGCCGGTCGATCGGGCCGGGCAGTCCGACGCCTGCACCGATGACCGACGTGCGCGGTACGCCGGCCTCCGCGACGAGCCGTTCGAGCAGGCGGGCGGCCGCCTCGATGCCTTCGTCGGCACTGTGGCCGATCGGCAGGGAGTGGGAGTCCTCGGCGATGATCTCGTACCCGATCGTCGTGAGCACGACCCGGACGTGCCGGCGTCCGACGTCGATGCCGGCCGCGACGGCGCGCGTGCCCTGCAGTCGCACTGACATGGCGCGACGCCCGGAGCTGGTCGTCGGCTCGGTGACCGCGAGGCCGTCCTGGCTCAGCGACTTCACGATGTTGGAGATCGTGGCGTTGCTCAGCCCGGTCGTACGGGCGAGGTCGGCCTGGGTCGCGGGGCCGCCGGTCAGCAGGGCGTGGACGACGGCCTGACGGTTGCGCAGTCGCAGCGCTGACTGCGACCCGGGCGCGTGCGGGGTGGTCACGGCGTGAGCCTGCACCGTGGCAGCCTTGTCGTCAAGAAGTGAACGCAGCGGCGCGGCGGTCGGCGTGACACCCGCCGTGGTGGCTCGGCGGGTCCGCGCACAGCACCTGGTTGTGCGGGGGCGGGGCGTGACGGTGTGAGAGGCGGGCGGAGGAGCGCCCGCCTCTCACACCGAGTGCAGGGGCGTCGGCGGGAGGTCCTCGCCGGCGCGGGCGTCGCGGCGGGTGGACGCCGGCCGCTCGCGGATGAGCTGGTCGATGAACTCCTGGGTGGTCGGCCGCGCCGGTGCGGGGGTGCGGGAGCCGGCGTCGGCCGAGCCGGCCGGGCCGGCCGGGTGGACGGCAGCGACGGCCGCGGCGAGGTCGGCGACCTCGAGCACCTGCATGGACGGCGGCGCGGGGCGGTCGTCGAGGGCGCCGCGCGGCACGATCGCCCGGGTGAACCCGATGCGTGCGGCCTCGGCGAGCCGGCGGTCGACGCCGGTGACGGCACGCACCTCACCGGCGAGACCGACCTCGCCGACGGCGATCGTGCGAGCGGGCAACGGCTTCTCGATGGCCGAGCTGACCAGGGCGAGCGCGACCGCGAGGTCGGACGCCGGCTCGGCCAGCCGTGCGCCGCCGACCGTGGAGACGTAGCAGTCGGACTGCCGCACGGGCACGCCGACGCGGCGGTCGAGGACGGCCAGGATCATCGCCGTACGCGAGCTGTCGACACCGCTCGTCGTACGCCGGGGCGAGCCTCCGGGGGAGGGCGCGAGGAGCGCCTGCACCTCGGTGACCAGCGGCCGGCGGCCCTCCAGCGTGACCGTGACGCAGGTGCCGGCGACGGGCTCGTCGCGTTGGCTGAGGAACAGGCCGCTCGGGTCGGGCAGGCCGACGATGCCCACGTCGGACAGGTCGAAGCAGCCGACCTCGTCGGTGGGGCCGTAACGGTTCTTGACCGCGCGCACGAGCCGTAGCCGCGAGTGGCGCTCGCCCTCGAACTGGATGACGACGTCGACGAGGTGCTCGAGCACGCGCGGGCCGGCGATCGAGCCCTCCTTGGTGACGTGGCCGACGAGCAGCACGGCGATGCCCCGGGCCTTGGCGTGCTGGATGATCGATGCGGCGACCTCGCGGACCTGGGCGACGTTGCCTGCAGCGCCCTCGATCTCGGCGGACGCGATCGTCTGGACCGAGTCGATGACGACGAGGTCGGGTGCCACCTGGTCGATCTGGGCGAGCACGGTGGCGAGATCGGTCTCGCTGGCGAGGAAGAGCGACGGCGCGACGGCCTCGATGCGCTCGGCGCGCAGCCGCACCTGAGCGGCGGACTCCTCACCGCTGACGTAGAGGACGTTGCGCTGCTCCTTGGCGGCTCGCGCGGACACGTCGAGCAGCAGCGTGGACTTGCCGATGCCGGGCTCGCCCGCGACCAGCACGACGGCACCAGGCACCAGACCACCGCCGAGCACGCGGTCGAACTCGCCGACCCCGGTCGACCGGGCCTCGGCGCGGGTGGCGTCGATCTGGCCGATCGGGACCGCGGGGCGCTCGATGTGGGCGGCCGGCGCCGTGCGCACCGGGGCACTGCCGGCCTCGGCGACCGTGCCCCAGGCCTGGCACTCACCGCAGCGGCCGACCCACTTGACCGTCGACCACCCGCACTCGGAGCAGCGGAACGTCGAGCGGGAGCGAGCGGTCTTCGAAGCCATGCCGCAGACGCTAGGTGCTCCCACCGACAACGTCCCGCAGCCCGCGGCGGGCGCGTCGGGGAGACTGGACCACATGCGTACAGAGCTGGACGTGGCCGACCTCGAGGCCGCCGTGACCTATCGCCTGCTCACGGCGAGCGTCGTGCCCCGACCGATCGCGTGGGTGTCGACGCGCTCGGCCGACGGCGTCGACAACATCGCGCCGCACTCGTTCTTCACGATCGCGAGCACCAGCCCGCCCGTCGTGCAGTTCACCTCGGTGGGTGAGAAGGACTCGCTGCGCAACGCGGTCGCGACGGGGGAGTTCGTCGTGTGCTTCGCGCCCGAGGCGTTGACCCGCCACATCAACGAGTCGGCGACCGACTTCCCGTCCGACCAGAGCGAGTTCGACGCGGTCGGCATCGAGCGTGAGCCGTCGATGACGGTGGCGCCGAGCCGCGTCGCCGACTCACCCATCGCGCTGGAGTGTGTGCTGGAGCGCGCGATCGAGGTCGGCGACTCGACGATCGTGCTCGGCCGCGTGCAGCACATCGCCCTCGACCCGGCCGTGGTCGACGACAGCGACGGCCTGCCGCACCCGCGCATCGACCTGATGCGCCCGATGTCGCGGCTGGGCCGCAACGAGTGGGGCAGCCTCGGCGAGGTCCACGACATCCCGCGCGAGCCGTACGCCGACCGGTTGCGTCGGCAGTCGCAGCAGGGGCAGTGACCCCTGGCGTCACGAGGCCCGTGCGGCACCCTCGTCGTCGGAAAGCGTTGGTAGCCCGAGGTTCTCGCGCAGAGTGGCGCCCGTGTAGTCCGTGCGGAAGACGCCCTTCTCCTGCAGGAGGGGTACGACCTCGTCGACGAACCCACCGAGCCCGCCGGGCGTGATGTGCGGGACGAGGATGAACCCGTCGCTCGCGTCGTCCTGCACGTGCCGGTCGATCGCGTCGGCGATCGTGCGCGCCGAGCCGACGAACGAGTGACGCCCCGAGACCTCGATGACCAGGTCGCGGATCGACAGTCCTTCGGCCTGAGCTCGCTCACGCCAGGTGCGGGCGAGCTCGATCGGGTCCTCGTGCCGGCGTACGCTCGCGCGGCCTCGCGCGATGGTGTGCTCACCGGTGTCGGGATCGACGTCGGGCAGCGGCCCCTCCGGGTCGTACGCCGACAGGTCGCGGTTCCAGACCTGCTCGAGGAAGTTGATCGCCGTGGCGCCGCTGACCTGCTGACGGCGTACGACGGCGGCCCGCTCCTCGGCGTCGGCGTCGGTGTCGCCGATGACGAACGTCGCGGCGGGCAGGATCAGCAGGTCGTCCCGGGAGCGCCCGAACTTCGCCAGCCGGCTCTTGACGTCGGCGTAGAACGTGCGGCCCGCGTCGTACTCGCTGTGGCGGGAGAAGATCGCGTCGGCCTGGGCGGCGGCGAAGCCACGACCCTCGTCGGAGTCGCCGGCCTGGAAGATGACCGGTCGTCCCTGCGGGCTGCGCGGCACGTTGAACCGGCCGTGGATGTCGAACTGTGAGTCGTGGCGGGCGAACTCGCCCGCATCCGGGCGGGCGAGGAACTGACCCGACTCGGCATCGGCGACCACGTCGTCATCGCGCCAGGAGTCGAGCAGCTCGAGGGTCGTCTCGAGGAAGAGCCTGGCCCGTTCGTAGCGCTGGTCGGCCGGGAGGTAGCCACCGCGCCGGAAGTTCTCGCCCGTGAAGGCGTCCCAGCTGGTCACGACGTTCCAGGCCGCGCGTCCCCCGGAGAGGTGGTCCAAGGAGGCGAACTGCCTTGCGACGTCGTACGGTTCGTTGAACGTCGAGTTGATCGTGCCAGCGAGTCCGAGGCGGTCGGTGACGGCCGACAGCGCGCTGAGGATCGCGAAGGTGTCCGGACGGCCCACGACGTCGAGGTCGTAGATCTGGCCACGCTGCTCACGCAGGCGCAGGCCCTCGGCGAGGAAGAGGAAGTCGAGCTTGCCGCGCTCGGCGGTCTGGGCGAACTCCTTGAACGACGCGAAGCCGATGTGGCTGCCCGACTGCGGGTCGCTCCAGACGGTGGTGTTGTTGACGCCGGGGAAGTGCGCGGCGAGGTGAATCTGCTTGGTGGGCTTCGACATTCGTGATCATCCTCTCCGGGTTCAGGCGGCGTATCGGTTGGCGGGGCGCGCGAGGCCGAGATGGTCGCGCAGGGTGCGGCCGTCGTACGCCGACCGGAAGAGTCCGCGTCGACGCAGCTCCGGTACGAGTCCGTCGACGATGTGAGGGAGGTCGACGGTGTTGACTGCCGGTCGCAGCCGGGCGCCGGAAAGCCCTGCGGCAGACCAGGACTCGATGAGGTCGGCCAGGCCCGGGACCCCACCGACGTAGATCAGCGCGTCGGACTCCAACGGTGAGCCTGCGAGGTCGTTGAGGTGCGCCAGTCGTTCGGCGGCACGGGTGGCGTCCTCGTCGAGCACGACCAGCACGTCCCCGAGCACGCGGACGTCGTCCTCACGGCCGGCCCGCTGCTGCGCCGCGCGGATCGTCGGCAACGCCTCGGCGGCGTCGTCCTTCGGGGTGACGAAACCGACATCGGCGGACGTGCCGATCAGCTGCCACGGGCGTTCGTCGTGCCCGAGCGCCGCGACGACAGGCTGTCCCTGCGGTGGGCGCGGCGTGATCGAGGGGCCGCGCACGCTGAAGTGCTCGCCCTCGAAGTCGATGTAGTGCAGCCTGTCGCGGTCGACGAACCGGCCGGTCGCGGCGTCGCGGATCTCGGCGTTGTCCTCCCATGAGTCCCACAGCCGGCGCAGCACCTCGACGTAGTCGTCGGTCTCGTCGAACAGGGCGTTCGCGAACGACCGCTGACCGTCGGCGTCGAGGTCGGACCAGTCGCCGAGCTCGCGGCGACCGAAGTGCGCCGACTCGTCACGACGGCCTCCGATGCGCACCTGTACGCCGGCCCGGCCGCTCGTGACGTAGTCCAGCGTGGCGATGGCCTTGGAGATGTGGAACGGCTCGGTGTGTGTCGTGATCGCGAGCGGTACCAACCCGATTCGGCTGGTGAGCGCGCCGACGTGGTTGGCGACGTGGACGGCGTCGAGCCGTCCTCGTACGCGGTCGGTGCGGGGGTCGTGGTGGAGGCCGTCGTCGGCCTGCAGTGCGAGCCCGTCCTCGATGGTGACCAGGTCGAGCGTGCCGCGCTCGGCGAGCAGGACGAGGTCGGTCCAGTAGCGGGCGGTGAACAGCTCGTCGGCCCGCGCGGACGGGTCACGCCACGAGCCGGGGTGCCAGCCGGTGCCGTCGAGGGCCAGGGCGAGATGGGTCGTCGAAGATGTGCTCATGGGTGCCTCCCGGGCGGCTCGCGCCGCGTCGTCGCGCTTGCCGCACGGGTTCATGCGGCCGGGTCGTCACCTGGGGCACCCCGCCGCGGTCGGAGGGTTGCCGGTCAGCGAGCCAGGGCTTGTCGCTGACACTCAAGACCGCGATCACGATAACGCACAGTTATTCGTATGAGAAGTAGATGGGCATGATCGGCCGCCCCGGTGAGGCGTGAGTCCTGACCGGGGCGGCCGGGGGTGCGCAGGCGCGATCAGCAGGTGACGCCCGTCGGAGCCTTGCCGGTCAGCACCTTGTACGCGCTCTTGAAGTCGGCGCACCGCTGCTGGCGGCTAGGGTTGCTCGGCTGGTCGCTGCCACCGAACCCGATGGCCGTGGCCACGCGGCCCATGTCGTTCTGGTCCGCGTACGCGTTCAGCGGGCGCTCCTTGGTCCAGTACCACCGGGCGATCGGAGCACTCCACTTCAATGACGCGGCCCGTGTCGGCGTGCCCAGGAGGTCGACTCCGAGATAGCTGCCCGCGGACTTGTAGTTGAAGTCGGCCGTCAGCTGGATGAAGCCGCGTCCCTTGTACCGAGCGCCGACCCCGACCTCGGACGCGTTGTACCTCACGTTCGACTCCGAGACGAGCGTCGCGAGGAACGCCGCCTTGCGGGACGGGGTCGTGATGCGGCCCTTCTTCATCGCGGCGTTCAGCGACGGCAGACCCTTCTCGACGGTGGCCTTGTCGCCGACGCGTGTCCCGAACATCGCCTTGAGGTCGTTGTAGGTGACGTCGGTGCCGCTCTCGGATCCCGTCTTCACCGCGCACGTATCGGGCACCGTGGTGATCGGGGCGTCCGCGGGGTACGACGAGCTCACCTTCGTGGCCGACGAGACGCCGGAGCCGCGGCTGGGGTCGGCGACCAGGCTGCGGTAGACGCCCTGACCGCTACGCCGCAGCACGACCCCGCCACCGGCCGACGTGATCGCCCGCGACGCGCCGAACTTCTCGCGCACGGTCAGCGAACGCTCGGTCCAGCCGCTCTTGCCGGCGGTCAGGTCGGAGTAGTGCAGGTTGCCGCGGGAGTCGGTCCACCCGAGCTCCCAGTCCGATCCGGCGTTGCCGAAGAACGCGACCGGTGAGGCGTTGAACCCGGCGACCTTCACGTACCCCGACGGCGCCTTCGTGGTGGTCACGCTCGACATGGCGTAGAGCGCACCGCCCTTGACGCCGTACAGCCGCTTGCCGTCGGACGTGAGCCGGCTGAAGCCGTACTTGTTCGGCTTCGACGCCGTGCCGCTCGCGAGGTTGGTGCCCGAGTTGAGCGTGCGCTTGTCCTTGTTGAACGAGTACGAGCGCAGGCCGCCGTTGCGGTCGGTGACGAGCAGCTGGACCGAGCCCTTGCCCTCGGTGTGCGCGGCGACCGCGAGGCCGGGGCGCGACTTCGGCAGGGAGCCGACCTTCGTCCACTGGTACGCCGTGGGCCTGGCCTTCTCCATGCCCGTCACGCTGGCGTACCACAGCTGCGTACCGCCTTCGCGCAGCTGGAACATGCGCGTGCTGGTGCTGCACTCGACGGCGCTCAGCGACGGTGCCGCCTGAGCGGGGCTGCCCGGGCCGAGGACGGTGAAGCCGACTCCGACGGATGCGCCGGCGGTGGCGAGGACGACTGCGGTGGTGAGCTTACGGTTCTTCGAGATGTTCATGACTTCTCCTTGTGCGTTGCGTGTGGTTGGGAAGGGCTCAGTACGAGCAGCCGGACGTGGGGAGCGAGTTCAGGGACGGTGCGGTCTTGCCGTCGTAGACCGCGAGGAGCAGCGGCTGGGGGCAGCGCAGCGTGCTGCCGGTCTTCAGCTGGACGTGCAGGTGCGGACCCGTGGAGTGGCCGGTGTTACCTGACTTGCCGATCAGCTGGCCGGCCTTGACGGTTGCGCCGGGCGCAACGCTGCGGGTCGAGAGGTGGCAGTAGACGTAGGAGCCACCGTCGTCCGCTGAGATCTGTACGCCGTTGCCGCATCCGCCTCCGACATGCGTCACCCGTCCGCCACGGATCGCCTTGACCGAGGTCCCGGTCGGGACGGCGAGGTCGAGCGAGGGGTAGTCGTGGTGGGGGTCGTCGTACTCGCTGCGCGGCTGAGCGCCCTTGTCGAGGGGCAACGAGTAGCCGCTGGAGGACTGCGGTGGTGCGGTGGTCTTGCAGGTGTCGGGGACGGTGGTCATGGGGATGGTGTTGGGGGCCTTGAAGGTCTTGGTCAGGGTGGTGGTCCTGGTGACCTTGCCGGTCTTGGCGGAGGGGTTGACGTGGTGGCGGACGAGGTTGTCGCCGGAGGAGCGCAGGACGATGCCGGCGCCGGGGGTGGTGATGGCGTCGGAGGTCCAGCCCTTGGCGACGGTGGTGGTGTTGGCCAGGTGCCAGCCCTTGGTGGCGGAGATGTTGCCGTAGCGGACGTTGCCCTTGGAGTCGGTCCAGGCGATCTCGTAGGAGCCGCCGGCGTTGGCCCAGAACGCGGCGGGGTAGAAGCCCTTGAGGCCGGCGACGGTGGAGCGGCCGGTGGGGGCCTTGGTGGTGGAGATGCCGGTCATGACGGTGAGGCGGCCGCTGCCGGCGCCCCAGACGCGGGTGCCGTCGGAGGTGAGGGAGGTGAAGCGGTAGGCGCCGGGCTTGGTGGTGGTGCCGCCCTTGGCGAGGGTGCGGGCGCTGGTGACCTTGCCGTCCTTCTTGTTGTAGGCCAGGGAGCGCAGGGCGCCGGTCTGGTCCGACAGGAGGATCTGGATGCTCTCCTTGCCCTCGGAGTGCGCGGCGATGGACAGGCCCTTGGCGCCGGTGACGGTGTAGACCTTCTGCCAGCCGTAGACACTCGGCTTGGTGCTGTTGGCCTTGCTGATCGAGGCGGCCCAGATCTGGGTGCCGCCGCCGCGCAGCTGGAAGACGCGGCTGGCGGTTGTGCAGGAGGTGCTCGCGGCGGTCGAGCTGACCGCGGGTGTGGCGTCGGCGGTTCCGGACGGGCCGGCCAGGGTGAGGCCGACGCCTCCGAGAGCGCTTGCAGCAACGATGGCTGCGCCGGTGATCTGATGACGAGTACGCATGGGACTTTCCCTTCGATGAGTGCCGCACCGGATCTCTCGTCCGGCGTCGTCACCACCGTCGTGCGCGCGCACTCGTCATCCCACGGACATCAACCCGTACGAACCCCGTACGTCCACCCGTGCGACCGGCGTACGGGTCGGACGACAGTCAGGTGTGATGTCACCGAAACCCTTGCACCGCAACGCTTCTCGGCCTCAATAGCCTGAGCGTGCTCGCCGCGCGCCAGGTGTACGCGTGCGGCCGCCGCCCAGTGCTCCTGCGCCTCCGCGGCCCGTCCGATCGCGTCGAGGGCGGTCGCCATCCGGGTCCGCAGCCGACCCTCCCACTGCAGGCCGCCACCGTCCTGGACCAGCTCGAGGCCGCGGCCGAGGACGTCGATGCCGACACCCACGTCGCCGGAGACGACGTACCAGTAGCCCAGCTCGTCCAGCGCCTCGGTCTCCAGTGCCCGGTCGTCGATGGCACGGGCGCCCGCGACGGCGGAGTCGAGCAGTCGGCCGGACTCGGAGAGCTCGGCGAGGTCGCGCAGCACGACGCCCAGGTTGATCTGAGCCATGACCACACCACGCGGTGTGTCCAGCCGGGTGTAGAGCTCCAGCGCCTGCCTCCCGGAGTACGCCGCCTGGTCGAGAGCACCGCTCTCGCGGCGGATCAGGGTGAGGTCGCGCCAGGCGCAGGCCTGCAGCCGCAGATCGCCCGCCTCGCGGGCCAGGTCGAGGACCTGCTCGACCTCGCGCGCGGCCTCCGAGCACCGACCGATCCGCTTCAGGGCGAGTGCGGCCGCCGACCGGGCCCAGCCCTCGCACACCGGGTCGTCCAGGTGGAGCGCCTGCGCAAGGGCCGAGCGTGCGTGCCGGAGTGCGTCGGCGTTCTCGCCGCGTCCCGAGAGGGCGAGCGCGAGGTCCTGCTCGAGCCAGGCTCGTTCAGCGGAGGCGTCGGGCCCCAGCCCCGCGATCGCGAGGGACACCTGCTCGGGCCAGCCGGCCGTGTCGACGCGGGTGACGTAGTAGGTGATCATCCCGAGCGTCAGGCGTGCGATGTCGACCGCGCTGGTCGGGTCGTCCGCACGGACCTGGTCGACGAGCCGTAGCAGCAGCGGAGCGTGCGCGGCGAGCACGTCGACGCAGGTCGTGGCGTCCCAGCCGGCGGGCCGCGCCGCGGTGAGCGCGGCGTCGTCGTACCCCTGCGGTGTGGGTCGTACGAGCCCGCGTGAGCGCCAGGCGACCGCGACGAAGTGGCGCAGCACCCGCCGTCGCGCGGCGACCTGGTCGGCGGCGCTGACGGTCGCGGCGGCGCGCTCACGGGCGACCTCGTGCACCAGGTCGTGGAGTCGATAGGTGTCGGGGACCGATGCGGCGTCCAGGAGGCTGACGTCGACGAGGCGGTCCAGGGCGCGGCGTACCTGCGCGACGGGCCGCGCGGCCAGGTGCTCGACCATCGTGGTCGAGAACGTCGTCCCGGGCAGCAGCCCCAGCAGGTCGAGCACGTGCGCGGCCAGCAGGTCGACGTCGTCCGTGCTCGCGGTGAGCTCGTGGACGGAGGCCGCGAGCGTGCTGCGCAGCGTCACGTCGCCCACCGCGAGGTCGACGAGCGTGTCGTGCGAGGCATCGATGCGGTCGGTCAAGAAGCTCGCGGGCCAGTGGGGTCGCGCGAGCAGCTGGGACGAGACGAAGCGCAGGGCCAGGGGGAGTCCGGTGCACCGGTCGGCGAGCTCGTCAAGGGCTGCGGGAGCGTCGGCGGCGGCGCTGCCGTGCAGCAGGTCACGCACCATTGCGCGGGCATGGTCGTCGGACAGCGGAGGGAGCGCGATCTGGGCGATGTCGGCACCTGAGGTGATCAGGTGCTTGCGACTGGTCATCAGGACCGCGCAGCGGCTCGATCCCGGCAGCAGCGGCAGCACCTGCTCGGCGTCGGCGACGTTGTCCAGCACGACGAGCAGCTGTGCGTCGCGGGTCATCGTCCTCCACATCGCGGCCGCGCCGTCGACGTCACGCGGCACGCTGTCGGCGTCCTCACCGAGCGAGGTGAGCAACGAGCGCAGCGCGTCCAGGGTCGAGACGGTCTCGGTGCTGCGGTGCCCGCGCAGGTCCAGGTAGACGTGACCGTCGGCGTACGCCGGTGCCAGGTCCTCGGCGGCGCGCAGGGTCAGCGCGGTCTTGCCGACGCCGCCCATGCCGACGACCGCGACGGCCTGGTGACGACCGTCGGCGACCGCGGCGTGGACGCGCACGAGGTCGTCGTCGCGGCCGTACAGCCGGCGCGGCGCGGGCGGCAGCTGACGTGGCGGGCGAGGTGCGCGGGACGGCGTACGGCTCGGCTCCGCGCTCTCGGAAGAGGCGGGGCGCAGATCGGTCGACGCCCGCCCGGCGACGGCCGGGGCCTGGTCGGCCCCGGGCTCGTCGTCCGGTTCGAGAGCGGCCTCCCGCAGGGCGTCGGCCGCCGCCTCGTCGAGGGCGAGGGCCGCGATCAGCAGATCGACCGTCGCCCGCCGCGGGTGCCGCCGCAGACCGCGTTCGAGGAGGCTGATGCCCTCGACGCTGAGCCCCGATCTGCCCGCGAGCTCCTCCTGCGTGAGCCGCGCGGCGCGGCGTGCCCGCTTCAGCTGACCTCCGAAGTCGTCGGCCATGTCCCTGCTCCTGCCTGGTCGGTCGTGTACGTCCAGGCCCTAGACGTTCGCAGCAGCAAACCCCGTTCCAGGTGACGTCACTTCTCCCAGGTGGTCCAGGTCAGCCACAGGTTGGCGTACTTGCCGTGGATGGTCGGCGAGTCGGCGCGGACGGGCTTGCCGTTGCGGTCGTAGCACGCGATCACGGTCTTGCCGGTGCCGCCGCTGCCACCGCAGGTGATGCCCTTGGCGGTGAGCGTCTCGTCGGGACTGACCGCGATGCTCACGACCGGCTGGTCGCCGCCGTCGGTGCGTACGACGAGGCGGCCCTGGTCGTCGACCGTCGGCTCGGCCGTCACGCCGACGCAGTAGTGCTTGGAGTTGGAGTGGATGCGGGGCACGGTCGTGCCGGTGCGGCTCTGGGTGTCGAAGCGGATGACGCAGCCGCGCTGCACGAGCGGGTTGTCCTGGCTGGAGGCCTTGTTGCTGCCGCCTTCGGCGAAGGCCGTGCCGCCGGTGAAGGCTGCGGCGCCGAGCGCGCCGACGATCATGGTGTTGCGAATTCCCTTACGCATGAGTGCTCCTCAGGTCGTAGCTCGATGACATGAGAAGCGTCTCGGCGCGGCCCCTACGCTGCCACGGACAGCGCGCGTTGTCCGGGCGATGCACGGGTGAGCGGCTCGCGCGGCCGGGTGCGCGGGTGCTGCACCCGGCCACGCGAGACGAGGTCACGCGAATCGGAAGTACACCTCGCGCGCCGCGTCGTACCGCTTGTCGATGGCCTCGACGCCGGGTCGTTCGAAGTTGCGCATGAACGACACTGTGGCGTCCTTGACCGTCGTGGTCGACTTCAGCGAGCTCAGGCCGTAGTAGGAGTACGTCTTCAGCTCGAACCACGTGAAGTTCAGCTGCGGGGTGAGGTTCCACGCAGACGGCTGGCTCGCGGCCTGGGCGTACCAGACCATGTTGTCGCGGTAGTCGGTGTCCCAGCGGCTCCCACGCTCCCACTGCGCGATGCCGCGGCCGGGGCCGCCTCCGCACTGGTACTGCTTCGGGTCGATACCCGACTCAGCGATGAAGTTGCCGACGACGCCGGCAGCCTGCTTCTTGGTCAGTCCCTTGCCGACGAAGAAGTTGAACGCGGTCTTGGCGTTGGTCCAGTCCGTGGTGACCGTGCATCCGTAGACAGACGATGTGGAGCTGTACCTCGCCGACGTGTCGTCTCCGGCGGCGTGTGCTGCGGGGGCGATGCTCGCCATGAGGGCAGCAGCAGCTGCTGTGGCTGTCAGACGTGCTGGTGTGGCAATGCGCATGGTGTCCTCCGGTGTGTGGTGGGTGTGTCGGGGTGATGCGGTCTCAGTAGCCCCAGCCGCGGGCGTTCATCGCGTCCTGGATACTGCGTCTCGCGCCGTCCATCGAGGTGCGGAAGTTTGAGGGGTCGATCTTGCGTCCGGGCGGGTCGCAGATCTCCAGGTGCCCGCGCACATAGCTCGCACTGCGCTGGCCCAGTGAGTGCAGGATCACCGCGGCAGCGATCAGCGCAGACCGGCGTTGTTCCAGGCCCACCTCCTGGTAGTCGGGGTGGTAGTCGATCTCGATGCCGACGTAGAGGCTGTTGCCGTCTCCGTCGGGCATCGGGCCGCTCGCTCGGATCGGCCCGGCATGGTTGGCTCGGCCGGTCGCGATCATGTGGATGCCGCCCCGGCGGCCGACGAGCAGATGGCAGAGCGGACCGTTGAGGTCGGGGCGGCCGTTGCGGCAGACCTCGAGCGCGGGATAGGGATCGGCATCGCTGGACCGGACAGCGGTGTGATGCAGCGCGACTCCGCGGGGTGCGAAGCCGGTGCTGCTCCCGCGCGTCATCCACCCGTCCTCGGCGTGGACCGCGATCCCTTGCTTGCGTAGTGCGTCGGCGACGTAGATGCGACCCATCACGCACCACCGTGCACGAGGTCGGCCAGGCATGACGGCGCCTCACGGTCGGCAGCCCGTGCCACGGTTCCAGGGGGGGATGCCGTGCTGGCGTGCGCGAGTCCGGATGAGGCGAGGGCGACGAGCGGCGTCGCGGCGACGGCGCGCAGAACCGTACGCCGCCCGAGATGGCGGTCGTACGAAGGCATCGTTGTTCGGTCTTTCATGGCGGGTCCTTTCGGGGAGGCGGACTGCCGTGCCCGTCCGACGTTGCGGGGAGGACCCGAGCGAGCCGGCGGCCACATGATGCGGTCATCCTCGCCAGCGCGCTGCGCCCACAACCACGCACAAAACGGTCAAACTTCACGGACGATCGTTGTGCGTGCGTACGTGCTGGTTCGTCCACCACGGCGGTCCGGTGAGCCTGTGCCGAACGGCGATGGAGGAGGGGCCGATGAGCGATTTCGGATCGTTGCTGAGGGGACGCCGGCGTCGGCTACGGCTGACGCAGGAGGCTCTGGCGCATCGCTGTGGTCTCAGTGTCGAGGGGATCAGCATGCTCGAGCGTGGTGTGCGTACGCAGCCACGTGCAGACACCGTCAACCTGCTCGTCAGCGGACTCGAGCTCGACCCGGACGCCGAGCGCGAGTTCCGTTCGGCAGCGCAGCGCGCCCGTACACCGACCTCTGGGGCACGACGTGCGTCTGAGCAGGACGCGCATGTCGCGGGGGCCGACGGTGCTGCCGGTGCAGCGCCACCACGGCAGCTCCCGGCCGCGCCAGGTGTCCTCATCGGACGCGACGATCTTCGATCGGCGGTCGTCAGCAGCCTGCGACGCGGCACACCAGGGACGCCGGCGATCCACTGCCTGGTCGGGATGGGTGGAGTCGGGAAATCGGCGCTCGCGATGCGCATCGCGCACGACCTCGCGCCCGACTTCCCGGACGGTCAGATCTTCATCGACCTCAAGGGCCACAGCAGTGGGGGCCCCGTCAGCGCAGTGGCTGCTCTGACCTTTGTGATCGGCTCGTTGGGCGGGCGTGTGGACGAGGGGGTCGCGGACGTGGCGGAGGCCGCGGCGTACTACCGGTCACTCATCTCGCGTCGTCGTGTGCTCCTCGTGCTCGACAATGCAGCCGACAGCTCCCAGATCGGACCCTTGCTGCCGGGGTCTGAGGAAGCGGCCGTGCTTCTCACCTCTCGCCAGGTGCTGTCGGGTCCCGGTGACATCGAGTCGCACCACGTCGGCGTCCTGGACGAGGACGCCGCGCGATCCTTGTTCAGCGCGACCGTGGGCCCGCGGGCCGATGACGACAAGGCTGCAGTGCAGGCGATCGTTGCGGCCTGTGCCGGGCTCCCGCTCGCTCTGCGCGTCGTCGGTTCACGGATCCGTACGTTGGGTGGGTGGCCGCTGTCGCACATCGCAGGGCGACTTCATGTTGAGCAGCATCGTCTCGATGAGCTGAGCAGCACGGGGATCTCGGTCAACGAGACACTCGCTGGTTCGGTTGGTCAGCTGGACGGCGGTGACACCAACGACCGAGCGGCAGCGCGCGCGCTTCGGCTTCTTGGTCTCCTTCCGCACAACGTCGTGTCGGTTCATGCCGCCGCGGCCCTGCTCGATGTCGCCGAGCGCAATGCGGAGCGCATCCTCCACAGGCTCGTCGAGGTGAGTCTCCTGGAACCTGTCGGCGAGTGGCAGTTCCGCGTCCACGACCTCGTCCAGGCCATGGCGCGTGAGCAGGCACGAGCTGTGTGGTCGGCGCAAGAGCAGTCGGCCGCACTGGACCGGTTGCTCGGGATGTACGTCGGCGCAGCCTGGGTCAGCCGAGTCCTGACGCGGTCCGCGCCGGCAGGTATCGACACCGCGGACATTGTCGTCGCGTCACCGTTGGACGACCCGGTCGAGAGTCTCGACCTGATCGTGAGGGACAGCGAACAGATTCACTCACTCATTGACCTGATGAGTGACCGCGGTCTCGAAGTCGCCCGACTCGTCCTCGGAATGGTCACCTACTTCGTCACAAGAGTTGACACCTTCGGCTGGCCGGAAGCGGTGGAGTCAGCCCTGCGAGGTGCGCCCGAGGACGCCGTGGTCGAACGCGCCTGGCTGATGCAGGACCTGGCGCTCGGCTTGTCGGGCCGTGGACAGCACGAGGGGGCGCTGCACTGGGCGTACCAGTCGCTCTCGCTTGCGCGCGACAGTGGACAACCAGGAGCCGAAGCAGCTGCCTGTACCACTGTCGCGTTGGCACTTCGACGGCTGGGCCGGTTGTCCTCCGCTGCATCGGTGAGCCGTCGGAGTATTGCGCTGTGCGAGGCCCAGGCCGATGACCGTATGACCGCGTCGGCCTGGCGTGACCACGGGCTTCTGCTCCAGCAGAGAGGCGACGTTGTCGGTGGTGTCCACGCCCAGCGCCGCGCCCTCGAGCTCTACACGAAGGTGGGCGTCACCCGCGGAGCCGCGATGGCTCATATCAACCTCGGCGCGATGCTGCGCGAGCTCGACATGGTGCAGGCGCGCCAGCACCTCGAACGCGCTGTCGCCGCGAGCCGAGACGTCGGCGACGCGGCGCTCGAGAGCGAGGCTCTTGCCGAGCTCGGTGGTTGGCACGTGATGAACGGGGATCCGAGTGGCGCACTACGCATCCTCAACGATGGGCTCGCGCTCGTGGATGATCGTGGCCCCAGGCGCGAGGAGGTGGGTCTGCGCCTACGAATCGCGGCCGCGCTCGACGGACTCGGACGGCATCAGGAAGCGGCGCAGGAGCGAGTGGTCGCTGCGCGGCTGGCCGAGACGCGCGGTGAGCTCGAGCGAGCGGCTTTGATCCGCAGCATCCGACCGAACGCGGGAGCTGACGAGGTGGCGACCCCCTGAACGGGCGCGCCATGATTGTGCGGGTGTTTGTGCGTGGTCCCCCTGGCCGACGGTGGGAAGGCTGGTCGCTATCACCCGTTCTCCCGAAGGAGTTCAGCCATGGTCAGCACGCTTTCGCGCACCATCCCCGCTGTAGCCGTCGTACTCATGACCGGCACGACGTTGGCGGGCCCCGCCTCGACCCCCGCCCGCCTCGGGCAAGAGTGCCTGGTTCGTCTTCGACAAGAACCCCAGCGACCCGACCATGTCCGAGCTGAGGCTGACCATCCTCAAGGACGGCGACGTCGTGAAGACGCTGAGGTACCGGGCCGGCTCCGGCGACGGCAGCAAGGATCCGTGCTACAAGAACCACGGCTGGCTTCCGAACGGGCGGTACGACGTGAGGATGTACGCGAACTATCCCGGGACGACGGTTCGCGGAAAGGCGTTCTGGCTGAGTGACAAGTCTTGTGGCAACGGGGTGACACGCACCGAGCTGTTCATCCACACCAGCTCACCGTGGAGCTCCAGCCGCTACTACTCCAACGGATGCATCAAGCTCACCCCGACGAACATCGACACGTTGTACCGGACGATTCACTACCACTTCCCGGATGTGGGTGAGGGTGGGCGGCTTCCGTTCCAGCTCAAGGTCACGGACTGACGCGCTCAGTAGCGGCGCCAGCGCACGGCGACGGCGTAGTCGACCCGCAGGCCGTCGTGCTCGGCGAGGATGCGGTCGGACTGCTCGGGCGTGAACTCGATGCGTACGACCCGCTCCAGGTCGGCACGCGACTCGAACTCCCAGCGCATCATCACCGGCTTGGTCGTGAAGCCCTGGCGGTCCCAGAACCGTTGCACCGCAACGGCATCGACGTCCGGCCAGGCGTCGCGGAACCACCGCCCGAACGTCGACCGCGTCGCGTCGTTGTCGATGAGGAACGCCACCCCGCCGGGCGCCATGACGCGGGCGAGCTCACGCAGGCCGGGCTCGCAGCCCGGTCCGAAGAAGTAGGCCCAGCGATTGTGCACGATGTCGACGGTGTGGTCCTCGACGGGCAGGTGCTGGGCGAGGCCGTGCTTCACCTCGACGTTGTCGAGACCCGAAACACGTTGGCGCGCAAGGTCGTACAGCGGCACGTGCGGCTCGACGCCGACCACGGACGCCGCGGTCGAGGCGAGCAGCGGCAGATGGAAACCCGCGCCGCAGCCGATGTCGAGCACGCGCTTGCCCCGCCAGTCGCGGATCGCGCGCATCGCCGCCCAGATCGCACCGTCGGGGTCGACGGCGTGGTTCTCGATCTCGTACGTGTCGGGGTCGCCCCAGATGTTGGGCGACGGGATCGCCTGGTGCTCGGTGCTCATCGGCGCTGCTCGGCCGCCAACGTCGCCGGGTGGACGAGCAGAGGCAGCAGCGTGCGCCCGCCCGGGCCCTTGCGCGCAGCCTTCACGAGGGAGAGGTGCGCCTCGCAGCGGGCGACCAGCTCGTCGTACCCCTCGTCGCCCATCAGGTGGCGCAGCTCGCCGGCGTTGGAGATGTAGACCGGGTCCTTGCCGACGTGCGCCTCGGGGTTGCCGGAGCAGTACCAGTCGAGGTCGTGGCCGCCGGGGCCCCAGCCGCGCCGGTCGTACTCGCCGATGGAGATCTCCAGGTAGGACGTGTCGTCGGGCATCTCGACGGTGCGGAACGTACGCCGGATCGGCAGCTGCCAGCACACGTCGGGCTTCATGGTGTGCGGCTCCTCGCCGACGAGCATCGCGTGCTGGTGCAGCGCGCAGCCGGCGCCGGCAGGGAAGCCCGGCCGGTTGTGGAAGATGCAGGCGCCGTCGACGACGCGCGTCTTGGTCTCGCCGTCCTCCTTCTCGCGCCAGCCCTTCTTGGAGTGGCCCTCGTCGTAGTACTGCCACTCGTCGGGGCCGAGCTCGGCGACGACCTTCTTGACGTTCTTGATGTCGTCCTTGTCGGAGAAGTGCGCGCCGAGGGTGCAGCAGCCGGTGTCGGGGGCGGTCTCGTAGATGCCCTGGCAGCCGTTGCCGAAGATGCAGGTCCACGACGACGTCAGCCAAGTGAGGTCGCAGCGGAAGCGCTCGGCCGGGTCGGCGGGGTTGTCGAACTCGACCCACGTGCGGGCGGTCTCCAGCGGTGTCTCAGGCACAGGGCGACTCTAGGCGGCGCCTGCGCACCCCGGGCCGACCGCCGCTGTTCGGACGCCCCGGAGACGGCGTACGAACGCGTCGGTAGCCTGGCGCCTATGCGGCTCGGGGTGATCGACGTGGGCTCCAACACGGTCCACCTGCTCGTGGTCGACGCCCATCGCGGTGCACAGCCGCTGCCGGCGTCGTCCCACAAGATCGACCTCCGGCTCTCCGAGCACACCACGGACGAGGGTGAGATCTCCGAGGCGGGCATCAAACGGCTGTCGACGTTCGTCGGTGAGTGCCTGACGGTGGCTGAGGACCAGGGCATCGAGGACCTCCTCGCGTTCGCCACCAGCGCCATCCGCGAGGCCCCCAACGGTGAGGCCGTCCTGCAGCAGGTCCGCGACGAGACCGGTGCCGATCTGCAGGTCCTGTCCGGCCCCGACGAGGCGCGGCTGACGTTCCTGGCCGTACGCCGGTGGTTCGGCTGGTCGAGCGGGCGTCTGCTGTGCCTCGACATCGGTGGCGGCTCCCTGGAGCTCGCGGCGGGTCTGGACGAGGAGCCCGACGCGGCGCTGAGCCTGCCCCTGGGCGCCGGGCGCCTGACGCGTGAGCTGCACGGCGACCCGCCCGCACCCGACGACATCCGGGCGCTGCGCAAGCGCGTCCGCTCCGACATCGGCCGGGTCGTGCGTGAGATCACCCGGCTCGGCTCGCCCGACCGCGTCGTCGGCACGAGCAAGACGATCCGGTCGCTGGCGCGGGTCACCGGTGCGGCCCCGAGCGACCAGGGGCCGTACGTCGCGCGCTCGCTCGAGCGGGCCGCCCTCAGCGAGCTGGTGCCACAGCTGGCGCAGATGACTGCTGACGAGCGCGCCGACCTGCCGGGTGTGTCGGCGAGCCGTGCGCCACAGCTGCTCGCGGGTGCACTGGTCATCGAGGGCGCCATGGACATCCTCGGCGTGGAGCGTCTCGACGTGTGCCCGTGGGCGCTGCGTGAGGGCGTCATCCTGCGCAGGCTGGACTGGTTGGAGGCGTGATCGTCCCGGTGGCCCTCCACGAGCAGGCGACAACGGGCGGCGGCGCGGCGTACGTGCCGGACGCCCGGATCGCGCTGTCGACGGCGTCGGTCTACCCCCGGGGTGCGACGGCGGCGTTCGACATCGCCGCCCGCCTCGGCTACGACGCGGTCGAGGTCATGGTCTGGACCGAGACGATCAGCCAGGAGGCCGGTGCGCTGCGCAGCCTGGCCGACCACTACGGCGTGCCCGTCTGCTCCATCCACGCGCCGACGCTGCTGCTCACCCAACGCGTCTGGGGCACTGACCCTTGGGTCAAGATCGACAAGTCGATCGAGCTCGCCGAGGAGGTCGGTGCCGACACGGTCGTGCTGCACCCGCCGTTCCGGTGGCAGCGCGACTACGCCGCCGAGTTCGTCGACGGGGTCCGCGAGCGCAGTGAGCGCACCGACGTTCGCCTCGCCGTCGAGAACATGTTCCCGTGGCGGGCCAGGGCTCGCGAGATGCAGGCCTACCTGCCGCACTGGGACCCCACCGAGTCCGACTACGAGCACGTCACGCTCGACCTGTCGCACACCGCCACGGCGGGTTCGGACGCGATGGCGATGGCGGCGCAGCTGGGTGACCGTCTCGCGCACATCCACCTCGCCGACGGCATGGGGTCCTACAAGGACGAGCACCTCGTGCCGGGGCGTGGCGGACAGCCGTGTGCCGAGCTCCTCGAAACCCTTGCCGCACAAGGCTTCTCGGGTGACATCGTGGTCGAGATCGGCACGCGCCGGCTCGACGACGACCAGCGTGAGGCCGACCTCGCGGAGGCACTGGCGTTCGCGCGCCTGCACTTCGCAGCGCCCGCACCGGCCGAGTAGCCGAGCCGCGCACCGCTAGCGCTCCGCCCTACTCGGCCGGCGGGGAGCTCGCCCTACTCGGTCGGCGGTGCGGTGGGCGGGCGCCAGGCGGGATCGCGTCCGATGAACGCGATCAGCTTCGTCTGCACATCGACGTCATCGGCCACCTCGACGCGCGGGCCGTACTGACCGCTGGACCGCAGCACCTCGTCGTAGTCCTGCATCCCGGCGTACATCTCAGCGCACTTGTCGGGGTCGAGCGTGGTGTCCTGGCCGGTGGCGACAGCGAGGTCCCAGGTGTGCATGAACACGTCGCCGGTGTAGAACTGGTCGATCGCGCGGTCGAGCGGCACCTCACCGATGTGCTTGTTGCTCAACACTTTTCGCGGTGTGGCCGGGTCGTCGAGCACGGCCTGTACGCCGGCCGCGAGCGTCTCCCAGGCCCCCACCGGGTCGTCGTCGACGGGCGGACCGGACGGCAGGGAGACCCCGGCGCCGTCGTACAGGAAGGGCGGGAACCACTCGACCAGGTGGCGTACGACGTCGCGGGCGGTCCAGCCGGCGGGCGGAGCGGGCACGTCCCACGCCGTCGTGCCGCGGACGCGCTCGGTGAACGCGCCCGCGACACGGCGGTGCTCCTCGGCGGGGGAGCGGGTCATGCAGCACCCTCGGCGGCGAGCAGCTCGTCGAGCTTGTCGTAGCCCTCCTGGACGCCGACCTCCATACCGCTGGCCATCATCCCGGCCTGGGCCTCCATCGACTCCATGATCGACCTGGACACGATGCGGCAGCGCGTGCCGTCATCGAGCGGCTCGAACTCCATGATCTCCAGGGAGACCGCCTCGGGCATCTCCTCGAAGCCGAACGTCTGGACCAGCCGCTCACCGGGCACCGCCTGGTGGAAGCAGCCGTAGAAGTGGGCGAGCTCCTCGCCGTCGCGGGTGGCGGTGTAGCGGTAGCCGCCGCCGGTCGAGCAGTCCCAGCGCTCGATGTCCATGTCGACCGACCGCGGGCCCATCCACTGCTTGACCAGCTCGGGCTCGGCCCACGCGCGGTAGACCTTGGCGGGCGGGTGGTCGAACTCGCGGGTGATCGTGATGACCGGGATATCGGGGTCGGCCACGATCTGTGCTTCACGGCCGGTCGTCGTTGCGTTGCTCATGATGCTGCTCCTCGCTCGTCGGTGGCCGGGGTCGCCGGCCGTACGGATCCGTCGTCGTCCATGCGCTCCAGCAGGTCGTCGAGACGCGTGAAGCGCTCCTCGGCCTCCTTCTGGTAGCGGTCGATCCACTTCGTCATGAGGTCGAACACCTCCGCCTCGAGGTGACAGGGCCGCCGTTGGGCGTCCTTGCTGCGGCTGACCAGGCCGGCGCCCTCGAGCACCTTCAGGTGCTTGGAGACCGCCTGGACCGAGACGTCGTACGGCTCAGCGAGCTCGCCGACGGTGCGGTCCTGGGTGGCGAGGCGGGCGACCATGTCGCGCCTCGTCGGGTCGGCCAGGGCGGCGAACACCCTGGACAGCTGGTCTTCCACGGCCATCTCCTCAACTGTTTGGTTGAACACGAAGACCGTACGACGCATCGCGCGCCTTATTCAACCGTTTGGTTGAAGAAACTTTCAGTCGGTGCGTCCGCCGTGGATCTGGTGCGGCGCGGGGCCGGAGCCCGGGCCGAGCTCGCCGCGGCCCTCGGACTGCAGGTAGCCGTGGACGTTCTCGGCGACCTGCTCGACCGGGCGCGGCGGCAGGTAGGCGCGGGCGCCGGCGTCGATCAGCCGTCCGACCGGCCCGTTGACGTCGATGCCGAGCTCGGCGTCGAGGATCTCGGTGACGATCACCTGGGCGTCCGGGAACTGGCCCGCCAGCAGGCCGATCAGCTGCGGGCTCACCGGGTTGGTGAGCACGATGTCGGCCGTCTCTGGCGCTGAGCCGTAGTCGACGACGAGGTAGTCCGGCCCGAATGACGCGCTCAGCCGGGCGCGTGCCTCGTCGGACAGCTGCATGGTCGTGACGACCACGGTGACGTCGGACCGCTCGGCCCGCTCGGCGGCGTCACGATGCCGATCCAGCGGGATGACCGTCCCGGACACCACGTGCGGCTTGAACGTCAGCGTCCCGACCGGCTCGCCGGCGCGTACGACGGTGCCCTCGCCCTCGTCGATCATCGCCTCGAGCAGGGCGCGCGTGCGGGGGTCGAGGTCGACCAGGTCCAGCGGCTCGCGCCGTGTGCGTCGCGTGCGCATCACGGCGTCCGGCAATCGGCGCCGACGGTGGAGGTCACCCGGCCGACGCTAGCCGTATCGGCGCCCGATACGACTGCGAACGCGCCGGATCATCGTGACCGGGGCCACCGTCGTACACCTCACCGCCGTGGCGCAACGTCCCGGAAACGCACGACCACTAGGTTGCCTTGGGTGACCGGACACTTCGACGCCTACGAGCCGCGCCCTGCGACGTACGACGAGATGTTCGACGGCCACGAGGTCAGACCGAGCTACACGACGGTGCGTACCCAGGTCGATCGGCTCTCGCCCGAAGAGCTGCGTGCCCGATCGGACTACCTCTCCAGCTCCTACCTCGACCAGGGCGTGACGTTCGACATCGGTGGTGAGGAGCGACCGTTCCCGCTCGACATCGTGCCGCGGCTCATCGACTCGCAGTCCTGGCAGACCGTCGAAACCGGTGTCTCCCAACGGGTTCGGGCGCTCGAGGCCTTCCTCGCCGACATCTACGGCGAGGGTCAGGTCTTCCGTGACGGCGTCATCCCGCGTCGCGTCGTCACCAGCTCGCCGCACTTCCTGCGGCCCGCGATGGGCATCCGGCCGCCGGGTGGGGTGCGCGTGCACGTCGCCGGCATCGACCTGGTGCGCGACGACCAGGGCGAGTTCCGGGTGCTCGAGGACAACGTGCGCATCCCGAGCGGTGTCTCCTACGTCATGACCAACCGGCGCGCGCTGTCGGCAGCCCTGCCCGAGGTGTTCACCAACCACCGCATCCGCCCGGTCGCGCACTATCCCAACCGGCTGCTCGCGGCCTTGCGTGCGTGTGCTCCGACCGGCATCGCCGACCCGACGGTCGTCGTGCTCACCCCCGGCGTCTACAACCCGGCCTACTTCGAGCACGCCCTGCTCGCCCGGCTCATGGGCGTCCGCCTCGTCGAGGGCGGCGACCTGGTCGCTCAGGCGGGTCACGTCTACGTCCGTACGACGCACGGCCTGCACCCGGTGCACGTGATCTACCGCCGGGTCGACGACGACTTCCTGGACCCGGTGCACTTCCGCCGCGACTCGGTGCTCGGCGTCCCGGGACTGCTCAACGCCGCCCGCGTCGGCAACGTGACGATCGCCAACGCGGTCGGCAACGGCGTCGCCGACGACAAGCTCGTCTACACCTACCTGCCCGACCTGATCCGCTACTACCTCGCGCAGGAGCCCGTGCTGCGCAACATCGACACCTGGCGGATGGAGGACCCGGTCCACCGCGAGGAGGTCCTCGACCGTCTCGACGAGCTGGTGCTCAAGCCCGTCGACGGTGCAGGTGGCAAGGGCATCGTGATCGGCCCGCGGGCGACCAAGGACGAGATCGACCAGCTGCGCACCCGGCTGCTCGCCGACCCGCGCGGCTGGATCGCGCAGCCGGTCGTCCAGCTGTCGACCGTGCCGACCCACATCAACGGCACGATGGCGCCGCGCCACGTCGACCTGCGACCGTTCGCGGTGCACGACGGCGACAAGGTGTCGGTGCTGCCGGGCGGCCTCACCCGCGTCGCGCTGCCCGAGGGCGAGCTCATCGTCAACTCCAGCCAGGGTGGTGGGTCCAAGGACACCTGGGTGCTCGCGGCCGACGGACTCATGCCCGACATCGAGCCCGAGCAGGCGACCGAGGGTCCGTTCCACCCGACGATCAAGCCCGCCGCGCCCGTACAGCAGGAGCCCGGTGCCGCCGAGCCTGCCCAGTCGCAGCAGGAGCAGCAACAACGGTCCAGTGGCCGTTCGGCGCCACCCGGGAGACCTCGTACGACGGCCAATTCCGTTGGCAGCGAAGGAGACTCGGCATGCTGAGCCGCATCGCTGAAGCCCTGTTCTGGATCGGTCGCTACATCGAGCGGGCCGAGTGCACCTCACGCATCCTCGACGTCCAGCTGCAGGTGCTCACCGAGGACCCCACCATCGACCGCGAGGCCACCTGTCGTGCGCTGCTGGCGGCGATGGGTGTCACCTACGACGGCGACTACGACCAGCAGGCGGTGCTGCGGCTGCTGCTCCACGACCGTCAGTCGACCGCATCGGTCGTGTGGGCGATCGAGTCCGCGCGTGAGAGCGCCCGGCGTTCGCGTGAGGTCGTCTCCACCGAGATGTGGGAGGCCATCAACACGACCTACAACCAGATCGGCTCGGGCCGGCTGACGCGCATGCGGCCGGCCGACGCGTTCCGCATGGTGCGCGAGCGTTCGAGCATGATCGCCTCGCTGGCCGACGGCACGCTCAGCCACGACACCGGCTGGCAGTTCCTCGTGCTGGGCCGTTCGATCGAGCGCGTCGACATGACGGCCCGGCTGGTGCTGTCGACGACGTACAGCTCGGGCAGTGCTGCCTCGTGGCAGACCACACTGCGCTCGTGCGGCGCCCACCACGCGTTCACTCGCACCTATCGGGCGATCGAGTCGCCGCGCGCGGCCGCCGAGTTCCTGCTGCTGGACCGGCTGTTCCCGCGCTCGGTCGTCTTCGGGCTCACCCAGGCCGCCGCGTGCCTGGAGGTGCTCGACCCCCGGCAGCGGCGTATCGGCTTCGGCGGCGACGCGGCCCGCATCATCGGACAGGCGCAGGCCTCGCTCGACGCGAGCTCGTTGTCGGACCTGATGTCCGACCTGCCGCGGCAGATGGAGCGGCTGCAGCGCGTGTGCGTCGACGCCACCGACGCCGTGTCCAAGAGGTACTTCGAGGGTGCTGTGGCGCCCGAGTGGTTGGGAGGCACCCAGTGACCATGACCCTGCGTCTGCACCACCAGACGGGCTACACCTACAAGGGCGGCGCGACGGCGTCGTACAACGAGGCGCGCATGCAGCCTCAGTCCAACCCCGACCAGACCGTGCAGCACACCAAGGTCGACGTCAGCCCCAACCCGTGGACGATGTCGTGGACCGACTACTGGGGCACGCTCGTCACGTCGTTCGAGGTGCACGAGCGCCACCCCGAGCTGCTCGTCGACGCCACCAGCACGGTCACCGTCGACCGTCGCCCTGCCGAGAGCCTGCACCTGTCGTGGGACGAGATGGCCGACTCCGACGTCAGGGACACCTGGCTGGAGGTGCTCGGTGTGACCCCGCGTGTGGCGCCCGGTCCCGACTTCGACAAGGTGCTGTCCGAGATCCGCCGGCCTGCAGCAGCACCAGGCGATTTCGTCGCCCAGGTCGTCGACCGTCTGCGCCAGGAGGTCGAATATCTGCAAGGTCGTACGACAGTGCAGAGCCGCGCCGCCGAAGCGTGGGTTGGCCGGGCCGGTGTCTGCCAGGACATGGCGCACCTGACGATCGGGGCGCTGCGCTCGTACGGCATCCCGGCGCGCTACGTGTCCGGCTACATGCTCCCGGTCGCCGACGCCGAGATCGGCAGCACCCACGTCGGTGAGACGCACGCGTGGGTGCAGTGGTGGGACGGCGCCTGGGTGCCCCTCGACCCGACGCGTGGCCTGCCCCCGGACGACACCTACGTCGAGGTCGGCGTCGGGCGTGACTACAAGGACGTCGTACCCCTGTCCGGCATCTTCACCGGTTCACCCGGCTCGACGATGTTCACCCAGGTCGAGATCACCCGCCTGGCCTGACGCGGCGTACGCCGACGCCACGAGGACCCTGCCTGTCGCCGACCGGACCCGGAGCGCTGACGAGACCCCCGACATCCGACGGGGGTCTCGTCAGCCGACCGGATCCCGTCGCTCGGTCCGTGGACGACGGTGTGACGTACCGCGAGCGGGGGAGCGGCCGGTCCGAGGCGCGCCCGGGCGCCGGTCTAGCCTGTGGCCGAGCCCACAGGCCGCCGACCGTACGCCCTCCCCGACCCCGCAGGAGCCTCGATGTTCGACCCGTCCGCCGTGCTGCGACAAGGACTCCTCGGCCTGAGCCGAAGCAGCCAGGTCCGGGCCGTCATCGAGAAGGCGCCGGTCAGCCGTGACGTCGTACGCCGGTTCGTCGCCGGCGAGACCACGGCGGATGCCGTACGGGCCACGACAGAGCTGCGCGAGTCCGACCGGCTGGCGACGATCGACTTCCTCGGTGAGGACACGCTCGACGTCGCGCAGGCGCGAGCCACCACCGACGCCTACCTCGAGCTGTTGGCCGCTCTCGCCGACCAGCGGCTCTCGCTCGACGGCGCGGCCGAGGTCAGCGTCAAGCTCAGCGCGATCGGTCAAGCGCTGCCCGGCGACGGCGACAAGATCGCGCTCGACCACGCGCGCGAGATCTGTCAGGCCGCCCGCAACGCCGGCACCACGGTGACGCTCGACATGGAGGACCACACCACCACCGACGCCACGCTCGAGACCCTGCGCGAGCTGCGCCAGGACTTCCCGTGGGTCGGCGCGGTGCTGCAGGCCTACCTGCGTCGGACCGAGGCCGACTGCCGCGACCTCGCCACCGCCGGCAGCCGCGTGCGGTTGTGCAAGGGCGCCTACAAGGAGCCCGAGTCGGTGGCGTTCCAGGACTCGGTCGAGGTGGCGTCGTCGTACGTCCGGTGCGCCAAGGTGCTGCTCGAGGGCGACGGCTACCCGATGCTCGCGACGCACGACCCGCACCTGATCGAGATCGGCACCGCGCTCGCGGCCAAGGAGCTGCGGGCGCCGTCGACGTTCGAGTTCCAGATGCTCTACGGCATCCGCCCGCACGAGCAGGAGCGGCTGGCGGCCGACGGGCAGCAGGTGCGGGTCTACGTCCCGTACGGCGACCAGTGGTACGGCTATCTCATGCGGCGGATGGCCGAGCGCCCCGCCAACACGATGTTCTTCCTCAGAGCCGTCGCGACGAAGGGATGACCCATGGCTGAGACCGCCGAGCGCTCGCACGAGGTGCAGACCGGCAAGGTGGCGATCATCGGAGCCGGCGTGATGGGCGAGACGCTGGTGTCCGGTCTGCTGCGCGCGGGCCGCGACGCGGGCAGCCTCGTCGTCAGCGACCGCAGCCCCGAGCGCCTCGCCGCCGTCAAGGAGCAGTACGCCGTGCCGGTCGCCTCCGCGGCCGACGCGGCCGCGAGTGTCGACACGGTGGTCCTCGCCGTCAAGCCGCAGGACATGGACAAGGTGCTCGCCGTCGTGCGCGACCACCTCGCACCCGGCACGCTGGTCGTGTCGATCGCGGCCGGCATCACCACGGCGTTCCTGGAGGAGCGGCTGCCCGAGGGCACGCCGGTCGCGCGCGTCATGCCCAACACGCCCGCTCTGGTCGACGAGGGCATGGCCGCGGTCAGCCCGGGCTCCCACTGCGACGCCCACCACCTGTGGGTCGCGCAGGACCTGATGCGGTCCTGCGGCAAGGTGCTGTCCGTCGGTGAGGAGCACCAGGACGCCGTCACGGCGATCAGCGGCAGCGGACCGGCGTACATCTTCTACGTCGTCGAGGCGATGATCGAGGCCGGCGTGCTGCTCGGGCTGCCTCGTGCCACGGCGACCGAGCTGACGGTCCAGACGCTGTACGGCGCCGCGACCATGCTGAAGGAGACCGGCGAGCACCCGACCGTCCTGCGTGAGCGCGTGTCCAGCCCGGGCGGCACCACGGTCTCGGCTCTGCGTGAGCTGGAGGACCACAAGGTCCGCGCAGCCTTCCTGTCGGCGATGGAGGCGGCCGCGCGGCGTTCGGCCGAGCTGGCGTCGGGGCAGCGCTGACACGGTTCAACCTGTGGGGTGGCTGAGTAATGGGTGAACCTGCGCCCCGTGGCGCTGGGCCCGCGTGCGAGAGTGGATCCCATGACAGCGATCACGGTGCGTGCCCTCGGGGATGAGGACTGGCAGGTCTACCGCGACATCCGGCTGGCGGCGCTGAAGGAGTCCCCTGACGCGTTCGCGGCCAAGGTCGATCAGGAGCAGCAGCTCGACGAGACGTTCTGGCGCGAGCGGATGTCCCGTTCGCGTCGGCTGGTGGCGGAGAGCGAGGGTCTTCCGGTCGGCGTCGTCTCGGTCGGCGACGTCGTCGACACCGAGGACCTCGACGAGGACGGTGACACCGACGAGGTCGCCGCTGAGCTGTTCGGGCTCTGGGTGAGCCCCGAGCTGCGTGGCCAGGGCGTCGCCTGGAAGCTCGTCCAGGCCGGAGTCGAGCAGGCGCGCTCCGAGGACCGTGACCACGTCGTCTACTGGGTCGGCACCGACAACGGCCGCGCGGTCGCCTTCGCCAGCAGCTTCGGTTTCCGGCCCACCGACTCGCGCCGCCCGATGCGCCCCCAGGACGCCTCCGACGACGAGGACGACGACAACCTCGAGATGGCGATGGTCTTCCCCCTCGGTTCCGACCCGGGCGCCGTACCGAACTCGGACCCGTCCTGACCGCCCGTACGACGGGTCCCACGCGCACCCGCGTGATGTGGGACCCGAGGCTCACGGCGTACGACTTCGGGCGCGAGCACCCGATGAACCCCGTGCGCCTCGACCTCACCGCCCGGCTCGCAGACGAGCTGGGCGTCCTCGATGCTCCTGGCGTCGAGGTGGTCGCCCCGTCGTTGCCGCCTGAGGGTGACGCCTTCCTGGAGCGCGTCCACGACGTCGACTACATCCAGGCCGTACGCCGTTCGTCGGCCGACCCGTCGACCGCCGACCCGGCGTACGGCCTCGGCACGGAGGACGACCCCGCGTTCGCGGGCATGCACGACGTGTCGGCGCTGATCGCCGCCGCCTCGGTGGAGGCCTGCCGGGCGGTGTGGGAGCGCGAGGTCGACCACGCCGTCAACTTCGGCGGCGGGCTGCACCATGCGATGCCCGGCAACGCCTCCGGCTTCTGCGTCTACAACGACGCCGCGCTCGGCATCCAGTGGTTGCTCGACCACGGAGCCGAGCGCGTGGTCTACGTCGACATCGACGTCCACCACGGTGACGGTGTCGAGCGGGTGTTCTACGACGACCCGCGCGTGCTCACGATCTCACTGCACGAGAGCGGCCGAGTTCTGTTCCCTGGCACGGGTTTTCCCGGCGAGTGCGGTGGTGAGGGAGCCGAGGGCAGTGCCGTCAACGTCGCCCTCCCGGCCGGCACCGGTGACGCAGCCTGGTTGCGCGCGCTGCACGCCGTGGTGCCGGCGCTCGTCCGGGCCTTCGACCCCGAGGTGCTCGTGACCCAGCAGGGCTGCGACGGGCACTTCTCCGACCCGCTGGCCCACATGGCGCTGTCGGTCGACGCGATGCGCACCGCCTACACCACGCTGCACCGGCTCGCGCACGACGTCACCGACGGTCGATGGGTCGCGCTCGGCGGTGGCGGCTACGAGGTCATCGACGTCGTGCCGCGCGCCTGGACCCATCTGATGGCGGTCGCGGCGCATCGCCCGATCGATCTCGAGACACCGGTTCCGCAGGCATGGCGTGACCACGTCACGCGGCTGGCCGGTCGTCCCGGGCCGCCCCGCATGGGTGACGGCGTCTCCCAGGACGGGCTCGTCTGGTTCCGCTCGTGGGAGACCGGCTACGACCCCGAGAGCGCTGTCGACCGCGCGGTGATGGCCACGCGTGAAGCCGTCTTCCCGGCTCACGGTCTCGACGTCTGGCTCGACTAGACCGCCGACTTTTCTGCTCGACACGGCGTGTCGGGTGGACGACCTCGAGGTCAAGGGTTTCGCTACGCCCTTCTTTCGCTCTATCGTGCTTACCTCAGGCGCTGCACCCGTGCTCTCTGGTCCCGCATGTCCCAGAGGTCACGTCGGCGGCGCACACGCGAGCAGCGGAGAGGTCGGGGCTTCCATGGCAGACGAGCGCCAGGTCGGCGAGGTGCAGTTCATGACGGTTGCCGAGGTTGCGTCGCTGATGCGGGTCTCGAAGATGACGGTCTACCGGCTCGTGCACAACGGCGACCTGCCGGCTGTGCGCGTCGGACGGTCGTTCCGCGTGCCCGAGAAGGCTGTCCACGACTACCTGCAGACGTCCTTCATCGAGACCGCCTGAGCCTGCTCGGTTTGGGTGACGGGCGGCCCGGACGCTACGCTGACCCGGATTGGCTGTGCGTGCAGTGGCGCGACGCCATCGCACCACTGACCACTCTCGAGCATCAAAGGACGTGACGCATGGGTTCCGTCATCAAGAAGCGTCGCAAGCGCATGGCGAAGAAGAAGCACCGCAAGCTGCTGCGCAAGACGCGTCACCAGCGCCGCAACAAGAAGTGAGCGCTCGCGGGTCGGGCTGATCGAGCACCGTCCTGCTCACGTGAAGGCCCCTGGAGTGCCGTACGCCGGCCCAGGGGCCTTCGTCGTACCCGCGGCCGGGTGTGGGTGGGGTCACAGCGCACCGGACCGGTCGGCTGGTGGACGAGCCGTGAGTCGACGGGCTGAGCACCCTAGGATCGTCGTCGGGCACAGTCGGGACGCGAGGAGGTGCAGGGATGACCGCCAAGGTCGTGCTGGTCACCGGTGTCTCGCGCCTGGTCGGCGGTCGCACCGCGCGTGACCTCAGCCTCAGCGGCGCGGTCGACCGGGTCATCGCGGTCGACGCCGTCCCGCCGACGAGCTCGCTCGGCGACGCGCAGTTCGTCCGCGCCGATATCCGCAACCCGATCATCGGCAAGATCATCCGTCAGGAGCAGGTCGACACGGTCGTGCACCTGGGCGTGATCACGACGCCGCGGCACGTCGGCGGGCGCGTCTCCCAGAAGGAGATCAACGTCATCGGCACCATGCAGCTGCTCGCGGCCTGTCAGAAGGCCGAGTCACTGCAACGGCTCGTCGTCAAGTCCTCCAGCGCGGTCTACGGCGCCTCGCCGCGCGACCCGGCGATGTTCTCCGAGGACATGACGGCCCGCAAGGTGCCGACGGTCGGGTTCGCCAAGGACTCCCTCGAGGTCGAGACCTATGTGCGCGGCTTCGCCCGTCGCCGACCCGACGTCGCCGTCAACCTGCTCCGGATGGCCAACGTCGTCGGTCCCGGCCTGCGGACCCCGCTCACCGACTACCTCAGCATGCGCGCCATCCCCGTGCCGGTCGGCTTCGACGGCCGGGTGCAGGTGCTGCACCTCGACGACGCCGTGCGCGCAGCGGTCATGGCGGTGACCAGTGAGGCCACCGGCATCATCAACATCGCCGGCGACGGCATGGTCACGGTCAAGCAGGCCGCACGTCTGCTGCGGCGGCCGATCGTGCCCGTGCTGCCGGGCACGGCGAGCATGGTCGCGATCGTGGGCAACCACGGCCGGCTCGGCACGTTCGACGCCGACCAGATGGCCTGGCTGTGCTTCGGCCGCGGTGTCGACACCACCCGGATGCGCGAGCTGCTGGGGTTCGAGCCGACGCACACCACCCGCGGGGCGATCCTGGACGTGTTCGGCGACCAGCACCGGTTCCCGCCGTCGCCGGGTGCCGTGCTGGCCTCGATGATCGGAGGGGAGTCATGACCAAGCGCGCTGACGACGACCGCGAGCGCGGCCACGACGAGCCCACCGGGTCGGCCAAGAAGGCCCCCAAGGCTGCGCGCCGTACGACGTCGGGTCCCCGACCCACGACCAAGCCGGCCGAGGTCGCGGCAGCTGCCAAGGCTCGTAAACGCCCGGCTCGCAAGCAGATTCGCGACGCGGCCGCGCCGGGCAAGACCGACCACCCGGCGTACTCCCGACGTCGCGCGTCCTCCGACCGCCCCCTGCGCGCGGTGCCCGACATCTCCGAGATCGACGAGGCGCCCGCCCCTGTGGCGCAGGCCGCGCCGCGCGAGAGCGCCGGCCTGCCCGTGGCTGCTGTCGAGCGGCTGGTCTCGGTCGCCGTCACCGCGCTGCGGTCCGCGGGCTCGGCCGCCGGCCTCGAGGGCGACGACCTCGAGCGCCGGGTCGCCCGCGCGCTGACCTTCCTGCGGCACCGGGTGACCGGCGACTACGACGTCGACGAGTTCGGCTTCGACCCCGAGTTCACCGAGGAGGTCTGGCTGCCGCTGCTCCGCCCGATCTACCAGCGGTGGTTCCGGGTCGAGGTGCGTGGCATCGACAACATCCCTGCCGACGGGTCCGCGCTGGTGGTCGCCAACCACTCGGGCACCATCCCGGTCGACGGGCTGATGCTGCAGGTGGCGCTGCACGACCAGCACCCCGAGCGCCGCCACGTGCGGATGCTCGGCGCCGACCTGGTGTTCCAGTCGCCGTTCGTCGGCGAGCTCGCCCGCAAGGCCGGCACGACCCTGGCCGCCAACCCCGACGCCGAGCGGCTGCTGTCCAACGGCGAGCTCACCGCGGTCTTCCCCGAGGGGTTCAAGGGCGTCGGCAAGGGGTTCGGCGAGCGCTACCGGTTGCAGCGGTTCGGTCGCGGCGGGTTCGTGACGGCGGCGCTGCGGACAGGCGCTCCGATCATCCCGTGCTCGATCATCGGCGCCGAGGAGATCTACCCGATGCTCGGCAACGTCAAGAGCCTGGCCCGCGTGCTCGGCTTCCCCTACTTCCCGGTGACGGCGACGTTCCCGTGGCTGGGCCCGCTCGGCCTGGTGCCCCTGCCGTCGAAGTGGATCATCGAGTTCGGGGCGCCGGTCGACACCGCGACGCTCGGTCCGGAGGCCGCCGACGACCCGATGCTGGTGTTCGACCTCACCGATCAGGTGCGCGAGACCATCCAGCAGACCTTGTACTCCCTGCTGCTGCAGCGTCGCTCCGTCTTCTGGTGACGGCCCGCGTGAAGCCCTTCGGCCGGCGTACGCCGCACACCGTCACCCTGATCGGCAAGCCGGGGTGCCACCTGTGCGACGACGCCCGCGCGGTGATCGCCCGCGTGTGCGACGAGCTCGGCGTGGAGTGGCACGAGCAGTCGGTCCTGAACGACGCCGAGCTGCGCGACCGCTATGCCGAGGAGATCCCGGTCACGCTGGTCGACGGGCGCCGTCACGACTACTTCACTGTGGACGAGCGGCGGCTGCGCAAGGCGTTGCGCTGACGCCTCCGGGGCCCGTCCGTCGCGGAATGTCGCGGCCCGCACCGCTGTTGGCCTAGCACACGCCTCCACTAGCACGTTCGGCGGTCTCACGCGACTTTGTGCCTGCCTTCACAAGCGCCTAGGGTGAGGGGGTCCCTACACCTCTGGTGGCGGCGTTTGGTATACGCCTGCCCGCAAGAGAGGAGCGAAGGCGCTCGTGACAGACGCCCCAGCCGCACGCCGGGGGATCCCTGGCGCGACAGTTGCGCGGCTGCCGGTGTATCTGCGTGCACTCGGAGCCCTCGCCGCGACGGGCGTCGACACCGTCTCCTCCGAAGAGCTCGCCGAAGCCGCGGGCGTGCGTTCGGCCAAGCTCCGCAAGGACCTGTCCTACCTGGGTTCTTACGGTGTGCGCGGTGTCGGTTACGACGTCGTACGCCTGCGCGAGGAGATCGCTCGCGAGCTCGGGCTCCAGCACGACTGGGCCGTCGCGATCGTCGGCATGGGAAACCTCGGGCACGCGCTCGCCGCCTACTCCGGTTTCGCGACGCGCGGCTTCCGGGTCGCGTGGTTGGTCGACGAGGACCCCGCGATCATCGGCCGCACCATCGCCGGGCTGACCGTCATCAGCTTCGACGACCTGGCATCCGAGCCGCCGCAGGGCGTCATCGGTGTCATTGCCACACCGCCCACCGCCGCCCAGGCGGTCGCCGACCGGCTGGTCGACATGGGCGTCCATTCCATCCTCAACTTCGCCCCGTGCGTCCTGAACGTCCCCGACGGTGTCGAGGTCCGCAAGGTCGACCTGGCGACCGAGCTGCAGATCCTGGCCTTCCACGAGCAGCACACGCGTGAGGAGATCGACGGCATCGCCGATCTCGCACCGGTCGTGGAGGAGCCGAAGGAGGCGACGTCGTGAGCATCATCGTCATCGGGCTGTCCCACAAGACCGCCTCGATCGACACCCTCGAGCAGGTCGCCCTCGACGGCGACGCGCGTGAGTCGCTGCTGAGCAGCCTCGACAGCGGTGAGCACGTCGGTGAGGCGCTGCTGCTCGACACGTGCAACCGCATCGAGGTCTACGCCGAGGCGCACACCTTCCACGGTGCCGTCACCGAGATCGGTGAGAGCCTCGCCGACGCCACCGGTCTGCCGCTGCGCGAGCTGCGCGACCACCTCTACGTCCACTACGACGACCGCGCCGTCGCCCACCTGTTCCAGGTGTCGGCGGGGCTCGACTCGATGGCCGTCGGCGAGGCGCAGATCCTCGGGCAGCTGCGCGAGTCACTGCACACCGGGCGCGAGTCGGGCCGGATCGGCTCGATCCTCGACGGTCTGGTGCAGCAGGCGCTGCGGGTCGGCAAGCGGGCCCACTCCGAGACCGACATCGACACGGTGAGCCGCTCGCTGGTCGAACGCGGTGTCCGCCTGGCCGAGGAGCACGTCGGTCCACTGGGTCAGCAGCGCGTGCTGGTCGTGGGCGCCGGAGCGATGAGCAGCCTTGCGGCACATACGATCTCGCGTACGGGCGCCGCTGAGCTCACAGTCATCAACCGCACCTTCGAGACCGCGCGCCGACTCGCCGACGCCACCGGCGGACGCGCTCTGCCGTGGGACGCGCTGTCGCCGGCTCTGGGTGAGGCCGACCTGGTCATCTCCTGCACCGGTTCGGTCGGGCACGTCATCGAGCTCGACCACCTCCCCGACGCTCGCGCTCAGCACCGTCAGGCGTTCATCGACCTGGCGCTGCCGCGCGACGTCGCCCCCGAGATCGGTGAGCGGGTCGGCGTACGCGTGCTGTCGCTCGGCGACCTCGGCACCGGTGTCGAGGGCTCGGCCGAGCAGCAGGTCCGCGCCGTGCAGGACCTCGTGACCGGTGAGGTCGCCGACTACCTCGTGGCTCGCCGTGCGGCGTCGGTCGCGCCGACCGTCGCGCTGCTGCGGTCACGGGCCGCCGATGTCGTGGCGGCCGAGCTGAGCCGGCTCCAGCAGCGGCTGCCCGAGCTGTCCGAGGGCGACCAGGCGCAGCTGCAGCTCACCGTGCACCGGGTCGTCGAAAAGCTCCTGCACACACCGACCGTGCGTGTGAAGCAGCTCGCGGGGGAGGGGCACGACTACACCGCCGCCCTGCGCGAGCTGTTCGACCTCGACCCCCGCGACGCCGCGACGGTCGCGACGCCACCGACTCCGGAAGGACTGTCGTGACGACGACCCTGCCCACCACGCTGCGCCTCGGCACCCGACGCAGCGAGCTCGCCACCACCCAGTCGACCTGGGTGGCTGACCGGCTGCGCGAGCTCGGCCACCAGGTCGAGCTCGTCGAGATCGTCACCGAGGGCGACACCAACCTCGCGCCGATGACCACCATCGGCGGCACAGGGGTGTTCGCCGCTGCGATCCGGCAGGCGCTGCTGCGCGACGAGGTCGACATCGCGGTGCACTCGCTCAAGGACCTGCCGGTCGCACCCGAGCCCGGCCTGGTCATCGCCGCGATCCCGGTGCGCGAGGACCCGCGTGACGTGCTCGTCGCCCGTGACGGCCTCACGCTCGGTGAGATCCCGGCCGGCGGCGTGATCGGCACCGGCTCGACGCGTCGAGCCGCTCAGATCAACGCGCTCGGCCTCGGCGTCGAGGTCCGCGGCATCCGCGGCAACGTCGGCACCCGCATGGCCCGGATCGACTCCGGCGAGTGCGACGCCGTCGTCCTGGCGCGCGCCGGGCTCGCCCGGCTGGGCCTGCTCGACCGAGCCACCGAGGTCATCGACCCGCTGCAGATGCTGCCGGCGCCCGGGCAGGGCGCGCTGGCCATCGAGTGCCGTGAGAGCGACACCGCGCTGGTCGAGGCGCTGCGCGCGATCGACGACGCCGACACCCGCGCGGCCACCACCGCCGAGCGAGCCCTCCTGCAGACCTTGGAGGCCGGCTGCTCCGCTCCGGTCGGAGCGCTCGCCGAGGTCGCCGAGGAGGAGGACGGCCGGCTCGTCATCTCGCTGCGCGCCTTCGTCGGCACGCTCGACGGCTCGCTCGAGCTGCGCCGGTCGTGGGTCGGCCCGTACGACACCCCCGAGCAGGTGGGCCGCGGGCTGGCGGCCGTCCTGCTCGAGGACGGCGCTGCCGATGCCGTCCGAAAACCTGCAGGTCCCAGCCAACCGTCCCCCGAACGCCGCACAGAAGTACCCAACGCCACGGAGCGTGAGAAGTGAGCACCACGATGAAGTCCGCCAAGTCCAAGGCCCCGGCTCGTGTCGCGTTCGTCGGCGCCGGCCCCGGCGACCCGGGCCTGCTGACCCTGCGCGCGGTCGAGCTGCTGGCTGCCGCCGACGCGGTGGTCATCGACCAGGTCGCGCGTGAGGCGTTCCTCACCGGCCTGATCGGTGAGGACGTCGAGATCGTCGACGCCGGCCACGGCGAGACGGGTCAGGCCCTCACGACCGCCTCTCGCGCCAAGCTCGTGGTCCGCGCAGCCAAGAACGCCGGCGGCGAGGGCGACCACCTCGTCGTACGCCTGATGGACGGCGACCCGGCCACGTTCAACGGGCTCGCCGAGGAGGCGCTCGCCTGCCACAAGGCCGGTGTGCCGTTCGAGATCGTGCCCGGCGTCAGCGCCGTCGGCGCGGTGCCGGCGTACGCCGGTGTGCCGCTCACGACGTCGTCGTCGCGTGCCGTGCACGTCGTCCCCGCACGCGAGACCAAGGTCGACTGGAGCCGGTCGGTCGACAAGGACGTCACGGTCGTCGTGCTCGGTGCGCCCGACACGCTCGCGCCCGCCCTGGCCAACCTGCTCGACGCCGGTCGTGACCCCCAGACGCCGGTGGCGCTCACCGCGCAGGGCACCACGATCCAGCAGTCCACCCGCACGACCACGCTCGGTGAGGTCGAGGCGCTCCTCAAGCGCGGCGGCGTACCCTTCCCGACCCTGGCCGTCGTCGGCTCCTCGGTCGACCTGCGCGAGCAGCTCTCGTGGTGGGAGACCAAGCCGCTGTACGGCTGGAACATCCTGGTGCCGCGCACCAAGGACCAGGCGGGTTCGATGACCAAGCGCCTGGGCTCGTATGGCGCGTCCAGCGACATCGTCCCGACGATCAGCGTCGAGCCGCCGCGCACGCCGCAGCAGATGGAGCGCGCGGTCAAGGGCCTGGTCACGGGCCGCTACGAGTGGATCGGCTTCACCTCGCAGAACGCCGTGCGTGCGGTCCGCGAGAAGTTCGTCGAGTACGGCCTCGACGTCCGGGCGTTCGCCGGCCTCAAGATCGCCGCCGTCGGCGGGGTCACCGCTGACGCGCTGCGCGACTGGGGCCTGGAGCCCGACCTGGTGCCGAGCGGCGAGCAGTCCGCCCGCGGCCTGCTCGAGGACTGGCCCGACTTCGATGAGCTGGTCGACCCGATCAACCGGGTCTTCCTGCCTCGCGCCGACATCGCGACCGACACCCTGGTGGCCGGTCTGCAGGAGATCGGCTGGGAGGTCGACGACGTCACGGCCTACCGCACCGTGCGCGCTGCTCCGCCGGCGCCCGAGGTGCGTGAGGCGATCAAGACCGGCAAGTTCGACGCCGTCTGCTTCACCTCGTCCTCGACCGTACGCAACCTGGTCGGCATCGCCGGCAAGCCGCACGCCTCGACCGTCGTCGCCTGCATCGGGCCGGCCACCGCCAAGACGGCTGAGGAGCACGGCCTGCGGGTCGACGTCCTGGCCGCTGAGGCGTCCGCCGAGGCGCTCGTCGACGCGCTGGCCGACTTCGGTCGCGGGCTCATGCTCGAGGCGTCCGAGGCCGGTGAGCCGGTGCGTCGTCCGAGCGAGAAGAAGAAGGCAGGGTCGCGGCGGAAGGCCAAGGCATGACCGAGGACGGTCGTTCGCGACGTCGCCGTGAGGCGACGCCGTCCCTGAGCCTGCCGCAGCGTCCGCGTCGTCTGCGCCAGTCGCCCGCGCTGCGGCGACTGGTCGGCGAGACGAGGCTGCACCCGGCCGAGCTGGTGCTGCCGATGTTCGTCAAGGAAGGCATCGACGAGCCGGTCGAGATCCCCTCGATGCCCGGTGTCATGCAGCACACCCTCGACTCCCTCGAGGTCGCGGCGAAGGAGGCCGTCGAGGCCGGCGTCGGTGGGCTCATGCTCTTCGGAGTGCCCACCGACAAGGACGAGATCGGTTCTGGCGCAACGGATCCCGAGGGCATCCTCAATGTCGCGCTGCGTCGTCTGCGTGATGCGCTCGGCGACTCGACCGTCCTCATGGCCGACCTGTGCCTGGATGAGTTCACCTCGCACGGGCACTGCGGTGTGCTCGCCGAGGACGGCACCGTCGACAACGACGCGACGCTGCTGCGCTACGCCGAGATGGCCGTCGTGCAGGCGCAGTCGGGCGCCCACGTGGTCGGGCTCTCGGGGATGATGGACGGCCAGGTCGCCGTGTGTCGCGAGGCCCTCGACGCTGCCGGTCACACCGAGACGGTCGTGCTCGCGTACGCCGCGAAGTACACCTCCGCGCTCTACGGCCCGTTCCGCGACGCCGTGGAGTCGAGCCTCGAGGGCGACCGGTCGACGTACCAGCAGGATCCCGGCAACGCCGTCGAGGCCCTGCGCGAGGTGCGTCTCGACCTGGCCGAGGGTGCCGACATCGTGATGGTCAAGCCGGCCCTGCCCTACCTCGACGTGGTGTCGGCGGTGGCGGCCGAGTCCGACGTGCCGGTGGCGGCTTACCAGATCTCGGGTGAGATGGCGATGATCGAGGCGGCTGCGGCCAAGGGCTGGATCGACCGCGACCGGATGATCCACGAGGCGCTGACCTCGATCCGTCGCGCCGGTGCGCAGATCATCCTCAGCTACTACGCCGTCGAGGTCGCCCGGGCTCTGCGCGCCTGACGTTCTCGTCAGCGTTCGGTGGCGGCTCCGTGAAGGATCGGTGAAGTCAACCGCGCCCTGTCGCATCCGCAGCCTCGGTCTCGTTGGATGGTGACGACCGTTCCGACGACCACCCTGGGGTGCCCATGTCCGGCCCGAACGATCCGAACCTCTCTCGTCGCGGCCTCCTCGGCCTGGGCGCTGCTGCGGCCGCGGCACCGCTGCTCACCTCGGCCTCGTCGCCGGCCCAGGGCGCGCCTGTGCCGCGCGGCCTGTTCTCGCTCGGGGTGGCCTCGGGTGACCCGCTTCCGGACGGTTTCGTCCTGTGGACCCGTCTGGCACCCGAGCCGTTGGCGCCGGACGGCGCTGCAGGCATGCCGCCGCACTCGGTGCCGGTGCAGTGGCAGGTCGCGACCGACCCGTCGTTCCGATCGGTCGCCCGGCGAGGTACGACTGTCGCGACACCGCAGTGGAACCACTCGGTACACGTTGACGTGCAGGGTCTGCAGCCGGGCCGGGAGTACTGGTACCGCTTCCGCGCCGCGGGCCAGATCTCGACCGTCGGGCGAGCAGTCACGGCGCCCGCGGTCGGAGCCGCCGTGGGCGCGTTGTCCTTCGCGTTCGCGAGCTGTCAGAACTACCCGGAGGGCTACTTCACCGCGTTCGGTGACATAGCCCTCCAGGACCTCGACCTGATTGTGCACCTCGGCGACTACATCTACGAGGGCGCCGGCGCGAGCGCGATCGGACGGTCGCACCTGCCGACGCACGAGGTCTTCAGCCTGGCCGACTACCGCATCCGCCATACCCAGTACCGCACCGACCCCGATCTGCAGCTCGCGCACGCCCATGCACCGTGGATCGCGATCCTGGACGACCACGAGGTCGAGAACGACTGGGCCGGCGACATCTCCCAGCCTGACAACGAGCCCGACCAGGACCCGGTGGTCTTCCGGCAGCGGCGCGCGGCGGCGTACCAGGCGTACTGGGAGAACATGCCGATGCGGCGGGCCTCGCGCCCGAGCGGGCCCGAGATGCGACTGTTCCGCAGCTTCACCTACGGTGACCTGCTGCACCTGGACGTGCTGGACACCCGTCGCTACAGGGACGACCAGATCCTCGGCTGCGCCGAACCGTGTGACGCTCGGTGGGACCCGAACCGGCAGATGCTCGGCGAGCAGCAGGAGGCGTGGCTGCTCGACAGCCTCGGTCGGTCACAGGCCCGCTGGAACGTCCTGGGCAACCAGGTGTACATGAGCGACTCCGACCACACCGCGGGCCCGGGCGAGTCGTACAGCACTGACACGTGGGCCAACTACGCCGGTGCCCGGCAGCGTCTGTTCGCCGGGCTGCGCGACCGCGAGGTCGACAACTTCGTCGTCATCACGGGCGACGCGCATCGCAGTGTCGCGGGTGACCTGCTCGCGGACTTCCGCGACGACGCCTCGGCGGTCGTCGGCGCCGAGTTCCTCGGCACCTCGATCAGCTCGGGCGGCAATGGATCCGACCAGGACGCCCTCGGCAAGGTGTGGCTGGATGAGAACCCGTACATGAAGTTCCACAACAAGCAGCGCGGCTACCAGGTGTGTCGCCTCGACCACCGTGAGCTCGTCACGGAGTACCGGGTGATCGACCAGGTCACGCGTCCGGGAGGGACCGTGACGACGCGCGCGAAGGCGTATGTCGAGGCCGGTCGACCTGGTGTCGCGCAGATCGAGAGCTGACCTGCACGAGTAGGACAGCGCACCTCTTGCCGCTACCGTTGAACCGACGCGGAACGGCCGCGTCGGCCGATCGAGGAGTGACATGCGCAGCCCCCGTGCGGGTCGACTACGGGCGAGCGTTCTCGTCTGCGCGTTCGCCTCGGTCGTCGCCCTCGTGGCACACCCGAGCGCTCACGCCGACCGGCCCTCGGCGCCCGTGCTCACCGGCACCCCGCTCGTGGCCGGAGCCGCCGCCGCGCAGCTCGGCGCCACCGCCGCACCCACGGCCCAGGTGGTCGTCAGGTCCGCTGCCGTCTCCACCACCCAGGCCGTGGTCACCGTCGACACCGCTGGCTGGAAGCTCGCGACCGACGTGGTCCGGCTCCTGGCGGCCGACGGCACGCCGATCGCCGATGCCCACCTGACCCGCAGCGGCAAGGCGGTCATCCCGGTCACCGTCAAGCCGTCCGGCACGCGGCCCGTCGTCGTGACGTTCCCCGGTACGACGACACGACGCCCGGTGGTCGCGAGCACGGCGCCGGCGTTGCTCGCCACCTCCCAGTGGCGCGTCGTCAACAAGGTGACGCCGGCCGGCCCGTCGTACAAACCGCGTGAGCTGGTCGTCGGCTCCCGCGTTCAGATCGACCGCCGAGCCGCCGCCCCGCTCGCGGCCATGATCAAGGCCGCGGCCGCGGACAAGGCCGGTTTCTACGCCTCCAACGGCTATCGCGCGTACGGCTGGCAGCAGGGGCTCTACACCTCCTACGCCCGCCGCGACGGCGCCCTTGCAGCCGACTCCTACTCCGCCCGCCCGGGCTACAGCGAGCACCAGACCGGGCTGGCGTTCGACGCGAAGGCCATCGACAACCGGTGCTCGCTGCAGGCCTGCTTCGGTCGTACGCCGTCGGGCCGCTGGCTCGCGGCCCACGCCCCGGCGTACGGCTTCCTCGTGCGCTACACCCCGGTCAACTCGGTGATCACGGGCTACTCGCCCGAGCCGTGGCACCTGCGCTACGTCGGCACCTGGATGACCGCCTACCTCAAGGAGTCGGGCGAGACCTCGCTCGAGGAGGCACTCGGCCTGCCGGCAGCGCCCGACTACATCGGCCCCAACGCCTTCGCCGCCAACCCGTAAGACCGCGGGCAGCGGACACACGAAACGGGCGGGACATCGTGACGACGTCCCGCCCGTTCGGCGTACTGGGAGAGCGATCAGGCCTGGACGAGCTCGATCTCCAGGAAGATCTTGATCTTGTCGCTGACGACGGCGCCGCCGCCCTCGGTGACCGCGTTGAACTGCACGTTGAAGTCCTTGCGGTTGATCTCGGTGCTGGCCTCGAAGCCGGCGCGGGCGCCCATGTTGGGGTCGTTGACGAAGCCGCCGTACTCCAGGTCGAAGGTCACCGGCTTGGTGACGTCCTTGATGGTGAGCTCGCCCTCGAGCGCGTCCTCGGTGACCTTGGTCGAGCGGAAGGTCATCGTCGGGTAGGTCGGGACGTCGAAGAAGTCGTTGGTGCGCAGGTGGCCGTCACGCTGCTCCTGCTGGGTGTCGATGGACGCCATCTGGACGGTCGCGACGACGGACGACGACTCGAGGTCGTCGCCGATCCTGACGTCGCCCTCGAACTCGTTGAACTTGCCGCGAACCTTCGACACCATCAGGTGGCGGGCCACGAAGCCGACCGTACTGTGCGCCGCGTCGACGGTGTAGGCGCCGGGGGTGAGGTCCTTGAACGTGCTCATGAAGTTCTGCTCCTTCGGTTGGTTCGCCGTGAGTCCCACGGTAGCGACATGTGGTTGAACTTTCAACTGTTGGGAGTTATTCCGCCTCGGTATGCTCAACCTTGATGAGTACGCCGACTTCCGATCCCGAGTGGCTGACCGCCGACGAGCAACGGGCCTGGCGCGCCTATCTGCGCGCCAGCCGACAGCTGGAGGTGGCGCTCGATCGTGATCTGCAGGCGCACGGGCTCTCCCTCGCCGAGTACGAGATCATCTCCATGGTGTCCGAGGCCCCTGGTCGGCGGCTACGGATGAGCCACCTGGCGGACATGGTCGTGCAGTCGCGCAGCCGCATGACCCACACGGCCAAGCGTCTCGAGGCGCGCGGCTGGGTCGAGCGGGTGCCCGTCCTGGACGACCGGCGCGGCGTCGAGCTGGTCCTCACCGACGAGGGCTGGAACGCCCTCGACAAGGCCAGCCGGGTTCACGTCGAGGGCGTCCGGGCGCACCTGGTCTCGGTGCTCTCGCCCGAGGAGTTCCTGGCTCTGGGGTCGGCGATGGCGCGTGTCAGCGCAGGCCTCACCGGGCAGCCGGGCATCCCGATGAGCGCGCTCTAGGACCCCGGATTCTGCGCAGAGGGCCCCTCCTTGCGACAATGGAAGGCATGGCGTCCTCGTCCACTACCTCTCGTAGTACTTCGGCCTCCACGGCGCGCTCCGACGCGCTGATCGAGCACGCCCGCACGGTGACCCCGGGCGGCGTCAACTCTCCCGTCCGAGCGTTCCGTGCCGTCGGAGGTACGCCGCGCTTCATCGCCTCCGCGCAGGGCCCGTGGCTCACCGATGTCGACGGCAACCGCTACGTCGACCTGATCTGCTCGTGGGGTCCGATGATCCTCGGGCACCGCCACCCGGACGTCCTCGCCGCCGTCACGGCCGCTGCCGACAAGGGCTTCTCCTTCGGCACGCCCAGTGAGAACGAGGTCGCTCTCGCCACCGAGATCGTCGGCCGTATCGAGCCTGTCGAGCAGGTCCGCCTCGTCAGCTCCGGCACCGAGGCCACGATGAGCGCGCTCCGCCTCGCCCGCGGCGCGACCGGCCGATCCAAGGTCGTGAAGTTCGCCGGCTGCTACCACGGTCACGTCGACGCCCTGCTCGCCAGCGCGGGCAGCGGACTGGCGACGTTCGCGCTGCCCGACTCGGCCGGCGTACCCGCCTCCAGCGCGGGAGAGACGATCGTGCTCCCGTACAACGACGTCGCCGCGGTCGAGGCCGCGTTCGCCGAGCACGGCGACGAGATCGCGTGTGTCATCACCGAGGCCTCGCCCGGCAACATGGGCGTCGTTCCGCCGGCTCCCGGGTTCACGCAGGCGCTGCGCCGCATCACCCGCGAGCACGGTGCGCTGCTGATCAGCGACGAGGTCATGACCGGCTTCCGCTGCTCGGCGGCCGGCTGGTTCGGCCTCGAGGGCGTCGTGCCCGACCTGTTCACGTTCGGCAAGGTGATGGGCGGCGGCTTCCCGGCCGCGGCGTTCGGCGGTCGTGCCGACCTGATGGCGCAGCTGTCGCCCGACGGCCCGGTCTACCAGGCGGGCACGTTGTCCGGTAATCCCGTGGCGACCGCCGCCGGCCTGGCCACCCTGCAGGCGTGCACCCCCGAGGTCTACAGCCACCTCGACCAGGTCGCCCACACCATCGCCGACGCCGCGCACGACGCGCTGTCCGCAGCCGGTGTCGCCCACACGATCCAGTGGGCCGGCTCGATGTTCAGCGTGTTCTTCCGCGAGGGCGAGGTGCGCTCGTACGACGACGCGCAGGCCCAGGACACCGCGGCGTTCGGCCGCTTCTTCAACAGCATGCTCGACCAGGGCGTCCACCTGCCGCCGAGCGCGTTCGAGGCCTGGTTCGTCAGCGCGTCGCACGACGACGAGGCCGTCGAGGCGGTGCTGGCAGCGCTGCCCGCCGCTGCCAGGGCGGCTTCAGGAAGCGAAGGCACACTGTGACGATGCCCGACCCCGCGCCCTCCACCGAGCGCACCGTCGTCCACCTCGTCCGGCACGGCGAGGTCCACAACCCCGACAAGCTGCTCTACGGCCGCATGCCCGACTTCCACCTGTCCGAGCTGGGTCGCCGGATGGCCGACATGGCCGCCTCGTACCTGCGCGAGCGCGACATCACGCACCTGGTGTCGTCGCCGCTCGAGCGCGCGCAGGAGACCATGCAGCCGCTCGCCGAGGCCCTGGGCCAGGACGTCACGCTCGACGAGCGCGTCATCGAGGCCGGCAACGACTTCGAAGGACTGACGGTCGGCTCCAACCCCAAGCAGCTGCTGCACCCGCGCTTCTGGACCAAGCTGCGCGACCCGCTGCAGCCGTCGTGGGGTGAGCCGTACTCCGAGATCGCCGAGCGCATGAGCGCGGCCGTCGCCGACGCCCGCGACGCCGCCCGCGGTCACGAGGCCGTGATCGTGTCGCACCAGCTGCCCGTCTGGACCGCCCGTCGCCACTACGAAGGCGCTCGGCTGTGGCACGACCCGCGCAGCCGCGAGTGCTCGCTCGCGTCGGTCACCTCGGTCACGTTCGTCGGCGACGACGTCGTCTCGCTGTCGTACGCCGAGCCGGCCGCCCCGCTGCTCGCGCAGGCCTCGAAGGTGGTGGGCGCATGAACCACCCCACGGAGTTTCTCCACCGCTCCGCTCCTCCGATTACTCCGCGGGGACCCCGGATGAGCCGCCGCCTCGCCGCCGCAGGCGCCGCCGTCGCGCTCGGCCTCACCCTCACCGCGTGCGGTGACGACGCCAACTCCATCTCCAGCCAGGCCAAGCAGGGCGACAACAAGGGCTATGTCGCAGGCAACGGCCAGATCGAGTCGCTGGCCGTCGGCGACCGCAAGAAGCCGGTCAAGGTCTCCGGTACGACGCTCCAGGGCAAGCCGTGGACCCTCGCCTCCGCCAAGGGCCAGGTCGTCGTCCTCAACGTGTGGGGCTCGTGGTGCCCGCCGTGCCAGAAGGAGCTGCCGCACCTGCAGGACGCCTGGTCGTCGTACTCCTCGGCCAAGAAGCCCGTGCAGTTCGTCGGGCTGCTGCAGCGCGACTCGGTCGACTCCGCCAGCTCGACGCTGGCGAAGTTCAAGGTGACCTACCCCTCGCTCAAGGACGACGGCGGCAAGACGCTGCTCGGCCTGCAGGGCAAGGTCGTGACCACCCCGACGACCCTCGTCATCGACAAGCAGGGCCGCATCGCCGCGCGCATCTCGGGCGAGACGACCGCGACCACGCTGCGCAACCTGGTCGACCAGACCCTCGGCGAGCAGGCCTGATCGCATGATCCACACCGGCGCGGCCGAGACGGTCGCCAGTGGCAGCCTGCCGCTGGCGGTCCTGCTCGCGCTCGCTGCCGGCGTCGTGTCGTTCGCGTCGCCGTGCGTGCTGCCGCTCGTGCCCGGCTTCCTCGGCTACGTCACCGGCCTCACCGACGAGAAGCGCCGTACGCGCCTGGTCACCGGCGCCCTGCTGTTCGTCCTCGGGTTCACCGTCGTGTTCGTGTCGATCGCGTACGCCGCGGGGTCGGCTGCTGGGTTCCTGCGCGGCAACCACGAGCTGCTGATGCGCATCGGTGGGGCCGTCGTGATCCTGCTCGCGCTCGTCTACCTCGGCTTCATCGGCCAGCGCGGCCTGTCGATCCGCTGGCGGCCGGCCGCTGGTCTGGTCGGCGCGCCCGTGCTCGGCGCGGTCTTCGGGCTCGGCATGAGCCCGTGCATCGGACCGGTCCTCGGCTCGATCGTGTCGCTGTCGGCGTCGCTGTCCGATGACAGCGGCGACATCCGACGCGGCGTGCTGCTCGCAGCGATCTACTCCCTCGGCATGGGCCTGCCGTTCGTCCTGATCGCCGCCGGCTGGACCCGTGCCGAGAAGGCCTCCCGGTGGCTGCGCGATCATCACCGGCCGATCCAGGTCGTCGGCGGTGTCCTGATGCTGCTCGTCGGCGTGCTGATGGTCACCGGCCTGTGGGAGCACTTCACCGCCTGGCTCCAGACCCACCTCATCTCCGACTTCGAGACAGCTCTATGACGCCACCCGATGACCTGAAGTCCACCTACGCCGACACCGACGAGGACGGCGAGGGCGCCTCGGCGTCCGGTGCCCGACCGTCGTCCGGCAAGGACGGCGCGACGCTGCCCCAGCTCGGCTTCCTCGGCGGCCTGCGCTGGTTCTGGCGCCAGCTCACGAGCATGCGCACCGCGCTGTTCCTCCTGCTGCTGCTGGCGATCGCGGCGGTGCCCGGGTCGATCTGGCCGCAGCGCGGCATCAACGCGGTGCGGGTGTCCGACTACCTCGCCAAGCACGAGACGATCGGGCCCTGGCTCGACCGCTTCGGGTTCTTCGACGTCTACTCCTCGCCGTGGTTCGCAGCGATCTACCTGCTGCTCGTGGTGTCACTGCTCGGCTGCATCATCCCGCGCACCAAGATCCACTGGCAGGCGATGCGCGCCCAGCCCCCGAAGGCCCCGCGCAATCTCACCCGGCTGCCCGCCCACGGTCAGCGCACCTTCGACGCAGCGCCCGAGGACGTCCTCGACACAGCGCGAGAGGTGTTGCGCAGCAAGCGTTTTCGGCTGCGTACCGACCAGGAGGGCGCCGTCTCCGGTGAGGTCGGCGCGCTGCGCGAGACCGGCAACCTGGTCTTCCACATCTCGCTGGTGCTGGTGATCGTGTCGGTCGCGGCCGGTCACGTCTTCGGCTGGCGCGGTGACGTGATCGTGCCCGAGGGCGGCGACTTCGCGAGCACCGTCACGCAGTACGACACCATCGACCCCGGCCCGTGGGTCGACGTCTCCGAGATGTCGCCCTGGTCGCTGCACCTCGACAAGCTGCACGTGTCGTTCGAGGACGGCGTCCCGCCCGACAGCCCGCAGTTCGGCCAGCCGCGCGACTTCACCGCCGATGTCACCACCGGCGACGAGGACGGCAAGACCGCCCGGCAGCGGATCGCCGTCAACCACCCGATCTCCCAGGGCGGCGCCTCGGTCTACCTGCTCGGCAACGGCTACGCGCCGGTCATCACCGTGCGTGACAAGGCCGGCAAGGTCGTCTACCGCAAGGCCACGCCGTTCCTCCCGCAGGACAACACCTACAAGTCGGTCGGGGCCGTCAAGGTCACGGGTGCCGCGCCGAAGCAGCTCGGCTTCGCCGGGTTCTTCATCCCGAGCCTCGACTTCACCGAGGAGGAGGGCCCGGTGTCGACGTTCCCGGGTCTGCGTCGTCCGGCCCTGGTGCTCACGGCGTTCGAGGGCGACCTCTTTCCGGACGGCCGGCCGCAGTCGGTCTACACCCTCAACACCGCCAAGATGACCCAGCTCAAGAACACCGACGGCCAGCCGACACGACTGCTCGTCGAGCCCGGCAAGACCGTGCAGCTGCCGGGCGGTCGGGGCTCGGTCACCCTCGAGCAGAACGTCCCGCGCTGGGCCGGCCTCTCGGTCCGGTCCGACCCGGGCAAGATGCCCGCGCTGGCCGGTGCGCTCCTCGGCCTGCTCGGCCTCGTCATGTCGCTCACGCTGCGGCGACGCCGCGTGTTCGTCCGCGTCGCTCCTGCCGACTCGGGCGGCTCGTCGACGGCCACCGCCGACAGCACCGACCGACGTACTCTGGTCACCGTCGGTGGCCTCGCCAAGGGCGAGGACCCCCGACTCGCCGCGGCGCTCGAGGACATCCTCGAGGCCATCTCCACAAGGACAGGCAAACCCGCATGATCACCCAGCTGCTCACTCGCGAGACCAACACCGCGCTCGCCGACGCCTCGACCAACAGCCTCTACGCCTCGGCCGTCGTGCTGACCCTGGCGATGCTGGCCTTCGGGCTCGACCTCGCGCAGTCTCCCGCGCGCGCCGCACGCGAGGCCGCCCGTCGTACGCCGGCCGCACAGGAGTCCGCCGAGGGCGGCGGCTCGACCGCGGTGCTCACCCGCACCGAGGACGACGCGCCGGTCGAGCCCGAGAAGCGTCAGTGGGCCGGCATCGGCATGTCGTTGTCCTGGCTCGGAGCGCTGCTGCTGATCGCCTGTGTCGCGATGCGCGGTGCCGCCGTGCACCGCCCTCCGCTGGGCAACATGTACGAGTTCGCGATCGTGGGCGGCGCGTTCACGATCGTCGCCTACCTGCTGTGGGGGCTGCGCCGCGACGTGCGCTGGCTCGGCATCTTCATCGTCGGGCCCGTGCTGCTCGTCGAGATGCTCGCGGCCCTGGTGTTCTACACCGACGCCACCCAGCTGATGCCGTCGCTGAAGAGCTACTGGCTCTCGATCCACGTCACGGTCGCGACCCTGTCGATCGCGCTGTTCACCATCGGGTTCAGCCTGACGGTCCTGCACCTGATCCAGGAGCGGGTCGAGGCCGGCGAGACCGAGCGCTTCGCGTTCATGAAGGCCCTGCCCTCGTCCGAGCGGCTCGAGCGGCAGAGCTACGCCGTGCACATCATCGCGTTCCCGCTGTGGACCTTCACCCTGATCGCCGGCGCCATCTGGGCGCAGGAGGCCTGGGGCTCGTACTGGACCTGGGACCCCAAGGAGGTGTGGACCTTCGTCATCTGGGTGGTCTACGCCGCCTACCTCCACGCTCGCGTGACCGCGGGCTGGAGCAGCCGCCGGGCGTCGTACATCGTGCTCGCCGGGTTCGCCTGCATCATCGTCAACTACTGCGTGGTCAACGTGTTCTTCGTCGGCCAGCACTCGTACTCAGGAATGTGATGGCCCGCTACACCCTGCTTCGTCTGCTCATCTTCTTCGCGACGCTGATGATCCTGTGGCTCGTCGGCCTGCGCAGCTGGGCGCTGCTCGCCATCTCGGCGATCGTGTCGGCGATCATCTCGCTGGTCGCCCTGCAGGGCGTGCGTGAGCAGTTCGCCAGCCAGATCGACGCCAAGGTCAAGGCGCGTCAGGCCAAGGCCGAGGCCTACCGCACGGCCGAGGACGACGACGAGGAGTGACCCTCGCCCCGGTGGGCCGGCACGGGATACGTTCGACGGCGTGAGCGACTTCCCTGCGCTGCCCACCGGATTCACCATCGGCACGGCCACGGCGTCGTACCAGGTCGAGGGCGCCGTCGACGAGGACGGCCGGGGCCGGTCGGTGTGGGACACGTTCTGCGCCGAGCCCGGTCGCATCAAGAACGGTGAGACCGGCGAGACCGCCTGCGACCACTACCACCGGTACGCCGGCGACATCGCCCTGATGAAGGACGCCGGCTTCGACGCGTACCGCTTCTCGATCGCCTGGCCGCGGGTGCTGCCGACGGGTTCGGGTGAGGTCAACGCCGCGGGTCTCGACTTCTACGACCGCCTCGTCGATGAGCTCGTCGCCGCCGGCATCGCCCCGGCCGCAACGCTGTTCCACTGGGACCTGCCGCAGGCACTGCAGGACGCCGGAGGGTGGCAGTCACGCGAGACGGCGCTACGGCTCGCGGACTACGCGGCGATCGTCGGCGAGCGGCTCGGTGACCGGGTGCAGATGTGGATGCCGCTCAACGAGCCCATGGTCGTGACGATGCTCGGCTACGCGACCGGTCTGCACGCACCCGGCCTGCAGCTCGGCTTCGAAGCGTTGCCTGTCGCACACCACCTGCTGCTCGGTCACGGCCTGGCCGTGCAGGCCTTGCGCTCCGCCGGCTGCGACAGCGTCGGCATCGCCTCCAACCACGCCCCGACCTGGCCCGCGTCGTCGTCCGACGCCGACCGCGAGGCCGCCGATCTCTACGACGGGCTGGTCAACCGGCTCTTCGCCGACCCCGTGCTCACCGGCGCCTACCCGGAGGGCTTCGCCGAGGCGATGCCGGGGCCGGTCGACGATGACCTGCGCATCATCTCCACGCCACTCGACTGGTACGGCATCAACTGCTACGCGCCGTCGCTCGTCGGCGCTCCGGGCGGCTCACCCGACGGGCCGGCTGCGGTCGGGGGCGCGCCCGTGCCCGCAGGTCTGCCCTTCGAGCCTCGCCAGATCGCGGACCACCCGACGACCGACTTCGGCTGGCCGATCGTGCCGTCGGCCATGACCGAGATCCTGGTGACGTTCCACGAGCGGTACGGCGACGCGCTCCCGCCCGTCTACATCACGGAGTCCGGCTGCTCCTTCCACGACGTCGTGGCCGCCGACGGCGGGGTTCACGACGAGCGCCGGGTGGCGTACCACCGTGAGCACCTGGCGGCGGTGGCGACTGCGATCGACACCGGTGTCGACGTCCGCGGCTACTTCGTCTGGTCGCTGCTCGACAACTTCGAGTGGGCCGAGGGCTACACCGAGCGGTTCGGTCTGGTGCACGTCGACTTCGACAGCCAGGTGCGTACGCCGAAGGACTCCTACCGCTGGTTCCAGCAGCTCATCAAGGCCCGCCACCCCTGACCTCTCGCACGAATCTCGTCTGGTCGGCAGCGCATGCACTGCCGACCAGACGAGATTCGTGCACGACGGCGTCGAAGTATGTCTGTCCGGCAGTCCATGGAGTGCCGGACAGACGGTTTTCGTGAAGGGGCGGGAGGGTCAGGCGAGGCGGTAGGTGAGGTACAGGCCGAGCCCGAGCAGGACGCCGTACGCGAGCAGGAACATGCCCGTGCCGGCGAGCGCCGGGATCAGGTCGCGTCCCTTGCGGCCGGTGACGACCGTGCGGACGGGGACGACCGCAGCGAGCAGGGCGATCAGGCCGAGGTAGGCCCACTCGTAGGTCTGTGCGGCGATGACGACGCACGCCGCGGACGCGAGGACGAGGACGACGTACAGGACGCGCGTGGCAGGGTCGCCGAGGCGTACGGCGAGGGTGCGCTTGCCCGACTCGGTGTCGCCGGGGATGTCGCGCAGGTTGTTGGCGACGAGCACCGCGCACGCGATCGCGCCGACACCGCACGCGCTCGCCCACGAGGCGCCGTCGAGGTGCTTGGTCTGGGTGTAGGTCGTGCCGAGGACGGCGACGAGCCCGAAGAAGATGAACACGAACACCTCGCCGAGGCCGAGGTAGCCGTAAGGGTTCTTGCCGCCGGTGTACTTCCAGGCGGCGATGATCGCCAGGGCCCCGATGAGCAGCAGCCACGGGGTGTTCGAGAGTGTGATCAGGGTGAGCCCGGCCAGGCCGGCGACCCCGAACGCGAGGAACGCCGCGAGCTTGACGTTGCCGGGCTGAGCGAGGCGCTGGCCGACGAGTCGGACCGGCCCGACGCGGACGTCGTCGGTTCCGCGGATGCCGTCGGAGTAGTCGTTGGCGTAGTTGACCCCGACCTGCAGAGCGAGCGACACGACCAGGGCGAGCAGCGCGTACCCCGGGTTGGCGTCGCGCATCGCGTAGGCGAGCCCGGTGCCGACGGCCACGGGTGCGATCGCCGCCGGGAGGGTGCGCGGGCGGGCTCCCTGAACCCACTCCTGCAGGGTGGCCATAGGTGTACTCCTGGTGAGGTCGGACGAGCGAGGCGGGCGGAGGCCGCGGCGTCAGAGGCCGCGCAGGAAGTCGGGGTCGTCGTCCGGGCCGCGCGGACCCGAGGGTCGCGGCCGCTGGACGGGACGCCGGCGGCGTCGGCCGACGAGGATCCAGGCGATGGCGCCGAACGGCGGGGCGATCACGATGAGTGCGATCCAGACGAGCTTGGGCAGGTGCTGCTGCTCGGACTCATCGGTCTGGATGCAGTCGACGAGCGAGTAGACGACGACTCCGAGGACGAGCAGGGCGAGGACCACGCGAGCCATCATTGCCCTCTCTGTCGACCGGCCGGGCTAGAGATTCTGCCACCCGGTGTCGGCAGCCAGAGCAGCGCGGTCGGGCTTGCCGGGGCCGCGGGTGGGCAGCGCGTCGAGCACGAGCAGCCGCCGGGGGAGGGCGTGGGCCGGCAACGCGTCGCGCAGCCGGTCGCGTACCTGGCGCAGCGACGGGGTCGACCCACCGGCGGGTACGACGGCGAGACTGACCGCCTGCCCCCACTCGGCGTCCGGGGTGCCGACCGCCACGGCCTCGGCGATGTCGGCGAGGGAGACGGCCGCGTCCTCGACGACGCGCGGGGCGACCTTCAGCCCGCCGGTGGTGATGAGGTCGTCACGCCGGCCGAGCACGTGGAGGGTCCCGTCGTCGGCGAGCTCGCCCACGTCGTCGGTCCAGAACCGGCGCCGGCCGGTGTCGTCGACGTCGAAGGCGGCTGCTGTACGAGCGGGGTCACCGAGGTAGCACGCTGCGACGGTCGGTCCGCTCAGGCCGATGCGCCCGTCGTCGGCGATCGTGACCGTGGTGCCGTCGAGGGGGCGACCGGCGTAGACACACCCGCCTGCGGTCTCGCTCATGCCGTAGGTCGGGAGCACGGTGACGCCGGCGTCGGTCGCGCGCGCGAGCAGGGTCTGCGACGACGCGGCGCCACCGAGCAGGACCCCGTCGAACCGTTGCAGCGCCGCGGTGGCGTCGGGGTCGTCGAGCAGCCGTGTCAGCTGCGTCGGCACGAGCGCCGTGTATCGACGTGACGGCATCATCCATGCGACGGCGTCGGCGAAATCCGTTGCGGTGAAACCGTTCTCGAGGTTCATCAGCATCGCGTTGGCGCTGGTGACGAGAGAGCGGACGAGCACCTGGGTGCCGGCGATGTGATGAGCCGGCATCGGCAGCAGCCACTGCCCGGCTCCACCGAGGCGGGCGTGTGTGGCGTGGGCGCCGGCCTCGAGGTTGGCCCGCGTGAGCATCGCGCGCTTGGGCTCACCGGTCGACCCGGACGTGCTCATCACGAGCGCGAGGTCGTCGGGCAGGTCGGCGGCGTCGTACGAGACCCGCGGCTCCGGCGTACCCGCGGCGTAGGGGAGCAGGGCCGGGCCGCTGCCGTCGAAGACACGGGCCAGGGCTTCGAGGTACGCCGGGAGGCGGGCGGGGTCGACGGCGAACGGCTCGAGCTGGGGCACGGCTCTCACAGTACGAGCCGGGCCGGGTGCGCCCGCACGCCAGGTGAACAATGGCGACCATGACGCGTCCTCTCGCAGTGGTGACCGGTGCAAGCAGCGGGATCGGTCGGGCGAGTGCCCGACGCCTGGCCGCCGAGGGGTTCGAGGTGATCTGCGCGGCGCGGCGTACCGACCGCATCGAGGCGCTCGCCGCCGAGATCGACGGCCGCGCCGTCACCTGCGACGTCACGAAGGCGGACGACCTGGCCGCACTCGCGCGGGAGGTCGGCGACCGGCTCGACGTGCTCGTCGCCAACGCCGGTGGTGCGCTCGGCACCGAGCACGTCGTCGACGCCGATCTCGATGAGTGGCGCACGATGTACGAGACCAACGTCATCGGGGTGGCCGCCTCGGTCCAGGCGCTGATGCCCGCGCTGATCACGGGTGAGGGCGAGGTCATCGTGATCGGCTCGGTCGCCGGGCACGTGTCGTACGAAGGCGGCGGCGGCTACGTCGCGGCCAAGCACGCGGTGCGCGCGATGCTCGGGTCGCTGCGCCTGGAGATGTACGACCAGCCGGTGCGGATCTGCGAGATCGACCCGGGCATGGTCGAGTCGGACGAGTTCTCGCTGGTGCGCTTCCACGGCGATGCCGAGAAGGCCGCTGCGGTCTACGCCGGTGTGGTCGACCCGCTGCAGCAGGAGGACATCGCCGAGTGCGTCGCCTTCGTCGCGACCCGCCCCAAGCACGTCAACATCGACTCGATGGTGGTGCGACCGCGGTCGCAGCCCGCCCAGCACAAGGTGCACCGCCGCTCCAGCTGAGCTCCGGCCGAAGGCTCGGCGGTCCATCTGCCGAGACATAATTGGCGGTTATTTGACCGGTAATTTACGCCTATAAGACACTCCTGCGTGCCGGTGCGGCCCACAGCGGGCCGCCCTTGGACCCGAGGAGTTCCCGTGAAGCATCCCCGCAGACTTGTCCTGACCGCGGCGGCCGCCGCCGCGACCATGGCGCTGGCCGGGTGCTCCGGTGGCGGCGCCTCCGACTCGGTCGACTCCCCGGCAGCCTCCGGGAAGGGCGGCGCCGCGCCCGAGGGCGGGACGACGCTCAACCTGTTCGCGTACGCCGTGCCGAAGCCGGGCTTCGACAAGGTCATCCCGGCGTTCAACGCGACGCCGGCGGGCAAGGGCGTGACGTTCCAGCAGTCGTACGGTGCGTCGGGCGACCAGTCACGCAAGGTGGCCGCGGGCGCCTCGGCCGACGTCGTGAACTTCTCGGTCGAGCCCGACATCACCCGACTCGTCGACGCCGGCCTGGTCGACCCGAGCTGGAACAAGGACGCTCACCAGGGCATCCCGTTCGGCTCGGTCGTCACGATCGTCACCCGCAAGGGCAACCCCAAGGGCATCAAGGACTGGGACGACCTGCTCAAGCCGGGCGTCGAGGTCGTCACGCCCAACCCGTTCTCCTCCGGCTCCGCCAAGTGGAACCTGCTCGCGCCGTACGCCGCCAAGAGCAACGGTGGCAAGGACCCCAAGGCGGGCCTGGCGTACATCGACAAGCTCGTCAGCGATCACGTCAAGGTGCAGCCGAAGTCCGGCCGCGAGGCGACCGAGACCTTCCTGCAGGGCACCGGCGACGTGCTGCTCAGCTACGAGAACGAGGCGCTGTTCTCCGAGCGCAAGGGCGACGCCGTGGAGCACGTCACGCCGCCGCAGACGTTCAAGATCGAGAACCCCGTGGCCGTGCTCAAGAACAGCAAGCACGCTGCACAGGCCAACGCCTTCCGCGACTTCCTCTACACCCCGGCCGGGCAGCGCGCCTGGGCACAGGCCGGTTTCCGACCGGTCGACCCGACCGTGGCGAAGGAGTTCGCCCAGCAGTTCCCGCAGCCGCAGAAGCTGTGGACCATCAAGGACCTCGGTGGCTGGAAGACCGTCGACGGCGGCCTGTTCAAGAAGGGCACCGGCCAGATCGCGGTCATCTACGACAAGGCGACCCAGTAAGTGGCTGTCACCACCTCACGTCAGGGCGGGGGCGCCACACCGGCGCCTTCGCCTGATGACCCCGGCGACCGTCGTACGCCGGCCCGCACCCCGCGCCGAGCCCGGCGCGGGGTCGCGCGCGCCACCGGCCACACCGGTCCGCTCGGCGTCGGCGTCGTCACGCTGTGGCTGAGCGTCATGGTGCTGCTGCCGCTCGCGGCGCTCACCGTGAAGTCGTTCGGCCACGGGTTCGGCGGGTTCTGGGACGCCGTCACCGCTCCCGCCGCGCTCGCGTCGCTGCGGACGACGGTGCTGGTCTCGGTCGTCGTCGCGCTCGTCAACGTCGTGATGGGCACGCTGATCGCCTGGGTGCTCGTGCGTGACGAGTTCCCCGGCAAGCGCATCGTCGACGCCCTCATCGATCTGCCGTTCGCGCTGCCGACGATCGTGGCCAGCATCGTGCTGCTGTCGCTGTACGGACCGAACAGCCCGATCGGCATCCATATCAACGCGACTCGCTGGGCGCTGATCGTGGCGCTGGCGTTCGTGACGCTGCCGTTCGTGGTGCGTTCGGTGCAGCCGGTGCTGATCGAGGCCGACCGCGAGGTCGAGGAGGCCGCTGCCTCGCTCGGTGCGAGCGGCTGGACGACGTTCACCAAGGTGGTGCTGCCGACCCTGCTGCCCGCGATCATCTCCGGCGGCGGGCTGACCTTCGCGCGCGCCATCGGCGAGTACGGCTCGGTCGTGCTCATCGGCGGCAACATCCCGCGCGAGACGCAGGTGTCCTCGCAGTACATCCAGCAGCAGATCGAGATCGACGAGCCGGTCAACGCCGCCGCCGTCTCGGTGGCGCTGCTGCTGATCGCGTTCGCGACGCTGCTCGTGCTGCGCGTGCTCGCCGGGCGCGGCCGCCGACGTGAGGAGCGCAGCTCATGAAGACCTCGGCCCCCGTGCGCATCACCCTGCGCACCGTCGCACTCGGCTACCTCGGCCTCCTCCTCGCGGTGCCGATCGCGCTCATCCTGTGGCGCACGTTCGAGCCCGGCTTCGGCGTGTTCTGGGACTCCATCCGTACGCCGGCCGCCATCTCGGCGCTCAACCTCTCGCTGCTCATCGTCGCGATCGTCGTACCGCTCAACGTGGTGTTCGGGGTCGTCACGGCGCTCGCGCTCGTACGCGGCAGGTTCCGTGGTCGCGGTCTGCTGCAGGCCGTGGTCGACCTGCCGTTCGCGGTGTCACCCGTCGTCGTCGGCGTCTCGCTGATCATGCTGTGGGGCGCGGGCGGCTGGTTCGGAGGCATCGAGAGCACCGGCTTCAAGGTCATCTTCGGCCTGCCCGGCATGGTGCTGGCGACGGCGTTCGTGACCCTGCCGTTCGTCGTCCGCGAGGTCGAGCCGGTGCTGCACGAGATCGGCACCGAGCAGGAGCAGGCCGCCGCCACCCTCGGCGCGACCGGCTGGCAGACGTTCTGGCGCATCACGCTGCCCGCGATCCGTTGGGGTCTGACCTACGGCGTCGTGCTCACCGTCGCGCGGGCGCTCGGCGAGTTCGGCGCGGTCATCATGGTCTCGTCCGGCTTCCCGGGCGTCTCGCAGACGCTCACGCTGCTCGTGCACTCGCGTTACATCGACGACCACAACACCCACGGCGCGTACGCCGCCGCCACCCTCTTGATGGGCCTGGCCCTGGTCACGCTGCTGCTGATGACCGCCCTGCACGGCAAGCGGCTCGGCGCGAAGAAGGCCGCACGAACGAAGGACGACGCATGATCACGGTCTCTGCTGCTCACAAGACGTACGGCGACTTCACCGCCCTCGACGATGTCAGTCTCGAGGTCCCGGCCGGCTCGCTGACCGCACTGCTGGGCCCGAGCGGATCGGGCAAGTCCACGCTGCTGCGCGCGATCGCCGGCCTCGAGGAGCTCGACACCGGTGCCGTCGTCATCCAGGGTTCGGACGTGACGCGGGTGCCCGCCCAGAAGCGGGGCATCGGGTTCGTCTTCCAGCACTACGCGGCGTTCAAGCACATGACCGTGCGCGACAACGTGGCGTTCGGGCTCAAGATCCGCAAGCGGCCCAAGGCCGAGATCGCCCACAAGGTCGACGACCTGCTGGAGATCGTCGGGCTCGGCGGGTTCCAGCACCGCTACCCGGCGCAGCTGTCGGGTGGTCAGCGGCAGCGGATGGCCCTCGCGCGGGCGCTCGCGGTCGACCCGCAGGTGCTGCTGCTCGACGAGCCGTTCGGCGCTCTGGACGCGCAGGTGCGTGCCGACCTGCGGCAGTGGCTGCGCCGGCTGCACGACGAGGTGCACGTCACCACCGTGCTGGTCACCCACGACCAGGAGGAGGCGCTCGACGTCGCCGACCTCATCGCCGTCCTCAACAAGGGGCGCATCGAGCAGATCGGCACGCCGGACGACCTCTACGAGCGGCCCGCCAACGACTTCGTCATGTCGTTCCTGGGCTCGGTGTCGCGGCTCGACGGCAGGCTCGTCCGACCGCACGACATCGAGGTGGTCCGCGATCGACCGTCCTCCGAAACCGTTGGTGCTGAAGGGATCTCGGTCACCGAGGCCGTCGTCGACCGCGTCGTGCGCCTGGGCTTCGAGGTGCGGGTCGAGCTGCGCGACGTCGCCTCGGACGAGCGGTTCTCGGCGCAGGTGACGCGGGCCGAGGACGAGCGGCTCGGCCTGGAGGTGGGCGACACGGTGTGGGTACGCCCGACCCGACCGCTGCCGCCCGAGGAGATCGACCCGGCGCTCGCCGTCTGAGTGACGCGGCGACCTCCCGATACCTTTCCTTTCAAATATTGCCCATATCACATACTAAGTAACGAAAGGGTATAAGGGGTCGCTAGTTTCAGTCCCGTGCTCGCGCGAGGGCGCGAGCCTTACGGGAGGGCATGACCATGATCGACGTACGACGGAGTGCGCTGCGCGGCGTCGCAGCAGTGGGCATCGCGGCCGGGCTGGTCGCAGGGACGGCGGGCGGCGCGCTCGCTCACGAGTGCTTCAACGCGAGCCGGTCCGACCAGGGCAACGCCATGGCCGGCACGAAGTCTCAGGCCTGGGCGTCCGTGCCGCTGCACGTGGTGCTGACCGAGTTCATCGGGCTGCCCGAACCGCTTGCAGCCTGTGTCGAGGAGAAGGCTCCCGCTGCCGGGATCCCGAGCTCGTTCGTGTTCGGGATCAAGCAGGCCCAGGGCCAGGACGGCGTGATCGCCGAGCACAACAAGAACATGGATGCCAAGGGACTTGGCTCCAACGGCAAGGGCATCGACCACGGTGAGCTCGCCTACGGCGACGCGATCGGTGCGCTGATCGGGCAGTGCAGCGCCTGAACCCAGACGGCTGAGGGGCCGTCGTCCGTGCGGTGGACGACGGCCCCTCAGTGTGGACCCGCTACCGTGCCTGGCCATGGGGTTCGGGGTGGAAGCCCGCCGTGTGCGCGACAGCGACCTGCCACTGGCGTGGCGGTTCCACGCTCTGGGCTCGGCCATCAGTCTGGAGCAGCCGCTCGGGTTCAACGGGACGTTGTCCTACCTCGAGCAACGGACGCGTGTGCAGCGCCGCGACCCAGCCTTCCTCCTGCCCGCCCTGGACCTCCTCGTGAGCGCCCGCGATGCCCGGCTGGCAGCTGAGATTCAGTACTCCGCGCTGCGCTGTCGCCGCAAACGGTCCGGGCTCCGTCGCCCTTGGGTCGACGAGGTCACGCCGACCTCCCCGTCGAGGTGGCCGGGCGATGAGCGTGTCGGCGCGTTCCACGCACTCCGAGGTTGGCGCTCGCGCCGCGACCCTTCTCCCGATCTGACGGACGGTGTGGGCGCGGGTGTCCTCGACACAGTCGATCTACTGCTTCGCGCACCGACGGCACAGGTCGACCTGCACCTTCTGCAGCGCGCACTCGACCGCGGGCGCCGCGTCGCCGGTACGCCGGGGCCGGCGTACCGGAGCATCTCGGGTGGCTGGGTGCTCGGGCAGCTGCACCTGATCTGCTGCGAGCTGCCGCCGCTGGGGGAGCGCTGGAGCTTCGTGGAGCGGCGTACGGCGTGACCAGGGCCCCTGACAGCCTGCGCTGTCCGGGGGCCAGGGTCACATCGTCCCCGGGTCAGAAGTACCAGGGGAAGGGCGACCAGTCGGGCTCGCGCTTCTGCAGGAACTGGTCGCGGCCCTCGACGGCCTCGTCGGTCATGTATGCCAGTCGGGTCGCCTCGCCCGCGAACACCTGCTGACCCATCAGACCGTCGTCGGACAGGTTGAACGCGAACTTCAGCATCCGCTGCGCCTGCGGCGACTTGCCCATGATCTCGCGGGCGGCCTGCAGCGCCTCGACCTCGAGCTCGGCGTGGTCGGCGACGATGTTGACCGCCCCCATGCGGTGCATGTCCTCGGCGGAGTAGGTGCGGCCGAGGAAGAAGATCTCGCGAGCGAACTTCTGGCCGACCTGCTTGGCGAGGTACGCCGACCCGTAGCCACCGTCGAACGAGCCCACGTCGGCGTCGGTCTGCTTGAACCGGGCGTGCTCACGCGAGGCGATCGTCAGGTCGCACACGACGTGGAGGCTGTGCCCGCCGCCGGCCGCCCAGCCGCCGACCACCGCGATGACGACCTTGGGCATCGTGCGGATGAGGCGCTGGACCTCCAGGATGTGCAGCCGCCCGCCCTCGGCCTTGACCCGGCGCTCGTCCACGGTGTCGCCGGTCTCACCGTCGGCGTACTGGTAGCCGGAGCGGCCCCGGATGCGCTGGTCGCCGCCGGAGCAGAACGACCACTTGCCAGCCGAGCCGGTGCCCGCGGGCCCGGGCCCGTTGCCGGTGAGCAGGACGCAGCCCACATCGGGTGTACGCCGGGCGTGGTCCAGCACGCGGTAGAGCTCATCGACCGTGTGGGGACGGAACGCATTGAGCACCTCGGGCCGGTCGAACGCGACGCGCACGCAGCCGACGTCCTTGGCCCGGTGGTAGGTGATGTCGGTCAGGTCGTCGAACCCGGGGACGACGTCCCAGGCGTCGGGGTCGAACGGGTTGGTGGTGCTCGCTGCGTCAGTCACGCGCCCGACTGTATGACGTGGCGGCCGAGCGCTGGTCCTGATGGTGGTGCTCAGGCGGAGGCGGCCTCGGCCGCAAGCAGGGCCGAGCGGGCCGCCGGTGTGCTGGTCATGCGCCCGTCTCCCTGGTCAGGCCGTAGCCGGCCGCGAAACCGACCAGGAGCACGGTCAGCCCGAGCATCGGCCAGATCGCGATGGCGCTGTGGCGACGGACGCCGTACGCGATGCCACCGATCGTGACCGCGGCGGCGATGACGGCCGAGGCGAGCACGACGCCTGCCGCCCCGATCTCCTTCTGCTGGGTGCTGTGGCACGTGGTCGTCGCGCACGGGTGGAGCGTCAGCGCAACCACCACAGCGGTCGCGCAGGCCAGGAGCGCGAGTGGGATCTGGAGTACGCCGAGAACGACGGCCGTGACGGTCTCGGCGGTGCTCCGCCTGCCATCGCTGACCTGGGTGGTCATGTTCACGCTCCCGTCGAGCTGACGATGCCGAAGCCGAGGAAGAAGCCGAGCACCACGGCAACAGTGCCGAAGACCGGCCACAGCGACATGTACTGGTGGCGACGGCCGGCGTGGATCATGCCCGCGAACGTGATCGCGGCCCCCACCGCGATGGAGCCCCAGACGACGAACATCGCGATCCATGCGGTCTGCTCGATCGAGTCGCACTCCGCCGGGGAGCCACACGAGTCGGACGCCATCATGAAGAGCCCGGAGAAGGCGAACGCGAGGAAGGACAGCAACGCCTGGATCGTGCTGAGCACGACGGCGCACACGATGTCGGCGGTGCTGTGGGTCGAGGTCGAGGTGGGCCGGGGTGCAGGGGGCGTGGTCACGGGATCGCCACGCTCATGATCAGCGAGCCGACGACGGCCGAGCCGATGACGATCGCGATGCCGTACGCGGGCCACACTGCCCGAGGGGTCCCGCGGCGCTCGGCGCGGTCGAGCCCGAACGCGCAGACGGCGCCCGCGACGACGATCGAGAGCGCTACGAGGCCGGTGGCGTACGACGCGGACTGCTCGATCCGGTCGCACACGGCCTCGGAGCTGCAGGAGTCGGACGACATGCCGAACGACAGCGCGCACACCATGAACGTGCCGTACGAGATGACGAGCTGCAGGACGCCCAGGACGAACGCGCTGATCTTGTCGGCTGTCCCGGAGCGGGTCGAGGTGGGCTGGGGTGCTGGTGTCGTGGTCACGAGGCAAGCCTTCCGGCCTGCCGGGCGTGTGCCATGAGTAGTGCTACGCGACACCCGTGAGGGCTTGCGCCCGCGTGGTCCCGCGGCGCCCGTAGGGTCGAGCCATGCCGATCCCGCCGTACATCTCCGAGCTGCGCGAGCACATCGGGACCCGGCTGCTGTGGCTGCCGGGTGCGACTGCGTACGTCGTGCGCGAGCACGAGGGCGCGACCCAGCTGCTGCTCGTCCGGCGGTCCGACAACGGCCAGTGGACTCCGATCTGCGGTATGACCGACCCGGGCGAGGAGCCCGACGTCACGGCCGTGCGCGAGGCCTTCGAGGAGGCGCGCGTCCGCATCCAGGTCGAGCGGTTGCTCGCGGTGCAGGCCCTGTCGACCACGACCTACCCCAACGGCGATCAGGCGCAGTACCTCGACCACGCCTTCCGGTGCCGGTGGGTGTCGGGCGAGGCGTCGGTGGGTGACGACGAGTCGACCGATGTCGGATGGTTCGCGCTCGATGAGCTGCCCGAGCTGAACGACCGGTTCCGGTCGCACCTGCGGCTCGCGCTGGACCCCGGGCCGCACGTGCTGTTCGGGCGAGAGGGGCGTACGGCGTGAGCGCGCGGCCGTCACTCGACGAGCTCGTCGACGGGCTGCGCGTCGTCCGGCTCCCGCTGCACACTCGCTTCCGTGGAGTGCTCGAACGCGAGATCGCTTACGTACGAGGGCCATTGGGCTACGGCGAGTGGGCGCCGTTCCTGGAGTACGACGCAGCCGAGGCCTCACGCTGGTTGCTCGCGGCCATCGAGTCGGCGTACGACGGCTGGCCGGCTGCCGTGCGCGACGAGGTGCCGGTCAACGCGACCGTTCCTGCCGTCGACGCCGGTCAGGTCGCGGGCGTGCTCGCGCGGTACGACGGCTGCGAGACCGCCAAGGTCAAGGTGGCCGAACGCGGCCAGTCGGTGCAGGACGACCTCGATCGCGTGGCGGCCGTTCGTGACGTGATGGGCGCGGACGCCCGCATTCGCGTCGACGCCAACGGCGGCTGGTCCGTCGACGAGGCGAGCGATGCGCTGAGCCGCCTGTCGGCGTACGGGCTGGAGTACGCCGAGCAGCCGTGCACGACCGTCGAGGAGCTGCGCGACCTGCGAGTTGCATTGGCACGCAACGGTGTTGACGTCCTCGTCGCGGCCGACGAGTCGATCCGCAAGGCCGAGGACCCGCTGCGCGTCGTACGCATGAAGGCGGCCGACGTCGCCGTCGTGAAGGTCGCTCCGCTCGGTGGCGTACGCCGCGCGCTCGCCGTCGCGCACGAATGCGGCATCCCGGTGGTCGTCTCCAGCGCCCTCGACAGCTCGGTCGGCATGGCCGCGGGCGTCGCGCTCGCCGCCGCGTTGCCGGATCTGCCGTTCGCGTGCGGGCTCGGCACGGTCGAGCTGCTCGCTGCTGACGTGACCCGGGAGAGCCTCGTGCCGCACGGCGGGGTGCTGCCGACGCGTGAGGTGGTCGTCGACGACCAGCTGGTCGACCGGTGGGAGGCGCCGGCCGAGCGGCTGAACCACTGGCGTCGCAGGCTCGCCGCGGCGTACGCCGAGCTCGGCTGACCGGCCCTCGCAGAAACTTTCTTCGAAAAAGTTCGCGAGACGTGTCGATCGGCGTCGATACCGTTCGACCGAGGGGTGAAGGGCAGGCCACGAGGGCCCGCCACCACCTGGGAGGACCCGGTCATGGGCAAGATCGTCAGCAACTTCTTCATCTCGCTCGACGGCGTCGTCGAGGCACCCGAGACCTGGCACATGTCGTACTTCAACGACGAGATGGGCGAGATCGTCGGCGCCGGGATGGCGACCAACAAGGCCTTTCTGATGGGCCGCAAGCTCTACGACGAGTGGTCGGCGTACTGGCCGACGAGCGAGGACGGCGACTTCGTCGACTTCTTCAACAGCCACCCCAAGTACGTCGTCTCCAGCACGCTGCAGGACCCGACGTGGAACAACACGACCGTCGTGCCGGGCGACGTCGCCGCGATCCAGCAGCTCAAGGACTCGATCGACGGGGACCTCGTGCTCTCCGGCAGCGCGACCACCGTCCGGTGGTTGCTGGCGAACGGCCTGCTCGACGAGCTGCACCTGCTGCAGCACCCGGTCGTCGTCGGCGCGGGTCAGCGGTTGTTCGAGGGCGGCGACAAGCACGAGCTGAAGCTGGCCGACTCGCGCGCTCTCTCCACCGGCGTCACCTACCTCGTCTACCGACCCACCCAGTCCTGAAAACCTTTCACCACCAAGGAGATACGACCATGAAGTACATGCTGATCATGCGGGCCGACGACACCACGATGGGGCAGTTCCAGGACGTCGACATGGAGCAGATGCTCGAGATCGTCGGCGGCTTCAACGAACAGCTCATCTCGGCCGGTGTGCTGCTCGCGGCCGAGGGCCTCGACCCGGCTCCGGGTGTCGTCGTCGACCACTCCGGTGAGACGCCGCTCGTCACCGACGGGCCGTACGGCGAGACCAAGGAGCTGTTCGGCGGGTTCTACCTGCTCGACGTCGCGTCCGAGCAGGAGGCCGTCGAGTGGGCCAAGCGGATGCCGATGGCCGGCCCCGGCATGAAGACCGAGATCCGACGCGTCACGACGATCGACGAGTTCCCGCAGGACAACCCGTGGATCAAGAAGGAGAAGGCCTGGCGCGAGGAGACCGGTCAGCTGTGACCGACCGACGCAGCGCGCGCCCGGCCGGCAGGACGACGTCCTCCGGCCGGGCCGCCGTCGAGGCGGTGTGGCGCATCGAGTCGGCGCGCATCGTCGCGACGCTCTCGCGCTACACCGGCGACTTCGCGCTGGCCGAGGACCTGGCGCAGGAGGCGCTGGCCGAGGCGCTCGTGACCTGGCCGCGCGACGGCGTACCGAAGGAGCCCGCCGGGTGGTTACTGACCTGCGGCAAGCGACGGGCCATCGACACGTTCCGCCGCAACGCCACCCAGCGTGACCGCTACTCCACCCTCGCCCACGAGCTCGGTGAGGGGCAGGCGGCAGCCGGCGCACCGGCGTACGAACGGCAGGACGTCGAGGTGCTCGCCGACCCTGACCGCGTCGACGACGACGTGCTCGCCCTCATGCTGATCGCCTGCCACCCCGTGGTGTCGCGCGAGGCGAGCGTGGCGCTGACGCTGCGCGTCGTCGGTGGTCTGACCAGTGACGAGATCGCGCGCGCGTTCCTGGTGCCGGCTGCCACCGTGCAGGCGCGAATCACCAGGGCCAAGAAGGCGATTGCGGCCGAGCGGGTGGCGTTCGAGGTGCCCGAGCCGGGCGAGCGCCGCGAGCGACTCGGGCGTCTGCTGAGCGTGATCTACCTGATCTTCACCGAGGGCTCGTCCGCCACTGCCGGTGACGACGTCATCCGCCACGACCTGGCACGTGAGGGCATCCGCCTCGCGCGCGTGCTGACCCGGTTGATGCCCGACGAGGCCGAGGCGTACGGCCTGCTCGCGCTCCTGGAGCTGACGGCCGCGCGCTTCCCGGCTCGTGTCGACGAGGCCGGCGACCCCGTGCTGCTGGAGGACCAGGACCGGCGCCGTTGGGACACCGCGGCCGTACGCCGGGGGCGGGCGGCGCTGGTGGCGGCGCAGCGGGTCGGGCGTGGGCTCGGGCCGTACGGCCTGCAGGCCGCGATCGCCGAGTGCCACGACATCGCACCGACCGCCGAGGCGACCGACTGGTCGCGCATCGTCGTGCTGTACGACGGTCTGCTGGCGCTCACGCCCTCGCCGGTCGTCGCCGTCAACCGGGCGGTCGCGGTGTCGATGGCTGACGGCCCGGCTGCAGCACTGCCGCTGGTCGACGAGCTCATCGCGGCCGAGGCCCTGCCGCACTCGCACCTGCTGCCGCTCGTGCGCGGCGAGCTGCTGCGTCGGCTCGGCCGCGCCGACGAGGCGCGTGTCGAGCTCGCGACCGCGGTCGAGCGCTGCCCGAGTGTGCGCGAGCGTCAGCTGCTGGAGGCGCGGCGCGACGCGCTCTAGGGCAGGAGCGCCTGGACCTTCTCGAACGCCTCGGGGCCGGCGGCCACCAGGAGGGCGCCGTGCATGTCGGCCGGGAGGTAGGGGCTCCCGTCGGTGTGCGCGACGTAGCCGCCGACCTCGCGTGTCAGCAGCGTGCCCGGCACGTGGTCCCACGGCTTGGTGCGGCCGTAGACGATGTAGTCGGTGCCACCGGTGACCAGCTGCGGGTAGTCGACGCCGCAGCACACCCACGACAGGTCCAGCGGCGGCAGGTCGCCGAGCGAGGTGCCGACCTGCGAGCGCACCGAGGTGACACCGCGCAGGGAGTCGAGGGCGGGCGGCGTACGCAGGGTGAGCCGTTCGCCGTCGAGATAGGCGCCGGCCTGGTGCTCGGCGACGTAGGCGTGGCCGAGCTCGGGCTGCCAGATCCAGGCGCGCACGATCTCGCGGCCGTGGACCTCGCTGACCATCACCGCGTGGTCGGGGGAGCCGTGCACGAAGTTCTTGGTGCCGTCGACCGGGTCGACCGTGAACCAGTGGTCGGAGGAGGTCAGCTCGTCGAACAGCCGGGGATGGGCCGATGCGGCCTCCTCGCCGAGGATCAGCGCATCGGGGTAGGCCTCGCGCAGGCGTCGGGTGATGATCTCCTCGGCCTCGTGGTCGGCGACGGTGACCAGGTCGCCGGGGTTCTTCTCCATCACCTCGCCCTCGGCGAGCCGGCGGAAGCGCGGCGTGATCACCTCGGCGGCGACCTCTTGCAGCATGGCCAGGACGGCATCGGAGTCCACGCGGCCAGTCTGCCCGAGCCCGTACGACGGTGCCGCTCGGCCCGGGCGATCTGCGTCACACGTGATCGTCGTCGGCGGCGGCGAGGGCCTTGGTGAGCAGGTGCTCGAGCTGGTCGCGCTCGGCTCGGGTGAGGGCCGCGAACAGGTCACCCGTCCCCTCGACGCGGGCCCGGTCCATCGACGCGCGCAGCCGGGAGCCCTTGGCGGTCAGGCCCAGCACGGTGGCGCGTCGGTCGGTGGGGCTCGGCGTGCGGCGTACGAGCCCGAGCTCCTCGAGCCGGTCGACGACCTCCGTGGTCGAGCGGGGTGCGATGCGCAGCCGCTCGGCGAGCCCGGACAGTCGTAGCTCGTCGTCGTGAGCCCGCTCGTGGTGGGCGATGACGCGGAACGCGCGGCCCTGGGCGGGCGACAGCCCGAACGGCTCGAGGGCGGTGAGCGAGCGACGGCGGATGAGCCGGGTGAGCTCGACCAGCAGGGAACCGAGGTCGCGGTCGGGCTGGTCGGCAGGCATGGGAATGATCCTACCGATCCTGTGGTTACAGGATAGTGAGGTAACCTCACAAAGACTTTCTGATCGACGAAAGGGGATGCGTATGACCGCCCCCATGCACGAAGGAGTGCGCGGCGGCCGCGGGGGAGCGGGCGTCGGTGCACGCAAGGACCCGCTCGACCAGCGCCAGCTGCAGGAGCACCCCGTCAGCCTGCGGCGCATCGGCGCCCTGTTCGGCCCGTACCGCGGCCGCCTGGCCGTCGTCACCGGCCTCATCGTCGCCACGTCGCTCGTCGGCCTGGCCAACCCGTTCATCACCAAGCACCTCATCGACGACGCGATCCCGCACCAGGACGTCGGCCTGCTGGTCACCCTGGTCGCGCTGATGCTCGCCATCACCGTCGTCACCGCCGTGCTCGGCGTCGTGCAGACCTGGCTCGCCACCGTGATCGGCCAGCGGATCATGCACCGGCTGCGCACCGACGTGTTCACCCACCTGCAGCGCATGCCGCTCGCGTTCTTCACCCGTACGCGCGGTGGCGAGCTGCAGTCGCGACTCACCAACGACATCAACGGTATGCAGTCGGTCGTGACCTCCTCGGCCACGTCGATCGCCTCCAACGTCACGACTGCGGTCGGTACGGCGGTCGCGATGGTCGCGCTGTCCTGGCGCCTGTCCCTGCTCAGCCTCATCGTGCTGCCGCCGGCGATCTACCTGACGCGTCGCGTCGCGCGCATGCGGCGTACGGTCACGGCTCGCGCCCAGCGCGCGCTCGCCGACCTGCAGACCCAGATCGAGGAGTCGCTGTCGATCAGCGGCGTCCAGCTGAGCAAGACGCTGGCCTCGGGCCCGCAGCTGTCGCAACGGTTCTCGGACACCTCGCTCCAGCTGACCGACCTCGAGGTGCAGTCGCAGCTCGCCGGTCGGTGGCGGATGGCGTCGATGTCGGTGATCTTCGCGGCGATCCCGGCGATGATCTACCTGGCTGCGGGGCTGCCGGCCACGAGCGGTGGCATGACGATCGGCACGCTGGTCGCGTTCACCGGTCTGCAGGCCGCGCTGTTCCGTCCGCTGATGGGCGTGCTCAACGTCGGAGTCCAGGTCACCAGTTCGATGGCGCTGTTCAGCCGTATCTTCGAGTACCTCGACATGACCGTCGAGGTCGCCGACCCCGAGTCGCCGATCACGTTGTCGCGCAACGACGTTCGTGGTCACCTCACCCTCGACGACGTGTCGTTCCGGTACGCCGACGCCGACCGTGACGCTCTGTCGCACGTCTCCCTCGAGGTACCCGCAGGAAGCCATGTCGCTCTCGTCGGCGCGACCGGCTCGGGCAAGTCGACGCTGGCCGGCCTGGTGTCGCGGCTGATGGACCCGACCGCGGGCGTCGTACGGATCGACGGTCACGACGTGCGCGACCTGCGCCTCTCGACCGTGGCCGAGCTCGTCGGTGTGGTCAGCCAGGAGACCTACCTGCTGCACACCACCATCCGCGAGAACCTGCGCTACGCCCGGCCTGATGCGACCGACGCCGACATCGAGCGAGCCGCCCGCGCGGCCCAGGTGCACGACCTGATCGTCGACCTGCCTGATGGGTACGACACGGTCGTGGGTGCGCGCGGGTACCGGTTCTCCGGGGGCGAGAAGCAGCGAATCGCGTTGGCGCGCACCATCCTTCGCGATCCGAAGGTGCTCGTGCTCGACGAGGCGACCAGCGCGCTCGACAACCGCACCGAGCGGGCTGTCCAGGACGCGCTCGACGCCCTCAGCCACGGGCGTACGACGCTCACCATCGCCCACCGCCTCTCGACCGTGCGCGACGCGGACGTCATCGTCGTGCTCGACCACGGCCGAGCGGTCGAGGTGGGTTCGCACGAGTCGCTGATGGCCCGCGATGGTCGCTACGCCGCACTGGTCGCGGCCCAGGGAGAGGTGACGGACCGGGAGGCCGAGCCGACCGGCGTACCCGCCTGACCTCTCGGCCATGCCTGGTCGAGTCAGGGCGTCACGCAGAACTCGTTGCCCTCGGGGTCGGTCATCACGTGCCAGGTGAACGGCCCCTGGCTGCGGGTGTCGACGTACGCCGCACCGCGCGCCTCGAGCGTCTCGCGGGCGGTCGCGAAGTCGTCACCCATCCGCACGTCCCAGTGCAGGCGGTTCTTGACGGTCTTGGCCTCGGGCACGTCCTGGAACAGGATGCGCAGCCGGTCGGGACGTTCGACCTGGTCGGCGGGGCAGATCGCTGCGGCGCCGCGCCACACCAGCTGCCCGCCGTGGGTCGTGGTGTCGGCCTCGGTGGCGCGGCCCTGCTCGATCATCGACCGGATGAACGCCGGGTCGCTGGGCTCGACGACCCAGTCCAGGGTGTCGGCCCACCAGTCGGCCAGCGTGTGTGCGTCGCGGGTGTCCATGACGATCTGGATGCGATGGCTCATAAAGGCCAGCCTGCTCGGTCAAGCGGACCGGACGCGTCCGCTTCCTTCCTGGCTTGCACTATCGGCGAGCCGGGGTGGGGCGGGTGGCTCGCCAGGACAGCGCAGCCGCCGCGAGGAGGGCGACGCCCTCGACCACGAGCGTGATGCCTGGACGGGATGTCGGGTCTGCCGGCGAGCGTCGTGAGCGCGAGGTACGACCTGCTCGCCCACAACGACGCGTACGAGCGCCTCTTCCCCCGCTGCCGCAGGACCGACGCCGAGGGGCGGCAGCGCAACATCCTGTGGGAGATCTTCACCCTCCAGGAGTGCTGCAACCCGTTCGTCACGCGCGCCGACGAGGTGGGGCGGATGGTCGCCTACCTGCGGGCCGCGTACGGCAAGAACGTCGACGACCCCGAGTGGCACGCGTTCATCGACCGGATGTGCCGGGCGAGTGATGAGTTCACGCGCATGTGGGAGCGCAACGACGTCGCGACGCCTGCGCTGCGCATCCGTACGGTCCGGCACCCGGCCGTCGGCGACATCGACCTGACGATGACCGGTCTGGCGCTGCCGGCGCCGGCGGGGGCGTGGGTGCAGGTGTTCACCCCGAGCGGCGAGCAGGCCGCGGGCCGGCTGCGCCGCCTGCTGACCATGCCTTCCGAGCAGCGTCTGGCGCCCGTCGACGCCCACGTCGACCAGCACCGACGCGAGCGCGCGGCCGCCGCGAGCGCCTGACCCGCGCGGGGCGTCGACCCGACATAGGGTGTGGGCGTGACGATGCCCACCCGCCTGCTCGTGGCCCGTCACGGCGACGCCGAGTACGCCGTGCACGGCGTGCTCAGCGACGACGGCGGCTGGTTGACGGCGACCGGTCGCGCGCAGGCCACCGGCCTCGCCGGCGCGCTCGCCGACCGTGGCATCAGCGCGGTCTACACCAGCCACATGCAGCGTTCGGTGCAGACCGGCTCGATCGCCGCAGCCATGCTGCGGGTGCCCGAGCTCGCGGTCGACGGCCTGCAGGAGTACGCCGTCGGCGACCTCGCCGGCGTGCCCTACAACGACCCGCGGGCGCAGCGGGTGTTCAACGCCTGGCTCTCGGGCAACCTCGACGTCGGCATCCCCGGCGGTGAGAACGGCCACCAGGTCGTGGCGCGGGTGCGCGAGGCGCTCGACCGCATCGCCGACGCCCACCCCGGCGAGACGGTCCTCGCCTTCAGCCATGGTGGGGTCATGTCGTTGGTGATCCCGCGGCTGTCCGACAACGTCCGCGACGACCTCGCGGCCCAGCGTTTCCTGCCCAACTGCGTCCCTGCCGAGGTCGACGTCAGCCGTGACCGCTGGCAGGTCGTCACGTGGCCGGGCACCACCGACAAGTCGACGGTCTGAGGGGCTGGCATGCGACGACAGGGCCTGAAACGCACCATCATCGGAGCGCTCATGGCGTTCCTGATCGCGCCCGGCATCTTCGTGCTCGCGATCATCCTCGGCGTGCGCTGGGCCGGCGAGGCCATCGACGACGCCGACCGGCTCTCGCCGGGTGAGTCGATCACGATGCAGGCCGGCGACGAGGTGACCCTCTACGTGCTGTCCGGCACGTCCTCCGGCGGCGACGGGTTCGACCAGGACAGCACCTCGATCCCTGACGTCATCTGCACCGCGACCGGGCCCGACGGTCAGCCCGTCGACCTCACCACGTCCACGGGCAGCTCGGTCACCCGTGACAACGAGCGCTGGCAGGAGGGCTACGAGCTGCACGCCGACACCGCCGGCGCCTACACCGTCCGCTGCGGCGACTCCGAGGTACTCGCGATGGACAGCGACTTCGCGAGCAACCTCGGCAAGCGCCTCGGCGGCACCGTGCTGCTGGCGTTCGTGGTGCCGTTCCTCGTCGGTGTCACCGGCCTGGGCCTGTTCATCTGGGGCCTGGTCAAGCTCAGCTCGTCCAAGAAGGCCGCCCAGACCTACGCACCGGGTCCCTACCCGGCGTACGGCCAGCCCTACGGCCCCGGCCAGCCGCCGTACCAGCAGCAGCCTCCGCCGTACGACGGTCAGCAGCCACCGCAGGGCCCCTACGGTCCGCAGCGGTGACGGCGCTCGTCGTCGGGTTCGACCTCGACATGACCCTGGTCGACTCGCGCGCGGGCATCGTCGCGTGCATGCACCACGCGCTCGCGCTGCACGGTGGCTGCGCGACCGACGCCGACCTGTGGCCGCTCATCGGTGCGCCGCTGCACGACAACCTGGCGCAGTTCCTGCCGGCCGATCAGGTCGATGCCGCCGCGGCCGACTACCGCGCGGCCTACCTCACCGACGCCGTGCCCATCACGACCGCGATGCCCGGCGCGGCCGACCTGATCGCCGCCATTCACCGACGCGGCGGCCGGGTGGTGGTCGTCAGCGCCAAGGTCGAGCCCGCGATCCACGCTGTGCTCGACCACGTCGGCCTGCGGCCGGACGAGGTCGTGGGCAGCCTGTTCGCCGAGGGCAAGGCGACCGCACTGGTCGAGCACGGCGCCACCGCCTACGTTGGCGACCACGCAGGCGACATGCGCGCGGCACGCGCCGCCGGCATCCCGGGCATCGGTGTCACCACCGGACCGCACGACGGGGCCACGTTGCGGGCGGCCGGTGCGAGCGCGGTCGTCTCATCGCTCGACCAGGTCCTCCCTGCGGTCGAGCAGCAGGCTCAGGAGTCGTAGGGCAAGGGCACGACCAGGCAGGGCCCGCCTTCGTAGAGCCCGCCGTCGACACCGAGCGCCCGCCCTCCGGCGTACGACAGCGGCCCGGTGACCGCCGGCGCGTCGACGCCGAGCCACGCCGCGATGATCGTGTGGCCGTGCACGATCTGCCGACCCCCGAACGTCGACAGCATCAGCTCGGCCTGGTCGACGCCGTCCTCGTCGTGGTGAAAGCTGCCGCGCGCGGTGAGGTTGCGCCACAGGTCGAACCACAGCTCCAGGTCGGGCTCGTCGGCGGTGAGACGCTCGGTGACGACGGCGTTGACGTCCTCGATCGTGCGCCCCCACTCCAGGTAGCGGACGGTGTCGGAGTGCACCAGCAGGTGGTCGCCGGCGCGCGCCATCGCCGGACGCGTCGTGAGCCAGGCGAGGTGCTCGTCGGTGAGGGCGTCCTGGTCGGACTGCTGGCCGCCGTTGCGCAGCCAGCTCAGCCCGAAGCTGTGGACGCCGGCGGCATCGGCCGCGTTGCCGAACTGGTGGTAGCCGAGCAGCAGCACCTCGTGGTTGCCGAGCACGGCGTCGACCCGGCCGACGGACTCACGGGCCTGGCGCTGCAGGCGCATCACGTCGTCGATGACGCCGACGCCGTCGGGACCGCGGTCGACGAAGTCGCCGAGGAACCACACGTCGGCGTCCACGCCGGACCAGTCACCGGCCGCGTCGACGAGACCGGCCTGCTGGAGGGCGTCCCGCAGCTCGGCGCGGTGACCGTGGATGTCGCCGACGACGTACAGGGGACGGGTCTCGTCGATGGGCACCGGAAAACTCTACGACCTGGGGAAACGCCGCTCACCTGGTGCGATGGATTTCGGCGCGGGTGTATGAGCCGATAACCTGATCGGGTTGTCGTGTGCCCCGCCGCCTCGTGGGCGGCGCGCGGGCCGACAGCCACGAGACTGCAGTTGCGACCATTCGAGCAAGTAGGTGGACAGTGCCATCCGGCAAGGTGAAGTTCTTCGACGCCGACAAGGGTTTCGGCTTCGTGTCCGGTGACGACGGGCAGGACGTGTTCCTGCACGTCAACGCCCTCCCCACCGGCGTCAGCACCCTCAAGGGCGGCACGCGCGTCGAGTACAGCGTGGCCGAGGGCCGTCGCGGGGCACAGGCGCTGAGCGTCAAGGTGCTCGACCCGACGCCGTCGCTCGCGGCCCGCCATCGCAAGCCCGCCGACGACATGAGCGTCATCGTCGAGGACGTCATCAAGCTGCTCGACGGCGTGTCCGCAGGGCTGCGCAAGGGGCGTTACCCCGACAAGGCGCAGGCGACCAAGGTCTCGGCGGTGCTGCGCGCAGTCGCCGACGACCTCGAGGTCTGAGATGCCCAAGGTCAAGGAGATCAAGGCCGACAAGGTCCTCGTCGGTGCCGTCGACCTGGCGCGTGAGGCGGCCGAGTCGATCGCCGCTCCCGGCGCGGTCGGCGACCACGTCCGCGTCACCATGGACGGCGAGCGCCTCGCGACCCACTACTTCGCGTGCACCAGCAAGGCCTACCCCGGCTGGGTGTGGGCCGTCACCGTCGCTCGTGCGGCGCGGCAGAAGTTCGCGACCGTCAGCGAGACCAACCTCGTCCCGGGCGAGCAGGCGCTGCTGTCGCCCGACTGGCTCCCGTACGCCGACCGTCTCGCCCCCGGCGACATCGGCCCCGGCGACGTCACGCCGATGATCGAGGACGACCCGCTGCTCGAGGCCGGCTTCGAGGCCACGGGTGAGGAGGACGTCGACCAGGTGGCGTTCTTCGAGCTGGGTCTCGGGCGTACGAGGGTGCTCTCGGCCGAGGGTCGCGACGTCGCGGCGCAGCGCTGGTACGACGGCGCCCACGGTCCGCACGCCGAGGTCGCCGAGAAGGCTCCCGCCCCCTGCTCCAGCTGCGGCTTCTTCGTCCCGATGGCCGGTGCGCTGCGCCAGGTGTTCGGCGTGTGCGCCAACGCCTGGTCGCCCTCCGACGGCTCGGTCGTCTCGCTCGACCACGGGTGCGGTGCGCACTCCGAGGTCGACATGGAGCAGCCCAAGCCCGAGCACATCGAGCCTCCCGTGCTCGATGAGCTGGCGTTCGACGTGGTGCAGTGATGGGCGGCGGCATCGGCCTGCTGGTCTTCGGGGCGATCCTCACCTTCGCGGTGCGGTTCGAGCCGAAGGGCTTCGACATCCAGACGGCCGGTGTGATCCTCATGATCGCCGGCATCGTGATGATCGGCGTCAACTACTACGGCCGCCGCCGCCGGCGTACCTCCATCACCCGCATCGCCGACGACGGCACCGTGCAGCGCACGATCCGCGAGGACGAGGGCGAGGACACCACCGCCTGAGCGGTGCGTGATCAGGCCAGGTCGGCGGCGTTGCCCCGTCCGCGTCGCAGGTACAACCAGCCGAGTGCGCCGAGCGCGATGCCGGCCACCGGCACCCACGGCCACCAGTCACGGTCGCCCTCGTGCAGAGCAGGCACCGCGAGCAGCACGACCAGCGCAAGCCCCCACAGCACCATCCCGATCTCGATGACCCGCAGCGTGTCGAACGGCAGCGGGGTCGGGTGCTTCGGGTCGAAGTGGCTCGGGCCTGCGGGGTCGGTCACAACACCAGCGTACGGCCCGCCTGCGGGGGCCTCGTTCCCCTAGTCTGCGCCCATGAGAAGCACCCCACGAAGTTCTTCCCCCGCTTCGCTCCGGCAGGTCCTTCGCGGGGACGCCTCATGAGTACGACGACGGCGCCGCAGCCGACCAGCGGGCTGGACCGCTTCTTCCACATCACCGAGCGTGGTTCGACGCTCACCCGTGAGATCCGCGGCGGTGTCGTCACGTTCTTCACGATGGCCTACATCGTGGTGCTCAACCCGCTGATCATCGGCACCGTCAAGGACGGCACCGGGCACTACCTCGGCGGCGGCACGACGCCCAACCTCGCTGTCGTCGCGGCGTGTACGGCGCTGGTCGCCGGGGTGATGACGATCCTCATGGGTGTCGTCGCCAACTATCCGCTGGCGCTCGCGACGGGCCTCGGGCTCAACGCGTTCGTCGCCTTCAGCATCGCCGCCCAGCCGAAGGTCACCTGGGCCGACGCGATGGGCTTGGTCGTGCTCGAGGGCCTGATCATCCTGGTGCTGGTGCTCACCGGCTTCCGCAAGGCGGTCTTCTACGCGATCCCGGCGCCGCTCAAGACCGCGATCACCATCGGCATCGGCATGTTCGTCACGATCATCGCGCTCGTCGACGCGGGTTTCGTACGCAAGCCCGCGGCCGGCGTACCCCTCGAGCTCGGCGTCGGCGGCAACCTCGCCGGCTGGCCGATCCTGGTGTTCTGCACGGTGCTGATCGCGATGGTCGTGCTGCAGGTGCGCAAGGTCAAGGGCGCGATCCTCTACGGCATCATCGGCGGCACGGTCCTCGCGATCATCGTCGAGGCGATCGCCGACATCGGCAGCCAGACCGACGCCACCGGCAAGGTCGTCAACCCCAACGCGTGGGGCCTCAACGTCCCGGCGCTGCCCGAGCAGGTCGTCGCCACACCGCACTTCGACCTGCTCGGTGAGTTCTCGCTGCTCGGGTCGTTCTCGTCGCTGGGTGCGGTCGCGACGATCCTGACGATCTTCACGCTGCTGCTCGCCGACTTCTTCGACACGATGGGCACGATGGTCGCGGTCGGCGCCGAGGGTGACCTGCTCGACGAGGACGGCAACCCGCCGAACAGCCAGAAGATCCTCATCGTCGACTCGGTCGCGGCGGCTGCTGGTGGTGCCGGCTCGGTCAGCAGCAACACCTCCTACGTCGAGTCGGCCGCCGGTGTCGGTGACGGCGCTCGTACGGACCTGGCGTCGGTCGTCACGGGCGTGCTGTTCCTGCTCGCGACGTTCCTGGCCCCGCTCGTCGACGTCGTGCCGTACGAGGCGGCCACCCCTGCGCTGGTCATCGTCGGCTTCCTGATGATGCAGCAGGCCAAGGACATCGCCTGGGACGACATCGAGATCGCGCTGCCGGCGTTCCTCACGATCGTGCTGATGCCGTTCACGTACTCGATCACGGCCGGCATCGGCGCTGGGTTCATCGCCTACGTCGTGATCAAGGTGGCCCGCGGCAAGCTCTCGGCGATCCACCCGCTGATGTGGCTGATCGCGGTCATGTTCGTCGTGTACTTCGCGATCGACCCGATCAAGCAGATCTTCGGCGTCTCGTAAGACCCAGCCGCCGCGACAGCGGCACGACAGCATCACGAGCGGCACGTCGTACGACGTGCCGCTCGTGGCGTTTCCGTGCCGCTCTCGTCCGGGTCGGCAATCGCGATCAAGCGGGCCGGGGACGGCGGGCTTAGCGTCGGCGACATGACCACGGTCCAGTACTTCACCGCCTGCTCCCTCGACGGGTTCATCGCCGACGAACAGCACGCACTCGACTGGTTGTACGAGGTGCCGCACGCCGTCGACGACGGCTACTGGGACGCGTTCATCGTCGACGTCGGCCCGCTCGTGATGGGTGCGACGACGTACGAGCACATGCTGCGCGAGCACGACATGGTCGCTCAGCCGGGCACGTGGGCCGACTTCTACGACGACCGGCCGGCGTTCGTGCTCACCCACCGCGAGCTGCCGGCGATCCCGGGCGTCGACGTGACGTTCGTGCAGGGGACGTGGCAGCGGCGTACGACGACATCCTCGCCAAGGCGGCCGGCAGGAACGTGTGGGTGCTCGGCGGCGGTGACGTCGTCGGGCAGTTCGACGACGCGGGCCTGCTCGACGAGATCATCCTGGGCATGGCTCCGGTCACGCTGGGCGCCGGCGACCCACTGCTGCCGAGACGGATCACCTCGTCACGGCTGCGGTTCCGCAAGGCCGAGCAGATCGGCCAGCGGCTGCGGATCGTCCTGGAGGTGACGCGCGCCGCCCCTGCGTGACCTGCGCGAAAACCGTCTGTCCGGCACTCCATGCACTGCCGGACAGACGGTTTCAGTGTTGGGTGCGCGCCGCGTGACGGGCCACTCGCGCGCGGTTGCCGCACGAGTCCTTGCACCAGGCCTGTCGGCCGTGACGGATGAAGTAGCGCACGCACCGTGGTGCCTGACAGGAGCGCAACCGTTCGGCGTTCGGGCCGCAGAGGAAGTCCAGCACCGCGAGCGCGAGCATCGCCCGCACGACGGACGGCTCGTCGGTGGATCGGGTCACGCGCCGGGCCGTGACCCGATCGCCCGACAGGTCGTACTCGGTGGCGGGCGCGGCCGCGTCGACGGCGGCGGTCAGGACTGCGAGCGCCTGGTCGTCCGGGAGCAGCTCACGCGAGTCCGCCCGGCTCGGGGGCGCTGGGCGCACCGTCATCGCGAAGAGCGCGCGTGCCGCTCGACGGATCTCGCGCACCGCGTCGGGGAGGCCGGCGGCGTCCGCTGGCCGGGTGCAGTGCTCGGCGACCCACTGCCGGACGGCCTCGTCGTCGGCGAAGTCGTCGGCGACTCCACCGTGGCCGTCGTGACGGATCGTGCTGACGAGCGCGAGAGCGAGCTCGCCGTCCTCGCCTCGGGCGAGTGCGTGACGTGTCATGGAGCCCCGCTAATGGTTGATGAGGAAATACCATTAGTGTGCCACGCATGATCACGATCGCTCACCTCAGCGACCCGCACATCGGTGCATCGGACCGCAGCCTGGACCGGCTGCGGCGCACCCTCGACCTGGCGTCGACGACCTCGCCGGACCTGCTCGTCATCAGTGGAGACATCGCCGATCGCGGTCTCGTGCGTGAGTACGACGCGTTCCGCGCTGTCCTGGGACCTGCACCCGTCGTGGTCTGCCCCGGCAACCACGACCTGCCCGACGTGCTCGCCTCGACGCTCGGCCCCGAGCTGACACGCGCACGCGAGGTGGGCGGCGTACGCGTCGTACCGGTCGACGTCGTCGTGCCGGGTGAGGACCACGGCTCGTTGCGCGAGCAGGAGTGTGAGCGGGTGCGCGAGCAGAGCGAGGGCGCGGACGCCGTCCTCCTCGTGATGCATCACCATCCCGTGCCGCTGGGGCACGCGGTCGCTGACTCCATGGCGCTGACAAACCCTGACCTGCTCGACCGACTGATCGACCAGATCCCTTCTGTCGCAGCGGTTCTCGTCGGCCATGTGCACACCGCGTGGGTCAGCTCGCGTTCAGGTCGACCAGTGCTGGGTGCACCGGGGATCGCGTCAGCGCTCCGCGCCGACGACCGGGCCCGCCCGATCGCCGACGCCGCGGCCGCGCCGGGGATGGCGCTGCACGTGTTCGACGGTGCGGTCCACGTGCGCACGACGTTCCACTACGCCTGGTGACCGGCGCCGGCCTCGCGGCTGTGGTGCTCGTGCTCGTGCCGGTCGTGGTCTCGCCCGGAGCGAGCCTGACTCTGGCGCTGAACGAGCTGCTTCGCGGCGACGCCCGCGCACCCTTGCGGGTCGGCATCGGGACCGCGCTGGGAGTCGTGTTGCTGGGTGTTGTCGTTGCCGCGACGGGTGTCCCGTCGTTGATCGCACGGGACGACCGGCTGACACGGCTGCTGGCTGTGATCGGCGCGGTGGTGCTCCTGTGGCTTGCGGTCAGCGCCTGGCGTGCTGCCGGCGCCTCGCCGTCGACGTCCGGCCGTCCGACCCGCTCGGTCGTCACCTCGTCCTACCTGATGGTGGTCAGCAATCCGAAGGCACTGTCCGTCTACCTGGTCGTCGCGCCCTCGGTGCTGAGCGTGCCCACGGCCACCGGTTACCTGACCTTCGCCGCGACCCACGCGTTGCTCGTCCTGGGCTGGCTGACACTCATCGGGCGCCTGAGCGCTCGCCTGCTCGAGCGCCGAGACCTCACCGTGTGGCGTGGTCGCCTACTGCGTGCCGGCGCCGTGTGGTTGGCCGTGCTGGCGGCGGTCACGGCTGCAGGCGCGTGAGGTGCCATCACCCACCTCGCCGAGAGGCACACCGATCGCCGAGAGGCAAAACCCTGGGGTGTGCCCCTCGCTGATCGGTGTGCCTCTCGGCGAGAGCTGCGTCAGGCGAGAGTGGGCAGGTCGTCCGCGTCGACGATGCGGTAGGCGTAGCCCTGCTCGGCCAGGAACCGTTGCCGGTGCGCGGCGAAGTCGGCGTCGACGGTGTCGCGCGCGACGACGGTGTAGAAGTGCGCCGTACGCCCGTCGCCCTTCGGACGCAGCACCCGGCCGAGGCGCTGCGCCTCCTCCTGGCGTGAGCCGAACGTGCCCGACACCTGGATCGCTACCGATGCCTCGGGCAGGTCGATCGAGAAGTTGGCGACCTTGGAGACCACCAGCGTCGAGATCTCGCCGTCGCGGAACTGCTGGTAGAGCTTCTGTCGCACGGCCACCGACGTCTCGCCGGTGATGATCTCGGCGTCGAGCCGGCCGGCCAGGGTCTCGAGCTGGTCGAGGTACTGGCCGATCACGAGCGTCGGCTCGCCTCGGTGGCGCTCGACGAGCTGTTCGACGACGGAGTCCTTGGCGGTCGCGCACGACGCGAACCGGTAGCGCTCGTCGGGCTCGGTCGTGGCGTACGCCATCCGGTCGGACTCCGAGAGCGTCACGCGGACCTCGACGCAGTCGGCCGGGGCGATGTAGCCCTGCGCCTCGATGTCCTTCCACGGAGCGTCGTAGCGCTTGGGCCCGATGAGGCTGAACACGTCGGACTCGCGGCCGTCCTCACGCACGAGCGTGGCCGTCAGGCCGAGGCGCCGCCGCGCCTGCAGATCGGCGGTCATGCGGAAGATCGGCGCGGGGAGCAGGTGCACCTCGTCGTACACGACCAGACCCCAGTCGCGCGCGTCGAGCAGGTCCAGGTGGGGATAGGCGCCCTTTCGCTTGAGCGTGAGCACCTGGTAGGTCGCGATGGTGACTGGGCGGATCTCCTTGCGGGCGCCGGAGTACTCGCCGATCTCGTCCTCGGTCAGCGTGGTGCGTGCGAGTAGCTCGTCACGCCACTGCCGGGCGCTCACCGTGTTGGTGACCAGGATCAGCGTGGTCGCGCTCGCCTGCGCCATGGCGCCCGCGCCGACCAGGGTCTTGCCGGCGCCGCAGGGAAGGACGACGACGCCCGAGCCGCCGTGCCAGAACCCGTCGACCGCCTGCTGCTGGTACGGGCGCAGCGACCAGCCGTCCTGCGCCAGGTCGATCTGGTGGGCCTCACCGTCGACGTAGCCCGCGAGGTCCTCGGCCGGCCAGCCGACCTTGATGAGCTGCTGCTTGATCGCACCACGGTCGGAGTTGTGGACCACGACGGTGTGCTCGTCCAGCCGGTCGCCGACCAGGGGCTTGATCTTCTTGTGCCGCAGGATCTCCTCCAGCACGGCCTTGTCCGTGGTCACCAGCGTGAGCTGGTCGCCGTCCTTCTCCAGGCGCAGGCGGCCGTACCGGTCCATCGTGTCGGCCACGTCGACCAGCAGCGCGTGCGGCACCGGGTAGCGCGAGAAGCGGATCAGCGCGTCGACGACCTGCTCGGCGTCGTGGCCGGCGGCGCGGGCGTTCCAGAGGCCGAGCGGTGTGACCCGGTAGGTGTGGACGTGCTCGGGCGCCCGCTCCAGCTCGGCGAACGGCGCGATCGCTCGACGGGCCTCCTCGGCCTGTGGGTGATCGACCTCCAGCAGCACGGTCTTGTCGCTCTGGACGATCAACGGTCCGTCCGGCATGCACGCTCCTTGATGATGTCGACGCCAAGGAGCGTAACGGCGGGCGCGCCGGGTCTCTTCCCGGCGGCGCCCGCCGCTGCGTGTGCGCGACGCTCCGCGCTAGCCGTTGCTGACCGCGAACGCGATGCCGACGCCGATGGCGAGAGCGGCGATGCCGAACAGCACGCCGAGCACGATCCAGCCGATCTTGGTCAGGTGCGCTGCGCCGGCCGGGTCGGTCGAGGCCTTGGACGCGGCGATGATCGACATGATCAGGCTCGGGGCGCCGATGATGATGCCGTAGCACGTGAGCACGATGATCGCGGACACGACGATCAGGGCGATGGTCGATCCGGTCGGCCCGGGCGTGGGTGCCGGGACGTAGCCCGACGGTGGCAGGTTGTACGGCGCGCCGTACGGCTGGCCGCCGTAGGGAGTCTGGCCGTAGACCGGTGGTGGCTGCTGACCGTACGGCTGCTGCCCGTACGCCGGCGGCGGGGCCTGGTCGTACGGCTGCTGACCGTAGACGGGCGGGGGCGGCGGGGCCTGGCCGTACTCCGGCTGCTGGCCCAGCTCGGGCTGGTGCTGCGGGTCGTCCGGCGTCCGGTACGGGTCGTCGGTGCTCATGCGGTCCCTTCACGTCTGTGGTCGGAGCAGACTCTAGATGTTGCGGCGCATGAGGTTGGTGACACGGCCGGGTAGCTAAGGGCGGGCAGGTCCCTGCGGCGACAGGATGAAGGTGTCAAGCCGTTCATCACGTCGAGTCAGCCGAAGGAACCTGCCCTATGCCCCACAGTAAAGCCGCCCTGTCGTTCGAAGGACGTCGTCGCCTGGTGCGCCGGTGCCAGCACCGCCCGATCGCGCACGTCGCAGCGGAGGCCGCGGTCTCGCGGCAGTGCTTGTCGAAGTGGTACGCCCGGTGGCGTGAGCACGGCGACGAAGGGTTGCACGACCGGACCAGCCGGCCCCGCCGTTCCCCGACCGCCACACCGCCGCAGGTGGTGGAACAGGTCATCGCGTTGCGCAAACGCAAGTGGTCCGCGCGGCGGATCCATCTGGAGCTGAGCGCCCAGGGCGTCAGGATCGCGGTGTGCACGATCAGCCGGATCCTGGTCCGGCACGGACTGAACCGGCTGCGGCACCTGGACGTTGACGGGGAACCGTTGCGGGCGCCGGGAAAGATCACTGCCCGGTACCCCGGGCACATGACCCACCTGGACGTGAAGAAGGTCGGGCGCATCCCCGACGGCGGCGGGTGGCGGGTGCACGGTCGCGGGTCGGCCCAGGCCAAGGCCGCCGACCGGGCCAAGACCCGTGGCGCCCGCACCGGGTACACCTACCTGCACTCCGCCCTCGACGGGTTCTCCCGGCTGGCCTACACCGAAGCCCACGACGACGAGAAGGCCGTCACCGCGATCGGGTTCTTGTTCCGTGCCCGGGTGTTCTTCGCCGCGCACGGCATCACCCGCTTCACCCGGATCGTGACTGACAACGGGTCCTGCTACCGCGCCAGTGCGTTCACCCGGGCCGTGCACTCCTTCGCGGCCAAGCATCAGCGGATCAAGGCGTTCACGCCCAAGCACAACGGCAAGGTCGAGCGCTACCAGCAGACCTACACCCACGAGGTCCTCTACGCCGCCGCGTACGAGTCCGAGCAGCAGCGTCGCGACCAGCTCCAGGTGTGGCAGGTCCACTACAACTACCATCGCCCCCACACCGCCGCGGGCGATCAGCCGCCGGCCTCACGACTGCCAGCCGGCGTCACCAACCTCATGCTCAGTTACATCTAGACGGGTGGGTGCTGGCTCACGTTCCGTATCCACCGGTGCGACGATGGACCCATGAGCTTGCCGACGACGGTGTCGATGGACGGGCTGCCCGAGCGGATCACGATCTACGAGGTCGGGGCGCGCGACGGGCTGCAGAACGAGAAGGAGGTCGTGCCCACCGAGGTCAAGGCCGAGTTCGTGCGCCGGCTCCTCGCAGCCGGGCTCGAGACGGTCGAGACCACCTCCTTCGTGCCTCCGTCCTGGATCCCGCAGCTCGCCGACGCGCCCCAGCTGCTGGAGCAGCTGGGAGAGGCCGGCACCGGCGTACGACGACCGGTCCTGGTGCCCAACGAGCGCGGCCTCGACAACGCACTGGCCGCCGGTGTCGGAGCGATCGCGATCTTCGGGTCGGCGACCGAGACGTTCGCGCGCAAGAACCTCAACCGCACGGTCGAGGAGTCGGTCGCGATGTTCGCACCGGTGGTCGAGCGGGCGCGCGCGGAGGGGCTGTGGGTGCGGGCCTACGTCTCGATGTGCTTCGGCGACCCGTGGGAGGGCGAGGTGCCCGTCGAGCAGGTCGTCGACGTCAGCCGCCGCCTCATGGACCTCGGCTGCGACCAGCTCAGCATCGGCGACACGATCGGCGTCGGCACACCCGGCCACGTCGTACGCCTGCTGGATGCGTTGCAGGACAAGGGAATCGGCGTCGACCAGATCGGTGTGCACTTCCATGACACCTACGGCCAGGCACTCTCCAACACGATCACGTCGCTGCGTCAGGGCGTGACCGTCGTCGACGCCTCGACCGGCGGACTGGGTGGCTGCCCCTACGCCAAGAGCGCCACCGGCAACCTCGCCACCGAGGACCTCGTGTGGGCCTGCCGCGGCCTGGGCATCGAGACCGGCGTCGACCTCGACCAGCTCGTCGACACCAGCGTGTGGATGGCGGGGCAGCTCGGCCGACCCTCGCCGTCGGCCGTCTTACGAGCCCTCGCGGGATAGTCCGGCGCGTCCCGGGTGCCCACCGCTTACGGTGGGCGCATGACGCGTTCAGGCCTGAACCTCGACAACTTCGACCGCTCCGTACGCCCGCAGGACGACCTGTTCGGCTTCGTCAACGGTGGGTGGCGTGAGCGTACGGAGATCCCGGCCGACCGCGCGCGGTACGGCACGTTCGACCGGTTGCGCGAGGAGTCCGAGGCGGCGATGCGCGAGATCATCACCGAGGCCGCCGAGTCCGACGCCGAGCCCGGCACGCCGCGCCGCAAGGTCGGCGACCTCTACGCCTCGTTCCTCGACGAGGCCCGTGCCGACGAGCTCGGCGTCACGCCGCTGGCCGACGACCTGGCCGCCATCGACGCGGTGTCCTCGACCGCGGACGTGCTGCGCCTCGTGGGCCGGCTGCAGCGTACGGGCGTGTCCGGCTTTGTCGGGTTCTACTCGATCGCCGACGCCAAGGACCCGCAGCGCAACGTGCTCTACGTGATGCAGGACGGCATCGGGCTGCCCGACGAGTCGTACTACCGCGAGGACGAGCACGCCGAGACGCGCGAGAAGTACGTCGCCCACATGGGCCGCCTGCTCGGCCTGGCCGGTCTGGACGCCGGACTCGCCGACACGGTCATGGCGCTGGAGACGCGCCTGGCCAAGTCGCACTGGGACCGGGTCGCCTCGCGTGACGCCGTGAAGACGTACAACAAGCTGTCGCGGGCCGAGCTCGACGAGCTGACGCCCGGCGTCGACTGGGACGCCTGGCTCGACGGAGTGGGTGCGGACGCCAAGGTCCTCGACCCGGCGAACGTCGAACAGCCTTCGTACCTCACGGGATTCGCCGAGGCGCTGCGTGACGAGCCGCTCGACGCGTGGAAGGCGTGGCTGACGTGGCGGCTGGTCTCGGACCGGGCGTCGTACCTCACCGGCGCGATGGTCGAGGAGGACTTCGACTTCAACGGCCGCACGCTGTCGGGCATCCCCGAGCTGAAGGAGCGGTGGAAGCGCGGCGTCACGCTCGTCGAGTCGCTCATCGGTGAGGCGGCCGGCCAGCTGTACGTCGAGAAGCACTTCCCGCCGCGTGCGAAGGAGCGGATGGTCGAGCTGGTCGCCAATCTGCTGGAGGCGTTCAGGCGCGACTTCGAGGACGACCTGCCCTGGATGGGCGCCGAGACGCAGGAGCGGGCGCTGGACAAGCTCGCGAAGTTCACGCCCAAGATCGGCTACCCCGATGAGTGGAAGGACTACTCCGCCATCGAGATCCGCGCCGACGACCTGGTCGGCAACGTCGCGCGGGCGTCGGCGTGGGAAGTCGACCGGATGCTGCGTCGCGTGGGCGAGCCCGTCGACTCGGCCGAGTGGTTCATGACGCCGCAGACCGTCAACGCGTACTACATGCCGGTCATGAACGAGATCGTCTTCCCGGCCGCGATCCTGCAGCCACCGTTCTTCGACGTCGACGCCGACGACGCGGTCAACTACGGCGGTATCGGCGCGGTCATCGGGCACGAGGTCGGGCACGGGTTCGACGACCAGGGTTCGCGGTACGACGGTGACGGCTCGCTCACCGACTGGTGGACCGAGGACGACCGGACGGCGTTCGACGCGCTGGCTCAGAAGCTCATCGCGCAGTTCAACGAGATCGAGGGCCTGGACGCCCCGGGCAACAAGGTCAACGGCGAGCTCACGATTGGTGAGAACATCGGCGACCTCGGCGGCCTGACGATCGGCTACAAGGCTTACCAGATCGCCCAGGAGCAGACGCCGGCCGACGAGCTGGACGGGTTCACCCCGGGCCAGCGGTTCTTCCTCGGCTGGGCGCAGGTGTGGTGCGGCAAGGCGCGCGAGGCCGAGGCCAAGCGGCTGCTCACGATCGACCCGCACAGCCCGACCGACGTCCGCGCCAACATCGCCCGCAACCTGCGTGAGTTCCACGCCGAGTTCGACGTGGCCGAGGGCGACGGCATGTACCTCGCCGAGGCCGACCAGGTCCGCATCTTCTGATCCTGGCCCGACTCTCGACGAAAGCTGTCTGTCCGGCACTCCATGCACTGCCGGACAGACCGTTTTCGTGAGGGAGGTCCCGGCGAAAGTTGGCGAGCTGCACACGCATACCTGTCCAGCTCGCCAACTTCTGCCGAGAGGGTGGGGTCAGTGGGCGGGGGCGACGCCGGTGATGCGGTGTACGACGAACGCGCGCCTCGACGGTGAGCCGTCGACCGTGCCGACCGCCCGGCCGCCGTCGACCCGCTCGGGCCTGAACAGCGCCCTGCGCGTCGCGCCGGTCTCGTCGACATAGCCCATCCACACGGCGACGCGCTCGGCCGCGGCGTCCTGCAGCATCGTCACCGTCTCGGTCGGGTCGGTCTCGGGGATGCGCGGGCCTTGCTGCGTCAGGGTGCGCTCGGCCTCGCTCGCCTCACGTCGGCGCAGCGCGGTGATCAGCTGCTCGGCCGCGGCCTGGTCGACCTGCTCGACGCTGACCGGCGAGGTGGGGGTACGCCGGGCGGGCGCCCGGTGCGCATCGTGCGGCATCAGCACCAGGCCGCCGTCGGACGTCTCGGCCACCGGTGCATGGTCGTGCTCGCGGAGCAGGTCGAGCGCAGCCGACGCCGTGGCGGGGGTGACGAGCACGGTGGGCGCGATGCGGCGCAGCTGCAGCGGCGCGAGCCCGTGGTCGGCCAGCATCGCCGACAGCGCGGTCTCGTCGTCGCTGCGGACGTAGGCCCCGACTGAACCCACGCGTGCCTGACCGTGGCGGCGCGCGATGTCGCCGACGAGGTAGTCGAGAGGCTGTGGCACCGGCGTACGGCTGGAGGACGCGACCCGGTCGAGCAGCTCTGCTGCTGACAGGCCGGAGTCGAGAGCCCGACGCACGCTCGCAGCCGTGAACCTGAAAACCGTTGCGCCGCCTCGGGACTCGACGTCTGCAGCGAGGCGCATGAAGCGGGCGAGGTCGTCGTCGAGCGGGCCGGGCGCGATCGCGGTGAGGTCGGCCTGCAGCAGCACGTGGTCGACGGGAGCGGGGAGGTGCTTGGCCATCGCGGCCGAGACGTCGTCGCCGCTCACGAGCGCGCGACCCGCGGACGAGAGAGCGCCACGGCCGGTGAGTCCGAGCCAGGACGCCTCGCGCAGAACGACGTCCGCACGCGTCGGTGTGCCTTCGGGCAGTCGCAGCGGGCGCCGCCAGTGCAAGTGGGCGTCGATGTCGTGCACCTCGGGCGCGGCGCCGTCGGGAAGGTCGGCCAGGACCTGGAGCACGTCGTGCCGGCGCCCACGGATCAGCGGCCACGTCACGAGGTCGCTCAGGACGTTGACCGAGCCGGAGGCGGTGCCCTGCGCGACGACCGACGGTGCTCGGGTGGTCTGCCACCACGTCTCGGCGAGGCGCGCCCACCGGTCGGCCGTCGTGCGGATCGACCACTCGTCGTACGCCGACGTCGGCGCCCACACGGGATCCAGTGCGCCGTCCTGGGCGAAAAGCCCTGCGGCAGCAGCGATCTCGATGATGAAGGCCGCCTGATCGGAGTCGGTCTCCATCGTCTGCGTCGCAGCCTTGTGATCGCGCACTGACAGACCGCCTGAGCGCAGCACACGTGGGGGACCGGCCTCCCACGAGCGGGCGAGCTCTTCGACGCGCCAGAGCAGCTCGAGCACCTCGGCGCCCGCCGCGGCGTCGACGTCAGCGGGGGCCCGCGTCGCCGTCTCGGTGCTCGGCGGCTCGAGGCCGTGCTCGTACAGCCGACCGTCGCGCAGAGCCAGCTGGACCTCGCGGGGGAGTGCGCCGTCGGCCTGGTCGACGCGCACCATGAGGCCGGCGTCGACGAGCTCGTCGCGTGCTGCGAGCAGCGCGGGGCCGTCGAACGCGGCGCGTGGCGCGCTCCAGCGCAGGCGGTCCAGGACGCGCTGTGCGGGCTCGCTGAGGTCGCGCACAGCAGCAGCCACGTCAGCAGGAGGACGTATGCCGAGCTCGGCCGCGGGCGGCCCCAGGTGCGCTGGGTGGGTGAGGACCTCGCCGACGGCCCGCGCGGGGCGCAGCCCCTCGGCCGACTGCCACAGCAGGCCGCGCCGCCACAGGTCGTCCAGCGGTTCGCGCAGGTCGTTCTCGCTGACTCCGAGGAGGTCGGCGGTCGCCGGGCCGGAGTGCCCGGCCACGAGCACGGCCTCGAGCGCGCGCAGCAGCCGGGCGTCGACGGCCTCGAGGGCCCGCTGGGTGCTCGGGCGAGTGGCGGCACGGGCGGCGAGCGCCGACAGGTCGGCGGGCGCGGGTCGCGCCAGGTCGGGACGCAGGCGGACGAGCTCGTGCAGCTGTGCGTCGGTGCGCGCGCGCAGATCGTCTGCGTAGCTGCGTACGGGCTCGGGCACCGGATCAGCCTATGCCTTGCCGGACGATGGATGACGTGAGACAGTCGTCTCGAAACAGTTCTCTCACGTCAGGTGGACGCCATGACCAACCCGTACGGCGACATCGAGCTGGACGCCCAGGGCATGCGGGCGTTGGCCCATCCGGTGCGGCTGGCGATCCTCACGCGGCTGCAGTCCGACGGCCCGAGCACGGCCACCGCGCTGTCCGAGCACGTCGGCGCGACGCCGTCGGTCGCCAGCTGGCACCTGCGCCACCTCGCCAAGCACGGCCTGGTCCGCGACTCCGAGCAGCGGGGCAGCGGGCGCGAGCGCTGGTGGGAGGCGGCGGCGCGCGGCATCCGGTTCACCGCGACCGACGACGCGAGCCGGGCGGCGTACGACGCGCTGCGCACCACCATGGAGGCCGCCGAGGGTGACCTGGTCGGTGACTGGCAGCGCGACGTCGAGCCGCACCTCGAGCCGGAGTGGGCCGAGGTGGCCGGGCGGTCCAACACGACCGTGCTCGTCACGGCGCAGGAGGCGGCCGAGGTCGAGGGGGCGATCGAGCAGGTGCTCGCGCCGTACGTCCTGCGCAAGGACGCACCGGAGACCGCGCCCGACGGCGCGCGCGAGGTGAGGCTCCTGCGCCACGCGATGCCGCAGGGCGCGAGAAGCCATGAGTGACAACGGATCTCCGCTGTGGCGTGATCGCAGGTTCGCGACGTACTGGGCCGGTCAGGGCGTCTCCGAGCTCGGCGACCGCGTCACCGAGCTCGCGATCCCGCTCATCGCCGTGACGATGCTGCACGCGAGCCCCAGCGCGGTCGGGTTCCTCACGGCGGCGGTCTGGCTCCCCAACATCGCGTCGTTGTTCGTGGGGGCGTGGGTCGACGGGCAAGCCCGCAAGCAGCGAGTCATGGTGTGGGCCAACGTGATTCAGGGGCTGGCGATGCTGACGCTGCCGGTCGCGTACGCCTTCGGCGCGATCACGCTCACCCATCTGTTCGTGGTCGCGCTGGTCGCCGGGCTGACGAGCGTGTTCTACCAGACGTCCTACCCGACGTTCTTCGTCTCGCTCGTGCGTCGCGATCAGTACGTCGAGGCGAATTCCCTTGTCAGTACGACGCGTTCGGGCTCGTTCATCGCCGGACCTGCACTCGGTGGCCTGCTGATCCAGGTGCTGACCGCCCCGGTCGCGATCGTGGTCGACGCCCTGTCGTTCTTCGTCGGCGCACTGCTCACGCACCGGGTCGACGTGGACGAGGCCGTGCGCGAGCGCGAGACGTCCGCGGACGGTCTGCTCCGGCGTTCACGCGACGGGATGCGGTTCGTCCTGCGGCACCCTTACCTGAAGGTCTCGCTCGGCTGCTCCACCACCATCAACTTCTTCAACTTCGTCGCGAGCGCGCTGATCATCCTGTACGCCAGCCGCGGACTCGGCCTGTCCGCGGGCGTGATCGGTCTGACGTTCGGCATCGGGGCGACGGGTGGGCTGCTCGGCGTGGTGCTCGCGGGGCGGGTCGCGCGCCGCATCGGCACCGGGCCGACGATCGCCGTCGGCGCCGTGATCTTCTCCGCTCCGATGGCGTTGGTGCCCCTGGCGTCCGGCCCCGTCTGGGCCAGGGCGGCGGCGCTCGCGCTCGTGGAGTTCGTCAGCTCGGTCGGCGTCATGCTGTTCGACATCAACAACAACGCCGTCCAGTCGGCGGTCACCCCGGATCCGATGCGGAGCCGGGTGGCCGGTGCGTTCTCGACGATCAACTACGGCATCCGGCCGCTCGGGGCCGTCGTCGGCGGCCTGTGCGGTGAGCTGGTCGGGGTCGGGCCGACGATGATCGCTGCGGGCGTCGGCGGCTCGCTCTCGGTGCTGTGGCTCCTCGGCTCGCCGACCATCCGCGTCCGGTCGGTCGACGGGCTCGACGCCGTCGACGTACCCCCGCACCCGGCACCTGCGTGAGCTGTCGGGACGCCCTTGGGTCTCAGTTCGGTCTCGAACGCCGCACTCACCTGATCTGCCCAGCGCGCGACCACCAGAATCTGTGTCTGGGCGGAGGTCGTCGCGAACCGCTGTCGGCGTCACCGGTGGGGGCTGGTGCGTTGACAGCGTTCGCGAGCTGACCTGCTCGCCCTCGGCCGGGTCCACGGATGCGGCTGATCCGGTGACGTCGCGGGCGTCGTGCGGCGGTGTGGCCCAGGGACAGGCCGCGCCGCGTGCCGCCGACTCGACTCCGGTGTGGTGGCGGCGTTTCGGGGCGTCGTGAACCACGCGGGGAGTCGGTGCGACGCTCGCGTCGTTGCCGGCCATCCCCTGTCATGAGCATCCTCCGCGCGAACTAGTGTGAGCGACGACACATCGCGCACGGCAGCAGGAGGACCCATGGCCCCGCAACCCCTCCGACCGTCGTACGCCTCCGGCATCTCGGACGTACCTCTGCTCGGAGACACCATCGGCGACAACCTGGCCCGCACCGTCGCGCGTCACGGCGATCGTGAGGCTCTCGTCGACGTGCCGAGCGGCCGTCGCTGGACGTACGCCGAGCTGTTGGCCGATGTCGACGCGCTCGCCAAGGGTCTGGTCGCGCAGGGTCTCTCGAAGGGCGACCGGGTCGGGATCTGGTCTCCCAACTGCGCCGAGTGGGTGCTGCTGCAGTACGCCACCGCCCGCATCGGCGTGATCCTGGTCTGCGTCAACCCGTCGTACCGCTCGCACGAGCTGGCCTACGTCGTCAAGCAGTCGGGCATGCGCATGCTCGTGAGCGCCGTCCAGCACAAGACGTCCGACTACCGGTCCATGGTGCAGGAGGTGCGCGGCGACTGCCCCGACCTGCGCGACACCGTCTACATCGGCGAGTCGAGCTGGGACGACCTGGTCGCGGCCGGGTCGCGGACGTCCGACGACCAGCTCGTACGACGGGCCGGCGAGCTCGCGGCCGACGAGCCGGTCAACATCCAGTACACCTCGGGCACCACCGGCTTCCCCAAGGGCGCGACGCTCACGCACCACAACATCCTCAACAACGGGTTCTTCGTCGGCGAGATGGTGGGCTACTCCGAGCAGGACCGCATCTGCATCCCGGTGCCGTTCTACCACTGCTTCGGCATGGTCATGGGCAACCTCGCGGCCACCTCGCACGGCGCCTGCATGGTGATCCCGGCGCCGTCGTTCGATCCGACCGCGACGCTGAAAGCCGTTGTCTCCGAACGTTGTACGTCGCTGTACGGCGTGCCGACGATGTTCATCGCCGAGCTCGGTCTCGACGACTTCGCGTCGTACGACCTGTCGACCCTGCGCACCGGCATCATGGCCGGCTCCCCCTGCCCGGTCGAGGTGATGAAGCGCGTCGTCGCCGAGATGAACATGGCCGAGGTGGCCATCTGCTACGGCATGACCGAGACCTCGCCGGTGTCGACCATGACGCGCGTCGACGACGACCTGGCCCGGCGTACCGAGACGGTCGGAAGGGTCATGCCGCACCTGGAGGTCAAGGTGGTCGACCCCGTGACCGGTCGGCCGGTGCCGCGCGGTGAGACGGGCGAGCTGTGCACCCGCGGCTACTCGGTGATGCTCGGCTACTGGGAGCAGCCGGACAAGACCGACGAGGCCATCGACACCGCCCGCTGGATGCACACCGGCGACCTCGCCACCATGGACGACGACGGCTACCTCAACGTCGTCGGTCGCATCAAGGACCTCGTCATCCGCGGCGGCGAGAACGTCTACCCGCGCGAGGTCGAGGAGTTCCTCTACACCCACCCGGCGATCGCGGACGTGCAGGTGATCGGGGTGCCCGACGAGAAGTACGGCGAAGAGCTGATGGCCTGGGTGGTGATGCGGCCCGATCAGGAGCCGCTGACGACCGAGGCAGTGCGGGAGTTCGCGACAGGCAAGCTCGCGCACTACAAGATCCCGCGCTACGTGCACGTCACCGAGGAGTTCCCGATGACGGTGACGGGCAAGGTCCGCAAGGTCGAGATGCGCGAGCGCTCCGTCGACATCCTGGCAGCGACGAGCGACTAGGCGAAGGGCCTCGGGCGGCCGTCGGGTCGAGGTCGAGCGGCCTGAAGCCATAGCGTGAGCCCGTGACTCTTCCCAGCGGTGAGCAGTGGTCGATCCGGCACGGCGACCAGGAGGCGGTGGTCGTCCAGGTCGGCGGCGGCATCCGGTCCTACACGGTCGGTGGCCGACCCGTGCTGCACGGCTACGCAGAGGACGCGAAGGCCGATGCCGGGCGTGGTCAGCTGCTGATGCCGTGGCCCAACCGCGTCCGCGACGGGAAGTTCTCGTTCGAGGGGCGTGACGAGCAGCTCGCCCTGTCCGAGCCCTCCCGCTTCAACGCCTCCCACGGCCTCGTCCGGTGGTCGTTGTGGTCGCTCGTCGAGCAGTCGGAGAACGCGCTCACGGTCGCGTACTCGCTTCTGCCACAACAAGGTTGGGACTGGCGGCTCGACCTGCGCGTGCGGTACGAGCTCGACGACGACGGCCTCACAGTGACACCGTCGGCCACCAACGTCGGTACGACGGTCGCGCCCTTCGGGTTCGGCGCGCACCCCTACCTGACGGCCGGTGAGGAGACCGTCGACGAGCTCACGCTGAGCCTGCCGGGCTCGACCGTGCTCGACGTGGACGAGCGATTGATCCCGACCGGGCGGTCCGGCGTACCGCGCGACCTGGACTTCCGTGAGGCGCGCGCGATCGGGGCCACTCAGCTCGACCACGCGTTCACGGATCTGGAGGCGGAGCCCTTGGTCTCGATACGGCCCTCCGCTAGCGCTCCGGGCCTACTCGACCAGCGGGAGGGCGCACTCGACCGGCGGGAGGGCGTACTCGACCGGCGGGAGGGCCTACTCGACCAGCGGGAGGGCGCACTCGACCAGCGGGAGGGCGCACTCGACCGGCGGGTGTGGCTCGTGTCGGTGAGCAGGGGAGAGGTGAGCACGACCCTGTGGGGTGACGCGTCGGCGTACCCGTTCGTGCAGGTGTTCACCGGCGACTCGCTGCCCCGCGACAAGGCCCGGCGCACGGGTGTCGCGGTCGAGCCGATGACCTGCCCGGCGAACGCGCTCGCGACCGGTGACTCGCTCGTACGCATCGAGCCCGGTGACACGTGGAGCGCTCCCTGGGGAGTTCGTCCGTCCAGGGTGCCTTCGTAGACTCGCGCTCATGGCAGCCACGGAGATCCGCCTGATGGTGCTGGGGGCGGTGTCGCTGTTCGAGCCGGTCAACGGTTACCAGATCCGGCGCGAGCTGCTGTCGTGGCGGGTCGAGGACTGGGCGCACATCAAGCCCGGCTCGATCTACTCCGCGCTCTCGACGCTCACCCGGCAGGGTGGCCTCGAACGCCACGACCTGGTCGACAGCGGGCGTGAGGTCGCGGTCTACACGATCACCGACGACGGGCGCGACGAGTTCGAGCGGTTGTTCTCGGTGGCCGTCGAGACGGTCGACATGGCCTCGCGACTGGGGTTCTACACCGCGCTCAGCCTGCTTCCGCTGATGCCGCGCGAGGTCGTGCTGAGCAGCCTGAAGGTGCGGGCGACGGCGCTGCAGGCCCAGATCGACGACGGCCGCCGCGCGTCGACCACGCGCGACCAGCTGCCGCCCCACGTCCAGGACCTCGTCGAGCTCTGGCAGGCCAGCGCGCTGACCGAGCAGGAGTGGCTGCAACGGGTGATCGAGCAGGTGCAGGCCGGCTCGCTCGAGCTCGCCGGCGACCCGCAGACGTGGCAGCCACCCGCCGACGACCCGGGCTGGCAGATGGATGCCGACCGCCGCCGCTATCGCGAGATGCTCGGCCGCTGACCTGGGCGCTCTGGCGCGCATGCCGGCAGCGACGGCCATGACGTCGGTCGCTCAGGCGCCGGGGAGCTCCTGGGCGAGGACGGTGAGGTGGACCAGCAACCTCTCGAGGTGCTCGGCCGGGATGTCATCGACCACGAAGCCGAGCGCCTCGTCGACGCTCTCGTCCAGAGCACGCACGGCTGCGCGGCCACGGGCTGTAAGACGGACGAGGACCACACGGACGTCCTGCCACCCCTGGTCCTTCGTGGCCATGCCTCGTGCCACCAGGTCGGTGACCCGGCGCGACACCGCTTGATGCGATACACCCAACAGCTCGGCGAGCGTCGAGATCGGGACGGTCCGATCGCGGAGGCTGTCGAGCAGCTTGAGGTCGCCGTCTGTGAGCTCCCGCCATCCACGCTGATGGACGGACTCGAGCACGGCCGCGTCCATCACCGCCGACGCCCGTCGAAGCAGCTGAGGTAGGGCGGTGACGGGCGGGACCTCGTCGAGCCGCAGGAAGTGTCGGCGCACCGGATCCAGATGGTCGAGCGCATCGGGTACGGCGCCCGGGCGCCGTGGTGCCGGCGTCGAGTAGTCGTCGGTCTCGTCCATGCGAGCACTGTGGCGCATCCTCTGGACCCACGACTCCCACGCCGCGAGTTGTCCACAACGGCAACGGTTCTCGGCGCCTGGGTAGCGGGGATGTGGACAACCGGGGCCCCAGAAGGTGGACCTGACCGCGCACGTGAGGTCGACAGGGGGTGGTGAGACAAGCGCAACGAGGTTGCGGACTCCCGCAACCTCGTTGCGCAAGTTTCGGACACCCCTGTCGGCCTGAATGCCTTCGCGTCGCAGCGTGCGTCAGGCCTCCGCGTGACCGTGAGGCGATGAGAAGGCCGTCTTCGTGAGGTCATCGGCGATGTGCACGAGGTTCGCCGCGGCGCCGACCTCGATGCGACCCCGTCCGGTCAGGCCGACCGCGGTGGCCGGGTGCGAGGTGGCGGCGGCGACCGCGAGCGAGACGTCGACGCCGGCCTCGACCGCACGGCGTACGGCCTCGTCCATCGTGAGCGTGCTGCCCGCGAGCGACCCGCCGTCCGTCAGCCGGGCGGCACCGTCGGCGACCGTGGCCGCGAGGCCGCCGAGCTCGTACTGGCCGTCGGGGACACCGGAGGCAGCGATCGCGTCGGTGATCAGCACAGCGCGGTCGGGACGCGCCGCGAGCACCGTGCGCAACGTGGCCGGGTGCAGGTGGATACCGTCGTTGATCAGCTCGACCCACGCGCGTGCGTCGAGGCTCGCGCCGATCGGGCCGGGCTCGCGGTGGTGCAGGGGCCGCATGCCGTTGAACAGGTGCGTCGCGACCGTGGCGCCGCGGGCGAACGCAGCCGTGCACGCGTCGTACGTGCCGTCGGTGTGCCCGACCGCCACGGCGACCCCGGCCGCCCGCGCCGCATCGATCAGCTCGCCCGAGCCGGGGCGCTCGGGTGCCACCGTGATCATCCGCAGCGTGCCGCGCGCCGCCTCGACCATCCGGGCGAACCCGTCGAGGTCGGGGTCGGTGAGGTACGCCGGGTTCTGGGCGCCGCAGCGGGCCGCCGACAGGAAAGGACCTTCGAGGTGCGAGCCGCGGATGATCGTGTCGCCCGTCTCGACGACGTCAGCGACGACCGCGAGCTGCTCGCACAGTGCGTCGACCGGCGCGGTGACCAGTGACGCCAGCAGCGAACCGGTGCCGTGACGCTCGTGGAAGGTCGCCGCGGCGCGGACCGACTCGGCATCGGCAGACGTGAAGTCGCCGCCGCCACCGCCGTGGCAGTGGATGTCGACGTACGCCGGTGCGAGCCAGCCGTCCGTCAAGGTCACGTCGGCCCTCGCGGCCGGCGCACCCTCACCGAGCTCGACGACCCGGCCGTCGTCGATGCGGACCCACCCCTCACGGGTGGGCGAGTCGGCTGAGCCGGTGAGCAGACGTCGGGCGTGGATGAGGTGAGGCACCCGCCGATCTTCTCGCACCCGTGGTGCAGGATGGCTGAGTGAACCCCTCGCTCGCGCTGGCCACCGTGATCGTCGATGAGCTGATCCGGCACGGAGTCACCGACGTGGTGCTCTGCCCGGGATCACGGTCGGCGCCGTTCGCGTACGCCGTGCACGAGGCCGACCGCGACGGACGTCTGCGGCTGCACGTGCGGGTCGATGAGCGGTCCGCAGCGTTCACCGCGCTCGGGCTGGCCAAGGTCAGCCGGGTGCCGGTGCCGGTCATCACGACCAGCGGCACGGCTGTGGCCAACCTCTACCCGGCCGTGCTCGAGGCGAGCCAGGCCAGTGTGCCGATGGTCGTCATCACCGCCGACCGGCCCGCTGAGCTGCGCGGCACGGGCGCCAACCAGACGACCGACCAGGTCAAGCTGTTCGGGCGCGCGACGCGCTGGTTCCACGAGACGGCGACCCCGGAGCGCCGCGTCGGTCAGAACGGCACCTGGCGCAGTCTCGTCGGTCGGGCGATCGCCGAGAGCCGCGGTCTGCCGAGCGGCGATCCGGGCCCGGTGCACCTCAACATCCCGCTGCGCGACCCGCTGGTGCCGACGGACGACGGCGAGCCGTGGCCCGAGGGCCTCGACGGCCGTGAGCAGGGGCAGCCGTGGCTGGCCCTGCGTGCCCCGCACAGCCACCCGCCGGCGGTCACCGGCCCGGGCATCGCACCGGTGCCTCGCACGCTCGTGATCCTCGGTGACCTCCCGGACCCGGCCCAGGGCGGTGAGCTCGCCGAGCTGGCGGCGGCGGCCGGCTGGCCGATGCTCGCCGAGCCGTTCGGCCGCTATCACCGTGGACGGGTGAGCCCGCACGGCCCGCTCATGCTCGGTGCCTACGACTGGCTGGACGAGCACCGTCCCGAGCGCGTGCTGATCGGCGGACGCCTCACCCTCTCTCGCGACGTCAACCGGCTGCTGCAGCACCCGGACGTCACGGTCGAGGTCGTCACCCCGCTCACGTCGTGGGCCGACGCCGTCCACGTCGTACGCCGCGTCCACGACTGGGCCGACATCGAGCGCAGCCACTCGGCCGTCGCCGGCTGCGTCGACCGCTCGTGGGCGGCGGCCTGGCGCAAGGCCGCGTCGGGCATCGGCGTGGCCGCAGATGCTGTCGTCGACGGCTCCTGGCCCTCGGGCCTGTCGGTCGCGGCGACGGTCGCCCACAACCTGCCGGCCGGAGGCGGCCTCTACATCGGGTCGTCCAACTCGGTGCGCGACCTCGACCTCGGTCGCGACCCGCAGCGCATCGCCCGCGACGTGGTGTCGGTCGCCAACCGCGGTCTCGCAGGTATCGACGGCGTGGTCAGCTCAGCGGTGGGCATGGCGCTGTCGCGGCCGGGCCAGGCCAACGTCGCGCTGATGGGCGACCTGACCTTCCTGCACGACGCCAACGGGCTGCTCATCGGGCCGCACGAGCCGGTGCCCGACCTCACCATCGTGGTGGTCAACGACGACGGCGGCGGCATCTTCGGCACGCTCGAGCAAGGCCGTGCCGAGCTGTCGGACGCGTTGGAGCGGGTGTTCTCGACGCCGACCGGCACGCGGATCGCCGACCTGTGCGCCGCTCACGACGTCGAGCACGAACGGGTCACCCACCGCGACCGGCTGGTCGAACGCATCATGACGCCGTCGCCCGGACTGCACGTCGTCGAGGTGCCGATCCCGCGCGACAACCAGCGCGACCTGCGCCAGCAGCTCAAGGACGCAGCCGCGGCGGCACTCGCCTAGAACCCGACCGCACCCACCGGCGCCACCAGGGTCCGGAGAGCAGCGTCGAGCTCGTCGGTGGCGCCCGCCCGCAGCTCGGTGAGCAGGCCCGAGTCTCGTTGTGCGACAAGGCTTCTCGCGCCGAGGTACGCCGACGCGAGGGTCTGGGTGCTCAGCCGCACGTCGGCGTCGGCATCGGTGCGTTCGACCGTCGCGGCGCCGTCGTCGTCGACCGTCAGGCGCCACCGGCCGGAGTTCCACGGTGCCCGGGCGTCGTCGACGTCGAGCACCACGTCGCAGGCCGCCGCGTAACCCCGAGCGGTCAGTGCCTTCGGCAGGTCGACCAGGCGCACCCACAGGCTGTCCGTGACGCCGCCGAGCACCGTGCGTGGTGAGCCGACCCAGGCGACGATCCGGTCGTCGACCGACCGGCCTCTCACCTTGACCGACGTCGTGAGGTCGAGGTCGACCAGGCGGCGCAGCAGCGCGAGCTCGGCGGCCGGCGTACCGACCATCTCGATGACCGCGACGGTGCCCTGCGGCTGGTCGTCGTCCCACTTGGGTGTACGCCGGAACCACGCGTAGCCGACGTCCTCGCCGTCGAGCTGGGCGAACAGGAAGCGCTGCGGCTCACGGTCACGGATGCTCTGGGCGTTGTCTCGGGCGAACTGGTCGTAGAGCGCTCGCTCACGGACGACAGCCCCCAGGTGCGTGGCACCGACCCGGAGGGCGACCTGGCGCAGGCGCTCGCCGATGCCCTCGTCGGACGCGTTGGTCAGACGGGTACGGATCGCCGAGGCCGCCTCGTCGAGACCGGGCGCCGTGAGCGTCGCGCCGCGCGACAGCGTCAGGCGCGTCTCCCACGAAGCGATGCCGTAACCGTGCCGACCGTAGATCGCCGGCTCGCTCGCGTGCAGCACCGACAGCCCCGACCAGTCGCCGTCACGCGTGCGCTCGAAGTGGTCGTGCAGCATCGCGGTGAGCACGCCACGGCGGCGTTCGTCGGGGTGGACGCCGACCCAGGTCAGACCGGCAACAGGCAGCTGCCGCAACGACTTCCGCGGTCCGGGCACGGTCAGGGTGAGGGGGTAGACGCCGGCGTACCAGCGCTCGTCGGCGTCGTCGACGTGCGCCGCGAACCGGCCGTCCTCGGGGATGCCGTCCAGCACACGTTCGGTCGGCTCGGTGGGTGGCTCGTCGAACCACACGAGCAGATCGGTGCTCAGGTAGCGGTCGGCGTCATCGGCGGGCCCCACCCGTACGTCGCTCATGGCTCCAGCGTCGACCTCGGGGCGGGTCGTGGGCAACCGGTTTCGCTCGTCGCCGGTCAGGCGTCCATCAGGAGGGCGGCCAGCGTGCCGCCCAGCTCGACGAACTGCTCACGCTCGGCCGGAGCGACCGCGCGCAGGGCCTCGACGGGTTCGGCGGCCAGCCTCCACTCCAGGCCGGTGGTGATCGACTCGACCGAACGCCGGGCGCCGGTCGTGTCCGAGCGCCCGTGGATCCAGAACGAGAAGGGGCGGCCGCTCACCTTGCCGCGCACGTCGTCGTACGTCGAGTCGAACGCGTGCTTGAGTGCACCGGACATGTAGCCGAAGTTGGCGGTGGTGCCGAGGAGGTAGCCGTCGGCGGTGAGGAAGTCCTCGACCGTGGCGTCGAGTGCGGCGACCACACGGACCTCGACGCCGTCGATCGCGTCGTCGCGCGCGCCTTCGAGGACGGCGTCGAGCAGCGATCGGGTGAGCGGTGTGGGGGAGTGGTGCAGGACGAGCAGCCGCGCCATGTCACTCGTGACCGAGGGCGTGCCTCATCGGGAGCAGCTTGGCCTCGGACTCGGCCAGCTCGGCGGCCGGGTCGGAACCCGCGACGATGCCGCAACCGGCGAAAAGCCGTATGCGAGAAGGGTTTTCGCCGTCGATCTGGCCGCAGCGCAGCGCGATGCCCCACTCGCCGTCGCCCTTGGTGTCCATCCATCCGACAGGCCCGGCGTAGCGCCCGCGGTCCATCTGCTCGAGCTCGTCGATGACCTCGGCGGCCTGGGCCGTGGGTGTGCCGCACACGGCGGCCGACGGGTGCAACGACTGCGCGAGGGTGAGCGAGGTGGCCTCGTCGGTGAGGACGCCGGCCACGTCGGTGGCGAGGTGCATCACGTTGGGAAGGTGCAGCACGAACGGCGCCTCGGGCACGTTCATCGACTGGCAGTGCGGGCTCAGCGCCTCGGCGACCGAGCGCACGGCGTACTCGTGCTCCTCGAGGTCCTTGGACGAGCGCGCGAGCTTGGCGGCCAGTGCGAGGTCGTGCTCGTCGTCGCCCGTACGCCGGATGGTGCCGGCCAGGATGCGCGAGTGCACCAGGCCCTTCTCTCGGCGGACGAGCATCTCGGGCGTCGCGCCGACGAGGCCGTCGACGCTGAACGTCCAGGTGTTGGCATAGCTCGACGCGAGACGGCCGAGCAGCCAGCGTGCGTCGAGGTCGCTGTCGGCGCGGACCTCGACGTCGCGGGCGAGCACGACCTTGTCGACCTCGCCGGCGCGGATGCGCTGGACGGCCGCATCCACGGCGTCCGACCACTGCGCACCGGTGAGGGCACCGTCGGTGAGCTGCAGGCCGACCGGGGACTCCGGGCACGGCGGCGTGCGCAGCTCGGGCTGCTGGGGGAGGTTGCCCGCGACGCTGACGGTGGTCACCCAGGCGATGCCGTCGCGGCGGCCGACGACGACCTCGGGGACGACGAGGGTCGCACCGGAGGCCGAGGTGCTGCGGAAGGCGAACGAGCCGAAGGCGACCGGGCCGGTGCCGGGTCGGCGTACGTCGTCACGCACGACCGCGCGCGCGGAGATGTCACGCCACCAGGCGGCGGCGTCGTCGAAGCGGGTCGGTCCGTTGGTGCTGATCGACGCGGCGCGCCCCCAGCCGACCATGCCGTCCCCCTCGCGCAACCACGACATGAGGTCGCTGGGGTGCTGGTCGTCGGGCAGCAGCGCGATCAGCTGACCCGGGTCGGCGACCGCAGAGGTGCGCGCGACCAGCACGGGGACGGATGACGGAGGGCCCGCCGGTTCGGAGGTCACGAGGCGACAGACTAAAGGACGTCGATGTGTCCGGCCTCCCGCCGAGGTGCGGTCGGACGAGGCCTCGATCACCCGAAGGTGGGGCACAGCGACGTCATGGCCGGTGCACAGCCGGGGTGGGGGAGGATGGCGCCCATGAACCGCGCCAGCCTCGACAAGCGCCCCCAGGACGTCGCCCGCATGTTCGACGACGTGGCCGCGCGCTACGACCTCACCAACGACGTGCTGTCCCTGGGGCAGGACCGTCGGTGGCGCCGGCTCGTGCTGGACGCGGTGGGTGCGCGACCCGGCGACACGGTCCTGGACATCGCGGCGGGCACGGGGACGAGCAGCCGCCCGTTCGCGCAGGGCGGTGTCCACGTCGTCCCGGCCGACTTCTCCCTGGGCATGCTGCGGCAGGGCAAGAAGCAGTACCCCGAGCTGTCGTTCACCGCCGCCGATGCGATGCGGCTGCCGTTCGCGGACGCGTCGTTCGACGCGGTCACCATGTCGTTCGGCCTGCGCAACGTGGTCGACCCGGTCGCGGCGCTCGCGGAGTTCCAGCGGGTCACCCGGCCGGGCGGGCGCGTGGTCATCTGCGAGTTCTCGACGCCCACCAACCCGGCGTTCCGCAAGGTCTACAGCGAGTACCTCATGAAGTCGCTCCCACAGATCGCGCGCAGGGTCGGCTCCAACGCCGAGTCGTACGTCTACCTGGCCGAGTCGATCCAGTCCTGGCCCGACCAGGAGGGCCTGGCCGCGCACCTGCGTACGGCCGGCTGGAGCGCCCCCGAGTGGCGCAACCTGAGCAACGGAATCGTCGCGCTGCACCGCGCCGTCAAGGGCTGAATGTGATCTTCGTCTCGACTTAGGTCTCCCTCACTAGGGTGCCGCTGGCGGACGGGCCTAGAGTGGTCGAGTTCGTGAAGTGAATCACAAGCGCAAGGACGCGAACGTGAGCCAGCACACGCCCGAAACGGCCTCTGACGAGTCCGCCGACGTCATCGTCGTCGGCGCCGGTCCCGGAGGTTCGGCCACTGCCGCCTACCTCGCGATGGCCGGCCTGGACGTCCTCCTCCTGGAGAAGACCTCCTTCCCGCGCGAGAAGGTCTGCGGTGACGGTCTGACCCCGCGCGCGGTGCGCGAGCTGATCACCCTGGGCATCCCGACGCCCGAGGAGGACGGCTGGATCCGCAACAAGGGTCTGCGCATCATCGGTGGCGGCATGCGGCTGCAGCTCGACTGGCCCGACCTGTCGACGTTCCCTCCGTACGGCCTGGTCCGCACTCGCCAGGACTTCGACGACATCCTGGCCAAGCACGCGGTCAAGCACGGTGTGCGACTGCGCGAGCGCACCAACGTCTCCGGCGCCGTCCGTGACGACAAGACCGGGCGCATCACCGGTGTCACCGCCAAGGAGATGGACGACAACGGGCGCGCCACCGGCAAGACGATGACGTACGCCGCGCCCCTGGTCATCGCCGCCGACGGCAACTCCTCGCGCCTGTCGCTCGCCATGGGCCGCACCAAGCGTGAGGACCGCCCGATGGGCGTCGCCGTCCGCACGTACTACACGAGCCCGCGCCACGACGACGACTACCTGGAGTCGTGGCTGGAGCTGTGGTCCAAGGACAAGGACGGCAAGGACGTCCTGCTGCCCGGCTACGGCTGGATCTTCGGGGTCGGCGACGGCACCAGCAACGTCGGCCTCGGCATCCTCAACACCTCCAGCGCGTTCGGCAAGACCGACTACAAGGACGTCATGCGTCAGTGGGTCGCGACGATGCCGCAGGAGTGGACCTACAACGACGAGACGATGATCGGCGACATCCGCGGCGCCGCTCTGCCGATGGGCTTCAACCGCCAGCCGCACTACGCCGACGGCCTGCTGCTCGTCGGTGACGCCGGCGGCATGGTCAACCCGTTCAACGGCGAGGGCATCGCCTACGCCATGGAGTCCGGCCGGCTGGCCGCCGAGGTGGTCGCCCAGGCGTTCGCCCGTGCCGACGACGCGGGCCGCGAGCGTGTCCTGCAGGGTTACCCCGGCGTGATGAAGAACGCCCTCGGCGGCTACTACACGATCGGCCGCGGGTTCGCGAAGGTCATCGGCAACCCCGAGGTCATGAAGCTCGCGGTCAAGTACGGCCTGCCCCGCGAGACCATGATGCGTTACGCGCTCAAGGTGATGGCCAACCTCTCCGAGCCGCACGGCGGTTCGGCCGGCGACCGGCTGTTCAACGCCTTGTCCCGCATTGCGCCTGCGGCCTGACGACGAGATGGATAACGTCACGACGAGTACGCGCCCCGTCGGCGTACGGAAGGAGCCTGTGGCATGAACGGGCTGACGTCCTACTCCTACGCACCCCTGCTCTTCTTCGCCGGCATCGGCGCGTTCTTCGCGGTGTTCTCCGTGGTGGCCGGGGCGCTCGCCGGCCCCCGGCGCTACAACCGCGCCAAGCTCGAGGCGTACGAGTGCGGCATCCAGCCGAGCCCGCACGCCGAGGGCGGCGGTCGGGTCCCGATCAAGTACTACCTGACCGCGATGCTCTTCATCATCTTCGACATCGAGTCGGTCTTCCTCTACCCGTTCGCGGTCGCGTTCGAGCAGATGGGCCTGTTCGCGCTCGTCGAGATGGTGCTGTTCATCATCACCGTGTTCGTCGCCTACGCCTACGTCTGGCGCCGCGGCGGCCTGGAATGGGACTGAGCCTCATGACCTTCGGAAGGGGCCACTGACATGGGTATCGAGGAGAAGCTCCCCGCGGGCTTCATGCTGAGCACGGTCGAGCAGGTCGCGGGCTACATGCGCAAGAGCTCGGTGTGGCCGGCGACGTTCGGTCTCGCGTGCTGCGCGATCGAGATGATGGCCGTCGGCACGCCCGACTACGACATCGCGCGCTTCGGTATGGAGCGCTTCAGCGCCACGCCGCGCCAGGCCGACCTGATGATCGTGGCCGGCCGCGTCAGCCAGAAGATGGCTCCCGTCGTGCGCCAGGTCTACGACCAGATGCCCGAGCCCAAGTGGGTCATCTCGATGGGTGTGTGCGCCAGCTCGGGCGGCATGTTCAACAACTACGCGATCGTGCAGGGCGTCGACCACGTCATCCCGGTCGACGTCTACCTGCCGGGCTGCCCGCCGCGCCCGCAGATGCTGCTCAACGCGATCCTGACGCTGCACGACCAGATCCAGAACAGCAAGCTCGGTGTCAACCGGGTCGAGGCCGCTCGCGCCGCCGAGAAGGCTGCGCTCGAGGCGACGCCGACGCACGCGATGAAGGGGTTGCTCGCATGAGCGACGACAAGCCCGAGACCAAGGCCGATGAGCAGAAGCCTGCCGACACGCCGGCCACCGACGCCAAGGGTGAGCCCGACACCGTCAAGGACAAGGCCGTCGCCGGCGACCCGGCGACCGGCCCGGTCAAGGAGCCGGCAGATGCTCCCGAGAAGTCGGTGACCGAGGCCGCCCAGGAGGGCGCGGTGCTCCCGCAGGAGCACGGCGACGTCGAGGCCGTCCAGGTCGGTGAGCGGCAGGGCATGTTCGGCTCCTCGCTCGGCAACGACACCACCGGTTACGGCGGTCTGCGCAAGCCGATCCTGTTCCCCGGCGCCTCGCCCAAGCCCTACGGCGGCCACTTCGACCAGGTCACCGACGACCTCGGTGCGGCGCTGCAGCGCGCCGGCGGACCGTCGTACGACGAGGCGGTCGAGCGGGTGGTCGTCGACCGCGGCGAGCTGACCCTCTTCGTACGCCGTGAGCACCTGGTCGGCGTCGCCCGCGCGCTGCGCGACGAACCGAGCCTGCGCTACGAGATGTGCACGGGTGTCTCCGGCGTCCACTACCCGCAGGAGACCGGCGCCGAGCTGCACGCGGTCTACCACCTGCTCTCGATCACGCACGGCAGCCGGCGGGTTCGCCTCGAGGTGACGTGCCCCGACAGCGACCGGCACATCCCGTCGGTCGTCGCGGTCTACCCGGGCATCGACTGGCACGAGCGCGAGACCTGGGACATGTTCGGCATCGAGTTCGACGGGCACCCGGCTCTCACGCGCATCCTGATGCCCGACGACTGGCCGGGCCACCCGCAACGCAAGGACTACCCGCTCGGCGGGATCCCGGTGGAGTACAAGGGCGCCACCGTTCCCCCGGCGGACGAGCGGAGGTCGTACTCCTGATGGCAACGCCCACGACAGACAACGACACCCGTCGCGACGATGCCGGATCGAGTGAGCCTGCGAGCTCGACCGGAGGAGGAGCGCGGCCAGAAGACGTTTTCGGAGCGGCGACTCCGGGTGATGCCGGTGACGCACCGGTCCTCAACGCCTTCGGCGGCGACTGGGACGACGTCGCCGAGGAGGCGGCTGCACTCCACGAGGAGCGCATCGTCGTCAACATGGGCCCGCAGCACCCGTCGACGCACGGCGTGCTCCGGCTCATCCTCGAGCTCGACGGCGAGACCGTCACCGAGGCCCGTGCAGGCATCGGCTACCTGCATACGGGCATCGAGAAGAACATGGAGTACCGCACCTGGACGCAGGGCGTGACGTTCTGCACGCGCATGGACTACGTCATGCCGCTGTTCAACGAGGCGGCGTTCTGCATGGCGGTCGAGAAGGCGCTCGGCATCACCGACCAGATCCCTGAGCGCGCTCAGACGATCCGGGTGCTGATGATGGAGCTCAACCGCATCACCTCCCACCTGGTGTGCCTGGCCACCGGTGGCATGGAGATGGGTGCGACCACGGTCATGACGGTCGGCTTCCGGGAGCGCGAGCGCATCCTGCGCATCTTCGAGGCCGTGACGGGCTTGCGCATGAACAACGCCTACATCCGTCCGGGCGGCGTCGCGCAGGACCTGCCCGCCGGCTGCATCGACCAGGTCCGCGAGACGATTCCGTTGCTGCGCAAGGGAATTGGCGAGCTCGAGTCTCTGCTGCTCGAGAACCCCATCCTCAAGGGCCGCACGGTCGACGTCGGCTACCTCGACCTCACCGGGTGCATTGCGCTCGGTGTGACCGGTCCGGTGCTGCGCTCGACGGGCCACCCGCACGACCTGCGCAAGACCGACCCGTACTGCGGCTACGAGACCTACGACTTCGACGTGCCGGTCGAGGACACCTGCGACGCGTACGGCCGACTTCGCATCCGCATCCACGAGATGCACGAGTCGCTCAAGATCGTCGAGCAGGCCATCGAGCGGCTCGACGCCACGCCCGGCCCGGTGATGGTCGCCGACAAGAAGATCGCCTGGCCGGCTCAGCTGGCTGTCGGCAGCGACGGTCAGGGCAACAGCCTCGACCACATCCGCCAGATCATGGGCGAGTCGATGGAGTCGCTCATCCACCACTTCAAGCTGGTGACCGAGGGCTTCCGGGTGCCGCCCGGTCAGGCGTACGCCGCCATCGAGAGCCCCAAGGGCGAGCTCGGCTGCCACGTGGTGTCCGACGGCGGGACGCGCCCCTACCGCGCGCACTTCCGCGACCCGAGCTTCAACAACCTGCAGGCCACGGCCGCGATGTCCGAGGGCGGCGCGGTCGCCGACGTCATCGTCGCGGTCGCGAGCATCGACCCCGTGATGGGAGGCGTGGACCGATGAGCGACGAGCACGGACCCCTGCACGTCCAGACCCCGCTGCACGCCAGCGCCGAGCCCTACTCCGATGAGACGCTGGCAGCGCTCCGCCAGGACGCGCAGGAGATCATCGGCCGCTACCCGCAGAAGCGGTCGGCACTGCTGCCGATGCTGCACCTGATCCAGAGCGTCGACGGCTACGTCACCGGGCGCGGCGTGCAGTTCTGCGCCGAGCAGCTCGACCTCACCGAGGCCGAGGTCAGCGGCGTCGCGACGTTCTACACCCAGTACAAACGCCACCCCAACGGCGACTACACCGTCGGCGTCTGCACCAACACGCTGTGCGCGGTGATGGGCGGTGACCTGATCTGGGACACCGTGAGCGAGCACCTCGGCATCGGCCACGACGAGACCACCGACGACGGCAAGGTCACGCTCGAGCGCATCGAGTGCAACGCCGCGTGCGACTACGCCCCGGTCGTCATGGCCAACTGGGAGTTCTTCGACCACCAGACGCCCGAGTCGACCGTGCAGCTGGTCGACGACCTGCGCGCCGGTCGCGAGGTGCGGCCCACCCGCGGCGCGGCCTCGGTGTGCGGGTTCAAGCAGATGTCGCGCGTGCTCGCGGGCTTCACCGACGGCCGCGCCGACGAGGGAGTCGGCGCGGGTGCGGCGTCGCTGCAGGGGCTGCGCATCGCTTCGGGTGAGCAGCAGTTCACCCGGACACCGGCGGCGGCCGAGCCCGCGGCCGAGGAGCCGAAGGAGCAGCAGTCGTGACCGATCTGATGCCCGTCCTCACGAAGTTCTGGGACGCCCCCGAGAGCTGGACGCTCGCGACGTACGAGCAGCACGAGGGCTACCAGGCCCTCACCAAGGCCCTCGCGATGAAGGCCGAGGACCTGGTCCAGATGGCCAAGGACTCCGGTCTGCGCGGCCGTGGCGGCGCCGGCTTCCCGACCGGCATGAAGTGGGGCTTCCTGCCCAAGCCGGACGGCGGCCCGCGCTACCTCGTCGTCAACGCCGACGAGTCCGAGCCGGGCACCTGCAAGGACATCCCACTCATGATGGCGGCGCCGCAGTTCCTCATCGAGGGTGTGGCGATCACCTCCTACGCCATCGGCTGCAACCACGCGTTCATCTACGTGCGCGGTGAGGTGCTGCACGTCTACCGCCGGCTGCTGCGAGCGGTCGAGGAGGCGTACGCCGCCGGTCACCTCGGCAAGAACATCCACGGCTCGGGCTTCGACCTGGACGTCACCGTCCACGCCGGCGCGGGAGCGTACATCTGCGGTGAGGAGACCGCGCTGCTCGACAGCCTCGAGGGTCGTCGCGGACAGCCGAGGCTCAAGCCGCCGTTCCCGGCCGTCGCCGGTCTGTACGCCCGCCCGACCGTGGTCAACAACGTCGAGTCGATCGCGTCGATCCCGCCGATCCTGCTGCACGGCGCCGACTGGTTCTCCGGCATGGGCACCGAGAAGTCACAGGGCTTCGGCATCTTCAGCCTGTCGGGTCACGTCACCCGTCCGGGCCAGTACGAAGCACCGCTCGGTATCACGCTGCGCGAGCTGGTCGACATGGCAGGTGGCATCCGCGAGGGGCACCGGCTGAAGTTCTGGACGCCGGGCGGCAGCTCGACGCCGATCTTCACCGACGAGCACTGGGACGTGCCGCTCGACTTCGAGTCGGTGGCCGCTGCCGGGTCGATGCTCGGCACCCGGGCGCTGCAGATCTTCGACGAGACCGTGTCCGTCGTACGAGCCGTGTCGCGCTGGACCGACTTCTACGCCCACGAGTCGTGCGGCAAGTGCACGCCGTGCCGCGAGGGCACCTTCTGGCTGAAGCAGATCATGACCCGCCTCGAGCACGGGCAGGGCACCCAGGACGACATCGACAAGCTCGTCGACGTCTGCGACAACATCCTCGGCCGCAGCTTCTGCGCGCTCGGCGACGGCGCGACCTCGCCGATCACGTCGGCCGTCAAGTACTTCCGCTCGGAGTTCGAGGCCGGCATGACCCAGCCCTGGTGGGAGCTGTTCCCGCCCGAGAAGTCCGTGCTCTACCCCGTTCACGCGAAGGAGACCGTCCGCGCATGAGCACCGTGACCTCACCCTCCGCAGGCGGCAACGCCGTCTCGTCCGGGGGCGACGCCCAGGTCCCCGAGGCCAGGCCCGACGACATCACCCTGACGGTCGACGGCGTACAGGTCAGCGTCCCCAAGGGCACGCTGGTCATCCGCGCCGCCGAGCAGGTCGGCATCCAGATCCCGCGCTTCTGCGACCACCCCCTCCTGGAGCCGGTCGGCGCGTGCCGGCAGTGCCTCGTCGAGGTCGCCACCAAGGCTCCCGACGGCTCGATGAAGCCCATGCCCAAGCCTCAGGCCTCCTGCACGATGGAGGTCGCCGACGGCATGGAGGTCAAGACCCAGCAGACCTCCACGGTCGCCGACAAGGCCCAGCACGGCGTCATGGAGCTGCTGCTCATCAACCACCCGCTGGACTGCCCGGTCTGCGACAAGGGCGGCGAGTGCCCCCTGCAGAACCAGGCCCTGTCCAACGGTCGTGAGGTGTCGCGCTTCGAGGACGTCAAGCGCACGTTCCCCAAGCCGATCAGCATCTCCTCGCAGGTGCTGCTCGACCGCGAGCGCTGCGTGCTGTGCGCCCGCTGCACCCGGTTCTCCGACCAGGTCGCCGGTGATCCGTTCATCGCGCTCATCGAGCGTGGTGCGCTGCAGCAGGTCGGCATCTACGAGGAGCAGCCGTTCGAGTCCTACTTCTCGGGCAACACCGTCCAGATCTGCCCGGTTGGCGCGCTGACCGGTGCCGCGTACCGCTTCCGCTCGCGTCCGTTCGACCTGGTCTCCACGCCGAGCGTGTGCGAGCACTGCGCCGACGGCTGCGCGATCCGCGTCGACCACCGCCGCGGCGTCGTCCTGCGGCGCATGGCCCTGGACGACCCGGCCGTCAACGAGGAGTGGAACTGCGACAAGGGCCGGTGGGCGTTCACCTACGCCACCGCCAAGGACCGCCTCGACACCCCGCTGGTGCGCGACGCCGACGGCACGCTGCAGGTCGCGGGCTGGCCCGAGGCCATCGCGGCCGCCGCCGACGGGCTCGCACGCGCTCGTGACGCGGCCGGCGTCGGCGTCCTCACCGGCGGTCGGCTGACCGCTGAGGACGCCTACGCCTACAGCAAGTTCACCCGTCTCGTGCTCGGCAGCAACGACATCGACTTCCGGGCTCGGCCGCACTCGGCCGAGGAGGCGGAGTTCCTCGCGCACGCCGTGGTGGCCACCGGTCCCGACGCGGGTGCGGTGACGTACGCCGACGTCGAGTCCGCGCCGTCGACCCTGCTGGTCTCGCTGGAGCCCGAGGAGGAGTCGCCGATCCTGTTCCTGCGGCTGCGCAAGGCGTGGCGCAAGAACAAGGCCAAGATCTTCTCGCTGGCGCCGTACGCCACCCGCGGCCTGGACAAGATGGGTGGCACGCTCGTGCCGACCGCGCCGAGCACCGAGGCCGAGGTCCTGGCCGCCCTCGGTCAGGGCGAGGGCCCGCTCGCCGACGCCGGCAAGGCGCTGGAGCAGGGCAGCCTGATCCTCGTCGGCAGCCGACTCGCGAGCGTGCCCGGCGGATTCAGCGCCGTGCTGACGCTCGCCGAGAGCACGGGCGCTCGCGTCGCGTGGGTGCCCTCGCGCGCCGGTGAGCGCGGTGCGCTCGAGGTCGGCGCGCTGCCGACCCTGCTGCCCGGTGGTCGTCCGGTCGCCGACGCGGCCGCACGCAGCCAGGTCGGCACGGTCTGGGGAGCGAGCGACCTGCCCGCCGAGCCCGGACGCGACGGCGACGCCATCCTCAAGGCAGCCGGCGACGGTTCTCTCGCGGGCCTGCTCGTCGCCGGCGTCGACCCCGCCGACCTGCCCGACCAGAAGGCCGTGACCGCCGCTCTCGAGCGGGCGTTCGTCGTGTCGCTGGAGATCCGCAAGGGCCAGGTGCCGGCGTACGCCGACGTCGTCCTGCCGATCGCGCCGCAGCAGGAGAAGGCCGGCTCGTTCGTCAGCTGGGAGGGGCGCGTGCGTCCGTTCGAGCAGGCGCTGGAGTCGACGGCGATGCCCGACCACCGGGTGCTCGACCTGCTCGCCGGTGAGATGGGCGAGTTCCTCGGCACCCGCAGCGTCACCGAGATCCGCGCCGAGATGGCTGAGCTCGGGCCGTGGACCGGCGCCCGCCCTGCGCGTCCGCGTACCCCGGCCGGCGCGCTGCCGCGACCGCTCGTCGGCGAAGCAGTCCTCGCGACCTGGCCGCTGATGCTCGACCGCGGCCGGATGCAGGCCGGCGAGCCGTTCCTCGCCGGCACGGCCCACGCGGCGGTCGCTCGCGTGTCGGCCGCGACCGCTGAGGGAGCCGGCGTGCGTGACGGTGAGGTGCTCGCGGTGTCGACCCGGACCGGCACGATCACGGTGCCCGTCGCCGTGACCGAGATGCCCGACCACGTGGTGTGGCTGCCGACCAACTCGGCCGGCTCGACCGTGCGCACCACGCTGGGCGCCGACGCCGGCGCGATCGTGCAGCTCGCAGCAGCCAGCGACAAGGAGATCAGCGCATGAACGTCGTGAGCGCGCTCGCGTCGTACTCGACGGCCCTGCCGGCGACCACCGACAACCCGGCCGCCGACTTCAGCGACACCCCGTGGTGGCTGTCGCTGATCAAGGCTCTGCTGGTCTTCGTCATCCTCCTGCTCAACACGCTGCTGATCATCTGGTTCGAGCGGCGCGTGATCGGTCGTATGCAGCAGCGGCCCGGCCCCAACCGTGCGGGCCCGTTCGGCCTGCTGCAGACCCTGGCCGACGGCATCAAGCTGGCGCTCAAGGAGGACATCGTCCCCAAGGCCGCCGACAAGATCATGTTCTGGGCGGCCCCGGCGATCGCGGGCGCGATGGCGTTCGTGTCGTTCGCGATCATCCCGATGGGCGGCACCGTCTGGATGTTCGGGCACAAGACGCCCCTGCAGCTCACCGACACCCCGGTCGCGACGCTGCTCGTGCTGGCCGTCGCCGGTGTCGGTGTCTACGGCATCGTGCTGGCCGGCTGGTCGTCCGGCTCGACCTACCCGCTGCTCGGCGGCCTGCGCAGCTCGGCCCAGGTCATCTCGTACGAGATCGCGATGGGACTCGCGCTGGTCGCGGTGTTCCTCTACGCCGGGTCGATGTCGACCTCGCAGATCGTGCTCGCGCAGAACGACCTCTGGTACATCATCCCGGCGTTCTTCTCGTTCATCATCTACGTCATCACCATGGTCGGCGAGACCAACCGGCTGCCGTTCGACCTCGCCGAGGGCGAGGGCGAGCTCACCGGTGGCTTCCACACCGAGTACTCCTCGCTGAAGTTCGCGATGTTCTTCCTCGGCGAGTACGTCAACATGTTCACCGTCTCAGCGCTCGCGACCACGCTGTTCCTCGGCGGTCCGGCGGCACCTCCCGGCATCGCCTGGATCGGTGACGGGATGCTCAACGGCGGCTGGTGGGGCCTGCTCTGGTTCTTCATCAAGCTGTGGCTGTTCATGTTCTTCTTCGTCTGGCTGCGCGGCTCCCTGCCTCGCGTCCGTTACGACCAGTTCATGCGCCTGGGCTGGAAGGTCCTGATCCCGACCACGCTCGTGTGGGTCGTCATGGTCGCCTTCGTCCGGGCCGCCGAGCTGGGCTTCCTTGGTGACAGCAAGGTCAGCCTGCTGGGCCGCGAGTTCCCCCGCGCCACGCTCTTCGTGATCGCCTGCATCGCCCTGCTCGTTCTCGTCGTCGCCTGGGTCTACGACAACCGGCAGGTCAAGAAGGCCAAGGCCGCTGAGGCGCAGGAGCCCGTCATCGAGGTCGACCCGTTCGCGGGCGGCCACCCGGTGCCGCCCCTGCCCGGCCAGCGCCTGGTCGAGCCCGCACCGGCCCTGGCCGCGGCTCGCCCCGCCGCCAGCACGTCGTACGACGCCCCCGACGCACCCGTGACCGACTCAGGTTCGGAGGACCCCCGTGGCTGACAAGCCCAGCAAGGACAAGGAGCCCGGTCTGCTCTCGAAGGTCGCCGGCTTCGGCGTGACCTTCGGGACGATGTTCCGCAAGATCGAGACCGAGCAGTACCCCGAGGACAAGCGGCCGACCCAGCTGCGCTTCCACGGACGCCACCAGCTCAACCGTCACCCCGACGGCCTGGAGAAGTGCGTCGGCTGCGAGCTGTGCGCGTGGGCCTGCCCGGCCGACGCGATCCTCGTCGAGGGCGCGGACAACGACGACGCCAACGGTCAGCGGTTCTCACCCGGTGAGCGCTACGGCCGCGTCTACCAGATCAACTACCTGCGCTGCATCTTCTGCGGGCTGTGCATCGAGGCGTGCCCCACGCGGGCGCTCACGATGACCAACGAGTACGAGCTCGCCGACGACAACCGCGCCGACCTGATCTTCACCAAGGACCAGCTGCTCGCGCCGCTGCAGAACGGCATGCTCCCCGCGCCGCACCCGATGGTCGACGGCATGGAGGAGCGCGACTACTACCAGGGCAAGGTCACGCAGGCGACGCCCGAGCAGGAGGCCTGGGCTCAGCAGCGCGAGCACGAGCTCGCTGCGGAGTCCGCCGGACGAGAGGACACGGCATGACCGTCGGAGGTGCGGAGTCCGCACTCTTCTGGATCGCGGGCCCGCTGGCGGTGGTCGGCGCCCTCGCGCTGCTGTTCGCGCGCAAGGCGGTGCACGCCGCGATGGGCATGGCCCTGACGATGATCGTGCTGGGCGTCTTCTACATCACCCAGCAGGCCGAGTTCCTCGGCGTCATCCAGATCTTCGTCTACTCCGGCGCCGTGATGATGCTGTTCCTGTTCGTCATCATGCTCGTCGGCGTCGACTCCTCCGACTCGCTCGTCGAGACGATCAAGGGTCAGCGCTGGGCCGGTCTGCTGCTGGCCGCCGGTCTCGCCGCGATCACCCTCGCCGGCATCGGCAAGGCGACCTTCGGCGCGCCGCGCGGTCTGCAGGAGGCCAACGAGGACGGCAACGTCAGCGGCGTCGCACGCCTGATCTTCGGCGACTACGTCTGGGCGTTCGAGGCCACGAGCGCGCTGCTGATCACCGCCGCGCTCGGCGCGATGGTGCTCGCCCACCGTGAGCGGCTCACCCCCAAGGCCAGCCAGGCCGACTGGTCGCGTGAGCGCATCCGCAAGGGCGAGAACGTCGCCGGCCTTCCCGCGCCCGGTGTGTACGCCCGCCACAACGCCGTCGACACCCCGGCTCTGCTGCCCGACGGCTCGCCCGCCGAACTGTCGATCTCGCGGGTGCTGCGGGCCCGTGGTCAGGTCGGCACGACCGGCGCGCTCACCACGGTCACGGACGAGTTCGAGCACGAGACCGGAGACGACGTCGTCGACCGCACACCCGGCAGCGGCACCGACACCGTCGCGGGTGGCACCCCGGCAGGCGTGAGCCGCCGCGACGCCAGTGGCCTCGAGCGCGAGCGCGAGGCGGTCGTACCCGCGGCTGACGAGCCCGAGCGCACCGACGACGAGAAGGGGCACGAGCAGTGAGCCTCACCAACTACGTCTACCTGTCGGCGATCCTGTTCGCGATCGGCGCCGCCACGGTGCTGCTGCGCCGCAACGCGATCATCGTCTTCATGGGCATCGAGCTGATGCTCAACGCCGCCAACCTCGCCTTCGTCACGTTCGCCCGGATGCACGGGCAGCTCGACGGCCAGGTGATCGCCCTGTTCGTGATGGTCGTCGCGGCGGCCGAGGTCGTCGTCGGCCTCGCCATCATCATGGCCATCTTCCGTGCGCGCCGGTCGGCCTCGGTCGACGACGCCAACCTGCTGAAGCTGTAAGGAGCCGGCGTGCCTCACGTGAGTACCGCTGCCTCGCTGGTGGCGGAGTCCACCGGTGGAGTCCACGACGCCACAGGCATGGCGTCCAGCGCCTGGCTGCTGGTCGCGCTGCCGCTCGCCGGCGCCGCGATCCTGCTGCTCGGCGGCAAGGCCCTCAACAAGATCGGCCCCGCGCTCGCGACCGGTCTGGCCTGGGCCAGCTTCGGTGTCGGCGTCGCGACCATCGTCGAGATGCTCGGCCGCGACGAGGGGGAGCGGGCCCAGCACCTGCACCTCTACTCGTGGATCCCGGCCGGCGGGTTCAACCTCGACGCCGGTCTGCAGATCGACCAGCTGTCACTGACGTTCGTCATGCTGATCACGTTCGTCGGGTCGCTGATCCACGTCTACTCCCTGGGCTACATGGAGCACGACCCCGACAAGCGCCGGTTCTTCGCCTACCTCAACCTGTTCATCGCGGCGATGCTGCTGCTGGTGCTCGCCGACTCCTACCTGCTGCTGTTCGTCGGCTGGGAGGGCGTGGGCCTGGCGTCGTACCTGCTCATCGGGTTCTGGAACCACAACCCGGCGTACGCCACGGCCGCCAACAAGGCGTTCGTCGTCAACCGTGTCGGTGACGCCGGCATGCTGCTGGCGATCTTCGCGATGTTCATGACGTTCGGTCGGGTCGACTTCGCCGGGGTCAACGCCGCGGTCGGCGGTGCGTCCGAGGGCGCCCTCACCGCGATCGGTCTGCTGCTGCTCGTCGGCGCCTGCGGCAAGTCGGCGCAGTTCCCGCTGCAGAGCTGGCTGGGTGACGCGATGGCCGGCCCGACGCCGGTGTCCGCACTGATCCACGCCGCCACCATGGTGACCGCCGGCGTCTACCTGATCGTGCGCTCCAGCGCGATCTTCGACGGGGCGCCCGACGCGCGCCTCGCCGTGACGATCGTCGGTGCGATCACGCTGCTGTTCGGAGCGATCGTCGGTTGCGCCAAGGACGACATGAAGAAGGCGCTCGCCGCCTCGACCATGTCGCAGATCGGCTACATGGTCCTGGCCGCCGGCCTCGGCCCGGTCGGCTACGCGTTCGCGATCTTCCACCTGCTCACGCACGGCTCCTTCAAGGCCGGCATGTTCCTCGGTGCGGGTTCGGTCATGCACGGCATGAACGACCAGGTCGACATGCGCCGCTTCGGCGGGCTGTCCGGGGTCATGAAGATCACCTGGGCCACGTTCGGTCTCGGGTGGCTCGCCATCATCGGCTTCCCCGGCCTGTCCGGCTTCTGGTCCAAGGACAAGATCATCGAGTCGGCGTTCGTCGGCGAGGGCTGGCGCCCGTGGGTGTTCGGCCTCGCCGCGCTGATCGGTGCGGGGATCACCGCGTTCTACATGTCGCGGCTGTTCTTCATGACCTTCCACGGTAAGCGCCGCTGGACTGATGACGTCCACCCGCACGAGTCGCCCGCGACCATGACGGTGCCGATGATGATCCTGGCGATCGGGTCGGCGTTCCTCGGTCTGGCCCTCGGCCCGACCGGCGTGATCAGCGACTGGCTGGAGCCGATCACCGGGCACGTCGAGCACCACGAGCCGGTGCTGGCGGTGCCGCTCATCACCGGCCTCACGATGCTGCTGGTCGTCGCCGGGGTGGCGCTGGCCTGGATGCGGTACTGGCGCGACCCGGTGCCGATCGCCCCGCCCGTCGGGTCGCTCGCCACCCAGGCAGCGCGCCGCGACCTGTTCCAGGACGACGTCAACGAGGCGGTCTTCGCCCGTCCCGGTCTGCACCTGACCCGCGCGCTGGTCTACGCCGACAACAAGGGAGTCGACGGTGCCGTCGGCGGCACGGCCGCTGCCATCAGTGGCAGCTCGGCCCGCCTGAAGAAGATCCAGAACGGCTATGTCCGGTCGTATGCCCTGACGATGCTGCTCGGCGTCGTCGCAGTCCTCGGTGTCGTGTGGGTGGTGCAGTGATGTCCGACTTCCCCTGGTTGACCACCCTTGGGGTCATTCCTCTGATCGGTGCGCTGGTCGTGGGCTTCCTGCCCTCCGGCCTGTCGCGCCTGGCCCGCCCGCTCGCGCTGGCGTTCTCCCTCGCGACCCTCGCGGTCGGCGTACTGGCTGCGTTCCAGTTCGACTGGGACGGCGGTGGCACGCAGTTCCAGCTCACCGAGACCCACTCGTGGATCACGCAGTTCGGGGTCTCGTACGCCCTCGGTGTCGACGGCATCGCGCTCAGCCTGATCCTGATGAGCCTGGTGCTGGTGCCGATCTGCCTGGTGGCGGCGTGGGACGACGTGCCCGAGCCCGGTCGTCGACAGCAGACCTACTACGCGCTGATGCTGGTGCTGCTGACCTTCATGATCGGCGTCTTCGCAGCCACCGACGTCTTCCTGTTCTACGTCTTCTTCGAGGCGATGCTGATCCCGGTCTACTTCCTGATCGGGTCGTTCGGCGGCGCCAACCGTCAGTACGCCGCGGTGAAGTTCCTGCTGTTCTCGCTGCTCGGCGGGCTGATCATGCTCGTCGCGGTCATCGCTCTCTACACGCAGGGCCCGGGCGGTGAGCACGGCTTCCTGATCTCGCGCCTCACCGGGCTCGACATCTCGACCGGCACCGAGCGCTGGCTGTTCCTCGGTTTCTTCTTCGCGTTCGCCGTCAAGGCGCCGATGTGGCCGGTGCACACCTGGCTGCCCGACGCCGCCACCGAGGCGCGCCCGGCCACCGCCGTGCTGCTCGTCGGCGTCCTCGACAAGGTCGGCACGTTCGGGATGATCCGCTTCTGCCTGCAGCTGTTCCCGGATGCCGCCAAGTGGGCGACGCCGGCGATCATCGTGCTCGCGGTCATCTCGATCCTGTACGCCGCACTGGTCGCCATCGGGCAGACCGACATGATGCGTCTGATCGCCTACACCTCGGTCAGCCACTTCGGGTTCATCGTGCTCGGCATCTTCGCGATGACCAGCACCTCGCACCTGGGCTCGACGCTCTACATGGTCAACCACGGGTTCACCACGGCCGCCCTGTTCCTGTTCGCCGGCATGCTCATCGCGCGTCGCGGCAGCAAGAACATCGGCGACTACGGCGGCTGGCAACGGGTCACCCCCGCCCTGGCCGGCATCTTCCTGGTCGCCGGTCTGTCGGCTCTGTCCCTGCCCGGCCTGAATTCCTTCGTCTCCGAGTTCCTCGTGATGGCAGGCACGTTCGACAAGTACAAGGTCGCGACGGTGTTCGCCGTCCTCGGCGTGATCCTGGCTGCGCTCTACATCCTGCTGATGTACAAGGACGTCATGACCGGCCCCAAGCCGGCCGACCGCGACGACGTCCGCGACCTCAGCCTGCGCGAGAAGCTTGTCGCCGCGCCGCTCATCGTGGCGTTCCTGTTCCTCGGGTTCTTCCCGAAGCCGGCCCTGGACCTGCTGCGCCCCGCGGTCAGCACCACGCTGCACCACGTGGGCGTCACCGATCCCACGCCGGACGTCGTACCTGCCGCCGACCACACCCCGGTCGGCGCCGCTGAGGGGAGTGCCAAGTGACCGCCGCGCTGAGCAGCGTGCCTGCCGCTGAGTTCGTCCAGGCGAAGGTCGAGTACGCCGCCGTCCTGCCGATGTTCATCGTGTTCGGTGTCGCGCTCGTCGGAGTCCTCGTCGAGGCGTTCGCGCCGCGTCGCGCCCGGTACTGGATCCAGCTCGGGCTCACGCTCGCGGGCCTGGTCGCCGCGTTCCTCGTGCTCGTCCTGTACTCCCGCGAGCACCAGGCCAAGACCGCTGCGGGCGCGATCGTCGTCGACGGGCCCGCCCTGTTCTTCCAGGGCACCGTCCTGGTGCTGAGCGCGGTCGCCCTCCTCGCGATGGCCGAGCGGCTCGACGGGCGCGAGGCCGACACGTTCACCCAGTCCGGGTCGGCCGTGCCGGGCTCGCCGCAGGAGGCCGCTGCGGTCCGGCTGGGCGCCACCTCCACCGAGGTCTTCCCACTGGTGCTGTTCGCCGTCACCGGCATGATGATGTTCCCGGCAGCGGGTGACCTGCTGACCATGTTCGTCGCGCTCGAGGTGCTCTCGCTGCCGCTGTACATCCTCACCGGCCTCGCACGTCGACGCCGCCTGCTGTCGCAGGAGGCCTCGCTGAAGTACTTCCTGCTCGGCGCGTTCTCCTCGGCGTTCTTCCTCTTCGGAGCCGCGCTGGTCTACGGCTTCGCCGGGTCGGTGCGCTTCAGCGAGATCGCGGCGGCGGTGCCGCAGGTCGCCGGGCTCGACAGCCTGGCCGTGCCCGGTGTGATCCTCATCGCGGTCGGCCTGCTGTTCAAGGTCGGTGCGGTGCCGTTCCACTCCTGGACGCCCGACGTCTACCAGGGCGCCCCGACCCCGGTCACCGGGTTCATGGCGGCCTGCACCAAGGTCGCCGCGTTCGGTGCGCTGCTGCGGGTGCTGTACGTCGCGTTCGAGGGCCTGCGCTGGAACTGGCAGCCCGTGATCGCGGTCATCGCGGCGCTCACGATGGTGGTGGGGGCCGTGCTGTCGGTGACGCAGACCGACATGAAGCGACTGCTGGCGTACTCCTCGATCACCCACGCCGGGTTCGTGCTGGTCGGAGTGCTCGCCCTGGACCGCACGGGGGTGTCGAGCACGATGTTCTACCTCGTGACCTATGGTTTTTCCACCATCGCAGCGTTCGCGCTGATCGCTCTGGTGCGTTCGTCCGGGTCGGAGGCGACCCACCTGTCTCAGTGGGTGGGTCTCGGCAAGAGCAGTCCCGTGCTTGCCGGCACCATCTCGTTCCTGATGCTGGCCTTCGCCGGTATCCCGCTGACGTCGGGCTTCACCGCCAAGTTCGCGGTGTTCGGTGCGGCGATCGCCCATGACGGCACGTGGCTGGCGGTGGTCGGTGTGCTCGCCTCGGCCGTGACGGCGTTCGTCTATGTGAGGGTGATCGTGCTCATGTACTTCTCCGAGCCGACCGGTGACACGGTCGTGGCGCGGCCTTCGGTGCTGACGGCCGCGGCCGTCACGATCTGTGTGGCAGCCACCGTGCTGCTCGGCATCGTGCCGTCGCCGCTGCTCGACCTGGCCCACGACTCCTCGCTGTTCCTGCCGTGACCGCTGCTGCGCTGAAGGCGCTGCCCGGTGCATCGGGCGAGCTCACCTCCCGCCTCGACGAGGGGCTGAAGGCCGTCGACGTGCGGCTGCGTGAGGTCATCGACCACGACGACCCGTTCATCGCTCGTGCGTCGGCGCACCTCGCCGACGGCGGCAAGCGATTCCGGCCGATGCTCACGCTGCTCGCGGCCGAGCTCGGCACGGGGCGCAACGACCAGGTCGTCGATGCAGCGACCGGCGTCGAGCTCACCCACATGGCCTCGCTCTACCACGACGACGTCATGGACGAGGCGCAGGTGCGCCACGGCATCCCGAGCGCCAACACCGTCTACGACAACTCCACCGCGATCCTCGTGGGCGACCTGTTGTTCGGCAAGGCGTCGGAGATCGTCGCCGGCCTCGGAGCCGAGGCGGTGCTGATCCAGGCGCAGACCTTCGTACGCCTGTGTGCCGGTCAGATCCAGGACGACCAGCAGGCGCCCGCCGGCGCCGACCCGATGCAGCACTACCTGCAGGTGCTGGCCGACAAGACCGGTGTGCTGATCGCGACGGCTGCGCGCTACGGCGCGATGTTCGGCGGCTGCCCCGACTCGACGATCGAGGTCATGCGTGAGTACGGCGAGCTGGTCGGCATGGTCTTCCAGCTGTCGGACGACATCCTCGACATCACCTCCGAGGAGGAGGAGTCGGGCAAGACGCCGGGCACCGACCTGCGCGAGGGCGTCCTCACCCTGCCGGTGCTCTACGCCCGTGGCTCGCAGGACCCCGCCGATGCGCGCCTGCGCGAGCTGCTCTCGGCAGACCTCACCGATGACGCACTGCACTCCGAGGCGCTCGGTCTGCTGCGGGCGCACCAAGCCGTGGCGCAGGCCCGCGAGCACACGCAGGGCCTCGCCCAGCGTGCCGCCGACCTGATCGACACGCTGGGTGAGGGGCCGGCCCAGGACGCGTTGAAGCAGCTGCCGCTCGCGGTCGCCCTGCGCACGGCCTGACGCGTCCGAACCTGAGCCGTCCGGCGCACCCCTCCCATCCGGCCGAGTGCGCATGTCGCGCTCGTTGCGAGGCTCGCGAACTGGCACGACATGCGCACTCGGCCGAGAGGGTCGGCCGCGGCCGGGCCTCAGGCGGCGATCCGCGCTGGGGCGCGGAAGATCCACCGACGCATGGCCACGAACCGCGCCACGGTGGCGACGACGTTCGCCCCGGCGACCACGACGGTCGCCGCCGCTGCGCTCGCACCGTCGGAGGTGGCGCCGAGCACGGCGAGGGCAGCGGCCGTCGTACCCCACGTGAGGGCGAAGACGGCCAACGCCTGGCCGTGCTGCACCAGCAGCCGTGACCGACCGCGTACGCCGAACGTCCACGCCCGGTTGGCGGTCGTGTTGAGCACGGTCGCCATGAGCAGCGCGACCAGGTTGGCGACCTGCCGACCCGTGCCGCCTGCGACGAACGCCGCGAACAGCCCGAGGTGGACGACCGTGCTCGCCACCCCGACCGCCGCGAACCGCATGACCTGCCCGCCCAGCGGCGATCCTGTGCGCGCGACCTGCACGACCGGGCCGTGCGGTCCGTCGAGCACGACCGTGCCTCGACCGAGCTGCTCCTTGATCGACGCCACCGGCAGCGCCCCCGACCGGAAGGAGGGCGCGCCGCATCCGCAGCACGCCCCGCAGGTCGTCGGTCGCGGTGCCGACGACGTCCACGCGGCTGTCGGGGTCGTCGTACCAGTCGACCGGCACCTCGTGGATGCGCAGACCGCAGCGCTCGGCGAGCACGAGCAGCTCGGTGTCGAAGAACCAGGTGTTGTCCTCGACGAGCGGCAGCAGCTCGTGCGCGACGTCGCGCCGGATCGCCTTGAACCCGCACTGTGCGTCGGTGAACCGTGACCCAGCCCCACGCGGAGCACGTGGTTGTAGCAGCGCGAGATGACCCCGCGCTTCGTGCCGCGAATCACGTTGGCACCGTGTGTGATTCGCGATCCGATGGCGACGTCCGAATGCCCTGACAGCAGCGGCGCCACGAGCGGCATGAACGCCGCGAGGTCGGTCGACAGGTCGACGTCCATGTACGCCAGCACGGGAGCGTCGCTCGCGAGCCACACCTGGCGCAGAGCTCGGCCGCGTCCCTTCTCGGTCAACGTCGCGATCTCGACACCCGGCAGCCGCTGCCGCAGGCCGTGCGCCACCTCGAGCGTCGCGTCAGTGCTGGCGTTGTCGGCGACCGTGATCCGGAACGGGTAGACCAGATGCTCGGTGAGGTAACCGTGCAACCGCTCGATGGACGCGGCAAGCACGTGCTCCTCGTTGTGGACCGGGACGAGGACGTCGACCACCGCGGTCGTTGCAGCGATCTCGAGCGCCGCAGGTGCGGGCGTCGTGTCGAGGGACGGCATGTGCGAATCTCCTTTCAGGTCAACGGTTTCGCAGTGCAGGGGCTCAGCTGCCCGAGGTCGGTCGGGTGAGGTCGTAGAACGTCTGGCCGTCGATGGTCACGGCCGTGAAGTTCTGCTGGACCCAGCTGCTGATCTGGCTGCCCGCCCCGTTGCCGCCCATTCCGCCGCCCATGCCTCCTCCTGCGAGGAAATAGTGGATCTTGCCCTGCGCGACGTACTGCCTGAACTGGGCGAGCGTCGGGCTCGGGTCGGAACCGTTGAACCCGCCGATCGCCATGACGGGCAGCTCGCTCCCGAGCTGCAGCCCGGCGGCGTTCTGCGAGCCGATGGCTGCAGCGACCCAGGTGTACGACGACGCGTCCTGCTGCAGTGCCTTCACCACCGCACTGCTCGCCGTCGAGGCGTCGAGCAGGCCGCCGATGCCGCCGCCAGGTGCGCCGGACGCCGTCGTACCCCGCTGCCCCTGCTGGGTCGTACCGCCCTGCTGGGTCGTACCGCCCTGCTGGGTGGTGCCGCCAGGCGCGCCCGGCATCGCGCCGGTCATCCCACCCGGGGGACGACCGCCGCCGAACCCGCCCGAGCCACCCGAGCTCGGGCCGGCCGTGACGATGGACCCGGTGTGACCGGTCGCGACGGTGTCTACGCTGTACGCCGCTGGCCCGGCGAGGCCGGCGACCAGTGCGGCCGCGACGACCACGGGGATCGCCCGGCGGTGCATCCACCGCAGGGTGAGCAGCATGAGTGCGGCAGCCATGCCGACCGCGAGGACGCCGATGCGCAGGGGACCGAACGACTCGACGCGGGACAGCAGGATGAACGACCAGGTCGCGGCCGCCGCGGTCGCCGCTGCGAGGGTGACCGAGCCGATCGAGCGGTCGCGGTGCTCCCACGCCTCCCAGGCGCCGATGCCGACGAGAGCAGCGATCGCAGGGGCCAGAGCCACGGTGTAGTACTCGTGGAAGATCCCGGCCATGAACGAGAAGGTCAGCGTCGTGACGAGCAGCCAGCCACCCCAGACGAGGTACGCCGCCCGGCGCAGGTCGGTGCGCGGCGCGCGTCCGCGCAGCACCAGTCCGATGACCAGCAGGACGAGCGCCGACGGGACGAGCCAGCTGATCTGACCGCCGATGGAGGAGGAGAACATCCGGAACAGGCCGGTCTCGCCCCAGCCGCCGCCCACGTTGCCGCCGCCACCCCCGCCGACCGAGCCGGTCTCGTTGCCGTTGATGCGGCCGAGTCCGTTGTAGCCGAAGGTCAGCTCGAGGAAGGAGTTGTGCTGGCTGCCACCGATGTAGGGGCGCATGCTGGCCGGCATCAGCTCGACGACCGCGATCCACCAGCCGGCCGAGAGCACCATCGCTGCGACACCGACGATGCTGCCGATCACCCTGCGGCGCAACGACGTTCGCGCAGCAACGAGGTAGGCGATGCCGAAGAACGGGACGACCAGCAGGACCTGAAGGGTCTTGGTCAGGAAGCCGAGGCCGATGAAGGCACCGACTATGGCCATCCATCGGACGGAGCCCTTCTCGATCGAGCGCATCGTGGCCCACGCGCCCAGGGCCATCAGCAACGTCAGCAGCGCGTCCGGGTTGTTGAACCGGAACATCAGCACGGCGACAGGGGTGAGCGCCATGACCGCACCGGCGATCAGACCGGCCGCCGCGGAGGTGCAGCGCTTCACCGCGGCGTACACGACACCGACGGTGCCGACACCCATCAGCACCTGCGGCAGCAGGATCGCGAACGAGCTGAGGCCGAGGACCCTGACCGACAGCGCCATCAGCCACAGCGACGCCGGCGGCTTGTCGACCGTGATCGAGCTCGCCGCGTCGGAGCTGCCGTAGAAGAACGCCTTCCAGCTCTGGCTGCCGGCCTGCACGGCCGCGGAGTAGAACGCGTTGGCGTAGCCGCTGGCGGTGAGGTTGATCAGGTAGAACGCGGCGGTCGCGACCAGCAGAGCGAGGAGCGCGGGGCGAGCCCACCGAGGGTCGTCGTCGGGGCCGCGCCACCAGCGTCGACCCCGTGACCGGAGTGCGGCATGCCCGCCGCCCGGTGCATCGGTCGCCTCGTGCCGGCGGCTCGCGGAGGAGCCGGGGGAGAAGGTCATGGTGTCCATGGCCAGCGAGAGTCGCGACGGCGTCTGTGGGGATCCTGTGGTTCGCCTTTGGCGGCCGGGTGAGAGCGCGCGTACGCACGTCATGGCCCTCCCACAGCATCTGCACAGCATCGGTCAGCACTGTCGTCGAGGACCGGCGTACGGCTGAGAAGTCAACAACCCCAAGGAGACTCGATGACCGAGCAGTACGACGACCCACAGCGGCCGCACGACGTGCCACCGTCCACCGCGCCGGCGATCCGCGAACCGCGGTGGTCGGGCAAGAAGACCGCCGTGACCGCAGCCCTCGCGATCAGCCTGGCGTCCGGTGGTTCCATCGCGGCGGCCGCAGCGATGCCGCAGGGCTCCGGCGGTGGCGGCGGTATGAGCGGCCCGCCCGGGATGGGTCGGGGCGGCGGTCAGGCGCCGCCGTGGGTGCAGCAGAACCAGCAGAACCAGAACGGCACCCAGGGCAACGCGCCGCAGCAGGGCCAGGTCCCCGGCGTACCCGGCCGGGCAAGCACCAGCTCGCCGACGACCGGCACGACCTGAGCCGCTGCCCGAGTACGCCGAAGCCGCACCCCGGTGACCGAGGTGCGGCTTCGTCGTACAGCGTCAGGCGTCAGCGACGGCCGGGCTTGTCGGCGAACACCTGGATGACGGACGGGCGCGGCTGGCCCGTGCCGTCGTACGGGAACTGCGACTGGACGTTGCTCGGCGACGCGCCGTCGACCTCGCCCGGGTGCTGCACGGCGCAGAACACGGTGGTGTCGTCGACGATGAGCGGACCGGCCGACTCGGCACCGTGCGGGACGGTGTGGAACTGCTTGAGGTGACCCTTGTGCGGGCCCTCGAGCGGCATCATGAAGAACGCGTCGGCGTTGCCGAGAGCGTTGCCGTCGGTGGAGATCCACAGGTTGCCGACCGAGTCGAAGGCGACGTTGTCGGGGCAGGAGATCGGGCTGACCTCCCTGCGGTCGAACCCGTTGAAGTACGTGGCCGGGTCGTTCGGGTCGCCACAGACGAGGACGAGCTTCCAGGTGAACGTCGCCTGGGTGTGGTCGTTGCCCGGAGCCGTGAGCTCGATGACCTGGCCGTGCTTGTTGCTGGCGCGCGGGTTGGCTTCGTCGATCTGGCTCGGGACACGCTTGGAGTTGTTGGTCAGGGCGGCGTAGACGCGCTTGTTGACCGGGTTGAGCTCCACGTCCTCGGGGCGGTCCATCTTGGTCGGGCCGACCTTGTCCGCGGCGAGGCGGGTGTGGACCAGCACCTCCTCGACGGACATGCCGGCGACCTTGGACTTGCCGTCGACGACCAGGGGCAGCCACTCGCCGGTGCCGTCGCTGACGCCGTCCTCGAAGCCGTCGCCGGTGAACTTCGCGACGTAGAGGTCACCCTCGGACAGCAGCGTGAGGTTGTGCTTGCGGTCGCCCTCGACGTACTTCTTCTTCGAGACGAACTTGTACATGTAGTCGAAGCGCTCGTCGTCGCCCATGACTGCGACGACGCGACCGTCGGGGGCGACCGAGACGTTGGCGCCCTCGTGCTTGAAGCGGCCCATCGCGGTGTGCTTGCGCGGCGTCGAGGTCGGGTCGAGCGGGTCGACCTCGACGATGTAGCCGAACCGGTTCGACTCGTTGGGCTCCTGCGCGGCGTCGAAGCGGGGGTCGACCTTCTCCCAGGCGCGGCCGGTCGAGCCGGTCAGGCCGTAGCGGGCGAACGCCGCCTCCTGGCCGGCGGGCGCGGCAGTGGCCTTGAAGTAGCCGTTGAAGTTCTCCTCACCCGACAGGATCGTGCCCCACGGGGTCGTGCCACCGGCGCAGTTGCCGACCGTGCCGAGCACGCGGCGGCCGGTCGGGTCGGCCTTCGTGCGGACCAGCGTGGAGCCGGCCGCCGGGCCGTCGAGCTCGAACGGCGTCGTGGCGGTGATGCGGCGGTTGCGGCGGGCGCCGAGCAGGGCCTTCCACTCACGACCGGCCTTGTGGACCTCGACGACGGACAGGCCGTGCGCGGCCATCGTGATCTTGATCTGCTCGTCGGTGAGGCCGGAGGCGCCGGTGTAGCCGCGGAACATCAGCTCGTCGTTGGTGTATTCGTTGTTGACGACGAGGACGCCCTTGTGGTCGTGGCGGTCGCGGACCAGCCCGACGTAGTCGCAGTTGTAGCCGAACTGCTTCTCCTGCGCGGCGGCGGTCTGGTTGTCGAAGTCGAACTCGGGGGCGCCGGCGACGATCGGGTCGCCCCACTTGACCAGCGGCTTCCAGGTGAAGCCCTCGGGCGTGATGACGTCGTCGGTCGTGAACGGCTGCGGCGCGGTGGCCTCGAAGTCGTAGACGAACGGAGAGGTCTTGGCCTTCGCGGCCGAGCCCGGCGCGGCGGCGGCGGGCTGGGCGCCAGCGGCGACGGCGAGGCCGGCCACCGCGGCGGTCACGCCGGTGGCCTTGAGCGCGGTACGGCGGCTGATGCCCTCGCGGACGATGTCGCCGAAGTAGGAGTTGTCCGACTCGTTGGCGATCGGCTTGGAGCACGCGTCGTCACAGCGGTAGTGGCAGGTCATGGCACTGCGGCCGCCCGCGTGCGCGGGACGCAGGAGCGGGAGGGTGAGGCGCTTGCGAGGAGCGTCGTCGACAGTCACGGGAGTTGATCCTTCTGGGAGTCCAGCGGGGCGGTTGGCACGCTAGGACGGTCGGTCCGACGGGCGCAGCGCTTCAGGCGACCAGCAGGTGAACCGTGCGTGACAACCTGGCGAGGTCCGAGCCTCAGCCCGACGACGGCATCCGTCGCCTAGACTGCCGACGTGGACTTGGACAACCGACCAACTTCCGGGCCGACGGGTCCCGGAGCACTCGGAGGCGGGCTCGACGGCGTTGCCGCCCCGACCGCGGTCATCGACCTCGGGGTGCTGCTGGCCAACGCGCGTGAGATGCGCGAGCGTGCCGGCCGCCTGCCGATCCGCCTGGCCTCCAAGTCGATCCGGGTGCGCGGGCTCATCGAGCGACTGCTGGGCGAGGACGGGTACGCCGGTGTGCTGGCCTACTCCGCCGCCGAGGCCCGGTGGCTGGTCGGCCACGGGGTCAACAACGTCGTGGTCGCCTACCCGACGGTCGACCGGGCGACTCTGCGGGCGATCAGCGCCGATGAGCGCCTGGCGTCCGAGGTCGCGTTCATGGTCGACCTGCCCGAGCACGTACAGCTGGTGTCGGAGTGCGCGGTCGACCACCCGCTGCGGGTCGCCATCGACGTCGACTGCTCCCTGCGCGTCGGGCCGGTCGCCATCGGCGCCCACCGCTCCAGTGTCCACAGACCGGCCGACGCCGAACGGATCGCCGCGCTCGTGACCAGCACGGCCGGCGTACGCCTGGCGGGAGTGATGTTCTACGACGCTCAGATCGCCGGCGTGCCCGACTCCAGCGCGGCGGTGCGGCTGATGAAGAAGGCCTCGTTGCGTGAGCTCGCGCACCGCAGGTCGCGCGTGCTGGCAGCGGTCACACGCCATGCGTCCCTCGACTTCGTCAACGCGGGCGGCACCGGCAGCCTGCACCTGCTGCGCGACGAGCCGGGTCTCACCGACCTGGCCGCCGGCTCCGGCCTCTTCACACCGACGCTGTTCGACCAGTACGACGGCGCGCACCTGCACCCCGCGGCGTACTTCGTGTCACCGGTGGTCCGCAAGCCGTCCGACGACGTGGTCGTGACCTATTCCGGCGGCTACGTCGCCAGCGGTCCGCCCGGTGAGTCCCGGGTGCCGCACGTCGCGTTCCCGGCAGGGCTGCGGACCTTCGGGCAGGAGGGCACCGGTGAGGTGCAGACTCCGTTGCGTGGCAACGCAGCTCGAGCGCTGCGGGTCGGCGACCTGGTCTGGTTCAGGCACGCCAAGGCGGGTGAGATGTGCGAGCGGTTCGACGAGGTCGTGCTGCTCGAGCAGGGGCGGGTCGCGGGTCGGCTGCCGACGTACCGAGGTGAGGGGCAGAACTTTGGCTGACAAGCAGCGCTGGGCGAACTGGGCCGGCACCGTGACCGCCGACGCGGTCGACGTCTACGCACCCCGCGACACCGCCGACGTCGCCGAGGCCGTGGCGCTCGCCGCGTGTACGGGCCGCAAGGTCAAGCCGATCGGCTCCGGTCACTCGTTCACCGCCGTCGGTCAGCCGGTCGACCTCCAGCTGCAGATGCAGCGCGTGAGCGGCGTGGTCGCGCACGACGTCTCGACCGGGCGGGTCCGGGTGCGCGCCGGCACGCCGCTGCACGTGCTCAACCCGGCGCTGGAACGCCTCGGGCTGGCCATGCCCAACCTCGGTGACATCGACCGGCAGACGATCTCGGGCGCGCTCTCGACGGGGACGCACGGCACCGGTCTGCGGTTCACCGGCCTGTCCGGGTTCGTGGTCGGAGTCGAGATGGTGCTCGCCGACGGCAGTATCGTCCGGTACGACGACGCCCACCGTCCCGACCTGGTCCCCGCCGCGGCGCTCGGCCTGGGTGCGCTCGGAGTCGTCACCGAGTACGAGCTGCAGTGCGTCCCGGCGTTCCTGCTGAAGGCGCACGAGGCGCCGTCCACACTCGATGCGGTGCTCGGCTCGCTCGACGAGACCGTCGACGCAGCAGACCATTTCGAGTTCTACTGGTTCCCGCACACCGACCGCGTCCTGACCAAGACCAGCACGCGCATCAGCGATCCGGGGCAGCGTGCGCCGTTGCCTCGGTGGCGGGAGGTGCTCGACGACCAGCTGCTGTCCAACACGCTGTTCGAGGGCATCAACCGGCTGACCACCGCTGTGCCGCAAGCGATCCCGCGGGTCAACCAGGTGTCGGGCCGGGCGCTGTCCGAGCGCACCTACACCGATTCGTCGTACAAGATCTTCGCGACCCAGCGCACCGTGAGGTTCCGCGAGTCGGAGTTCGCCGTTCCGCGGGCCGTCGTGCCCGAGCTGCTCGCCGAGCTCAAGGCGTACTGCGACCGGCGGGACGAGCTCGTGGCCTTCCCGGTCGAGGTGCGCTTCGCGGCGGCCGACGACCGTTGGCTGTCAACGGCTTTCGGCCGCGAGACCGGCTACGTCGCGATCCACCAGTACCACCGGCGTGACCACCGGGCGTACTTCGACGCGTTCTGGTCGATGCTGCGCTCGATCGAAGGTGCGCGCCCGCACTGGGGCAAGATGCACGACCTCACTGCGGCCGATCTGCGCCCGAGATACGAGCGGTACGACGACTTCGTCGCCCTGCGCGACGAGCTCGACCCGGAGCGTGTGTTCGAGAACCCTTATCTGGCAACGGTTCTCGGCTAGTCAGGCCAAACGCGTGCGATGTAGCGACCGCGTTTCTCCTCGTTCTTGATCTGCCTGGTGCTGTTGTTAATGCGCGCGTAGAAGTGTTCCTCACGCTGCAGTGCGCCTCCCTTCGGAACCTACACGTTGGCCCACACCGGATGAGCTGATGGCGGGACATGGACGCGATAGACGTCCTTTCCTTTGATCGTGTGGACCTGAATTGACAAGGTGCTCAGCGCACCGGTGCCGATCGCTCGATCGAGGACGTCCCCCCACGGAAGAGTCAGGAGAGCGCGTCTCTCGCCCGACCTGCCACCACGCGGCCGGGACTTCGACACGAGTCAATGTCGGTACCACATGCCACTGTGATGCGCGTCTTAGTCATCGATTGAAGGGCAGTTGAGATGTCTCAGATCAGGAACATGGGCGAGATCCACGGCAGCGTTGTCGGCGACGGGAACGTCAGCGGGGACAGAAATGTCGTGGGCAACGGCAATTACACCGTCTTCGGCGACCAGGGTCCCGACCTCCAGCCGTACTTCGTGAAGAAGCGATGGCTGCTCCCGGTGACGGAGCGCGGCATCAACTTTGTGGCGGCGATCATCACGATTGCCGCGGCGTTCGGAGGTTGGAAGGCGGTGATGCAACTCTGGGAGAACCTACCGTTCGATGGACGGGCTTCCGCCGCAGCTGAGACTCCGTTCTCGGGGGTTGACCAGCAGATGCTGCCGATTTATGTCTTCTTCGGCCTCGCGGCCGCTTGGGCATTCGTGATGATCGTGCGGCGCCTCATCCGGTCGCGCACTATGTGCTTCTCGCGGGTGAGCCTCCTGCCAGTCGCGGCCGGCATCACGGATGACGCCGGTCGCGGCCGTCTGGCGCTGCTGCGCCTGGGTGGGCGGTGCCAGATGCAGCTGGGACGTGGCGCGTGCGGCGGCAAGCTGCGTTTCTATAACAAGCCGACCGCGTGGATCGACTTCACCGCGTCCGACGGCACCACCAAGCGGAAGGTGACCGAGCGCACTCCGGTCGCGGAGTGCACGCGCAACCCCAAGAAGCACTGCTACGCCATTGACGAGGCCGATGTGGATTGAGGGCTCTTGCAATTGAGCGTGTCGTGGGGACCGAACTCGCCGGTCTCCCAACCAGTTCGCAAGACAGTTCGAGGTGCTCCGCGAGTGACGTCAAGCGCGGACCGTAGTCGCCGCGACGGGTGACCTGGAGGTACCGGGAGTCGACGGAAAGGCGTAACCTTACAAAAACACCATGTAAGGAGTGCGCCATGGATGTGGCAGCCAAGATCACCAGCAAGGGGCAGGTCACCGTGCCCAAGTCCGTGCGCGATGCCCTCGGTGTCAAGGAGGGCGACATGCTCGTTTTCCGCGTCAAGGGCCACCAGGCCTCCGTCGCCGCAACGCCCGATCTGATTGACCTCGCCGGCGTGGTGGGCGTGCCCGACGACGTTCGCGACAAGGGCTGGTCCGAGATCAAGGTCCGCGCCTGGCAGGCGCGCGCCGACCGTGTGGCCGGCCGACGTGCGACCTCCGACTGAGCTGCAGGATGGTCGACTACCTCGACACCAACGTCCTGATCCGTCACCTGACCGGCGACCCTGCGGACCAGGCCGAGCGCGCAACCGCCATGCTCGCGAGCGGCGTGACGTTCGCCCTGCCTCACCTGATTGTCGCCGAGACGGTCTACGTCCTGCAGTCGGTCTATCGCGTGGCTCGCTCCGACGTCGCCGAGCTTGTCCGTGCCATCGTCAACAGTCCGCGCATCGTGGTCGACAGCCGCGACACGGTACTGCGGACCGTGGAGATCTACGAGCAGTACCGGCTCGACTTCGCCGACGCATATCTGGTGGCACGCGCCGAACACGACGGCGACACATCTGTGATCTCGTTTGACCGAGGCATCGACAAGGTGGGGACCATCGAGCGAGTCGAACCGTGAGTAACGTCGCCTGCATCGGCGTAACGCAGGTCGAGGATTGGGGCCGGCGAGCTCGTCCGGCGCTGAGGTTCACACATGTGCGGCACAGGTCGTGGGCGGAGGCCCGTCGTGTCAGCGACCCCCGCGCGGGAGTCAGCGCGAGGTGTAGCCGAACAGCTTGCCGGCCAGGTCGGTCATGATCTCGGACGTGCCACCGCCGATGGCGAGGATGCGCATGTCGCGGTACTTCCGCTCGACCTCGCTCTCACGCATGTAGCCCATGCCGCCGAAGAGCTGCATGGCCTCACGTGCCACCCACTCGCCGGCCTCGACTGCGGTGTTCTTGGCGAAGCAGACCTGCGTGATCAGGTCGTGCTCGCCGGCGGCATGACGCTCGGCCACCGATCGTGTGTAGACGCGCGCGACATCGATGCGCCGGGCCATCTCGGTGAGCGTGTGCTGCACGGTCTGGCGGCTGATGAGCGGGCGCCCGAACGTCTCGCGGTCTCGGCACCACGCGACGGCGAGATCGAGGCAACGCTGGGCGGACGCGTACGCCTGGGTGGCCAAGGCCACCCGTTCGGTGACGAATCCGCCTGCGATCTGGGCGAATCCGGAGTTCTCGGCGCCGATCAGGTTGCTCGCGGGCACGCGCACGTCGGTGTACGAGAGCTCGGCGGTGTCGGAGCACAGCCAGCCCATCTTGTCGAGCCTGCGTGACACCTCGAAGCCCGGCGTGCCCTTCTCGACCACGAGCAGCGAAAGACCGCCGGCGCCGGCGTCGCCCGTGCGCACCGCGGTCACGACGAAGTCGGCGCGGCACCCTGAGGCGATGTAGGTCTTGGCGCCGTTGACGACGTAGTGGTCGCCGTCGCGGCGCGCAGTGGTGCTCAGGTGGCCGACGTCGGAGCCGCCGCCGGGCTCGGTGATCGCGAGCGAGCCGATCAGCTCGCCCGCGAGCGTCGGCCGCACCCACCGTTCGACCTGCGCAGGATCGCCCGCCGCGATGAGGTGGGGGAGTGCGATGCCCGAGGTGAACAGCGACGCGAAGAGCCCGCCCGCGCCACCCGCGTGGTGCAGCTCCTCGGCGATCGTCATGGCGTCGACCAGGTCGCCGTCACCGCCGCCGACCGACGCGGGGAAGCCTGCGCCGATCAGTCCGAGCGCAGCCGCGCGCTGGTGCAGCGACCGTGGCAGCTCGCCGTCGCGCTCCCACTGGTCCTGGTGCGGCAGCACGTCGCCCTCGACGAAGCGGCGCACGGCCGCCTCCGGCTGCGCGTCGGTCACTGCCGCAGCGCCGGTGAAGCTCGCCCAGCTCGGCGAGCACATCGAGTCGATCATCGTCGACCGTCACGGGCGGATGTTCATGACCGGCTACTTCAGCGGCAAGGTCTACCGGATGGACACGCCGCAGTCGCAGCCCGTGGCGATCACGGGCGGCATCAACGCCACGGGCGGCATCGTCGTACGCCCCGACGGCAAGCTGCTGGTCGGCACCGGCAACGACCTGCTGACCTCGGCCACCGGCGACCTGTTCCCGCACTCGGAGGTCAAGCTCGTCGACCCTGACACCGGAGCAGTCTCGGTCTACGCCGACGGGCTGGGCGGCATCGACGGCATCGCGCTCGCGCAGGACGGCACCGTCTACACGACGACGGTCGGCGGGCAGAACATCGGGCGCGTCAGCCCGGACGGCACGGTCGACCACGACTGGGCGAAGGTCCCGATCCCCAACGGCATCGCCGTCGCGCCCGACCAGAAGTCGGTCTACGTCATCCAGTCCGGCCCTGCGCCCTCACTGTTCCGCATCCCCGTCGATGCGCCTCAGACGCCGCAGCGCTGGGTCTCGGCGGGCCTGCTCGACGCGCTCGCCGTGCCGGACGGCCTGACGCTCGACAGCGCGGGCCGACCGCTGGTGACGACCTGGACCGCGGGGCAGATCTGGCGGGTCGAGGGCGGGCAGTTCTGCTCGATCCAGGACGGCATGCCGCTGACCACGCAGGTGACGTATGGCCATGGCACACAAGGCTTCTCGGCCGGCCGGAGGTTCCGGGCCGGTGTCAACGGCGCGATCTACGAGGTGCCCGCCGGCTACGACGCCGGCGGTCGCTGAGAGCGGGCGTCCGCCCCGGGTCAGCCGACGGTCCAGGTGTCCTTGCCCTCGAGGAGGGTCTGCAGGTCACGGTCGCCGGCAGGACCGCCCGCCTGCTCGACGGCAGCGTCGACCTGGGCACGCACACCGTCGTCGTACGTCGGTCGGACGACGTCGCGGAAGATACCCATCGGCACCTGCGCGAACGTCGGGTCGTCGAGCCTGCTCAGCGCGAACGCCTGGCTCGGGTCGGGATCACTGACCCGATGGCGTACGACGTGGGCCGGGTCGGCGTCGGCCTCGGGGACGACGCGGAGTCGCCCCTGGTCGTCGCGGACGACCACGCGAGCGCCGTCGCCCTCGCCCGCCCGGACCGGCTCATCGTCGACCAGGTGCAGGATGCGCGCGGTCTGCTCGTCGCGGTCCTTGAGCAGCTGGAACGCGCCGTCGTTGAAGATCGGGCAGTTCTGGTAGATCTCGACCAGGGCGGTGCCGCGGTGCTGCGCCGCCGCCCGGAGCACGGCGGTGAGGTGCTTGCGGTCGGTGTCCATGGTGCGCGCGACGAACGACGCCTCGGCGCCGAGCGCGAGCGACACCGGGTTGAACGGCTGGTCGACCGAGCCGAGTGGGGTCGACTTGGTGACCGAGCCGATGTCGGACGTGGGGGAGTACTGCCCCTTGGTGAGCCCGTAGATCTTGTTGTTGAACAGCAGGATCGTCATGTTGACGTTGCGGCGCATCGCGTGGATGAGGTGGTTGCCGCCGATCGAGAGCGCGTCGCCGTCGCCCGTCACGACCCAGACCGACAGGTCGCGCCGTGAAGTCGCGAGGCCTGTCGCGATCGCCGGCGCGCGACCGTGGATCGAGTGCATGCCGTAGGTGTCGAGGTAGTACGGGAAACGGCTGGAGCAGCCGATGCCCGAGACGAACACGATGTTCTCGCGGCGCAGCCCGAGGTCGGGCAGGAAGCCCTGGACGGCGGCGAGGATCGCGTAGTCGCCGCAGCCGGGGCACCAGCGGACCTCCTGGTCGGAGGTGAAGTCCTTGCGGGTCTGCTGCTCGTCCGTGGTGGGGACGCCGTGCAGCCCGGGCATGCCGAGGTCGGTGGTCATGAGAGGTCCTTGGTCTCGAGACGGCTCGCCCTGAGGGGCTCGCCTCCTCGCCCGGCGGCGTCGGCGATCACGTCGGCGAGCTCGGTGGTGCTGAACGGCAGCCCCCGCACGGCGGTGTGGCTGCGGACGTCGACGAGGTACTTCGCGCGCAGCAGCAGCGCGAGCTGTCCGAGGTTCATCTCGGGGACCACGACCCGGTCGTAGCGGTGCAGCACGTCGCCGAGGTCGGCGGGGAACGGGTTGAGGTGACGCAGGTGCGCCTGCGCGACGGTGGCGCCGGTGCCGCGCACGAGCCGGACCGCCGCCTTGATCGGGCCGTACGTCGAGCCCCAGCCCAGGACCAGCACGCGTGCGTCGCCGGACGGGTCGTCGACCTCGAGGGGCGGGATGCTGTCGGCGATGACGTCGATCTTGCGCTGACGCAGTCGGACCATGTGGTCGTGGTTGCCGGGGTCGTAGCTGATGTTGCCGGTGACGTCGGCCTTCTCGATGCCGCCGACGCGGTGCTCGAGCCCGGGCGTGCCCGGGACGGCCCACGGGCGCGCGACGGTCTGCTCGTCGTGGAGGTAGGGATGGAACGTCGGACTGCCTTGATCGTCAACGGCATTCGGCTCGGTGGCGAACTCGACGGTGAGGTCGGGGAGGTCGCTCACCCGGGGGATGCGCCACGGCTCGGACCCGTTGGCGAGATAGCCGTCGGACAGGACGATCACCGGGGTGCGGTAGGTCGTCGCGATACGCACGGCCTCCATGGCGGTGTCGAAGCAGTCGGTCGGGCTGCAGGGTGCGACGACGGCGACGGGCGACTCGCCGTTGCGTCCGAACATCGCCTGCAGGAGGTCGGCCTGCTCGGTCTTGGTGGGCAGCCCGGTGGAGGGGCCGCCGCGCTGGACGTCGACCACGACGAGCGGCAGCTCGAGCGAGACGGCGAGGCCGATCGTCTCCGACTTCAGCGCGAGCCCCGGACCGGAGGTCGTCGTCAGACCCAGCGCACCGCCGTACGCCGCGCCGAGGGCCGCTCCGACACCGGCGATCTCGTCCTCGGCCTGGATCGTCGTCACGCCGAACCGTTTGAGCGTCGACAACGTGTGCAGGACGTCGGACGCCGGCGTGATCGGATAGCTGCCGAGCACGAGCGGGAGCCCGCTGCGGTGGGAGGCGGCGACGAAGCCGTACGCGAGCGCCAGGTTGCCCGTGATGTTGCGGTAGGTGCCGCTCGGCATCGGGGCCGGTGCGACCGTGTAGGACACCGCGAACGCCTCGGTCGTCTCGCCGTAGGCGTGGCCGGCGTGCAGGGCGGCGAGGTTGGCCGCGAGGATCTCGGGCCGGTTGCCGAACTTGGTCTTGAGGTACGTCTCGGTGCCTTCGGTGGGCCGCGTGTACATCCACGACAGGAGACCGAGCGCGAACATGTTCTTGGCGCGCTCCTTGTCCTTGCGGGTCAGGTCGAAGCCGTCGAGCGCCTCGACCGTGATCGAGGTGAGTGGGACGCCGTGGACCTGCCAGGAGTCGAGGCTGCCGTCGTCGAGCGGGTCGGCGGTGTAGCCGACCTTGGCGAGGTTGCGCTGGGTGAACTCGTCGGTGTTGACGATGACCGTCGCGCCGCGGGGCAGGTCGCCGAGGTTGGCGCGCAGGGCAGCAGGGTTCATCGCGACGAGCACGTCGGGGGCATCGCCCGGTGTGAGCACGTCGTGGTCGGCGAACTGCACCTGGAAGCTGCTGACGCCGGGCAGCGTGCCCTGCGGTGCGCGGATCTCGGCCGGGAAGTTGGGCAGTGTCGACAGGTCGTTGCCGAGGCTCGCGGTCTCGGCGGTGAACCGGTCACCGGTCAGCTGCATGCCGTCGCCCGAGTCACCCGCGAACCGGATGACCACGCGACCGAGCCGTTGTGTGGACGTGGAACTCATCGTTCTGGCTCACCAGGCTTAGCGAGTGCGGGTCGTGCCTTGTCACCACACTAGGCCGGGCGTGTGACGTTCGCACGCACGTTGGCGCGTACGCCGTCAGAGAGCAGGCTCCACCCTCTGACGGCGTACGCCGGTCAACGGGCGGGCAGCACGTGCGTGCCGGATCGGTCGGTCGCCAGGCACAGCGAGCAGACATGGCCGTCACCGCGAGCCGACGCGAGCATGTCGGGGCGTTCGAAGGTCTGCGCGCACACGAGGCAGTCGAGCTCGGCGGCCGAGGGGTTGCCGTGCTCGTCGAACAGCGGCTCGTCGATGCCGTCGTGGTCGCGCCGCAGGTAGTAGCGGCCACGGGTCGCGACGGCGATGACGGGCGGGAGCACCGCGGCGAGCACGACGGCGACCAGCGGTGAGTAGGGCTTGAGGCCGTCACCCAGGCCACCGAAGTAGCACAGGATCGACAGCCCGCCGGCGATCAGGACGGTGCCGAAGCCGACCGGGTTGACGGCATACAGCATGCCGCGACGGAACTCGGGCACGGTCGGAGACAGGTGGAGCACCCACTTGTTGATCGCGATGTCGCTCGCGACCGCGACGATCCAGACGATCGCCATGTTGGCGTAGAACGACAGGATGTCGTTGAGGACGTCGAACATGTTGCCCTCCATGAGGGCGAGCGCGATGCCGACGTTGACGACGACGAAGACCAGCCGTCCCGGGTAGCGACCCGTCAGCCGTGTGAACGAGTTGGTCCACGCCAGTGAGCCCGAGTAGGCGTTGGTGACGTTGATCTTGATCTGGGACAGCACCACCAGGACGACGGCGAGGGTCATCGCGAGCCAGTACGGCATCATCTCGTCGTACGTCGTGAGGAACTGGTGCACCGGCTCGTTCGCGAACGACGCACCGTCACTCACGTGGGCGATCAGGTAGACCGCGAGGAACAGGCCGATGATCTGCTTGATCGCGCCGAAGACCACCCAGCCGGGCCCGGCGATCAGGACCGCCGACCACCAACGCCGAGAGTTCTCAGGGGTTTTCGGCGGCATGAACCGCAGGTAGTCGATGTTCTCGGCGATCTGGGCGATGAGCGACAGGCACACTCCGGCGGCGAGCATCGCGGACGAGAACAACGTCGCGGAGCCGTCCTTGCCGTCGTACGACAGGAACGTGCCGACGCTGTCGGGGTGGCGGATCACGAGGTACAGCAACGGGACTGCCATCAGCAGCAGCCACAGAGGGGTCGTCCACAGCTGCAGCTTGGCGAGCGCCTTCATGCCGTAGATCACCAGCGGGATCACCATCACGCTGGAGACGAGGTAGCCCAGCCACAGCGGGATGTGCAGGCCCAGCTGCAGGCCTTGCGCCATGATCGAGCCCTCGAGCGCGAAGAAGATGAACGTGAACGTCGCGAAGATGACGTTGGTCAGCACCGAGCCGTAGTAGCCGAACCCGGAGCCGCGGGTGATCAGGTCGAGGTCGAGGTTGTAGCGCGCCGCGTAGATCGCGAGAGGCACGCCCGTCACGAAGATGATCAGCGCGGCGATGCCGATGCCCAGCAGTGCGTTGGTCGTGCCGTGGGCGATGCCGATGTTGGCGCCGATCGAGAAGTCGGCCAGGTAGGCGATGCCGCCGAGCGCGGACGTCGCGACGACGCCGGTGCCCCAGCGGCGGTAGCTGCGTGGCGCGAAACGCAGGGTGTAGTCCTCCAGCGTCTCGTTCGCACTGCGCACAGCGGTGTCGGTCATGGTGCTGCCTTCCCGTCGGGAACCGGACCTGATGACGGTGGCGGCAGCGTGTTGTGGTCGTCGTTCGGTCAGGTTTCGGGCGCGTAAACCCCGATGTGGGGTCGGTCACGTCCAGGCGTGCCAGGCGCGTGCCGCCGTCGAGCGGTGTGCGTCGTGGACCAGGTCGCGGGCGATGGCGCCGGGCTGGTCGAGCCGGAGGACCGCAGGCCCGCCGGCGGCGAGAGGGTCGAGACGCCGGCCGAGGACGGTGACCGTGTCGATGACCCGGTGGCCTGCGAGCATGCCTGGCATCCCGACGGACTCGGCATCGAGCGTGAGTTCTTCGACGTACGCCGGCCGGCCGGCGTACGTCATGCGCGTGCGACACACCAGCGAGCCCGGAGCCTCGCCGGTGCGGCCGAGCGAGACCGTGTCGCGCAGCAGGAGGCGCCCACCCTCGGCGACCTGGGCGTCGAGGGAGCGACGCACGCGGGCACCGGACGAGACGACGAGAGGTTCGCCGTGCCAGACCAGCGACGCGCCTTGGTCAACGCGAATCGTCATGTCCCACAACGCTTCTGCGCCACGGCCGTCGTACGCGACCGTGCCGGCCACGTCGCGCAGGTCGAGCCGCACCCCGGCGCCGACCGTGACCGCGACGCGCACGTGGTCTCCCGCGAGCAGGGTGGCCGAGGTCGCCACGAGCGCGACCGAGGCGCACCCGACGTCAGCGTTCAGCAGCCGTGGCGCGAGGAGCCCGCTGCTGAGGGTGACGCGGGCGCGGGTGCCGTCAGGCCCCGCCGTGACGGTGATGCGCGTGGTGCGTTCGGTCAATGCGCGTGCACCGTGCCGTCGGCATGGCTGTGCGGAGCCATCGGACCTGGGTCCTGCGGCTGGTGCGCGCCGCTGCGATGGGCGGCGAGCGTCGTACGCACCCAGTCGGTGAGGGCCTGCACGGATGCCACGTCGGTGCGGGAGAGTGCGACGACCGGTCGGCCACCGCGCGCCTCGCGGCCCTGCCGCTCCATCAGGTCGACGTCGACGCCGACGTGGGGCGCGAGATCGGTCTTGTTGACGACGAGCAGGTCGGCCCGCGCGATGCCCGGCCCGCCCTTGCGGACGACGTCCCCGCCGCCGGCGACGTCGAGGACGAACAGCTGCGCGTCGACGAGGGCGGGCGAGAACGTCGCGGTCAGGTTGTCGCCGCCGGACTCGACGAGCACGAGGTCCAGCGGTGCGAAGTCGGCCTCGAGGTCCTCGACGGCGATCGCGTTGGCGGTGATGTCGTCGCGGATCGCCGTGTGCGGGCAGGCGCCGGTCTCGACCGCGCGGATGCGCTCGGGGTCGAGCACGCCTGCGGCGCGGAGCATCTGGGCGTCCTCGTCGGTGTAGATGTCGTTGGTGACGACGCCGATCTGCAGCTCACCGGACAGCGCTCGGCACAGCGTGCCGATGAGCGACGACTTGCCGGTGCCGACCGGACCGGCGACGCCGAGGCGCAGGGCGCGGGTGGGGGTGGGCTCAGGCACGGAACAACCTCCGGGGTGCGTGGTGATGGGCGTGCTGCCACAGCTCGAGCGCGGGCGCGGCAGGAGCCGGGATGTCGTCGGGTTCGGTGAGCTCGGCGACGCGGCGTACGACGTCGTCGACCTCGGCGGCGAGCTGCAGCGTCCAGGTGACGGGTTCGGCGGGGTCGAGCGGCACCAGCTTGAGTGCCGCTGCGCCGACGGTCTGCAGGTCGTCGTGGCAGATCAGCCGGGCGAGCGCGGGCGGGTCGATGCCGAGGTGGTGAGCCAGCAGAGCGACGGCGACCGGTCGTGGCCGGTGCTCGGTCGCGCGCGGCTGAGAGCCGCCGTCGAGCCGGGCCAGCAGGCGCAGGTAGCCGCGGCCCACCTCGATCGCGGCCGCGCGGACGACCTCGCTCGGGGTGCGCGCCGCCCACGCGTCGGTGACCCGTTCGAGAGGTTCGCCGGTGCGCAGGGCGTGCAGGGCGACCACTGCGGTGGCGGCGTCGACCGTCGTCGCGGTGCGCAGGCGCGTACGCAGGTACGCCGGGACGTCGGCCTCGGGGAGGCCCGCCAGGAGCGCGGGTTCGAGGCCGCCGGACTGCGTGTGCCCACCCGTGGGCAGGCGCGCGTCCGCGAGCAGCAGGACGCCGAGATCGGCTGTGGCAGTGGACAACTCGCGCCTCAGAACATCGAGTAGAGCTGGGCGAGCGGCAGCTCGGTGGCCGGCTGCGGGCGTACGGTCCCACCGTCGACGGCGATCGCGAACGTCTCGGGGTCGATGTCGATGCGCGGTCGGGCGTCGTTGTTGACCATGTCGGCCTTGGTGACGTCGCGCGTCGGTCGTACGCCGACCAGCTCGCGTCGCAGGCCGAGCCGGTCGCGCAGACCGTCGTCGAGCGCCGCAGGGGACACGAACGCCTTCGACAGGTCGGCACCCGCGGCGTTGACCAGGGCCGGCCGCATCAGGACGGGCTGCGGTGTCGGGATCGACGCGTTGGGGTCACCGAGCGCGGCCCACACGATGGCGCCGCCCTTGATCACGACCGACGGGCGGACGCCGAAGAACCGCGGGTCCCACAGCACCAGGTCCGCGAGCTTGCCGGTCTCGACGGAGCCGACCTCGTGGTCGATGCCGTGCGCGATGGCCGGGTTGATCGTGTACTTCGCGATGTAGCGGAGCGCTCGCTCGTTGTCCGCCGGCCGGGTCTCGCCGAGCGGCCCGTACCTCGCCTTCATGACATGAGCGACCTGCCAGGTGCGGGTGACGACCTCGCCGATGCGACCCATCGCCTGCGCGTCGGACGACGTCATCGACAGCGCGCCCAGGTCGTGCAGCAGGTCCTCGGCGGCGATCGTCGTCTCGCGGATGCGTGACTCGGCGAACGCGAGGTCCTCGGGCACCGCCGGGTTGAGGTGGTGGCACACGATGAGCATGTCGAGGTGCTCGGCGACGGTGTTGACGGTGTGCGGCAGCGTCGGATTCGTCGATCCCGGAAGGACGTTCGGCTCCGAGGCGATCGAGAGGATGTCGGGAGCGTGGCCGCCGCCGGCGCCCTCGGTGTGGAAGGCGTGGATGCTGCGCCCGCCGATCGCCCGCAGCGTCGAGTCGACGTAGCCCGCTTCGTTGAGGCTGTCGCTGTGCAGCGTGACCTGCAGGCCGTACTCGTCGGCGGCCCGCAGGGCGGCGTCGATCGCGGCGGGTGTGGAGCCCCAGTCCTCGTGCACCTTGTACGCGGCGGCTCCGCCGAGCGCCTGCTCGCGCAGTCCTGCCTCACTGACGGTGTTGCCCTTGCCCATCAGCAGGACGTTGACGGGCAGGTCGTCCAGCCCACGCAGGACGTGGGCGAGGTGCCACGGCCCGGGCGTGACGGTGGTGGCCTTGGAGCCCTCGGACGGTCCGGTGCCCCCGCCGCCGACCGTCGTGATGCCGGTGGCCAGGGCCTCGTGCAGCTGGCTGGTCGACAGCAGGTGCACGTGCATGTCGATGCCGCCCGCGGTCAGGATGCGCCCCTCGCCGGCGATCACGTCGGTGCCGGGGCCGATCTCGAGGTCGGGGTGGACGCCGTCGGCGATGTCGGGGTTGCCCGCCCGGCCCAGCGCGACGATGCGCCCGGCGCGGATGCCGACATCGGCTCGTACGACCCCGCCGTGGTCGAGCACCACGGCGTTGGTGATGACGGTGTCCAGCGCCCCGTCGGCGTTGCTGCGGGTGCCCTGCGCCATGGACTCGCGGATCGTCTTGCCGCCGCCGAACACCGCCTCGTCGCCGCCGACGGTGAGGTCGCGCTCGACCTCGATCCACAGGTCGGTGTCGCCGAGGCGCACCTGGTCGCCGACGGTCGGTCCGTAGAGCGCGGCGTACTGCTCGCGGTCGATCTGCACCATCAGCGGTCACCGCCGATCTGCAGGCCTGGTACGACGGCGCGCCCGCCCAGGCGTACGGCGCTCACCTCGCGCGAGACGCCCGGCTCGAACCGGACGGACGTGCCGGCCGGGACGTCGAGCCGGAATCCCTCGGCCGCGGCGCGGTCGAACGCGAGTGCGCTGTTGGCGGCCGGCAGGTGCAGGTGCGAGCCGATCTGGACGGGTCGGTCGCCGGTGTTCTCGATGACGAGGCTGATGCGCTCGCGGCCCTCGTTGAGATCGATGGTGCCGGGCCGGACGCGGATCGCGCCGGGGCCGGTGCTGGCGCCGCTCATGCGATCGGGTGGTGCAGCGTCACGAGCTTGCGGCCGTCGGGGAAGGTCGCCTCGACCTGCACGTCGCTCAGCATCTCGGCGACGCCGTCCATCACCTGGTCGCGGCTCAGGACGCTGCGACCCTGCTCCATCAGGTCGGCGACGAGCGCTCCCTCACGAGCGCGCTCGATCACCCAGGTCGACAGCAGCGCCACCGACTCGGGGTGGTTGAGCCGTACGCCGCGCGCGAGCCGGTCGCGGGCGATGATGCCTGCGACCGACAGCAGCAGCTTCTCGGTGTCGCCAGGGGTCAGGTGCATGCCTGCCAGTAGAGCAACCGCATGTGTCGGCGATGTTTCTCGCCGGTGACGCGTGCGTCAGGAGACCAGCCCGCGGACGTACGCCGCCTGACCGACGTGCTGCGCGGTGTCGTCGACGACCGACACCAGGCGTACGGCACGGGTCACCGGCGGGTCCCAGCGCCGGTCGATGACCTCGCCCAGCTGCTGGTCGGTGAGGTCCTTCAGCACGGTGAGCGTGAGCTCGTGCGCGGCCTGCTGGTAGTCCCGCAGGAGGGCCGTGTCGGTGGTCGAGAACGCGCCGACATCGGCGCTGCTCTGGCCGTAGCCCGTCGCGTCGGCGGCGTACGGCAGGGCGAACCGCTCGACGAAACCCTCACTGCTCCAGACCTGCTCGGCGCCCACGAGATCGGCCAGGTGAGAGTCCTGGACACGACTGAGGTGCCACACGAGCCAGCCGATCGAGTTGGCGTCGGGCCTGGGTCGGGCAAGGACCTGCTCGGGCGTCAAGCCGTCGAGGACGGTGGCGACGTTGTCGCGGACGCGCTCGAACCCGTCCTTGAGGATGTCGGTCGCCGCAGTCATCGAATCTCCTTCAGTGCGTGGGGAATCCGAGGTTGATCTGGCTCTCGGACGGGTCGGGCCACCGGGTGGTGACGACCTTGCGGCGGGTGTAGAAGTCGAACGACTCGGGCCCGTAGATGTGGGTGTCACCGAACAACGACTGCTTCCAGCCACCGAAGGAGTACGCACCGATCGGCACCGGGATCGGCACGTTGACGCCGACCATGCCGACCTCGATGTCGAACTCGAACGCGCGAGCGGTCTTGCCGTCACGGGTGAAGATCGCGACGCCGTTGGCGAAGTCGCTGGCGTTGACCAGGGCAACCGCCTCGTCGTACGACGGCACACGCACCACCGACAGCACCGGGCCGAAGATCTCGTCGTCGTAGACCTTCATGCCGGGCTTGACCTGGTCGACGAGCGAGACGCCGATGAAGAACCCGTCCCCGTCGAACTGCTGCTCACGGCCGTCGACGACCACGGTGGCTCCCTCGTCGGCGGCGCCCGCGACGTAGGACGTGACGCGCTCGCGGGCGTCCGCGGTGATGAGGGGACCCATCTCGGAGGCCGGGTCGGTGCCGTCGCCGACGGTGAGGCGACTGACGCGGTCACGGATGCGGTCGACCAGGTCGTCGCCGATGTCGCCGACGGCGACGAGCACGGAGACGGCCATGCAGCGCTCGCCGGCCGATCCGTACGCCGCCGAGACCGCTGCGTCGGCGGCCGCGTCGAGGTCGGCGTCGGGCATGACGACCATGTGGTTCTTGGCGCCACCCAGGGCCTGAACGCGCTTGCCGTTGCTGGCTGCTCGCTCGTAGACCGACTTCGCGACCGGCGTGGATCCGACGAACGAGATCGCCTGCACGGTCGGGTTGTCGAGCAGCTCGTCGACCGCCTCCTTGTCACCGTTGACGACGTTGAGCACGCCGGGCGGCAGGCCCGCCTCGGCGAACAGCTCGGCCAGCCGCAGCGCCGCTGAGGGGTCTCGCTCGGACGGCTTGAGCACGACGGTGTTGCCCGCGGCGATGGCGGTGCTGATCATCCACAGCGGCACCATGACCGGGAAGTTGAACGGCGTGATGCAGGCGACCACACCGAGCGGCTGACGGACCTGATGCACGTCGACGCCGCGCGCCACCTGCTCGGACCGGTCGCCCTTGAGATGGGTCAGCAGCCCGGTGGCGAACTCGACGTTCTCCAGGCCACGGCTCACCTCGCCGGCGGCGTCGCTGACGACCTTGCCGTGCTCGGAGGTGACGATGCGGGCGAGCTCGTCCTGATGCTGCGTCAGCAGGTGCCGCAGCCGGAACATCGCGTCGGCGCGCTTGGCCAGCGGCGTCTCACGCCACGCACGCGCGGCGTCCTGCGCGACCTGCACCGCCCGGCGTACGTCGTCCGCGCTCGCGAGGGCGACGTCGTGGCTCTGCTCGCCGGTGGCCGGGTTGAACACCGGTCCGACCCGGTCACCCCCGGCCTCGTGCTCGCCGCCGATGTAGTGACCGATCCGAGTGCGCTGAGCCATGAAACCGACGCTACGCGCCGGGCGACCCTGCGGTCGAGACCGCACCCGTTGGTTGAGCCGGTCCGAGGCGCAAGCCGAGGACCGTGTCGAAACCACCGCGACCGCGAGGGAGACCCTCCCCGAGCGGCACCTCGGTTTCGACACGGTCTCGCGCTGTGGGGCTCGACCGGCTCAACCAGCGGAGTGTCAGCGGCGCATGACGCGGCGGGCGGCGTACAGGCCCGCGAACTGAGCGACCTGCACGATGACCACGATCGCTGCGACCGCCGCCCAGGTGACACCCCAGTTGAACCGCTGGTAGCCGTAGGAGATCGCGAACTGGCCGAGCCCGCCGCCGTTGATCGCGACCGCTGCGGCCGACATGTCGACCACCGCGACGAACGCGAACGTGAAGCCGAGGATCAGTGGTCCGAGCGCCTCGGGCACCAGGACCGTCCGGATGATCCGCCAGGGCGAGGCTCCCATCGACTGAGCGGCCTCGACGACGCCGGGGTCGACCGAGACGAGGTTCTGCTCGACGATGCGTGAGATGCCGAACGTCGCGGCCACGATCAGCGCGAACGTCGCCGCCTTGATGCCGATGGTGGTGCCCATCGCCTTCATCGTGAGCGGCCCGATCGCGGTGATCAGGATGATGAACGGAATGGGCCGTACGAGGTTCACCAGCACGTTGAGGACGGTGTAGACGGGCCGGTGGGCGAGGATGCCGCCGCTGCGGGTGGTGTGCAGCAGTACCCCGAGCGCGAGACCGAGCAGTCCGCCGATGAGCAGGGTCAGCGACACCATGACCAGCGTCTGCTGGATCGAGTCGAGGAAGACAGGACGCAGCTCGCCCCAGGCGGTGTCGGCGCTGATCATGCGACGTCTCCGTCCACGAGGGTGCCGCGCAGGTCGGCGGCGGCACGGCGTACGGCGTCGGGGTCGCCCTGCAGCAGCACGGTGAACGTGCCGAGGGCGTCGTCCTTGACCGCGGTGTAGCCGCCGTGGACGAGCTCGAACGTCACGTCGTGGCGGCGGACGAGGTCACTGAGCCGACCACCGATGGTGTGCCGGTCGTCGACGGTCACGGTGACGACCTCAGCGTCGTACGCCGACCGCAGCTGCTCCAGCTCGCCGTCGCCCGGCCGCGTGCGCAGCGTCGCGTCGAGGAAGCGGCGGGTGGTCGCGTGGCTCGGAGCGGCGATCACGTCACGGACGGGGCCGTGCTCGACGAGGACGCCTCCGTCGAGGACGGCGACGTGATCGGCGAGAGAACGCACGACGTCCATCTCGTGGGTGATGACCACGATCGTCACGCCGAGCTCTTCGTTGACCCGGCGCAGCAGCCGCAGCACGTCCTGCGTCGTGTCGGGGTCGAGGGCGCTGGTGGCCTCGTCGGCGAGCAGGATCGGCGGGCTGGTCGCGAGCGCGCGGGCGATGCCGATGCGCTGCTTCTGGCCGCCGGACAGCTCCTCGGGGTAGGCCCACGCCTTGTCGGTGAGGCCGACGAACGACAGCAGCTCGGCGACGCGTGCCTTCTGCCGTTCCTTCGACCAGCCGGCCAGCTGCAACGGGTAGGCGATGTTGCCGAAGACGGTGCGTGAGGAGAACAGGTTGAACTGCTGGAAGATCATGCCGATGCGCGAACGCACCTCACGAATCTCCTTGGCGCTCAACGAAGTCAGGTCCTTGCCGTCGACGACGACGCTGCCCTCGGTGGGGCGTTCGAGACCGTTGATGAGGCGTACGAGCGTGGACTTGCCGGCGCCCGAGTAACCGATGACCGCCGACACCCGACCCTGCGGGACATCGAGGTCGATGTCCCGCAGGGCCGTGACGGTGCTCTTGCCGCGCGTGAACGTCTTGCCGACGCCCCGCAGCTCGATCAGTGCGTCGTGCTCAGTCACTTCTTCGCGTCCGCCTTGAGCTTGTCCGTGATCTTCACCAGGTCGGCCCGCGGCTTGTCGACGATGACCGCGGTGCCCTTGGAGTACGCCTCGACCTGCGTGATCACCGAGGGGTCGTGGTAGAGCTTCGCGATCTTGAGGTAGGTCGGGTTGTCCTTGTCCTCGGCGCGCGCGACGAACGCGTTGATGTAGGGCTCGGCCTCCGGGCGCTTCGGGTCGTCGTTGAACAGCGCCTTCTTCGGGTCGAGCTTGGCGTCGAGGGCGAAGTTGTTGTTGATCACCGACGCGTCGACAGACGGCAGCGAGGCCACGGTCTGCGCGGCGTCGACCGGGGCGACGGTGACCTTGGAGGCGCCGGTGTCGATGTCCTTGGGGGTCGACAGCGTGTTGCCGCCGCCCTTGAGCTTGAGCAGGCCGGCCTGCTGCAGCACGAGCAGCGCCCGCGCCTGGTTGGTCGGGTCGTTGGGGATCGCGACCTTGCCGCCCTGGGGGATCTGGTTGAGCGCCGTGTGCTTCTTGGAGTAGACACCCAGCGGTACGACGACCGTCGAGCCGATCGGCGTCAGGTCCTGGTCCGCCTCGACGTCGTACGTCGCGAGGAACTGCAGGTGCTGGAACAGGTTGAGGTCGGTCTGCTTCTGCGCGAGGGCGGGGTTGGCCTGCGTGTAGTCACCGAAGTTGACCACCTTGATGGTGATGCCCTGCTTGGCGGCGAGGTCCTGCAGCGGCTTCCAGTAGGGCGCGCTCGCCTCGGTCGTCCCGATGCTGACGGTCTGCGTGCCGCCCTCGTCGTCGTCGGACGCGACGGCCTTGATCGCGAAGCCGGCGGCGACGAGGACGACGACGCCGGCGGCTGCAGCGCCGAACAGAGCGCCCTTGCCGCGGCCGGGCTTGTCGGGCAGCGCGGGCGTCGAACCGTCAACATTCTCAGGGGTTTTCGGGGTCTCGGACATGGTGGTTCCTTTCGGTGCGGGCAGGGAGGACGGCAGGGTCAGCCGACCCCTGCGGGGTTGCTGCGGTGGGTGCGTGAGGGCTGTGCGGCGCGCCTGTCAGCGGCAGCGCGGACAGCAGCAACGACGGGTGGTCGTCGGTGCCGAGTGGTGCGTGTGGTGGTGCATGGGCGTCCTCGAAGGTCGGCCACTACGGGAGTGGAGTGCTTGCGCGAGGGTTGGTCGCGCCCGGTCGTCACCTGGAGCACCCCGCCACGTCCGTGAGGGTTGCCGCCCAGCAAGCCAGGGCTTGTCGCTGGGTCTCATGACCTGGGCCTACGGTAAGAACGCGTTCAGCGGGAAGTCAAATGGGTAACCCAACACGGGATTATGACGTGGGTCACGTCGGGACCGGATGTGACGAAGTGCGGAACGATCGCCTGACGGGGCCGATCCCGCTGTGTCCCAACAGGTCTCGCGCCTAGCGTGAGTACATGAGACTGCTCGTGACCGGCGGCGCCGGGTTCATCGGACGGCACGTCGTGGACGCTGCGACGGCAGCCGGTCACGACGTGACCCGGCTCGACCTGGTCGACGGTGATGACGTACGCGACCCGGACGTGGCCGAGCGCGCGGTGCACCGCGTCGACGTCGTCGCGCACCTGGCGGCCAAGGTCGGGCGCGGCGTCGACGTGGCGGACCTGCCGGCGTACGCCTCGCACAACGACGTCGGCACGACCACGCTGCTGGCAGCGATGGCACGCCGTGGCGTGCGCAGGCTGGTGCTCGCGAGCTCGATGGTCGTCTACGGAGAAGGGCGCGGCCGTTGCCCTCAGCACGGCGTCACTCGCGGGCGACCACGAGAGCCGGGTGCGCAGCCCCTCCTGGATCGCGGGCAGCTGGGCCGCCACGTGCACCAGCAGCGCGCCGACCAGCAACCAGGCCGTCGCGAAGTGGACGGCGACGAAGTCCCAGGGCCACGGGTAGTACTGCAGGACGTTGAGGAAGCCCGTGACCAGCTCGAGCAGCGCTGCGGCGACGAGCAGCCCGACCGCCGCACGCTCGGCGCCGTGCACGAGCGAACGCACCGGTGGCCACTGGCGCAGCCGGTGCTGCACGGACCACAGCTTGGCCAGCAGCAGCGGGATCGCCGCGATGCCGGTGATCACGTGGACGCCCTGGGTGAGGCGGTATCCCCACGCCGGCGAGGCCGGCGGAGGCAGCCACCCCCACGGATGCGCGTGGTATTGGCTGATCAGCCCGGTCGCGAAGCAGACGAGCATGGTCACGCCGACGGCGAGCCCGAGGCGAGCGGTGAGCGGCCGGCCACGCGTCGGTCACGGGTCGGACGACGGCCACCACGAGGGTGGGGCATCGGGCAGGCGGGGGAGCGTCGGCGGCATGGGTCCATCGTGCTGCCGACGGCCCCGATTCGACCCTTACGAAGTGCGGAACACGTTGGTATCCGGTCGATCTCGCTCGTTCTACCGGCGACGATGGGGGCGTGATGGTTGCTGGAGGACTCGTCGGCCTGATGGTCGTCGGCGTCACCGTCTTCGTGCATCACCCGGGCGACCATGCGGTGCAGGTCTGGTCCCAGGTGGCTGCCTTCGGGGTGCTCCTCGCCCTGCTGTGGTGGCTGCGCCGCACCGTGTTGTCCCGACGAGTCCTGGCCGGCGTACTCCTCGGCGGGTGCGCGCTCCTTCAGGTCGTCGCGCTCACGGCGGCTCCGTCGAGCAGCGACGACGACTTCCGCTACGTCTGGGACGCGAAGGTGCAGCTGAGCGGCACCGACCCGTACCGGTACGCGCCGGTCGACGCCGAGCTCACCCCGCTGCGTGGCGAGTTCGCGTTCCCGACCGAGCGTCCGTGCCCGGCGCACCGGGCTGACGAGGTGTGCACCGAGATCAATCGCCCGACGGTCCACACGATCTACCCGCCGGTGGCGCAGAACGCGTTCGTGGCGATGCGGGTGGCCGGCGCCGGCCATGACTCGCACCGGCCGCTACAGGTGTCCGCAGCGATCGGCGTCCTCGCCGTGGCACTGCTGCTCGTGCGCTGGAGCCGCACGCGCGGGACGCCGCTGTGGTGGGTCGCGGTGTGGGCGCTCAACCCGCTGGTCGCGGTCGAGGCGACCAACAACGCTCACATCGACTGGCTCGCCGTGCTGCTCAGCGTGCTCGGGCTGCTCGCGCTGGACCGCCGCAGGACGTACGCCGCCGGGCTGGCCTTCGGGGCCGCGGTCGCGACCAAGCTGTTCCCGGTCGTCCTGCTCGCCACGGCGGGGCGCCGGCCGTCGCGGATGACGGCCGGAGCGCTCACGGTGCTCGTGCTCGGCTATCTGCCGCACGTCGTCGCCGTCGGACCCGCAGTGCTGGGCTACCTGCCGGGCTATCTGCGTGAGGAGGAGTACGCCGACGGCGGGCGTTACCTGGTGACCGGCCTGCTCGTCGGCGACGCAGCGGCGGCCGTGGTCACCCCGTTGCTGCTCGCGGGCGGGCTGCTCGCGCTGTGGTGGTGGGGCGATGCCGAGCGGCCGGAGTGTACGGCGGTCACGGCGGTGGGGCTGTACCTCGCGCTGACGACCCCGAACTACCCCTGGTACCCGCTGCTGCTGGTGGTCCTCGTCGCGATGACCGGCCGGTTGCGGTGGTTGTGGTTGTGCCTCGCGCCGACGCTGACCTACTTCGCTCCGGCCCTGCCGTGGGACTGGTCGACGACCCGGCTGGTGAGCTATGTGGGGGCGGTGGGCCTGGTCGTCGCCGCGCAGGTGCGCGACCGGCGTACACCTGACAGGTCGGATGACGGGCGGGTCCACCAGGTGAGGCTCGCTGCTCGTTAGGCTGCCCGGGTGAGCGCGAACCTGGCGGGATACCTCGTGGTGGCGGCGGTGGCTGTCGCCGGTCTCCTGCTGTTCGTCGTCGCGATGCTGATGCGCCGGCTGCTCTCGCCCGTGTCACCCAACCCGGTGCGGCTCACGACGTACGAGTCCGGTGTCGACCCGGTCGGCCTGCACTGGGCGCAGACGCAGGTGCGCTACCTCGGGTTCGCGTTCCTCTACGTGATCTTCGCGGTCGATGCGGTCTACCTGTTCCCGTGGGCGACGGTGCTGCGTGACGCCGACCTGGGTGCGGCGAGCCTGGCCGAGATGGGCATCTTCATCGCGGTGATCCTGGTGGGGCTGCTGCACGCCGCACGACGCGGACTGCTCCGATGGGACGTGACGAGCTGATGACCGTCGACCTGCCCACCCCACGCGTCGGGCCCCTGCACAACCACGCGCCCAAGCCGATGCGGCTCGTCCTCAACTGGGGTCGGCGCTACTCGTTGTGGGTGTTCAACTTCGGGCTGGCGTGCTGCGCGATCGAGTTCATCGCGGCGTCGATGGCCCGGCACGACTTCATCCGGCTCGGCGTGATCCCGTTCGCACCCGGCCCGCGCCAGGCCGACCTGATGGTCGTGTCCGGCACGGTCACCGACAAGATGGCGCCCGCCGTGCGTCGGCTGTACGACCAGATGCCCGAGCCGAAGTACGTCATCTCCTTCGGTGCCTGCTCCAACTCCGGCGGCCCGTACTGGGACTCCTACTCCGTCACCAAGGGCGTCGACCAGCTGATCCCGGTCGACGTCTACGTTCCGGGTTGCCCGCCGCGGCCCGAGGCGCTGCTGCACGGCATCCTGCGGCTGCAGGACAAGATCGCCGAGGAGCGGCTGTCGACCCGTTCGTACGCGTCCAGGCGCAGCTTCGCCGGCGCCGTCACCCGGCCGCTGGTCCAGGAGCCTGAGGCGGGGGCCACGCGCATCCTTCCGCGCTCGGAGTCCGACGCATGAGCGACGTCGCGGCCGAAACCCCTTCTCGTGACTGCGATCTCGAGCACTGGGTCGACACGCTGCGCGCTCTGCGTGCCGAGGGGTTCGACTACTTCGACTGGTTGACCGCGGTCGACGAGACCGACCGTGACGAGGCGCCGGGGTTCGACCTGGTCGTCCACCTCTACGACATGACGCCGGGCGCTGTCCGCAGCACCCTCGTACGCACGCGTGTGCCCGACGGTGAAGCCGTGCCGAGTGTCACGCCGCTGTGGCGGGGCGCCGCCTGGCACGAGCGTGAGACGCACGAGATGTTCGGCATCGAGTTCGCCGGGTTCGACGACGGGTCCGGTCTCGGGATGCGTCCGCTGCTGCTGCCCGACGGGTTCGACGGCACACCGCTGCGCAAGTCGTTCGTGCTGGCCGCGCGTGCGTCCAAGCCGTGGCCGGGAGCCAAGGACCCGGGTGAGTCCGGTGACGCCCCGCGCAAGCCCGGTCGTCGCAAGAACCTGCCACCCGGCGTACCCGACCCGTCCTGGGGGCCGCGGTGAGCAACCTGTCGTGGTTCGACGTCGTCTGGCACGCGGTGCTCGTCCTGATCGCGTTCCTCACGCTGCCGCTGCTCGTCGGGCAGACCGAGCACAAGGTCATGGCCCACATGCAGGGTCGGCTCGGCCCGATGTACGCCGGTGGGTTCCACGGGTGGGCGCAGCTGATCGCCGACGGGGTGAAGTTCACCCAGAAGGAGGACATCGTCCCGGCGGCGGCCGATCGGGGTGCGTTCCGGTGGGCGCCGGCGGTGTCGCTGATCGCCTACCTGCTCGCGCTCGCTGCGGTGCCTTTCTCCCCGTCGCTCGTCGGGGCTGACGTGCCCGCGTCGCTGCTGCTCGTGCTCGCCGTGTCCGGTGTCGGCACCGTCGGCACGCTGATGGCGGGGTGGTCGTCCGGCAACAAGTACGCCCTCATCGGCGCGATGCGCTCGGCCGCCCAGCTGGTGTCGTACGAGCTGCCGCTGATCCTGTCGTGCGCGTCGTTCGCGATGGCTGCCGGCACGTTGTCGCTCACCGGTATCGCGCACGCGTGGACACCGCTGTGGCTGATCTGGCAGCTGCCGGGGGCGCTGGTCTTCCTGGTCGCAGCGACCGCCGAGCTGCAGCGGCCGCCGTTCGACATGCCGGTGGCCGACTCCGAGGTCGTCATGGGCCCTTACACCGAGTACACCGGGCTGCGGTTCGCGTTCTTCCTGCTCGCCGAGTACGCCGGCATCGTGGTCATGTCGGTGCTGTTCGCGGTGCTCTACCTCGGCGGCTGGACCGGGCCGCTCGATCACTGGATCGGCTGGTTGTGGACGCTGCTCAAGGGTTTCGCGATCGCCGTGCTGATCATCTGGATGCGGGTGTCGTGGCCGCGGCTGCGTGAGGACCAGCTGCAGCGGTTCGCCTGGTTGTGCCTGGTGCCGGTCGCGCTGCTGCAGCTCGCGATCACGGCGGTCGGCGTTGTCCTCACGGCCTGAACCGGTCGCGTGATGGGGATCCACAGCTTTCACCTCGCCGAGGTGCCGCCGGGGGTTGCTGCGCGTGCGCTGCTGCGACACCGCACAGCACCGCCGATCGCGGGCCTGACGCACATCGAGCACCTGTCTCTCATGCGGCTCGGTGCACCTGCCGTCTCGCTCGAACGGCTGCAGCTGCGACGGATGGCGGTGTTCGCGCAGTGGGAGTCCGAGCAGGGGCTGGAGGCCCATCTCGGGTCCGACCCGCTCGGCCGGCACCTCGCGCGCGGGTGGCACGTCCGGCTGGAGCTCGTACGCCGGTGGGGCGCGGTCACCGGTCTGCACCGGCTGCCGCTCAACGCGAGCACGATGGACCCCGCGGAGCCGGTCGTCGCCGTGACGCTCGCCCATCTCAAGCTTTCCCAGCTCGGCAGGTTCTTCACGTGGGGCCGCCCCGTCGAGCGCCTCGTCCGCGATCATCCCGGCCAGACGCTGGCCGTGGCAGCCGTCCGGCCGCCGAGGACGTTCTCGACGTTCAGCGTGTGGCGCTCGGGGACCGCGATGCGCGACATGGTCGAGGGCCATGGTGATGGCGCGACCAGCGGCACCGGCTCGGTGCCGGATCCGGATCGGCACGCGCGCGATGGCCGAGCGTGAGCGTCAGGACTTCCACACCGAGTTCACCACGTTGCGGTTCAGGCCGCTGTCCGAGCACGGGGCCTGGGATGGTCGCACCCAGGTCGTCCCGATCTGACACCGGTGACACCGGTCGCCGAGAGGTGCGTATGAGGCACGGCTACACCAACTCGACCTCTTCCTCGAACGGGTTGGTGCACAAGGAGTTTCGCGGACCCGACGCCTCCGTGCGTGTGGCTCGTGAGGTGGCGGCGCTCAGGGGCTTGCGCGATGTCGTGCCCGTTCCAGAGGTCGTGGCTGCTGATGCGCTGTCCGTGACGACCGCCCTGGTGAGCGGGCGCCACGGACAGGACCTCCTCGACCGCGATCCCGTGGGAGTGCTGCGCGCCTGCGGCGCGGTGCTCCGGCGGATCCACGCACATCGAGATCGCGGGACATCGCGCGACCTGGCCCGTGCCCTGACGAGAGCCCCGTCATACGTCGGGTCTCTCGACACGGCGCAGGGTCGGGTGGGACGCGGCTCAGAACGGTGGCGGGTCGTCGTCGGGCGAGCCCGCTCGTACGAGCGTGATCGGCTCCGCGGGCTGGAACACCTGCACCTGAACCGGCGCTCCGCCCGACGCGTTCGCAGCGCCTGCTGGTGACGGATCGTCGGCCCGCGGACAGCTGTCAGGCTGCGCAGTGGCGGCGGCTCGTCGCGGAGGGTTGGCCCTCGTCCTCGGCGTGAGCGCCATTGCGAGGGCTGCTGACTCGGGCGCCATCGCGACAGGATCGGCGTACGGCTCGATCAGGGCCGCGAGTGCGCGCTCCATGCTCGAGCGCGGTGACGACGGGCCGCAGACCTCTTGTGGGTCGTGATGGTCGAACGGGCGCGTCGTGATGCGTTGGCCCGTGAGCGTCGTCCACCGCACGATGCCGCCGCTGCCTTGCTCGGACCGCCACCAGCCGCGTGTCTTGGGGTTGTGGTGCCCGCGATGGAGCGCGTACAGGTTGTCGGGATGTGTTGCGCCGCCTGAGGGTTCGTCGGTGAGGGCGTTCCAGGTGACGGCGTGGTCGAGGTCGCACTCGACGGCCGGGTGCTCGCAGCCGGGTGCGCGGCAGCGTTGGTCGCGAGCCTGGACCTGGCGCCGCATCGCGGCGGGTGGGCGATAGGTGGACGCGGCGTCGACGACGGCGCCCGACACAGGATCGGTGACCAGACGGCGCCAGATGGTGCCCTCGGCGAACGCGAGTCGGCGCACCTGCTCAGCGGTCAGGAAGCCGAGGCCGGGTACCTCGCCGACGCCACCGCCGACGACCGGTGCGGACCCGCTGGGCACAGATCCGTCGAGGCTCGAAGCACTCGTCAGCGGCGAGCCAGGCGCCGTGCCGGACGGCGTGCCGAAGGCCGCGCTCGCCGCCTGCCCGGACGACGTGGCGTGGTCAGCGACGCCGGCCGCGCGGGCGTCAGCGGCGGGCGTGAACAGGGACGACAGGTGCACGATGACCTGCAGGTGGGCCGGGGGAGCGTCACTCAGGAGAGCATCACCGGCGACCTGGCCACGGATCAGCAGGTCGGTCGCGATGTCCGAGCGCAGCTGAGCGAGGGTACGGGCGTCGCCGGCTGCGCGGGCGCGGCGCGCGAGGTCGGTGACCCGGCGCTGCGCGGCGAACGCGCGCTCGCGGGACGCCGTGATCGTCGTACAGGCCATGCCGAACGGCTGAGCAAGGGTGTCGGCGTCTCGTGCACCCTCGGCGTCACGAGCGCGCCGACGAGCCGCCTCGACCTCCGACTCCGCCAATGCGAGCTGACGCGCGAGGCGACGGCGAAAAGTGGCTTGGGACAACGGGACTCGCTCGAGCAGCGCGGCGATCTCGGCCGCGTCGCCCGTGCCGTCGTCGCTGGTGGTGTTCGCCGTCGCGGGGCCGGCGACTCGCAGCACGTGCCGTGCGACCTGGTCAGCTGTGAGCGGGTCGAGGTGCCGGGTCTCCTTGAGCAGCGTGATGGCTCGCCAGGCGCTGAGCGTGCCGGAGGCCATCCGCGCGCGGAGATAGCCGGCGCGCTCACGCGTCGCCGAGGCGAGGGCCACCCGATCGCGACACTGCGTGACCGGCCGACCGGTGAGCAGCTGGACATCGGTGGCCGCCGCGGTGCGGGCCAGCGCCGCCTGGGTCTGTCGGGTCGAACGCGCCTCGTGCTGGCCGAGATCGAGGCCGGGATCGTCTTCGACCGCCCGTAGCAGTGCTCGTGTCGCCTCGATCTCGACGCTCTCGGCCCACGCCTGCACACCCTGCGCAGCGGTGATCAGAGCGCCGGAGGAGGCTCGGGCGGCGGCATACGCGTCGTCGCCCCCTGCGGTGCTGTCAGCGCTGGTGCAGTGGCGGGCCATGCCGCCCGAAGCTGTTGCGGCATGGACGATCTCGGTCATCCACGCGGCGAGGTGAACGGGGAGGCCGGCGAGCGACAGCACGGGCTCATCGACCTGGTCGGTCGTCGACATGCGGCCCTCCCCACCTCTCGCCTTCGAACGTCTGTACGACTCTATCGCACAGTCGGGAGCCGTGCAGGAGTTCGCGAGAAGTGCTGTGGATGCAGGATTTCGCGCGGTACGACGGGGGCTGGGTGCTCGTCCGCGGTCACCGTGGTCTCGACGCGGGCTTGCCCTGTGGGGCTCGCCCGGCTCGACCGGCGGAGGCCCGGCTCGCCCGGGTCGACCGGCGGAGGCCCGGCTCGACCAGCGAGAGCGCCGACGGGCCTCACCCAGCAGACACGGGAGGCGGACCAGGCCCGTCAGGGTGGGTGAGGTCGTACGCGCGCCACACCTTCTGCGGCACCACCATCCGCCAGGCATCGACGACGAGCTCGCGCGCCTCGGTCGGGTCGAGGGCGGCGAGGTCGGACTCGATCCAGTGGAACCGCAGGTCCGACTCGCGCGGGAGATGAAAAGCCGACGGCCGCGCGCCGACCATCGCCTCCCGCTCCTCCTTGGGGAAGCCGAAGCCCATCTCGGTCTCGTCGAGCGAGAAGGCGACGTAGACGATCTGCTTCACCCTGAACTTCAGCCGCCCTCGCACGACGGCCGTGTACGACCGCTCCAGCGAGGAGCCGAGGTCGAGCACGTCGTCGAGGGTGGCCATCAGGAGTCCAGCCGGTACACCGACAGCTCGATGCCGGTCACGGGGACGCCGCGCCGCAGCAGGGGTACGCCGACCCGGCCGGTGCCGATCGCGAGCTAGCTCCAGCGCCGGTCCGTCGCCGGCGAGCCGGGCGAGCAGGTCGACGGTGGGGTCGAGGACGGACGGCTCGAACATCGAGGCCGAGCCCTCGTCGTACCTCGCGGCGGTCTCGGCGTCCCACAGATCACTGCTGGTCATGAGAGCCAGTCGACCAGGGAGTGAGCAGTCGCGCGACCCGTTTCAGGGGCTGGGGGCGTGCGGTACGACCGCACCGCCCCCTGGCCCGGTCAGGTGTAGGGGTTGTCGGCGTACGCAGAGTAGGCGCACTGCACGGCGACACCGCTGCGGTGAGTGCAGACCTGGAGCCGGATCCCCTTGACGGACAACGCGTAGCCGCTGGTCGTCCACGTGCGCGGCTGACCCACGCCGTACGCCGTGACCCAGCCCGTCACGATGTTGCCGTTGGTGCGGTAGACCGTCGCACGGACCGAGGCGGACTTGCCGTCGCGCGCGGTGTCGTACGCCGTCATCTTGTAGGAGATGACAGGCGCCTCGTCCTTGACGGTCCAGGTGATCGTCGCCGTCCCGGTGGCGCCGGGCACCTCGGCTCTCAGGGCGTACGTCGCCGCCGACGCCGAGCTCATCGGGGTGAGGGCCAGGAGGCCTGCGCCCACGGCGGCGGCGCCCAGCGCGAGCCCGCGGCGGGGCGTGCGTCGGGCGCGTGCGGTCGGGTTCTGGGCTGTGCGAGTCGTGCTGGTCACGGAGTGTGGCCTCGTCCCTGGTGTAGGCGCCACCGATCGGTGGTGGAGCGACTGCGCTGAATGCTTCCAAGGTGCGGCTGCGCCGGGCCAGGTTATTTCCGCACCGCACGTTCCCGGTCGGGCCGATCGACGAGTCGGTGCTAGGTGCGACCCGCCCGGCCCGGTAGCGTGCCCCGAGCGGAGCAGGCACGAGGCGGAAGAGAGCGATGGCGGGCCCCAAGAAGCGCAACAGCCTGGTTCCGGGCCTGGTGAAGGGCATGGTCACCACCGCCCGGACGATGACGCGCCCTGCCCACACGCAGCAGTACCCCGACGTCAAGCCCGACCTGCCGCCCCGGTCGCGCGGCGTCATCGCCCTCCTGCACGAGAACTGCACCTCCTGCATGCTGTGCGCGCGTGAGTGCCCCGACTGGTGCATCTACATCGACTCGCACAAGGAGACGATCCCGGCCGGCCCCGAGGGCGGGCGCGACCGCCAGCAGAACGTCCTCGACCGCTTCGCGATCGACTTCAGCCTGTGCATGTACTGCGGCATCTGCATCGACGTGTGCCCGTTCGACGCGTTGTTCTGGAGCCCGGAGTTCGAGTACGCCGAGACCGACATCCGCGACCTGCTCCACGAGAAGGAACGGCTCGGCGAGTGGATGGAGACCGTGCCGCCTCCGGCCGCGCTCGACCCGGGCGCCCCTGACGCCGGTGAGGTGACCGCAGCGGCCAAGCCCGCTCGTACGCCGCGCGCCGCGCGCCCTCCCCGCAACGTCGCCTCGCCCGACCCTGAGACCTCACCCGGCCCTGACGCCGACCCGGGGAGCGGTTCGTGACGACCCACGACGTGTTCTTCGTGCTCGTCGGGGTGATCACTGCGGCGAGCGCTGTGCTGTCGGTGACGACCAAGCACCTGGTGCACGCCGCGCTGTGGCTCGTCGTGTGCCTCGGTGCGCTCAGCGGGTGCTACCTCGTGCTCGGCGCCGAGCTGGTCGCCCTCGTGCAGCTGCTCGTCTACGTCGGCGCGGTCGTCGTCCTCGTGCTGTTCGCGCTGATGCTGACGCACGCGCCGATCGGTCGTTCGACCGCCCACGACGGCAGCGCCACCCAACGGGTCGCCGCGCTGATCGCGGGCGCGGCCACCGCTGCCCTGCTGGCCGCCACCCTGATCGGCGCGTTCGGCGGTGAGGCCGACGTGCAGGGCGGCTCGACCGGTGCGCTGGCGCAGCAGCTGTTCGGCACGTGGGTGTGGCCGTTCGAGCTGTTGTCGCTGCTGCTGCTGATCGCGCTGGTCGCGGCGTTCGCACTGGCCCGCCTCACGACCACGAGCGTCGCGGACCCTGACGTCGCGGCAGACACCGACCACGAGGCGACGCAGGAGGTCGCCCCGTGATCCACCTCGAGCTGCCGCTCCTGCTGGTCAGCGTCCTCGCGGGCACCGGCATCTACGGCATCCTCGCCCGTCGCAACGCGATCCTCGTGCTCATCGGTGTCGAGCTCGTCCTCGCCGCCGCCGGGCTGCTCCTGGTCACGATGGGCTCGACCGTCCAGGACACCCTGCGCGCGGGTCACGTCCTCACGATCTTCGTCATCACGATCGCCGCCGCCGAGATCGCCGTCGCGCTCGCCCTGGTGGTCGCGGTGTTCCGCGCTCGCGGCGACATCGACGTCACCCGGGCCCGTGAGGACGACTCGTGAACCTCAACGGGCCGATCCAGCCGAGCCACCTGGCCGTCGCCCTGCCGGCGATCGGCGGGGTCCTCACGCTCCTGCTCGTACGCCGTAGCTCACGTGCCGCGGCGACGATCAACCTGCTTGCCGGTTTCGTCGCGCTGTTCGCCGCGTGCGCGCTGCTCGCCCAGCAGCTGCGCGGCAACGCCACCACCTCGCCCGAGACGATCGGTGACCTCGCCGTCGGCGGCGGGCTGCGCATCCCGCTCCACCTGCTCGTCGACGACTGGTCGGTCCTCGTCGCGGTCGCCGTCGCCGTGGTGTCCTTCGTGGTCCAGACCTTCGCCCGCTGGTACCTCTGGTCCGACCCGCGCTACCGCCAGTTCGCCGCGACCGTCGGCCTGTTCACGGCCGCCATGCAGCTCGTCGTGCTCTCCGGCGACCTGGTGCTCACCCTCGTCGGCTGGGAGCTCATGGGCTGGTGCTCCTACCTGCTCATCGGCCACGAGTCCGAGCGCGAGAAGGCCCGGCGGGCGGCGTACAAGGCGTTCGTCGTCACCCGCCTCGCCGACGCACCGCTGCTGGTCGGCATCGCAGCGCTCGCCGTCGGAGCCCGTAGCACCGACATCCCGACCGTGCTGAGGTTCTGGACCGCCGAGCCGCACGCCGGTACGACGACGCTCACCGTCGCCGTGCTCGGGATCGTCTGCGGTGTGCTCGGCAAGTCGGCGCAGATCCCGTTCCAGGACTGGCTGCCCGATGCGATGGAGGGCCCGACGCCCGCGTCCGCGCTCATCCACGCGGCGACGATGGTCGCCGCCGGCACCGTCGTGCTCGCGCGGCTGCTGCCGCTGGTGCAGCACACCGAGCCGGCGCGGCTGGCGCTGGTCGTGCTCGCCGGCGTCACCGCCGTCGTCGCCGCTGTGCTCGCCTTCCTCCAGCAGGACCTCAAGAAGCTCCTCGCCTGGTCGACCGTCAGCCAGGTCGGCATCATGCTGACCGCACTCGGCGTCCTGCCGACCGGCACTCCGCCGGACACCGCGATCGCCCACCTGCTCGGCCATGCGATGTTCAAGGCGCTGCTGTTCCTCATGATCGGCTGGGCCACGGTCCTGGTCGGCGGCACGATGGTGCCGCGGCTGTCGGGCGTCGTACGCCGCTACCGCGACCTGCGTCGCCTGCTCGCGGTCGGGTTCCTCGCGCTCGCCGGGGTGCCGCCGCTGGTCGGGTTCGTCAGCAAGGACCTCATCATCGACTCGGCGGCCCACCACGCGGCCGACGGTGACGGACCGGCGCTGCTCGGCATGGTGCTCCTCGGCGTCGTGACGGTCCTCACCGCCGCCTACGCCATGCGGGCCTGGCTGGTCCTGCAGCACGGCACGGTCTTCCAACGCCGTTCCGAGATCGAGGTGTTCGAGGACAGCTACACCGTGCAAGAGGTCGGCATCGTCGAGATGTTCCGCAACTCGCCCCAGGTCGACGAGTACGGCCGCGAGCTCGCGCCCGGCGAACGTCCGGTCGTCGACGACGACCTCGAGCCGCAGCCCGGGCTGATGCCGACGACCGGTCTGCTGGTCCTGGCCTTCCTCAGCGTCGTCGGGGGAGCGGTGGTCGCCTCACCGCTGCTCGACATCGACTGGAAGCACCCCGACTGGCTGCTGATGGGTTCTTCCCTCCTGCTGATGGTTGCGGCCGGTCTGCTCGTACGCGTCATGTCGCTGCGCACGACCTACGGCGACGCCTCCGAGCGCCTGCCGATGTCGTGGCGGCTGCTCGCGTCGCGCGGTCTCGGCGTCGACACCGCCTACACCGCCGTCGTCGCGCGCCCGGTCCTGGCGCTCGCTCGCCTCGTCTCCGGGCTCGACGCCCGGCTCGACCGGGGCGTCGAGCGCACGCCCGCGCTGGTTCGCAGCCTCGGCGACCAGACCGCTCGGGTCCACACCCGCACGCCGACCAGCGGCCTGCTCGCCGTCATCGGCGGCGTCCTCGTTGTCGCTTTCCTGGGGGTCACGCTGTGGTGACCGTCCTGCTGCTGTCCGTCGTCATCCCGGTCGTAACGGGTGCCGTCCTGATCGCGAGTGACCGTTTCGACCCACCCGTCGCACCGCGTACGGCGTTCGGCGTCGCCCTCGTCGGAGCGGTCGCCACCGCGGTGTGCGTCGGGCTGTCGGTGTGGCGCCGTCCCGAGCTCGACCACGAGTGGGTGCCCGCGATCGGGATGCGCCTGCACCTGGCCGTCGACGGCATCAGCGCACCCCTGCTCGTCCTCACCGCAGCGCTCGGTGTGCTCGTGGTGCTGCACGGCCGAGTCGAGCCGCCGACGCGCTCCGGGCACGGCTCGTTCTTCGGCTGCCTGCTGCTGGTCGTCGGCGGTGCGATCGCGACCTTCCTCGCCCGTGACGCCGTGCTGTTCTTCCTCGCGTTCGAGGTCGTCCTCGTCCCGATGTGGTTGCTGATCAAGGGTTTCGGCGACCGCGAGCACCGCGCCGCGGCGGCCGCGAAGTTCGTGCTCTACACCGTGCTCGGCTCGACGCTGATGCTCGTCGGCATCCTCGCGCTGGTCTATCTCACAGGCACCTCCGACCTCGACCGCCTCGCCGGCGGCGCCGGGCTCACGACCACCCAGCAGACCGTGATCGCCGCGATCATGCTCGTCGGCCTCGGCATCAAGGTGCCGATCTGGCCGCTGCACTCGTGGCTGCCGTCCGCTCACACGGCAGCGCCCACCGCGGGCTCGGTGCTGCTCGCGGCGGTGCTGCTCAAGATGGGCACCTACGGCATCGCCCGCCTCGTCGTCCCCACCGTGCCCGAGGGCGTCGAACGGGTCGCTCCGTTCGTCGCCGTGCTGGCCGTCATCGGCATCCTGTGGGGTGGCCTGGTCTGCCTCGTCGAGCGTTCGCTCAAGCGCCTCATCGCCTGGTCGTCGGTCGCCCACATGGGGTTCGTCGTGCTCGGCCTGATGAGCGGCACCCGCCTCGGCCTGCAGGCCGCGCTGTTCGCCAACATCGCGCACGGCGTGATCTCGGCGCTGCTGTTCTTCGTGGTGGGCGGCCTCAAGCACCGCTGGCGCGGTGACGCCCTCGACGAGCCGCGCGGCTCGTTGCGTGACACCTCGCCGCGACTCGGGTTCGCGCTCGTCGTCGGTATGGCCGCCTCGCTCGGTCTGCCCGGCCTGGCCGGGTTCTGGGGCGAGCTGCTCGCGATCGCCTCGGTCTGGAACGCCGACGGCGACCGGCCCCAGCTGCTCTTCCGCGTCCTGGCCCTGGGCGCCGCACTCGGCACCGTGCTGGCCGCCGCCTACGCGCTGCGCGTGCTGCGCATCGTGTGGGCCGAGGGCTCGCTCGCCGAGCAGGTCAGCGCCCACGACGACCAGGACGAGCCCCACCTGCTGCCGCGACCCGCCGACGCGCACGGCATCGAGTGGGCCGTCGCTGGTGTCCTCGTGATCGTGATCATCGGCCTCGGCGTCCTGCCCACCGTCCTGCTCGACTCCACGGAGCCCGTCGTGCGCCACCTGCTGGAGGTGGCCACCCGATGAAGGTCACCCTCGACTACGCCGTCCTCGCGCCGGTGCTCGTGCCCGCGATCGGCGCCGTGCTCGTCCTGCTCCTCGACGCACTGCTGCCGCGCCTGGGCCACTGGCACTGGGCGATCGCCGCCCTCGTGCTCCTCGTGGGCGCCGCGAGCACGGTGCCGGCGTTCACGTCGTACGACGACTCCCGCGCGACCTTGTGCCTCAACGGCACGCAGTGCCTCTACGTCGCCGACCGGGTCGCCTCGGCCCTGCAGGTCGCCACGCTCGTGTCCGCGGCGGTCGTCGCCCTGCTGATCCTGCCGGTCCGCGCGCCGGTCGACCGTACGCCGGTCGCCTCGGCTCTCGTCCTCACCGCAGCGGCCGGCGGCACCGGTGTCATGGCGGCCCGTGACCTCGGATCATGGCTGGTGCTCATCGAGCTGGCCACGATCCCGACGGTCGCGCTGGTGGCCTTCCGGGCACGGCGTTCGGCTGTCGACGGCGCCTTGTCGCTGCTCACGACGTCGTTGGTGTCGTTCGCGGTGCTCGCGCTCGGGGCGGCGATGTGGTTCGCCTCGACGGGCTCGGCGCTGCTCGACGGCGATGCGGTGCTCGCCGCGGCAGCCGACCCCGAGACCCGCCGGGTGCTCGTCCTCGCCGTCGTCCTGATCGTCGCCGGTCTGGGCTTCAAGCTCTCGCTGGTGCCCTTCCACGCCTGGACCCCCGAGGCGTACTCCGGCGCGTCCATCCCGGTCGGCGCCTTCCTCGCGGTCACCTCCAAGCTCGCGGCGCTCGGCGCCCTGCTCGCAGTGCTGCGCGGTGTGACCGTGCTGGGTGAGTCGGCGCTGCTCGCGATCGCGGTGGTCGCGGCGATCACCATGACGCTCGGCAACGTCATGGCGCTGCGCGAGCCGTCAGCACTGCGGCTGCTCGCCTGGTCGACGGTCGCGCAGGCCGGCTGGGTCATCCTGCCGCTGGCCACGGTCGCGAGCGGTGCCGTCCGGGCATCGGCCGGCTACCTCCTCGTCTACGGCCTCGCCACCCTCGTCGCGTTCGCCGTCGTCACACTGGTCGCCCACGCCGAGGGGCGTGACCACGCGACCCGGCTGACGTCGTACGCCGGCCTGTTCCGTCGTCGTCCGCTCGCTGCGGTCACGCTCGGTGCGGCGCTGCTGACCCTGGCAGGTCTTCCGCCGGGCATCATCGGGCTGGTCGCCAAGGTGCTGGCCCTGCGCCCGGTCGTCGCCGACGGCCTGTGGTGGCTGGCGGTCATCGCCGCGATCAACGCGATGCTCGGCCTCGCGGTCTACCTGCGCTGGATGCTCGCGATGCTGGGACGACCCCACGCCGATGCCGTGGTCGACCGTCCGCACCGCCTGCACGTGGCTCTGGTCGTGCTCGGCCTGCTCGCCCTCGCAGCGACGAGCCTGGCCCCGCAGCTGCTGCTCGGACTGGTCGGCTGAGCCCGGAACAGACCGCTGTGCCTGTACGTTTTCCGGACATGCATCGCCATTTCAACGGCCTCAAGACCGCTGCCCTCTTCGGCGGCATCTGGGCCCTGCTCCTCGCTCTCGGTGCCGTCATCGGCAACGGCAGGTTCATCTGGCTGTTCGCCCTCATCGGCGTCGGCACCACCGCCTACGGCTACTGGAACAGCGACAAGCTCGCCATCCGCGCCATGCGCGCCCAGCCCGTCAGCGAGGCCGAGGCGCCGGCGATGTACCGCATCGTGCGCGAGCTCTCCACCGCAGCCGGCAAGCCCATGCCGCGGCTCTACATCTCACCGACCCAGGCGCCCAACGCGTTCGCCACCGGTCGCAACCCCCAGCACGCCGCGGTCTGCTGCACCGCCGGCATCCTCGACCTGCTCGACGAGCGTGAGCTGCGTGGTGTGCTCGGCCACGAGCTGATGCACGTCTACAACCGCGACATCCTGACCTCGTCCGTCGCGGCTGCGATCGCCGGTGTGATCACCTCGGTCGCCCAGATGCTGATGTTCATGAACATCTTCGGCGGCGGCAACGACGAGGACCGCCCCAACCCGATCGCGCTGCTCGCGATGTCGCTGCTCGCACCCTTCGCCGCGATGATCATCCAGATGGCCATCAGCCGCACCCGCGAGTACGACGCCGACGAGGACGGCGCCAAGCTCACCGGCGACCCGCTGGCCCTCGCGTCGGCGCTGCACAAGCTTGAGACCGGCGTCGCCCGTGCGCCCCTCGCGCCCGAGCCGGCCGTCGTCAACGCCTCGCACATGATGATCGCCAACCCGTTCCGCAAGCAGGACGTCTCCAAGCTCTTCTCGACGCACCCGCCGACGGCCGACCGCATCGCCCGGCTGGAGGGCATGGCCCGCCGCCAGGTCGGCTGACCCAAGGGGCCCGCACGGCGCCACGGCAGATGAAAGAGTGGGCATCATGCCCTCGCTCACTCTGCAGGAAGCCCAAGCGCGTGCGAGCCTGATCGGCGTCGACGCCTACCGGGTGCGTCTCGACCTCGACCAGGGTCCCGAGACCTTCACCTCGACCTCGACCATCACCTTCTCGTGCCGTGAGCCCGGCGCGCAGACGTTCCTCGACGTGAGCGCCGAGGCGGTGCAGTCCGTACGCCTCAACGGGGTCGACCTCGACGTCACGGTCGCGGACGACCGGGTCGTGCTGGCCGACCTGCAGGAGCACAACGAGGTCGAGCTCACCGCGACCATGCGCTACAGCCGGGACGGCTCGGGTCTGCACCGAGCCGTCGACCCCGCTGACGGCAACGTCTACCTGCAGGCCCTGAGCGCACCGGCCGATGCGCCGCGCTGGTTCGCCTGCTTCGACCAGCCCGACCTCAAGGCGCCGTTCGACATCGAGGTCACCGTGCCCGAGGGCTGGGTCGCCTACGGCAACGGCGCGTCCGAGCAGCTCGACAGCACGCACTGGCGACTCGGGACGACGCCGCCGCTCGCGCCGTACTTCGTCACCCTGGTGGCGGGGGCGTACATCAGCGTCTTCGCCGAGCACGACGGCATCCCGCTGGGCCTGCACACCCGCGCCTCGCTCGCCGAGCAGCTGGAGGCGCAGTCACCGGAGATCTTCGAGGTGACCCGGCAGTGCCTCGACTACTACCGCGACGCGTACCAGACCTCCTACCCCTACGCGCAGTACCACCAGGCCTTCGTGCCCGAGCTGCCGCCGGGCGTGGGCGCCATGGAGAACCCCGGCTGCGTGACCTTCCGCGACCAGTACCTCTTCGTCGGGTCGATCAGCGATGCCCAGCGGCTGGAGCGCGCCAACGTCATCGCCCACGAGATGGCCCACATGTGGTTCGGCGACATGGTGACGATGCGCTGGTGGGACGACCTGTGGCTCAACGAGTCGTTCGCCGAGTACATGGCCTACCGGGCGATGACCGAGGCCACCCGGTTCACCGACGCGTGGGTGAGCTTCGGCGCCGCCCGTAAGAGCACCGGCTACACCAACGACCGCTCGCCGGCGACCCATCCGATCGCGGGCATGCCCGCGCCCGACGTGAGCTCGGCCCTGCAGAACTGCGACATGATCTCCTACGCCAAGGGGGCCAGCGCGCTGCGCCAGCTCGCGGCGTACCTCGGGGACGACGCGTTCCTCGCCGGTGTGCGCACCTACCTGCGTGACCACCTGTGGGGCAACGCCACGCTGTCGGACTTCCTGCGTGCGATGGCCTCGGCGAGCGGACGCGACCTGAGCTCGTGGTCGCGGGCGTGGCTCGAGACCGCCGGCACCGACACCCTGTCGGTCGAGGTCGCCACCGACGAGGGGGGCGTGATCACCGCGGCGACCGCACGGCGTACGCCGCCCGCCGACTTCCCGGCGGAGCGACCGCACGTGCTCGACCTCACCGGCTACGCCGACGGCGAGACCGTGTTCAGCGAGCAGCTGGAGATCTCCGACGCCGAGCAGCACCTGCCGTCGGTCGTCGGTGCGTCCGTGCCCAAGGTGCTCATCCCCAACGCCGGCGACCTCACGTTCGCGGCGATCGTCTACGACGACGCGACGACGACAGCGCTGCCCGAGCAGCTGCCCCGCATCCCTGACGCCCTTGCCCGGTCGGCCGTGTGGGCTGCCCTCGACAACGGCGTCGCCCGGGCCCAGGTCGACCCGCGGACCGCGCTCGACATCGCGGTCTCAGCGCTCCCGCAGGAGTCCAGCTCGACGATCCTCGAGCTGGTCTCCGAGCGTGCGGCCACCCTCTACTGCAACCTGTTCCTCCCCGCGGAGGAGCGTGACCACTGGCGGGCGGCGCTGGCCGACGTCGGCCAGGCGGTGCTCGAGGCGTCCGACCCGGCGAGCTCGCACGCGCTCACGGCGGCACGTCTCGTGGCCCGTACGACGCCCGACCGCGACCTGCTGCGCCGATGGGTCGACGACGACGGGCGCCCCGAGCAGCTGCGCGGCGACACCGAGTTCGGCTGGGTCGCTGCGACGTCGTTGGCACGGCTCGGCGGCCTCGACGAGGCCGGCATCGACGCGCTCGCTGAGCGCGACCAGACCGCCTCCGGACGGTTGAGTGCGTTGAGTGCCAAGGCGATTCGTCCCACATCTGGCGCCAAGCGTTGGGCGTGGTCCCAGCTGTTCGACGAGGCGTCGCTCTCGGCCGAGGAGCGCGCCGCGATCGCGTCGACGTTCTGGCGGGCACCCGACCCCGACCTCGTCGAGCCCTACGTCGAGCGCTACTTCGGCGCGATGCGCGACCTGTCGCGGACGATGAACGGGTTCTCGTTGATGTCGCTGGCCTATGGTGCCTACCCGCTGCCCGTGGCGACCGCTCGCACCCTCAAGCTCACCGAGTCCGCGGTCGCTGACCCTGACACCGCTCCGGTGCTGCGCAAGGAGTACACCGACATGAGCGGCCGGTTGGCCGAGGTCCTCGCGTCCCGCGAGGCGTTCCCCGCTGTCCTGGCCGGGAGCGTCCACGCGTGACCTCACTGCTGCGCACCGAGGCGCAGGCCCGGGCCGCCCTCGTCGACGTCACGGGTTACCGCGTCCACCTCGACCTCGACACGGGCGAGGAGACCTTCGAGTCGACGTCGACGATCTCGTTCACCTGTCGTGAGCCGGGCGCGTCGACGTTCCTCGACGTCGCGGCGACGACCGTGCACTCGATCACGTTGAACGGCAACGAGATTCAGCCGTCCGCTGTCGAGGGGCGACGCGTCGTGCTCGACGACCTGGCCGTGTCCAACACGGTCGAGGTGCGCGCGACGATGACCTACAGCCGCGACGGCCAGGGGCTGCACCGCGCCGTCGACCCGACCGACGGGCGCCACTACGTCTACGGCCACCTGTTCCTCGACGCGGCGCCCACGGTCTTCGCGTGCTTCGACCAGCCCGACCTCAAGGCGCCCTACGACGTCACGGTCCGGGCACCCCACGACTGGACGGTGATCGGCAACGGTGACCCCACGCGTACGGCGCCGGGGGAGTGGACCCTCTCGACCACTCGGCCGCTCGCGACCTACTTCGTGACCGTCTGCGCGGGCCCCTACGCCTCGGTCCACGACGAGCACCGCGGCGTGCGGCTCGGCGTCCACGCCCGCCGGTCGCTCGCGACCGAGCTGCGTGAGCAGGCCCCGCAGATCCTGGAGGTGACCAAGGCGGCGTACGACTACGACGACGAGCTCTTCGGGGTGCCCTACGCGTTCGGCGAGTACCACCAGGTGTTCGTGCCCGAGTTCAACGCCGGCGCGATGGAGAATCCCGGCTGCGTGACGTTCCGCGACCAGTACGTCTTCCGCGGCGCCTACACGCGCAACGACGTGCTGACTCGCAGCAACACGGTCGCGCACGAGATGGCGCACATGTGGTTCGGCGACCTCGTGACGCTGCGCTGGTGGGACGACCTGTGGCTCAACGAGTCGTTCGCCGAGTACATGGCGCACCGAATCCTCTCGGAGGCAACGGAATTCGCCGAGGCGTGGGTCGACTTCGGCATCGTTCGCAAGATCTGGGGCTACGCCGTCGAGCACACGCCCTCGACCCATCCGGTGGCGGGTTCGGAGGCTGTCGACGCCGGTTCGGCGCTGATGAACTTCGACGGCATCTCCTACGCCAAGGGTGCGTCGGTGCTGCGCCAGCTGATCGCGTTCATCGGTGACGACGCCTTCGTCGCGGGTATCCGGGCCTACCTGGCCGAGCACCGCGACGCCAACGCGACGTTCGCCGACTTCCTCGCCGCCATGGAGCGCGCCTCGGGACGTGACCTGGGCGCGTGGGCGGACGCATGGTTGCGCACGAGCGGCCGCGACACCCTCGGCGTCGAGCTCGATCTCGACGGTGACCACGTGCGCGGTGCGTCGGTCATGCGTCGTACGCCGGACGCCGCCCCGACGTCGCGGGCCCACCGCCTCGACGTGGTCGGCTACCGCGGCGGTCAGCGGGTGGTCGAGGACGACCTGACCCTGCTGGAGGCCATGACCCCTGCACCGGCGCTGGTCGGTGCTCCCGCCCCCGAGCTGCTCGTCCCCAACGCCGGCGACCTCACCTGGGCGCTGGTCGACCTCGACGACGCGACGCTGGCCGCGCTGCCCGAGCACCTGTCATCGGTGCCCGACGCGTCGGCGCGTGTCGTGCTGTGGACGGCGCTCATCGACGGCGTCCGCTCGGTGACGGTCGACCCGAGGCACGCGCACCGCACGTTCGTGCAGGCCTGGCCGCACGAGCCGTCGCTGACGGTGCTCGAGGCGGTCGGCCGACACCTGTTCGGGCCGGTCACGGCGGCTCTGCTGCCGTCCGAGCAGGCGCAGGTCGTGCGCGACCGGGCGGCCGCGGCCCAGGCGGTGCTCGACGCCCGTCCTGCCGGCTCGCCCGAGTCGCTGGTGGCCGCGCGGCTGCTCGCCGACACGACGTGCGATGTGGCTCTGCTGCGCGACTGGGCCGCCGGACGGCGGGTCCCGGCCGGTCTCGAGGGCGACGACGAGCTCCGCTGGTCGGCGGTGACGCGGCTCGTCGTCCTCGGCGAAGGCGGTGATGCCGACATCGACGCCGTCCACGACAACGACCGCACGATGAGCGGCGACCGTAATGCGTTGCGCGCCAAGGCTTCTGCGCCGACCGCGGCTGCCAAGGAGTGGGCGTGGGCCGAGCTCACGCGTGACGACGGCCGGTCACACTACGAGCGCAACTTCCTCGCCTCCGGCTTCTGGCGGGTGTCGCAGCGTGACCTGCTCGAGCCCTACGCCGAACGCTACTTCGCCGACGTGCCCGCGATGGCCGGCTGGGTCGGCCAGGACGCCCTGCAACGCCTCGCCGGGCTGGCGTTCCCGTGGCCGCTGGTCTCGACCGCGACGCGTGATGCGGCCGACGCCGCGCTTGCGCAGGACCTCACGCCGGCCGTACGCCGCGCCGTCGTCGACGAGCGCTCCCGGCTCGACGACGCCCTGCGATCCCTGGAGAAGTACGCATGACACCTGCCGCTGGTCGAGGAGGCGAGCCCGGTCCCGCTGGTCGAGTAGGCGAGCCCGGTCCCGCTGGTCCAGTAGGCGAGCCCCCCAGGGCGAGCCGTATCGAGACCGAGGTCTCCTGGAGCATCCACGTCCAGCCGCTCGACGGCGACAAGGCGTGGCTGTCCGAGTCGCCCGACGCGGTCCTGCGCACGGCATCGGTCGGCAAGCTCTTGCTGCTCGCCGTCGTCGCCGAACGCATTGCCGCCGGCGAGCAGGACCCCGACGAGCGCATCCGCTGGGACGACAGCGAGTTCGTCCGCGACTCCGGCCTGTGGCACGCCCTCGACCAGCGTGACCTGTCGGTCGTCGACGCGTGCCGGCTCGTCGGCGCGGTCAGCGACAACCTCGCCACCAACGTGCTGCTGCGGCACGTCGGTCTCGACGCGGTCGCGGCGTACGCCGACCGGCACGGCCTCGCGCCGATGGCGCTGCTCGACCGCATCCGTGGCGAGGGGCGCGACCCGTCGCTGCCCGGCGTGGCCGCGACGTTGTCTCGCGCGTCGGCGGCATCGGTGGTGCGCTACCTGCGGCTGCTGCACGACGGCACCGTCGACCCGATGGTGCAGGACTGGCTGGTGCTGGGCACCGACCTGTCGATGGTGGCATCGGCGTTCGGGCTCGATCCGCTTGCGCACGCCGAGGACGACCGTGGCTTCCTGCTCGTCAACAAGACCGGCACCGACAGCACGGTGCGCGCCGACGTCGGCCTGGTGTCGACCGCGGGTGGCACCGTCGCGTACGCCGTCCTCGCCAACTGGGAGCCCGGCACCGATCCGCGCGACGACGTGCTGGCCCGGATGCGGCAGTTCGGCGACGACATCCGCGCCCGCCTGAGCGAAGGCGCAGCGTGACCGAGGACTGGAAGCAGGACCGCATCGCAGCGGCTCACCGGGGCGACAACCCCACGGTGATCGGTCGACTGCCCGAGGCGTTCGCGGTCATCGGCGACGTGCAGTGGCTGCCGGGTTACTGCGTGCTGCTGACCGACGACCCGGCCGTCGGGAGACTGACCGATCTGCCGCGGGCCCGGCGACTGGCGTACCTCGAGAGCGTCGAGCGGTTGTCGACCGCGGTCGAGCATGCTTGTGCCGCAAGCGATCCCGCGTTCAGGCGAGTCAACATCGAGATCCTCGGCAACGCCGACCCGTTCCTGCACACGCACGTCTTCCCGCGGTACGAGTGGGAGCCGCCCGAGATCATCCAGCGTCCGGTGTGGTTGTACCCCGTCGAGCGGTGGAGCGATCCGCAGACCGCGCTCGGTCCCCAGCACGACCCGATCCGTGCGGCGATCGCCGCCCACCTGCACGACCAGACCTGAACGACGAAAACCGTCTGGCCGGCACTCCATGGAGTGCCGGCCAGACGGTTTTCGCGGGGAGGGGGCCGCTACGGGACGATCAGGTAGAGCACCTCGGCGACACACGCCGGCTTGTCGGCGCCCTCGATCTCGACGGTCACCTTCACGCTCGACTGGTAGCCGAGCGACGCCGGCTCCAGCGCGAGCAGCTCGGCACCCGCGCGGACCTTCGACCCGACCGGAACCGGCGAGGGGAACCGCACCTTGTTGGCGCCGTAGTTCATGCCCATCTGCACGCCCTCGACGGTGTAGATCTGCGCGAGCAGCGTCGGCAGCAGCGACAGGGTCAGGTAGCCGTGCGCGATCGTGCCGCCGAACGGACCGGCCTTCGCCTTGTCGACGTCGACGTGGATCCACTGGTGGTCACCCGTCGCGTCCGCGAACAGGTTGACCGACTCCTGCGTGACCTCGTGCCAGTCGCTGTAGCCGAGGTGCTCGCCGACCGCGGCCTTCGCCTCGTCAATGCCGTTGAAGGTCCGCATCGCTCAGTCCTGCGGTCCGCCGGCGACGTACAGCACCTGACCGGAGACGAACCCGGCCTCCTCGCTGGCGAAGAACGACGCCGCTGCGGCGATGTCGTCGGGGTTGCCGACGCGCTGCACCGGGATCGCCTGTGCAGCCGCGGCCTTGAACGCCTCGAACTCCATGCCGACCCGCTCAGCGGTCGCCGCCGTCATGTCGGTGGCGATGAAGCCCGGAGCGATGGCGTTGGCGGTGACGCCGAACTTGCCGAGCTCGATCGCCAGCGTCTTGGTGAAGCCCTGCAGACCGGCCTTGGCCGAGGAGTAGTTGACCTGGCCGCGGTTGCCCTGCGCCGACGTCGACGAGAGGTTGACGATGCGGCCGAACTTCGCCTCGGTCATGTACTTCTGAGCAGCACGCGTCATCAGGAACGAGCCACGCAGGTGGACGTTCATGACGGTGTCCCAGTCGTCGACCGACATCTTGAACAGCAGGTTGTCGCGCAGGACGCCGGCGTTGTTGACCAGCACGGTCGGAGCGCCGAGCTCGGAGGCGATGCGCTCGACGGCCGCGTTGACGGCCTCCTCGTTGCTGACGTCGGCGCCGACGCCGATGGCCTTGCCGCCCTCGGCGTTGATCTCGTCAGCGGTCTTGGTCGCCGCAGCCTCGTCGAGGTCGATGACGGCGACCTGGAGGCCGTCCTTGGCGAGGCGCTTGGCGACCGCTGCGCCGATACCGCGAGCGGCACCGGTGACGATGGCGGTACGGGTCTCTGACATGCAGATTCTCCTTGAGTAGCAGGGACTTTCGATGATGCCAGTCGAGCTCAGACGCCGCCGCGCAACGTGACGCCTCCGTCGAGGACCATCGTCTGACCGGTGATCCACGATGCGTCGTCCGATGCGAGGAACGCGACGGCTGAGCCGATGTCCTCCGGTACGCCGAGCCGCTTGAGCGGGTACTCCGCGGAGACCTGCTCCTCGCGGCCTTCGTACAGCGCGGTGGCGAACTTCGTCTTGACCACGGCCGGTGCGACGGCGTTGACCCGGACGTCGGGGCCGAGCTCCATCGCGAGCTCCTCGGTGAGGTGGATGACGGCCGCCTTGGTGACGCCGTACATCGCGATGCCGGGCGCCGGGCGGATGCCGGCGATCGACGCGACGTTGACGACCGAGCCGCCGTGCTCCTGCATCCACGCCGCGTGGACGCCCTGGGTCCAGGCCAGCGCGGACAGCACGTTGACCTCGAACATCTTCCGGGCCGCGGCGTGGTCGAGCTCGAGCAACGGGCCGTACGCCGGGTTGATGCCCGTGTTGTTGACCAGCACGTCGATGCTGCCGAACGCTTCGACGGTGCGGGCGATCGCGTCGGCCCGGTGGTCCGGGTCGTCGGCCCGGCCCGCCACGGCGAGGGCGACCTCGGGGCCGCCCAGCGCCGCGGCGGCCTCGTCGAGCGCCTCCGGCTTACGGGCGGTGATGCACACCTTGGCGCCCTCGGCCACGAGACGCTCGGCGGCGGCGTACCCGATGCCCCGGCTCGCACCGGTGACGATCGCGACCTTGCCGCTCAGGCGGCCCATCTCAGAGCCCCAGGTCCCGACCGATGAGCTCCTTCATGATCTCGTTCGTGCCCGCCCAGATCTTGTGGACGCGGGCGTCCTTCCAGGCGCGGGCGACGCGGTACTCGTTCATGAAGCCGTAGCCACCGTGCAGCTGGACGCACTCGTCGAGCACGGCGCACTGCACCTCGGCGGCCCACCACTTGGCCTTGGCGGCGTCGACGGCGGTGAGCTTGCCCTCGGCGTGCGCGGCGACGCAGTCGTCGACGTAGGCCTGGGTGACCTCGACCTTGGTGACCAGCTCGGCGAACTTGAACTTGTTGTGCTGGAAGGCACCGATCGGCTGGCCGAACGCCTTGCGCTCCTTGGCGTAGGCGAGTGTCTCCTTGAGGATCTGGTCGGCGTTGGCGATGTTGGCGATCGCGTTGCCGAGGCGCTCCTGAGGCAGCTTCTGCATCATCACGATGAAGCCCTGGCCCTCGCTGCCGAGCATGCGGTCGGCCGGGACGCGCACGTTGTCGAAGAACAGCTCGGAGGTGTCGGACTCGGGCTGGCCGACCTTGTCCAGCGGCTGGCCCTTGGAGAAGCCCTCGTCGCCGGCCTCCAGGACGAACAGCGAGATGCCCTTGGCGCCCTTGCTCGGGTCGGTGCGCACCGCGACGACCGCCAGGTCGCACTGGTGGCCGTTGGTGATGAACGTCTTGGAGCCGTTGATGACCCAGTCGTCGCCGTCGCGGACCGCGGTGGTCTTGAGGGCCGCGAGGTCGGAGCCGCCGGACGGCTCGGTCATGCCGATCGCGAGGATCTTCTCGCCCGTAGCCACTCCGGGCAGCCAGCGCTGCTTCTGCTCCTCGGTGCCGAGCGCCACGATGTACGGCGCGGTGATGTCGGAGTGGATGCCGAAGCAGGAGGCCGTCGCGGCGTTGAACGCGGCGAGCTCCTCGGCGAGCACCGCGTTGAAGCGGTAGTCGTCGATGCCCGCGCCACCGAACTCCTCGGGGATCGTCAGACCGAAGAAGCCCTGCTTGCCGGCCTCGATCCACAGGTCGCGCGCGATCACGTGGTCACGGATCATGTCGTCGGCGCGCGGCTGGAGGTTCCGCTCGACGTACTCACGCACGGATGCGCGGAACGCCTCGTGGTCCTCGGAGTAGATGTTGCGGGGCATGCGGCGGTCTCCTTCGTCAGAGGTAAGCAAGCGCTTAACGCTAAGCGCTTGCTTAGCGTCCCTCATGGGGGCACCCTCGTCAACGGAAGGGGCAGAATTGCCCGATGGCCGTCGTCCGCGCGGCCCTGTCGTCGGAGAGGTCGGAGGTCGTGGTGGCGCAGGTCGCACGTACAGGTGCTGGTCGTCGTACGCCGCCCAGCAGGGCCGGAGAGCCCGGCGCCGGCATCGTCGAGGCCGCCCGAAACGCCTTTGCTGCCAAGGGATTTCACGGTACGACGACGCGAGACATCGCGGCCGCGGCCGGTATGAGCCCTGCCGCCGTCTACGTGCACCACCCGACCAAGGAGTCGCTGCTCTTCCAGATCTCCGAGGTCGGCCACCGCGCGATCCTCGACTCGGTCCGCGAGGCGGTCGCCTCCCACGAGACACCGACCGAGCAGCTGCGGGCGCTGGTGTGGGCGTTCGCCCAGCGGCACGCCGCCCACCACACCTCAGCGCGGATCGTCTACTACGAGGCGGCCGCGCTGACGCCCGAGCACCGCGCCCGCACCGACGCGCTCGCCACGGAGATCTCCGAGCTGATCCTCGGCGTGCTGCAGGCCGGCGTCGACGCGGGCGAGTTCAGCTGTGCGGACGTCGCGCTCACGGGGCGCTCGATCGCGGGGATGGGGGTCGACGTCGCCCGCTGGTACGACGACGCCGGCCCGTGGACGCCCGAGCAGATCGCCGACCATCAGGCGGCCACCGCCCTGCGGATGGTCGGCGCCGCCTGAGCGACGGGGCTGCGCGCAGCGGGTGTCGGAATGGGCGCCATGACGCCCCGGACGACACCCGTTGGGCCCGCTCGCAGCTACGAGGCGAGCCGTTCAGCAGCGGTAGTGAGAGCCTGCGCGACCTGGTTCATGAATCCGTCGGGCTCCAGGCGCAGGCCCAGGACAGGGATGCGCAGAACGACGTCGCCGCCCAGGACGACCTGGTTCTGACGGAGCGCGTCGTCGACCGGCATCAGCCCTGATGCGTGATGTGCCCCGTCGATCTCGACGACGACGCCGAGCGTGCTCCAGCGCACATCGAGGAAGATGCGGCCTTTCGGCCCCTTCGTCACCACCTGGCGGTCCGGCTCGGGCAGGCCACGCTCGCGGCACAGCCGGGCGAAGTCGAGCTCGCCGAGTGACTGGGCCCCGGCGCACACATCGCGGATGACCTGATCGATGAGGGCTCGTCGCGGGATCCGGCGCTTCCACCGACGCCAGCGCTCGAGCAGAGCGTCGGCGGCGACCACCTCCTGCTGCACCGCTATCGCCAGGATGGTCATGGCAGCCCGGTCCGAGCGTGCCCACACAGCTGCGCGGATCGCGGCGTACGTCGGGTGGCTCGTCGCGAGGCCCACACCGATCGCGCACGGCTCGAGATCTCGTACTCGGTGAATCGAGGTGCCCGCGACGGGTGGAGCGTGCGTGCCGTGGCGCACGGAGACATGGATCAGGTCCTCGTCCCAGCCTGTGAGCCCGCGGTAGATCAAGGCGGACACGCCGTCGAGCCTGACGTCACCGCGCACCTCCATCAGAGCTGCTGCGAACAGGCCGTCCCGGGTGACCTCGTGGACGGCGACGGCGTGCCGACCGCGTGCGTGCCACCGCCCGGCCGCGAGCTCGACCTTGATCTCCGAGCGTGTGATGCCGAGCGCCTCGAGCTGTGCGCGACTCACGACTCCGCCCTGACGGCGGGCGAGTGGGGCGGCGATGCGTTGGCGCGCGGAGCGATCGGGCATGACGGGAGTGTGGCCTGGCCGGCCGAACTGTGCTGGCGAGCTTGTGGACAGCACCAGTGGGTGTCGGAATGGGCGCCATGACGCCCCGGACGACACCCGTTAGGCCGTACGCGGGTGTCGACCTATCGTTGAGCGGTGATCATCGACGTCTGGAGCGACATCGTCTGCCCGTTCTGCCACCTCGGGCGGCGCCACCTCGAGCTCGCCCTCGAGCAGTTCGAGCACCGCGACGAGGTCGAGGTGACCTGGCACAGCTTCGAGCTCGACCCGCAGGCGCCGGCCACCTCCGACGAGCCGGTCATCGAGGCGGTGGCCCGCAAGTACGGCGCGCCCGTCGACGAGCTGCGCGCGCAGCACCGCCTCATGGCGCAGCAGGCCGCCGCGGTCGGCCTGGACTTCCAGTGGGAGCAGCTCAAGGGTGGCAGCTCGCACGACGCGCACCGTGTCATCCACTACGCGCGCAGCCTCGACCTCGAACAGCCCGTCACCGACCGGATCATGCGCGGCTGGTACTCCGAGGGCCGGGCCATCGGTGACCGCGAGACGCTTGGTGACCTCGCCGCCGAGGCCGGTCTCGACCGTGACAAGACGCTCGCGATGCTCGCGTCCGACGACTTCGGCATCAACGTCCGCTCGGACGAGGCGACCGCCAATCAGATCGGCATCAAGGCCGTGCCCGCGTTCGTGCTCGACCGCAAGTACCTCGTCTCCGGTGCCCAGCCGGTCGAGACGTTCCTCGCGGGGCTGCAGCAGGCGTACGACGACCGCGGCACCGCTCCGATGCCCCGCGCCGGTGGCTGCGGTGGCGGCTGCGGGTGCGGTTCCGGTGGCTGCGGCAGCGGCAGCGGCGCCGAGGGCGGCGACCTGTGCGAGCGACCGGCCTGATGGGCACGCCGCCCACGCCGTTCGAGGTCTACGAGGAGGGCGTCCTCCTGCACGGCACCAAGGCCGACCTCGTCGTCGGCGACCTGCTCGTGCCGGGCCGCGAGTCCAACTACGAGCAGGGCCGGATCATGAACCACGTCTACGTCACGGCGACGCTCGACGCGGCTGCGTGGGGTGCCGAGATGGCGGCGGGCGACGGGCCAGGGCGGATCTTCGTGGTCGAGCCCACGGGTGACATCGAGGACGACCCCAACGTCACCGACAAGAAGCTGCCCGGCAACCCCACGCGGTCCTACCGCACCCGCGAGCCGGTGCGCATCGTCGGCGAGCTGCACGACTGGACCGGGCACACGCCCGAGCAGCTGCAGCAGATGCGTGACGGGCTCGACGGCCTGCGCCGGCGCGGCGAGGCCGTGATCTACGACTAGTCGATGCTCAGGCCGTCGCGCTCGTCGTCCCAGACGGCCGCGCTGATGCGCCAGCCCTGCGGCATGCGTACCAGCTGCATCGACTTCATGCCGCGCCCGGTGAAGCGCTCGCCCTCCTGGCTGCCCGCCTTGCCGTAGTCGCCCCACCAGTGCGCGATGTCGCCGAACACGTCCGTACGACCGCCGCCGCGCCACTCGGTGAAGTCCGTGAGGGCGCCGCTCATCAGCAGCTCACGACGGGGCGCGATGAAGCCGTCGACGTCGTACACCCGGGGCGGCTGCCCGCAGGTGGCGACCACGACGGCCTCCGGCAGGAACAGCTCATGCAGCGCGGCCAGCCGGCCGGCCGCCTCCGGGCCGCTCACGAACGCTCCGAAGAACACGTCGACGATGCGCTCGATCTCGGCGACGTCGGCGGCGGGGCCGGTGCTCTCGCTCACCGGTAGTTGGTGAACTGCAGCGCCACGTCGAGGTCGGAGCCCTTGAGCAGCTGCTGCACGGCCTGCAGGTCGTCGCGCGACTTGGAGCTGACGCGCAGCTCGTCGCCCTCGATGCGGGCCTTGACCGACTTGGGGCCCTCGTCGCGGATGATCTTGGAGATCTTCTTGGCGTTCTCCTGCGAGATGCCGTCACGCAGCGTGGCCTCGAGGCGGTACTCCTTGCCGGACGGCTTGGGCTCACCGTCGTCGGAGTACTCCAGCGACTTCAGCGACACGCCGCGCTTGACCAGCTTGGTCTGGAACACGTCGAGCACCGCGAGCACCCGCTCGGCCGAGTTGGCCTTCATGAGGATCTTCTCGCCGGACCAGTCGATCTCGGCGCCGACGCCGCGGAAGTCGTACCGGGTGGAGATCTCCTTGGCGGCCTGCTGGAGGGCGTTGCTGACCTCCTGCTTGTCGGTCTTGCTGACGATGTCGAACGAGCTGTCGGCCATGGGTCCTCCTGGGGTCGCTGGTGTCGCGTCCTGAGTATGCCGCCTCGGGGTGCGGCCGGCGTACGCCCGCTCTGCCCTCAGCAGAGATCTCTGGTCTCCCGCGCGCGGGCGCCGGAGGGTGAGGCCATGAGCGATGAAGCGCCCCCGAACCCTCTCAACCACCTGTCCGCGACCCAGCTGCTCGACCAGCGCATCCTGCTGCTCGACGGTGCGCTCGACGACGAGGGCGGCACGCGGCTGTGCTCGCAGCTGTTCCTGCTGTCGGCGAGCGACCCGGAGGCCGACATCAGCCTGTGGATCAACTCGCCCGGCGGCTCGGTGCCGGCGATGCTCGCGATCATGGACACGATGCGGCTCATCCCCAACGCCGTGTCGACCCTTGCGCTCGGAATCGCCTGCAGCGCAGGGCAGTTCCTGCTCACCTCGGGTACGCCGGGGCGCCGGTTCGCGCTGCCGCACGCCAAGGTGCTCATGCACCAGGGGTCGGCCGGCATCGGAGGCAGCGCGGTCGACATCGAGCTGCAGGCCGACGACCTGCGCCAGACCCGCGACACCGTGCTCGGGCTCATCGCCGAGATGACCGGGCAGACCGTCGAGACGATCTTCGAGGACTCGTTGCGGGACCGGTGGTACACCGCGCAGGAGGCGAAGGCGTACGGCTTCGTCGACGACGTGCTCACCGATCTCGACGCGGTCCGACCACGACCGCGGACGCGGATGGGCCTCGGCGCGCTGGCAGGTGCGCGATGAGCACCTACACGATCCCCAACGTCATCGCGACGAGCTCGCGCGGCGATCGCGTGATGGACGTCTACAGCCACCTGCTGACCGAGCGCATCGTCTACCTCGGCACCGAGATCGACGACGGTGTCTCCAACGCGCTGATCGCGCAGATCCTGCACCTGGAGTCGCAGGACCCGACGCGTGAGATCAGCCTCTACATCAACTCGCCCGGCGGTTCGCTGACGGCGGCCTTCGCGGTGTACGACGCGATGCGGTTCGTGCGGCCGCCGATCGCGACGACGGTGGTGGGGCAGGCCTGCTCGACCGCGGCGCTGCTGCTCGCGGCGGGTACGAAGGGCTCCCGCTCGGTGCTGCCGCACGCGCGGGTGCTGCTGAGCCAGCCGTCCGGGCAGGGCAGGGGAGCGATCCCGGACCTGATCCTGCAGGCCGACGAGGTCATCCGGCTGCGCGCCGCGGCCGAGCAGGTGCTGAGCGAGCACACCGGGCAGGAGGTCGAGACACTGCGCCGCGACACCGACCGCGACCGGATCTTCGACCCCGAGGCTGCGGTGGCGTACGGCCTCGCCGACCACGTCGTCGCCTACCGCAAGGTGGAGGCCGAGTAGCCGATTGGAGTCCGGGCCGCTCCCGTTGCTATCCTCCTCGTGCACTCATGCCAGGTTGCCCGAGCGGCCAATGGGAGCGGACTGTAAATCCGTCGGCTTTGCCTTCCAAGGTTCGAATCCTTGACCTGGCACCACCAGTGCACGAAGGCCCCGGAACCGTCAGGTTCCGGGGCCTTCGTCGTGCTCAGGCCGGGTCGGGCGCTCGCGTGGTCATACCGTGAGCCTGGCCTCACTCCGTGACCACACGAACGTCGTGTGCCGGCCGCTCAGCCGGCGACGGGCAGGTAGATCTCCGTCACGAGCTGCTCGGGCGGGGTGGCGCGCACGTCGTTGACGTAGACGTAGCGCATCCCGGCCAGACCCTGCAGCGCCTGGTCTGAGGCCCAGCGCACCAGCTGGTCGCACGCCTCGCCGATCTGGTCGTACGGCCCGGTCAGCACCGCCCGCGCCGCCGGCAGCTCCGGCAGATCGCGTACGACGAGCGGTGAGGCGGCCGTCGTTCCCGCTGCAACCGGTGCGAAGACCTCCTTGTCGACGTCGCTCTCCTGGTACTCGTCGGCGAGGTCGATCGCGCCGCACGGGCCGGTCATCGTGATGTCCTGCCGTCCCAGCTCGGGGAGCATCTGCTCCCACAGCCGGGCCTCGTCGGCGTACGACGGGATCGTGCCGCGCAGCGCGACAACCGTGCGGGCGGCGAACGATGTGCGGTCGAGGGTGATGTCCATGGTCTGCTCCTGTCGATGCGCCTCGCGCACCTTGTCGATGAGTGTGAGGCGGTGCGTCGCCGCGCGGACGTCGTCCACGAGGGCCGCACGCTGCTGGTCCAGCGCCCGGCCGAAGGTGGAGTCGCCTCGTGTGGCCAGCAGCGCACCGATGGCGGGTACGCCGAACCCCACGTCGCGCAGCTGACGGACGAGCTGGGCGTCGGCGAGCTGCGTCGTCGCGTACCACCGATAGCCGGTGGTGTCGTCGACGTACGCCGGCCGCAGGACGTCGTGCTCGTCGTAGTGGCGCAGCATCCGCACGCTGATCCGCGTGAGTGCGGAGAAGCGGCCGATGGGCATGAGATCCGAGGTACCGGGCATGCGCTCAGCGTGGCCTCTCACATCGTGGCAGAGTCAACGACCGGTTGGCGCAGGATCGTGCGCAGCCGTTCGGGTGCGACGCGGCGCGGGTCGCTGAGGTAGATCTCGTGATGCCTGCCGTCGAGTCGCAGACCGTGAGCAGGGATGTACTCGTCGTGCATCCGCGCGAGCACACCGGCCTCGTCGTCGTACGAGCCGACGTGCAACGTCTGGACGCATCGACCCTCGAGAAGCGTTGCGAACCGGACCTTCTCGAGTGCAGGCGGGTTCTTGGCAGCTGCCCGGGCCAGGGCAGCTTCGACCGCTGAGGCGTCCAGCCACGCGGGCACCATCAGCATCATCGTCCAGTCCCACTGCGCCTTGTCGCGGCGAGTCGTGAACGCCGCCATGTCGTCGGCCCACCAGAGTCCTTCGAGCGGCGGTACGACGTAGTCGCGGCCCTGGCCCTTGCTCGCGAACTTCAGCGCGTAGGCAACGGGGTAGAGCGAGGCGAGCGCGTCGGCGTACGCCGGTGCCGTGTTGGGGTCGCCGTGCCCGTCGACCATCAGGTACGACAGCGGCGGGACGTCGATGAGGCTCAGCTCGCCGGCGGTGGCCCGGTAGGAGTCGAGGGTCTTCTTGAGGTCGATCTTGTCCGGCACGGCTCAGGCTCCCGGCGGCCAGGGCGAGCTGTCCAGGACCCGACCCCAGAACGCCGGGTGCACCTCGCGCAGCGTGCGCCACGCGATCTCGTCCGTCGCCGGGAGGGCGGCGGTGGCGACGAGCACGTCGGGGCCGTGCTGGATCAGCCGTTCCTGGCAGACGCCGCACGGGCTCAGGACCAGCATCGACCCGTCCGCGCGGTGGAAGAGGCAGACGGAGGCGACGACGGCCTGGTCGAGCTTGTACGCCTCGCAGAACGCCCCGACCTCATGGCACAGCTCGACGCTGGCGTTGAACACCTCGGGTGCCGTGCTCGTGAGGATCGTGCCGTCCTCCAGCAGCATTGCGGCGGCGCCTTCCTCGCCCTCGGGGAAGCGGGTGCGGATCAGGTCTCGGCAGGCGTCGACGGTCGCCGTCAGCTGGTCAGGAGTGGGCACGGGCACGACGCTAGTGCCGCGTGAGTCTCAGCCCCACGCAATCAGGGTGATCCCCGCGATGACGACCACGCAACCGGTGAGCCGGCGTACGGGCCCGGGCTCCTTGAACAACCACCACGCGAGCAGCGAGCCGACGATGATGCTCGACTCCCGCGCCGGAGCGACCAGGGAGACCGGCGTGGTCCGCATCGCCTCCAGCACCAGCACGTACGCCACCGGTGACAGCACCGCGGTGACGGCGGCCGGCCGCCACGACCCGCGAACCGTCGCCGCGACGCGCTGCCGCCGACGCACCACCTCAGGCGTCATCAGCACGGTCTGCCACAGCACGGTGAGCGCGAAGTACGGCAGCGGCAGCAGAGCCAGCTCGTCGACGGCGTGGCCGTCCCACAGCGTGTACGCCGCGATGGTCGCCCCCGTCGCGAGCCCGTACGTCAGCCCCGGGCGGGACAGCGTGCCGGCGCGGCCGAAGCCGCGCGTCGCGACCACGGCCACGCCGATGACGACCGCCAGGCCGCCGAGGGCCGGGTGCCAGCCGGGTCGCTCGCCGAGCAGCGCGATCGCGACGAGCATGCTCAGCAGCGGACCGGTGCCGCGCGCGACCGGGTAGACGACGCCGAGCGGCGCCCGGTCGTACCCGGTCTGCAGGAGCAGGTTGTACGCGATGTGCAGGACGGCCGACCCCACCGAGGCGATGAGCAGCGCCCACGACCACGGTCGGTCCGTACGCAGGAGCAGCACGACCCCGACCGGCAGCCACAGCACCGTCGACAGGGCCTCGTACAACCACACGAAGACGAAGCGGTCGCCGTCGACGTACTTGGCGGCGATGTTCCACAGGGCATGGCACAGGGCGGCGACCAGAACGAGGGCCAGGGCTTGATGACTCACTGCCGCCCATCCAACACCCGCGGAATGTGGCGCGGCGCCGGGCTGTTGCGCCAGTGTGGGTGAGGTGGACGACACCGCCGGGCTGCGCATCAACGAGCCGCAGGGCCGGTTGCTGCTGCTGACGACGATCCTGGGCTCGGGGATGGCCTTCCTCGACGGCACCATCGCCAACGTCGCCCTGCCCCACATCGGTGCCGAGCTGGACGCCGACCTCGCTGGTCTGCAGTGGGTCATCAACGGCTACACACTGACGCTCGCGTCGCTCATCCTCATCGGCGGATCGCTCGGCGACCGGCTGGGCCGCAAGCGCGTATACGCCTGGGGCATAGGCGGATTCGCCATCATGTCGTTGGCGTGCGCCCTCGCGCCGACCATCGAGACCCTCGTCGGAGCCCGCCTGCTGCAGGGCGTCGCTGCGGCACTGCTGACACCGGGCAGCCTCGCGATGCTGCAGGCGAGCTTTCACCCCGACGACCGGATGAAGGCGATCGGTGCGTGGACCGGGATGCTCGGCATCGCCACCGCGGGCGGCCCGGTCGTGGGCGGCTGGCTGGTCGGCATCGACTGGCGGCTGGCGTTCTGGATCAACCTGCCCCTGGCCGCGATCATCCTGGTGCTGCTGCGCTGGGCGCCCGAGTCGCGCGACGAGCACGCCTCGCACCACACCGATGTGCCCGCCGTGCTGCTCGCACCGATCGGTCTGGCCGGCATCACGTGGGCGCTCACCGCGTGGCCCGAGACCGGCGCGTCGGCGACGACCCTTGCGAGTCTGGCGGTCGGCGTACTGGCCTGTGTGGCGTTCGTCGTCGCCGAGCGCAGCGAGCGTGACCCGATGGTGCCGTTGTCGATGTTCGCCAACCGCACGTTCAGCGTCATCAACCTCGTGACGCTCCTGGTCTACGCCGCGCTCTCGGGAAGCATGTTCTTCCTCGCGGTCTACCTGCAGGTGAGCGCCGGCTGGACACCGCTCGCGGCCGGCGCCGCGACCGTCCCGATGAGCATCGTGATGCTCTTCCTCGCATCCCGGTTCGGGGGAGTGGCGACGCGGTACGGAGCCCGTACGCCGATGCTCGCGGGCTCGCTCGTCATCGTCGTGGCGTTGTCGTTGCTGGCGCTCGCACCGGACGATCCGTCGTTCGTACGCCACATCCTGCCCGGCGTCACCCTCATGGGCTTCGGGCTGTCGATGCTCGTCGCGCCGCTCACCGGCACCGTGCTCGCGGCCGCACCGCAGAGCCGGTCGGGGCTCGCCAGCGGCATCAACAACGCCGTCTCGCGCACCGCAGGTCTGCTCGCCATCGCGGTGCTGCCGCTGGTCGTCGGCCTGTCCGGTCGTGAGTACGAGCAGGGTCCGGCCGTCGCCGACGCCTACCGCGGCGCCATGTGGAGCTGCGCCGCACTGGTGCTGGCAGGCGCCGTCCTGGCCGCGCTCGGGCTGCAGCAGCGCTGCGACCAGGCCTCGGTCGTCGCGCCGGAGCGAGAGGCGACGGCGACGTCGTGACGGTCAGCCCGGGTGCGCGTGGACGAACTCGCGCACGGCGTCGTTGAGCTCGGCCGGCCGCTCGAGGTTGAGCGTGTGCCCCGCGCCGGCGAACGTCACGAGCCGCGCGCCGGGGATCGCCGCCTCCATCCGGCGGGCGACGGTCAGTGGTGACCGCGCGTCGAGCTCTCCCCACAGCAGCAGGGTGGGCACGTCGATCGAGCCGAGCATGCCGCCCAGGTCCGCCTCGGCCATAGCCGTCAGCTGGTCGGCCATCGGGCCGCGGCGTACGTCGGCCGCCAGCCGGCGTACGAGCTCGGCGAACTCCGCCGGTGGCTCACCCGCGAAAACCCCTGGCAGCTCGACGTTCTCGGCCGGCGGTGCGGCGAGCATCGCCCGCGTGCGCTCGACGCGGGCGCGCACTTCGGAGGCCGGCAGCGAGCCTTTCCAGCCGGCGTACGCGTCGACGAGGACGAGCGTGGCGACCTGCTCGGGTGCCTGACGGTAGAGCTCCAGCGCGAGGGTGCTGCCCCACGAGTGGCCGACCACGTGCGCAGGTCCGAGGGCGAGGTGGTCGACGAGGTCGGCGAGGCACGCGGCGTAGTCGCTCAGCGTGAACCCGGGCGGCGGGTCGGACGACCGACCTGCGCCGGGCTGGTCCCAGGCGACAACCGTGAGGTCGTCGGCGAGCGCGTCGAGCTGCGGTCGCCAGATCCGACTGTCGCACGCGCTCCCGTGCACGAGCAGCACCAGCGGCCCGCTGCCGACCCGTTCGTACGCGACCTCGACACCGTGCGTGCGCAGCACCTCCATGGCCTCACCGTACGCCGGTGGTGGCGCCGTGACGCCGCCACGACATCACGTGACGCCATCAATCTCTTGACGTGACGTCATGATGACGTCATAGTGGTGCGCATGGACATCACGCCGTACGTCGAGCTCCTCCGCCGAGACCTGCAGAACGCCGCAGCGGTCGGTGAGGAGAGCGGGCGCGCCGCGGCCGAGCGGCTCCTCATCGCGCTCGACCCGTCCGCCCGTCTCGCCCTGATGGAGGCCGTCACCCAGGCGGCCGCCGAGATCACCGCCGAGATGCCGTCCGGCACGGTCGACGTCCGCCTCAGCGGTCGCGAGCTCGACTTCGTCGTCGACGTCACGGCACCCGAGCCGATGGCGCCGCCGGCCCCGCCCGCACCTCCTGCGCCGCCGGAGCCCGAGGCCGACGCGAGCCTGGCCCGCGTGACGCTCCGGCTCCCCGAGAACGTCAAGAAGAAGGCCGAGGAGCGTGCCGCCGACTCCGGGCAGTCGCTCAACACCTGGCTGGTCAACGCGATCCGCCAGGCCACCCAGGACGACGCCCGCGTCCACGTGACGGCGTCGTTCGACCCGTTCGGAGGCCGCGGACCACGTCGCATGAGCGGCTGGCTCTAAGCACTCCCACCACCCACCCGACACGGGGCGTCGACCGACGTCCTGCGATCCCGCACACCCTTTTCCAGGAAGTGAGTACGCCATGCAGGAGTTCACGTTCGAGACGCCCGAGCCGGCGGAGCTGTCGGTCGAGATCGGCAGCGGCCAGGTCGACGTCACCGCCGACGAGGTCGCCACGAGTCAGGTCACGGTCGACGGCCCGGGCGCGGATGACGTCACGGTGACGCAGGAAGGACGTCGCATCGTCGTCAAGAGCCACAAGCGCTCCGGCCTGTTCAGCCGGCACGAGCGGGTCGACGTGACCGTTGTCGTCCCGACCGGCAGCGACCTCGTCGTCCGCACGGGGTCGGGCGATGTCCGCACCTCGGGCCGGTTCGGTCAGGGCGCGCTCACGACGGGCTCCGGTGACGTGGAGGCCTCCCAGTTCGCCGGCGACGTCGTGTCGACGGCCGGTTCGGGCGACATCCGGATCGCCGAGGTCGGCGGTGCGTTGCGCGGCAAGTCCGGGTCAGGCGGCGTACGCATCGGCCGGGTCGCCGGCGCGGCAGACATCTCGTCGGGGTCGGGTGACCTCGCGATCGACGGCTGCGGCACCGAGTCGTCGTTCAAGACCGGCTCCGGCAACGTCGCGATCGGCGACACCACTCAGCGAGTGACGGTCACGACCGCCTCGGGCGATGTGTCGGTGCAGGGCCTGCGCGGCGGCGCGGTGAAGATCCGCACCGCCTCCGGTGACGTCGCCATCGCCCTCGCCGAAGGCGTCCCGGTGTGGGCCGACATCAACACCGTCAGTGGCACCGTGCACCGCGACATCGCGTCGGCCGGCGAGCCGACCGAGGGTCAGGCGCACATCGAGCTGCACATCCTCACCGCCAGCGGTCGCATCGACCTGCGCCACATCTGAGCACCGCACATCGCACCCACCACCGCATCCCACCACCCGAGAGGACACGACCATGTTCGCCACGTTCTTCCGCCCCAACGAGCAGATCGCCCAGCAGATGCAGGCCGACCGCGAGCGCGCCGCGACTCGTCACACGCCGCAGGTCGAGCCGGCGGTCACCGCACCGGTGCAGCGCCGCGCCCGCCGCTGGCACCACGGGGAGGTGGTCAGCGCGCCTCGCCTGCGCGCTGTGCGATAGGTGCCGTGATCAACCCATCGGGTATGCCCAGTGCGTCGACGAGCGCCTGGGCATGCGGCCGTAGGTCACCGCACAGCTGGTTGACCTGAGCGGTCACCGCCCGCGACCGGGCCGTCGTCAGCCGACCGTGCTCGATGAACCAGGCCTTGTCCTCCTCGATCGACGCCAGCGCGTAGAGGCTGCACACGTGGTCGAGCAGATCGCGGGCCGGACCCTCGGGCATGTCGTCCACGGCCTCCGCGAAGGCCTCCATGACGATCCGGTCGATGTGCGTACGGGCCGCGAGCAGCACGTGGTCCTGAGCGGCGTTGAACAGCTGAAAAGCGTTGTCCTTGGTGGCTTTTCGCAGTCTCTTGCCGACCGTCTCGAGGACGTGATCGGCGCGCTGCTCGAACATCGACAGCTGCCAGCCGCGGTCGTCGAGCGCCGAGTCGTCGTCGCGGCCCTTGGCCAGGTCGAGGAGCCGCTGCAGACCCGCGCGACCCGTCGTACGCTCGACGACACCCTCGGCGACCTGCTTGCTGACCAGACCGACCATCTCGGCGGGGTCGAGGTCGCCCCACATCTCCTTGTACTCGGTCAGCAGGCCCTTGGCGACCAGCTGCAGGAGCACCGTGTTGTCGCCCTCGAAAGTCGTGAAGACGTCGACGTCGGCCCGCATCTGACCCAGCTGGTTCTCGGCCATGTAGCCGGCGCCGCCGCAGGCCTCGCGGCAGGTCTGGATGGTGTCGAGCGCGTGCCAGGTGGTGACGGCCTTGAGCCCGGCCACGCGGGTCTCGAGCTCGCGCTGCGCCTCCTGGTCCGAAGCGCTTCTCTCGCCGCCCTCCTCCTCCGGCCGGGTTCGCAGGCTCTCCCGCCCGGCATCGTCGACCGACGGCCCACTCCGTGCGGCTCCGGCGCCGTGCAGCTCCTCGAGGCGTTCGGTGACGACGTTCTGAGCGAGGCTGAGTGCGTACGACTTCGCCAGGCGGGGGAGCAGCTTGCGCTGGTGAGCGAGGTAGTCGAGCACGACGACCTCCTGCTCGGCGCCGGGCGCCTCGAACTGGCGGCGCTGGTCGCCGTAGCGGATGGCGATGGCGAGCGCCTTCTTGGCCGCCGAGCCCGAGCCGCCGCCGACGCAGACCCGGCCGCGGACGAGCGTGCCGAGCATGGTGAAGAACCGGCGGTTCTCGTTGTCGATGTCCGAGACGTAGTGGCCGTTGTCGTCGATGTCGCCGAAGGCATTGAGCAGGTTGGCCTTGGGTACGCGCACCTGGTCGAACGCGAACGTGCCGTTGTCGACGCCGGGCAGCCCGGCCTTGACGCCGTTGTCGCCGATCGTGACTCCGGGCAGCGCTGCGCCGGCCTCGTCGCGCACCGGGACAAGCACCGCGTGCACGCCGTGGCCGCCCTCGTCGGTGATCAGCTGGGCGAAGATCACGGCCATCCGGGCGTCCTGCGCGGCGTTGCCGATGTAGGTCTTGACGGCCGACTCGGTGGGCGTGTGGATGACGAGGTCACCGGTGGCGGCGTCGTACGTCGCCGTCGTCTCGAGGCGCTGCACGTTGCTGCCGTGCCCGACCTCGGTCATGCCGAACGACCCGAGCAACCTTCCGGCCATGATGTCGGCGAGGTAGGCCTGGTGGTGGCGCTCGGTGCCGAGGCGCGCGACCGCACCGCCGAACAGCCCGAACTGCACGCCGAGCTTGACCAGCAACGACAGGTCGCCGTAGGCCTGCATCTCGAACGCCACGCACGAGGCGCCGTAGTCGAGCTCACCGCCGTACGCCGCCGGGAACCCGATCCGGCCGTAGCCGGCCTCGGCGAGGCCGAGCAGCTGGTCGCGGACGCGGGCGCGCTGCTCGGTGATGCTCTGGCCGGGCTCCCCGAGGATCTGCTCGGGCCGCAGCTCGGTGCGGATGCGCTGCCGCAGATCGCCCCAGGCGCCGTCGAGGACCGTGCGGATCGACTCGACCACCTCCGGGCCGGAGGTCAGCTCGGGCCGTGCGGGGGCGTCGGACATCTGTGGACTGGTGACCATGTCAACTCCTGGACGACGGTGCGGTGGCGCTTACGAGGTCGTACGTGTCGTGCCCAGCACTCCGGTGAGCCCGAACGCGGCGAAGTCGGCGAGCTGGTGGACCACAGCCTCGCGGGGCAGGCGACGCGGGTCAACGAGCCAGCGGTCGGCGGACTCGCGGACGAACCCGACCAGGCCGTGGGCCCAGGTGAGCGCGGCGGTCGGGTCGCCGCCGGACTCGGCGAGAGGGCCCTCGAAGATGCCGGCGAGCGTGGTGGCGATCGCGTCGGACAGCCCGGTGACCGGGTCCTGCTCGACCGGGACGTCGACCAGCGGGCGTCGCGTCACGAACCGGTAGAGCTCGGGGTCGCGCTCGACCAGCCGCAGATAGCTGTCGATGACCGCGGCGAGCGCGGGGCGCGGGTCGGTCCGCAGCTGGTCCAGGTCGGCGGCGTCGACCGAGTGGTCCAGTGCGGTGCCGACGTCCTTGACGATGAGCGTGTCGACCGCCTCGCAGACCGCGATGTAGAGCCCGAGGCGGTCGCCGAGGTGCCGGTAGATCACGGTCTTGCTGGTGCCGGCCGAAGCGGCGATCTCGTCCATCCCGATGCTCGCGCCCTGCTCACGGATCGCCCTGATGGCGGCGTCGACCAGCTCTTGTCGACGGGTGAGCCGGTGCTGCTCCCAGCGGCTGTCGCGACCGTCCGGCCGGGCCAGCGGGTCTCGTGGGGATGCGCTCATGGAATGGACAGTACCCGCTACGCGTTGTACCTGCTACTGTCCGTACCGGTAAGTCATCAGAGGCGTCCGCCCTGGACCGGCCTCACGCATCGCAACGCAGGAGAGCGCATGAGCACTCGCGACGTCGTCATCGTCGGCGGTAACCGCATTCCCTTCGCCCGTTCGGGTGGCAAGTACCTCAAGGCCTCCAACCAGGACATGCTCACGGCTGCGATCGACGGTCTCGTCGCTCGTTTCGGCCTGCAGGGCGAGCGCCTGGGCGAGGTCGCCGCGGGTGCCGTCATCAAGCACGCCCGCGACTTCAACCTGACCCGTGAGGCCGTCCTCGGCTCGCACCTGGCCCCGACCACGCCGGCGTACGACGTGCAGCAGGCGTGCGGCACCGGCCTCGAGACGGCCATCCTGGTCGCCAACAAGATCGCCCTCGGCCAGATCGACTCCGGCATCGCCGGCGGCTCCGACACCACCAGCGACGCGCCGCTCGCCCTCAACGACGAGCTGCGCAAGACGCTGATGGAGGCCAACTACGCCAAGACGACGCAGCAGCGTCTGAAGGCGTTCGCCAAGATCCGCCCCAACCAGATCGCGCCCGAGCAGCCGCAGAACTCCGAGCCGCGTACGGGCCTGTCCATGGGCGAGCACATGGCGCAGACGGCCGCTCAGTGGGGCATCACCCGTGAGGCCCAGGACGAGCTCACGCTGCGTTCGCACCAGAACCTCGCGGCGGCGTACGACCGTGGTTTCTTCGACGACCTGGTCACCCCGTACCTCGGCCTGTCCAAGGACCAGAACCTGCGCGCCGACACCTCGCTCGAGAAGCTCGCCAAGCTCAAGCCGGTCTACGGCAAGAGCGGTGACAACCCGACGATGACCGCCGGCAACTCCACGCCGCTCACCGACGGTGCCTCGGCCGTGCTGCTCAGCAGCCGCGAGTGGGCCGCTGAGCGCAACCTGCCGGTGCTCGCCCGTTTCGTGGACGCCGAGACGGCCGCGGTCGACTACGTCAACGGTGACGAGGGCCTGCTGATGGCTCCTGCGTACGCCGTCCCGCGTCTGCTCGCCCGCAACGGCCTGTCGCTGCAGGACTTCGACTTCTACGAGATCCACGAGGCCTTCGCCTCGACGGTGCTCTCGACGCTCGCCGCGTGGGAGGACCCGGAGTTCTGCAAGAACAAGCTGGGCCTGGACGCCCCGCTGGGCTCCATCGACCGCAGCAAGCTCAACGTCAACGGCTCGTCGCTCGCGGCGGGTCACCCGTTCGCCGCCACCGGCGGCCGCATCGTCGCCTCGCTCGCCAAGCAGCTGCACGAGAAGGGCTCGGGCCGTGGCCTGATCTCCATCTGCGCCGCGGGCGGCCAGGGCGTCGTCGCGATTCTGGAGGCCACCAAGTGACTGACACGCTGACCAAGTTCGCCAACGAGGGCATCGGCAAGACGATCACGACCAAGCTCGGCCTGCCCCGTCCTGCTCTGCTCCGTCGCTACAAGGAGGGCCAGGACCTGCTCGAGGGCCCGGCCGCCGTGGGCGGCATCGGTGAGGGCACGGTCGCGTCGTCGGCCGCCGCCATCATCAAGGCCTCGGGTGCGGAGGTCGTTGCGGCCACTGCGGACTCGCAGTACGCCGACAAGCTCGCCGCGGTCGTCTTCGACGCCTCGGGCGCTCGGACGCTCGACGAGCTCGAGGGTCTGCGTACGACCCTGGGCCCGGCGGTGAAGGCGCTCGGCAAGAACGCCCGCGTCATCGTCATCGGCACCCCGCCCGACGAGCTCGCCGACCCCGAGGCCGCTGCCACGCAGCAGGCGCTCGAGGGCATCACGCGCTCGCTCGGCAAGGAGCTGCGCGCCGGTGGCACCGCCAACCTGTTCTGGCTCAGCCTCGAGGCCCAGGGCGACTCGGCCGTGCTGGCCGCGCCGCTGCGCTTCTTCCTGTCCAGCCGGTCGGCGTACGTCTCCGGCCAGCCGATCCGCATCGGTGAGGGCGAGGTCCCCGACGTCGACGACTGGCACAAGCCGTTCCTCGGCGAGACCGCCGTCGTCACCGGTGCCGCCCGCGGTATCGGCGCCGAGATCGCCAAGGTGTTCGCTCGCGCGGGCGCCAAGGTCATCGTCGTCGACATCCCGGCCGCCGGTGAGGCCCTGTCCAAGGTCGCCAACCAGCTCGGCGCCACCGCGCTGCAGCTCGACGTGACGGCGCCCGACGCCGGCGAGAAGATCGCGGCTGCCGTCGCCAAGACCGGTGGCGGGCTCGACGTGATCGTCCACAACGCCGGCATCACCCGCGACAAGCTCTTCGTCAACACCGACGAGGCGCGCTGGGGCAGCGTCATCAACGTCAACCTGCAGTCGCAGTTCCGCATCAACAAGGTGCTGCTCGACCCGAGTGTCGAGGGTGGCCTCAAGGACGGCGGTCGCATCATCGGTGTCGCGTCGATCGCCGGCATCGGCGGCAACCGCGGCCAGGTCAACTACGGCGCGTCCAAGGCCGGTGTCATCGGCATGGTCCGCTCGCTGTCCAAGGAGCTCGCGGCCCGTCGCATCACCGTCAACGCCGTGGCGCCCGGCTTCATCGAGACCGAGATGACCGCCAAGATCCCGGTCGCCACCCGTGAGGTGGGCCGTCGCCTGAACTCCCTGCTGCAGGGTGGCGAGCCGGTCGACGTGGGCGAGGCCATCGCGTTCTTCGCCGAGCCCGGCAGCGCCGGCGTCACCGGTCAGGTGCTGCGGGTGTGCGGGCAGAGCCAGCTGGGGGCCTGATGAGCGGCGAGAAGAGTGCAGCGAAGGTTGGGGGCGAGGCGCTAGCCGAGCGCCCGGCCGCAGCGGAGCTCGACCGAGCGCGACGGAGGGCACGATGACGCGCACCATCGAGCTGACCTCCAGCCCGTCGCTCGCGCCCGTCATGGCCAAGGCCGTGGCGACCGCCCAGCTGCGCTCGGGCAAGGCCCTGCCGCAGCTGGACGTCGTCCGGCGTGACATCCGGGTCGACGCGGGGCACCTGGCGGCGTACGACCAGCTGACCGGGTTCCCGCTGCGCAACGAGCTGCCGGCGACCTACCTGCACAACCTGTCGTTCCCGCTGCAGGTGACGTTGTTCGCCGACCGCTCCTACCCGTACCCGCTGATGGGCAGCGTGCACCTGTCCAACCGGATCACGCAGCACCGTCCGGTGAGCCTCGACGAGGCCGTCACGCTCACCGTGCGCACCGCCAACGCCCGCCCGCACCGCCGTGGTGCGCTCGCGGACGTGCTGAGCGAGGCGCGCGTCGGTGACGAGCTGGTCTGGGAGGGTGTCAGCACCTACCTGTACCGCGGTCAGAAGGCCGAGGGCACAGCGCAGGAGCAGGCCGACTCCGGCGACGCGGTCGACGGTCCGGGCGCCCTGTGGCGTCTGCCCGGCGACCTCGGCCGACGCTTCGCGGCGGTCAGCGGCGACGTCAACCCGATCCACATGAACCCGTTCGCGGCCAAGGCGCTGGGCTTCCCCCAGACCATCGCGCACGGTGCCTGGAGCATGGCCCGCATGCTCGGGGCGCTGGAGAACCGGCTGCCGGAGGCGTTCACGTACGACGTGTCGTTCCGCAAGCCGGTGCTCATCCCGTCGACCGTCCGGTTCGTCGCGCGTCAGGACCCCACCACCGGTGGGTTCGACATCGCGCTGCGCAACCACAAGAAGGGCACGGAGCACGCCCGCGGCAGCATCACACCGCTGGCCTGAGCCACGCTCGTACGACGCCCCGAAACCCGCTCCGGGCCAGGCCTGGAGCGGGTTTCGGCGTCTGCGGAGGGCTCGATTTCGCGTTGGCCGGGGTGGACGTGTAACCTCGTCCTGCGCTGCTGTGAGGCGCGGCCGATCGGTCGCGTGCCTCGGGCGAAGCGCAGGCCCCTATAGCTCAGTCGGCAGAGCGTCTCCATGGTAAGGAGAAGGTCAACGGTTCGATTCCGTTTGGGGGCTCTGGTTGAGAGCCGGCCCGTCACACGGGCGGCCCATCAGCCCCACGGCGGGGTAGCTCAGCTGGTTAGAGCGCACGACTCATAATCGTGAGGTCGCGGGATCGAGCCCCGCTCCCGCTACCAAGTCAGACACGCAGGACCCGGTCCGGGTAGCCGAGCTGGACCGAGACGAACTTCCCGAGAGCAGGTTGCCCCGATGGCTAGCAAGAGCGCAGACGTCCGCCCCAAGATCACCATGGCGTGCACGGAGTGCAAGGAGCGCAACTACATCACCAAGAAGAACCGCCGCAACGACCCCGACCGGCTCGAGCTGGCGAAGTTCTGCCCGCGCTGCGGCAAGCACACCGAGCACCGCGAGACTCGCTGAGTCCGCTCACAGCGTTCCCGACGCCGCCTGGTCCACCCGGACCGGGCGGCGTTTCGCATGTGCGGCGTCCTAGGCTGCGGGGTGTGCCTGTGAATCCTGAGGTGGAGGGTCGGACGTACCCACCCACCGCGCCGTACGTCCTCTCCCGCGCCAAGATCCGCGAGCTCGCCGAGGCGGTGCAGGCGAAGGACACCGCCCACACCGACGTCGAGGTCGCTCGTTCCCGCGGCTACGCCGACGTAGTCGCGCCGCCGACGTTCCTGGTGAGCGTGGCGCAGCAGGGTGAGGCGCACGCGATCCTCGACCCCGAGGCCGGCATCGACTTCGGTCGGCTGGTGCACGGCGAGCAGAAGTTCGTCCACCACCGTCCCGCGGTCGCCGGCGACGAGGTCACCGCGCAGACCACGGTCGAGCGCGTACGCCAGGCCGGCGGCCACTCGATGGTCACGCTCATCACGCAGATCACCGCCACCGGCGGCGACCCGGTCTGCACGGCCACGTCGCTCATGGTCATCCGAGGAGGCGAGTGATGGCGCAGGTCCAGGCCGAGGTCGGCCAGCAGCTGCCGACCCGCACGATCCATCTCGACCGCGCGGCGCTCGTGCGCTACGCGGGTGCGAGCGGTGACTTCAACCCGATCCACTGGGACGAGCGGTTCGCGACGGCTGTCGGTCTCCCCGACGTGATCGCGCACGGCATGCTCACGATGGGCGCCGCCGTCCAGGTCGTCGTCGACTGGGTCGGTGACGCCGGCACCGTCCTCGAGTACTCCACGCGGTTCAGCGCTCCCGTGCCGGTCTCGTACGACGGCGGCGCTGACGTCGAGGTGAGTGCGGTCGTGAAGTCCGTCGACGCCGAGACCCGTCGCGCCGTCGTCGAGATCACGGCCACTCACGACGGCGCCAAGGTGCTCACCCGCGCGCTCGCGACCGTGGCGCTCGGCTGATGCGCGAGTACGAAGGCGCCGACCTGGCGTCGTACACCACGATGCGCGTGGGCGGCCCGGCGGCGCGGCTGGTCGAGGTCAGCACCACCGATGAGCTCGTCGACGCCGTGCGCGAGGTCGACGACGCCGACGAAGAGCTGCTCGTCGTCTCGGGCGGGTCCAACCTGGTCATCAGCGACGACGGGTTCGCCGGCACGGCCGTCGTGGTCCGTACGAGCGGCGTCGAGCTGGAGTCCGCCGACGGCTGCGCGGGCGCGATGGTCCGCGTCGCCGCCGGTGAGGAGTGGGACGGCTTCGTCGCGCGCACGGTCGCCGAGGGCTGGTCGGGCGTCGAGTGCCTGTCGGGCATCCCTGGCCTCGCCGGTGCGACGCCGGTGCAGAACGTCGGTGCCTACGGCCAGGACGTCGCGCAGACCATCGCGTCCGTCCGGGTGTACGACCGGCACCGCCAGGAGGTCCGCACGTTCGCCAACGCGGACTGCGGATTCACCTACCGGCACTCGCAGTTCAAGGGCACCGCACGATTCGTGGTCCTCGACGTGCTGTTCCAGCTCGAGCTGACCGAGCAGTCGCAGCCGATCGCGTACGCCGACCTGGCCCGCCAGCTGGGCGTCGAGCAGGGCGACCGCGTCGCGCTCGCCGACGCCCGTGACGGCGTGATCGCTCAGCGGCGCAAGCGCGGCATGGTGCTCGACGCCGACGACCACGACACCTGGTCGTGCGGTTCGTTCTTCACCAACCCGATGCTGAGCCCGGCCGACTTCGAGGTGTTCCGCCGCCGCGTGACCGACCGACTGGGCGAGGGCGTGGCGCCGCCGGAGTTCCCCGGCGACCGGGGCTCGCTCAAGACCAGCGCCGCGTGGCTGATCGACAAGGCCGGCTTCGGCAAGGGCCACGGCATGCCCGGTCCGGCTGCGCTGTCGACCAAGCACACGCTCGCCGTCACCAACCGCGGCGCGGCCACGGCGTCCGACATCGCGGCGCTCGCCCGCGAGGTCCGCGACGGCGTCGAGGCGGCGTTCGGCGTACGGCTGGTCAACGAGCCGGTGTTCGTCGGTCACAGCCTGTGAGGATCGCGCGGTTCTGGGTCAAGGACGAGGGCGAGGCGCCCGACCCGGCGGGCCGCCCGTGGCACCTCGGGGTGCACGGCTGGTCCGACACGTCGGTGGCCGACGCCGCCCGGGTCGCCCGCGAGCGGCTGGACGCGGCGCTCGCCGAGGTGCGTGCCGGCCGGCCGTTGCTGGGCGGCTACTACCCGCGGCTGCCGCTGCGGGAGGAGACCTTGCGCGAGCTCGTCGTCGACGGTGAGACGGTGGCCCTCGTCACCCGCAACCGTGATGCGGCGCACGTCCTCAACACCGAGCGCGTCCTGGTCGCCGACATCGACGCCGAACCTCCTGCAGCGCCCGCGCGTCGCGGCCGCTGGTCGCGCCTCCTCGGACGGGCCGAGGCTCCCTCGGCCGACCCCGCCGACGACCCGCGTACGCACGCGCTCGTCCGGGTTCAGGCATGGGCGACCGCGCACCCCGACCTCGGCGTACGGGCGTACGTCACCGCTGGGCTGCGGGTCCTCGTCACCGGCACGGATGCTGCGCCCGCGTCCCAGGAGGCACGCGACGTCCTGGTCGGCCTCGACAGCGACCCGGTCTACATCGAGCTGTGCCGGCAGCACGAGACCTACCGTGCGCGCCTCACCGCCAAGCCGTGGCGAGCAGGGCTCGGCAGCATCCGGATCAACTGGCCGTTCGACGGCGGCGCCGACGACCGCGCGATCCAGAGGTACGACGAGGGCGTCGCCGCGTACGCCGCGGCGGACCTGCTGTCGACCCACGGCCCGGTGCCGGACCCGGGGTCTGCCGAGGCACGCATCATCGCTCTGCACGACGAGCTGAGCGGCGTCGGCACCGGGCGTCCGCTCGCCTGAGGCGACACACCCGCCGCCGCGTCGGGCGTGTCCGCCGGGCAGGTCCTACTGTGCTCGCGTGCCGCGCAGCCGATGCGAAGGGCATCCGGGCCTTCGTCGTGAGCGGTGCTGCTTCCTGGGAGAACGATGAACCGTCGCCTGATCGCCGCAGCCGCCTCGACCGCCGCCCTCGCCGCCACGCTCTCGACCCTGGCCGCCGCACCGGCCGACGCCGCGGGCTCCTGCACTCTGACCGCCCCGGCCAAGGTCAGCATCTGGAAGCCCACGCTGCCGTTCACGCTCACGGCGTCCGGAGCCTGCACCAGCGCCGGAGGCGCCGGGGCGTGGTCGCTGGTGCACCCGTCGTACGGCACCCAGGAGTTCGTCCGGTTCGAGGGCGTGACCTCCAAGGCGTGGAACGTCTACGACTGGGACCGCCGTGGCCTGCAGACCTGGCAGCCGAACGGTGCGTACGACCCCAACCGCGTCGCGCTCAGCCAGAACACTCCGCGCACCGACATCCGGCTGTACGGCGGTGGCTGGATCTCCGCGTCGCGCTCGGGCAGCGTCGTCACGCTCACGGGCACCGCGATCAACTACAGCTCGACGACGCAGACGTTCACGCCGCGCTACGGCGCGGGTGGCCAGTTCCAGTACCGCGATCGCGGCACCTCGACCTGGAAGCCGCTGGTCGGGGTCACGACCGGCACCGGCGGCAAGGTCACGTTCCGGCTGACCAACCCGGTCGTGCGCGACTACCGGTTCGCGGTCTACTCCACCTCGACCATCTGGGACGGGGTGAGCTCGCCGGTCACGAAGTGATCGGCGCCAGGGCCATCGTGACCTGAGCGCGATCTGTTATTTCACCAGGAACGCTGGCGTCACCGATAGCGGCAGTTCTAATCTCTGCGCACCGGACGTGATGCGAAGGGCGACGTGCCTCAGACCGTCCGTCGTTCGACAGGGGAAACATCATGCTTCGTCGTACTTTGGCGACCCTTGGCGCTTCGGCGCTGCTCGCCGGCGCGGCACTCGCCGCCACCTCAGCCCCCGCCTCAGCCGCGGGCTCCTGCACCCTGAGCGCGCCAGCCAAGGTGTCCATCTGGAAGCCCTACCAGGCGATCACGCTCCGCGCCTCGGGCCCGTGCACGTACGGCAGTGGCTGGGGCGGCTGGTACGGCTACCACTCCACGCAGGGCCTCTCGGCCGTCGCCTCCTTCGATCACACGTCCAGCACGATCTGGGACGTGTACGACTGGGACGACCTTGGCGGGTACACGTGGCGGCCCGGCGGCGCGTACGACAGCAGCTACAACGAGCTGTCCCAGAACACGGTCTCCACCAGCGTGCGCCTGCACGGCGCCGCGTGGATCTCGTCGTACCGCTCGGGCAGCATCGTCACCCTGACCGGCACGGCGCTGACCTACTCGCCGACCACCGAGGGCTTCGTCAAGCGGGCGTACGCCGCCGGCCAGTTCCAGTACCGCGACCGCGGCACCTCGACCTGGCGCACGCTCGTCGGCGTCAAGACCGGCTCCAACGGCACCGTGCGCTTCCAGCTGCGCAACAACGTCGCGCGTGACTACCGCTTCGCGACGTACTCGACCCCGACCATCTGGGACGTCGTCAGCGCCTCGACCACGCGCTGACCGATCGGCACCCGACGCCTGGGAGGTTCACGCCTCCCAGGCGTCGATGTCTTTGAGGATGTCCGCCTTGACGTCGCTGGGAGCGCGGGAGACCCGGACGGACGAGCGCGCAAGCTCGGCGAGCGCGGCATCGTCGAGACCGTGGTCGTGCCGCGCGGAGTCGTACTGCGCGACGAGCCGGCTCCCGAACAGCAGCGGGTCGTCGGCCCCGAGCGCGATCTGCGCGCCGGAGTCGATGAGCCGCGGCAGCGGGACCTGGTCGGGCTCGCGGTAGACACCCAGCGACACGTTGCTGCGCGGGCAGACCTCGAGTGCGACGCCCGAGTCGACCACGCGCTGCAGGACCGCATCGGACTCGACACTGCGTACGCCGTGGCCGAGCCGGTCGGGCGCGAGCGCGTCGAGCGTCTGGCTGACAGCCATCGGCCCGAGCAGCTCGCCGGCGTGCGGCACCGATGCGAGCCCGCCGTCGCGAGCGATCGCGAACGCGTGAGCGAACTCCTCGGTCATGCCCCGCCGCTCGTCGTTGCTCAGCCCGAAGCCCACCACCGAGCCCGGCGTCTCGCCGGCGTGCTTGACCGCCAGCCGCGCGAGCGTGCGGGCGTCGAGCGGGTGCTTCAGCCGTGACGCCGCCACGATCACGCCGACGCCCGTGCCGGTGGCCTCGCTCGCGAGACGCGCCTCGTCGAGCACGATCTCCAGGGTCGGGGTCAGCCCGCCGAAGTGACCGGCGTACGACGTCGGGTCGACCTGGATCTCCAACCAGCGCGAGCCCTCGAGCGCGTCGTCCTCGGCGGCCTCGCGCACGATGCGCCGCATGTCGTCCTCGTCGCGGACGCACGCGCGGGCCGCGTCGTACAGGCGCTGGAACCTGAACCAGCCGCGCTCGTCGGTGCCCGACAGCTGGGGCGGCCACTCCGACAGCAACGACTGGGGCAGGCGCAGCCCGTGCTTGTCGGCGAGGTCGCGCAGCGTGGTGATGCGCATCGAACCGGTGAAGTGCAGGTGCAGGTGCGCCTTGGGCAGGTCGGCGGTGGCACGGGGCGCGGCGGTGCTCACTCCTCGTCGTCGACGACGTGGACGGCGGCCTCCTCGGCCGAGGCGCCTGCGCCGTCGATGCCGGCATCACCCGCGACGAGGTCCTTCTCGGTGTCCTCGCCGAGGCCCTCGTCCTCGGCGACCAGGCGACCGGCCCGCTCGTCGCCGACCTCGTCATCGCTCAGGAAGTCCTGGTCAGCGTCGATCGCGTCGGGGTCGTCACCACCGACGCGGTCGGTGTCGAGTCCGCTCTCGTTGTCGGGGGCGCCGTACGCCGACTGCGGGTCGGGCACCTCCTGCGAGATCCGCTGGTCGATCGTCTCGCCGGCCTCCTGCTCGGCGGCGGTGTTGCCGTAGCCGGGGCTGGGGCGGTCGGCGGGGGAGTAGCCCTCGTCGAGGGCGTCGTCGACACCGCGGTCGACGAGGGTGTCCTCGGGCTGGAGCTGGTCCTCGTCATCGAGGCTGTAGGTCGTCTGGTCCGACTCGGCTGACGTGTTCTCGTAGTCCGTCATGGGCCGACGCTACTGCGTGCGACGATGGCGGTGGAGAGCAACCCGGGCAGGCGAGTTGGCCTCGGCCGCCGCTGGTCGCGTACACTCGCACGTCGGACGACGAGGCCGCCCCACGGGCCCGCGTCGTCAGGTTCCGGAGCCTTGGCCCCGGGGCGAAGGGCACTAGCTCAATTGGCAGAGCACCGGTCTCCAAAACCGGGGGTTGGGGGTTCAAGTCCCTCGTGCCCTGCACGTTGCAGGATCGAAGACCACCATCGGGCACCCGATGGTCGCCGAGACGAAAGAAGTGGTCGTGACTGAGACGAGCACCACGCGCAGTCGTGGAGCAGGTCGCAGCGCGGGAAGCCGCACGGGCAACCCGCTCGCGCGCTTCTTCGGCGGCATCGCGCTGTTCATCCGGCAGGTCCTCGACGAGATGCGCAAGGTTGTCTGGCCCACGCGTCAGGAGCTGATCAACTACACCGCGGTCGTGCTGGTGTTCATCGTGTTGATCATGGCCTACGTCGTGGGTCTGGATCAGGTGTTCCAACGCGCGGTGTCCTGGGTCTTCGGATCCGCGTGACACCACGCACCACTGGGGCGCCGGCGGCGAGGTCGACTCGTCTGGCCGGCGCTCGCGGTGTACGGGCGTCGCGCTCGGCGTCCGTGTGAGTAGTCCAGGTGACAAGCAGTGAAGGAAGCAGGTCAATGACCGAGCAGTGGAGTCCAGAGGCCGAGGCGCCCGAGACCGATGAGGTCCAGGAGGGCACGTCGGCGGACGAGGCGACCCCGTCGGCCGAGCCTGCTGCTGACCTTGTCGACACCGCGGAGGCCGACGTCGACGCCGATGCCGTCGCCGCCCGCGAGGAAGAGGCAGCCGAGCCGTCCGAGGCCGACGCCGACGTGTCCGAGCCCGACGAGTCGAGCGAGTCCGAGGTCGACGCGGTGCTCGAGGCCGAGCCCGAGATCAGCGACCCCGAGTCGGCCGAGCCGGTCCCGGCCGAGCCTGCGGATGACCCGCGCGAGGCGTTCATCGCCGACCTCAAGGCGCAGTTCGGCGAGTGGTACGTCATCCACTCCTACGCCGGCTACGAGAAGCGCGTGAAGACCAACCTCGAGACGCGCATGACCAGCCTCAACATGGAGGACTACATCTTCCAGGTCGAGGTGCCGATCGAGGAGTTCACCGAGATCAAGAACGGCCAGCGCAAGACGGGCACCCGCGTCCGTATGCCCGGGTACGTCCTGGTCCGCATGGACCTCACCGACGAGAGCTGGGGCGCCGTGCGCCACACGCCCGGCGTGACCGGCTTCGTGGGCAACGCCCACCAGCCCTCGCCGCTGTCGATCGACGAGGTCGTCACGATGCTCAACCCGGTCTTCGAGACCGCCGAGGAGGACGCTGCCGCCTCGCCGGAGTCCGGCGCTGCTGCGTCGTCCGGTACGCGCCCCGCGGCGTCGTCCGCCGAGGTCGACTTCGAGGTCGGCCAGTCGGTCACGGTCATGGAGGGTCCGTTCGAGACGCTGCCGGCGACCATCTCGGAGATCAGCCCCGACACCCAGAAGCTCAAGGTTCTGGTCTCGATCTTCGGCCGGGAGACCCCGGTCGAGCTGGCGTTCAACCAGGTCGCCAAGATCTGATCGACGCCCCGCGCGGCCTCGCCGCGTGACGTCCTGCAACCGGGTCATCGCCCACGGCGTGGGCCCACAACCAAGTAGAGGAACATCGCATGCCCCCCAAGAAGAAGGTCGCCGGCTTCATCAAGCTGCAGATCCAGGCCGGTCAGGCCACGCCGGCTCCGCCGGTCGGCCCCGCGCTGGGTCAGCACGGCGTCAACATCATGGAGTTCGTCAAGGCGTACAACGACGCCACGGCGGACAAGCGCGGCAACGTGATCCCGGTGGAGATCACGGTCTACGAAGACCGCTCCTTCACCTTCATCACCAAGACCCCGCCGGCCGCTGAGCTGATCAAGAAGGCCGCCGGTGTCGCCAAGGGCTCGGGCGAGCCGCACACCAACAAGGTCGGCAAGCTCACCAAGGACCAGGTCCGCGAGATCGCCGAGATGAAGATGGCCGACCTCAACGCCAACGACATCGACCAGGCCAGCAAGATCATTGCGGGCACTGCTCGTTCGATGGGCATCACGACCGACTGACATCGGTCTCACCGTGGTTGGGCCGGCGCTGGCCCGTACAACCACAACTCCGCAACACGCGCTATGCACAAGGAGCAGACATGAAGCGCAGCAAGTCCTACCGCTCTGCGGTGGAGAAGATCGACGCCGACAAGCTGTACGCCCCCCTCCAGGCGGTGCGTCTGGCCAAGGAGACGGCGACGACCAAGTACGACTCGACCGTCGAGGTGGCTTTCCGCCTCGGTGTCGACCCGCGCAAGTCCGACCAGATGGTCCGCGGCACCGTCAACCTGCCGCACGGCACCGGTAAGACCGCCAAGGTCCTCGTCTTCGCCAACGGTGACAAGGCCGCTGCGGCCGAGGCTGCCGGCGCTGACTACGTCGGCTCGGACGAGCTGCTCGACAAGGTCGCCGGTGGCTGGACCGACTTCGACGCGGTCGTCGCCACCCCGGACCTGATGGGCAAGGTCGGTCGTCTCGGTAAGGTCCTGGGCCCGCGAGGTCTCATGCCCAACCCCAAGACCGGCACCGTCACGATGGACGTCGCCAAGGCTGTCTCCGACATCAAGGGCGGCAAGATCGAGTTCCGCGTCGACAAGCACGCCAACCTGCACTTCATCATCGGCAAGGCGAGCTTCGACGAGACCAAGCTGGTCGAGAACTACGCGGCCGCGCTGGAGGAGATCCTGCGTCTGAAGCCGTCGTCGTCCAAGGGCCGCTACATCACCAAGGCGACCATCAGCACGACGATGGGCCCGGGCATCCCGCTGGACTCCAGCAAGACCCGCAACCTCACCTCCGAGGAGGCTGCCGGCGAGGAGGCCTGAGCCTCCTTCCGCAGTCGCGTACGACGGCCGCTCACCCCAGCTGGGGTGGGCGGCCGTCGTCGTCGGGATCGACGGACCGCTGTCAGGCGAAGAGTGCGTTGACGTCGCCCCAGCCGAGGGCGTCGTCCATCTGGGTGTAGGTGCCCTCGTCGAGCATCTCGCGGGCGGCGCGTGAGACGTGCCCCAGCACGGCGCCCGCGAGCGAGGACCCGGCCGACACCCGTCGTACGCCGGCCGCCCGCAGCTCCGGCACGCTGGGAGAGCCAGGGCCGACGAGCACGTTGACCGGCGCGTCGATCGCAGCGGTGATGCGGCCGATGACGTCGAGGTCGCCGGTGCCGGGGACGAAGATGCCGCTCGCCCCGGCCGCGAGGTAGGCACGCGCGCGTACGAGCGCGTCGTCCAGGTCTGCGGTGCCGGCGAGGTAGGAGTCGGTGCGGGCGTTGATGAACAGGTCGACTCCTGCTGCGTCGGCGGCCTGGCGTACGACGGACACGCGATGGGCGGCGTCCTCGACGGTCCGAAATCCTCCGGCGTGGGTGTCCTCGATGTTGACGCCGACCGCCCCGGCCTCGATCACCAGCCGCGTCGTCTCGGCGAGCGCCTCGTCGCCCTCGCCGAAGCCTCCCTCGATGTCGCACGAGACGGGGACGTCGACCGCCGAGGTGATCCGCCGCAGGGCCTCGAGCATCACATCACGCTCGAGGTGGTTGCCGTCAGGACGGCCGAGGGACCACGCGACGGCGGCGCTGGTGGTGGCGAGCGCGGGAGCGCCCGCGTCCTCGATGAGCCGGGCGGTGACGGCGTCCCAGCAGTTGGGGAGCACCACGAGGTCGTCGTGGAGGGCATGGAAACGGGCAGCGAGGTCGGTGGCCATGGCCGGCACGCTAGGCGGGAGTGCTGACAGGTGCTGGCAGGTTCGCGACCCGATGGTCGAGCGCCGTCGGTCGACCATCGGGTCGCGGTCTCACGCCGGTCGCAGGCGTCGGTCAGTCGTCTCGATGTCAGCGTGTTCGGCCATGCTCGCGCGCAGCGTGGTGAGCGCCTTGTGGCAGCTGCTGCGGACGGCGACCTTCGAGATGTCGAGGACCCTGGCGACCTCGGCGACGGGCATGTCCTCGTAGAACCGGAGGGCGAGCACGGCTCGCTGCTGCCGAGGCAGTCCACCGGCCAGCCGCAGGAGTGCATCGCGGTCGGCGACCTGATCGGCTGCGCCTCCGGTGACCCGTGCATGACTGCGGACCACGGCGTCGGAGACGACCTCACCACTCGCCGACCGGCGCTTGGCGGACAGGAACGTGTTGACCATCATCGACCTGGCGTATGCGCCAGGCGAACGGCTGGCGGAGACCTTCGACCACTTGTCGATGATCTTGGCCAGGGTGTCCTGAAGCAGGTCCTCGGCGTCGTGCCGGTTGCCGGTCAGCGACAGCGCGCGCCCGCTCGGCCGCGACATGTCGCGGCCGAGGAACTGGTCCAGACCGTCGTCGGTGATGGACCGCTCCGTACGTCGGCCGATCACCGGACGACCTGGGGCTGGTTGCCCGCCGTCCGTGGCGCAGGCTCCTGCGAGGTGGCGGTGACGGCGTGCCACTTCTGCACCCACTGCGGTGGCCTGGTCTCGAAGCGGGACTGGGTGTACGCGTAACCGGACGTGGTGATCCGCTCGGCCGTGGCGGCTGCTGCGGCCAGTGCCGTCGTCCGGGCTGTCCTGGGATCGGCGGCCTGCGCGGACGCCGTCACGAGCAGCGCGCCGACCTGCACCGTCGTACCGATGGCCGTGTCGGAACCCGGCCGGCTCGGGTCGGTGGGGGAGGCGGTCCACCGGTAGGTGCGCCGGTGACCCTCGCGCAGGTCCTCCCAGTCGCCGGTGATCCAGGTCGCGGGCTGCGCCTGGGTGAAGTGGCAGTACGACGAGGCCTGCTTGATGCTGGCGTAGCCGATGCCGCCGCCGGGGTCGCTGATCGTGATCCGGACCCGCAGGCCGTTGCCGGCCTGCGTCTGCGACACCATCGCTGCCGGTGCCTCATAGGTGTCGTCCTGCACGCCGTCGTGGCGGCGTTCGCGCGGGAAGAGGCTGCAGGTCTGGTTGTCGAACGCCGGGGCGAGCGCGTTCTGCGTGCCCGCCTGGGTGAAGCTCAGCCCGCCCACCGGCCGGGTCGGGAACAACGCAGGCAGGTCGTACCCGCGCGGGCCGTCCGGGGTCTGGACGACCGGCCGCGCCGCCGAGCTCGCGGAGGTGCGTGCGGTCGACGTGCTCGAGGCGGCCGGGGTCACGACGTGCTCCGTGCCGGTTCCTCGCAGGCCGACGCTCAGGACGACCGCTCCGGTGACGGCGGCTGCTCCGCACAGCGTGCCGGCACCGGCCAGCGCACGGCGCCTGCGACGAGCACCGCGGGCCTGGCGGTGGGCGGCGTCCAGCACGCGCTCGTGGTCGAACGGCTCGGCGCCGGCGTCGGCGTACCCGGCGCGCAGCTGGTCGGCGATCGACGTGAGCTCGGGGTCCTTCGGCATGGTTCCTCCTGGGTCGAGGGAGTTCTTCGACCTGCAGACGCGGTGGAGGACCACCTGCGTGACCCGCGCCGTACATCACGATTCGGCCGACACCGGGATCGGCGGGTCGGCACGGTTCTACTCTGAGCTGCTTTCCGCGCCCGGCCCGCACGCCGGAGCGGTCTTCGTGCCGGGCCTGACCGGCTGCACAGGGGGAGGATCCCATGATCAGCACCATGCGTCGTACGGCCGCGCTCACGTCGGTCGTCGCGCTGTCCTTCACGCTCACCGCGTGCGGTGACGACACGACGGCGGGGTCGAGGTCCACCAGCCCACCGGTGGCGTCCTCGTCGCCCTCGTCGTCGTCGACGACGACGGCCGCACCGGTGACCGCGACCGCCTCCACGACATCGCAGGCCGCCGGCGGTGGCTCGGTGGCGATGCGCATCCGGACGGCGGTCGACGCCGAGCGCACGGTTCACGTGCAGATGACCTCGCCGGGCGAGCAGGACACGGTCACCATGGACTTCGCCGACCTGGCCGACGAGGACGGCGACGTCGCGATCCAGATGGGCCCGACGACGCGCATGCGCAGCGTCGGGGGCACGGTCTACCTCCAGGACCCCGACCTCGCCGGCCGCACCTGGGTGCGGGTCTCCGAGGACAGCGACTCGATGGCCGGTCTGATGCTCCTGCCGATGGCGGCGCTGACGATGATCGCCGACGTCGACACCCAGGTCGACCTGTGGGAGAAGGGCACGTTCACCTCGCGCGGTCCGGCGACCGTCCGCGGTGCCTCGACCACCCACTACGTCATCAAGGTCCCGGGTGACAAGGTCGTCGAGGCGTTCGACGAGACCGGCGACCTGAGCCCCAACGACCGCGCCGAGATGCGCAAGAGCGCCAAGGGCAGGACGGTGGCGTACGACGTCTGGCTCGACGACCGCGACCGTCCCGTCCGCATCCGTACGGACCTCGCAATGATGGCTCTCGCGTTCGGCGAGGCCGGCGAGGACGCGGACGAGCCGGCTCCGGTCGCGGTCGTCGACTACTCGCGCTGGGGCGCGCCGGTGCACATCGCCGCCCCGCCTGCCGCCCAGGTCAAGGACGCCGACGACGTCCTGGAAGAGGACGCGCCCGCCGGGTGACGGGAGGCGCCGCTGCACCGATTTGGCGCAGCGGCGCGCCGCCCCGTACTCTTGCTCATACCAATGACCGCCGGTTGTCGCGCCCGTGAGGGTGGCGACCGAAGGCCTCGCCAGGAGCGAGCGACCAGCGCAGGTGAGCAAGAGGCCGTACGACGACCGCAGGGTCGGCTCGTACCACTGTGAGCCCCGAGCGCATCTGCGCCGGGGCTCTTTCCTTGTTCCGGGCCCGGACGAGACCGGCACTCACCCGGAAGGAGGCCCGCATGGCGAACCCCGAGAAGGACGCGGCGATCGCAGAGCTGACGGACAAGTTCCGCACCTCGAATGCGGCCGTGCTGACGGAGTACCGCGGCTTGTCCGTGGCCCAGCTCACCGAGCTGCGCAACTCCATCCGTGAGCACGCGACCTACGCCGTGGTGAAGAACACGCTGACCAAGCGTGCTGCCGAGGCCGCGGGAGTCACCGCGTTCGACGGCCAGCTCGAGGGTCCGTCCGCGATCGTCTTCGTCACCGGTGACCCGGTGGAGACGGCCAAGGGCCTGCGTGACTTCGCCAAGGACAACCCCCTCCTCGTCATCAAGAGCGGTGTGCTTGACGGCAAGCCGCTCGACGCTGACGAGATCAAGAAGCTCGCGAGCCTTGAGTCGCGCGAGGTTCTGCTCGCCAAGCTGGCAGGCGCCATGAACGCCTCGCTCAGCCAGGCGGTCTACCTCTTCGCCGCGCCGCTCTCGCAGACCGCTCGTGTGGTCGACGCGCTGCGCGCGAAGGTCGAGACCGAGGGACCCGTCTCCGAGGCTGCCGCTCCGGCCGCCGACGAGGCACCGGCCGATGAGGCCACCACCGACGTCGCCGAGGGTGGCGACGAGAGCTGACGACCGGCGTACGCCGATCGCTCAGCTGACCAACACACCGCCACTCATACGGCATAGAAAGAAAGGACGCCCATCATGGCGAAGCTCAGCACCGACGAGCTCCTTGAGGCCTTCAAGGAGATGACCCTGATCGAGCTCTCCGAGTTCGTGAAGCAGTTCGAGGACACCTTCAACGTCACCGCGGCGGCCCCCGTTGCCGTTGCGGGCGCGGCTCCGGCCGGCGCTGCTGGTGGCGAGGCTGCCGCCGAGCAGGACGAGTTCGACGTGATCCTGGCTGCGGCCGGCGACAAGAAGATCCAGGTCATCAAGGAGGTCCGCGCGCTGACCTCCCTCGGCCTGAAGGAGGCCAAGGACCTCGTGGACGGCGCCCCCAAGCCCGTCCTGGAGAAGGTCGACAAGGCTGCCGCCGAGAAGGCCAAGGAGCAGCTCGAGGGCGCCGGCGCGACCGTCGAGCTCAAGTGAGCCTGATCTTCTAGATCACGAGCAGCCCCCTTCCGACTCCGGCCGGAAGGGGGCTGTTCTGTGCCCGGTCGCGGCCGTAAAACCAGAGGCGCGCTGTCGGCGGCGGCGCATAGCGTGGAGGAACCATGACGACGACCGATCGCCGCGCCCCGGCGACCCCTGCACCGACCCCGCTCGCCCCCGACGACCCGGCCCGCCGGGTCACCTGGCGTCGCCTGCGCTCACCCGCGGCCGCCGTCGCCCTCCTGGCGCTCGCGGTCGGCGTGGTCGGGCAGGCGCTCGGCACGGTGATCGCCGGCCGACTCGCGATCGACCCGTCCGGCGGACTCGTCGGACTGCTCGCTCTCGCAGTCGTGGGTGGTGCGGTCCTCGTCACCGCAGGTCAGGTCGTGTGGGCCGCGGTGTCCGATCGCGCCGAGGGCGCCCTGCGCGGTGACCTCCTGAGCGCCGCGCTGCACCAGCCGCTGGCGGCCCTGTCCGAGCAGGCGGTCGGCGAGATCCTCGACCGCGTCGACGACGACACCCACGAGGTCGGCACCCTCACCCGCATGCAGCTGTGGGGTGTGCTGCGCGCCGGGTTCGGCGTCGTCCCCATGTGGGTCGTCGCGAGCCTCACCTGGTGGCCCGCCTGGTTCGTCTTCCCGCTCGCTGCGTTCCTCATCTGGCCGGCGATCCGACGTCTGATGCCGCGCATCGCTGAGCTCAAGGTCATCGAGGAGATGGCCTGGACCGATCACGCCGCCGCCCTTGAGGAGAGCATCGCCGGCCGCGACGACCTGCGGACGAGCCTGGGGCAGCCCTTCGCCGTACGCCGCATCGCGCGTCTGTCGGCCACGGTGCACGAGCGGTTCCGGTCCGTGCTGACGGTCGAGCGCTCGCTCCTGCTGCGCGCGGGCCTCGTCATGCACGCAGCCCTCGCCGGCGTCGCCGTCGCCGGTGTCGCGATGACGGTCAGCGGTGACCTCCCGGTGGGCCGGCTGATCACGCTGTTCCTGGTGACGAGCATGTTCGTCGGCCAGATCAGCAACGTCGCCCAGCACCTGCCCGACCTGCAGGCCGGGCTCGGCGCCCTGGTCCGCCTGCGGCAGATGCTGTCCTCGCCGCCGGAGCCCGTCGGCGGCACCCACGTGCCCGAGGGTGACCTCGACCTGGAGTTCGCCGGCCTCGACTTCGCTTACGACGACAGCGGATTCGCGCTGCGCGACATCGACCTGCACGTGCCGCACGGCCAGACGATGGCACTGGTCGGCCGCACCGGATCGGGCAAGTCGACGCTCGCGTCCCTGGTGTCGCGCGCGGTCGAGCCCGCACCCGGCACCGTCCTGATCGGCGGCGTCGACGTGCTCGACATCGACCTGCACGACCTGCGCGCCACGGTCGGCGTGGTCACCCAGCGCACCGACATCCTGGCCGGCACGCTCGAGCAGAACATCACCCTCTTCGCGCCGGTCGAGCGCGCTCGTGTCGAGGCGGCGGTCGACGAGCTCGGCCTCACCGACTGGGTGGCCGGCCTGCCCGACGGTCTCGACACGGTCCTCGGAGCGTCCGGCACGTCGTTGTCGGCGGGGGAGGAGCAGCTGGTCGCGTTCGCGCGCCTGCTCGTGCGCGACGTCCGCATCGTGATCCTCGACGAGGCGACCGCACGCATGGACCCGGTCACCGAGGCGCGCGTCGTCGCCGCCTCCGACCGACTGCTCGCGCACCGTACGGGCATCCTCGTCACACACCGTCTGTCCACGACCCGCCGCGCCGAGCTCGTCGCCGTGCTCGACCACGGCCGGGTCGTCCAGGCCGGTCCGATGCAGACGCTGCGCTCGCACCCCGGCCCGTTCCGGACGCTGTGGGAGGCCAGCGCCACCCAGGAGCACGACGGCGACGAGGCACAGGCGGCAGCCGTCGGCGGCGTACGCCGGACCGGTGCCGCACCCGACCTGCCCGAGGTCGGCACCGGCCCGAGCCTGGCGCGCGGCATCTGGCGCGTCCTGCGCGTGCGGCCCGAGTGGGGACTGCTCGCGGTCGGCCTGTTCGCGCTGTCGGCGATGCTCGGTTCGGTCGGTGCGCTGACCGGCCTGGTCTGGGGTCACGTCGTCGTCGACCTGCGTGCCGGTGAGACGCCGTCGGTCCTCTCGGCTGTCCTGGTCGGGGCTCTCCTGCTCGGCCCGGTGCTGCTGTCGGTCGCCATCGCCCTCTACCCGCGCTGGTGGGTCGAGGTCCTCCTACGCACCCGCATGTCCGTCCTGCGCGGCCAGACCGCCCAGCACCGGCTGCCCGCCTCGCCGGCCGGCGAGGTCGTCGCACGCGCCATGGACGCCGACCGCTACGCGCGCTACGCCGACCGCTGGGTCGACTTCGTCAACGGTCTCGCGATCGCGCTCGTGACCGCGGTGGCCGCCGGCACCTGGATCGCCGGCCTGGTGCTGCTGGTCGTCATGGCGGCCGCTGCGGGTGCCTCCATCCTCGGGCGCCCCGTCGCTGGTCGGACGGCCGCGCAGTCGTCGGCGGCCCGCGCACGGTTCGGGCGGTCCCTGGTGTCGTCGCTGGAGTCGGCGCGCACCGTCAAGCTCGCCGGCCGTACCCCCGAGGTGCACGCCCACCTGCGCAGCGTCGACAGCGGGCGCGTCGACGCCGCCGTGCGTGAGCACCGGGTGCAGGCCGTGCTCGACGGTGTGCCGATCATCATGGTCCAGGTCGGCGTGGTCGCCGCCTGGGCCGCGCTCGTGCACGGCATCTGGGGCCTGGTCACCGCCATCCTGGTGACCACCGCCGTCAACGGCTTCGACTGGTTCGGTCGCGTTGCGGGAGCCGTCGTCACCGAGGCCCCCGGCACCCGCGCCTGGCAGAAGGCCACGTCGGCGTACGCCGGTGGCGCCGACCTCATGGACGTCCCCGAGGGCGTCGACCTGCTGTCCGGCAGCTCGCCCGAGCCGACCTCGGTGGTGTCCGAACCTCTCGACGAGGTCCGGCTGAGCGGTCTGAGCGCGGTCCACGACGACGGCACGATCGGCGTCACCGACGTCGACCTCACCGTGCGACGCGGAGAGCTGGTGCTGCTCCTCGGCCAGGTCGGGTCGGGCAAGTCCAGCCTGCTGCGTGCGCTGGCAGGCCTGGTGCACCACACCGGCTCCCTGGCGTGGAACGGTGCCGAGGTGCAGGACGCCCAGGCGTTCCTGCGGCCCCGGCGGGTGGCGTACGTCGCGCAGGTCCCGCGGGTGTTCTCCGGGACGTTCGTCGACAACGTCCAGCTCGGCTATGCCGATCGCCCGTTCGAGCAGCCGGTCGCCGACGCCCGACTCACACCCGACGTCGAGGCAGCAGGCGGCCCCGGCTCGGTCGTCGGCCACCGCGGCCTGCGGCTGTCCGGCGGGCAGGTGCAGCGGCTGGCGCTGGCTCGGGCTCTCGCGGCGCAGACCGACCTGCTGCTGGCCGACGACGTCTCGAGCGCTCTCGACGCAGCGACCGAGCTCGAGCTGTGGCGGGCGCTGCGCGCGCGGGCGGCCACGGTCGTGGGCGCGACGTCCAAGCGAGCGGCCCTGGAGCAGGCCGACCGGGTGGTGGTCCTGCACCAGGGACGGGTCGAGGCCGTCGGGCCCTGGTCCGAGCTCGAGCAGCGGTTCGGGCAGCTCGCCGGCTGACGGCGGCGGCCGCCGTGGTCGATGTGAGGAGTCGTGAGCTGCTGCTCTCGCTTCCTCAAGGAGTGCAGTGGCCGGCGCGCGCTCGACGTGACGAGGAGTGCGCTGCTGCTCCCGCTTCCTCACGGGGAGACGCGCCCGGAACTCCCGAAAGCCTTGACCAGGCCGCCCCGTGGGGTCCATCCTCGACGCGTGACGTGCTGGGGAGCACGGGTTGCTGGGCCGGGGGAGCGTAGGCCGATGAGCCGCGCCTAGACATCATGCCCAATGCTGTGTATGCTGTTGCTTTGCGCTGCCCTGTCTTCGCCCACACCACTGATCACCAGCACTGACCGGCCATGCCCGGTGGCCCTCACCGGCCCCGCTCGCCGGAGTCGTGCTGTGACCGTCGTGCCGTCGCAGGGCTCGCGCTGACCGCCGCTCAGTAAGGCCTTGTGGAAGGACCCCTCGTTGGCTGCCTCGCGTACCGCGACTCAGACTCTGTCCTCTGCGAAGACGGCTTCCGGCCGCCTTTCGTTCGCCAAGATCCGCGAACCCCTCGAGATCCCCGACCTCCTCGCGCTCCAGACGGAGAGCTTCGACTGGCTGCTCGGCAACGAGCGCTGGCAGGCTCGCGTCGCCGCCGCGCAGGAGGCCGGTCGTGTCGACGTCCCGGAGCGTTCTGGTCTGGAGGAGATCTTCGAGGAGATCTCCCCGATCGAGGACTTCTCCGGGTCGATGTCGCTGTCGTTCCGTGATCACCGCTTCGAGGAGATCAAGTACTCCATCGACGAGTGCAAGGAGCGGGACATGACCTATGCCGCTCCGCTGTTCGTCACCGCGGAGTTCATGAACACCACCACCGGTGAGATCAAGAGCCAGACGGTCTTCATGGGTGACTTCCCGCTCATGACCGACCGCGGCACCTTCGTCATCAACGGCACCGAGCGTGTCGTCGTCTCCCAGCTCGTCCGCAGCCCGGGCGTCTACTTCGAGCGCTCCATCGACAAGACGTCCGACAAGGACATCTACACGGCCAAGGTCATCCCGAGCCGTGGCGCGTGGCTGGAGTTCGAGGTCGACAAGCGCGACACCGTCGGTGTCCGTGTCGACCGCAAGCGCAAGCAGTCCGTCACGGTGCTGCTCAAGGCGCTGGGCTGGACCGAGGCGCAGATCCTCGAGGAGTTCGGCGAGTACGAGTCGATGCGCCAGACCCTCGAGAAGGACCACACCGCTGGTCAGGACGAGGCGCTGCTGGACATCTACCGCAAGCTGCGCCCGGGCGAGCCGCCGACCCGTGAGGCCGCGCAGACGCTGCTCGACAACCTCTACTTCAACGGCAAGCGCTACGACCTGGCCAAGGTCGGTCGCTACAAGCTCAACAAGAAGCTCGGCGTCCAGGCTCCCCTGGGCGAGTCCGTGCTGGGCATCGACGACATCGTCGCCACCATCAAGTACCTCGTCCGGCTGCACGCCGGCGAGACCTCGATGGAGGGCATCCGCGACGGTGAGCCGGCCGAGTTCCGCGTCGAGGTCGACGACATCGACCACTTCGGCAACCGTCGTCTGCGCAACGTGGGTGAGCTGATCCAGAACCAGGTCCGGACGGGTCTGTCCCGTATGGAGCGCGTCGTGCGTGAGCGCATGACCACCCAGGACGTCGAGGCGATCACGCCGCAGACGCTGATCAACATCCGGCCGGTCGTCGCCTCCATCAAGGAGTTCTTCGGCACCAGCCAGCTGTCGCAGTTCATGGACCAGAACAACCCGCTCGCCGGTCTGACGCACAAGCGTCGTCTGTCCGCGCTGGGCCCGGGTGGTCTGTCCCGTGACCGCGCCGGTATGGAGGTCCGTGACGTCCACCCGTCGCACTACGGCCGCATGTGCCCGATCGAGACGCCTGAGGGCCCCAACATCGGTCTGATCGGCTCGCTCGCCTCCTACGGCCGCATCAACGCGTTCGGCTTCGTCGAGACGCCGTACCGCAAGGTCACCGACGGTCAGGTCTCCGACGAGGTCGTCTACCTGTCCGCGGACGAAGAGGACGAGTTCGTCATCGCGCAGGCCAACGCGCCGCTGACACCGGACAACCACTTCGCCGACGAGCTCGTGCTCGGACGCACCAAGGGTGGCGAGGCCAGCGACGTGCCGATCGACGAGGTCGACTACATGGACGTGTCCGCACGCCAGATGGTCTCCGCGGCGACGGCGCTCATCCCGTTCCTCGAGCACGACGACGCCAACCGTGCGCTCATGGGCGCCAACATGCAGCGTCAGGCCGTGCCGCTGGTCAAGTCCGAGGCGCCGCTGGTCGGCACCGGCATCGAGTACCGCGCCGCGCTGGACTCCGGTGACGTCGTCCGCGCCGAGAAGGCCGGCGTCGTCGAGGAGGTCTCGGCCGACCTGGTGACGATCGGCAACGACGACGGCACCCGCCAGACGTACCGCATCTCCAAGTTCACCCGCTCCAACCAGGGCAATTGCTACAACCAGCGTGTCGTGGTCAACGAGGGTGACCGGGTCGAGGCCGGTGCGTTCATCGCCGACGGTCCGGCGACCGACGGCGGCGAGATGGCGCTCGGCAAGAACCTCCTCGTGGCGTTCATGCCGTGGGAGGGCCACAACTACGAGGACGCCATCATCCTCAGCCAGCGTCTGGTGCAGGACGACGTCCTGTCCTCGATCCACATCGAGGAGCACGAGATCGACGCTCGTGACACCAAGCTCGGCCCGGAGGAGATCACGCGGGACATCCCCAACGTCTCCGAGGAGGTCCTCGCCGACCTCGACGAGCGCGGCATCATCCGCATCGGTGCCGAGGTCCGCGACGGCGACCTGCTGGTCGGCAAGGTCACGCCCAAGGGTGAGACCGAGCTGACCCCGGAGGAGCGCCTGCTCCGCGCGATCTTCGGTGAGAAGGCGCGCGAGGTCCGCGACACCTCGATGAAGGTCCCGCACGGCGAGACCGGCACGGTCATCGGCGTCAAGGTGTTCGACCGTGAGGAGGGCGACGAGCTTCCCCCGGGCGTCAACCAGCTGGTGCGCGTCTACGTCGCCAACAAGCGCAAGATCACCGACGGTGACAAGCTCGCCGGCCGTCACGGCAACAAGGGCGTCATCGCCAAGATCAACCCGGTCGAGGACATGCCGTTCCTGGAGGACGGCACCCCGGTCGACATCATCCTCAACCCGCTCGGTGTCCCGTCCCGTATGAACCCGGGTCAGGTGCTGGAGCTGCACACCGGTTGGGCCGCCTCGCGCGGCTGGAAGATCGAGGGCGAGCCCGAGTGGGCCGCCAAGATCCCCCAGGACGCTCGTGAGGCCCCGGCCAACACGCGCATCGCCAGCCCGGTGTTCGACGGTGCGCGCGAGGAGGAGATCCGCGGTCTGCTCGACTCGACGACTCCGACCCGTGACGGTGTCCGTCTGGTCGACGGCTCGGGCAAGACCCAGCTGTTCGACGGGCGCTCCGGTGAGCCGTTCCCGGACCCGGTGTCGGTCGGCTACATGTACATCCTGAAGCTGCACCACCTGGTCGACGACAAGATCCACGCGCGTTCGACCGGTCCGTACTCCATGATCACGCAGCAGCCGCTGGGTGGTAAGGCGCAGTTCGGTGGTCAGCGCTTCGGTGAGATGGAGGTGTGGGCCCTGGAGGCGTACGGCGCTGCGTACGCGCTGCAGGAGCTGCTCACCATCAAGTCCGACGACGTCAACGGTCGCGTGAAGGTCTACGAGGCCATCGTCAAGGGCGAGAACATCCCCGAGCCGGGCATCCCCGAGTCCTTCAAGGTGCTCATCAAGGAGATGCAGTCGCTGTGCCTGAACGTCGAGGTGCTCTCCTCCGACGGTCAGACCATCGACCTGCGTGACTCCGACCAGGAGGTCTTCCGCGCGGCGGAGGAGCTCGGTATCGACCTGTCGCGGCGCGAGCCGAGCAGCGTCGAAGAGGTCTGATCCTTCGCCGGTACGCCGGTACGCCGGGGCTCAGGCTCCGGCGTACCGGCGAAACAGACTGTTACTCAACAACATTCAGACCTCTTAGAACTTAGAAAAGAAGGAAGGCAGCAACTGTGCTGGACGTCAACTTCTTCGACGAGCTGCGCATTGGCCTGGCCACCGCTGAGGACATCCGTACCTGGAGCCACGGCGAGGTCAAGAAGCCCGAGACCATCAACTACCGCACCCTGAAGCCGGAGAAGGACGGACTCTTCTGCGAGAAGATCTTCGGCCCGACCCGTGACTGGGAGTGCTACTGCGGCAAGTACAAGCGTGTCCGCTTCAAGGGCATCATCTGTGAGCGTTGTGGCGTCGAGGTCACCCGCTCCAGCGTGCGCCGTGAGCGGATGGGCCACATCGAGCTCGCCGCTCCCGTCACCCACATCTGGTACTTCAAGGGCGTTCCGTCGCGCCTCGGTTACCTGCTCGACCTCGCCCCGAAGGACCTGGAGAAGGTCATCTACTTCGCGGCGTACATGATCACGTCCGTCGACGAGGACCAGCGTCACGCTGACCTGCCCTCGCTCGAGGCGCAGATCGAGGTCGAGAAGAAGGAGATCGAGAACCGCCGCGACGGCGACATCAACACCCGCGCCACCAAGCTCGAGGGCGACCTCGCCGAGCTCGAGAAGGAGGGCGCCAAGGCGGACGCCCGCCGCAAGGTGCGCGAGTCGGCCGAGCGCGAGATGAATCAGCTGCGCAAGCGCGCCGACCAGCAGATCGAGCGCCTCGAGCAGGTCTGGGACCGCTTCAAGAACCTCAAGGTCCAGGACCTCGAGGGCGATGAGGTCCTCTACCGCGAGATGCGCGACCGGTTCGGCCTCTACTTCGAGGGCGGCATGGGTGCCGCGGCGCTGCAGAAGCGCCTCGAGACCTTCGACCTCGACGCCGAGGCCGACTCGCTGCGCGAGATCATCGCGACGGGCAAGGGTCAGAAGAAGACCCGCGCGCTCAAGCGTCTCAAGGTCGTGACCGCGTTCCAGCAGACCAAGAACAGCCCGAGCGGCATGGTCCTGGACTGCGTCCCGGTCATCCCGCCGGACCTGCGCCCGATGGTGCAGCTCGACGGTGGCCGCTTCGCGACCTCCGACCTGAACGACCTGTACCGCCGGGTCATCAACCGCAACAACCGCCTCAAGCGACTCCTTGACCTCGGTGCGCCCGAGATCATCGTCAACAACGAGAAGCGGATGCTGCAGGAGGCCGTCGACAGCCTCTTCGACAACGGCCGTCGTGGTCGCCCGGTCACGGGTCCCGGCAACCGTCCGCTGAAGTCGCTGTCCGACATGCTCAAGGGCAAGCAGGGTCGTTTCCGTCAGAACCTGCTCGGTAAGCGCGTCGACTACTCCGGCCGTTCGGTCATCGTCGTCGGCCCGCAGCTGAAGCTGCACCAGTGCGGTCTGCCCAAGCAGATGGCCCTGGAGCTGTTCAAGCCGTTCGTGATGAAGCGACTGGTCGACCTCGACCACGCGCAGAACATCAAGTCGGCCAAGCGCATGGTCGAGCGCGCGCGCCCGGTCGTGTGGGACGTCCTCGAAGAGGTCATCACCGAGCACCCGGTGCTGCTCAACCGTGCACCCACGCTGCACCGACTCGGTATCCAGGCGTTCGAGCCGCAGCTGGTCGAGGGCAAGGCCGTCCAGATCCACCCGCTCGTCTGCTCGGCGTTCAACGCCGACTTCGACGGTGACCAGATGGCCGTGCACGTGCCGCTGTCCGCTGAGGCCCAGGCCGAGGCCCGCATCCTGATGCTGTCCTCGAACAACATCCTCAAGCCGGCCGACGGTCGCCCGGTGACCATGCCGACGCAGGACATGATCATCGGCCTGTTCCACCTCACCTCCGAGGTCGAGGACGGCAAGGGCGCCGGCCGCTTGTTCGGCACCGTCGCCGAGGCGCGGATGGCGTTCGACGCGGGCGAGATCGAGCTGGGCTCGAAGGTCAAGATCCGTCTGCGTGACTTCGTCCCCTCGTCCAACGCGCCGCTCCCCGAGGGCGTCGAGGTCGGCGAGAACGGCATGGCCGAGACCGCTCTGGTCGAGACCACGCTGGGCCGCGCGATCCTCAACGACACGCTGCCCGAGGACTACGCGTTCGTGAACAAGCCGGTCGACAAGAAGACCCTGTCGGCCATCGTCAACGACCTCGCCGAGCGCTACAGCAAGGTGCAGGTCGCGGCGTCGCTCGACGCGCTCAAGGAGACCGGTTTCTACTGGGCCACCCGTTCCGGCACGACCGTCGCCATCGGTGACGTCGTCATGCCAGGTCGCAAGGGCGAGATCCTCGAGGGCTACGAGACCAAGGCCAACAAGGTTCAGCAGCAGTACGACCGTGGTCTGATCACCGACGACGAGCGCCGCCAGGAGCTCATCGAGATCTGGACCCAGGCTGCCAACGACGTCTCCAAGGAGATGGAGAACAACTTCCCGAAGGACAACCCGATCTACCGCATGGTGGCCTCGGGTGCGCGTGGTAACTGGTTCCAGCTGCGACAGCTGGCCGGTATGCGTGGCCTCATGGCCAACCCGAAGGGCGAGATCATCCCGCGTCCGATCATGGCCAACTTCCGTGAGGGCCTGTCGGTGCTGGAGTTCTTCATCTCCACGCACGGTGCCCGTAAGGGTCTGGCCGACACCGCGCTGCGTACGGCCGACTCGGGTTACCTGACCCGTCGTCTGGTCGACGTGTCGCAGGACGTCATCATCCGCGAGGAGGACTGCGGCACCGACCGTGGCCTGGTGCTGCCGATCGCGCAGCGCAACGCCTCCGGTGAGCTGGTCGAGCACGACGACGTCGAGACCTCGGTCTACGCCCGTACGCTCGCCACCGACGTGGAGGTCGACGGCGAGGTCCTGGCCCCCGGCGGTGCCGACCTCGGTGACGTCAACCTCGACAAGCTGGTCGCGGCCGGTGTCGAGGAGGTCAAGATCCGTTCGGTGCTGACCTGTGAGTCGCGCGTGGGCACGTGCGCCAAGTGCTACGGCCGTTCGCTCGCGACGGGTCTGCTGGTCGACATCGGTGAGGCCGTCGGCATCATCGCGGCCCAGTCGATCGGTGAGCCCGGTACGCAGCTGACCATGCGTACGTTCCACACCGGTGGTGCCGCAGGTGATGACATCACCCAGGGTCTGCCGCGCGTCGTGGAGCTCTTCGAGGCTCGTACCCCGAAGGGTGTCGCGCCGATCGCCGAGGCGACCGGTCGCATCCAGATCGAGGACACCGACAAGACGCGTCGTCTCCTGCTCACGCCGGACGACGGCTCGGAGGAGCACGCCTACCCCGTCAGCAAGCGTGCGCGCCTGCTGGTCGAGGACGGCCAGCACGTCGAGGTCGGCACGCTGCTCGTGCAGGGTGCGATCGACCCCAAGCAGGTGCTGCGCATCCTGGGCGCCCGCGAGGTGCAGAAGCACCTGGTGGACGAGGTCCAGAACGTCTACCGCCAGCAGGGTGTGTCGATCCATGACAAGCACATCGAGGTCATCGTGCGCCAGATGCTGCGTCGCGTGACGATCATCGAGGCGGGCGACACCGACCTGCTGCCCGGCGAGCTCGCCGAGCGTGGCCGGTTCGAGGACTCCTCGCGTCGTGCGGTGGCCGAGGGCGGCCGTCCGGCGTCGGGTCGTCCCGAGCTGATGGGTATCACCAAGGCGTCGCTGGCCACGGACTCGTGGCTGTCGGCGGCCTCCTTCCAGGAGACGACGCGGGTGCTGACCGAGGCGGCCATGCACGCCCGCAGCGACTCGCTCCTGGGCCTGAAGGAGAACGTGATCCTCGGAAAGCTGATCCCGGCCGGTACCGGTCTGGCCCGCTACAACCAGGTCACGGTCGAGCCCACCGAGGAGGCCAAGGCCGCGCTGTACGCCCTGCCGGACTACCAGGCCTACGACTACCCGGTCTTCGGCCCGGGCAGCGGCGAGGCCGTCCGACTGGACGACGCGAGCCTCGGGTTCACCGACAGCTGACGAGCGTGCAGCGGAGGTTGTGGGCGAGGTACGAGCCCGCGGCCGAAGCGGAGCGCGACAGAAGCTGTCGAGAAGGCTCTGACAGCTGACGAGCGTGCAGCGGAGGTTGTGGGCGAGGTACGAGCCCGCGGCCGAAGCGGAGCGCGACAGAAGCTGTCGTGGCAAGCACGACAGCTGAGGCTGATCGCTCACGACCGAAGGGCGGCTCTTCCTGCGAGGGAGGGGCCGCCCTTCGGCGTACCCGGACGACGCGGGCCGGCGCTGGAGGCGACGACGGTGCCGGCCGCGGCGAGGGCGGCGAGGGCGATCAGGCAGGTGCGGGTCGACCAGCTGTCGGACACGGCGGAGACGATCGTCGGGACGAAGAAGCCGGCGTAGGCCAGGCAGTAGAAGACCGCGTTGGTCATCGCGAGCTGGTGGGGTGCGGCGATCCGTTCGACCCGGGTGAGCCCGCCCACCAGTGAGCAGCCGTAGCCACCGCCGAGGGCGACGGCCGTGAGCAGCGCGAGCGCGGCGGACGGCCGCGTGGCGACAGCTGCGGCCAGCACCAGGGCAGCCACGGAGGCTGCCCCACCGACCAGGCTGACCGTGCCGGGACGGCGCGCCTCGAGCCGTCGAGCCGGCTGCTGGACGAGCACGCCGGTGCCGAGCGTGATCCCGGCCATCAGTCCGGTGAACGCGATCGCGACGCCGTCGGTCTGTGAGCGCACGAGACTCGGCACGATCACGAATCCGACGCTGGGACAGGTGAACACGAGCCATGCGACGGGCGCGACCCGACTCCAGAAGGCACGCGTACGCAGGGGGTGCGCTGCCGGAGTGGTCGACGCGGCAACGGCGGTCGCGGGCGGCGGCTCGGGTGTGTTCCAGGAGATGCCGATCACGACGAGCGTCAGCGCGATGTGGACGACGTACGGCAGCAGGTGCGGGGCCAGTGCCCACTGGGCGAGGGCGCCGCTGACCAGCGGTCCACCTCCGAAGCCTGCCGACACGGCGATGGCGGCCCGACGTGCACCGGTGCCGATCGGGGCCCCGGCCGAGAGCTCCTTGACCCACGTCGTCCCGGGCGCCATCGCGGCTCCCATGCACGCGCCGTACAGCACCCGCCCGGCGAACAGCAGCGGCACGTGGGTGCCGGCGACCGCGAGCAGGACCGAACCGACCACCGACCCGGCCAGCACCCAGCGGATCACCAGGCGGTGCCCGACGCGCTGCCCGATCCGCGCGGCGAGCACGAGTGCGGGAGCAAGCCCGAGGACGTACGCCGCGAACATCCCGGTCACGACCGTCTCGCTCAGGTGCCCCTCGGACCGGTAGACGGGCATGATCGTGACGAAGTGGTTGGCGCCCCAGCCGACGACGAGCAGCGCCAGCGAGACGCGGAACCAGGGTTGCATCGAAGGCCTACGCACCTGGCCACCTTCACATGCGGATGCTTCGACGGTGGTCGACGTGTCAGCCGATGAGAGGCAGCGCCTCGTCGAGCGCGGTCCGCCAGTCGCGCAAGGTCGGCAGCCCGGCGCGGGCCCAGCGGTCATGCCCGAGGACGCTGTACGCCGGTCGCGGCGCCGGTCGTACGAACGCCGCACTCGTCGTCGGCCGGACGCGCGCGACGTCGTGGCCGAGCCCGGCGAACACGGCCCGCGCGAGGTCGTACCAGCTCGCGTCGCCGGACGCCGTGCCGTGGTAGGTGCCGAACGGCGCCTGCGAGGCGATCAGCCGCACCAGCTGGTCGGCCAGGTCGCCGGTCCAGGTGGGTTGGCCGCGCTGGTCGTCGACGACGTCGACCGGTCCGTCGCCGGACGCGAGCCGCGCCATCGTGCCGACGAACGACCGCCCGCCGGCGCCGTACAGCCAGGCGGTGCGCACGACCCAGCTGTCGGGGCAGAGTGTGCGGACCGCCCACTCGCCGGCGAGCTTGGTGCGGCCGTACGCCGACCGTGGCCCGGTGGGGGAGTCCTCGGCGTAGGGAGCCATGGCGTCGCCGTCGAAGACGTAGTCGGTCGACAGCTGCACCATGCGCGCATCCGCGGCGGAGGAGGCGCGGGCGAGGTTGGCGGCTCCGAAAGCGTTGGCAGCAAAGGCTTCTCGCTCGTGCGACTCGGCGTCGTCGACGGCCGTCCAGGCCGCCAGGTTGACGACGACGTCGTGGCGCGCGACGGCTCTCTCGCATGCCGCGGCGTCGGTGATGTCGAGGTCGGCGCGACCGGCCGCGGTCACCGTGTGGCCGGCGGCGTGGAGGCGGGGCAGGAGGTCGGCGGCGAGCATGCCCCCGGCGCCGGTGACCAGGACGCGCACGGTCAGCGCCCGAGGAGGGCGTACGCGCGCTCGGTCTCGGCCTTCGCGTCACGCCACCACGACTCGTGCTCGCGGTACCACTCGATCGTGTCGGCCAGGCCCTGGCGCAGGTCGCCGAACCGGGGCGCCCACCCGGTCTCGGCGCGCAGCTTGGAGGAGTCGATGGCGTAGCGCAGGTCGTGGCCGGGACGGTCGGGCACCAGGTCGTACGCGTTGGTCGGCTGTCCCATGAGCTCCAGGAGGAGCCGGACGACGGAGAGGTTGTCGGCCTCGCCGTCGGCGCCGATCAGGTAGGTCTCGCCGACCCGGCCGTGCTCGAGGATCGCGACGACCGCGTCGTTGTGGTCATCGACGTGGATCCAGTCGCGCACGTTGGTGCCGGTGCCGTAGAGCTTGGGGCGGACGCCGTCGAGGACGCCGGTGATCTGGCGCGGGATGAACTTCTCGACGTGCTGGCGCGGGCCGTAGTTGTTGGAGCAGCTGCTCACCGTCGCCGGGATGCCGTACGAGCGGATCCAGGCCCGCACGAGCAGGTCGGCGCTCGCCTTGGTGGCGGAGTAGGGGCTGGAGGGGTTGACCGGCGTGCGCTCGGTGAACCGGGCGGGGTCGTCGAGCGCGAGGTCGCCGTAGACCTCGTCGGTCGACACGTGGTGCAGGCGGGTGCCGTGCCGGCGTACGGCCTCGAGCAGACGGAAGGTGCCGACGACGTTGGTCTCGACGAAGGGCGAGGGGTCGCTGAGGCTGTTGTCGTTGTGCGACTCGGCCGCGAAGTGCACGACGGCGTCGTGGGAGCCCACGAGGTCGTCGACCAGGTCGGCGTCGGCGACCGATCCCTTGACCACCTCGACGTCGCCCGCGACCGGGGCGAGCGTCGCGGGGTTGGCGGCGTAGGTGAGCGCGTCGAGCACGGTCATCGACCAGTCGGGACGCTGCTCGCGCATGCGCAGCACGAAGTTGGAGCCAATGAACCCGGCGCCGCCGGTGACGAGGACCTTCATGTGGTGGCTTTCCGTGTGCGTCCGAGGCCGGACGGGAGCTGACGCAGCCGTGCGTGCAGCTCCGGCAGCATGAGCGCGCCGAGCGTCACGACGACCGGCACGTAGGGGAGAAGGTAACGCGAGCGACCCTGGAAGAGCAGGGTGAACAGCCCGATCCCGAGGACGGCCAGCGCCATCGTGAGCGTCGGCCTGCGGTACGGCGCGACGAGCAGGCCGCCTCCCGTGACGAGCAGCAGCGCCAGCCACGAGGCCGTGGTGAGGTCGGTGCGAGCGGCGAACAGGTCACCGGTCGGGTGGTTCCAGCTACGGACGAACGGCGTCAGGCGGGTGTGCGCCGTGAGCGATCCGTAGGGGTCCATCTCCTCGCCCCAGGCGAAGAACATGCCGTCGCCCCAGTTCCACCGGGCCTTCGCCCACTCGAACGACGCCATGCCGGTGATCCCGCGGCGCTGCACCGTCTGGTCGATGAGCTCCCACGACAGGTCGTTCATCTCGGCGGCGTCCAGGCCCTTGAGCCGCTGCACCCAGCCACGGTCGTACCCGCCGTAGCGCTCGTGCCCGTCCCAGGGGTGCTGCGTGAGCAGGCCACCGGCGAGGAAGGTGAGCGGCGTCGCGGCGTGGACCTCGTGCACGCCGTGGCCGTCGAGATCGCTCGCGGACTCCGACGCCGCGTGGGCTGCGGTGCTGAGGCCGGTGAGGGCCAGTCCGCACACGACTGCGACCACGGCTGTGGTGACGGCGCGATGTCGACGAGTGCGAGCGAGCATCGCAGGTACGGCGACGGCTGCGAGGGCGACCGTCATCACCGCTGCGGTGGGCTTGAGGAGCGTCCCGAACGTCAGCAGCAGCATCGCCGCCGCCGTCAGCACGACGGCGGTGCTGCGGCGACCGGCCCGTGCCGCGAGCAGCACCAGGGCGAGTCCACCGATCGGGCACGGGACCACGAGCAGGTCGCTGTACGGCGCGATGAGCCAGGGCGAGAGTCCGACCAGCGCGGCCGTGCCGAGCAGCGCCGCCATGCCCGCGCGGTGACTGCGCAGCACGCGGCCGACGGCGTACACCGATGCGAGGGTGGCGGCGAGCGCCACGCAGTTGAGCAGGATGAACGTGGTGGCGTAGCTCGTCCCGAGGGCGCCGGCGACCCGGCGTACCTCCTGGGCGATCGCGAGCAGCGGGACGTTGTTGGGGTACTGCGCGAAGTAGGCCTGCAGGTACGGCGGCGGGTCGGCGTAGCCCGAGGCCCGTGCCACGGTGAGCGGGTCCCACGAGAGGCGATAGGTCAGGGCGATCGCGAAGCCGCCGCACACGGCGGTGCACAGGCAGGTCGTGGCCGCCGCGACGGCGAGCTCGCGTCGCCGCGACGGGGCGCGGGGCCGTCGCTGCACACCCCAGCACACGAGCAGCGCGAGGGCGACGAGAACGGGCGTCAGCAGGGTGACCACACCGCGGTCGTAGCTGCGCCACGGCATCCGCGGAGAGATCAGGGCACCGGCCGCGACCACCACCAGCGTGGTGCCCACGACGACCTGCACGGCCCGCCCGAGGCGTCGTTCGGCCGTGCCCGGAACGCTCGCGCGCCCTTCCCCCATGGCCGCATGCTAAGTCCGAACCGGCCAGTAGCGCTCGAACCCGAGGCACGCAGCCGCGACGATCCCTACGCTGACGCCCATGAAGGGGATCGTCCTGGCAGGGGGCACGGGATCACGGCTGCACCCGATCACGCGCGGCATCAGCAAGCAGCTCATGCCGGTCTACGACAAGCCGATGGTCTACTACCCGATCTCGACGCTGATGCTCGCCGGCATCCGGGACATCCTGGTGATCACGACGCCTGCCGACCAGGAGCAGTTCGAACGCCTGCTCGGCGACGGGTCGCCGTGGGGCGTGCGGCTGTCGTACGCCGTGCAGGAACGACCCGAGGGTCTGGCCCAGGCGTTCGTCATCGGTGCGGACTTCATCGGGGACGACACGGTCGCCCTCGTGCTCGGCGACAACTTGTTCTTCGGGCCAGGGCTCGGCACCCGGCTGGCGGACAACGTCGACGTCGAGGGCGGCCGGATCTTCGCCTACCAGGTGGCCGACCCGACGGCGTACGGCGTCGTGGAGTTCGACGACGACGGCATCGCCCGCTCCATCGAGGAGAAGCCCGCTCGGCCCCGGTCCTCGTTCGCGGTGCCGGGTCTGTACTTCTACGACAACGACGTCATCGAGATCGCCCGCGGACTGACGCCCAGCGAGCGCGGCGAGCTCGAGATCACCGCCGTCAACAACGCCTACCTCGAGCAGGGGCGCCTGCGGGTCACGGTGCTGCCGCGCGGTACGGCGTGGCTCGACACCGGGACGTTCGCAGGGCTCATCGAGGCCAGCCAGTACGTCCAGGTCATCGAGGCCCGTCAAGGCCTCAAGGTCGGCTGCCCCGAGGAGGTCGCCTGGCGGCAGGGCTGGATCGACGACGCCGAGCTGACGGCGCGCGGTGACGAGCTGCTCAAGAGCGGCTACGGCACCTACCTGCACGACCTCGTCGCTGCCGGCAAGGACGCATGATGGACGTCCGTCCCATGACGATCGAGGGCGCGCACGTGGTCACGCCACGGCAGTTCCCGGACGAGCGCGGCGTCTTCCTCGAGGCCTTCCGCGGCGACCTGCTCGCCGAGCACACCGGCCACGAGATGCGCGTGGTGCAGACCAACGTGTCCGTGTCGGCGAAGGGCGTGCTGCGCGGGGTCCACTACGCCGACGTACCGCCCTCGCAGGCCAAGTACGTCACCGCGCTGCACGGCTCGTTCCTCGACGTGGTGGTCGACCTGCGCGTCGGCTCACCGACGTTCGGGCGGTCGGAGTCGGTCCTCATCGACACCGTCGACCGCCGTGCCGTCCACCTCTCCGAAGGCCTCGGTCACGCCTTGCTGTCGCTGCAGGACGGGTCGGTCGCGCACTACCTGTGCAGTGCGGCGTACGCCCCCGACCGGGAGCACGGCATCCACCCGCTCGACCCCGACCTGGCGCTCGACCTGCCCGCCGGGCTGACGCCGGTGCTGTCGCCCAAGGACGCGGCCGCGCCGTCGCTGCAAGAGGCCCTCGACCGAGGGCTTCTGCCGCGCTGGGAAGACTGCGTGACGTTCCGGCGTTCTCTGTCGTGAGGAGCGGCGCTCACGTGCTCCCGTGGCCCTCGGATTCCGATTTGGAAGGCCGACACGCGGCCCGGTAGTCTGGACCGCGTGCGTGGGCTTCTCCATGCCCAGTCGCCGCAAGGCGGCCAGCACACACTCTCGCCGGGCGCCGGCGGATCCACGGGTCCGTCAGGAGTGCAGGGGAGAGCGCCGGACCGACACTCCCGACCTCGTGGGTCGGGGGTACGGACCGGACAACCAAGGAGTCTCGGCAGCACGGTCCGTCGTGCCGCCGACATGACAAGACAACGACAAGGTCGGAGAACAGGTTGCCTACCATCAACCAGCTCGTCCGTAAGGGTCGCCAGGACAAGGCCTCCAAGGTCTCCACCCCGGCTCTTAAGGGCAGCCCCCAGCGACGCGGTGTGTGCACGCGCGTCTACACCACCACGCCCAAGAAGCCGAACTCCGCGCTGCGCAAGGTCGCTCGCGTTCGACTGACCTCCGGTATCGAGGTCACGGCTTACATCCCGGGCGTCGGCCACAACCTGCAGGAGCACTCGATCGTGCTCGTGCGTGGCGGCCGTGTGAAGGACCTTCCGGGTGTCCGCTACAAGATCATCCGCGGCTCCCTCGACACCCAGGGTGTCAAGGGTCGCCAGCAGGCTCGTAGCCGCTACGGCGCCAAGAAGGAGAAGAAGTAATGCCTCGTAAGGGACCCGCGCCGAAGCGCCCCCTCGTCGTCGACCCGGTCTACGGCTCGCCGCTCGTGACCCAGCTGGTCAACAAGATCCTCCTGGACGGCAAGAAGTCCACCGCCGAGCGCATCGTCTACGGCGCGCTCGAGGGCTGCAAGGAGAAGACCGGCACCGACCCCGTCGTCACGCTCAAGCGCGCGCTCGACAACGTCAAGCCGGCTCTGGAGGTCAAGTCCCGCCGCGTCGGTGGTGCGACCTACCAGGTGCCGATCGAGGTCAAGCCCGGTCGCGCGACCACGCTGTCGCTGCGCTGGCTGGTCGGCTACTCGCGTCAGCGTCGTGAGAAGACCATGACCGAGCGCCTCATGAACGAGATCCTCGACGCGTCCAACGGCCTCGGTGCCGCGGTCAAGCGTCGCGAGGACACGCACAAGATGGCCGAGTCCAACAAGGCCTTCGCGCACTACCGCTGGTGACGTCTCGTACGCCGGTCGCGCAGCTCGCGTGACCGGCGTACGAACCGCCTGCACACTGCAGTAACCCGCCCCACCCGGCCCGCAAGAGACGAGAAGAGACTCACGTGGCACTCGACGTGCTGACCGACCTGAAGAAGGTCCGCAACATCGGCATCATGGCGCACATCGATGCCGGTAAGACGACGACGACCGAGCGCATCCTGTTCTACACCGGCGTCAACCACAAGATCGGTGAGACGCACGACGGTGCCTCCACGACCGACTGGATGGAGCAGGAGAAGGAGCGGGGCATCACCATCACCTCCGCTGCTGTCACCTCCTTCTGGGACGGCACCCAGATCAACATCATCGACACCCCCGGTCACGTGGACTTCACGGTCGAGGTCGAGCGCTCGCTGCGCGTCCTCGACGGCGCGGTCGCGGTGTTCGACGGCAAGGAGGGCGTCGAGCCCCAGTCCGAGACCGTGTGGCGTCAGGCCGACAAGTACGACGTCCCCCGCATCGCGTTCGTCAACAAGATGGACAAGATGGGCGCCGACTTCTACTTCACCGTGCAGACGGTCAAGGACCGCCTGGGTGCCGAGCCGCTCGTGCTGCAGCTCCCCATCGGTGCCGAGGCCGACTTCATCGGTGTCGTCGACCTGCTTGAGATGCGTGCGCTGGTGTGGCCGGGTGACGCCAAGGGTGACGTCACCATGGGCGCCAAGTACGAGATTCAGGAGATCCCGGACGACCTCAAGGCCAAGGCCGAGGAGTACCGCAACCACCTGGTCGAGCGCGTCGCCGAGTCCGACGACGACCTGATGGAGAAGTACCTCGGTGGCGAGGAGCTCACGGTCGACGAGCTCAAGGCGGGCATCCGCAAGCTCACGGTCAACTCCGAGCTCTACCCGATCCTGTGCGGTTCGGCGTTCAAGAACCGTGGTGTGCAGCCGATGCTCGACGCGGTCGTCGACTTCCTGCCGTCGCCGCTGGACGTCCCCCCGATGATCGGTCACAAGCCGGGCTCGGAGGACGAGGAGATCACCCGTGCGCCGAGCAAGGACGAGCCGTTCTCGGCCCTGGCCTTCAAGGTCGCGGCGCACCCGTTCTTCGGCACCCTGACGTTCATCCGCGTGTACTCCGGTCGCATCGCCGCCGGCAGCGCCGTGGTGAACTCCACCAAGGGCAAGAAGGAGCGCGTCGGCAAGCTCTTCCAGATGCACGCCAACAAGGAGAACCCGGTCGAGGAGGCCGTCGCCGGTCACATCTACGCGGCGATCGGTCTGAAGGACACGACCACCGGTGACACGCTGTGCGACCCGCAGGACCAGATCGTCCTGGAGTCCATGAGCTTCCCGGAGCCGGTCATCCACGTGGCCATCGAGCCCAAGACCAAGGGTGACCAGGAGAAGCTCTCCACCGCCATCCAGAAGCTCGCGCAGGAGGACCCGACGTTCTCGGTCCACCTGGACGAGGAGACCGGCCAGACCGTCATCGGCGGTATGGGCGAGCTCCACCTCGACATCCTGGTCGACCGCATGAAGCGGGAGTTCAAGGTCGAGGCCAACGTCGGTGCGCCCCAGGTCGCCTACCGCGAGACCATCCGCCGTGCGGTCGAGAAGTACGACTACACGCACAAGAAGCAGACCGGTGGTTCGGGCCAGTTCGCCAAGGTGCAGGTCACCTTCGCGCCGCTGGAGACCACCGAGGGCGAGCTGTACGAGTTCGAGAACGCGGTCACCGGTGGCCGCATCCCGCGCGAGTACATCCCCTCGGTCGACCAGGGCATCCAGGAGGCCATGCAGCTCGGTGTCCTCGCCGGCTACCCGCTGGTCGGTGTCAAGGCGACGCTGCTCGACGGTGCCTACCACGACGTCGACTCCTCGGAGATGGCGTTCAAGATCGCCGGCTCGATGGCCCTCAAGGAGGCCGTTCGCAAGGCCGACCCGGTCCTGCTCGAGCCGATGATGGCCGTCGAGGTGCGTACGCCCGAGGACTACATGGGTGACGTCATCGGCGACATCAACGCGCGTCGTGGTCAGATCCAGTCCATGGAGGACATCAGCGGCGCCAAGGTCGTCAAGGGCCTGGTTCCGCTGTCGGAGATGTTCGGGTATGTCGGTGACCTGCGTTCCAAGACGCAGGGTCGTGCCAACTACACGATGCAGTTCGACTCCTACGCTGAGGTTCCTCGGAACGTCGCGGAGGAGATCATCAAGAAGATCCGGGGCGAGTGACGCGCTCGCGCGTCAGCCCACCGGTAAGGAAAGAGAACACCCACCCGGCGCCGCCCCGGCGTCAGAAACAGTCCTTGAAGGAGGACCACAGTGGCTAAGGCCAAGTTCGAGCGGAACAAGCCGCACGTCAACATCGGCACCATCGGTCACGTCGACCACGGCAAGACGACGCTGACCGCTGCGATCAGCAAGGTGCTGGCGGACAAGTTCCCCGACCTGAACACTGCCTCGGCGTTCGACGAGATCGACAACGCGCCCGAGGAGAAGCAGCGCGGCATCACGATCAACGTGTCCCACCAGGAGTACGAGACCGACAAGCGCCACTACGCGCACGTCGACGCTCCGGGCCACGCTGACTACGTGAAGAACATGATCACGGGTGCGGCCCAGATGGACGGCGCGATCCTCGTCGTCGCCGCCACCGACGGCCCGATGCCGCAGACGCGCGAGCACGTGCTGCTCGCCCGTCAGGTCGGCGTCCCCTACATCCTGGTTGCGCTCAACAAGGCCGACATGGTCGACGACGAGGAGATCCTCGAGCTCGTCGAGATGGAGGTCCGTGAGCTGCTGTCGAGCCAGGAGTTCGACGGCGACAACGCCCCGGTCGTGAAGGTCTCGGCGCTCAAGGCGCTCGAGGGCGACGCCGAGTGGGTCAAGTCGGTCGAGGAGCTCATGACGGCCGTCGACGAGTCCATCCCGGACCCGGTCCGCGACATCGAGAAGCCCTTCCTGATGCCGATCGAGGACGTCTTCACGATCACCGGTCGTGGCACCGTCGTCACCGGTCGTATCGAGCGCGGCGTCCTCAACGTCAACGAGGAGGTCGAGATCGTCGGTATCAAGGAGACCTCGTCCAAGACGACCGTCACCGGTATCGAGATGTTCCGCAAGCTGCTCGACGAGGGTCGTGCGGGCGAGAACGTCGGTCTGCTCCTGCGTGGCACCAAGCGCGAGGACGTCGAGCGCGGCCAGGTCGTCGTCAAGCCCGGCTCGATCACGCCGCACACCGAGTTCGAGGCTCAGGTCTACATCCTGGGCAAGGACGAGGGTGGCCGTCACACGCCGTTCTACGACAACTACCGTCCGCAGTTCTACTTCCGTACGACGGACGTGACGGGCGTTGTGCACCTGCCCGAGGGTGTCGAGATGGTCATGCCCGGTGACAACACCGACATGCGCGTTGAGCTGATCCAGCCCATCGCCATGGAGGAGGGTCTCCGCTTCGCGATCCGCGAGGGTGGCCGCACCGTCGGCGCCGGTCGCGTCGTCAAGATCATCAAGTGATCTCTCGCTGCTGAGGCAGCATCACGAAAGGCCCCGAGTCCTCACGGACTCGGGGCCTTTTGCTGTGCCCTGCACTCCCTAGCCGGCTCCCATGCGTCTGGTGTCGTAGGCCCAGATCGCGACCTCGACGCGGTTGCGGGCGCCCAGCTTGGCCATCAGCGACGCGACGTGGGACTTGACCGTGCTGAGGCCGACGAAGAGCTCCATGGCGATCTCGGCGTTGGTCCGCCCGCGTGCCACGAGCGCGAGCACCTGCTCCTCGCGTTCGGTGAGCGGGTCGATGGGCTGGACCGGTGCAGCGGGTGTCTGGCCGACGAAGGTGGCGAGGAGCCTGCGCGTGACGTTCGGGGCGATCATCGCGTCTCCGGTGGCTGCCGCGTGGATCGCCTGCACGAGCAGGTCGGGCCCGGCGTCCTTGAGGAGGAACCCGCGGGCGCCGGCGCGCAGGGCCCCGAGGACGTACTCGTCGAGGTCGAACGTCGTGATCACGACGACCGCCAACGGATCGGCCACCTGCGGCCCGGCCAGGCGCCGCGTCACCTCGACGCCGTCGAGGCCGGGCATCCGGATGTCGACCAGGACGACGTCCGGCCGCAGCCGGGTCGCCAGGTCGAGCGCCGCGATCCCGTCCGCGGCTTCACCCACGACCTCGAGGTCGGGCTGGGCGCCGAGGATCATCACCAGCCCGGTCCGGACCAGGTCCTGGTCGTCGGCCACGACCACCCGGATGCTCATACCTGCGTCTCCACCGGGAGCACGGCCTCGACCACCCAGCCGCCGTCCGGTCCCGGTCCGGCGCACAGCGACCCGCCCAGGAGGTGCGCGCGTTCGGCCATGCCGAGCAGGCCGAAGCCGGGCTCTGCGGCCGGCCCGGGTTGGGCCTGGCCGTCGTCGCTGACCCGCAGGGTGACGGAGTGGCTCTCCCGGCGTACCTCGATCCCGACTCGGGTCGCACCGCGGGCGTGGCGTGCCGCGTTGGTCAGCGACTCCTGCGCGAGCCGGTAGAGCGCAACGTCCACAGCCGGGGCCAGCCGCGACAACGAACCCTCCAGGGAGACCTCGACGACGGGCGTCGTACCGGTGCTCGCGAGTGCGGAGAGGTCGGCGACACCGGGCTGCGGTGCGTAGACGACGGTGCTGTCCTCACGCAGCACCCGCACCATCGATCGCATCTCCTCCAGGGTGCGCGACGCCTCGGCCTCGATCGCGGACAGGATCTCGGTGGCCTTCTCGGGCTGCACGCGGGCGACCACGCCACCGGCCTGCGCCTGCACCGCGATGGCCGACACGTGGTGGGCCACCGTGTCGTGCAGCTCGCGGGCCAGTGCCACCCGCTCCTGGTTGCGGATCTCGCGCTGCTGGCGTCGCCACAGGTCGGCGCGGTAGCGGAACAGCACGGCGAGGGCGATCACGAGCAGCAGCAGCACGCTTCCGCCGAAGACCTCGGCCCCGTCGGCGGAGCTCGCGTACATCCCCAGTGCGGCGACGACTGTCACGAACGCCGTTCCGATGACGATCTCCGGGCCCGAGCCCCATCGCACCAGGGAGTAGAGCAGGAGCAGAACGGCCATCATGGCGGACAGGCCCAGGTCGCCAGGGTGGGCCGTGAGCTGGAGGACCGACAGCAGGCCGGCGACGCCCCACCCGGCCACGGCCGTGGTCAGGGGATGCTGTCGCCGCCAGAGCACAGCGGGCACCAGCGCGAGGGCGAGCACCGTGACCAGGGGTCGCCAGGCTACGTCGGGCCGGAAGGCGCCCTCGATGACGGCGGCAGCAGCGAGCAGTCCGACCAGCAGCCCGTCGAGGCGGCCGACGGGCGGGGCGTCAGCGGGCCGCGGCTCGCGCCAGAGGGAGTGCCGGACGGAGACCACCGCCTCAGCCTAGGGATCGGCGGGCACTGGCGTACCGGCCGAAAGTACGACCGCTACGCCGTTCCATCGGCTGCAGGACTCCGGCCTCCGGGCTGATGTGACGGCCGGTGGCGCGCACGATCGTGGACCTGCCGATCCTAAACGACCCTCAGGAGCCCGCGATGCGACCACGTCGACCCACCACCGCTCTCGATGAGCAACCCGTCCCGGTGAGAGCCAAGCTCGCCGCTGCGTGGACCGCTTTCATGCTCCTGTACGCGTATGTGGACATCCTCAACTTCTTCACCCCCGGCGTGGTCGAGGACATCCTCGACGGCACGGTCTTCGAGTTCGACCTCTCCCAGGCCTTCTCGGTCACGGCGCTGACCCTGATGGCCGCCCCGATCCTGATGATCGTGCTGGTGATGACGCTGCCCGCGAGGGTGAACCGGCCGGCCAATCTCGTAGTGGCAGCGGCGTACGTCCCCGTCACGGCCTTCAACCTGGCGGGTGAGTCGTGGCTGTACTTCTACGGACTCGGCGTCGTGCTCGAGCTGGTCGTTCTCGCCCTGATCCTGCGGTACGCCTGGACCTGGCCACGGACCACGCAGGTCGCCTCCTCGGTGTGCTGAGCCGACCACCACCGACACGGCCCCGAGTCCATGAGGACTCGGGGCCGTGTCGCGTGCCCTGGGAGGAGGTCAGGTCACGAGCCGACGTAGCACTTGGTGGCGTGGAAGCTCGGCGGGGCGTCGAACAGGGTGACCTTGAACGGCGTCCAGGTCGGCGCGTTGATCCGGTCGACGGCGCTGTTGCCGGCGACCACGGTGCCCGCGCCGTCGCTGCAGATCGCGTTCAGGGTGGTGACCGAGCCCTTGCCGTCGGTCTTGTAGCGGCCGGACACCGTGGCGGTCTTCATGGTGGAGTCGTAGCCCGGGGTGATCTGGTCGATCGACGTCACGGTCGCGTAGCTGTTGGCGTCGTTCTCGGTGATGCGCAGGCGCACCTTGGCGACCTTGCCCTCGCTCGGGGGCGGCAGCTGGCCGGTGGCGCGGGTGATCTTCAGCTCATGGGCCGTGCCGCCGACCGCCATGTTGTCCTTGACGGTCTTGAGCTCCTTGCCGGACGCGTCGAGCAGGACGTACTCCAGCTTGACCAGGCCGCGCGCGCTCGAGTTCACGTCGAGGACGGCGTAGAACGTGCCGTACTGCCCCTGAGCCTTGGAGTAGCCGCCGAGCTTCTTGATCGTGATGTCCGTGACCGGGCCGGCCGGGATGGCCGAGGCCTCGGCGTCCAGGCCGCTCTTGTCGCTGGCGTCCTCACGAGAGGAGCGCGGGGCCGCGGTCGCTGAGCCACCGTCCGTGGTCGACTCGGGCGAGGCGGCCGGCGAGCTGGTCTCGGGGGAGGTGGGCTGCTCAGTGCTGGGCGCCTGCGTCGCCGAGGACGTCGCGGTCGGGTCGGCAGCGGGAGGTGCGTCCATCTCCTCGTTGCACGCCGTCATGCTGAGCGCGGCGGCCAGGGCGATGGCGGGCAGGGCGATGGCACGTCGGTGGGTACGCATGGTGGTGATCCTTCGTGGTGAGTGTGGTGATTCGCAATCGCACACTCCGACGGGAGGCGCGCCCGGATCGGTTCCCTACTGCAAATATCGACGCAGGAGGTAGACGTCCATGACCCAGCCGGCGGCCCGGCGTACGACGTCTCGCTCGGCCTCGACGGCGGGCGCGAGCTCGCGCAGGTCGCCGTGCAGGAGCGACTCGTGCTCGGTGCCGAGATTGGCGCCCCACCAGATGCGCCAGTCACCCTCGAGCTCGCCGGCGTCGAGGGAGCGGTTGAGCATGACAACGATGTTGTCGGCGCCGTGTGCGACCTCGTCGGCGAGGCGTCGTCCCGTGGTGACCGTGATCGAGGCGCCGATCTCGTTGAGCACCAACCGATGTCGAGCGGCGAGCAGCTGGACCGCGCTGATGCCGGGCAGCACCTCGACGTCGAGCGTGAGGCCGGTCGCGGCGACACGGTCGAGGATGCGCAGGGTCGAGTCGTAGAACGCCGGGTCGCCCCAGACGAGGAAGCCGACGCGCCGATCGCCATACGGCTCAAGGGCTTTCGCGTACGCCGCCGCGCGGGCAGCGTGCCAGACCTCGACCGCGTCCTCGTACGACGCCTGGTCGCCGACGTGGTCGGCGCGCCGCTCGCGAGGCGGGTCGTGCACGACCACGGTCTCGACACCAGGAGCGTGCTCGGCGAGCATCCGTTCGCGCACGTGCACGAGCGGGTCGTCACCCCTGCGCTTGTCGGTGAGCACGATCGCGTCGAGCCTGCGGATCGCTGAGATCGCCTGCAGCGTCAGGTGATCCGGGCTGCCGCAGCCGATGCCGATGACGCTGACGTGCACCGTGCTCATCGTTGGTCACGGTCTTCGAGGTCGCCCTCGAGCTCGAGGTAGACCTGCTGCAGAGCCTCCAGCGTGCCCGGCTCGGGCTCGGCCCACATCTGTCGCTCGTGGGCCTCGTGCAGGCGCTCGACGATGCCGCGCAGCGCCCACGGGTTGGCCTCACGCATGAACTGCTGATTGGTCTCGTCGAGGGCATACGTCTGGGCGAGGGTCTCGTACATGTGGTCGGTGACGACACCCGTGGTGGCGTCGTAGCCGAACAGGTAGTCGACCGTCGCTGCGAGCTCGAACGCCCCCTTGTAGCCGTGCCGCTGCATCGCGGAGATCCAGCGCGGGTTGACCACACGAGAGCGGAAGACGCGCGAGGTCTCCTGGTCGAGCGATCGCGTACGGACCACGTCGGGCGAGGTCGAGTCGCCGATGTACGCGGCGGGCTCGGCGCCCGTCAGCGCGCGCACCGTCGCGACCATGCCGCCGTGGTACTGGAAGTAGTCGTCGGAATCGGCGATGTCGTGCTCGCGGGTGTCGGTGTTCTTGGCGGCCACGGCGATGCGCTTGTACGAGGTGCGCATGTCGTCCTGAGCCGGTACGCCGTCGAGGCCGCGGCCGTAGGCGTAGCCGCCCCAGGTGGTGTAGACCTCGGCGAGGTCCTTGTCGTCCCGCCACGACCCGGCCTCGATCAGGGGCAGGATGCCCGCGCCGTACGCACCGGGCTTGGAGCCGAAAATCCTTGTGGTCGAACGCCGTTCGTCGCCGTGCTCGGCGAGGTCGGCCTGGGCGTGGGCTCGCACGAAGTTCTGGTCGAGCGGCTCATCGAGGGCCGCGACGAGCTGCACGGCGTCGTCGAGCATCGCGACGACGTGGGGGAAGGCGTCACGGAAGAAGCCCGAGATGCGTACGGTCACGTCGATGCGCGGCCGGCCGAGCTCGTCGAGCGGGACGACCTGGAGGTCGGTGACGCGGCGCGACTCCTCGTTCCAGACGGGCCGAACTCCCATGAGCGCCAGCACTTCTGCGATGTCGTCACCAGAGGTGCGCATGGCCGAGGTGCCCCAGACGGACAGCCCGACCGAGCGCGGGTAGTCGCCCGTGTCAGCGACATAACGCTCGATCAACGAAGAGGCGAGCTGCTGGCCGGTCTCGAACGCGAGCCGGCTCGGCACGGCCTTGGGGTCGACGGTGTAGAAGTTGCGACCGGTCGGCAGCACGTTGACCAGGCCGCGTAGGGGAGAGCCGGACGGACCGGCCGGGATGTAGCCGCCGTCGAGAGCGTGCAGGACGTTGGTCAGCTCGTCGGTCGTGCGGGCGAGCCGCGGGACGACCTCGGTGGCTGCGAACTCCAGCACCCGGCGTACGTCGGGATCTGCGGAGGGTGCGTGCTCGGCGACGACCGTCGCCGCTGCCGAGGGCGACCAGTCGGCGTCCTCCATCGCCTGCACGAGCGTGCGCGCGTGCTGCTCGACCGCGTCGACCGTGCGTGCGTCGGCGCCGCCTTCCTTGAGCCCCAACGCAGTTCGCAGACCGGGCAGGGCACCTGCCTGGCCGGACCACACCTGCGAGGCGCGCAGGATCGACAGCACCAAGTTCACCCGCGCCTCACCCGTGGGCGACTGCCCGAGGACGTGCAGGCCGTCGCGGATCTGGGCGTCCTTGACCTCGCACAGCCACCCGTCGACGTGCAGCAGGAAGTCGTCGAACTCCGCATCGTGGGGTCGGTCGTCGAGACCGAGGTCGTGGTCCATCTTGGCCGCCTGGATGAGCGTCCAGATCTGCGCGCGGATCGCGGGCAGCTTGGCGGGGTCCATCGCGGCGATGTTGGCGTGCTCGTCGAGCAGCTGCTCCAGGCGGGCGATGTCGCCGTACGACTCGGCCCTCGCCATCGGGGGGATGAGGTGGTCGACGATGGTGGCGTGCGCGCGGCGCTTGGCCTGCGCGCCCTCACCGGGGTCGTTGATCAGGAACGGGTAGATCAGCGGCATCGAGCCGATTGCGGCGTCGGTCGCGCACGAGGCGGACAGCGCGGCGTTCTTGCCGGGCAGCCACTCCATCGAGCCGTGCTTGCCGAGGTGAACGACCGCGTGAGCGCCGAAATCCCTTTCGAGCCAACGGTATGCGGCGAGGTAGTGGTGCGACGGCGGCATGTCGGGGTCGTGATAGATCGCGACGGGGTTCTCGCCGAAGCCGCGGGGCGGCTGGATCATGATGACGACGTTGCCGGCCTGGAGCGTGGCCAGGACGATCTCGCCGGCGTCGTTGACGAACAGCTCGCCGGGTGCCTCGCCCCACGTCTCGCGCATCGCGTCGGTGAGGTCGGTGGGCAGGTCGGCGGTCCACGCGCGGTAGGCGTCGGCGCTGATGCGCACGGTGCTCTCGGTGAGCTGCGCCTGGGTGAGCCACTCCTCGTCCTGGCCGCCCGCGTCGATCATCGCGTGGATGAGCGCGTTGCCGGCCTCGGTGTCGTCGTCGAGCTCGAGGCCCGGGATGTCGCCGGGCGACCCGAGGTCGTACCCCGCCTCGCGCATCGCACGCAGCAGCCGGATCGTGGTGACGGGGGTGTCGAGGCCGACGGCGTTGCCGATGCGGCTGTGCTTGGTCGGGTAGGCCGACAGCATCAGCGCGACCTTGCGGTCGGCCGGAGCGACGTGGCGCAGGCGCGCGTGCCAGACCGCGATCCCCGCGAGACGGCGGCAGCGCTCGGGGTCGGTGACGTAGCCGGGCAGGCCGTCCTCGTCGATCTCCTTGAACGAGAACGGCACCGTGATGATGCGGCCGTCGAACTCGGGGATCGCGACCTGGTTGGCGGAGTCGAGGGGCGAGACGCCGTCGTCGGAGCCGGCCCAGTCCTCGCGCGACCAGGTGAGGCACAGCCCTTGCAGGATCGGGATGTCGAGCGCGGCCATCGCGGTGACGTCCCAGGCCTCGTCGTCCTCGCCGGCGCTCACGGTCGCGGGCTTGCTGCCACCGGCCGCGAGCACCGTGACGATCAGGGCGTCGAGCGTGCCGAACGCCTCGATGAGGTCATCGGGGGCGCTGCGCAGCGATGACGAGAAGATCGGCAGCCCGACGGCCTCGCCCGTGGCGTCGATCGAGTCGGCCAGGTCGTGGACGAACTGGGCGTTGCCGCTGCTCTCGTGAGCCCGGTAGAAGAGGATGCCGATGCGCGGCAGGTCGCGGTCGGCGGTCGGCCGGTCGAGCCAGCCCCAGGTCGGCATCGCCGCGGGGGGCTCGAAGCCCTCACCGGTGATCAGCACCGTGTCGGACAGGAACGCGTGCAGCTGCGCGAGGTTGGCCGGACCGCCGTGCGCGAGGTAGGTGTGCGCCTGCGCTGCGATGCCCACCGGCACCGTCGACAGCGCCATCAGCTCGGCGTCGGGCAGCTGTTCGCCACCCAGCACGACGGTCGGCGTGCCGGAGGCGGTGATCGCATCGAGGCCGTCCTGCCAGGTCCGGGCTGTGCCGAGGATGCGGACGAGCACCAGGTCGACGTCGGCGAGACGGTCGGGGAGAGTCTCCACCGGCGTACGGGACGGGTTGCCGAGGTCGTACGCCGCACCGCTCGCGCGCGCGGACAGCAGGTCGGTGTCGGACGTGGACAGCAGCAGGATGCGAGTCATCGCCGGTGAGCTCCTTCGCGGGGTTCGCGCCCCGTAGTGATGGGAGGCCCTCGCGGCCAGTGTCTGGCTGGTCGGCGCTGGTGAGCGCCGGCATCACAGTGGCGGAACCGCCCCGGAGTCGCACCGGGTTCCTGAAGTCCGCGAGGACGTGCGCGCTCAGGCTACCCCGCGGCCGGTCAGGCCTTGGCGGGTGACTGGCTGAGCGCGAGGTGCACGGCGAACCCACCGAGCACGGTGCCCGACACCCAGCGCTGGACCTGCATCGCCCGCGGTCGCCGCTTCAACCAGCCGGACAGGCGGGCGGCACCGAGAACGATCAGGCCGTTGACCGTCAGGGCGATGGCGATCTGGACGAGCCCGAGCTGCAGCAGCTGTCCCCACGCAGGGCCGGCGCTGCGGTCGACGAACTGCGGGAGCAGCGCGGCGTACATCAGCGCGATCTTGGGGTTGAGCAGGTTGGTGAACCAGCCCATCGCGAACAGCCGGGCGCGGCTGTGGCGCTCGACCGCCTGCACCTCGAACGCCGACCGGCCGCCCGGCCGCAGCATCGTCCACGCGAGATACGCGAGGTAGCAGGCACCCGCGACCTTGACCACGTCGTACGCCAGCGGGACGTGCAGGAACAGGGCCGACAGACCGGCGACGGTGGCCGCGAGGTAGCACCCGAAGCCGGCCGCGACGCCACCGAGCGAGACCAGTCCGGCGCCGCGGCCCTGGCTGATCGTGCGGGAGACCAGGTAGATCATGTTGGGCCCGGGCGTCAGGACCATGCCGAGAGCGATGAGTGCGACACCGGCGCAGGCAGCGAGCGAGACCATGCGACCCATCATCGCCGATGGCGCCGACAGATCTCGTGCGAGCATGTGCGCCGTGACGCGCACCCGCTCCGACCGCTGCCCCGGGATCACCCGGCCCTGGCGAGCCGACGACGGCGACCTGCTGCGCGTACGCCTGCCCGGTGGTCGCGTGAGCGCCGCGGCACTCGCGGCGCTCGCCGATGTGGCCGACCAGCTCGGGGACGGCGACCTGCACCTCACGTCACGGGCCAACGTGCAGATCCGCGGCGTGACCGGCGCATCCGCCGCCGCCGACCGACTGGCCGCGGCGGGGCTGCTCCCGCGACGCTCCCACGACCTCGTCCGCAACATCGTCTGTACGCCGCTCACCGGGCTCACGGGTGGTCGCGCCGATCTGCGCCCGGTGCTCGCCGACCTCGACGCAGCCCTGCTGGCGGACGACACGCTCGCCGCGCTGCCCGGCAAGTTCCTGCTCCTGCTCGACGACGGCCGCGGTGACGTCGCCGGCTCGTCGTACGACGTCGGCGCGATCGCGCTCGACGCGAGCCGGGCGCTCCTCCTGGTCGACGGAGCGGCGCACCGCGAGGTGCCGCTCGCCGACGTCGTGCCCGCGCTGCTCGACCTCGCGCACCGCTTCCTCGCCGTGCGCGGTGACGGGCCGACGGCCGCGTGGCACGTCCGTGAGCTGGCGACCGAGCTCGTACCCGTGACGCCGTGGACACCGCCTTCGGGAGAGCGACCTGCGTACGGTGCGATCCGCCAGGACAACGGCCGTTGGTCTGCGCACCATGCCGCGCCCGACGGTGTGATCAAGAGTGAGATCGCGCGCGAGATTGCTTCTGCTGCAACCGAACTCGTCGTCACGCCCTGGCGAGGCGTCATCGCCGTCAACCTGCCCGACCGCCCGAAGGATGCCTGAGTGAAGCCGCCTACCCGCCGCTACGAGTACGAGACCGACGGGGCTGCGATCTATCGCCAGTCGTTCGCGACGATCCGCGCGGAGTCCGACAGCTCGCACCTGCCGGCAGACGCCGAGAAGGTCGCCGTGCGCATGGTCCACGCATGCGGCCAGACCGACCTCACGCACGACCTGCGGATCACCGACGACTTCATGACCGCGACACGGGCGGCGTTGCAGGCCGGCGCCCCGATCCTGACCGACGCGCACATGGTGGCCTCCGGCGTCACGCGTCCCCGGCTGCCGCGCGACAACGACGTGCTCTGCCTGCTGCGAGACGAGCGAGTTTCGTTGCTGGCCAAGGAGTTCGGGACGACACGGTCGGCGGCGGCCGTGTCGCTGTGGGGTGACCGGCTCGACGGCGCGGTGGTCGCCATCGGCAACGCGCCGACCGCGCTGTTCCACCTGCTCGAGCTCATGGCTGACGGCGGTCCGCGCCCGGCGGCGGTGGTCGGCGTACCTGTCGGGTTCATCGGTGCGGCCGAGTCCAAGGACGCGTTGGCGGCGTACGAGCCGCGCGTGCCGCACCTCGTCGTCCGCGGTCGGCGCGGCGGGTCGGCCATGGCCGTCGCCGCGCTCAACGCTCTCGCCCAGGACGACGAGATCGGGGCGAGCGTCCGATGAGTGAGGGTGGAGTGCTGTACGGCGTCGGCGTCGGTCCAGGAGACCCGGAGCTGTTGACGCTCAAGGCTGCTCGGCTGATCGACGCGGCCGACGTGGTCGCCTACCACTCCGGTCGGCCGGGCTCGTCCAACGCGCGGGCGATCGTCGCCGACCTGCTCGACGGGCAGGTCGAGGAAGAGCTCGTCTACCCGGTCACGACCGGCACCACCGATCACCCGGGTGGCTACGCCGGCGCGATGGAGGACTTCTACGCCGACTCGGCCGCCCGTCTCATCGCTCACCTCGACGCGGGCCGCGACGTCGTGCTGCTCTCCGAGGGCGACCCGCTGTTCTACGGGTCGTTCATGTACATGCACGACCGCATCAGCCTCCACCACCGGGTCGAGATCGTCCCCGGCGTCACGTCGATGGCCGGTGCCACCGCGACCGCCGCGCTGCCGCTGATGCGTCAGACCGACGTCCTCACCGTGCTGCCCGGCACGCTGCCCGAGGCCGAGCTCGCGCGCCGGCTCGCCGACACCGAGGCGGCGGTCATCATGAAGCTCGGCCGCACCTTCCCGGCCGTACGCCGCGCCCTGGAGTCAGCGGGCAGGCTGGAGCACGCCGTCTATGTCGAGCGCGCGACGACCGGTCGTGAGCGGCGCCTGCCGGTGGCCGACGTCGACCCGGCGACAGTGCCGTACTTCTCGATCATCCTGGTCGACGGCGACAGCGCACCGTCGCGCGCCCGCCACGCCGAGTCAGCACCGAAACCCCTGCAGCACAACGAGATCCGCGCCGAGCTGCTCGTCGTCGGTCTCGGTCCCGGACCGGACCGGTGGATTACCCCCGAGGTGACCGAGGCGCTCGCCGACGTCGAGCACGTCATCGGCTACGCGCCCTACGTCAACCGCGTGCCACAGCGGCCCGGTCTCCGGCGCCACGCCAGCGGCAACACCGTCGAGGTCGACCGTGCCCGGCACGCACTCGACCTCGCGCTCGCCGGCGAACGCGTCGCCGTCGTCTCCGGCGGGGACGCCGGGGTCTTCGGGATGGCCGCGGCGGTGTTCGAGGCCCAGGCGAGCGACCCGGCGTACGACGAAGTGCACGTCCGCGTGCTGCCCGGGGTGTCCGCAGTGCAGGCTGTCGCGGCCCGTGCGGGAGCGCCGGTGGGAGCCGACTTCGCGGTGCTGAGCCTGTCCGACCGGCTCAAGCCTTGGACGGTGGTCGAGCAGCGGCTCGCCGCGATCGCGGCGGCCGATCTGGTGCTCGCGATCTACAACCCGCGCTCGCGGGCCCGTCCGACGCAGATGGCCGACGCGCAGCGAGTTCTGCTGCAGCACAAGGACGCTCGTACGGTCGTGGTGGTCGGGCGCGACATCGGGCGGGCCGAGGAGTCGCTGACGGTCACGACCCTCGGCGAGCTCGACCCGGAGACGATCGACATGAAGTGCCTGGTCGTCGTCGGGGCGTCGAGCACGCGGGTCACGAGCGCAGGTCAGGTGTGGAGTCCGCGCTTCGTCGGCCACGACGGTCGATCACGGCCAGGCCGGCCGCGAGACTGAGCAGCAGCGCCCCGACGCCGGCGATGTTGAGCAGAACGCGCGGATAGCCGTGCACCCCGACGTCGACGAACGGGTAGGGGTACCAGTCGGTGACGGCGCCGAGCAGGATGACGACGAGCAGTCCCCACGCGAGCGGCCAGACCAGGCTCAGCGCGACCGTGCGGCGGTCGATGCGCGGGCGAGGACCGAAGGCCGCCCACCCGACGACCGCGAGCAGCGGGACCACCACGTGCAGCAGCTTGTCCGCGACGTAGGGGCCGCCGGTCAGGTGCAGGAGAGGGCGAAGGAAGAACCAGTGGATCAGCCCGGTGCCAGTGATGCCGATCAGGGCGTCGAGCCGCACGACCCGCCACCGCGGGCCGTCGTACGACGGGCGACGCACCAGAGGGAGGACCGACGCCAGCACGAGCAGGTTGCTCTGGATCGTGAAGTAGGAGACGAACCGCAGCAGCCGGGTCGGGAGCCCCGGTGGCTCCGCGGTGGTCAGCACCTGGGCGCCCTGCACGACGAGGACGAGCTGCAGGATCAGGGCACCCGCACACACGACCGCCGTCAGGGCGTGCCACCAGCGGGCGGGCCGGCTGTCTGCGACGTCTCGCACGGCCGCAGCCTAGCCGCGACGGCGCTCGCGGGCGGGGTCGTACAGGAAGGAGCCGCGGGGCGCCTGGGCGTCGAGTGAGCGACCGACGATGATGACGGCTGCCTGCGTCAGCTCGGCCTGCTCGACCTGGTCGGCGATGTCGCTCAGCGTGCCCGCGAGGACGATCTGCTCAGGCTGTGACGCGCGGTAGACCACCGCGACCGGGCAGTCAGAGCCGTAGTGCTCCACCAGCTCGCCGGTCAGTCGACGGGTGTGGCGGATCGCCAGGTGGAGCACCAATGTCGCTCTGCTCGCAGCGAATCGGGCGAGGCTCTCGGTGTCGGGCATTGCGGTCGAGCGGGCCTGCGTGCGCGTGAGCACGACCGACTGCGCGACCTCGGGCACCGTCAGCTCGGCGCCGAGGAGGGCGGCAGCGGCGGCGTACGCCGGCACGCCCGGGGTGACGTCCCACGGCACGTCGGCCGCATCGAGGCGGGCCTTCTGCTCGGTGAGCGCGGAGTAGACCGACGGGTCGCCCGAGCAGAGCCGTACGACGTCGTCACCGCGCTCGTGCGCGTCGACGAGGTGCGCGGTGATCTGGTCGAGGTCGAGGTGCTGGGTGTCGATGAGGCGCGCGTCGGCGGACGCGTGTGAGAGAACCTCCGCGTCGAGGTAGGTGCCCGCGTAGAGCACGGTGTCCGCAGACTCCAGCAGGCGGATCGCGCGCAGCGTCAGCAGGTCTGCCGCTCCCGGACCGGCCCCGACGAAGTGGACCGTCATCGGACGAGGCTCCACTGGGTGACGGGTCGCGCGGGGCGCCAGCCGCTCATGGTGCCGAGCGGCTCGGCCGTCTCGACCGTGATGCGGGTGAGCTGACCGCCGTGCTCGCGCTGCGCGGCGACGAGCAGCGCCTCGGTCTCGATGGTGACCGCGTGCGCGACCAGCCGTCCGCCCGGTCGAAGGGCAGCGAGGCAGGTGTCGATGACTCCGGGGCGGCTGGCGCCACCACCGATGAACACTGCATCGGGCGCGTCGAGGCCGGTGAGCGCCTCGGGGGCCGAGCCGCACACGACCTCGAGCTCGGACAGGCCGAAACGGTCGGCATTGCGCGAGACCCGTTGTGCGCGTTCGGAATTCGCCTCGATGGCGATCGCACCACAGCTCAGGTGCGAACGCATCCACTCGACGGAGACCGAACCCGCGCCGGCGCCGACGTCCCACAGCAGGTGTCCCGGTCGTGGTTCGAGACGAGAGAGGGCGCTCGCGCGCAGGTCGCGCTTGGTCAGCTGCCCGTCGTGCTCGAACGCGTCGTCCGGCAGACCCGCGACCAGGCCGTACGACGGTGCGTCGGTCGGGCAGACCACGCAGACGAGGTTGAGCCGGTCGACCTCGGCCGACCAGGTGGCTGCAGTGCCGCGCGAGCGCCACTCGTCGACCGCGCCGAGGCGTGACCAGGCGACCATCTCGGCGGCACCCATGCCGTGCTCGTCGAGCAGCTTGGCGACCTCGGCGGGCGTGGTCTCGTCGGAGGACAGCACGATCAGCCGTCGGCCGGGCGACAGGTGTCGGGCCAGCCGCGACGTCGGCCGCCCGACCAGTGACACCACCGTGGTGGTCTCGTGCGACCACCCCATCCGCGCGTGGGCGAGGCTCGCCGACGAGACGGCCGGGACGACGTCGACCCGCTCCGGGCCCATCACGTCGATCAAGGTCGTCCCGACGCCGGACAGCAGCGGGTCGCCGGACGCGAGGGCGACCAGGCGCCGGCCGTCGTACAGCGCGAGCAGCGGCTCGAGGCCGTCACGCAGGGGAGAGGGCCACGAGCGGCGTACCTGACCTGCGACCTCGGGCACGAGGTCGAGGTGGCGCGGTCCGCCGACGAGCACCTCGGCGCCCTGGATGATGTCCTGGTGGGTGCGCGGGAGCCCGGCCCACCCCTCGGCGCCGATCCCGACCACAGTCACGGTGTTCACAGCCGCTGACCCTAGAGGCTCGGGTGGGTTAGGGTGCGGACCGGCAGATGTGAGGTGCACGGGAAGCCGGTGAGACTCCGGCACAGGACCCGCTGCGGTGACCGAGGATGCCGACGACGCGTGGCGCGAGAGCGCCGGCCACTGGGACGACCCGGGAAGGCGCGCCGCCGGGCTCGGAAGTCCGAAGACCGGCCTCGCAGCAGCGCGATCGTGCCGCGTGGTCCCGGCACGCCGGCGGGAGCAACCCCATGCAGCAGTCCCTACCCACCTTTCCCTTCTCCGCCGTCGTCGGCTCCGACGACATGGCCCTGGCGCTCGTCCTGACAGCCGTCGCGCCCGACGTCGGCGGTGTGCTCGTCCGCGGCGAGAAGGGCACCGCCAAGTCGACCGCGGTGCGCGGCCTGACGAGTCTGCTGCCGCCGGTGCAGGTGGTGAAGGGGTGCCGGTTCTCGTGTGACCCCGCGGCGCCCGACCCGAGGTGTCCGGACGGCCCGCATGCGCAGGCCGAGCCCACCGCACGCCCGGCTCGGCTCGTCGAGCTGCCGGTCGGCGCCAGCGAGGACCGCCTGGTCGGCTCGCTGCACCTGCACAAGGCGCTGTCCGAGGGCGTCGCCGAGTACGACCCCGGCCTCCTCGCTGCGGCTCACCGCGGGCTGCTCTACGTCGACGAGGTCAACCTGCTGCAGGACCACCTCGTCGACGTGCTCCTCGACGCGGCGGCCATGGGTCGCTCCACGGTCGAGCGCGACGGGGTGTCGATCTCGCACGCCTCACGGTTCGTGATCATCGGCACGATGAACCCCGAGGAGGGCGAGCTGCGCCCGCAGCTGCTCGACCGGTTCGGGCTGACCGTCGAGGTCGCGGCTCCGCGTGATCCGCAGACCCGCGTCGAGGTCGTACGCCGACGCCTGGCCTTCGACGCCGACCCGGTGACGTTCGCCGACCGATGGCGTTCGGAGGAGTCCGCGCTCGCGGCCCGCATCGCCGCTGCGCGAGACGCCGTCAGCTCGGTGCGCCTCGGTGACGAGGCGCTCGTGCGCATCGCCGACCTGTGCGCGGCGTTCGAGGTCGACGGCATGCGCGCCGACATCGTCACCGCGCGAGCCGCCACGGCCCACGCCGCGTGGTGCGGCCGAGACGAGGTGACGGTCGACGACATCCGTGCTGCCGCTCGCCTGTCGATCCCGCACCGTCGTCGCCGCAACCCGTTCGACGCGCCGGGTCTGGACGACGACCTGCTCGACGACGTCCTCGGCCCGGACGACGACACAGATCCCGACCCCGAGCCGCCGCAGCCGCCGTCCGATGGTGGCGGCGGCGAGCCCGCGCCGGGCGACGACGCGCCGAGTGGCGAGGCGCCGACCGGCGGAGACGGCGAGGCGGCACCGGGTGGCGGCTCCGAGAGCCAAGGCGCTGCTGCGCCGCAGCCCGCGCGCGTCGGTGCCGGAAAGCCTTATCGCGCAAGGCTGTTCAGCGTCTCCGGCACGGGTGCCGGCGAGTCGGGCCGCCGTTCGACCGCGGAGTCCACGCGCGGCCGGACGGTCGGCGCCCGGCGTACCCCTGAGGCGGGCGCATCTGTGCACCTGCTGTCGACGATCGAGGCAGCAGCCCGGCGAGGTGAACCACGCACGTCGCCGCGGCTGACCGTCGCGCCTGGCGACCTGCGCTACGCCCGGCGCATCGGCCGTGAGTCCAACCTCGTGCTGTTCTGCGTCGACGCGAGCGGCTCGATGGCCGCGCGCCGTCGGATGGAGCAGGTCAAGACGGCCGTGCTGTCGTTGCTGCTCGACGCCTACCAGCGGCGCGACAAGGTCGGTCTGATCACCTTCCGTGGCAACGGTTCCGAGCTCGTGCTGCCGCCCACCGGGTCGGTCGACGTCGCCGCTCGTCGCCTGGAGGACCTTCCCGCCGGAGGCCGCACACCGCTCGCCGAGGGCCTGCTGCGCGCCGCCGAGACCCTGCGCGTCGAGCGGCTGCGCGATCCACGTCGGCGACCGCTGCTCGTGCTCGTCACCGATGGTCGGGCCACGCACGGCACCGACGCCGTACGCCGGTCCCGCCAGGCTGCGGCGATACTCGCCGACGCGGGTGTCGCGTCCGTCGTGATCGACTGCGAGACAGGGAAGTTCGCGATGGGTCTGGCACGCGACCTGGCAGTGCACCTGCAGGCCGAGCACGTCGCGGTCGGCGAGGTCGCCGCCGACCACCTCACGACCGTCGTCCGAGAGAGGGCCTCCTGATGCCGAAGGGTCAGCCGACCGTCGTCCCCGACGACAACCTCACCACCCGGCAGCGGCGCAACCGACCGCTCGTGATGGTCCACACCGGCGACGGCAAGGGGAAGTCGACCGCTGCGTTCGGACTCGCCCTGCGCGGCTGGAACCAGGGCTGGTCGATCGGGGTGTTCCAGTTCGTGAAGTCGGCGAAGTGGAAGATCGGCGAGCAGGAGGTGCTCGAACGCCTCGGCCGCCTGCACGAGTCCGAGGGCGTCGGCGGTCCGGTCGAGTGGCACAAGATGGGCTCCGGCTGGTCGTGGTCGCGCAAGAGCGGCACCGAGGACGAGCACGCCGCAGCGGCCGCCGAGGGCTGGGCCGAGATCAAGCGACGCCTGGCTGCTGAGACTCATCAGCTGTACGTGCTGGACGAGTTCACCTATCCGATCCACTGGGGCTGGGTCGACGCCGACGACGTCGTGGCGACGCTCGCCGAGCGCCCCGGGCAGCAGCACGTCGTCATCACCGGGCGTCGCGCCCACCCGGCCCTGCTCGACGCCGCCGACCTAGTCACCGAGATGACCAAGGTGCGCCACCCGATGGACGCGGGTCAGAAGGGCCAGCGGGGGATCGAGTGGTGACACATCTGCCGCGCGTGGTGATCGCGGCGCCGGCGTCCGGGCACGGCAAGACGACGGTCGCGACCGGGCTGATGGCGGCGCTGCGGCGCCGGGGGCTCGCGGTGTCCGGCCACAAGGTCGGGCCCGACTACATCGATCCCGGCTATCACGGGCTCGCCACCGGCCGACCGGGCCGCAACCTCGACCCCCAGATGGTCGGTGAGGAGCGCCTGGTGCCGTTGCTGCTGAACGGCGCTCGTGGTGCCGACGTGGCCGTCGTCGAGGGAGTGATGGGCCTCTACGACGGTGCGACAGGACGCCAGGGGTTCGCCTCGACCGCGCACGTGGCCGGGGTGCTCGATGCCCCGGTGGTGCTGGTCGTCGACGTGTCGCACGCGGCGCGTTCGGTCGCGGCGGTCGTGCACGGCATGGCGACGTTCGACCCGTCTGTGCGCGTCGCCGGCGTGATCCTCAACAAGGTGGCGTCCGACCGGCATGCCGCAGAGGTGCGAGATGCGTTGGTGGAGAAGGGCTTCGACGTTCTCGGCGTCCTGCACCGCGACGCCGGCATCTCCGCTCCTGGCCGCCACCTCGGTCTCGTGCCGGTGGCTGAGCAGCGCTCGGCGGAGGCGTCCATCGACCGGCTCGCCTCGCGCATCGAGGCGTGCGTCGACCTCGACGCCGTGCTGCGCGTGGCGGCGACGGCCCCGGCGCTCGACGGGACCGCGTGGTCCGCACAGGACGAGGTCTCGCCGGTGGGTGGTGAGCCGCTGATCGCGGTCGCCGGCGGACGGGCGTTCACCTTCAGGTACGCCGAGACCGACGAGCTGCTGCGCGCGGCGGGCTGCCGGGTGGTCGAGTTCGACCCGCTCGTCGACCGCACGCTGCCGCAGGGCACGCAGGGCATCTACCTGGGCGGCGGCTTCCCCGAGACGCACCTCGTCGCGCTGGCAGGCAACACCTCGATGCTGGAGTCACTGCGCTCTGCGGTGCGGTCCGGCGTACCGACCGTGGCGGAGTGCGCAGGCCTGCTCTACCTGTGCGAGACGCTCGACGGCACACCGATGGTGGGCGCGGTCCCCGCTGACGCTCGCATGACCGCACGGCTCACCCTCGGCTACCGGCGCACCGAGACCGGCGTCGTCGGCCACGAGTTCCACCGGACGACACTGTCGACCCGATCGGGCGAGACGCCGGCCTGGGTGCTCGACGGCGAGTCTGAGGGCTTCGCGCTCGACCCGGCCGGCGTCGGGCACGCCACCCTGCACGCGTCGTACCTTCACACGCACTGGGCCGGAAACCCTTCTGCTGCAGAGGAATTCGCGGACCGAGGTCGCCGTACGACGCCGCACACCGAGTCGCCGAGTGCGCATGTCGTGTCAGTTGCGGGCCCTGCCGACCAGCGCGACATGCGCACTCGGCCTGCCTCGGTGGCGAGCCGCTGGCACCACGGCGACCGTGAGACCGGGCCCGGTCTGGTCGACCTCGCCGTCAACGTGCAGCACCTGGACCGACCGCAGTGGTTGGACGAGGCTCTGCACGCGTCGCTGCGTGATCGGTCCTACCCCGATGCGTCGCGCGCGGTGGACGCGCTGGCCGCGCGCTTCGCCCGCCCCGCCGAGCAGGTGCTGCCGACGGCCGGCGCGGCCGAGGCGTTCACGCTCATCGCGCGAGCGCGGCCATGGCGTCAGCCCGTGGTCGTCCACCCCCAGTTCAGGGAGCCCGACCGGGCGTTGCTCGCGGCGGGACACACGCCGACCCATGTCGTGCTCCACAGGGCGCACGGGTTCGAGCTCGACCCGTCGGCGATCCCTGGCGATGCCGACCTGGTCGTGATCGGCAACCCGACCAACCCCACCGGCCGGTTGCACTCGGCGGCGGCGGTCCGGGCGCTGTGTCGTCCGGGTCGGGTGGTCGTGGTCGATGAGGCGTTCATGGACGCCGTCCCCGGCGAGCCCGAATCCGTTGCTGGAGTGCAGGACTCGGGCCTGTTCGTCATCCGCAGCCTGACCAAGACGTGGGCGATCCCGGGCGTGCGGGCGGGGTTCGTGCTCGGTGATCCTGACGTGCTGAGCGCGTGTGCCGAGCAGCAGCCGGAGTGGTCGGTGAGCAGTCCCGCTCTGGCCGCACTGGTGGCGTGCGCATCGCCCGAGGCGCGGATCGAGACGGCCGAGCGCGCCGCGCAGGTCGTCGAGCAACGCCGCCACCTCGAGCGGCTGCTGGCCGAGCGGGCGATCCCGTTCGTCGAGTGGTCGGCGGCACCGTTCGTCCTCGCGCAGGTGGGCGACGGTGTACGAGATGCGTTGCGCGACAGAGGCATCGCCGTTCGTAGGGCTGACACGTTCCCCGGACTGGACACGACATGGGTGCGGATCGCCACGCGTGACCACGCGACGACAGCCCGGCTGGCGGCTGCGCTCGATGATGTCCACCAGCGGCGGAAGGCGGTGCTGGCATGACGGCGTACACCGTGGACCTCGACGTCGCAGGGCGCTGTGTGCTGCTCGTCGGAGACGGCGATGTGCTTGCACCACAAGCACTTTCGTTGCTGTCGGCGGGCGCCGAGCTCACGGTCGCGGCACCGCAGGTGCCGGCCAGCATCGAGGACCTGGCCGACCGTGGTCGGCTGACCTGGACGACTGCGCAGTGGACCGTGAGCGACGTCCGTGCGGCCGACCTCGTCGTCGCGAGTGACGCCGACGAGGCGCTGCGGTCGTGCTGCGCCGCCGAGCGGGTCTGGCTGAGCACGCCTCGAACCGGCTCCGTACGACGCCCGCGCACCACGCGCGGCAGCGTCACCCTGGTCGGCGGCGGGCCCGGTGACCCCGGGCTGCTCACGGTCGCGGGTCTGGACGCGCTTCGTGCGGCCGACGTGGTGGTCTGCGACCGCCTGGCGCCGCTGGCAGCCCTCGACGGGCTCGACGCCGAGGTCGTCGACGTCGCCAAGGTGCCTCGCGGCCGGTCGACGTCGCAGGAGGCCATCAACGCGCTCCTGGTCGAGCGCGCTCGTGCCGGACAGCACGTCGTACGCCTCAAGGGTGGTGACGGCTACGTCTTCGGGCGTGCAGGCGAGGAGGCCATCGCGTGCGCTGAGGCCGGCATCGACGTACGCGTGGTGCCCGGACTCTCGTCTGCCGTCGCCGGGCCGGCTCTCGCCGGCGTCCCGCTGACGCATCGCGGTGTGTCCCAAGGGTTTTCGGTGGTCTCAGGACATGTGCCACCCGGTCACCCGGCGAGCACCGTCGACTACGGAGCTCTCGCGCGGTCCGGGACGACCATCGTCCTGCTCATGGCCGTGGCAACCCTGCCGGCGATCCTCGACGCGCTCGAGGGCGGCGGCCTCGCACCCGGCACCCCGGCAGCGACGATCGCGGACGCCGGCCTGCCGAGCCAGCGGGTCGTCCGGTCTACGGTGCGAGATCTCGCGCGCGTGGTGGCCGAGGCGGGCCTAGGCGCTCCCGCCATAACGGTCGTCGGTGACGTCGTGGCCGTCGACCCACTGCGGGCAGGGGCGCAGCCGGACGAGGTTCCATGGCCCGCGGTCACGACTGAGCTCGACGGCGTCGAGCGGGCCGGCTGACACCTGACGGTGCGCGGCCGGGGGAGCGCCGAGGGTGAGCACCACCAGGGCGCGCAGCACGGCCGGGGAGGTCACCGCGAGGGTGATGCCGGGCCGGTCGACCGCAGCAAGGGCGGACCCGACCCGTGCGTGCAGCGCCTCGATGCTCTCGCCGCCGTGACCGTCGTACGCCGGGTCGTGCAGCCACTGCATGAGTGCGTCCTGACCGTGGCGCTCGACGACCTCGTCGAGCCGCAGACCGGACCAGTGGCCGACTTCGAGGTCATCCCAGGCTGATGTGGGCGATGCGGTCACTCCGAGTGCGAGAGCCGTTGCAGCACAACGGTTCTCGGTCCCGCGCTCGGCCGTCTTGATCCGTCTTCGGAGCGTCGGGACCGAAGGACCACCGGCCAGCGAGTCGTCAGGGAGAGGGAAGCGGTCGGCGTACGTCGCAGCAGTCGGAGCGTGCGCGACGGCCAGCAGTCTCGAACCCATCGGCGACCTCCGGTGACGTCATGCGGACGGCGTTGACCGCCCGCCGCGGCAGAGCATAGATTGACCCTGCTGCGACAGCGGGAAGCCGGTGAGAATCCGGCGCAGTGGCGCTACTGTGTGGCCCTTCTCGGGCCGAGTCAGACCCCGTCCGCGGCAACGCCAGGCACCGACCGGTGCGTGGTTCCGCATCTTTGGGACGCACCATCCCAGGAGGTCACCATGGCTCAGCCTGCCGCTGTGAGCACCCCCACCACCCCCGCCGTCGAGATCCCGACGATCTCCGTGCGTCAGGTCCTGCCCTGGCTCGCGTTCTTCGGTCTGGTCGCGCTGCTGGCGATGTACTTCGTCGGAGCCGAGCAGGGTGCGACGCACCTGATCTCCGGCGCCGGTGTGCACGAGTGGGTCCACGACGGACGCCACCTGCTCGGCTTCCCCTGCCACTGAGCGCAGTCGCTCATGACAGCCCGCCAGTTCCTGGTCCACGGGCTCATCGCCGGTTTCGTCGCGGGCCTGCTGGCCTTCGCGGTCGCCCACACCGTCGGTGAACCCTCCGTCAACGCCGCCATCTCCGTCGAGGAGGGTGCAGCGGCGCACCACCACGACGACGAGGAGCTCGTCTCGCGCGACACCCAGTCGACGTGGGGCCTGCTCACCGCGACGCAGGTGTTCGGCACCGCCCTGGGTGGCCTGGCCGCCCTGATGTCGGCCCTTGCGGTCGGGCGCATGGGCCGCCTGCGGCCCGAGGCGTCCTCGGCCGTCGTGATCGGCATCGGCTTCCTCGCCGCCTACGCCGTGCCGTTCGCCAAGTACCCACCCAACCCACCGGCCGTCGGCAACCCCGACACGATCGGGGAGCGTACGACGACGTTCTTCGGGTTCATCGGTCTGAGCCTCCTCGTGGCTGTCGCGGCGGTCTACCTCGCCAAGGCACTCGTCGCCCGCTACGGCGGATTCGTCGGTGTGGCAACCGGATTCGCGGCGTACGCCGTCGTGATGATGGTCATCGCGCGGCTGATGCCGACCTATCACGAGGTGCCCCGTGACTTCCCAGCGACGACGTTGTACGAGTTCCGCTTCGCGACCTTCGCGACGCAGCTGACGCTGTGGGTCGGCATCGCGGTCGTCCTCGGCCTCCTGCTCGTACGCCGATCGCGCGCCGCAGCGGTGGCGTCGACGCGCGCCGCGGACGAGCTGCAGCCCGCATGAGCGCCGCCCAGGTCAACCGCGCCACGGCATCTGCGGCACAGGAGCGACTCGCGGGGCTCGCCACACCTCCCGGCGCGCTCGGTCGGCTCGGCGAGGCCGGGGTCTGGCTCGCCGGCGTCCAGGGTGCGTGTCCGCCGCGTCCGGTGGACGACGTGCGCATCGTGGTGTTCGCCGGCGACCACGGGGTGGTCGACCACGGGGTCACGGCCTTCCCGTCGAGCGTCACACCGCTGATGGTCCGGGCGTTCGTCGCCGGCTCTGCCGGTGCATGCGTGCTGGCGCGTCAGCACGGTGCGCAGCTGCGGGTCGTCGACGTGTCGGTTGACGACGACCTGCCCGACCTGCCACCGGCTGTGAGCGCCGGCAAGGTCATGCGGGGCAGCGGCGCGATCCACCTCGCCGACGCCATGACCACGCAGCAGTGCGAGCAGGCGCTCGTGCTCGGCGCCCGGCTCGCGGACGAGGCGATCGACGACGGTGCCGATCTGCTGATCGGCGGTGACATGGGCATCGGCAACACCACACCGGCCGCCGCGCTGATCGGTGCGTCGCTGGGTGTGCCTGCGGCCGAGATCACCGGCCGCGGCACCGGCGTCGACGACGCCGGCCTGTCCCGCAAGGAGCAGGTCATCGCCACCGCGCTGCAGCGGGCGGGCGCGCGGGCGCACGACCCGATGCAGCGACTGTCAGCGCTCGGGGGAGCCGACCTCGCTGCTCACACCGGGTTCCTCGTCCGGGCCGCCGAGCGTGGCGTGCCCGTCCTGCTCGACGGCGTCATCTCCGTGGCGTGCGCCCTGGTCGCCGAGGACCTGCAACCCGGCAGTGTCGCGTGGTTCGCGGCCGGGCACCGCTCACCCGAGCCGGCCCAGTCGCTCGCGCTCGACAAGCTCGGGCTGGTGCCGCTGCTCGATCTCGGGATGCGGCTCGGTGAGGGCTCGGGCGCGGTCGCCGCGATCCCGTTGCTGCGGTCGGCGTCCGCGCTGCTCACCGACGTCGCGCTGCTCTCGGACGTTCTCGGGTCGTGAGCGCCCGGGCCGCCGGGCTGCTGGTCGGCTTCGCCGCCGACCGGCTGCTCGGTGACCCGCGCCGCGGTCACCCGGTGGCGCTGCTCGGCCGAGCGGCCACCCGGTTCGAGCACCGCGTCTACGCGCCGCGTCGCTCGCGCGGTGCGGCGTACACCGCGGTGGTGGTCGGCACCGTGGCGGCCGGTGGGGCCGTCGTCGAGGTCTGTGTCCGACGACGGCCGGTCGTCCACGTGGCGGTCACGGCTGCGGCCACCTACGTCGTCCTCGGCGGACTCACACTGCAGCGCGAGGCGCACGCGGTGGCATCGCTGCTCGAGGCCGACGACCTGGCGGCGGCGCGGGTGCGCGTCACCCACCTCGTCGGGCGTACGCCCGATCACCTGTCTGCCGACGAGGTCGCGCGCGCGACCGTCGAGTCCGTCGCCGAGAACACCTCCGACGCTGTTGTGGCACCCCTGCTGTGGGGCGCGGTCGGCGGCGTACCCGGTCTGCTGGCGTACCGCAGCGTCAACACGCTCGACGCCATGGTCGGACACCGCAGCGAGCGTTACGCCGAGTTCGGTTGGGGGAGTGCGCGACTCGACGACCTGGCCAACCTCGTCCCCGCTCGGGTGACTGCTGCGCTCGCCGCGGCCTGCGGTGAGCGCCCCGTGGCCGCGCTGCGTGCTTGGCGACGCGACGCGCACCAGCACCCGAGCCCGAATGCCGGTCCGGTCGAGGCGGCGTTCGCGGGGGCGCTCGGTATCTCGCTCGGCGGGCGCAACACCTACGACGGGGCATCCGAGGACCGCGGACGGCTCGGCGACGGACCCTCCGCGCAGGTCGGCGACATCCGGCGTACGACGGCTCTCGCGCTGCGCGTCGACGTCGCCGCCGCGCTGCTCGCGGCAGTCGTCAGTCGCGCGCTGCGGCGCTGAGCGCCCAGTCGCGGGCGCCCGTTGCCGTGTCGACCTGTGCGGTGACCTCCTGACCCGGCCACTGCGGTCGGCGTACGACGACGACGGGCACGCTCAGGTCGGCGGCGGCGTCGAGCTTGGGCGCGGTGTAGGCGCCGCCTGAGTCCTTGGTGACCAGGACGTCGATCGCGTTGCGCCGCAGCAGATCTCGTTCGTTCTCGAGGTAGTAGGGCCCGCGGCTGCGAAGGATCTTCCAGGTGGGTGGCAGCGCCATCGCGGGGTCGTCGACGACACGTGCGATGACCTGGTGCTGGCGCAACCGTGGGATGAGGTCGGCCAGGTGCTGCCGGCCCGTGGTGAGCAGGACGCGTCGGCCGAGGTCGGCGGCCGTCGCTGCCGCCATGACGTGGTCGTCGACCCAGTGCCAGGTGGCTGCCGCCGGGTGCTCGCTCCAGCCCGGCCGAGCGAGGCGCAGCAGGGGAACGTCCAGCTGGCGGCACGCCGTCACCGCGTTGGCCGAGATGCGCGCAGCGAACGGATGAGTCGCATCGACGACAGCTGAGATCCGTTGTGTCAGAAGGTATCTCGTGAGTCCATCGACTCCGCCGAAGCCGCCGACCCGGGTGATGCCCTCGGGCAGGCGGGGCTCGCGTACGGCACCGGCGAGCGACGACACGACGTCGTGGCCGTCCGCGACGAGCAGGCGGGCGAGCTCGCGTGCCTCGCCCGTGCCTCCGAGGATCAGGACCGTCATCGCACACCTGCCTGGATGTGGGGGAGGCCCGGCGGCGGGCCGTGCTCGACCAGCTGCATCAACGGGTCGAGGCCGATGTGCTCGTCGATCAGGTCGGCGAGCACGTCGAGTCGGTCGATGCGGGCCTGCTCGAACGACAGCGACGGGTCCGGGGCGAACGTGGTGCGACCTGCGGCCCGGGCAGCGTCCGCGAGCACAGCGCGACGGAAGTCGTCGCTCTCGAGCGAGCCGTGCCACATGGTGCCGTGCACGTTGTCGGACCGGGCGCCGTCGAGGAACGGCGCGGACCGGTCGCCGCGACGGATCCGCCCGTGGTGGATGACGTAGCCGCGCACGGCATGCCCGTCGTGGCGACCCTCGACGACGGCCAGCGCCTTGTCGGTCGCGAACTCTGTGGTGATGTCGAGGAGCCCGAGTCCGTCGGCGACGACGCCCGAGTCTCCTTCGACCCCAACGGGATCCACGATCGAGGACCCGAGCATCTGAGCGCCGCCGCAGACCCCCAGGACGTGTCGCCCGGAGGCCGCGAACCGGCGCACGGCCTCGTCGAGCCCACGGTCTCGCGCCCAGGCGAGGTCACCGAGCGTCGAGCGGGTGCCCGGCAGGATGACCAGATCAGCGGCGTCGACGTCCTCGGGCCGCGACACGAAGCGCACGTCGACGTCGGGCTCCAACGAGAGAGCGTCGACGTCGGTGAAGTTGCTGATGCGGGGGAAGGCCAGCACCGCGACCCGGAGTGCATCGGCGGCGTCGCGGGGCGTGGGCCGTTGGTCGATCGCGACGGCGTCCTCGGAGTCCATCCACAGGCCGTGCTGCCAGGGCAGGATGCCGAGAACGCTTCTGCCCGTGAGCCTTTCGAGCTCGGTAGTGCCGGGGGACAGGAGCGTGACGTCACCGCGGAACTTGTTGATCACGAACCCGGCGATCAGCCGTTGGTCGGCGGCGTCGAGCAGCGCGAGCGAGCCGTAGAGCTGTGCGAAGACGCCGCCCCGGTCGATGTCGGCCACGACGATGGTCGGCATCGAGTCATGCTGTGCGAGACCGAGATTGACGTAGTCCCAGGCACGCAGGTTGATCTCGGCGACGCCACCCGCTCCTTCGCAGACGACCACGTCGAAGCGCGAGCGCAGGTCGTCGTACGCCGCGTACGCGGCCTCGGCGAGGTGAGCCCGGCCGCCGGCGTACTCACCCGCTTCGAGACGTCCGGCCGGCTCGCCCATGACCACGACGTGCGAGCGCCGGTCCGAGCTCGGCTTGAGGAGTACGGGGTTCATCGCGGGCTCGGGCTCGGCGCCAGCAGCGATCGACTGGATCCACTGCGCTCGGCCGATCTCGGCGCCGGCGGCCGTGACCATCGAGTTGTTCGACATGTTCTGCGCCTTGAACGGTGCGACCTTCACGCCCGCGCGAGACAGCAGCCGGCAGATGCCGGAGGTGACGACCGACTTGCCGGCGTCGGACGTCGTACCAGCGACGAGAAGGCTTCCAGGCACCCCGGCAGCCTAGTCGGGGACTTATACAAGACGTCTTGTACGACGAGTCCGGTGCCGTGACGATCGAGCCATGACCCGTCGTACCGCCCAGGACCGCCACTCCGACTCGGCACCCGCTGATGACAGCTGGCCACCGGAGGGCACTGCCCTGATCGACGCGCTCGTCGCCATTCATCACCCCACGCGTCGGCGCCTGTACGAGGTGCTACGAGCCCAGGGCCCGTGCAGTGTCGGTCGCCTCGTCGAGCTGACCGGTCTGGCGCCCGGCTCGGTGAGTCACCACCTGAAACCGTTGCACCGCAGCGGTTTCGTCTCTCTCGCGCCCGGCCTGGCGCGAGACACGAGGGAGTCGTGGTGGCAGGCGCACCAGCGCAGACTCTCGTGGAGCAGCGACGACTACGACGAGGGCTCGGCCGCACACGAGATCGGCCGGCTCGCCGAGCGCACCAACTACGAGCACCAGGAACGCGCGACGCGGCAGTGGTTGCGGCGGCGGCACGACCTGCCGACGCCGTGGAGCGACAGCGGCTTCTCCAGCGACGCCTTCGTGGCCGCGACCGCGGAGCAGGTCGATGACCTGCAGCGTCGCCTCGACGTGACGATCCGCGAGTGGAGCGACGCGTGCGTCGCGGATCGTGAGGAGCATCCCGATCTGGAGCGCCATCCGGTGCGTGTCGTGGCACGCGGCTTCCCGAGCGACCCGACCTGGGGCGAGTCGTGACGACCACGGTCGACGACGGACCCCGGCTGATCGGCGTACGGCCACCGCCCGTGCGGCGCGACCCCGTCGTACGCGTGTGGCTGGTCGGTGCGGCGGTGTCGTGGTTCGGCGACGCCGTGTTCGCGATCGCGCTCGTCTGGACGGCTGTGCACCTGGTGTCGCCGGCGGCGGCCGGGCTCGTCGTCGCGGTCGAGATGGTGCCGCAGGCGCTGCTGATGCTGGTCGGGGGTGTCCTCGCCGACCGGGTCGACACCCGGCGGGTACTCGTCATCGGTCACAGCGCGCGCGTGGCCGTCCTCGTGGCCGGCTCGGCCTGCTGGATGCTCCTCGGCCCGACCCCGGGCGTGCTCGTGGGTGTGGCCCTGTGCTTCGGGGCGATCGCCGGGCTCACGCTGCCCGCCACCGCGACGCTCAGCCGCCAGCTGGTCCCTCTCGACGACATCGCCACGGTGGCCGGCTGGTCGCAGGTGAGCGGTCGGCTGGCGCGGCTCGCCGGGGCACCCGTCGGCGCTCTCGTCGTGGTGCACGGCGGCATGCTGGCCGCGATGCTGCTCAACGCCGTGTCGTTCGCCGTCATCTCGGTGCTGCTGCTGACCGTCGTGCGTCCCCGGTACGCCCTCCCGCGGGCTCCCCGCGAACGCTGGCGCGCCTCGCTCGGCGAAGGTGTCGCCTACCTGCGTCGTACGCCGACCGCGCGCTCGCTGGTCGTCGGCATCTGCGCGCTGAACATCTTCATCGGACCCGTCCTCGGCCTCGGCGTGGCGCTGCGGGTGAGTCACGCGGGCTGGTCCGCAGGATGGGTCGGAGCCGCGGAGGTCGTGTTCGGTGTCGGCGCGATCCTCGGCAGCATCGGCGGAATCCGTTGGCAGGGAACGCATCTCGCGCGCCGCGGGTTCGGGGCACTCGTCGTGCAGGGCGGGGCGATCGCAGCGGTCGGAGCGCCGTCGAGACCGCTGTTCGTCGTCGGGGCGCTCGGGATCGGGGTCACGGCCGGGCTCGCGTCGGTGTGGATCAGCGGTGCGTTCCAGCGCACCGTCGCGACGTCGTACCTCGGCCGCGTGTCGTCACTGAACCAGCTCGGCGACCTCGCGCTCATCCCCGTGACGACACCCCTGCTCGGTGCGCTGGTGACGGCCACCAGCGTGGCCGCCGCGGTCGGCGCGTTCGGGGTGGCCATGTCGGTGCTGTGCCTGTGGTTCGCGACTCGGCCCACGATCCGCGCGCTTGCCTGAACCGCCGTGGGTAGTCCTCCGGGACGACTTTGGCGAACTCGCCCGCGCCGCACTCGAACATGTGTACGATAGCGGCATGGGGAAGACCACTCGGCTCGACAGCACCGTCACGGCGGTCGGTGCTGTCGAGCTGCGTGCGTTCGTGGCTTCGCTCGCGGCCGTGGGTGACGACGCTGACGACGATGCTGCGCGCATCGACCAGCTGGCGTTGCTGGAGCAGATCGGGGCGGCGTGTGTGGCGGCTCAGGCGCGGGTCATGGTCGCGTTCGCTGATTCTCAGCGCGAGCAGCAGGCTGCGGCGGGTGTGCCCGTGCGTGAGCGGGGTCGTGGTGTGGCAGATCAGATCGGGTTGGCGTGCAAGATCTCGCCGCAGGCCGCTTCGTCCCGCCTCGGTCGAGCGCGCACTCTGATGGCTGACCTTCCGAGGGTCTACGACGAGCTGTCCGCCGGGCTGATCAGCGACCGGGCCGCCGATGCTGTGGTGCGCCAGACCACCCACCTGAGCCAGCACGACCGGCGCGCGGTCGATGCGGTGATCGCACCGCACCTGGTGCGCATGTCCGCCCGTGAGGCGCAGGACGCCGTGCGACGGCTGGCGATCGAGCGCGATCCCGAGAGCGCGTGTCGACGGGCGGAGGCCGCCGCCGCGGAGCGCGGTGTGTGGGCGCGTCCGGCGCCGGACGCCATGGTCAAGCTGACCGCGATGCTGCCAGCCGCAGACGGGGTGACCTCCTACGCCGCGCTCGACCGGGCTGCCCGGGCGCAGCGCGCGGCCGGCGACGAGTGCACGCTCGCCCAGCTGCGGGCCGACCTGCTCACGGAGCGGCTGACTGGTCGTTCGGTGAGCGACGGTGCCGATGTCGAGATCAGCCTGGTGATGACCGCCGGCGCTCTGCTGGACGATGCCGACGAGCCGGCGACGCTGCGCGGTCACGGCCCGGTCCCGGCCGCGCTGGCGCGTGCGATCGCCGCAGGGACGGGCACGGCCAAGGCCAGGGCGTGGGTGCGGCGTCTGTTCGCCGACCCCGTCACCGGCGTACTCGACAGTCTTGACCCGCGCCGTCGCATCTTCGACCGGCACGTGCGCCGCCACCTCGACGCCCGCGACCAGACCTGCCGAACACCGTTCTGCGACAGCGCGATTCGTCACCGCGACCACGTCACCGCGTACGCCGACGGCGGCGCCACCGATGCCGCCAACGGGCAGGGCATGTGCGAACGCGGCAACTACGCCAAGCAGGTGCCCGGCTGGCGGGCGCGCGTGGTCGCGGACAGCCCGCACACCGTCACCACGGCCACCCCCACCGGCCACACCTATCGCTCGACCGCACCACCGGCGCTCGGCGCCGGCGCCGACCTCACTCGCCGACATCAGCGACCGCGCCTGGTGCGACTCACGTACGACGACCTGCGGGACGACCCCGACGCAGTGACCCGGCTGAGCGATTTCATTCGCCGGAGTGCGTGACCCGGCGTGCTGCCAGAGGCCCATCCCGCGGACCGGCCCGGCGCGCGATGCGCTCCCTTGCGACAATGCCAGGCGTTCGTCCACACCAACCGCACCGAGATGGGTGAGACCGTGGCCCTGTCCGACATGTCGCCGAGTGACCTCAACGCGTTCCTGCAGACCCAGCGAACGGCGTACGACGATCTGGTCACCCGAGGGCTCAAGCTCGACCTGACGCGGGGCAAGCCCTCAGCGCAGCAGCTCGACCTGTCCAACGACCTGCTGCGGCTGCCCGAGGGCTTCACGGCCGCGGACGGCACCGACACTCGCAACTACGGCGGGCTCAAGGGCCTGACCGAGCTGCGTGAGATGTTCGCCGAGCTGCTGTGGGTCGAGCCCGAGCAGGTCGTCGCGGGCGGCAACTCCAGCCTGACGATGATGAAGGACTGCCTGGTCAACCTGCTGCTGCACGGCGGTGTCGACTCCGAGCGGCCCTGGTCCCAGGAGGACAAGGTCACCTTCATCTGCCCGGTGCCCGGCTACGACCGCCACTTCGGGCTGCTGGCCTCGCTCGGCATCGACATGGTGACCGTGCCGATGAACGACGACGGCCCTGACGTGGCCGCGGTCGAGGCGCTGGTCAAGGACGACCCGAGCGTCAAGGGCATGTGGATCGTGCCGACCTACTCCAACCCGGCCGGCGCGGTGTGCTCGCTCGAGGTCGCCTCGGCGCTCGCGGGCATGCCGACGGCGGCACCCGACTTCAAGATCTTCTGGGACAACGCCTACGCCCTGCACCACCTCACCGAGGACGAGGCCAAGAGCGTCGACATCGTCACGCTCGCCTCGGGTGCCGGCCACCCGCACCGGCCGATCATGTTCGCGTCGACCTCGAAGATCACCTTCGCGGGCGCGGGCGTCGGTTTCCTCGCCGCCTCGACCGACACCATCGCCTGGTACGTCAAGCACCTCGGCGCCGGCTCGATCGGCCCCGACAAGGTCAACCACCTGCGGCACGCCCAGTTCTTCAAGGACGCCGACGGTGTGCGCGAGCACATGCGTCGCCACCGCGACATCATCGCGCCCAAGTTCGCCGAGGTGCAGCGGGTGCTGCGCGAGAGCCTGGGCGAGCACGATGTGGCGACCTGGAACGACCCGACCGGCGGCTACTTCGTCAACCTCGACGTCGTCGAGGGCACGGCCGCGCGGGTCGTCGAGCTCGCCAAGGGTGCGGGCATCGCGCTCACGCCGGCGGGCTCGTCCTTCCCCTACGGCAAGGACCCGACGGACACCAACATCCGTCTCGCGCCGACCATGCCGCCCGTCGACGAGGTGACCGCCGCGATGGACGCCGTCGCGACGTGCGTGCTGCTCGCAGCAGCCGAAAAGCTTTCTGCCGCATCGTGATTCGCGATGGTCTCGGACGTCCGCTGGGTGACCGGATTCCTCGACACGCCGGCAGCACGGTCGGCCGCCGCCGAGGAGTTCTGGCTCACCGTGACCGCGTCGCAGGCCTCCACCCGTCGCGGTGGCGGTGCGTTCGTCACGCTCGTCCCGAGCAGCGGTGACGCGTGCTGGCGGGCCCAGGTCCTCGAGGCCGGGCCCGCCGGCGTACACCTCGACCTGCACGTCGACGACGTCGACGAGGCGTCGGCGCGTGCCACCGTTGCCGGTGCGACGCTGACGCACCGCGAGCCGGGTCTGCACGTGCTGCGCTCACCGCACGACATGCCGTTCTGCCTCGTGCAGTGGGCGGGCCAGCGCGAGGTGCCGCCGCCGGTCCAGCTCGGCAGGGCTCGTACCCGCCTCGACCAGGTCTGCCTCGACATCCCGAGCGGGGTGTACGACGACGAGGTCGCCTTCTGGTCGGCGCTCACCGGGTGGCCGGTGGGCCAGGGCGTCCTGCCGGAGTTCGCGTGGATGCGGGCCGGTGACGATCAGTCGGTGCGGCTGCTGCTGCAACGAACGGGTGACGTCGACGGCCGGGTGCGAGCCCACGTCGACCTCGCAGCCGGGCCGACCATGGACGACGTGGCCGTTGCCGCACGAGAGCACGTTGCCCGCGGCGCGACCGCGGGCGAGATGTTCGAGCACTGGCAGGTGATGACCGACCCGGCCGGACGCGCGTACTGCCTGACGATGCGCGACCCGGCCACGGGCCGGCTGCTGCTCACCGGCTGATCGGCACGCCCGCCTGCTGCATCTGGTGCAATGCGGCGTCCGCGGCGCGCACGTCCTTGTGGAACCGCTTGTGCACGTAGTACTTCTCGTCGAGCTGGATACTGCCCCACAGGCCGCTCTGCTCGCCGAACCACACCATCCGCGGTCCGCGCAGGTGCAGCTTCTTCGGGAACGTGGTGGTCCAGAACTTGCCGGTGTTGACGATGACGACGTTGCGGTCGGTCACGGCGATCACGACCGGGCGGAACCAGAAGAACATCAGGTAGGTCAGGAACAGCCAGTACGGCGACGGGCCGGCCTGGGCCATGAACACCGACTGGATCCGCTCGCCGGGCTCCAGGTAGGGCTCCATCCGCTTCGCCAGCTTGTCGCGCAGGGCCATGGGTCGTCGTCTCCTCGAGGGGTGATGGGTGAAGGGCCGGGCGTGAGCGTAGGGCCGCACGCCGGGGCAGGGACGTGTTTCGAGCGTTGACCGTTCCTTTAACCGGTGTTCGCCCATGAGCGACCTGGTCGTCGCGAGGATCGGGAGCGCTCCCGCTCCCAACCTCGGAGGACCCCATGCGGACGCGTCACACCCTCGTACGCAGTCTGGCCGGCCTCGGCGTCATCACCCTGGCCCTCACCCCCACCGCCGTCGGTCAGGAGGCGACCCGCAGCACGGCGCCCACCGGCGTACAGGCCGCCACCGCGGCCACGCCACTCACGGTCGCGCAGGCGATCGGCACCCAGACCGGCGCCACCCAGCAGGTCCGCGGCTACATCGTCGGGCAGCCGACGGCCACGTCGACGGTCATCCGCTCGGGCTTCCCCGACGACTACGCGATCGCGCTCGCCGACTCACCGAGCGAGACGAGCACCGCGAAGATGCTCTACGTCCAGCTGCCGACGGCGCTGCGCTCGCAGTGGGGCCTGAAGTCGCACCCGACCAACCTCGGCAAGCAGGTCGACGCGACCGGCGCGCTGTCGGCGTACTTCTCCCACCCGGGCATGAAGAACACCTCCGCGATCGCGGCCACGGGCACGACCGACCCGGGCGACCCCACCGACCCGCCGCCCTCGTCCGACCCGGGCACCTACTACGACGGGACGGACGGCCTCTCCGGCGCTGCGTTCAAGGCCAAGCTGAACCAGATCATCAGCCACCAGACCGTGCTGTCGTACGACGGTGTGTGGGACGCGCTCAAGGACACCGACCAGGACCCCGCCAACAGCAACAACGTGATCGAGGTCTACAGCGGGAGGTCGACGCCCAAGACCAACAACGGCGGTGACGTCGACAACTGGAACCGCGAGCACGTGTGGGCCAAGAGCCACGGCGACTTCGGTACGACGCCCGGCCCGGGGACCGACGTCCATCACCTGCGACCCGAGGACGTGACGGTCAACGCCGATCGCGGCAACCTCGACTTCGACAACGGCGGCAGCGCGGTCAACCAGTGCTCCGACTGCTGGCGCGACGGCGACTCCTTCGAGCCGCGGGACGCCGTCAAGGGTGACGTCGCCCGGATGATCTTCTACATGGCCGTCCGGTACGAAGGCACCGACGGTGCGCCCAACCTGGAGGTCAACGACCAGGTGGGCAACGGCACCGCGCCGTACATCGGCAAGGTCTCGGTGCTGAAGCAGTGGGCCCAGCAGGATCCGCCCGACGCGTTCGAGAAGCGCCGCAACGAGGTCATCTTCACGACCTGGCAGCACAACCGGAACCCGTTCATCGATCACCCCGAGTGGGTCGGGTCCATCTTCTGACCCGGCGCGCGACACGATCTCGCACCTGCGAGAGTGTGCGCCATGAGTCTGCCGCCGCCGCCCGCCTCGGGAGAGCCGACCCCGGCCTTCTTCCTGGCGGGCGGCACCGGCATCTCGGCCGAGACGTTGGGCAACATGATCCTGGGCCAGTTCCCGGGCGTGCCGTTCCACACGCGCAAGATCCCGTTCATCACCACGGTCGAGCGCGCCCGTGAGGTCGTGGCGATGATGGACGCCGCCCGCACGGGTTCGGTGCAGCCGCTGGTGTTCTCGACGGTCGCCGACGAGGCGGTCCGTTCGGCGCTGCAGCAGACCGAGTGCGCGTTCATCGACCTGTTCGGCAGCCACCTCGACACGGTCGAGCGCGTGCTGCACGTCAACGCGGCCCACAACGTCGGGAGCGTCCACGGCGTCGGTGACCAGGGCCGCTACGAAGCCCGGATGAAGGCCGTCGACTACGCCATGGAGCACGACGACGCCCAGAGCGTGAAGGCCCTCGACCAGGCCGACCTGATCCTGATCGCGCCGTCGCGCTGCGGCAAGACACCGACGTCGATGTACCTCGCGCTGCAGCAGGGCCTCAAGGTCGCCAACTACCCGCTGGTCGAGGAGGACTTCGAGTCCTCCGAGCTGCCGGCGCCGATCCGCCCGTACGCCGGCAAGTGCTTCGGCATCCTGTCCACACCGGCTCGACTCAGCCAGGTGCGCGGCGAACGCCGCCCCGGCTCCCGATACGCCTCCCTGCCGCAGGTCACCTATGAGCTGCGGCGGGCCGAGGCCATGTACGCCATGCACCGCATCCCCTCCGTCAGCTCGGCCTCGATGTCGGTCGAGGAGATGGCGGCGGTCATCCTGCAGTCCATGGACAACGGCCGGCGCTGAGGACGGCGTCGGTGCACACCCCGCGAGGAAGAGACACACCGTGAGCAGCAATGTCGAGTGGTTCAAGGACCTTGGCCTGGGCGACGTCGAGCGCGTCGGCGGCAAGAACGCCTCCCTGGGCGAGATGGTCCAGCACCTGTCCAAGGCGGGGGTGAGCGTCCCCGACGGGTTCGCGACGACCGCTGACGCCTATCGGCGGTTCCTCGCCGAGGGCGACCTCGCGACGTCGATCAACGCCCAGCTCGACGCCCTCGACGTCGATGACGTCCAGGAGCTCGCGCGGGTCGGCCGCGGCATCCGCGAGACGATCGAGAACCACCCGTTCCCGGCCGATCTCGAGCAGGAGATCCGCGACTCCTACGACCGGCTGGTGGGCGAGCAGGGCGACCAGGTCTCGTGGGCCGTGCGTTCCAGCGCGACGGCCGAGGACCTGCCCGACGCGTCGTTCGCGGGTCAGCAGGAGACGTTCCTCAACGTCCGCGGCATCGACAACATCCTGCATGCGATCAAGCTGGTGTTCGCCTCGCTCTACAACGACCGGGCGATCTCCTACCGCGTGCACAGCAACTTCGCGCACGACGTCGTGGCGCTGAGCGCCGGCGTGCAGCGGATGGTGCGCTCCGACATCGGCGCCTCGGGCGTCATGTTCACGATCGACACCGAGTCCGGTTTCGAGGACGCGGTGTTCATCACGTCGAGCTACGGCCTCGGCGAGGCGGTCGTGCAGGGCGCGGTCAACCCCGACGAGTTCTACGTCTACAAGCCGGCGCTCAAGGCCGGTCGGCCCGCCGTGCTCAAGCGTGGCGTCGGCAGCAAGGCGACCAAGATGGTCTACACCCAGGACGCGTCGGTCGGGAAGACCGTCGAGTTCGTCCCGGTCGACGAGGCCGAGCGCGGTCGGCTGAGCCTCACCGACGACGAGGTCACCGAGCTCGCGCAGCACGCCCTCAAGATCGAGGAGCACTACGGCCGCCCCATGGACATCGAGTGGGGCAAGGACGGCGACGACGGCAAGCTCCACATCCTGCAGGCGCGCCCCGAGACGGTGAAGTCGCGCCAGGGCGGCTCGACGCTCGAGCGCTACGTCATGGGCAAGGAGCGCGGCGACGTCGTCGTCGAGGGCCGCGCCATCGGCCAGAAGATCGGCTCGGGCGCGGTGCGCCGGCTGACCGACATCGACAAGATGCACGAGTTCGTGCCGGGCGAGGTGCTCGTCGCCGACATGACCGACCCCGACTGGGAGCCGATCATGAAGCGCGCCAGCGCAATCGTCACCAACCGCGGCGGCCGCACCTGCCACGCCGCGATCATCGCCCGCGAGCTCGGCATCCCCGCGGTCGTCGGCACCGGCAACGCCACCGAGGCGCTGCAGGACGGCGCCGAGGTCACGGTCTCGTGCGCCGAGGGCGACACCGGCCTGGTGTACGACGGTCTGCTCGACTTCGAGGTCAACCGCACCGAGCTCGACCAGATGCCCGAGGTCCCGGTCAAGGTGATGATGAACGTCGGCACCCCGGAGCAGGCGTTCGAGTTCTCGCGCCTGCCCCACAAGGGCATCGGCCTGGCGCGGCTGGAGTTCATCATCAACCGCCAGATCGGCATCCACCCCAAGGCGCTCCTGGAGCTGGAGGCTGGGGGAGCCGACCTCGACGCCGAGCTGAAGGCGCAGATCGAGTCGCTGACGGCGGCGTACGACGGTCCGCGCGACTTCTTCGTCAAGCGCGTCGCCGAGGGAATCGCGATGCTGGCAGCGGCGTTCGCGCCCGAGCCGGTCATCGTGCGCATGTCCGACTTCAAGTCCAACGAGTACGCCAACCTCATCGGCGGCCCGCGCTACGAGCCGCACGAGGAGAACCCGATGATCGGCTACCGCGGTGCATCGCGGTACCTCTCGGAGGACTTCGCCGAGTGCTTCGAGATGGAGTGCGCCGCACTGCGTCACGTGCGCGACGAGATGGGTCTCACCAACGTCAAGGTGATGATCCCGTTCGTGCGCACGCTCGGTGAGGCCGAGGGTGTCATCGACCTGCTCGCGCAGCACGGCCTCAAGCGCGGCGAGAACGACCTGCAGGTCGTGATGATGTGCGAGATCCCCTCCAACGCGGTCAACGCCGACGCGTTCCTGGAGCACTTCGACGGGTTCTCCATCGGCTCCAACGACATGACGCAGCTGACGCTGGGTCTGGACCGCGACTCGGGTCTGGTCGCCGACAAGTTCGACGAGCGTGACCCGGCCGTCAAGAAGATGCTGTCGATGGCGATCGAGGCGTGCCGCAAGCAGGGCAAGTACGTCGGCATCTGCGGTCAGGGCCCGAGTGACCACCCTGACCTCGCCGACTGGCTGCTCGACCAGGGCATCGAGTCCATGTCGCTCAACCCCGACACGGTCGTCGAGACCTGGATGCGACTGGCCGAGCGCAGCAAGGCCTGACGCCGCAGCGTCCGTACGAGAACGGCTCCCACCCCGCGGGGTGGGAGCCGTTCTTCAGTCCTCCAGCATGCGTGGCTTGCAGACCACCCAGCCGCCGGCGACGAGCAGGACGAGGGTGGCACCGAGGAACGCGAACGACGGGGTCCAGCCGCCGAGGCCCTCGTGCAGCAGTCCGAACACCACCGGGCCCAGGCTCGCGATCGTGTAGCCGACGCCCTGGGCGAAGCCCGACAGTGCGGCCGAGCCGGTCTGGGTGCGCGAGCGCAGGTTGATCAGCGTGAGCGCGAGCGGGAACGTCGTGGGTCCGAAGCCGACGAGCGTCACCCACAGCACGGCGCCGCTCTCGGGGAAGACCAGCAGGCCGGCGTACCCGAGCACGAAGCACGTGACGCTCGCGATGACGACGGGGAAGGGGTTGCGCATCCGGCCTGCGAGCTGGGGCGCGACCAGCGCGGAGATCAGGCCGATGCCCGAGAACAGCGCGACCATCGTGCCGCCGAACGACTCGCTGTGGCCGGCCGAGGTGAGCACCGGCGGCAGCCACGTGAACATCGCGTAGGTGTTCAGCGAGGTCATCGAGAACATGATCGCCAGACCCCAGGCGACGGGGGAGCGCCAGACCTGCACGGGTGCCGCGACGGGGGCGGCCGCGTCCAGGTCGTGCGGGTCGGGTGCCGTGCGGCTGAGCAGCACCGCCACCCACGGGACGACCGCGATGAGCGAGAACACCGACCACAGCGCGAGCGAGGTGCGCCAGCCGTGCGCGTCGGCGACGGGCACGGCGAGCAGCGGCGGCACCATCGTGCCGAGCTGCAGCACGGTGATGTAGACCGTGCTCAGGGTGGCCACCCGCTCGGGGAAGAACTGCTTCACCAGCGGCGGGATCACGACGTTGCCGATGCCCATGCCGGCCAGCGCCACGGCCGACAGCAGCAGCAGACCGGCCGTGCCCGACACGAGGCTCCGGCCGAACAGGCCGATGGTGGCCAGGGCCATCGCCGCGAGCGCGGTGTGCTCCAGGCCGAACCGGCGTACGACGAGGGGCGTGGCCAGTCCGAACGCCGCGAACATCGCAGGCGGCACCATGCCGAAGACGCCGACGACGGCTGAGCCGAAGCCGATGTCGTCGCCGACCTGGGTGAGCAGCGGGGTGAGCGAGGTGACGGCCGTGCGCAGCGAGAACGCCGACAGCACGATGCCCGCCAGGATGAGCACCCGGGCGCGGGCAGGAGTGCTCGGTCGGAGGAACCGGGGAGCGGGCGGAGCGGTCTGAGAAGCCATCGCGCCAAATCATAGGATGATCCGCTCTCCTGATCGAATCGGCTACAGTTCCGGCCGTGCAGCCCGTCCGACGCAGCAGCCTCATCGACCAGGTCACCGACCTGCTCCGGGCCGAGATCGCCGACGGGCGCTGGGCGGTCGGGGAGCGCATCCCCGTGGAGGCGGAGCTGGTCCGGCTCACCGGTGTGGGGCGCAACACCGTCCGTGAGGCCGTGCAGTCGTTGGTGCACGCCGGCCTCCTCGAACGCCGGCAGGGGTCGGGCACCTACGTGATGGCCACCTCCGAGGTGTCCGGCGTCCTCGGCAGCTATCTGTCGGCCGCCCAGCACCGCGAGGTCCTCGAGCTGCGGCTCGCGCTCGACGTGACCGCGGCCCGGCTGGCCGCCGAGCGGCGTACCGACCAGGACGTCGAGGTGCTGCGGTCCGTGCTCGCCGAACGCGCGCGGGCCCGCAGCTCGGGTGACGACCCCGCTACTGCTGCAGCCGATCTCGCGCTGCACCGGGCCGTCATCGCGGCGAGCGGCAACTCGGTCTACGGTGACGTCTACGACTCGCTGGTGCCGACGCTGGAGGCCGCCATCGCGGCCAACGTCCAGGAGATCGACGACAAGTACGACGACGAGCACGAGGACATGGTCGACGCCATCATCGAGCGCGACCCGGAGCGGGCCTCGCGGTCGGCGCGATGCCTGCTCAACGAGCTGCTCAAGATGCGCTCGTAGGCTCGATTTGGCCGTGCCCGCCGTCCTCTGGCACACTGTTCAGGTTGCTTGACGCGTGGCGCTGACCCATGTCGGTTCCACCGTCCCGGTGATGTACGCCTTGCAGGACCCGCTCACGGGGCCGCGGCGCAGCACAGGGAAGCGCAAGCCCCGGTCCACCAGGACCACCGATCCACCACTCGGATGATTTTCGTCCGGTGCGCCGCGAGGCGCCCGCGACACACCCGAGCGCGGGGGTCGGAGGAACACCCCTGGCGGCCCGGCCTTTGACAGTTCAGATGGACGCGAGAGAGAGACGCACGCGAATGGCGGGACAGAAGATCCGCATCCGGCTGAAGTCGTACGACCACGAGGTCATCGACAGCTCGGCGCGCAAGATTGTCGACACGGTCAGCCGTGCCGGTGCGACCGTGGTGGGCCCTGTGCCGCTCCCGACGGAGAAGAACGTCTTCTGCGTCATCCGGTCGCCTCACAAGTACAAGGACAGCCGCGAGCACTTCGAGATGCGCACCCACAAGCGCCTCATCGACATCGTGGACCCGACTCCCAAGGCCGTTGACTCGCTGATGCGTCTGGACCTTCCGGCCGACGTCAACATCGAGATCAAGCTCTGATCGGGCCGAAGGAGGAATGACTCGAAATGACTTCAACTACTGAGCGTCCCGTGAAGGGACTCCTCGGCGAGAAGCTCGGCATGACCCAGGTCTGGGACGCCGACAACCGCCTCGTCCCGGTCACCGTCATCCAGGCGGGCCCCTGCGTCATCACGCAGGTCCGCGGTGACGGCGAGGGCTACCACGCGGTGCAGCTGGCCTACGGCGCCATCGACCCGCGCAAGGTCAACCAGCCGATGAAGGGCCACTTCGACAAGGCCGGCGTGACCCCGCGTCGTCACCTCGCCGAGGTCCGCACCTCCGACGCCGCCTCGTACGAGCCCGGCCAGGAGATCACCGCGGAGGCCTTCGAGGCCGGCGCCACGATCGACGTCGTCGGCACCACCAAGGGCAAGGGCTTCGCCGGCGTCATGAAGCGTCACGGCTTCCACGGCGTCAGCTCCTCCCACGGTGCGCACAAGAACCACCGCAAGCCGGGCTCGATCGGTGGCTGCGCCACCCCGGGCCGCGTGTTCAAGGGCATGCGCATGGCCGGCCGCATGGGTGGCGTGCGCCAGACCACCCAGAACCTCACGATCCACGCTGTCGACGCCGACAAGGGTCTGCTGCTCGTCAAGGGTGCCGTTCCCGGCCCCCGCGGCGGCATCGTCCTGGTCAAGACGGCGGCCAAGTCGAAGCAGGAGGCCTGAGCTTCATGACTTCCGTTGACATCCTGAAGCCCACGGGCGACAAGGCCGGCTCGTTCGAGCTGCCCGCCGAGATCTTCGACGTGCAGACCAACGTTCCGCTGATCCACCAGGTCGTGGTGGCCCAGCTGGCCGCCGCGCGTCAGGGCACGCACTCGACCAAGACCCGCGGCGAGGTCCGCGGTGGTGGTCGCAAGCCGTACCGCCAGAAGGGCACCGGCCGCGCCCGTCAGGGCTCGACCCGTGCGCCGCAGTTCGCCGGTGGTGGCACCGTCCACGGCCCGCAGCCGCGTGACTACAGCCAGCGCACTCCCAAGAAGATGAAGGCTGCCGCCCTGCGCGGTGCCCTCTCGGACCGGGCGCGCCACGGCCGTATCCACGTGCTGTCCGCGGTCGTCGAGGGCGACGCCCCGTCGACCCGCTCGGCCGCCCAGCTGCTCGGCAACCTGTCCGAGCGCAAGAACCTGCTGGTCGTGCTCGACCGCGCCGACGAGCTCGCGCTCAAGAGCGTGCGCAACCTCGCGGACGTGCACGTGCTGTTCGCTGACCAGCTCAACACCTACGACGTGCTGTGCGCCGACGACGTCGTCTTCACCGAGGCCGCCCTCAACGGGTTCCTCGGGACGGGCGAGCAGGCGCGCGTGGCCGAGAAGGCCGGCGCCACCAAGGTCGCCGCCGTGGCCGACACCGCTGCCGCCGACGGTGGCTTCGGTGCCGACTCCGCCGCTCCGACCGCGGACGGCTCGGCTCCGGCCGGGTTCGAGGTCAAGGGCAACAAGGACTCGATGAAGTTCCACGTCCCGGGTTCGCGCTGGTACGACGCCACCGAGGCCGAGGTCTGGTTCCGCACCGCGGACGCTGCTGCTGCTGCGGGCTTCGCCCCGGCCGGCGGTGCCGCTGCGCAGAAGATCGCTGAGGACAACTGATGACGAACATCAACAAGGACCCGCGCGACATCCTGATCGCCCCGGTCGTCTCGGAGAAGAGCTACAGCCTGCTCGACGAGGGCAAGTACACCTTCCTCGTCGACCCGCGGGCCAACAAGACCGAGATCAAGATCGCCGTCGAGAAGATCTTCGACGTCAAGGTCGACTCGGTTCACACCTTGAACCGTCAGGGCAAGTCGCGCCGCACCCGCTTCGGCGTGGGCAAGCGCAAGGACACCAAGCGCGCGATCGTCTCGCTGCGTGAGGGCTCGATCGACATCTTCGGCCAGGTCGGCTGAGGGTAAGGACGTAGACGATGGCTATCCGTAAGTACAAGCCCACGACGCCGGGCCGCCGCGGCTCGAGCGTGGCGGACTTCGCCGAGGTCACCCGCAGCACGCCCGAGAAGTCGCTGGTTCGCCCGCTGACCAAGTCGGGCGGTCGCAACGCGTCGGGTCGCATCACCACCCGCCACATCGGTGGTGGCCACAAGCGTGCCTACCGCGTGATCGACTTCCGTCGTGCCGACAAGGACGGGATCCCCGCCAAGGTCGCGCACATCGAGTACGACCCCAACCGCACCGCGCGGATCGCGCTGCTGCACTACGCCGACGGCGAGAAGCGCTACATCATCGCGCCGCGTCTGCTGAAGCAGGGCGACCCGATCGAGAACGGTCCCGGGGCGGACATCAAGCCCGGCAACAACCTGCCGCTGCGCAACATCCCGACCGGTACGGTCGTCCACTGCGTCGAGCTGCGGCCCGGCGGCGGTGCGAAGATCGCCCGCTCGGCCGGTGTGCGCGTGCAGCTCGTCGCCAAGGACGGCCCCTACGCCCAGCTGCGTATGCCCTCCGGTGAGATCCGCAACGTCGACGCGCGCTGCCGCGCGACGATCGGCGAGGTCGGCAACGCCGAGCAGAGCAACATCAACTGGGGTAAGGCCGGCCGTATGCGCTGGAAGGGCAAGCGCCCGACCGTCCGCGGTGTCGCGATGAACCCGGTCGACCACCCGCACGGTGGTGGTGAGGGCAAGACCTCCGGTGGTCGCCACCCGGTCAGCCCGTGGGGTCAGGCCGAGGGCCGTACCCGCCGCCCCAACAAGGAGAGCGACAAGCTCATCGTCCGTCGCCGTCGTACTGGCAAGAAGCGCTGATAGGAGCCTTTGGAAATGCCTCGTAGCCTGAAGAAGGGTCCGTTCATCGACGACCACCTCGCCAAGAAGGTGGACGCCCAGAACGAAGCCGGCACCAAGAACGTCATCAAGACGTGGTCGCGCCGGTCCATGATCAGCCCGGACATGCTCGGCCACACCCTGGCCGTGCACGACGGCCGCAAGCATGTGCCGGTCTTCGTGACCGAGTCCATGGTCGGCCACAAGCTCGGTGAGTTCGCCCCCACTCGGACCTTCAAGGGTCACGAGAAGGACGACAAGAAGGGTCGCCGCCGCTGACGCGGTGGAGTGAATACCCATGGCAGAGAAGACGATTGACAGCAAAGGGACAGCGATGGAAGCCAAGGCGCAGGCGCGGTTCGTCCGCGTGACGCCGCAGAAGGCCCGCCGCGTCGTGGACCTGATCCGTGGCAAGCAGGCCTCGGAGGCCGTCGCCGTGCTGCAGTTCGCGCCGCAGGGTGCGAGCGAGCCGATCCGCAAGGTGCTCGAGAGCGCCATTGCCAACGCGCGTTACGCAGCCGACCAGGCGTCGCAGCCTTTCGACGAGCGTGAGCTCGTCGTGAGCGCCGCCTATGTCGACGAGGGTCCGACGATGAAGCGGTTCCGCCCCCGGGCGCAGGGCCGTGCGAGCCGAATCCTCAAGCGTACGAGCCACATCACCGTGCACGTGGCACCGAGCACCAAGGGAGGCCAGAACTAATGGGTCAGAAGGTCAACCCGAACGGCTTCCGCCTCGGTATCACCACCGAGCACAAGAGCCGTTGGTTCGCTGACAGCAACAAGCAGGGTCAGCGCTACCGCGACTACGTCAAGGAAGACGTGGCGATCCGCCGCCTCATGTCCACGGGCATGGAGCGCGCCGGCATCAGCCGTGTCGAGATCGAGCGCACCCGTGACCGGGTCCGCGTCGACATCCACACCGCCCGTCCGGGCATCGTCATCGGTCGCCGCGGCGCCGAGGCCGACCGCCTGCGTGGTGCGCTCGAGAAGCTCACCGGCAAGCAGGTTCAGCTGAACATCCTCGAGGTCAAGAACCCCGAGGCCGACGCTCAGCTGGTCGCCCAGGGCATCGCCGAGCAGCTCGCTGCTCGTGTGTCCTTCCGTCGTGCGATGCGCAAGGGCATGCAGTCCGCCACGCGCGCCGGCGTCAAGGGCATCCGCGTGCAGGTCTCGGGCCGCCTCGGTGGCGCCGAGATGAGCCGCACCGAGTTCTACCGCGAGGGTCGTGTGCCGCTGCACACCCTGCGCGCCAACATCGACTACGGCTTCTACGAGGCCAAGACGACGTTCGGCCGCATCGGTGTGAAGGTCTGGATCTACAAGGGCGACCTGACCGCCAAGGAGCTCGCCCGCGAGCAGGCCGCTGCGCCGTCCCGTCCGGCCCGCGGTCGTCGTGACGACCGTCGCGGTGGTGGCGGCGCCCGTGGTGGCCGCCGTGACGCTGCGCCGCAGAACGAGACTCCGGCCACCGAGGCGCCCGCGGCCGAGGCCGCTGCCCCGGCGACCGAGCAGGGAGCTGAGTCCTGATGTTGATTCCCCGTCGTGTGAAGCACCGCAAGCAGCACCACCCCAAGCGGGGCGGCGCTGCCAAGGGCGGCACCACGATCGCGTTCGGTGACTACGGTCTGCAGGCCCTCGAGCCCGCGTACGTCACCAACCGTCAGATCGAGTCCGCTCGTATCGCGATGACCCGCTACATGAAGCGTGGCGGAAAGGTCTGGATCAACATCTACCCGGACCGTCCGCTCACCAAGAAGCCGGCCGAGACCCGCATGGGTTCCGGTAAGGGTTCCCCCGAGTGGTGGGTCGCCAACGTCAAGCCGGGTCGGGTCATGTTCGAGCTGTCCGGTGTTTCCGAGGATGTTGCTCGCGAGGCCATGCGCCTGGCGATGCACAAGCTGCCGATGAAGTGCCGCTTCGTCGCGCGTGAGGGTGGTGACTTCTGATGGCTATCGGTTCCAAGGACCTGATGCCGGAGCAGCTGCGCGGCCTGGACGACTCCGCTCTCGCCGAGAAGCTGACCCAGTCCAAGCAGGAGCTGTTCAACCTGCGGTTCCAGTCGGCCACCGGCCAGCTGGAGAACAACTCGCGTCTGCGTGCGGTCCGCAAGGACATCGCGCGGATCTACACCGAGATGCGTGAGCGCGAGCTGAGCATCGGCCGTGCGCCCCAGACCGACGAGAAGGCGGTCTGAGCATGACTGACAAGCAGGAGAACGTAGTGGCTGAGCAGGCTGAGTCCGTCCAGGAGCGCAACTACCGCAAGACCCGTCAGGGCTACGTGGTGAGCGACAAGATGGACAAGACCGTTGTGGTCGAGGTCGAGGACCGCGTCAAGCACGCGCTCTACGGCAAGGTCATGCGTCGCAGCAGCAAGGTCAAGGCCCACGACGAGGAGAACAGCGCCGGCATCGGCGACCGCGTCCTCATCATGGAGACCCGACCCATGTCGGCCACCAAGCGCTGGCGCATCGTCGAGATCCTCGAGCGCGCCAAGTGATGTCTCGTACGTCGGGCGCCCAGCGCCCGGCGTACGAACCCCAGACCCGTATCCGTTCCGCAAGGCTCGCATCCCTCACCGGAGGCGAGAACCAGTGAGACGACAGGAGTGAAACTGTGATCCAGCAGGAGTCGCGACTTCGTGTCGCCGACAACACCGGTGCCAAGGAGATCCTGTGCATCCGCGTGCTCGGCGGCTCGGGCCGTCGCTACGCCGGCATCGGTGACACCATCGTCGCGACCGTCAAGGACGCGATCCCCGGTGGCAACGTCAAGAAGGGCGATGTGGTCAAGGCCGTCATCGTTCGCACCGTCAAGGAGAAGCGTCGTCCCGACGGTTCCTACATCAAGTTCGACGAGAACGCCGCGGTCATTCTCAAGACCGACGGCGACCCCCGTGGAACCCGCATCTTCGGCCCGGTGGGTCGCGAGCTGCGTGACAAGAAGTTCATGAAGATCATCTCGCTCGCGCCGGAGGTGCTCTGACTCATGGCAGGCAAGCCGAAGATGAAGATCAAGAAGAACGACCTGGTCCAGGTCATCACCGGACGCTCCCAGGACAAGGGCGGCGACAAGGGCAAGCAGGGCAAGGTCATCGCGGTGTACCCGGAGAGCCAGCGTGTGCTGGTCGAGGGCATCAACCGTGTGACCAAGCACGTGCGTGCCGGTCAGCCCGGCCAGTCCGGTGGCGGCATCGAGGTCGTCGAGGCCCCGATCCACGTGAGCAACGTGGCCGTCGTCGACCCCGAGACCAACAAGCCGACCCGGGTTCGTACCCGCGTCGAGACCGTGGAGCGCGACGGCCGGGCCAAGCAGGTCCGTACTCGTGAGTCCGTGCGCTCGGGTAAGGAGCTGTGATGACCGACAACACCGCGACTGCCCAGGCCCCGCGCCTGAAGCAGAAGTACCACGACGAGATCAAGGCCGCCCTGCAGAGCGAGTTCACCTTCGCCAACGTCATGCAGGTGCCGACCGTGACCAAGGTCGTCGTCAACATGGGTGTGGGTGACGCTGCGCGCGACTCCAAGCTCATCGACGGCGCGATCAAGGACCTCTCGGCGATCACCGGTCAGAAGCCGGCCGTCACCAAGGCCCGCAAGTCGATCGCTCAGTTCAAGCTGCGCGAGGGCATGCCGATCGGTGCGCACACCACGCTGCGCGGCGACCGCATGTGGGAGTTCCTGGACCGCCTGACGTCCATCGCACTGCCCCGTATCCGCGACTTCCGCGGCCTCTCGGGCAACCAGTTCGACGGCAACGGCAACTACACGTTCGGTCTCACGGAGCAGTCGATGTTCCACGAGATCGACCAGGACAAGATCGACCGCGTCCGCGGTATGGACATCACGGTCGTCACCACCGCGAGCAACGACGACGAGGGCCGGGCGCTGCTGAAGCACCTGGGCTTCCCGTTCAAGGAGAACTGATCGTGGCCAAGACCGCGCTCGTCAACAAGGCGAACAAGAAGCCGAAGTTCGGTGTGCGTGCCTACACGCGCTGCCAGCGCTGCGGCCGTCCTCACTCGGTCTACCGCAAGTTCGGCCTGTGCCGGATCTGCCTGCGCGAGATGGCGCACCGGGGCGAGCTGCCCGGCGTCACCAAGAGCAGCTGGTAAACCACCTCTTCGAACCACCAACACCGAAGGTCGGCACACAGTGCTGAAACCACGGTGAGGAAGGGCAGACAAGCCCCATGACCATGACTGACCCGATTGCGGACATGCTGACCCGCGTCCGGAACGCCAACTCGGCGCACCACGACGAGACGTCCATGCCGTTCTCGAAGCTGAAGTCCCACATCGCAGAGATCCTCGAGGCCGAGGGCTACATTGCCGGCTGGCGCGTCGAGGACGCCGAGGTGGGCAAGACCCTGACCATCGACCTGAAGTACGGCCCCAACCGTGAGCGCTCCATCGCGGGCGTTCGCCGGGTGTCCAAGCCGGGTCTGCGCGTCTACGCCAAGTCCACCAACCTTCCCAAGGTTCTCGGTGGTCTCGGTGTGGCCATTCTGTCCACGTCGTCCGGCCTCCTGACTGACAAGCAGGCTGCCGCCAAGGGTGTAGGCGGGGAAGTCCTCGCCTACGTCTGGTGACCAGGGACTAGGAGGAGATTCGACGATGTCTCGTATTGGACGTCTTCCGGTCCAGGTGCCCTCGGGCGTCGATGTGACCATCAACGGCAATGACGTTGCCGTCAAGGGCCCCAAGGGCCAGCTGGCGATCACCGTCGCCGAGCCGATCACCGTTGCCAAGGGCGACGACGGCGCGGTCGAGGTGTCCCGCCCCAACGACGAGCGCGAGTCGCGTGCCCTGCACGGCCTGACCCGCAGCCTCATCAACAACATGGTCGTCGGTGTCACCGAGGGCTACACCAAGAAGCTGGAGATCCACGGTACGGGTTACCGCGTGACCGCCAAGGGCTCGGACCTGGAGTTCGCCCTCGGTTACAGCCACCCGATCCTGGTCAAGGCCCCTGAGGGCATCCAGTTCGCGGTGGAGAACCCCACCCGGTTCTCCGTCTCGGGTATCGACAAGCAGCTCGTCGGCGAGGTCTCGGCCAACATCCGCAAGCTGCGCAAGCCCGACCCGTACAAGGCGAAGGGTGTCCGCTACGAAGGCGAGCACATCCGCCGCAAGGTCGGAAAGGCTGGTAAGTAGGCCATGGCAAAGATCGTCAAGCGTTCTACGACGAAGTCGGCTGCGCGCGGTCGCCGTCACCTGCGGGTGCGCAAGCGCATCAGCGGCACCACGGCGCGTCCGCGTCTGGTCGTCTCGCGCTCGAGCCGCCACGTGTTCGTGCAGGTCGTCGACGACACCGTGGGCAAGACCCTGGCGTCGGCGTCGACCATGGAGGCCGACCTGCGCTCCTTCGAGGGCGACAAGACCGCCAAGGCCAAGCGTGTCGGCGAGCTGCTCGCCGAGCGCGCCAAGGCAAACGGAGTCGTCTCCGTCGTTTTTGATCGTGGTGGCAACCGGTACGCCGGTCGCGTCGCCGCGATCGCGGACGGCGCCCGTGAGGGCGGGCTGACCCTGTGATGTCCAACAACACCGCTGAGAAGAGGAACTTCTGATGGCTGGACCCCAGCGTCGAGGCGCCGCTGGTTCGACCAGCGGAGGCAACGACAACAGCAACAGCAACGACCGTCGCGGTGGCCGCGGCGGGCGTGATGGTGGCCGCGACAACCGTCGCGGCGGCGACGACCGCAACCAGTACGTCGAGCGCGTCGTCACCATCAACCGTGTCGCCAAGGTCGTCCAGGGTGGACGTCGCTTCAGCTTCACCGCCCTGGTCGTCGTCGGTGACGGCGACGGCACGGTCGGTGTCGGCTACGGCAAGGCCAAGGAGGTGCCCGCGGCGATCGCCAAGGGTGTCGAGGAGGCGAAGAAGAACTTCTTCCGCGTCCCGCGCATCCAGGGCACCATCCCGCACCCCATCCAGGGTGAGGCTGCTGCCGGCGTCGTCCTGCTCCGTCCGGCTTCGCCCGGTACCGGTGTGATCGCCGGTGGTCCGGTGCGCGCCGTCCTGGAGTGCGCCGGCATCCACGACGTGCTGTCCAAGTCGCTCGGCTCGGACAACGCGATCAACATCGTTCACGCGACGGTCGAGGCCCTGCGCGGTCTCGAGCGTCCGGAGGCTGTCGCGGCTCGCCGCGGTCTGCCGCTGGACCAGGTGGCGCCGGCTGCGATGCAGCACGCGATGGCCGCGTCCGCTGCTGCCGCGTCCAAGCCGGGGACGGGGGAGTGATGGCGAACCTCAAGGTGACCCAGATCCGTTCCGAGATCGGTGGCAAGCCGAAGCACCGCGAGACCCTGCGTTCGCTCGGTCTCAAGCGCATCGGCGACACCGTCGTCAAGGAGGACCGCCCGGAGTTCCGTGGCATGGTCCGTCACGTCGCCCACCTGGTGACGGTGGAGGAGGTTGACTGATGGCTGACACCAACGAGCCGAAGTCGCACGCCCTGAAGGTGCACCACCTGCGTCCGGCCCCCGGAGCCAAGACCGCCAAGACCCGTGTGGGTCGCGGTGAGGCCTCCAAGGGCAAGACTGCTGGTCGCGGTACCAAGGGTACGAAGGCGCGCTACCAGGTTCCGGAGAGCTTCGAGGGTGGTCAGACGCCGCTGCACATGCGTCTGCCCAAGCTCCGTGGCTTCAAGAACCCGGCCAAGATCCAGTACCAGGTGGTCAACCTGGACAAGATCTCCAGCCTGTTCCCCGAGGGTGGCGACGTGACCGTCGACGCTCTCGTGGCCAAGGGTGCGGTCCGCAAGGGCCAGCCGGTCAAGGTGCTCGGCACCGGCGAGATCTCCGTCAAGGTCAACGTGACCGCGACGAAGTTCTCGGACTCGGCCAAGGAGAAGATCGAGGCTGCGGGCGGTTCCGTCACCGCTGAGTGACGCTGTCCGTTCCGGCTAGATGAGCTGACATACGCCCCGGGTGATCGGTCCCCAGTTTGTGGGACCGATCGTCCGGGGCGTATCTGCTCCAGGTATCGTCATCCAAGTTTCCCTCAGAGCAACGTGCCGCCCGCCGAGGTGGCAGCAGGAGGATCAGTGCTCACCGCCTTCGGCCGCGCGTTCACCACGCCGGACCTGCGCAAGAAGCTGCTGTTCACGTTGGCGATCATGGCGATCTTCCGCCTTGGCTCCCACGTCCCGACACCGGGCATCAGCTACGAGCTGGTCCAGCAGTGTCAGAAGGCCGCCGGCCCGCAGGGCAGCCTGCTCGGCCTGGCCAACCTGTTCTCCGGTGGCGCGCTGCTGCAGCTGTCGATCTTCGCGCTGGGGATCATGCCGTACATCACGGCCAGCATCATCGTGCAGCTGCTCACCGTGGTCATCCCTCGGTTCGAGCAGCTCAAGAAGGAGGGGCAGGCCGGCCAGACCAAGATGACGCAGTACACGCGTTATCTGACGATCGGCCTGGCGATCCTGCAGTCCTCGACGCTGATCACGACGGCGCGCAACCCCTCCACCCTGCTGGGTGGCTCGGCGGCGACCTGCCCCACGATCATGAACGACGAGAGCATCCCGACGCTGCTCATCATGGTGCTCACCCTGACCGCCGGCACCGGCCTGGTCATGTGGCTCGGTGAGCAGGTCACCGAGCGCGGCGTCGGCAACGGCATGTCGCTGCTCATCCTGACCTCGATCGCCGCGAGCGTCCCCGGCTCGGTGTGGGCGATCCACAACCAGGGCTGGGGCAAGTTCTTCCTCGTCCTGGTCATGGGCCTGGTCATCATCACCGCGGTGGTCTTCGTCGAGAACGCCCAGCGCCGCATCCCGGTGCAGTACGCCAAGCGGATGATCGGCCGGCGTTCCTACGGCGGCACGAGCACGTACATCCCGCTCAAGGTCAACATGGCCAACGTGATCCCGCTGATCTTCGCCAGCTCGCTGCTGTCGCTGCCGGTGCTGCTCGCGACGTTCAACCAGCCCGACAAGCCCGGCGAGGCGCCGGCCGGCTGGGTCGAGTGGGTCATGAACAACCTGTCCAAGGGTGACCACCCGTTCTACATGCTCCTGTTCACCGTGCTGATCCTGTTCTTCACGTTCTTCTACGTGTCGATCACCTACCAGCCCGATGAGGTGGCCGACAACCTCAAGCAGGCCGGCAGCTTCATCCCGGGTGTCCGCGCAGGCAAGGCGACCGCCCAGTACCTCGGCTACGTGCTGACGCGCATCACCGTCGTCGGCGCGATCTACCTGTCGATCCTGGCCCTCATCCCGCTGATCGCCCTGGCGATGGTGGGCGCCGACCAGAACTTCCCGTTCGGTGGAGCGTCGATCATCATCCTCGTGGGTGTCGGCCTCGAGACGGTCAAGCAGATCGACTCCAAGCTCCAGCAGCACCACTACGAAGGGTTCCTCCGCTGATGCGTCTGATCATCCTTGGTCCTCCCGGAGCTGGAAAGGGCACGCAGGCGCAGCGCCTGACCGAGGCCCGCGGCATCCCGCACATCTCCACCGGCGACATCTTCCGCGCCAACATCAAGAACGAGACGCCTCTCGGCCTGCAGGTCAAGGGCATCCTCGACGCGGGTGGCTACGTCACCGACGAGATCACCAACGAGATCGTCAAGGACCGGCTCGCGCAGGCCGACGCGCAGGAGGGCTTCCTGCTGGACGGCTACCCGCGCACGATGCCGCAGGTGGCCGCGCTCGACGAGATGCTCGCGGCCGAGGGCCACAGCATCGACGCCGTCCTGCAACTCACGGTCGACGACGAAGAGCTCGTGCAGCGCCTCCTGAAGCGTGCCCAGACCTCAGGTCGCGCGGACGACACCGAGGACGTCATCCGCGAGCGCCAGGACATCTACAACCGTGAGACCGCACCGCTCGCGGCGACCTACAAGGAGCGCGGCCTGCTCGTCGAGATCGACGGCATGGGCGATGTCGACGAGGTCGCCGGCCGTGTGACCGAGGTCCTCGACGGACTGTCGGCGCACGCCGGCTGACGAGGGCACATGATGTTCGGCCGCAGCAGCAAGATGCCGGCCAAGACTCCGGACCAGGTCCGCTCGATGCGTCGAGCGGGCCTGGTCGTCGGTGAGACCCTGGCCGAGCTGGTCGACGCCGCGCGTGAGGGTCTGACCACCGGTGAGCTCGACACCGTCGCCGAGGCGGCGATCCGCGGGCGCGGTGCGACGCCGAGCTTCCTTGGCTATCAAGGGTTTCCGGGCTCCATCTGCGTCAGCGTCAACGACGAGATCGTCCACGGGATCCCCGGCGACCGGGTGCTCCAGGAGGGTGACCTGGTGTCCATCGACTGCGGAGCCATCGTCGACGGCTGGCACGGCGATGCCGCAGTCACCGTCGTCGTCGGCGGAGACGCCGCGGCGCGTCCGGAGGACCTCGACCTGAGTGCCGCCACGAGGCGTTCGATGTGGGAGGGCATCAGGGCCCTCGTCCCGGGCAGCCGTCTGTACGACGTGGGCGGGGCCGTCGAGGACAGCATCGCCGCATCGGCACGAGACCTGGGTCGCACGCTGTCGATCGTCGACGGCTACACCGGCCACGGCATCGGCACCGAGATGCACCAGGACCCGCACGTGTTCAACGAGCGCGTGCGTGAGAAGGGCCCGACCGTCACGGTCGGCACCACGGTGGCGATCGAGCCCATGGTGACCCTCGGCACTCACGAGTCGCACGAGCTCGACGACGAGTGGACCGTCGTCACGGACGACGGCTCGCGCGCGTGCCACTGGGAGCACACCGTCGCTGTGACCGACGGCGGGCTGTGGGTCCTCACCGCGCTCGACGGGGGAGAGGCCGACCTCGGTGACCGCTACGCACCCCTGGATTTGGGGACTTCTCGGGGTCCGCGGTAGGCTGGTGCGTCGGTTCACGAGCGTCTCGTGACAGCCGGGCGACACCCACGACCCAACTCCGGGCCGGCCACGCCGGTTTCGAGTGGGGTTCACGTGTGTCCCAGGGGGTCCAGCACGTCGTGCGACCGAGCCGAGGGTCCACTCAGCCGGAGTGAGCCCGACTCAGCAGATTGTGGAGGACATGGCCAAGAAGGACGGTGTCATCGAGATTGAGGGCACGATCGTCGAGGCTCTCCCGAACGCAATGTTCCGGGTGGAGCTGACCAACGGTCACAAGGTGCTCGCCCACATCTCAGGGAAGATGCGTCAGCACTACATCCGGATCCTCCCCGAGGACCGGGTTGTCGTCGAGCTCAGCCCGTATGACCTGACCCGCGGCCGCATCGTCTTCCGCTACCGCTGAGACAACACCGCATCGCCGAGCCCCGTCCGGGGACGGCCCGACTTCAAGACAGTAGGCAGATGAAGGTCCAGCCGAGCGTCAAGAAGATCTGCGACAAGTGCAAGGTGATCCGCCGCAACGGTCGGGTCATGGTGATCTGCGACAACCTGCGCCACAAGCAGCGCCAGGGCTGAAGCAGCTCCACCGCACGAATCGCGTCTTCCACCCAGGACGCAAGTAACTCAAGACCGCAGTACCCGGCCCCTGAGCCCAGCTCAGGACGTCACCCCCGGCGCGGAGGCCGGGGACCCGCGACCACTCCGGTCGGCCAACGGGACAGGTACTGCACCAGACCTCCGCGAGATTCCAGGAGAACCGCCACATGGCACGTCTGATCGGTGTCGACCTGCCGCGCGAGAAGCGCGTCGAGGTCGCCCTCACCTACATCTTCGGCGTGGGTCGTACCCGCGCGCAGGAGACGCTGGCCGCGACCGGTGTCAGCCCCGACACCCGCGTCCGTGACCTGACCGAGGAAGATCTCGTCAAGCTGCGTGACCACCTCGAGGGCAGCTTCCGCCTCGAAGGTGACCTGCGCCGTGAGATCGCCTCCGACATCCGCCGCAAGGTGGAGATCGGCAGCTACCAGGGCCTGCGCCACCGTCGTGGCCTGCCCGTCCACGGTCAGCGCACCAAGACCAACGCGCGTACCCGCAAGGGCCCCAAGCGCACCGTCGCCGGCAAGAAGAAGGCCGGTAAGTAAGTCCGCTCCGACGACCACTCGGTCGTCGTACGCCAATCGCAGTGATCTGGCAGAGCCGGACCACCCACCCCCTTTCTTCGATCAAGGAGTAACCAGCACATGCCTCCCAAGAGCCGTGCGGCTGCGGGCGCCAAGAAGGTGCGCCGCAAGGAGAAGAAGAACGTTGCTGCGGGCCAGGCCCACATCAAGAGCACGTTCAACAACACCATCGTTTCCATCACCGACCCGACCGGTGCGGTGATCTCGTGGGCCTCGGCCGGCCAGGTCGGCTTCAAGGGCTCGCGCAAGTCCACCCCGTTCGCCGCGCAGATGGCCGCTGAGGCTGCCGCGCGTCGTGCCATGGAGCACGGCATGCGCAAGGTCGACGTCTTCGTCAAGGGCCCGGGCTCCGGTCGCGAGACCGCGATCCGTTCGCTCACCGCCACCGGCCTCGAGGTCGGCGCGATCAGCGACGTCACCCCCACGCCCCACAACGGCGTCCGCCAGCCCAAGCGTCGCCGCGTCTGATCTCGCGACGGATTTCAAGGAGACTTTGAACTATGGCCCGTTACACCGGCCCCATCACCAAGAAGTCGCGTCGCCTGAAGACCGACCTCGTCGGCGGTGACAAGAACTTCGAGATGCGCCCCTTCCCGCCCGGCCAGCACGGCCGCGGTCGCATTCAGGAGAAGGAGTACCTGACGCAGCTGCAGGAGAAGCAGAAGGCTCGCTTCACCTACGGCGTCATGGAGAAGCAGTTCGTCCGCTACTACAAGGAGGCGGCCCGCCGCCCCGGCAAGACCGGTAGCAACCTGCTCGTCATCCTCGAGACGCGCCTGGACAACGTGATCTACCGCGCCGGCCTGGCCCGCACCCGTCGTGCGGCTCGCCAGCTGGTCAGCCACGGTCACTTCGAGGTCAACGGCAAGCGCGTCGACGTCCCGTCCTACCGCGTCGAGCAGTACGACATCATCACCGTCCGCGAGAAGTCGCGCGAGGCGTTCCCGATCCAGCTCGCCCGTGAGACCTTCGGCGAGCGTCCGATCCCGGCGTGGCTGCACGTCGTCGAGGGCACCCTCCAGGTGCTCGTGCACTCCGTGCCGACGCGCGAGCAGATCGACAGCCAGCTCACCGAGCAGCTGATCGTCGAGCTCTACTCCAAGAACTGATCCAGGTCTGACCCGTACGCCGTCGGCGGGCTTCTTCGTGAAGCCCGCCGAGCGGCGTACAGGCGGCGACTGAGGACAGAGTCAGTCGCTGCAGCGGGTTTGCGACCCGCGCACACCAGGCGTCATATAGCGGTCGCCTGAGTGGGAAGGAAAACACCAGTGCTCATCGCACAGCGCCCCACCCTGTCCGAGGACGTGGTCTCCGACAGCCGCTCGCGGTTCGTCATCGAGCCCCTCGAGCCGGGCTTCGGCTACACCCTCGGCAACTCCCTGCGTCGCACGCTGCTCTCCTCGATCCCGGGCGCCTCGGTCACGAGCATCCGCATCGACGGTGTGCAGCACGAGTTCTCCACGATCCCCGGGGTCAAGGAGGACGTCACCGAGATCATCCTCAACATCAAGGGTCTGGTCGTCTCCTCCGAGCACGACGAGCCCGTGGTGATGTACCTGCGCAAGCAGGGCCCGGGTGCGGTCACCGCCGCCGACATCGCGCCGCCGGCCGGTGTCGAGGTGCACAACCCCGACCTGCACATCGCGACCCTCAACGACAAGGGCAAGATCGAGATGGAGCTGACCGTCGAGCGCGGTCGCGGCTACGTCTCGGCGCAGCAGAACAAGTCGGCCGACAACGAGATCGGCCGCATCCCGGTCGACTCGATCTACTCGCCCGTCCTGGCCGTCACCTACAAGGTCGAGGCCACCCGAGTCGAGCAGCGCACCGACTTCGACAAGCTGATCGTCGACGTCGAGACCAAGAACTCGATGGCGCCCCGTGACGCGATGGCCTCGGCCGGCAAGACCCTGGTCGAGCTGTTCGGTCTGGCCCGCGAGCTCAACGTCGAGGCCGAGGGCATCGACATGGGCCCGTCGCCGACCGACGCCGCGCTGGCCGCCGACCTGGCGCTGCCGATCGAGGACCTGGACCTCACGGTGCGGTCGTACAACTGCCTCAAGCGCGAGGGCATCCACACCGTGGGTGAGCTCGTGGGCCGCAGCGAGGCCGACCTGCTCGACATCCGCAACTTCGGTGCGAAGTCGATCGACGAGGTCAAGGACAAGCTGCGCGAGATGGGTCTGCAGCTCAAGGACAGCCCGCCCGGGTTCGACGCGAGCGCCATCGCCGACCGCTACGAGGACGATGACGTGTCCACCACCGGTGAGGCTGACGACACCAGCTTCGCCGAGGACGAGCAGTACTGAGCCGCTTTGTGATTCGGCCGGCGACGTAGTCGTCAGCCGTTTGGAACCAAGGAGAAACCATGCCTACCCCCACCAAGGGCCCCCGCCTCGGCGGCGGTCCCGCGCACGAGCGGCTCATCCTGGCCAACCTGGCCACGGCGCTGTTCGAGCACGACCGCATCACCACCACCGAGGCCAAGGCCAAGCGCCTGCGTCCGCTGGCCGAGCGTCTGGTGACGTTCGCCAAGCGCGGTGACCTGCACGCCCGTCGTCGCGTCCTCACGGTCGTGCGCGACAAGGGCGTCGTGCACCGTCTCTTCACTGAGATCGCGCCCGACATGGCCGAGCGCCAGGGCGGCTACACCCGCATCACCAAGATCGCTGCGCGCAAGGGCGACAACGCGCCCATGGCCGTGATCGAGCTCGTCCGCGAGCCCGTCAACGCCAAGCCGAGGCGCGCCGTGGTCGCCGAGGCCGAGGGTGCTGCCAAGAAGTCCGCCAAGGACGCCGAGGCTGCTGAGGCCGCTCCGCTGGTCGACGCCGAGACCGCTGAGGCCGTCGAGGTCCCCGTGGACGACGCCGCCGCCGCGGACGCCGCCAAGAACGAGGCCGCTGACGGTGGCTTCGGTGCCGACTCCGCGGCTCCGCTCGCGGACGGCTCGGCCCCTGAGGGCTTCACCGTCAAGGGCAACAAGGACTCGATGAAGTACCACGTCGCGGGTTCGCGCTGGTACGACGCGACCGAGGCCGAGGTCTGGTTCACGACCGCTGAGGCCGCTGCTGCTGCGGGCTTCGAGCCCGCCGGCGGCGAGGCCGCCCAGCAGGTCGACGCCTGACGGGCACCTCGTGCCGTACGACGGCCCCTGCACCTCACGGTGCAGGGGCCGTCAGCGTTCGGCGGCGAAGGCGGACGCCAGGGGGAGGATGCCGAGGATCAGCACCATCGGCACCGCAAAACCGGCACGCAGGGTGCTCGCGCCGAACACCCCGGTCATCACCGCGCCGAGCAGACCGCCGACGTAGTTGAACTGGTTGAAGCGGGCGATCACCGAGTCGACCCGTGCGCGCAGCAGCTCGGGGTCCTCGCCGGCGTCCTCACGGGCGATGGCTGCGGCGGCCGAGAAGCTCAAGGGTGCGATGACGGCGACCCCGAGGCCGAGCACGAAGAACCCGACGATGCCGACGGGCCAGGAGGGCGCGAGCACCACGACGGCGAGTCCGGCGGCGGACACCACGGCTCCGCCGCGCAGCAGTGGCGCGGCGCCGTAGCGGTCGGTGAGGCCGTCGCCGAGGGTGCGGGCGATGAGCGAGGCGACCAGATAGGGCAGCGTCGCGAGCGCGACGAGTCGCGAGGGCGAGTCGAGCACGTCGTCGAAGTAGATCGAGCCCCAGGTCGTCGACGCGGTGTCGACCATGTAGAACAGCACGATCGCAGCGCCTACCAGCAGGATGCGGCGCCAGGGCACCGCGACCGCCTCGGCGGCCGTGAGGGCCTCGCCGCGTTCGTGCCCGAGGAACGGGCGAGTGCTGACACCCAGGGGTAGCAGCGCCAGGACGAGCGCGCCGACGCCGAGCGAGATGTCCGGCGTGGCCAGGGTCAGCAGCGTGCCGCCGATGCCGCCGAGCGTCCAGGCCGCGTGGAACGACGGCAGGATCGCGTGACGCTCGCGGTGCTCGAGGGCAACGGCCTGCATGTTGCTCGTGGCGTCGACCATGCCGAGCGCGACTCCGTAGACCGCGAGTCCGACGACGAGGACGGGCACGTTGGGCGCCGGCCCGATGACGAGCAGCGCCAGAGCGGTGCCGACCAGGCCCGAGCGCAGGGTGAGCCCGCTGCCGCGGCGCCGAGCCACGGCCTCGGACAGCACCGAGCCCGCTCCGGCCGCGAGGACGACGACGAGCAGCAGCGCGGACGTCTGGACCGACGACAGGTCGAAGTCGTCCTGGATGCGCGGCAGGCGCGTCGTGAGGCTGATGAACACCAGACCCTGTGACAGGAAGGCGAGGGCGACGGCCCGCCGCTGCGGAGTCCACGAACGCACTGCGGTGACGGTCACCCGCGCACTCTTGCACAGGCGACCAACTTCCGTGGCTCAGTTACGCTCACCTGTCGTGGCCCGCGCAGAGACGACCTTCACCGACATCGACGTCACGCTCGTGCTCGCCGAGGCCTGACCCGTGCGCCTGCGGATCGACTTCGCCTACGACGGCACCGACTTCTCGGGCTGGGCGGCCCAACCCGGACGCCGGACGGTCGAGAGCGAGCTGTCAGCTGCTCTGACGACGGTGCTGCGCGCGCCCGAGCCCGTGCGCCTCACCGTGGCCGGCCGCACCGACGCCGGGGTGCACGCCCGCGGCGCGGTGTGCCATGCCGATGTCGACGACGAGGCCTACGCGCGCCTGCCGGGTCGCAGCGACCGTACGCCCGAGGCGGCCGCCGTCACCCGGCTCAACGGTGTGCTGCCCGGCGACGTCGTCGTACGCCGGGTGCGCGAAGCCGCGGAGGGTTTCGACGCGCGCTTCTCGGCGACGCAACGCCGCTACCGCTACCGGCTGAGCGACGACCTCGCGAGCCTGGACCCGTTGCGCCGTCGCGACACCGCCGTGCACCGGCGGCCGCTGGACGTCACCGCGATGGACGCCGCGGCCGGGCGGCTGGTCGGGCTGCACGACTTCGCGGCCTTCTGCAAGCGACGTGAGGGCGCGACGACGGTGCGTACGCTCATCGAGTACTCCTGGTCGCGCGGCGCCGACGGCGTGCTCGAGGCCACGGTGGTCGCCGACGCGTTCTGCCACTCGATGGTGCGCGCACTCGTCGGATCGGTGGTGCCCGTGGGGGAGGGCAAGCGCGAGATCGACTGGCCTGCAACGGTTCTCGCCGGCCGGACGCGCGACCCGGAGGTGGCGGTCATGCCGCCGCAGGGGCTGTCGCTGGAAGAGGTGACCTACCCGGACGACGACCGGCTGGCCGAGCGGGCTGCCGAGGCGCGTGCCGTACGCACCCTCGACGGCCAGGAGTGACCGCCGTCAACCCGCGACGGCGTGGGGCGTGACTGCGTCGCGGACGAACGCGCCGAGCTCGCGGACGGCGTCACGTCCTTCGGGAACCCAGCACCCGGCGGCCTGGAAGACGTGCACCTGACCCTTCCAGACCTGCAGCTCGGCGCCGACGCCCGCAGCGGCGAGCCGGTCGACCATCTCCTCGCACTCGGGGCGCAGGATCTCGCGCGAGCCGATCTGGATGAGCACCGGCGGCAGGCCGGTGAGGTCGGCGTCGATCGGGGAGACGCGCTCGCCGACCACCTCGTGCCGCTCGTCGACTGAGGCCGTGAAGCGCTGCAGCCCACGGCATGCGCGCACCGTGAACACGTCGCACCGGTCGGAGTAGGGGCTGGCCTCCTTGCGTTCGACGCCGAGGTCGAGCAACGGCGACATGCACGCGATGCCGGCCGGCAGCGGAAGGCCCTCGTCGCGGATGGCCATGGCGGTGAGGAACGCCAGGAACCCGCCCGCCGAGTCGCCGACCAGCGTGATGCGCTCGGGGGAGTAACCCCGGTCGAGCAGCCACCGGTAGCCCGCGAGGCAGTCGGCGACCATGTGCTCGATGGTGACGGCCGGCATCATCCGGAAGTCGACGTTGAGCGCCGGAGCACCGGCCGCGTGCGACACGTACGACACGAGACGTCGGTGCGTGGCCAGGCTGCAGGTGACGAGGGCCCCGCCGTGCAGGTAGAGGATCGCGCGGTCCTCATCGCCGTCGACGCCCGGACCGTGGACCCACTCGGCACCGCAGGACGCGAGCCGGACGCGGTCGATCGTCGTACCGCCCGGTGGGGGGAGGTACTCGGCAGCGCGGTCCAGGATGCGGGAAGGCCAGATCACTGACGGGACAAAGCTCCATGCGACGAGCGTGGGCTTGACGGTGTGGCGCAGCCCAGCTGCCAGGAGCTGGGACCGCTTGCTCGGTGAGGGGCGGCTGGTGCGTACGGCTGTCATCGGCGCCTTCGGCACGTGTGCCTCCTCTCGGTCCGTGGCATTGTGGTCCAGGTCACAATCAGGCAGTCAACCATACGTCTACCCGCCAGTAGCGCGGGAAACCGGGAGGTGCGCATCGTGGCGCTCATGGGACCCATCGACTCGATGTTCCTGCTCGTGGAGTCGCGCGAGCATCCGATGCACATCGGTGGCCTCCAGCTGTTCACCCCGCCCGAGGGCGCCGGCCCCGACTGGGTGCGCGAGGAGATGGTCGGAGCGCTGCGTCCTGAGCCGTCGCAGATCAACTCGCGGTTCCGGATGCGTCCGGCGCTCCCGATCAACACGGTCGGCAGTGTGTTCTGGCGCGAGGACAACGACATCGACCTCGACCACCACGTACGCCGGTCGGCCGTCCCCGGGCCCGGTCGCCTGCGTGAGCTGTTCGAGCTGACCTCGCGCTGGCAGGGCTCGCTGCTCGACCGCTACCGCCCGCTGTGGGAGGCGCACGTCGTCGAGGGCCTGGAGGACGGGCGCATCGCGGTCTTCAGCAAGGTGCACCACGCGCTGGTCGACGGGGTCTCGGCCTTGCAGCTCATGCAGCGCGCGTGCAGCCCCGACCCGGACGCGCGCGACTGCCTTCCGCCGTACGCCGCACCCGAGGCGCAGCGGCTGGAGGACACCGTCCCGGCCAGCGGGCTGCTGTCGCCCTCGAGCCTGGCCCGCGGCAGCCGCGACCTCATCGGCGAGCTGGCGACAATGGGCCCGCGTGCCCTGCAGGTCGGCTGGAAGGCCTTGCGCGACCCGGACTTCGCCACGATGTTCGACGCCCCGCGCACGATCCTCAACGGTCGCATCGGCGGGTCGCGCCGGTTCGTAGCGCAGACCTGGGAGATGGACCGTTTCCGCACCATCTCCAAGGCTGCCGACGTGTCGTTCAACGACGTCGTCCTGGCCGTCTGCGCGGGTGGTCTGCGGGCCTACCTCAGCGAGCTCGGCGAGCTGCCCGAGAAGTCCCTCACCGCGATGTGCCCGGTCAACCTGCGCGAGGACCTCACCGAGGTCGGCGGCAACAACATCGGGGCGATCATCACCTCGCTCGCCACCGACGTGATCGACCCGGTGAAGCGGCTCGAGGCGATCCACCGGTCGGCGATGGCGGCCAAGACCTCGATGCGCGAGCTCAGCCCCCTGCAGATCCTGCTCATGTCGGGTCTCAACGTCGCCGGTCTGGGTCTCGCGCCGATGCCGGGCTACCTCAACGTCTCGGGCCCGCCGTTCAACGTGATCATCTCCAACGTGCCCGGCCCGAAGAAGCAGATGTACTTCAACGGCGCTCACCTCGAGGGCACCTACCCGGCGTCGATCCCGATCGACGGCATGGCCATGAACATCACCCTCGTGACGTACGACGACCAGGTCGACTTCGGCATCACGGCCTGCCGTCGCAGCGCACCGCACGTGCAGCGGATGATCCACCACATGGAGGACTCGCTGGCCGAGCTCGAGGCCGCCGTCTGAAATCGGTGTGACTTCACGGCGCGGGTGGGTCAGACTGCTCCGTTGTGGGTCACGTCGACGTCAACAGCATCAGCTACTTCCTGCCGGACGGCAGGCCGCTCCTCGGTGACGTCAGCCTCCGGGTGGGCGAGGGGGCCAAGGTCGCTCTCGTCGGCCCCAACGGCACCGGCAAGACGACCCTGCTGCGCATCATCGCCGGCGAGATCGACGCACACGACGGCGCCATCACCCGCAGCGGCGGCCTGGGTGTCATGTCGCAGTTCGTCGGCAAGCTGCGCGACGAGCCCTACACCGTGCGCGATCTGCTGGTGAGCGTCGCCCCAAAGCCGATCCGCGACGCCGCCACGGCGGTCGACGAGTCCGAGGTCGCGATCATGGAGCGCGACGACGAACCCGCACAGATGGCGTACGCGCAGGCCCTCGCTGACTGGGCCGACGTCGACGGCTACGAGTGGGAGACCCTCTGGGACGTCTGTACGACGGCCGCGATCGGCATGCCGTACGACAAGGCCCAGTGGCGCGACGTCAACACGCTGTCGGGCGGTGAGCAGAAGCGACTCGTGCTGGAGGCCCTGCTGCGTGGCCCCGAGGAGGTGCTGCTGCTGGACGAGCCGGACAACTACCTCGACGTGCCGACCAAGCGCTGGCTGGAGCAGCAGCTGCAGACCTCGCCCAAGACCGTGCTGCTCGTCAGCCACGACCGTGAGCTGCTCGACCAGGCGGCGACCCGGGTGGCGACCTTGGAGCCGACGGCTGCCGGGAGCATCGCGTGGGTGCACCCCGGGCGGTTCTCGAGCTATCACCAGGCACGCGCCGACCGCAACGCCCGGCTCGAGGAGATGCGCCGGCGCTGGGACGAGGAGCACGCCAAGCTCAAGGCTCTCGTGCTGATGTACAAGACCAAGTCCGCGTTCAACGACGGGCTCGCCTCGCGCTACCAGGCGGCCAAGACGCGTCTCGCGAAGTTCGAGGAGGCCGGACCGCCGGAGGTCACCCCGCAGGAGCAGAACGTCACGATGCGACTCAAGGGCGGTCGTACGGCCAAGCGCGCGGTCATCGCCGAACGACTTGAGCTGTCCGGCCTGATGAAGCCGTTCGACCTGGAGGTCTGGTACGGCGAGCGGGTGGCCGTGCTCGGTTCCAACGGGTCGGGCAAGAGCCACTTCCTGCGGCTGCTCGCCGCAGGTGGTTCCGACCCCGAGGCGGAGCACCGGCCCGTGGGAGACGTGCAGCCGGATCCCGTTGTGCACCAAGGGATTGCGCGCCTCGGCTCGCGCGTACGACCGGGCTGGTTCGCGCAGACCCATCAGCACCCGTCGCTGGTCGGCCGCACGCTGCTGGAGATCCTGCACCGGGGCGACGAGCACCGCGCGGGCATGGGGCGCGAGCAGGCGGCGCGGGCCCTCGACCGGTACGAGCTCGCGCGGGCTTCGGAGCAGACGTTCGGCTCGTTGTCGGGCGGACAGCAGGCGCGCTTCCAGATCCTGCTGCTCGAGCTGAGCGGAGCCACGATGCTCCTGCTGGACGAGCCCACCGACAACCTCGACCTGCACTCGGCGGAGGCGCTGGAGGAGGGGCTGGAGGCCTTCGACGGCACGGTGATCGCGGTGACGCACGACCGGTGGTTCGCCCGCGGTTTCGACCGCTTCCTGGTGTTCGGCGCCGACGGCACGGTCTACGAGTCGGCCGAGCCGGGCTGGGACGAGGGCCGCGTCGCCCGTCAGCGCTGAAGCGGTACCGCGAGGGCGGTCGGTGACCGCTCGGTGTGGCGTACGGCGAGCTGCGGATCGCGGTGTGACCCACCGCGAGGGCGGTCACGGTCGACCTGCGTGCAGCACGCGTCGCCCAACGACATGTCCGCGTGCACGTCGCGGCGGAGTGATCGACCGGCGCCCCTCGGCACGTATGCTCGCTCACGCCTTCGCCCGCGATTCCCGACGCAAGAGGTAGTGCAACGTATGGCCAGCGACCTGGGCACCGAGCCCCGGCGATCAGCTCGCAACCCCGAGCCGCAGCCGAAGCGCTCCGCCCAGCGAGGCGACATCCAGGGCATGCGAGCCGTCGCGGTGCTGCTCGTCGTGCTCAGCCATGCGCACATCGCCGGCTTCACGGGCGGCTACGTCGGTGTCGACGTCTTCTTCGTCATCTCCGGCTTCCTGATCACCGGCATCCTCGCGCGTGAGGTACGCCGGTCGGGCCGGGTCTCGATCCTCGACTTCTACGCCCGCCGAGCCCGGCGGATCCTGCCCGCGGCGAGCGTCGCGCTGGTCGCGATCGCGGTGGCGGCGGCGTTCGTCTACACGACGGGCAACCTGCGGCTGGTGCTCAAGGACGTGGTCTGGGCGGCGTTCTTCGGCGAGAACATCAACCTCGCTCGCGCCGGCACCGACTACTTCTCGACGAGCTCGTTCGTCTCGCCCGTCCAGCACTTCTGGTCGCTCGCGGTCGAGGAGCAGTTCTACCTGGCGTGGCCGGCGCTCATCGCCGCCCTCGTGCTGCTCGCTCGCCGCGGCCGGTCGGCCGATGGCGAGCACACCCGCGAGACCGTGGTGCGCTGGTCGGCCGCGGTCATCGCCGTCCTCGTCGTGCTGTCGTTCATCTGGTCGGTCTGGCGCACCGGTGCCGAGCCGCAGATGGCGTACTACTCGACGTTCACGCGTGGCTGGGAGCTCGGCATCGGCGCGCTCCTCGCGCTGTGTGCCGGCTGGGTGTCGCGCCGCCCGGCACCGCTCAAGCTCGTCGCGACCTGGGTCGGACTGGCCGCGATCGTGCTCGCCGGCACGCAGTACGACGACGCGACACCCTTCCCCGGGCACCACGCCGCGCTGCCCGTGCTGGGTGCCGCGCTGGTGCTCGCCGGCGGTATCGACGGTCCGCGCTGGGGTGCACGGGTGCTGCTCGACACCCGCCCGATGCGGTTCGTCGGCGACATCTCCTACTCGCTCTACCTGTGGCACTGGCCGCTGCTGATCCTGCCGCCGGCCTACCTCGGCCACCCGGTCTCGCTGCGCGGTCGGCTCGTGCTGATCGCGGCGGCCATCGTGCTGGCGTGGCTCAGCTACCGGTTCGTCGAGACGCCGTTCCGGTCGGTCGGCTCCCAGCGGCGCAGCCGCGCCCTGGTGCTGTGGCCGGTCGCGGTCGCACTGGTGCTGGTGAGTGCACTCGGCGTGCGCGCCGGTGACAGCTGGCTCCAGGGCAGCAAGGCCACCGAGCAGGCGGCGTCGTTCGACCGGGCCGCCGCACAGCAGCAGGGGGCCGACTCCTACGTGCGTGACGTACGCCAGGCCGCGGCCCTCTCGCGCGACGGCGCAGACCTGCCGGGCACGCTCCACCCCGCACTCACCGACCTGTTCGACGACGTCTCGCGGGCGCCCGGGCAGTGCATGGCCCTCGCGGTCCCGAAGGTCTCCCACCCGCTGTGCTCCGGCGGTGACGCGAGCAGCAGCCGCACCGTCGCCGTGATCGGCGACTCGCACATGGGTGTCTGGTACGACGTCCTCAACGCCTACGCCAAGGACAAGGGCCTGCGGCTGGTGCCGTTCACCAAGGCCAGCTGTCTGCCGATCGACCAGCTGCAGTGGTACTACGGCAAGCCCTACCCCGAGTGCAGCACCTACCGCGACTGGGTGGTGGGCCAGATCGCGAAGCTCGAGCCCGCGTACATCGTGATGAGCGGGTCGGCGTTCCAGACGATGGCCGACCCCCAGACGCAGCGGCCACCGAGCGCAGCCCGGGGCACCCAGCTGTTCGAGCAGGGCGTCGACCGCTGGCTGCAGCGGCTGGAGGCCGCGTCACCGCAGTCGAAGCGACAGATCATCTCCGACGGCAACCTGCTGCCCAAGGACGCCGGTGCCTGCCTCGGATCACGCACCTCGACGATGGCCACCTGCGCCAAGCCCCACAACGCGCTCGTCGAGGACCGCAACGCCGCCTGGCAGCGTGCGGCGCGCCGGCACGACACGCAGTTCGTCGACATGACGCCGTACTTCTGCGACGAGCGCACCTGCCCGGTCGTGGTCCGCGACATCGTGGTCTACCGCGACAGGGACCACATCACGACGACGTACGCCGAGCACCTCGCGCCCGTGCTGCGCTCGCGTCTGGCCTGGTAGTCACGCCGTCGGCGCGGGGTCGACCGGAAGCAGGCAGGTGTACGCCGCCACGCGCCGGGCCCCCGGCGTACCCGCACCGGCTCTGCGGTAGCGCTCGAGCACCTCGGTGAGCTCGGCGGTGAGCGCGGTCAGCTGCTCGGTGGTGACCAGCACTGCGTGGTCGGCGAGGCCGCAGTGCTGACGCCAGGTCGCGGGCCACTGCTGCCGGTCGCTCACCCAGCCGTCGGCGCGCTCGGCGAAGTGCTGCACGTAGTCGCGGGCGAGCCAGTCGGCCGCGGCCTGGTCGTCCTCGTCGAGCATCACGTCCGGGTCGGCGACGTCGGGGAGGGCGGGCTCTGCGGCGGCGGCCCAGACGCGGCGTCGCCCGTCGCCCGCGCCGGTGTCCTCGACCAGGCCGACCTCGTCCAGCTTGCGCAGGTGGTAGGACGTCGCGCCGGTGTGAGTGCCGAGCGCGGCGGCGAGCTCGGTGGCGGTCGCCGGCCCGTGCACGCGCAGGTGGCCGAGCAGCCGCGAGCGCAGCGGGTGAGCGAGGACACGCAGGGCAGGGCGTTCGGGTGCAGCGGCCATGAAAATGCACAATAGTTGTGCACAATCTCGGTGCACAAGTGGTCGACAGGGCTGAACTTCCCTTGGGGCGCAAGGGAAGTTGCCGGATTTTGAGTCGTTCCGAGGCGCCGGTAATCTTGTCTCTTGCTGTGGTTCGCCCGTACGGCGCTGAACCCGGTTCCCGATTCGTCAGCAGACAAACGAAGGCTACGACTGTGCGTACGTTTACCCCGAAGCCGGCAGAGGTCCAGAAGGACCGTGTCTGGCACGTCATTGACGCCACCGACGTCGTCCTCGGCCGGCTCGCCAGCCAGGTCGCCATCCTGCTGCGGGGCAAGCACAAGACGACCTTTGCCCCGCACACCGACACCGGTGACTTCGTCATCATCATCAACGCCGACAAGGTCGCCCTCACCGGCGCCAAGCTCGAGAAGAAGATCGCCTACCGCCACTCGGGCTTCCCGGGCGGTCTGAAGTCGACCTCCTACACCGAGCTCATGGCCAAGGACCCGGCCAAGGCTGTCGAGAAGGCTGTGCGCGGCATGATCCCGCACAACTCCCTCGGCCGTCAGCAGATGAGCAAGCTCAAGGTGTACGCCGGCGCCGAGCACCCCCACGGTGCGCAGCAGCCGCAGCCGTTCACCATCAACCAGGTCGCGCAGTAACAGCCGCGGCGACGACAGAACTTTTTCGAGGAGAACCCGTGGCTGACCAGACCCAGATCGATGCTCTCGAGACCGACGAGCCCGCTCTGACCGAGTACACCAGCGAGAGCACCGGCGCCCCCGTCGAGGGTGGCGAGGAGGTGCGCCGTCCGAGCGCGTCCGCGCCGTCGTCCGGCACCGGCCGCCGCAAGCAGGCCATCGCCCGCGTGCGCATCGTGCCCGGCACCGGTGAGTGGAAGATCAACGGCCGCTCGCTGGAGGAGTACTTCCCCAACAAGGTGCACCAGCAGATCGTCAACGAGCCGCTGACCGTGCTCGAGCTCGACGGTGCGTACGACGTCCTCGTGCGCGTCAACGGTGGTGGCCCCTCCGGCCAGGCCGGTGCCGTCCGTCTCGGCGTTGCGCGCTCGCTCAACGACGTCGACCCCGAGCTCAACCGCCCGGCGCTGAAGAAGGCCGGCTTCCTGACCCGTGACGCGCGCGTCCCGGAGCGCAAGAAGGCCGGTCTCAAGAAGGCCCGTAAGGCTCCGCAGTACAGCAAGCGCTGATCGTCGGGCTCTCGTCCGCAGCGTGACGTTCGACAGCACCCCGAGCGCTCTTGCCACGTGCAAGAGTGCTCGGGGTGTTTCTGCATAACGAAGGAGTGTGCTGCCCATGGGGCGGATGTTCGGGACCGACGGCGTACGCGGCGTCGCCAACGTCGATGTGACGGCCGAGCTGGCGGTCGACCTGGCCGTGGCTGCGGCCCACGTGCTCGCTGAGCAGGGTGCGTTCAGGGGCCATCGGCCCAAGGCGGTCGTCGGACGAGATCCGCGCGCGTCGGGTGAGTTCCTGTCGGCGGCGACCGTCGCCGGGCTCGCGTCCGCGGGCGTCGACGTGCACGACGCGGGTGTGCTGCCGACGCCGGCGATCGCTCACCTCACCGCGCACACCGGCGCCGACCTGGGCGTCATGCTGTCGGCGTCGCACAACCCGATGCCCGACAACGGCATCAAGTTCTTCTCCCGGGGCGGGCACAAGCTCCCCGACGCGGTCGAGGACGCCATCGAGAAGCGCCTGCGCGAGAAGTGGGACCGGCCGACCGGTGACCGCGTCGGCCGCATCCGCACCTACGACCGGGGCGGCCAGGACTACGTCGAGCACCTGCTGCGAGCGCTGCCGCACCGGCTGGAGGGCCTGCACGTCGTCCTCGACGCGGCCCATGGTGCGGCCAGCGTGGTCGGGCCGCAGGTGTTCGAGCAGGCCGGTGCCAAGGTCACCGTCATCGGTGCCTCGCCCGACGGCCTCAACATCAACGACGGCTTCGGCTCCACCCATCTCGAGCCGCTGCAGGAGGCGGTCCAGCAGCACCAGGCCGACCTGGGCGTCGCGTTCGACGGCGATGCCGACCGCTGCCTCGCGGTCGACGCCGCGGGTCAGAAGGTCGACGGCGACCAGATCATGGCGATCCTGGCGCTCGACCTGAAGGAGCGCGGCGTGCTCGCCCACGACACGCTCGTCGCGACCGTCATGAGCAACCTCGGCATGATGCAGGCGATGGAGCGCGAGGGCATCACCGTGCAGCAGACCGCGGTCGGCGACCGCTATGTGCTCGAGGGCATGCGCCAGGGCGGGTTCGCGCTCGGCGGTGAGCAGTCCGGCCACGTGATCCTGCTCGACCACGGCACCACGGGGGACGGCGTCCTCACGGGCCTGGTGCTCGCGGCCCGGGTCGCCTCCAGCGGCAAGCCGCTCGCCGATCTCGCGGCGGTCATGACCCGACTTCCGCAGATCATGATCAACGTCAAGGACGTCGACAAGCACCGCGTCGACTCGCACGCGGCGGTCCAGGACGCGGTGCGCGGCGCCGAGTCCGCCCTGGCCGGCATCGGTCGGGTGCTGCTGCGCAAGTCCGGCACCGAGCCCGTCGTGCGCGTGATGGTCGAGGCCGACACGGCCGACCGCGCCACCCAGGTGGCCGAAGAGCTCGCCGGCGTCGTACGCCGTGAGCTCGCTCTGGGCGACCCCGCCTGATCTGCCGTACGACGAAGGGCCCCGGTCTCCCGGGGCCCTTCGTCGTCGTACGGGAACCGCTCAGGCGGCGACGGAGGCCTTGGCCTCGGCGACCAGCGTGGTCAGGGCGTTCGTGACGGCCTCGACGACCTCCGGCTGCTCCTCCGGGTGGCCGGTGCCGGTCCAGGCGCCGACCTTGAAGGAGCCGGCCGGGGTCTCGTGGGGCTTGCCGCCCGCGATCTTGGCCGACTTCAGCGAGTCCTCGTGGGCCCAGACGCCGCCGTACGCACCGAGGGTGGCACCGAGCGCGGCGACCGGCTTGCCGGTGAGCGAGCCCTGGCCGTACGGGCGTGAGGCCCAGTCGATGGCGTTCTTCAGAACAGCCGGCAGGCCGCCGTTGTACTCGGGGGTGACCAGCAGCACCGCGTCGGCGGCCGCGACCTGCTCGCGCAGGGCCACGGCGGCGGCGGGAACGTCGTCGCCGTCGATGTCCTCGTTGTAGAACGGCACGTCACCGAGGCCGGTGCCGATGCGCACCTCGACGCCCTCGGGGGCGATCTTCTGGGCGAGCTCGGCGATCTTGCGGTTGGTGGAGTCGGCGCGCAGGCTGCCGACGAGGGCGAGAACGGTGGTCATGAGAGGGTGCCTTTCGAGGAAGCCGTTCGGGGTACGTCCAGTAAAACGGACTGTAGTCCGCTTTGTTCCGTCGGGGTCAAGATCAAGGGGTGTGACACGTGTCACAGGAGTCTGTGCGCCCGTCGTTGATGGGCCCGCCGCCGAGTGCGAGCGGGCGGCGCGACGCGCAGCGCAACGCCACACGGGTGCTCGACGCCGCGTCGACGATCGTCGGTCGTTGCGGGGCGAAGGCGCTCACGATGGACGCGGTCGCCGACCAGGCCGGGGTCGGCAAGGGCACGGTGTTCCGCCGCTTCGGCAACCGCGCCGGTCTCATGGCGGCCCTGGTCGACCACATCGAGCGCGACCTGCAGGAACGGTTCATGACCGGCCCGCCGCCGCTCGGTCCGGGCGCGCCGCCCCTCGACCGCCTGCTCGCGTTCGGGGCCGCACGCCTGGAGATCGTCGCCGCGCAAGGCCCTCTGATGATCGAGATCGGCGACGTCGGTCGCCGGTTCGACGTGCCGGCCCACACGCTCGCGCTCACCCACGTGCGACTGCTGCTGCGGGCCCTGGAGGTCGACGGCGACGTCGAGCTGCTCGCGAGCGCGCTCATGGCACCGCTCGACCCCGCCCTCGTGGCCCTGCAGCGGGAGCGCGGCATGTCGCTCGAGCGGCTCGTGGCCGGCTGGCACGACCTCGTACGCCGCGTCGTCCGGGTGCGCTGATGCGTTCGCCGTCAGCGCGGGGCCAGGTCGAGCCGTTCCACGTCATGGAGGTCCTCAAGGCGGGGGCCGAGCGACAGCGCACCCATGGCGACGTCATCCTGATGTGCGCCGGTCAGCCGTCGACGCCGGCCCCGCAGGTGGTGCTCGACGCAGCGCGCGAGGCGATGGGGTCGCACACGCTCGGCTACACCGAGACGACCGGCATCCTGCCGCTGCGTGAGGCCATCGCCGAGTACCACCGGTCGTCGTACGGCATCGACGTGAGCCCTGACCAGGTGTGCGTGACGACCGGTTCGTCGGGTGGGTTCACCGCGTTGTTCCTTGCGGCGTTCGAGCCTGGAGACGTGGTGGCGATGACGCGACCCGGCTACCCCGCGTACCGAAACACGTTGCAGGCGTTGGGGATTCGCACCCACGAGCTCGTGTGCGGGGCTGAGACGCGCTATCAGCCGACGGTCGCGATGCTCGAGGCGATGCCCGAGCCGCCCGCCGGTCTGATCATCGCCAGCCCGGCCAACCCGACCGGCACGATCATTGACGCCGACGAGCTCGCGGCGCTGGCCCGCTGGTGCGACGAGCACGACTGCCTGCTCATCAGTGACGAGATCTACCACGGCGTCTCCTACGGCCGAGAGTGCGCGAGCGCCTGGCAGACCTCGACGTCGAGCGTGGTCGTCGGCTCGGTCAGCAAGTACTTCTCGATGACGGGCTGGCGACTGGGCTGGATGCTCCTGCCCGAGCAGCTCGCGCGCCCGGTCGAGCTGCTGTCGGGCAACCTGTCGATCTGCCCGCCGGCCGTTGCGCAGTACGCCGCGCTCGCGGGCTTCACCGACGAGGCGCGCGCCGAGCTCGACGGCCACGTGGGCCGCTACGCCGCCAACCGCGCCCACCTGGTCGAGGCGCTGCCCCGCATCGGCGTCACGTCGTACGCCCCGCCCGACGGCGCGTTCTACGCATGGTGCGACATCGGGCACCTGACCGACGACTCGACCGCCTGGTGCCGCGAGGTCCTCGCCGAGACCGGGGTGGCGATCACGCCCGGTGTCGACTTCGACCCCGTCGACGGCAACCGGTTCATGCGGCTGTCCTTCGCCGGGACGACCGCCGAGGTCACCGAGGCGATGGAGCGCCTGGTCCGACACGTGGGCTGAGGGCATGTTCGTGGTCGGCGCTACGTTGGGACTGTTGTCCCCTCCCGACCGACAGATGAGGATCTGAGCATGCCTTTCGAGGAAGTCACCGAGGTCATCTACACCACCGCCGCCACCGCCCAGGGCGGTCGCGAGGGTCAGGTCAAGAGCGCCGACGGCGTTGTCGACCTGCCGCTCGGCAAGCCGGGCAGCAAGACCAACCCCAAGGCCAACCCCGAGACGCTGTTCGCCGCAGGCTACGCCGCGTGCTTCTCGGGCGCGCTCAACCTGGTCGCGAGCCAGGAGGGCCTCGACACCAGCGACTCGACGGTCACGGCCGATGTGACGTTCGGCAAGACGCCGTCGGGCGCCGGCATCGCGGTCGACATCAAGGCCGACATCCCGGGTGTCGACCGGGCCAAGGCCGAAGAGCTCGTCCGCAAGGCCCACGAAGAGGTCTGCCCCTACTCCAAGGCCACCCGCGGCAACATCCCCGTCACGGTCGGCCTGGTCTGACCGAGCCCCGTGGACCTCACGGTCCGGCTCGATCACCCGGGCGGGCGGACGGCCGCCGTCTACGCAGCGCTCGTCGGCGCCATGACCGACGGGCGGCTGCGCCCGGGTGATCGGCTCCCGCCCACGCGCGACCTGGCCGCGCAGGTCGGCATGTCACGCACGACGGTGGCGGCGGCGTACGACCGGCTGGCCGCCGAGGGCTACGTCCAGGGCCGCGTCGGATCGGGCACCTTCGTCACCGAGGCGGCCGTGCCGTCGGTGCGGCGTACGCAGACTGCAGCCGGCGCCCGTCCGCGGCGGGACTGGTCGTTCGAGCCGGTTCCGATCGCAGCCGAGCACAGCCCCGCGATCGACCTACGCGTCGGGATGCCTGATGCGTCCCTCTTCCCGTTCGACACGTGGCGACGCCTGCTGACCGCCGAGATGCGCAGCAGCACAGGCGCGTACGGCGACCCGGCCGGCCACCCGCCGCTGCGCGTGGCCGTCGCCGCGCACCTGGGCCGTTCCCGCTCGCTGGCCGTGAGCGCCGACGAGGTCGTCGTGACCGACGGAGCCCAGCACGCGCTCGACCTCATCTGCCGGGTGCTGCTCGCACCCGGTGACGTGGCGGCTGTCGAGGACCCGGGCTACCCGATGGCTCGGCGTCTGCTCGCCGGTCACGGCGTACGAGCCGTGCCGACACCCGTCGACGCCGAGGGGCTCGTCGTCGACCGGCTGCCTGCAGACGCACGGGTCGTGATCGCGACACCGTCCCACCAGTACCCCACGGGCGTGCCCATGTCGCTCGCCCGTCGGCGCGCACTGATCACGTGGGCCGAGCGCCACGACGCAGTGATCGTCGAGGACGACTACGACAGCGAGTTCCGTTACACGACAAGGCCTTTGGAGCCTCTGCATGCTCTCGACGACACCGGCAGGGTCGTCTACGTCGGCACGTTCTCCACGTCGATGGTGCCCGCGCTGCGTCTCGGCTACGCCCTCGCGCCGGTCGGGCTGCGCCCCGCCCTCGTCGCGGCTCGCCAGATGAGCGGCTGGCACGGCGCGGTCGCGGTGCAGGCGGCGCTCGCGAGGTTCATCGACGAGGGGCTGCTCGCGCGGCACGTGCGTCGAGCGGGTGCTGCGTACGCTCGCCGGCACGCCGCCGTCGTCGAGGGCGTACGGGCCGAGCTCGACCCGTGGTTCGAGCTGGTGCCCTCCTCGGCCGGGCTGCACGTCTGCACGACCCTGCGGGCGGGTGTCCGGCTCGACGTCGACGAGCTCGTCCGTATGGCTATGCGTGGGGGCATCGGGCTGGAGTCGCTGCGGCCCGCGTACGCCGGACCCGCACCCCGGGACGGCCTGGTCCTCGGCTACGGCGCGGTCCGGTCCAGCGCGATCTCGGGCGCGCTCGCGACGGTGAGCGAGCTCGTACGCCGGTCGGTCACCGCGTCGTAGACCAGTGCGGCCGCTGCGACACCGAGCGCCCACAGCACGTGCCACCCGGTCATCCAGAGCAGGCCGAGCGTGCTGATCAGCGCGATCACCGCTCCGCGGTGGCTCCAGGTGCCGTGCGGCAGCAGGCGTACGGCAGCAGCCGAGCCGATCACGTAGACCAGCGTGAACGACCCGGTCACGAGCAGCAGCGCCGCCGTGAGGTCGACACCGACCGCGACGGTGACCGTCGTCGAGATCAGGCACAGGCCGACGAGCGCACCGAGCGATCGCAGCGGCACCTCACCGGCGGAGCTGCCCCGGGTGAGCCACGCGGGCAGTGCACCGTCCCTCCCCAGCGCGGCACCCAGCCGTGCGCCCCCGGCGAAGTAGGCGTTCATGACGCCGATGGTGAGCAGCAGGGCGAGCACCGTCGTGGCAATCCGAGCGGACTCACCGAGACCGGTGGCCAGCAGGTCCGACAGGGGAGCGGTGCTGTTGCCGGCCGCTGGGCCCAGGACGAGCACGCTCGTCGCGGCGACTCCGACGTAGAGGACCCCCACGACGCTGATCGCGATCGCCGTGGCGCGCGGGATGTCGCGGCGGGGACTGCGGTAGTCGGCCGACAGCGACGAGACCGCTTCCCACCCCGCGAACGCCCACACCAGGACCGCGGTCGCCGACCCGATCGCGCCCCAGCCGTGCGGGGCGAACGGCGTCAGGTGATCGAGGTCGGCCTGGGGGAGCGCGACGGCGATCGCGGCCACGAGCAGCACCACCAGGACGGCTGCGAGCACCAGCTGGACCCGGCCGGACACCCGGATCCCGAACGCGTTCGTCGTCCCCACCAGTACGATCAGGACCAGGATCGTCAGCACCTCCGTACGCCGTCCGCCGCCGAGCAGGTCCGACAGGTACCCTCCCGCGAACGCGGCCGCCGGGGCAGCGCCCATCGGCACAGCCAGGTAGAAGCACCAGCCGACGACCGCGGCTGCGCGGCGCCCGAAGGCGAGGCGGGCGTACGTCGAGACACCACCGGTGTCGGGGTATCGCGAGCCGAGCGCGGCGAACGTCGCCGCGAGCGGGATCGACAGCGCTACCAGGGCGATCCACGCGATCAGGGACGCCGGCCCGGCAAGGCCTGCAGCGACGGCGGGCAGCGAGATGACACCGGTGCCGAGGACGGCTCCGGTGGTGAGGGCGCCGCCTTGCAGGACGGACAGCCCGGACGATGAGGACGCGGTCATGATGACGACGCTAGGCGCATTTCGGACCACCCAGAAGAGCCAATTCGACGCCCGTCGACTGGTCCAATCCAGCTGGCCCGCCGGGCTCGACCGCGACACCGATCAGGGCCCCTGACCAGGGCGAGATGTCCGAGAACGTGGTCGCTCCCGGTCGACGGCAGGTGGACGATGAGGGGAGGCCGAGCCCACGACGTACGGGCCGTTCGTCGTCGTCCAGGCGGCCAACGGCGTCTCGCTCGACTACGCCGACGACCACGGCACACCGCACCCGCAGCACTACGCCTTCCTGGTGAGCGAGGCCGAGTTCGACCAGATCTTCGAACGCATCACCGCGCGCGGCCTGACGTACTGGGCCGACCCGTTTCACCGGCAGGAAGGCGCGATCAACACCCACGACGGCGGACGCGGCCTCTACTGGGAGGACCCGGACGGCCACAGCATGGAGATCAACACCGTGCCGTACGGCGGCGGCTGACCGTCAGTCGGACGGTCAGCTCGTCGCCCACGCGGATCGTGCCCTCGCCGTCAGGGACCAGCTTGACCGCGAACCACGTCTTGCCGTCCCAGCGACGGTGGCGAGCGAGGGTGCGGATGGGCTCCTTGCCGCGGTCGAGCGACGCGGGGTCGATGGTCGTCATGACGCAGCGGTCGATCGGCGCAGGCACCCTGAACGTCACGTCGCCGATGCGCACGCGCCGCCAGCCATCCTCGGCGAACGGCTCGTCGGCGCCTTCGATGATCACGTTGGCCCGAAAACGCTGTACGGGCAACGGTTCTGGCGCGGGCTCGCCCAGATCGAGCGCGGTCTCGGCGGTCCAGTCGTTGAGCTGTCGCACCGAGGTCGTCGAGGCGAGTGACAGAGGAGCGCTGTCGGCGAACGCGGTGTGGTCGTCCGGCTGCGCGTACGCCGGGTTGAGCCCACGCCGGGTCGGGTCGTCGCACCACATCAGCCGTACGTCGTCGCGCCCGATCGCCTCGCGCAGCCACTGGTCGGCGATCGCACCGGCGGGCGTGGTGAGCACGTCCTTCTTGTGCAGGACGACCGGAACCGGTTGCGGCTCAAGCGGACTCAGCGCCAGGTCGGCCAGCCGAGGGTGGCGCAGCCGGAGCGCTCCTGTGACCGACGCGTCGGTGTGGGGAGTGTCGGCGACGACGTCGAACAGCGACGGCTGCTCACGGGCGCTGACGAGCGTGCCGGTGGAGTCGACGACCATCCACTCGCGGTCGCCACGCAGGCCGGCGCGACCGACGTACGCCTCATCCACCGGCCGGATCGCCGTCGACTTGACAGGGTGGATGTTGAGCGCGCTCAGGCGCATTCGCGCCTCACTGGTGCTGGTTGAGCAGACCGGTGTCGACGTCGTAGAGGAACCCGGCGACCTTGATGCGGTCGGAGATCAGCGGGTGGCTGCGCACCTTGGCGACGTCCTGGGCGAGGGCGTCGAGCTGGTCCTCGATCACGTGGAAGCTCTGCCACGACGCGTCCTGGCCGGCGGACTCACCGATGACCTGGCGCAGCTCCTGCTGCGACTTGGACGCCATCGCGCACCGGGTGTGTGGCACGACCAGCACCCGCTCGACACCGAGCAGGTGCGTCGCGAGCACGAGCGCCTCGAGCGCGGAGTTGTCGACGCGACCACCCGGGTTGCGGAAGATCTTGGCGTCACCCGGCTTGAGACCGATCATGCCGAGCGGGTCGATGCGCGAGTCCATGCACGTCACGACCGCGACGCCCGCCTTGGCGACACCGTCAAAACCCTTGAGCGAGAACGAGTCCGCGAACTTCTGGTTGGCCGCGACCAAGTCCTCGAAGCCCCCGCTCACAGCCCGGGCCGCTTCTGGATCGTGAACGCCGTCGGCTTGGCGGTCGTGGTGAAGAAGTCGTTGCCCTTGTCGTCGACGATGATGAAGGCCGGGAAGTCCTCGACCTCGATCTTCCAGACGGCTTCCATACCCAGCTCCTCGTACTCGATGACCTCGACGTGCTTGATGCAGTCCTGGGCCAGCCGTGCGGCCGGGCCGCCGATCGACCCGAGGTAGAACCCGCCGTGCGCGTCGCACGCGTCGGTGACCTGCTTGCTGCGGTTGCCCTTGGCGAGCATGACCATCGAGCCACCCGCGGCCTGGAACTGCTCGACGTAGGAGTCCATCCGTCCGGCCGTGGTCGGGCCGAACGAGCCGGACGCGAAGCCCTCGGGCGTCTTGGCCGGACCGGCGTAGTAGACCGGGTGGTCCTTGAGGTACGCCGGCATCTCCTCACCGGCGTCCAGGCGCTCCTTGATCTTGGCGTGCGCGATGTCGCGGGCCACCACCAACGGGCCGGTGAGTGAAAGCCGAGTCTTGACAGGGTGTTTGGTCAGCTCGGCCAGGATCTGGTCCATCGGCTGGTTGAGGTCGATCTGGACGACGTCCTCGCCCGCGCCCTTGTCCTCGAGCTCGGCGTGCGTGGTGTCGGGCAGGAAGCGTGCGGGGTCGGTCTCGAGCTGCTCGATGAACACCCCCTCGGGCGTGATCTTGCCGAGGCACTGCCGGTCGGCCGAGCAGCTGACCGCGATGGCGACGGGCAGTGACGCGCCGTGGCGGGGGAGGCGCACCACGCGTACGTCGTGGCAGAAGTACTTGCCGCCGAACTGCGCGCCGATGCCGAACTGCCGGGTCAGCTCCAGGATCTGCTCCTCCAGCTCACGGTCGCGGAAGCCGTGGCCGGTGGCGGCGTCGCCCTCCTTGGGCAGCTCGTCGAGGTACTTGGCGCTGGCGTACTTGGCGGTCTTGAGCGCGAGCTCGGCGCTGGTGCCGCCGATGACCACGGCCAGGTGGTACGGCGGGCACGCGGCCGTGCCGAGCGAGCGGAGCTTCTCGTCGAGGAAGGCCATCATCCGCTCGGGATTGAGGATCGCCTTGGTCTCCTGGTAGAGGAAGGACTTGTTGGCCGAGCCGCCGCCCTTGGCCATGAACAGGAACTTGTACGACGTCTCGGCGCCGGGGGAGCTGTTGGCGTACAGCTCGACCTGGGCGGGGAGGTTGGAGCCGGTGTTCTTCTCCTCCCACATCGTCACGGGCGCCATCTGCGAGTAGCGCAGGTTGAGCCGGGTGTACGCGTCGTAGACCCCGTGCGCGATGGCCTTCTCGTCGGGCTCGCTGCCGTCGCCGACGAGCACCTGCCCGCCCTTCTTGCCCATGACGATCGCGGTGCCGGTGTCCTGGCACATCGGCAGCACGCCGGCTGCGGCGATGTTGGCGTTCTTGAGCAGGTCGAGCGCCACGAACTTGTCGTTGTTGGACGCCTCGGGGTCATCGAGGATCGAGCGCAGCTGGGTGAGGTGCGCCGGGCGCAGGTAGTGCGCGATGTCGTGCATGGCGGTGTCGGTCAGCAGCCGAAGAGCCTCGGGGTCGACCTCGAGGAACGTGCGCCCACCAGGACCCTCGACCGTGCGGACGCCCTCGGTCGTCAGCAGCCGGTACGACGTGTCGTCCGGACCGGTGGGAAGCATGTCCTCGTACGCGAATTCCGCCATGCTCCGAGAATATCGACGGGGCCCGCGGATCCGTGCGGCGCGGTCACGATCGGCGTACGAATCGGCAGGTCGAGTGGCGTGGCTCACAACCCCGGGTGTAGACCTGTTCCCACCCTGTCCCTACGGATCGAGGTCGCCGATGGACCACGCAAGGAAGCGTCGTCGCGGGACGGCTCTCACGCTGGCCGCCGCCCTGGCAGCCGGTATGGGCCTGGCCGCGTGCGGCAGTGACGACTCGGCCGGGGGCTCCCGCACCCTGACCTGGTACATCAACCCCGACGTCGGCAACGCCGATGCCACCAAGGGCGGTCAGGCCACGCTGGCCAAGGAGTGCGCCGACGCCTCGGGCGGCAAGTACCGCATCAACGTGCAGCTGCTGCCCAACAGCGCCAGCGACCAGCGCATCCAGCTGCTGCGTCGGCTCGCTGCCGGCGACACCTCGATGGACCTCATGAGCATCGACCCGGTGTTCGTCGCCGAGTTCGCCGAGGCGGGCTACCTCGCCCCGGTGCCGGCCAGTCTCGAGCCCCAGTTCCGTGAGGACCGCGTCCAGTCGGCGATCGAGGCCTCCACCTGGAACGGCAAGCTGGTCGCCGTACCGTTCTGGTCCAACACCCAGCTGCTCTGGTACCGCAAGTCCGCCGCGCAGCAGGCCGGGCTCGACATGACCAAACCGGTCACCTGGGACCAGCTCATCGCCGCCGCCGACAAGAGCAAGACCGACATCGGCGTCCAGGCGTCGTTGTACGAGGGCTACACCGTCTGGATCAACGCCCTCGTCGCCGGCGCGGGCGGCAAGATCCTGCAGAACCCCGGCGCCGCCGGCGAGGACACCCGGCTCGGCCTCGACAGCGCCGCCGGGCGCGAGGCCGCGCGCATCATCAGCACCATCGCCAAGAAGGGCCTCGGCGGGCCCTCGATCGGCAGCAACGAGGAGACCCAGAGCCTGGACCTGTTCCAGGGCAAGAAGGCCAACTTCCTCGTCAACTGGCCCTACACGTACGGCGCACTGACCGGCGACAAGAAGGACGTCGCGGCCACGGTCTACCCGCGCACGGTCGCCGACAAGGCCTCGGCCCCGCCGTACGGCGGCATCCAGATCGGCGTCGGCGCCAAGAGCAAGAACCCCGGCCTCGCGTACGAGGCCGCGGCCTGCATCACCAACCGGCAGCACCAGGCCGACTACATGGCCAAGGCCGGCAACCCCGCGAGCCGCAAGGCGTCGTACACCGACGCCGAGGTGCTCAAGGCGTTCCCCAACGGCATCGCACAGACCATCCGGGGCTCGCTCGACGTGGCCTCCCCGCGACCGCAGTCGCAGTACTACGGCGACATCTCGACCGGGCTGCAGCAGAAGTTCAGCCCACCCGGTGCGGTCTCACAGCAGACGCCGGCCACCGCGCAACGCTTCATCATCGACGTCCTGAAAGGTGAGGCCCTGCTATGAGCACTGTCGCCACCTCGGATGACGCCCACGGCGCGAGCGCGGCCGGGGCGCAGCCCAGTCCGAAGAAGAACGGTCTGTCCGACCGGGCCAAGGGCGAGCGCTCGCTCGGCTGGAAGCTCGCCGGGCCGGCGTTCGTCATCATGCTGCTCGTCACGCTCTACCCGATCTGCTACGCGATCTACCTGTCGCTGTTCAAGTACCGGCTGACCGACCCGGACAACCGCAAGTTCGCCGGCGTCCAGAACTACGTCACCGCGCTCGGTGACCCGCTGTTCTGGGAGGCGTTCACGACCACCGCGGTCATCGTCGTGGTCACGTTGATCATCGAGCTGATCCTCGGTATGGCCATCGCGATGCTGATGAACAAGATCGTCCTGCCGCGGCGCACGCTGCGCACGATCGTGCTCATCCCGTACGCGATCATCACCGTGGTCTCGGCGTTCTCCTGGCTGTTCGCGGCCTCGGTCGACACCGGGTTCTTCAACCACTGGCTGCACTTCTTCAGCTTCGGGCAGTTCCCGCTCGACTACGACTGGTTCGGCGGCCGCTGGTCCTCGCTGACGATCATCTGCCTGTCGGAGATCTGGAAGACCACACCGTTCATGTCGCTGCTGCTGCTCGCCGGCCTGGCGCAGGTCGACACCTCGCTCGAGGAGGCCGCCAAGGTCGACGGCGCGACCTGGTGGCAGCGCTTCCGCCGGGTGGTGCTGCCCAACATGAAGGCCGCCCTCATGGTGGCCGTGCTGTTCCGCAGCCTTGACGCGATCCGGATCTACGACAACCCGCAGGTCATGACCGGAGGCGCCAACAAGACGATGACCCTGTCGATGCTGGTCTCCAACGAGACGATCAACCGGGTCGAGATCGGGATGGGCTCGGCGCTCGCGGTGATCCTGTTCGTGATCGTGCTCATCGTCGCGTTCATCTTCGTGCGCGGGTTCAAGGTCGACCTCACCGGTGGAGGCAAGTAGGCCATGGAGACCAACGTCAGCACCAAGTCCCGCAACTGGATGGCGATCGCCGCCATCCCGGTCATCATCTGGACCGCCGTGCCGCTGCTGTGGATCCTCGCGACGTCGCTCAAGGGCTCCGACGCCCTGGCCGACTCCGAGAAGAACATGTTCGGCAACTTCTGGCCCAAGGACCCGACGCTGGAGAACTACAAGCTGATCTTCACCGGCGGCGCGAGCGACCTGTTCAACCCGGCCCTGCGCAACTCGATCATCGTGTGCCTCATCGCGACACTCATCAGTGTCGTGCTCGCGATGTTCTGCGCGTACGCCATCGCCCGCCTCGACTTCCCCGGCAAGAAGCTCATCCTCACCACCGCGCTCGCGGTGTCGTTCTTCCCGGTGATCGCGATGGTCACGCCGCTGTTCAACCTGTGGCGGCAGGTCGGCCTGTTCGACACGCTGCCGGGCCTGATCATCCCCTACCTCGCGCTGACCCTCCCGCTGTCGATCTGGACGCTGTCGGCGTTCTTCCAGCAGATCCCGTGGGAGATGGAGCAGGCCGCTCAGGTCGACGGAGCGACCAGCTGGCAGGCGTTCCGCAAGGTCATCGCGCCGCTCGCCGCACCGGGTGTCTTCACCACGGCGATCATCGCGTTCTTCACCGCCTGGAACGACTTCGTGTTCTCGTCCAACCTGACCTCGTCCAACAGCTCGCGCACCGTGCCGGCGGCACTGGCGTTCTTCACCGGTGCGAGCCAGTTCACCCAGCCCACCGGCGCGATCGCGGCCGCGGCCGTCGTCGTGACCATCCCCGTCGTCATCCTGGTGCTGCTGTTCCAGCGCCGCATCGTGGCCGGACTCACCTCCGGCGCGGTCAAGGGTTAAGGAGCTCTCCTCATGTCCAGTATCGAGCTGAAGAACATCGTCAAGAAGTACGGCGACGGCTTCCCGGCGGTCAACGACGTGTCGCTCGACATCGCCGACGGCGAGTTCATCATCCTGGTGGGCCCGTCCGGCTGCGGTAAGTCCACGCTGCTGCGCATGGTCGTCGGCCTGGAGGACATCACCTCAGGTGACCTGCTGATCGACGGCAAGCGGGTCAACGACCTCGCGCCGCGCGACCGCAACCTGTCGATGGTGTTCCAGAACTACGCGCTCTACCCTCACCTCACGGTGTTCGAGAACATCGCGTTCCCGCTGCGCCTGGCCAAGGGGCAGCACAGTGACGACGAGATCCGCGCCAAGGTCCAGCAGGCGTCCTCGATGCTCGAGCTCGACGAGCACCTCGAGCGCAAGCCGGCCAACCTGTCCGGCGGTCAGCGTCAGCGGGTGGCGATGGGCCGGGCGATCGTGCGCGACGCCGACGCGTTCCTGTTCGACGAGCCGTTGTCCAACCTCGACGCCAAGCTGCGCGGGCAGATGCGCACCGAGATCGCGCGCATGCAGCGTCGCCTCGGGGTGACCACGATCTACGTCACCCACGACCAGACCGAGGCGATGACGCTCGGTGACCGGGTGGCCGTCCTCAAGAAGGGCGTCCTGCAGCAGGTCGCCTCACCGCGCGAGCTGTACGAGCAGCCCGTCAACCTGTTCGTCGCCGGCTTCATCGGTTCGCCGCCGATGAACTTCCTGCCGGCCGAGGTCAAGGGCAGCACGCTGTCGTTGCCGTTCGTCGACGTCGAGGTCACCGGCGAGCTCGCCCAGAAGGTCGCCGGTAAGGACCTGGTGATCGCCGGCATCCGCCCGGAGTACTTCAAGGACGCCGGTCTCGGCGACAACGTGCCCGGCGGGGTGTCCTTCTCGGCGGTGGTCGACCAGACCGAGTGGCTCGGCAACGAGCAGTACGCCTACATCCCGTTCGAAGCGCACGAAGCGGTCAAGGGCAAGCTCGAAGAGCTCGACCGCGAGCTCGACGGTGAGGGCATGCGTACCCAGCTCGTCGTCAACCTCGACGCCCGCTCGCGTATCCGCGAGGGTGACGAGGCGCAGCTGGTGTTCGACCCGTCGCTGATGCACGTGTTCGACCCCGAGACGGGCGAGTGCCTGACCCGCGACGACGACAAGGCGGCCGAGATCGCCCGCGACAGCGAGGACGCCCGGCGCGCGGCGCTGGAGCGGGCGCGTGCCCGTGAGGCCGCAGCGGCCGAGAAGGCCTCCTGACGATCGCCCGTACGACGTGGGGCCGGCTCCTGACGGGGCCGGCCCCACGCGTCGTACCGTGACGACATGACCGACTCCGCTGCTCGTCCTGTCGTCCTTGTCACTGGTGCCACCCGCGGGATCGGCAAGGCGGTGTGCGATGCGCTCGCACCCGACCACGAGCTGATCGTGGGCGGTCGCGACCGGGCCGCGGTCGAGCAGGTGTGTGCCGCGTACGAGCACGCGCGGCCGTTCGTGGTCGACCTCGCCGACGAGCAGTCGACGACCGACGCTGTGGCTGCGCTCGCGCTCGACCGCCTCGACGGCGTCGTCCACTCGGCAGGCATGCTCGGCAACGGTGCTCTGACGGAGGTGAGCCGAGCTGACTGGAGGGCCACGTTCGAGCTGAACGTGTTCGCGGTCGCTGATCTCACCCGGCTGCTGCTGCCTTCGCTGCAGGCGGCACAGGGCACTGTCGTGGTCATCAACTCGGGCTCGGGACTCAACGCCCACGGCCCGGGCGGGATCTACTCGGCCTCCAAGTTCGCGGTGCGCGCCTTCACCGACTCGCTGCGTGAGGAGGTCCGTGCGGACGGCGTGCGCGTGTCGTCGGTCCACCCCGGGCGCGTCTCCACGGACATGCAGCGCGAGCTCAACGCGTTCGAGGGGCGGGACTACGACGAGGCGAGCTACCTGCGCCCGGAGTCGGTGGCCACCGCAGTCCGCAGCGTGCTCACGGCGACGCCGGACGCGACCTACGAGACCATCTCGATCCGCCCGGGCCCGGCCGCGACCAACCGCCGGGCCTGAGCGGGCTCACCACGACCCGAGGTCGCCCGACAACCAGTGCTGCGGCTCCATGGTGATGACCTGCAGGGTGCTCAGCCCCGGTCGCGCGAAGTCGAGGTAGGCCGCGACCGCGTCTCCGGTCAGATAGCGCTCGGTCATGCCGACGAGGTCGGCGTCCGCGGCGGCCCGGCTCGCCTGCACCGGGCCCTCGACCGAGACGTAGCGCACCGACGGCGTCAGCTGGTGCGCGGTGAGCGTGAAGCTGCCGGCCGCCTCGATGTGACGCGCCTTGACCGACCCCGCATCGGTCAGGATCCACGGACGGCCCTCGGCGTCGACGTCGTACCAGATCGGCACGGCCAGCGGGCCGCGTCCGGTGCGCAGCGCCTGCACCGAGATGGTGGCGGTGTGCGGTTGAGTCAGGAACTCCTGGCGTTCGGCAAGCGTGAGTGGCATGGCTCGATCATCACATCGAGCACGGACACCGCTCAGCCGAGCTCGGCGCGTGTCGGGGGCTGGGCGCCCGCCCGCGAGACCGTGATCGCTGACGTCGCGAGGGCGCGTTCCAGCGCTGGACGGACCTGCGCCAGGGTGGCCGTACGCAACCGGTCGCGGGCGTCCGGACCGCCGAGCAGGCCGGCGTCGAGCAGTCCCGACAGCAAGCCCGACATGAACGAGTCGCCAGCGCCCACCGTGTCGACCACCTCGACGGTCCGGCCGGGCAGGTCGACGACGTCTTCGGTGGGCGCGACGTGCGCGAGCGCACCCTCGCCGCCTCGCGTGATGACGACAAGACGCGGCCCGAGACGTGCCCACAGGCCGGCCACCTGGCCGAGCGACACGTCGTCGCCGTAGAGCCAGCGCACGTCCTCGTCGCTCGCCTTGACCACGTCGGACAGCCCGACGAGCTGCTCGACGTCGGAGCGCACGTCGTGCGGGTCGCCCATCAGCGAAGGGCGGGCGTTGGGGTCGTAGGAGATCGTCGTCGTCGCACGAGCAGCCTCGACCGCCTCGCGCACCGTCGTCGCACCCGGCTGGAGCACCGCTCCGATCGAACCGGTGTGCAGGTGCGCGAATCCGCCCGGCAGTGCGGGCGGTGCCCACTCGATGTCGAACTCGTAGGTGGCAGAACCGGACTCGTCGAGCGTGGCCGTCGCGGTCGACGTACGTGCGGCCGACGTGCTGCCCGGGCTCAGTCGTACGCCGTCGGCCGCCAGATGAGCGCGGACCGCTGCACCGTGGGCGTCGTCGCCGATGGAGCACGCGAGCTCGACGTCGTGACCGAGCCGCGCGAGACCGATCGCGACGTTGAGCGGACTGCCACCGGGGTGCTCGCGCACCGAGCCGTCGGCGGCGCGGACGATGTCGACCAGCGCCTCACCGACGACGAGCGAGCGACTCATGGGTGCGCTGGGCTCAGCGCTCGAAGTCCACGGCGGCGTACTCACGCAGCTTGGACAGCTGGTGGTGGCCGTCGATGACGCGGATCGTGCCGCTCTTGGAGCGCATCACCAGCGACTGGGTGGTGCAGCCGCCGGAGCGGTAGCGGACGCCCTTGAGCAGCTCACCGTCGGTGATGCCGGTGGCGACGAAGAAGCAGTTGTCGCTGGTCACGAGCTCGTCGGTGGACAGCACGGCGTCGAGGTCGTGGCCGGCGTCGAGGGCCTTCTGGCGCTCGTCGTCGTCCTTGGGCCACAGCTGGCCCTGGAGCACACCGCCGAGGCACTTGATCGCGCACGCGGCGATGATGCCCTCGGGCGTGCCGCCGATGCCGAGCAGCAGGTCGATGCCGGTGTCCTCGCGGGCGGCCATGATGGCGCCGGCGACGTCACCGTCGGAGATGTAGCGGATGCGGGCGCCGGCCTCGCGGATCTCGGAGGCGATCTGCTCGTGGCGCGGGCGGTCGAGCAGCACCACCGTCACGTCGGAGACGCCGCGCTTCTTGGCCTTGGCGACCCGCTTGATGTTCTCGGCGACCGGAAGGCGGATGTCGACGACGTCGGCGGCCTCGGGACCGGTCGCGAGCTTGTCCATGTAGAACACCGCGCTCGGGTCGTACATCGACCCGCGCTCGCTGACGGCGAGGACCGAGACGGCGTTGGTCATGCCCTTGGCGGTGAGGGTGGTGCCGTCGATCGGGTCGACCGCGACGTCGACCTCGGGGCCGGTGCCGTCGCCGACCTGCTCGCCGTTGAACAGCATGGGGGCGTCGTCCTTCTCGCCCTCGCCGATCACGACGGTGCCGTTCATGCTGACCGAGGAGATGAGGCTGCGCATCGCGGCGACGGCCGCACCGTCGGCGCCGTTCTTGTCACCGCGGCCGACCCAACGGCCACCGGCCATCGCGGCGGCCTCGGTCACGCGGACGAGCTCAAGAGCCAGGTTGCGGTCAGGGACCTCGGGGCTGGTGGGCGTGCTGTCCGCAGACATGGGTACTCCTCGGGCAGTAGCGGGTGACTGAGGGCGACTCTATCGAGCGCTCGGACCGCCGACCGGGCCCGGTTCGCCCGCGAGACGCAGATCAGGGACGATGGTGCGGTGAGCACGACACCGCAGACCGCCCCCGCAGCGCCGGCACCCGCGCCCCAGCGACGTCGGGGGATGGGCGGTTCCGCCCGCAGCATGATCATCTCGATGGTCGTGCTGGTCGCGGGGTGCGCCGTGTGGCTCGCGATGGTGCCGCGGGTCAGCACCGTCCCGCGCGAGGTCCAGGACGTGCCCGGCATCGCCCGCGAGGTCGGCGCTCAGCAGAAGTGGCAGGTCGCCCTGCCGCAGGGCCTGCCCGCGCAGTGGGTCGCGACCAACGTGCGCCTGCTGAAGTACGACGGCAAGGCGCCGACCTGGCACGCCGGCTATCAGGCGCCGTCGGGCAAGTTCGTCTCGCTCGAGCAGACCAAGGGCGGCTCGGACGGCTGGTTCAAGGACCAGACCGGGTTCGGTCAGGCGATCGGGTCGGTGAGCGTCGGAGGCACCACCTGGACGAAGTTCGAGAACACCGACAAGGACCAGCGCAGTCTCGTGCGCACCGGCCCGCTCGGCGGCCTCGACACCGTCGTGACGGGCAAGGCCGGCTGGGACGAGCTGCAGCACTTCGCCGGCACGCTCAAGCCCGGCGCCTGAGCTACGAGCCGATGAGTCGCTCGATCTCCTGACGACGGCGCATCAGCTCCTCGCTCTGCTCGGCGATCGAGCCGAGCGTCCGGCGCACCTGCGCCGCCACGTCCGGGCACATCTGCAGGTGCTCGGCGTCGTCGTCGAGGCACGGCAGGATCGTGGCGACAGCAGCCAGGTTGAAGCCCGCGGCCAGGAGCGCGCGAATCCGACGCACCTGCGTGACCGTCTCGGGGTCGTACTCACGAAATCCGTTGGCAGCCCGCCGCGCCCGGATCAGGCCGACCGCCTCGTAGTGCCGCAGCGATCGCGGTGAGGCGTCGGTGCACCGGGACAGGTCACCGATGAGCAGCGGCGACGACTCGGCCTTGACCTTGACATCCATGTCAGTACCTAGCGTCGCCGCCATGCTTCCTCATTCCACGACACCGCACGCCCACGTCCACGGCGCAGGTCCGGCGCTGCTGCTCGCCCACGGTGCGGGCGGGTCCTTCGACGACAACTTCGGCGGGCTCGTCGGCGAGCTGAGGCATCGGCGGACGCTCCTCGGGCGCGACTACCCCGGCAGCGGGTCGCGACCGGTCGCCGGTGCACCGCTTCAGCTGGACGACCTCGCCGACGAGCTCGTGGACACGGCGGTCTCGCACGGGCTCTCACACTTCCCGGTGCTGGGGCTGTCGCTCGGCTCGGCCGTGGCCATCACCGCCGCGCTACGCCATCCGGATCGGGTGAGCGCGCTGGTGCTGACCGTCGGCTTTCCCCGCGGCGACAGCCAGCTGACGACGTTCGCGGAGCAGTACGCCGTGCTCGCCGCCGACGGCCGCGTCGACGCGCTGGCCCGGATGCTGGTGCTCGCCGAGAGCCCGGCTGTGCTTGCGGACAGGGACGAGCAGACCAGGTCCGAGGTGCTGGACGCGATGGCGGCAGGGCTGCAGCAGACAGCTGCGCTGCGCGCGCCGCAGATGGAGCTCGCACCGCGCGTCGATCTCACCGACCGTCTGCCCGGCATCAGCGTGCCGACCCTCGTGATCGCGGCCGGTCAGGACCGGATCGTGCTGCCGGGATCGACACGTGACCTGGCGCGCGGCATCCCGGAGGCCGAGCTCGTGGAGCTGCCCGGGGCTGGACACATCTTCACCGCTCCCGAGGTCGTCGAGTGGGCAGCCCTGGTCGCGGCGTTCCTGGACCGCCACGGTGTGTGAGGCGAGGGGTCAGTCCTCGTCGGAGGCGTTGTCGTCCTGGGCGGTGAGGCGCTCCTCGGCCTGGTCGAGCCACGCCTGGCAGTGCTGAGCCAGCAGCTCGCCGCGCTCCCAGAGCTTCATCGACTCCTCGAGCGGGGCCTGCCCGCCCTCGAGCTTGGCGACGATGGTCGTGAGCTCGTCACGCGCCTGTTCGTAACCGAGCTCGGCGATATCGGGGTGCGCGGACAGGTCGATGCGCTCGGACAGGCTCTGCTCGGTGCCAGACATGACGACAACCCTACGTGGCCGGCCTGACACGGAAGTCTCCCCGCGCGACCGAGACCCTGAGGATCTCCTGGGAGTCCTCGACCTGGGCCGGGTCCGTCACGACCGTGTCGTCCTCGAGCCGGACCACGGCGTACCCGCGCTCGAGGGTCTGCAGCGGTGACAGCGCTCGTACCTGGGCCCGCAGGTGGCCGATCTGGTCGCTCGCTCGCTCGACGCGCGAGCGCAGCCTGTACGTCGTCCGCTCGCGCAGCGCGTCGATCTCGGCCCGCCGGGTGCGTACGAGGGTGTGCGGGTCGGCGAGGACCGGCCGGCTGCGCAGGGAGTCGAGGTGCCTGCGCTCCGCCGCGAACCGGTGGTGCACCGCGCGACGAGCGCGCTCGCGCGTGGCGGCCAGCCCGGCGAGCTGCTCCTGGAGTGACGGGACGATGTGCTTGGCCGCGTCGGTGGGCGTCGAGGCGCGGACGTCGGCGACGAAGTCGAGCAGGGGAGTGTCGACGTCGTGACCGATGGCCGAGACCACCGGCGTACGGGTCTCGGCGACGGCCCGGACGAGGGCCTCGTTGCTGAACGGCAGAAGGTCCTCGAACGCGCCACCGCCGCGGGCGATCACGATGACGTCGACCTCGGGCAGGGCGTCGAGCTCACCCAGCGCCTCGGTGACGCCGGGCACCGTGTCAGGGCCCTGCACCGCGACGTTGCGGATCTCGAATCTCGTGGCGGGCCAACGGCGTCGGGAGTTCTCGACGACGTCCTTCTCGGCGGCGCCGGCACGGCCGGTGATGAGCCCGACGGTGCGCGGCAGGAACGGCAGCGGTCGTTTGCGCGAGCTGTCGAACAGGCCCTCGCTCCGCAGCAGCTGCTTGAGGTGCTCCAGCCGCGCGAGCAGCTCACCGACGCCGACGGGCCGGATCTGGCGCGCGTCGAGGTGCAGTGAGCCGCGCTTGGTCCAGAACGTCGGCTTGGCGTGCACGACCACCCGGGCGCCCTCGCGGACGGCCACACCCATCGCGTCGAGCGTGTTGACCGGCACCGTCACCGACAGCGACATGTCGACCTCGGTGTCGCGCAGCGTGAGGTAGCAGGTGCCCGGACGCCGGTTGAGCTGGACGACCTGGCCCTCGACCCACAGTGGCGACATCTTGTCGACGTACTCGGAGATCTTCAGGCTCAGCCTGCGCACCGGCCAGGGCTGCTCGGCCGAGGTGTCGGCCGCGCGCTCCGGCAGGGGTGTGGTCACAGGCGGCACGCTAACGCCTGCCTCCGACGGGCGTGCTGCGGGCCGCAGCCGACCGAAGTCTTGGCCAACTCTTGGTGATTCGCGGGTGGCGCGCCGTCGTGCTCGGGGAGAAGGTGATCGCACCTGAGAGCGTGCGCAACAGCGCACCCGAAGATGAGGAGTCAGCCATGGCCAAGGTCGTCAAGCAGGTTCTCGCCCGCGCCACCCGCCGTACGCAGCTCGGTGGCCGCTACACCTACTGGAACTGACACAGCATCATCACCGCAGCCGGGCCCGTGGACGACACTCGTCGCCGCGGGCCCGGCCGCATCCGCGGGAGGGGTGCGATGAGGTACGACCGACCGCCGGGGCCGCGTACGTCGCGCCTGCTCGGCAACACCCTGGAGTACGACCGTGACCGGGTCGGCTTCCTGCGCCGGGCCCACGCGGAGTTCGGTGACGTCTTCTCCTACGACCGACGCACGGTCGTCGTCGCGGACCCCGAGCTGATCCACGGCGTTCTCACCCGCACCAACACCGACTTCGACGGCGACGGCAGCCCGTTCAGCAACGAGCGCGACCTCGACGGCGCCGACACCAGCGCCGACGAGTGGATGGCCGCCCGTCGAGTGGGCTGGCATCGGCTGTCGCGGTCGGCCGTCGGAGCCCACGTCGACCGTCTGGCGGGGATGTTCGACGCGACGTTCACCGGCTCGGGGAGCATCGACGTGCTGCCCACCATGGAGCGCCTGCTCGGTGCCGCGACGGCCGACTTCTGCCTCGGCCGCAGCGCCGCCGGCGTACCCGAGCTCGTCGCGGCGAGCACCGCCGCGCTCGTGCCTGTCGGCGGCACGTCGTACCGGCTGCCGTCGTGGTTGCCGACCCGGTCGACGCGCACGTTCGTCGAGCTGCGCGCGCAGCTGTGGGACGGCCTCGGGACGGCGGTGCGCACCCGCGGGACGGAGCTGGAACGCGAGCCGGGACAGCACGAGCCTCGTGACCTGCTCGACCAGCTCCTGCTCGCCGACCCGCGGGTGAGCGACGGCGACGCCCAACGCTTTCTGCGGGGCGTCCTCATGGCCGGGTACGGCGTCCCGGCCGCCGCGATGAGCTGGGTCGTCGACACCCTGCTCGACCAGCCCGAGCACGCCGGGGTCGTCCGGGCCGAGGTCGACGCGCACGACCTGCGCCGCCCCGACGTGGCCGCGCTCGTGCAGACGGCGGCGTTCGTCCGCGAGGTGCTGCGACTGCGGCCCCCGACCTGGCTGATCGGACGGCACGCGCGGCACGACACCACGCTCGGGTCCTGGCGACTGACCCGGGGTGCCGAGGTGGTGTTCAGCCCCTACCTGCTGCACCGCGACGGCCGGTTCTGGGACCAGCCCGAGGACTTCCGTCCGCGTCGTTGGCTGCCGGGCGCGCCCGCACCCGTACGTCACGCGTACGTGCCGTTCGGGGCCGGTCCGCGCGTCTGCGTCGGCGCTCAGCTCGGGATGCTCCAGCTCACGCTGATCACGGCGTGGCTGGTGGCGCGCTTCGACCTGCAGCGCGAGCAGACCGCGACGGAGTCGTTCGGCGGGCTGCTCGTACCCGCCGGACTGCGCGTGCGGCTGACCGCGCGCTGAACCGGCTTCGTCGTGGACGCCACCGCGCACCTACGATGGTCGGCATGACTGCTCCCACCTCCGCCCAGGCGCAGACCGACACCAAGCGCGTGCTGCTGGCCGCACCTCGCGGCTACTGCGCGGGCGTCGACCGGGCCGTGGTGACGGTGGAGAAGGCGCTCGACCTCTACGGCCCGCCCGTCTACGTGCGCAAGCAGATCGTCCACAACAAGCACGTCGTGACCACGCTGGAGAAGCGCGGCGCGATCTTCGTCGACGAGACCGACGAGGTGCCCGAGGGCGCCACGGTGATCTTCTCCGCGCACGGCGTCGCGCCCGTCGTCCACGACGAGGCCAAGCAGCTGAGCCTGAAGACCATCGACGCCACCTGCCCGCTGGTCACCAAGGTGCACCGCGAGGCCGTGCGGTTCGCCGACGACGACTACGACATCCTGCTCATCGGCCACGAGGGGCACGAGGAGGTCGTCGGCACCTCCGGTGAGGCGCCCGAGCACATCACGCTCGTGCAGAGCCCCGAGCACGTCGACGAGGTCGAGGTGCGCGACCCCGACAAGGTCGTCTGGCTCTCGCAGACCACGCTGTCGGTCGACGAGACGATGGAGACCGTACGCCGGCTGCGCGAGAAGTTCCCCCAGCTGCAGGACCCGCCCTCGGACGACATCTGCTACGCCACCCAGAACCGCCAGCTCGCGGTCAAGCAGATGGCCCCCGAGACCGACCTGATGATCGTGGTCGGCTCGACCAACTCCTCCAACTCGGTGCGCCTGGTCGAGGTCGCGCTCGAGCACGGCGCCAAGGACGGTCACCTGGTCGACTACGCCGACGAGATCGACGAGGCCTGGCTCGAGGGCGTCACCACCGTCGGCGTCACCTCAGGCGCCTCGGTGCCGGAGGTCCTGGTGCGCGACGTGCTCGACTTCCTCGCTCAGCGCGGCTACGAGGACGTCTCGGCCGTCACGGCGGCCGAGGAGAGCCTGCTGTTCGCGCTGCCCAACGAGCTGCGACGCGACCTCAAGGCGCGCGACGGCAGCGACGCCGGCAAGGTCCGCCACGACGCCGGGTCGTTGCACTGAGCGACTCCGTCCGTCGGCGTACGGCGCGGGTCGTCGCCGTCAACGAGCGCGACGAGGTCCTGCTGCTCCGAGGGTGTGACCCGGCGCGGCCGGCGAGGCACTACTGGTTCACCGTCGGCGGCGGCGTCGAGCCCGGTGAGTCGTTGCGCGCGGCTGCGGTGCGGGAGCTCCGGGAGGAGACCGGCGTCGAGATCGCGCCGTCGGTCCTGAGCGAGCAGTTCCACACCGGCCAGCACGAGTCCTCCTTCGACGGCGTCCACTACGTCAACGACGCGGCGTTCTTCACCGTGCGGTTGCCCGCGGCGGTCCACCTGTCGTTGGACGGCCTCGAGGACGGAGAGGTCGGCAACGTGTTCGAGGCGAGATGGGTGAGCCTCGCGGAGCTGGAGCACCTTCCACTCTCGAACGACCAGCTGGTCGACATCTGCGCCATGGCGGTCGAACGGGTGACGGCAGACTGAAATCGCTTGCCTTGTCGTCGACGTCAAGGCCTAACGTCCGGCACGGAGGTGCTCGACATGCGGATCGGTGAGCTCGGACAGCGGGTGGGCGTGACCACGCGCACCCTGCGGCACTACGAGGCGCTCGGACTCATCCGGGCGACGCGTGACGGCAACGGCCACCGCACGTACGACGAGTCCGACGTGCGCGCTGTGCAGGAGATCCGGTCACTGGTCGACCTGGGCTTCGCGCTCGCCGAGACCAAGCCGTTCGTCGACTGCCTGCGCTCGGGCCACGACCTGGCCGGCGTGTGCGCCGACTCGATCGCGGTCTACCGGCGCAAGCTGGCCGAGGTCGACGACTACTTGGAGCGGATGCAGTCCGTACGCCGCGAGCTGCAGGACCAGCTCGACGTCGCGCTGCTCACCCGTGCGGCCGGTCCGCCGCAGTGCGAGCTCACCTCCCACCCGGCCGCACCGGCCGGGTGACGCACCTGATGAGGGAGAGCCCATGTCCGTCTCGACTGCTGCACCGGCCCTGACGCCGGTCACCGACGCCGACTTCGCCGAGGTCGTCCTCGCCGCCGACCAGCCCGTGCTGGTGGAGTTCTGGGCCGACTGGTGCGGCCCGTGCCGCCAGATGAGCCCGGTGATCGAGCAGGTCGCCCACGAGCGCTCAGAGACGCTGCGCGTCGTCGCGCTCGACGGCGACCGCAACCCCGAGACCATGCGGGCGACCGGCGTCCTCGGCATGCCGACCCTGCAGCTGTACGTCGCCGGCGAGCGTGTCGCCGAGATGGTCGGCGCGCGCTCGCGACCGGTGGTGCTGCGCTGGCTGGACGAGCACCTGACTGCGGTCGTGCGCTGATCGGCGCGCGTCGCTCTCAGGCGATGGTCGTGCGCCAGGGACCGCAGGAGAACACCGGTCCGTTGCCGTCCTGGAGGCACGCTCGCCAGTCGATCTCGGTGCCCTCGGGGAAGCTGAGGTTGAACTCCTTGGAGCTGCCGTAGCCTCCGCCGTTGTGGTACGTGCCCCGCACCACCGTGCTGCCGAAGTAACGCCACTGCGCAGCGGCGCCGTGACCGTCTGCCTTGTAGTCGTCGATGTAGAGGTGCTCGCCGTAGGACCAGAACTCTCCCAGCGTCTCGGCGTACCGGGTCTGGAACCGCCACTGGTTGTGCTCGTCCGCCTGTGCCGGCGTCAGGGCCGCGGTGGCGACCAGTGCGAGCGCGGCGGCGGCGCCGGAGGTGCTCCTACGCAGGACGTGACGCATACGTGCTCCTTCGTTGCAGTGATGGAGCATTCACGCTATTCACGTGGTGCGGCGCATCGCACGACTATTGAGGTCAGGCGGTCTCGCCGTCCTGGCGTCGCGGCTCGACCTCGCGGCGGGGTGTCGCGAGGTCGAGGTCGAGCTGGGGGCGGGCGACGTCGACGTCGACCGCGTCGATGAGCTCCTGGGCGGTGAGCGGCCGGGGCGCGGACTGCACCGGCTCGACCGTCGCGAGAGGGTCGGCCGTGAGGTCGAGCTCGCTCATGCGCCGCGCCGTCACGAGCACCCGGGACTCCAGCGAGCCGACCATCGCGTTGTAGGTCTCGACCGACCGACGCAGCGAGGCGCCCATGTCGGACGTGTGCTTGCCGAGGGTGGCGAGCCGGGCGTAGAGCTCCTTGCCCAGCGCGAGCAGCTCGCGCGCGCTGCCCGACAGGGCCTCCTGCTGCCAGGTGAACGCGACCGAGCGCAGCACGGCGAGCAGCGTGCTCGGTGAGGCGAGCACGACCCGCCGGGCCATGGCCCGGTCGAGCAGGGTCGGGTCGGCCGCGAGCGCTGCGACGAGGATCGCGTCACCGGGCACGAAGCACACGACCATCTCGGGCGTCGTACGGAAGGCCGACCAGTACTCCTTGGCGGCGAGCCCGTCGACGTGAGAACGCAGGTGGCGGGCGTGCTCGGCCAGACGGGCCTGCCGCTCGTCGTCGGGCACGTCGTCGGCCTGCGCGGCGAGGAACGCGGTGAGCGGTGCCTTGCTGTCGACGACGAGCACCTTGTCGCCGGGCAGGCGCACGACCACGTCGGGGCGGATGCGCGACTCGTGGCGGCTGGTGGCGGTGACCTGCTCGTCGAAGTCGCAGTGCGCGAGCATGCCGGCGTGCTCGAGGATGCGCCGCAGCTGGACCTCGCCCCACATGCCGCGGGTGGTCGAGGAGTTGAGGGCGCCTGCGAGGGAGGCGGTCTGGTCGCGCAGCGCCGCCGTGCTGCCGGTGACGTCGGTGAGACGTGCGGCGAGCTCGCCGTACTGCTGGACACGATCGCGCTCGAGGGTCGTGACCTGGCGCTCGACCCGCCCGAGCGCGTCGCGCAGGGGCAGCAGCACCGACGCCGTCTGGGCGTCGTCGCTCACGGCCGCCTCGAGGTCGACGACGCGCTCGCGCAGGAGGTCGCGCTCGGTGGCCAGGGCAGCGCTGTGCGCGACGAAGGACTGGCGCAGCCACAGCCACGCCAGGGTGGCGCCGAGCAGCAGGCCGGCGACGAGGGCGAGCACGATCTCCATGGCGCTCACCCTGGCAGGTGGCACCGACAGCGTCAGGGCAGCCGCGCCGGGGCGGCCGTCGTACGACGACCGACGCGGTGCCAGACCAGCCGCAGCACCGCGACGGTGACGACGCCGGCCGCGACCATGCCGACGAGGTTGACACCCAGCTGGGTCGCGCTGCCGACGATCTCGTGCCGGTCGCGGACGGCGAGCCCGAGGGCCAGGTTGCCCGCGGCGGGCACGGTCGTGACGGAGATGAACACGCCGACCATGGCGCTGCTCTTCTGCGTGGCCATCGCCAGCACGCCCGCCGCGCCGGCGACCACGGCGACGATGAACGACCAGCGGTCCGGGTGCCAGATGAACCCGGTCTGCGGCCGGGCCCGCGTCACCATGTCGTCGGTGATCAGACCGGTGGCTGCGCCGATGAGCGCCAGGGCGGTGACCACGGCGATCGCAGCGGCGAAGCCGAGCAGCAGCAGCGTGAGGCTGCGGGCCGCGAGCGACCAGCGCCGCAGGATGACCCCGGTGCAGATGGCGGCGACCGACGCGAACTCGGGCCCGACCACCATGGCGCCCACGACGAGCACGGACGAGTCGGTGATGACGGCGATCGCGGCCAGCACGGTCGCGAGCACCAGGAACACGCCGTACGTGAACGTCGGCCGGCTCCCCGCGTAGGCGCTGTCGATCATCTGGGGCCAGATGACCGCGTCGTCGGCATCGCCGGGGGCGGCGTCGGCGATGCGACGGGCGGCCGCGAACGGTGTGCTGGACGGCTCGGAGATCGTGATGCCGCCGCGCTGCTCCAGGCCCGTCGCCGAGAGCGCGTCGAGCACGTCGCTGGCCGCCTCACGCGCGACGTCGGCCTCGATCACGTCTCCGGCAGGTTTGAGCGAAACCCCCTGCAGGACAACGACGTTCGTGGCGCAGTCGTGGTCGGCGAGGATGTGGCGTACGTCGTCGGTCAGGTCGACCGGGACCACCAGTCGCAGGTGGACGAGCAGGCTCATACCAAGGAGACTCGCACGACAGGGGCCGTTGTGGGCGCAGCCGAGCCGCCCGTCGGCTCGACGGTGACCGCCAGGCTCGCGCCCGGTGTCCCCTGCAGCAGCTGAGGCTGGGCGCCGGTCATGATGCCGGCCGAGCGGGGCGTGCCGGCCGCGTCCAGGAACCACGCCTGGTAGACGTGACCCTTGGGCGCGTCGGGCATGCGCTCGGTCTGGACCGTGGCCGCACCCGCCGACCGTGACGTGGTGACGACGAGGCGCGCGTCGCCCACCGCGGCCGTGTGCTGCTGCGCGTCGGCCGACAGGCGGACGCGCTCTGCGGGCGAGAGCGCGGCGACGGAGGTCGGCTGCTGCCACGGCTGGGCCACGCCCACTCCGATGACCGCGAGCACGGCGACGGCCGCAGCCGCGACGAGCACTCGCGTGCGTGTCAGCCAGGGCCGGGCGGGCGCCGTACGTGGCGCCGTACGACGGTCGGACGGCTCCTGGGGAGGCAGGGCGGCCATGACGCTCGCCTTCAAGGACGGCGGGGGAGCGACCTCGGGTGCCGACGTCGCGAGCGAGAGCACGGCCTCGTCGTACGAGGCGACCTCGGCCCGGCAGCGCTCGCAGGTGCGCAGGTGGCGCTCGAAGGAGGCGCGCTCGATGTCGTCGACCGCCCCGAGGGCGTAGGCGGCAGCCGGCTCGTGGATGTCGTCGTTCATCGGTCACCTCCGATGTGGTCTCGTAGCCGGTTCAGGCCGTCTCGGATGCGGGACTTGGCCGTCCCGAGCGGGATGCCGAGGGTCTCGGCGACCTCAGTGTGGGTGCGGCCGCCGAAGTACGCCAGCTCGACCGCCTCGCGTTGCATGTCGGTGAGCAGCGCCATCGCGCCGCGGACCCGCTCGGCGTCGAGTCGTGCCGTCACGGTCTCGGCGGTGCTGTCGTACGACGTCGGCGTCGCCTGTCGCTCGTAGGTCGCGTCGCGGGCGCGGGCTGCGGACGAGGCTCGTACGCGGTCGACCGCGCGGCGGTGGGCGATCGTCAGCAACCAGCCGAGCGCCGATCCGCGAGAGGGGTCGAACTTCGTTGCCGTGCGCCAGATCTCGAGGAACACCTCCTGGGTGACCTCCTCGGACTGGGCGGGGTCGGTCAGCACGCGCAGCACCAGACCGTGGACCCGCGGGGCCGTGGCGTCGTACAGGCGCGAGAACGCGACCTGCTCGCCGCGTGAGACCGCGGCGAGCAGGTCTGCGAGATCGTGACCGGCCGGTGCCATGTCGCCCATGATGACGGATGGGCGACGGGGAGCGGCGACGGCGGTCACGATGCACCTGCTCAGCTCTTCGGCAGCAGCACCGAGTCGATGATGTAGACCGTGGCGTTGGCGGTCTGCACGTTGCCGCAGACCACCTTGGCGTTGGTGTCGGCCGTGAACGACTCGCCCGAACCCGTCACCTTGACGGTGCTGCCCGAGAGCGTCTTGTGGGTGCCCGCGAGCTGCTCCGGCGTGAGCTTGCCCTGGATGACGTGACCGGTGAGCACCGTGGTCAGCAGGCCCTTCGGGTCGCCCATCGCCTTGTCCATCGTGGCCTTCGGCACCTTGTCGAACGCGTCGTTGGTCGGTGCGAGGACCGTGATGTCCTTGGCGTTGTTGAGCGTGTCGACGAGGCCTGCCTTCTTGACGGCGGTCACCAGGGTGGACAGCGCCGGGTTGTTGCTCGCGGCGGTGGCGACCGGGTCCTGCGCCATGCCGGAGAACGAGCCCTTGCCCGACTTCGGCACGGCCGCACAGCCCGGCCCGAACGGCGCTGCGGCCTGATCCATCCCGTTGCCGGCGGCCGAGCTGGACGGCGCCGCCGTGTCAGAGCTGCTGCCCGCCATGGACGAGTCGGAGGCGGCCGGGGTCGCTGCCGACGAGGCTGCCGCGCTGCTGTCGCCCGAGCCGCTGTCGTCGCTGGAGCCGCAGGCGCCCAGCGCCAGCGGAAGCGAGAGGACGAGCGCAGCGGCGAGGCTGCGGCGGGAGGTCGTCTTCATGGTCGTACTCCTTCGATCCGGTGTGGTCTGTCATGCGTGGTTCGGAGCAGGCCGATCGCCGGATCGGTCTGTGCCGCAATGTTTTTCGCTTACGTCACCATGACGACGACTTCCTGGATGCCGGACGAGCCGGACGGGAACACAGGGGCTCTGGTGTCGTCCTGTACGCGACCGCTTCCGTCCGTGACACGTGCCCGGATCGAGTGCCTCCCGGGTTCAGAGAGCGGTGCTCTCAGGATCCACTGGCGCCAGTAGTCGACGTTGATGTCGGGGCCGAGCTGCGCCGGCTGCCAAGGCTTCTCGTCGATCGACACCTCGACCTTGGCCACGCCGTGCCGCTGTGCCCAGGCGACGCCGCCGATGGTGACGACACCGCGCTTCACCTGCGCCAGGCTCGCCGGCGTGTCGATACGGGCGGAGGGCTTGACCGGGGCGTCAGTAGCCCAGTCGCGCTTGGTCCAGTAGGCCTCGGCCGCGTCGTACGTCGTCACCGTGAGCCGGGTGACCCACTTGGTCGAACCGACGAACCCGTACAGCCCGGGTGTCACGAGGCGGGCGGGGAAGCCGTGCGTCGCCGGGAGCGGCGCACCGTTCATGCCGATCGCCAGCAGTGCGTCACGGTCGTCGGTGAGCGCACCCAACGGCGTACTGACGGTGAACCCGTCCACCGATCGGCTGAGCACCTGTCGGCCGGGGTGGTCCGGGTCGATCACCTCGGCGCGCGCGAGCAGGTCGGCGACGCGGACACCGAGCCAGCGGGCGCCTCCGACGTACTGCCCACCCACCTCGTTGCTGACGCAGGTCATGGTGATGTCGCGCTCGATCAGCGGCATGGTGCGCAGGTCGGCGTAGGTCAGCGTGTAGGGCTTGCGGACGTCGCCGTCGATGCGCAGCTCCCAGCTGTCGCGGTCGACCTTGGGCACGCTGAGCGCGGTGTCGACGCGGTAGAACCCGGCGTTCGGCGTACGCAGTGGCGTGATCTGCCGGTCAGTGGTCTCCAGGCCGCGGGGGAGCGGCGGTCGCGTCTGCGCAGCGGAGGGCAGGCGTACGCCGCGGGTCGGGTCCGACTCCGAGAGCCGCTGCCCGAGCACGGCGGCACCCGCCGATGCGGCGACGACCGCACCCGACCCGATGAGGAACCCGCGCCGCGTGTCCATGCCGGACGGGTACGCCGTCAGGCCACCGAGGGCGTTCGCGCGTACGGGCAGCAGCACCCACAGGACGGCTGCGGCGACCACTGCGGTCACCAGCGACGGCACGACGTACGCCGCGCCGGCTGCGGGACGTGACAGCGCGGCGGACGCCGCGAGCCCGACCAGGGCGAGCAGCAGCGCGAACCCGGCCGGCAGCCACCGGCGCGCGAGCAGTCCCGCCGCAGCAGCGAGCAGGAGCGTGCCGACCGCGACCGACGCCAGGAGCACGGGCTTATCGGCGGTGCCGAACTGACGGATGGCCCAGGTCTTCACAGATGTGGGCGTGCGGTCGATCACCGCTGATCCGACCGCGAGCACCGGTGAGGCCTCGGCTCGGGTGAGTGCCGCGACCAGGTGGCCCGCTGCCATACCGGCGACGGCAGCGATGATGCCGACGAGCGCGGCTCGCGCTCGGGAAGGGGTCATGACCGGTGTTCGGTGCGGCGGCCTCTGCGGATGGGGCCGCCACGCAGCCGAGCACCTACACTCTTGTCCCCGTGGCACTCACCATCGGAATCGTCGGACTTCCCAACGTCGGCAAGTCGACCATGTTCAACGCACTGACCAAGAACAACGTGCTCGCCGCGAACTACCCGTTCGCGACGATCGAGCCCAACGTCGGTGTCGTGCCGCTGCCCGACCCCCGGCTGAAGCAGCTCGCCGAGATCTTCGGGTCGGAGAAGATCCTGCCCGCGACCGTGTCGTTCGTCGACATCGCCGGCATCGTGCGCGGAGCGTCCGAGGGTGAGGGCCTGGGCAACAAGTTCCTCGCCAACATCCGTGAGGCCGACGCGATCTGCCAGGTCGTGCGCGCGTTCGTCGACGACGACGTCACGCACGTCGACGGCAAGGTCTCGCCGGCGTCCGACATGGAGACCATCAACACCGAGCTGATCCTCGCCGACCTGCAGACCCTCGAGAACGCGATCCCGCGCATCGAGAAGGAGGTCAGGCAGAAAAAGGACGACAAGAAGTCCTCTGAACTCCTCGACACGGCGCTCGCGTCACGCACGGTGCTCGAGGCGGGGCAGACGCTGTACGCCGCGATCCACGCCGGCAACACCGACATCGACACGACCTACACGCGTCAGCTCGGTCTGCTCACCACCAAGCCGTTCGTCTACGTGTTCAACGTCGACGAGGACCAGCTCACCGATGAGGCGTTCCAGAGCGAGATGCAGGCGCTGGTCGCTCCGGCCGACGCGATCTTCCTCAACGCCAAGCTCGAGTCCGAGGTCGCCGAGCTCGACGACGAGGACGCCGCCGAGCTGCTGGAGTCGGTCGGCATCACCGAGCGCGGCCTGGATCAGCTGGCGCACAAGGGTTTTCACACGCTCGGCCTGCAGACCTACCTCACGGCCGGCCCCAAGGAGTCGCGTGCGTGGACGATCCCGCAGGGTGCGACCGCGCCTCAGGCGGCCGGTGTGATCCACACCGACTTCCAGAAGGGCTTCATCAAGGCCGAGGTCATCTCGTTCGAGGACCTGGTCGCGACCGGTTCGGTCGCCGAGGCTCGCGCCAAGGGCAAGGCGCGCATGGAGGGCAAGGACTACGTCATGCAGGACGGCGACGTGGTGGAGTTCCGCTTCAATGTCTGACCCGCAGCTGCCGCCGTGCCCCGAGTGTAAGAGCGAGTACGCCTACGAGCAGGGTGCCTTGCTGGTCTGCTCGATGTGCGGCCACGAGTGGGCGCCCGGTGAGACTGACGAGAGCGACGCCATACGCGTGGTCAAGGACGCTGTCGGCAACGAGCTCGCCGACGGCGACACCGTCTCGATCGTCAAAGACCTCAAGGTCAAGGGCGCCGGGGGTGGCGTAGTCAAGGTCGGCACCAAGGTGCGCGACATCCGACTGATCACCGATGGCGTCGGCGACCACGACATCGACGCCAAGGTCCCGGGCTTCGGCCAGATGCAGCTGAAGTCGAGCGTCGTCAAGAAGGTCTGACGGCCTGCACGACCTGGACGAGATGTCCGTCGAGGTCCTCGACCCACGCGATGAGCAGGTGATCGAGCCATGGCGCTGGCGCCTTGATCGGCTTCGCACCGAGCTCGATGAGCCGTGCATGGCCCGCACGAACGTCGTCCGTCCAGAGGATCACCGCGGCGCGTTGACCGACGGCGACCGGGTCGAGGCCGTGGTCATGTCGGGTGCTGGACTCGGCGGCGAGGCCGATCCGGTAGTCGTCGAGCACGAGGTCGACGTGGATGGGTGTGCCTACCTCCGGCGTACGGAACGCCTCCTCGAATCCGAGCGCGCTGTAGAACGTGACAGCACGTTCGATGTCGCGCGTGAACAGGACGATCTGAGGAGTCCGGAAGAGGCTCATGGGCTGAGTCTGGATCGGCCTGTGCCACGCAGCAACTGAACGATGGGGTGGTCAGCCCTCGACGGCGGCCTTGATGGCGGCGAGCGTGCGGTCCATGCCGTCGCGCATCGTCGCGGCGAAGGTGTCCGGCCCACCGAACCAGTCGTCGATGCTCGACCGCGACGCGTCGGAGAGACCGTCCGGCGCCTCGCGTCGCAACGTGAGGCGCGTGCCGTCGGCGTACGGCTGCAGGGTGTACGACCACACCGTCCAGTTCTCCTCGATGCGGAACGCGACCTCGCGGCCGGGCGCCCAGCGCACGACCCGGCCGTGGGTGACCCACTCCAGCTCGCCCTGGCTGTTCTTGTTGGTGAACTCGGCGCCGAGCTCCAGGCGCTCGAAGCCGGACCGCAGCCGCGTCGAGTCGACCTGGGGGCTCCACTCGGGCATCCGCAGCACGTCGCCGACGAGCGACCAGACCTGCTCCGGCGGGGCGGCGATGTCGGTGCTGGACTCCAGCCGGGTGTCGTACGACGTGGGCATGGCCCCTCCTGCGACGTGATCTATGCGTCCGCTCGGACGCCTTGTTGTCGACGCTAGCGTCGACCAGTGGTTTGCGTCCAGTCGGTCGCATAAACTGCGCGGCATGACCGAGCACGCCACCGACGGCCGACGCGCGCGCGGCGACGCCACCCGGCGTACGGCCGCGCGTGCTGCCGCCGACATCGCCACCACCCACGGCCTCGACTCCATCTCGGTAGGCGCACTCGCGGCGGCGACCGGCCTCAGCAAGAGCGGCATCCTGACGGTGTTCGGGACGCGCGAGGCGATCCAGGTGGGAGCGGTCGCCGAGGCGCGGCGCATCTACATCAGCACGGTGATCACGCCGGTCTGGCACATCGAGCCAGGGCGCGAGCGGTTGCTGGCCCTGCTCGACTCCTGGGTCGCCTACCTGCGGGCCGGCACCTTCCCGGGCGGCTGCTTCGTCGCAGCGACGACCGTCGAGTTCGGCCACCGCGACGGCCCGGTCGCCGACGCCGTACGCCGGCTCAAGCGAGAGTGGCTCGACCTGCTGGAGGCCGAGCTCGCGACCGCTGGGTCCGACGACCCGGCGCGTGACGCGTTCTGCATCGACGCCTACCTGGGCGCCGCCAACTCTCGGCGCGAGCTGTTCGGTGACGATGCCGCGCTCGACCGCGCCCGCGACCTCGCCTGCTCGGTCGTGCCGGGCTGAAGGCACGCCACGCCACCCCGTCGGGTGACGAGGCACCCCGCGGTTGTCAGGGGCCCGGTCATCGGACGGGTACGGGTCGTCGAGATGTGGGGCGCTCGAGGGTGGGGCCGCAGATGGGCTAGCGGTCGCGCGGGGCGATCGTGAGGTGGACGGTCACCGTGTCGTCGAGGTCGATCTGCTCGGCGCGGCGTACGGCGTCCTTCAGTGGTACGACGTAGCCGCCGTCCTTGGGCCACAGCGACGTCGTGAACTCCGTCGCGCCGAGCCGGCCGCTCACCGGGATCATGCCCCAGCCGTAGGTCACCTCGGCCGCGATCTCGCGGATCTCCTCGGCCTGGGGCATGGGCACGGTGACGAAGTGGTACGGCGCCGGGCCGCGCCAGTACCAGACCTCACCGGTGACCTCGAGAGCATCGCCTGTCATGGTCCGAGACTAGATTCGGTGCCGGTCGAAACGCTGCCGCATCAAGGAGTGACCCACCGTGGCTGGTGACACGAGCCCCACCGCTCGGGCGCTGCTGGCCCTCGAGCTGATCCAGGGCAGTCCCGGCATCTCCGCCGATCGGCTCGCCTACAAGCTCGGCGTCTCCGAACGCGCGGCCCGCCGCTACGTCGCGATCCTGCGTGAGGCCGACATCCCGATCGAGTCCGAGCGTGGCCCGTACGGCGGCTACCGCGTCGGGCGCGGACTGCGGCTGCCGCCGCTGGTGTTCAGCGCCACCGAGGCGCTCGGCCTGGTGATGGCCGTGCTCGACGGCCACCGTGACGCCGGTGACCCCACCGACCCGGTCGGCAGCGGCCTCGGCAAGATCGTGCGCGCCCTGCCCGAGCCGGTCGCCGCTCAGGCCGAGATGGTCCGGCAGCGGGCCGCCGCCGCGACCGACCGGTCGGCGGCCAGGCCCGACCCCACCACGACGAGCACGCTCGTGCAGGCCTGCGTCGACCAGCGTCGCGTACGCATCGACTACCGCACCGAGGCGGGCACCGAGTGGGTCGCCGAGGTCGACCCGTGGGCGGTCGTCGTACGCCACGGCCGCTGGTACCTCATGTGCCACTCGCACACGGTCGACGCGCAACGGGCCTACCGCATCGACCGCGTCCGTGCGGCCGAGCTGCTCGACACGTCGTTCGTCCCGCCGCCCGACCTCGACGCGGTCGCGATGCTCGAGGACCACCTCGCGGTCGGGTGGGAGTACGACGTCGAGGTCGTCATCGACGGGCCGATCGACCGGCTGCAGCGCTGCGTGCCGCGCTCGATCGGCCGGCTCGAGGCGGTCGACGCCGAGACCACCCGGCTCGTCGGCAGCACCAGCAACCCCTGGTTCTACGCCGAGCAGCTCGCCACGATCCCGGCCGACTACCGCATCGTGCACGGGCCTGAGCTGAGGGCGACGGCACGAGCGCTCGGCCAACGCCTGCTCGACGCCGCCGGTCCTGCCGACGACGAGTCCGACCCGCAGTGTCAGGCGTAGTCGGCGAGCAGACCCACCAGCTCGGCCCGGTCGTCGAGGCGGCGGGTCGGCGGTGGCGCAGGAGCCGCGGCGGGAGCCCCGATGCGGCGTACGCGCTCGACGACCTCGGGTGAGGCGATCCGGCGCTCGTCGTCGAGCACCATGCTGGCGCGCAGCACCACCCTGAACAGGTCCGGGTCGAGACGGGCCGCCCGCTCGACCTCGTCGGCGCTCACCGGGTGACCGTGCGGCAGCTCGAGGTCGGGTGCGTTGGGCGGCACCGGCGTACCGTGCAGCGACGCGCGCAGCGCCGACGTCATCGTCGTGTCGCTCGCGCTCGCCTCTCGGTAGTACGGCGCGAGGCTGTCGCGCTGCCAGGCGTCGTACGAGTGGGTCAGGTCGTCGCCGGTGTGCTCCTGGGCGAGGTCGTGCAGCCGCCCGGCGGCGGCCAGGCCCATCGAGATGCCCCGGCCACGAGTGGGATTCGTCATCGCGAGGCTGTCGCCCACCTGAGCCGGGCCGCGCACGAGCGGGCGCCCGTCGCGCACCAGCGACCGCATCCTGTTGTCGATGGAGCCGAGCGCGAACACCGGCGAGACGGGTTCGAGCACGGCGTACCACTCGGCGAAGTCCTCGTTGGCGCCGAGCACCGCCTCGCACGCCTCCGGGTGGCGCAGCCGCTTGAGCAGCGGGTCGGCGTCGTGCGTGCACAGGGCGACCATCGCGGTGCTGCTGTCGCCGAGGAACATGAACTGGTGCACCGAGCCGAACAGGTGCGCGTCGGCGAAGCCACGGTTCATGCGCAGCTCGCGCTCGAACCGGTAGTGCCGCGAGTAGTACGTCACCTCGCCCGGGTCGACCTGCACGGGCTGCTCGACGCCGGCTCGTGCCAACCACGACGAGACGGGTGACCGGCGTCCGCCCGCGTCGATGACGAGGTCCGCGCGCTCGGTCGCACCGTCGACGCGTACGCCGGTCACGCGCGGCACCGAACCCGTCGCGTCGATCTCGAGTCCCGTTGCGCGAGAGGCGATCTCGACGATCTCGCGAGTAGCGCGGACCGCGGTCCCGAGTGTGTGGTCGAGGAGCACCCGGCGTGAACGCAGGCAGGTGAAGTCGTCGTCCTGATCACGGCCGCCGTCCACGAGCGCCGGCGGGCAGAGTCGGTCCAGGGTGACCTCGGTGCCACCGTGCGCGAGCAGGTCGTCGTAGACGTCGGGCAGGCGGTGCCGCAGCTCGTAGCGGGCTCGTGACATCAGCCCGTGCGCGTGGACGGCGTGCGGGGCACCCGGTCGTGGTGCGGTCTCGGGCAGGCCGCCGTCACCGACGAACCGGCGCGTCTCGGGCTCGACGAGCAGGACCTCCCAGCCACTGCGGGCGAACAGCAGCGCGCTGGTGGCACCGACCGCCGAGCCCCCGCTGATCGCGACACGCACCCGCACCACGCTAGGCGAGCGACGCCTCCACGTCATCCGTTGACCGTGGCGCCTGCGGCTCGGGCTCCGGGCGTGGTCGTACGAGCACCGCCGCGACCAGGCCACCCGCCACTCCGAGGAACCCGGCGATGAGAGCGGTGGCGCGCAGTCCGTCGACGGATGCGGCCTGCACGGCCGACTCCAGCGACGCCCGGACGCCGGCCGGTGCATGCGCGATGACCTGCGCCGCCTGCCCGCCGGCCACGGCGTCCGACACCTCGTCGGCGCGGGGCACACCCCGGTCGGTGATCGTCGAGGAGATCCGTGCGGCGTACACGCTGCCGAGGGCCGCGATGCCCAGAGCGAAGCCGAGCTGGCGTGCGGTGTTCACGGCCCCGGCCGCCATCCCACCGCGCTGGATGGGCACGGACGCCATCGCGGTCGAGCTGATCGTGGGAGCAGCCAGGCCGACGCCCACGCCGGAGATCGCCATTCCGGCCATGAGGGCCTTCCAGTCGGCACCCTCGCCGAGCTGTGCCGCGACGACGAGGCCACCGACCCCGGTCAGGACGATGCCGGCGCTGATCGCGATCCACGTGCGCGAGCCGTGCAGCATGCGCCCGATGCTCGCGCTCGTGACGAACGACGTCACCGCGAGCGGCAGTGAGGCGAGGCCTGCCTCGACGGGCGACATGTGCAGCACCGACTGCATCCAGATCGACGCGTAGGTCAGGTAGGCGAATGCGCCTGCGGTCAGGACGAATCCGGCGACCAGCGCTCCCACGAACGGGCCGTTGCGCAGCAGCGACAGGTCGAGCATCGGGTGGGGGATCCGTGCCTGGATCGCGACGAAGGCGAGCAGCGCGAGGACGCTCACGGCCAGCAGCGCGAGGACGACACCGGCGCCCCAGCCGTCCTCGTTCGCCTTGATGAGCGCGTACGTCAACGTGCCGGCGAACGTCGTGAACGTGAGCATCCCGAGGACGTCGGTGGGCGTACGACGGCGGTCGGTGTCGGCGGGCAGGACCCGGAAGCAGAGCGCGATCGCGGCCAGGGCGAACGGCAGGTTGACGAAGAAGATCCACCGCCACGAGAGGTGCTCGGTGAGCAGGCCGCCGGCGATCGGGCCGATGGCCGCGGCCGCGCCGGACACGGCGCCCCACATGCCGTACGCCGTGCCGCGGTCCTTGCCCTGGTAGGAGGAGTTCAGCAGCGCGAACGTGGTCGCGAACATCGCGGCGGCGCCGAGGCCCTGTACGCCGCGGCCGGCGATCAGCAGGCCGGAGGACGTCGCGAGTCCGCACACGGCCGACGAGGTAGCGAACAGCGCGAGCCCCGCGACGTACGTGCCGCGGTGGCCGAGCCGGTCGGCGAGCGTGCCGACGCTCATCAGCAGCGCGGCCAGCACGAGCGCGTAGATGTCGACGACCCACTGCAGGGCCGAGAAGGTCGTGTCGAGTCCGGAGGCCATGTCGGGCAGGGCCACGTTGACGATGGTCACGTCGACCAGCAGCATCAGCGTGCCGGTGCAGATCGTGAGGAGCGGTAGCCACTTGCGCACGGGTCGAGTCCTTGTCACGAAGGGTAGGAAGCCGCCGCGGCCCCCTTGCCGCGGCGACGGTGTCCAGGGTCGACGGTCGACGAGCGCTGGGCGAGCCAGGTCGGGCTGCGCGTAGGTTTCCTCCATGGACGCCGTCTCGTACGACCGATCCGAGCACGTCGACGCGCTCGATGAGCGCATCATCCACTGTCTCCAGGTGGCCGGACGAGCACCGTTCGCGGTGATCTCCGAGGTGCTGGGCGTCTCGGAGCAGACGGTCAGCCGGCGCTACCGACGCCTGCACGGTGCCGGGCTCATCCGGGTCGTCGGCCTCGTCAACCCGGTGCCGATGGGCCAGACCGCCTGGGGCGTACGCCTGCGGTGCCGGCCGTCCGCGACGCTGGAGATCGCGCGGGCGCTGGCCCGGCGTGACGACGTGTCATGGGTGAGCATCGCTGCGGGCGGCACCGAGGTCATCTGCGTGCTGCGGGCGCGCTCGGACGCCGACCGCAACGCCCTGATGCTCGACCAGCTGCCCCGGACAGCACAGGTGCACGGCATCGACGCGTTCGCCTACCTGCACGTGTTCCGGGCGTCGACCACCAACGACTGGCGACTCGGCGAACGGTTCCTCAGCGACCAGGACACCGCTCGCCTGGTCGCCGCCCAGCCGGCGTACGACGGGCGGCTCGACAGCCTGAGCCCTGAGGACGAGGCGTTGGTCCAGGTGCTGGGGAGCGACGGGCGCGCGTCGTACGCGAGGTTGGCCGCCGCCACCGGGTGGAGCGAGGGACGGGTGGCCCGCCGGCTCGCCCAGCTGATCGGCGCGGGCCTGATCTACCTCGACGTCGACCTGGTGATGCCCCGGCTCGGCATGACCACGTCGGCGCTGCTGAGCCTGAGCGTCGAGCCCGCCCACCTCGCGGCGATCGGGGAGGCGATGGCCCGGCACGACCAGGTGGTGTTCGTGGGGGCGACGACCGGGCGCTCCAACCTCGGCGTCAACGTGGTGTGCCGGTCGGCGGACGAGCTGTACCGGTTCGTCACAGCGGACCTCGGCTCGCAGACCGGCGTCAGCCACGTCGAGACGACGCTCATCGCGACGACACTCAAGCAGGCGGGCTCGGCGCTCGAGGACGGCCGTCTGGCGCTGCCCGTGTCGCGCCGCTGACCGCGCGCCTTGACCCTGACACTGTGTCAGGGTCTTGGGTGGAGCGCAGGAGGTGAGCGAATGACCACGGACACCCTGCGGCTCGCCCGCGCGCTCGAGCACCGCGACCCGTCGCTGCGGCTGCGGGCGGCGATGACGGCGGGGACGCGGCCCGAGGTGACGTACGCCGACGTGCTCGTCGCCCGCAGCGCCGTCGAGCCCGACTTCTTCGTGCGCGAGATGCTGACGTGGGCGCTCGTCCGGCTGCCCGCCGCGGCAACCGTGCCGTTGCTCGTCGCCGAGCTGAGCCGCGATGTCGCTCAGGCGCGCAGCCAGTCGCTGCACTCGCTGTCGAAGATCGGCGACCCGACCGCCTGGCCTGCCGTGCGGACCCTTCTGCACGAGACCGATGACGACGTGGCACGCGCCGCGTGGCGGGCAGCCGTCGTACTCGCGCCGGAGGCCGAGAAGCACTGGCTCGCAACGCAGCTCGCCGCTGAGCTCGGACGCGGCGGGCGTGAGGTCCAGCTCAGCCTGAGCCGCGCGCTGATCGCTCTCGGCGAGCTTGTCCTGCCCGTGCTCGACGCCGCCGGTCGGTCCGACGACCCGGTCGTGCGCGCGCACGCCGAGGCGTCCGAGCGGCTGTTCCACGACCCCGAGGGTGGGTTCGAGCTCGCGCTCGACCTGGCCACCCGCGCCGCGATCGGGCCACCGCCGGGGGAGGGCGGCTGATGCTGATCGGCGAGGTCGCCCGACGCTCAGGGGTGAGCGTGCGGATGCTGCGTCACTACGACCGGCTCGGTCTGGTCACGCCGAGCGAGCGCACGTCAGGTGGCTACCGCGAGTACGCCGAGGCCGACGTCCGCAGGCTCCTGCACGTCGAGAGCCTGCGGGCGTTCGGGCTGACCCTGGAGCAGGTCGGACGGGCGCTCGACGAGGACGACTTCTCGCCGATGCGGCTGATCGACGACCTGGCCGCGCGGACGCAGGAGCGCATCGACGCCGAGACCGAGCTGCTGGCCAGGCTGAAGCACCTGCGCTCGACGTCGACCGAGACGTGGGGCTCGGCGCTGCAGGTGATCGGGCTGCTGCGGGCGGTCGAGTCGGGGTCGGGTGCCCGGCGTACGCACGCGCTGCTCACCCACGGTGACGCCGACCTGCCGGCCGACGCGCTGGCCGAGCGCCTGCTCGCCGAGGACGACCCCAACGTCGCGGGCACCCTGCTGTGGGCGCTCGCGCGGGCTGACGGTCACGGTCTCGCAGTGCTGACGCGCGGACTGGGGGCGGACGACGTCGTCGTACGCCGCCGGGCCGTGCGTGCGCTGTCCTCGCTCGTCGACGACGAGTCGGTCGCGACGCTGCTGCCCGGGCTCGACGACGCGGACGTGCAGGTGGGCGAGACCGCCGCCCTCGTGCTCGGCCTCCACGGTCGACCCGAGGCGCTGCGTCCGCTCGTGCAGATGGTGGTGTCCGGGCGCCGGGACGTCGAGGCCGCCGAGGCGCTGGGCGCGCTGGCTGGTTCGGACCTGGGCGCTGCGGGTGTGGTCGAGGCTCTCCTCGGTGCGGCGACGTCGGTCGCCGAGGCCGGACGGCCGAGCGCTCGACTTCGCGTGACGCAGGCGCTCGCCGAGATCGACCACGCGGAGGCCACCGGCGCGCTCCGGTCGTTGGCCACGGACACCGACCCGACGGTCGCAGCCACAGCAGCAGGGGTGCTGAAAACCCGGTGAGGCACCGTGCCGTGTCTGCCTACGGTGGCGAGCATGGTGGACGCCGCTTTCGCTGACCCGCGCCTGGCCCGGCTCTACGACGTGCTCGATCCCGACCGCAGTGACCTGGATGTGTACGCCGCTCTGCTCGACGATCTCGGAGCGTCGTCGGTGCTCGACATCGGTTGTGGCACAGGCACGTTCGCGTGCATGCTCGCGTCGGCCGGTCTCGACGTGATCGCCGTCGATCCTGCGCTCGCCTCGCTCGACGTCGCCCGTGCCAAGCCGTACGCCGACCGCGTCCGCTGGGTGCACGGCGACGCCACCGCTCTGCCGTCCGTGCAGGTCGACGCTGCGACCATGACCGCCAACGTTGCGCAGGTGTTCGTCACGGACGAGACGTGGCGGGAGACGCTGGCGGCGGCGTACGCGGCACTGCGACCCGGTGGGCACCTGGTGTTCGAGACCCGGGTGCCGGCGTACCGGGCGTGGGAGTCGTGGACCCGTGAGGTGTCGTACGCCGAGGCGCCGGGCGACGGGGTGGACGAGACCTGGTTCGATCTGCTGGACGTGACGGGCGACCCCGACGCTGTCAGCGCTGGGACGCCGCTGCTCGTGACGTTCTGTGGCACGGTCGTGCTGACCTCGGGGGAGCGCTTGTCGTCGACCTCGACGTTGCGATTTCGCTCGCGGGTCGAGGTCGAGTCCTCGTTGGCCGCAACGGGATTCGAGATTGTCGACGTGCTGGACGCGCCGGACCGGCCGGGCCGTGAGTGGGTCTTCGTCGCCCGCCGCCCTTGACTCCTCGAGAGGCAAACCGATCGCCGACAGGCAAACCCTGGTGGTGTGCCTTTCGGTGAACGGTTCGCCTCTCGACGATAGGAGCGCAGCGCGAGGAGGAGCGGAGGGTCAGGCCAGGACGTCGACCTGGTCGTGGTCGGACAACGACGACGCCAACGACGCGAGGTGCTGACGCGTGTCGCCGTACGTGCGCTCGATCGCGGTGAGGCGCGTCGTGAAGTGACCGACGGCGTACTCGGCGGTCATGCCGATGCCGCCGTGCAGCTGGATCGCCTCCTGCCCGATGTGGCGTCCGGACTGGCCGACGACGACCTTGGCGCGTGACGCGGTGGCCGAGTCACCAGGGTCGTCGGCGATCGCCATGGCCGCGAAAAGCGTTGTGCTGCGGGCGAGCTCGAGCGAGACGTACATGTCGGCGGCGCGCTGGGTGAGCGTCTGGAACGTCATCAGCGGCACCCCGAACTGCTTGCGCGTCTTGAGGTAGTCGAACGTCATCGTCGACGCGGCGTCCATCGCGCCGAGCGCCTCGGAGCACACCGCGATGATGCCGAGGTTGACGGCGGCGGCGAGCGCAGTGGCACCGTCAGCAGGCCCGACGAGCTGTGTCGCAGCCGAACCATCGAACGTCGCGATCCCGTCGGCGAACGACGGTGCCTCGACCAGGAAGAGCGCGAGCCCACCGTCGGCGGCAGCGGGTACGACGAGGTGGGTGGCCGCGTCGGCGTACGGCACCGGCCCCTTGCTGCCGGTGAGCGTCCAGGAGTCACCGGATCCGGATGCGTGCACCGACGACGAGGCCAGTGACCACCCGCGGCCGGGCTCGGCGAGCGCCGGCACCACCAGCGCCGAGCCGTCGACGAGGGAGCTCAGCAGGTCCGAGCTCGCTGCAGCGAGAACGGAACCCGCGACCAGGGCGTCGGCGTACGCCGTCTGCACGCCTGCGTGGCCGAGCTCGGTCGCGACGAGAGACACCTCGACAGCGGACGCGCCGAGGCCGCCGGCGTCCTCGGCGAACGGCAGGCCGAGCGCGCCGACCTCGGCCAGGGCCGACCAGGTGTCGGGGTCGTGCGGGGCAGGGCCGACGGGGACGTCGCCCTCGCCGTGCTGGGGCGCGCGTCGGGCCGCCAGCTCACGCACCGCGTCGCGCAGCGCCTTCTGCTCGGAGTCGATCGAGAAGTCCATGTCAGCTCAGCCTTTCAGCCCGAGGATCCCGGACGAGATGACCTGACGTTGCACCTCGTTGGACCCGCCGTAGATGGATGCCTTGCGGAAGTTCAGGTAGGTCGGTGCGGCGAGCCCCGTCCAGCTGTCGTCGCCCCAGGCCAGACCAGCCGGGCCGGCGATGTCGACGATCAGCTCGAGCACGTCCTGCTGCAGCTGCGACCCGCGCAGCTTGAGGGTCGAGGACGCCGGATCGGGTTTGCCCTCGCGCGAGTTGGCGGCGACGCGCAGCACGGTGAGCTCCAACGCCATCACCTGCGCCTCGAGCTCGGCGATGCGCGCGGCGAGCAGCGGATCGTCCAGCAGCGTGCCGGTGTCGGTCTGCACCGAGCCGGCGTGCTCCTTGGCCTCGGCGAGCTTGCGCTTGATCGAGCCGACCGGAGCGACACCGACGCGCTCGTTGCCGAGCAGGAACTTGGCGTAGTCCCAGCCCTTGTTGACCTCGCCGACGAGCTGGTCGGCCGGCACGCGCACGTTGTCGAAGAAGACCTCGTTGACCTCGTGCCCGCCGTCGATGAGCTGGATCGGACGGATGTCGACGCCGGGCGTCGACATCTCGATCAGCAGGAACGAGATGCCCATCTGCTTCTTGGGGGCGTCAGGATCGGTGCGGACCAGCGCGAAGATCCAGTCGGCGTGCTGGCCGAGCGTGGTCCAGGTCTTCTGCCCGTTGACGACCCACTCGTCACCGTCGCGCACGGCTGTCGTACGCAGGGACGCCAGGTCCGAGCCCGCGTCCGGCTCGGAGAACCCCTGGCACCACCAGATGTCGAGGTTGGCGGTCGGAGGCAGGAACCGGTCCTTCTGCTCCGTCGACCCGAACGCCGCGATCACCGGCCCGACCATGTTGGCGTTGAACGCCAGCGGGGGAGGGACCGAGGCGGCCTGCATCTCCTGCAGGTAGATGTGCCGCTGCAGCATCGACCAGTCGGAGCCGCCGTACTCGACGGGCCAGTGGGGTACGGCCAGGCCCTCGGCGTTGAGGATGCGCTGTGCCGTGCGGATGTCGTCGGGGTCGGGCTCACCCCCGGCGGCCCACCGGTCGCGCAGGTCCTGCGGGACCTTGCTCGTGAAGAACTCGCGCATCTTCTGCTGGAAGGCTGCGTCGTCGGGGCTGAGCCGGTGTTGCATGTGCACACTCCGTCCGCTGAGGTCTGGATCACACCGCATCCATCGTGCCATCCGGGCATTTCTCGTGAGCGGTGCCTCTCGCGTACCGTTGAGCGGCTGTCACCGCGACTTCCGGAGGTCCCCCGATGCAGCGCACGATGCTCAAGTCGAAGATCCACCGCGCCACCGTGACGCAGGCCGACCTGCACTACGTCGGCTCGTTGACCGTCAGCAAGGACCTGATGGACGCCGCTGATCTGCTGCCCGGTGAGCAGATCGACATCGTCGACATCGACAACGGCAACCGCCTCACGACCTACGTCATCGAGGGCCCGGTCGACTCCGGCGTCATCGGCATCAACGGTGCGGCCGCCCGGCTCATCAGCCCCGGCGACCTGGTCATCATCATCAGCTACGCCGTGGTCGACGACGCCGAGGCACGCACCCTGCAGCCGCGCATCGTGTTCGTCGACGAGGACAACCGCATCGCCGAGGCCGGCACCGACCCGGCCCACGTGCCCGACGGTGTCGCCGACCTGCTCGACCCGCGCCTGGACGCCCACGGCCCGGACGCGGTCCACCGCCCCCGCACGCTGCACCCCTGACCGTACGCCGACCGCTCCGGCTGGTCGAATCCCTCCCGCCGGTCGAGCAGACGAGCCGCTGCTCCGCCGGTCGAGTAAGCGCCAGCCCTGCGTCAGAACTGAGTCCTGGTGGTCTGACGCAGTTCGAACTCGGTCAGATCACCAGGACTCAGTTCTGACGGGGCTGGGCCAGCTGGCGCGACTGCGCGACCAGCCGGTCCTCCCCGTCCCAGTCCTGGCCGGTCGCTGCTCCGCTGAGCCGTATCGAGACCAGGTGCGCGCGGTCACCTGGTCTCGATCGCGTCCTCGGCTAGCGCCTCGGACTACTCGACCAGCGGTGGGTGCGAGCGCGCGGCCCTACTCGACCGGCGGTGAGGGCCGGCCGTCCTCGACGCGCACAGTCCTCTCGGACTCCACTGCTGGACAGTCCCGGTGGTCGAGGAACACCGCCACCTCGCTGGTCGAGCAGGCGAGCCCCACAGGGCGAGCCGTATCGAGACCCGTTCCGGCCCTACTCGACCAGCGGAGCGGCGTACGACCCGTGGTGGCTCAGCCGACGGGTGTGAAGTCGCGCGACCCCAGGAACGAGGGCCGGGGCGACGGCGCGGCGTACGGCTCGACGCAGGTGTTCTCGACGCTGTTGTAGACGATGAACACGTTGGAGCGCGGATACGGCGTGACGTTGCCGTTGGAGGCGTGCATGCAGTTGGAGTCGAACATGATCGCTCCGCCGGCGCGCCCCTCGAGCACGTCGATGCCGTAGTCGCCCGCGAACGCGCTGAGCGTCTCGTGCGCCGGCGTCCCCGCGCCCTGCATCACCAGCGAGCTCTTGTAGTTGTCGTCCGGCGTCGGCCCGACGCACGACACGTAGCGGCGGTGCGAGCCGGGCATGATCATCAGCGGTCCGTTGAACGAGTAGTTGTCCGTCAACGAGATCGAGATGCTCACCGCGCGCGGCGTGGGCATGCCGTCCTCGGCGTGCCAGGTCTCGAAGTCGGAGTGCCAGAAGAAGTCCTTGCCCGTGAAGCCCGGCTTGGCGTTGACACGGCTCTGGTGGATGTAGACGTCCGACCCGAGGATCTGCCGCGCGCGCCCGACCACACGAGGGTCGCGGGCGATCGCCCCGAACACGTCACTGCTCAGGTGGACGTCGAAGATGCTGCGCACCTCCTGCGACGCCGCCTCGATGACGGTGCGTTCGTCAGCACGCACCTGCGGGTCGGACGATATCCGGGTGAGCTCCTGACGCATCGACGCCAGCTCACCGTCACTGATGAGCTGGTCGATGAGCAGGTAGCCCTTGTCGTCGAAGTGCTGCAGGGTGCCGGCGTCCAGCGGTCCGTCCGCTGGTCCGCCGTGCACGACGGGGCCGTGGCGGTCGATGACCCGACCGTCACTGTCGAGCCGGGTGGGGTAGGTGTCCGTCGGCGATGCCAACGTGGTCACTGCGTCCTCCTGGTGTCGAGTTGTTTCCTTTCAGAAGCCGTGAGTCCTGTTGCAGGGCAACAGGACTCACGGGGGAGGGGAACCAGACCGGATCAGACGGCCGCAGGCTCCTCGCGGATCAGGGGGTACACGCCGTTCTCGTCGTGCACCTCACGGCCGGTGACCGGCGGGTTGAACACGCACGCGCAGTGGATGTCCTCCTCGACCTTGACCGTGTGCTTGTCGTGCTTGTCGAGCAGGTACATCGTGCCGGGGCCGAGGGGGAACTCCTCGCCGGTGTCGCGGTTGAGCAGCGTGCCCTTGCCGGCGTACACGTAGACGCACTCGACGTGGTTGGCGTACCAGAACTCCGACTCGGTGCCCGCCTTGAGGTGGGTGTCGTGGAACGAGAAGCCCACGCCGTCCTTGGCGAGCACGAACCGGCGGCTGCGCCAGTTGCCGTGCTCGACGTCGTTCTCGGTGCCGTCGAGGTCGTTGAGGTTGATGACCTTCATGAAAGTCCTTTCAGATCAAGAAGATTCGCGGGTACGACGGTCGGTTCAGGACGCGGCGAGCGCGGGTTCGCGCTCGGTGTCCTCGGTGACCGTCGGGATCGCGCGGGCGCTGGTCGAGGCCGACGGGTGCAGGACCGCGCTGGCGGCGTCGACCAGGATCTCCAGGCCCTCGGCCATCTCGGCCTCGGTGATCGTCAGGGCCGGCATGACCTTGACGACCTCGCTGCTCGGGCCGGAGGTCTCGACGAGCAGGCCGCGCTCGAACGCCGCAGCCTGGATCTTGCCGGCGACCTCGGTGTCGGCGAACGCGACACCGGTGAGCAGGCCGCGGCCGCGCAGCGAGGCGCCCTCGGTGCGGGCGATGATGCGCTGCAGGCCGTCGCGCAGCTGCTCGGCGCGCGCGGCGATGTTCTGCTCCAGCGCGTCGTCGGCCCAGTAGGTCTTCAGCGCGGCGGTCGCGGTGACGAACGCCGGGTTGTGGCCGCGGAACGTGCCGTTGTGCTCGCCGGGCTCCCACTGGTCCAGCTCGGGACGCATCAGCGTGAGCGACATCGGGAGGCCGTAGCCGGAGATCGACTTGGACAGGCACACGATGTCGGGCTCGAGGCCGGCCTCCTCGAAGGAGAAGAAGCGACCCGTACGACCGCAGCCGGCCTGCACGTCGTCGACGATCAGCAGCACGCCGTGGCGGCGGCACAGGGCCTGCAGCTCGCGCAGCCACACGGTGCGTGCGGCCTTGAGGCCGCCCTCACCCTGGACCGTCTCGACGATCACGGCGGCCGGGATGTCCAGGCCGGAGCCGCTGTCGCTCCAGGTGCGGTCGAGCCACATGAAGTCGGCGGTCTCGCCGTCGAAGTAGTCGTCGTACGGTGCGGTGTTGGAGTGGTAGAGCGGCGTGCCGGCGCCGGCGCGCTTCATCGAGTTGCCGGTGACGGCGAGCGAGCCGAGCGTCATGCCGTGGAAGGCGTTGGTGAAGCTCACGACGTCGGAGCGGCCGGTGCACTTGCGCGCGATCTTCAGCGCCGTCTCGACGGCGTTGGTGCCGGTCGGGCCGGGGAACTGCACCTTGTAGTCGAGGTTGCGCGGCGTGAGGATCAGGTCCTGGAAGGTCTGCAGGAACTCCCGCTTGGCCACGGTGTAGGTGTCGAGCGAGTGCACGACGTGGTCGCCGCCGAGGTACTCGACCAGGTACTTCTTCAGCTCGGGGTTGTTGTGCCCGTAGTTGAGCGCACCGGCGCCCGAGAAGAAGTCGACGTAGCGCTTGCCGTCCTCGGTGAACTGGTGGACGCCCTGCGCGGTGTCGAACACGGCCGGCCACTCGCGGCAGTAGCTGCGGACCTGCGACTCGCGTGTCTCGAAGATCGTGGTGTCAGGGGTGGTCATGGGTCATTCCTTCCGGAGAAGCGGGCAGTGCAAGGTTCGGGGCGGCGTACGCCGGGAGCGGCGCTCGCCGAGGGACGATCAGCGCAGCGGGCCGATGCGGTAGAGGCGCTCGGCGTCGTGGTCGTCCGGGAAGTGCGCGGACTCGAACAGGTCGTGCCGGCTGATCGACGCACCGCGCTCCTGCGCGAAGCGGGTGAACAGGCCGATCGAGGCGGCGTTGTCGTCGGTGATGGTGGTCTCCATCGTGGTGACGTCGCCGACCTGGTCGGTGAGGGCCTGCAGCATGCGCAGGGCGATGCGCTGACCGCGGTAGGCGTCGTCGACGGCGACCTGCCAGATCATCAGCGTGTGCGGTGCGTCGGGGCGCACGTAGCCGGTCACGAAACCAGCGGGCGAGCCGTCGACCTCGGCGAGGATCGACGTACGGGCGTAGTCACGAGCCCACAGGAGGTAGGCGTAGGACGTGTTGACGTCGAGCGTCTTGGAGTCCGTGGCGATCCTCCACAGCTCACCGCCGTCGGCCACAGTCGGCGGCCGGAAGGCGGTCGTCGTGCTCGGGGTCGAAGGGGCGATGGGCGTCAGGATGGCGCTGCTCACGCTCCATGAACGTAACGACTCTGCAGCAGTTATCAACCTGGCGGCGCCGATTCATGGGACGACACGCCGAGCGGGGCGTACGGGACGAAGTGCCTGTTTCGTCCGGTATCTCGGGCGATTCTTGCGATCGGCGCGCTCTGCTCAAAATATTTCGAAATTGTTTCGGTCGGCCGTCCCGCCTGGCGGGCGGCCGCGGTGAAATGTGGCGCAGGTCACGGGCGTAACGCTCGCGGGTGGCGCGGCGATGTGATCCGCCTCGGTCGTCGCCGAGCGCCGAACGGCCCCCGGCGAGCGAGCTCACCGGGGGCCGTCAGCGGGTGGTCTGGCGTCAGGAGACGCTGACCGCGGTCCAGGCCGCGGCGACCGTCTTGCTCTCGGTGCTGTCGGCGCCGTAGAGCGTGTCGGAGGCCTTGATCATGCCGGCGCGCAGGTCGGCGTACGACATGTTGCTCGTGCCGTAGTCCTTGATCGCGTTGTACCAGATCGCTGCCGCCTTGTCCCGGCCGATGCCGGTGACGGTGCTGTTGTCGCAGGTCGGGCTGTTGCCGAACTCCGACTCACCACTGCCGTTGGCCAGCAGGAAGAACGCGTGGTTGCCGACACCGGAGGTGTAGTGCGGGTCCTCGTTCTGGCCGGCGGAGGTCCAGCAGTCCTGCGACGCGCCGTCCTTGGACGGCTCGTCCATGTAGCGCAGCGGCGTGCCATCGCCGTTGATGTCGATCTCCTCGCCGATCAGGAAGTCCGGCTTGTCGACGGCGCTGTTCTCCTTGAACTCCACCATCGTGCCGAAGACGTCGCTGTTGGCCTCGTTGATGCCGCCCACGTCACCGGAGTAGCCGAGGTCGGCGAGCGCCTCCGAGACGCCGTGCGACATCTCGTGGCCCGCGACGTCGATCGCGACCAGCGGGGCGTTGTCGCCCTGGCCGTCGCCGTACGTCATCTGGCTGCCGTCCCAGAACGCGTTGACGTAGCCACTGCCGTAGTGGACGCGCGAGGGCACACCCTTGCCGTCGTCGAAGATGCCGTTACGGCCGAAGGCGTCCTTGTAGTAGTCCCACGTGGAGGCCGCACCCGCGTAGACGTCGACCGCGGCGCTGGCGCGGTCGTTGTTGGTGCCGTCGCCCCAGGCGTTGTCCTCGTCGGTGAAGACCTCACAGCTGCCCGACTCGGAGTTGTTCATGTCGCAGGCGGTGTTGCCGCCGTGGTTGAGGTCGGTCATCGAGAAGGTGCCGTCGGACTCGGTCGTCGACAGCGTCACGTCGCCGAGGAAGATCGACTTGCCGGTGCCCTCGGCAGCGACACCCTTCGTGGGCTTCGCAGCCGACTTCGCCGCGCCGGGCGTGCCGACCGAGGCCCAGCTGACGGTGCGCAGGGTGCTCGGCGCCGTGGTCGTGAGGGTGGCCGACGTGTGGATGCCCTTGCGCGCCATGGCGGCCTTGGACGTGGTCGCCGACATGAGCGACGTGACCATCTCGGTCGAACGGATCGTCTTGCCGCTGTGGGCGTCGACGAGCACCGCCTTGTGGCTCGGCGTGATGCCGTCGGCCTGGACGCCGGTCACGACCGTCATCCACGCGAGGGCCGGCTTGGCGCCCTGGGCGTCGACGACGAGCATCGGCGTGGTCGCACCGTTGACGTCGTACGACCGCGAGGAGCCCGCGGCCGTCGTACGCGCCGTCGCGCCGGCGACCGTGGCCGTGGTGCTGACCGCGATGGGCGCCTGCTGCGCGACGCTCTGGCCGAGGACCTTGCCCGACTTGGAGTGCACGACGAAGTCGCCGCCGATGACCGGCAGGCCCTGGAACGTGCGGTGGTAGCGCGCGTGCTGCGCACCGTCCTTGGACGTCGTGGTGCGCACCAGCTGGTAGGAGTCGCCGGCTGCGCCCTGGATCGCGGCGGTGTCGTTCTTCAGGTACGACGACACGGCGGCCTGGTCGGTCGGCGCCGTGTCGTCGGTGGCTGCCGCGTGGGCCGGGGCCGAGGCGAGCGAGCCGAGCGCGATGAGCGCCGAACCGGTGAGCGCGATGTGCTTCTTCCTCATATGAGGTTTCCTCTCTGGGTGTCTGCCCTGTCCACCCCGGTACTGCTGGTCCCCCGAGGTGTCCGGCCGCTGGAGGCGGCCGGGGCAGTGGCAACTCTCACTGTGTCCGGGTCGTGGACGCGCCGGTATGCCAGAGGGCCATGCCTTCCTTGCGGAGTCTTGGTGTGCGGCAAAGGAGTTCAAGACCCGCTGCCGGGCAGCCATGCCTACGGTCAAGAGCGATGGAGATCGAGCTGCGACACCTGAAGCTGGTACAAGCGGTCGGCGAGCTGGGCAGCGTGTCCCGTGCGGCGGCTGCGCTGAGCACCACGCAGCCGGCGGCGACGCGACAGCTGCGCCGGATCGAGGACTCCCTCGGCAGCCGACTGTTCGAACGATCGCCCGACGGCATGACCCCGACGCCGGTCGGCGAGATGGTCCTCGCTCGCGCCCAGAGCGTGCTGACGGCGGTCGAGACGTTGTGCGCCGACGCCGACCAGAGCAGCGGGCCGCCGAGCGTCGTGACGATCGGGGCGCGTACCGGCTCGCCGCTGATCGCGATGGCCGAGTGCCTGGACGTGACGATGCCCTCCACCCGCGTCGTGCTCGAGAGCGAGACGCGGATGCAGACGCTCGTCGACATGCTCGGTGCAGGTCTGCTGCACGCAGCCGCGGTGAGCGAGTTCGTCGGGTGGGAGGTCGACCTGCCCGCCGGCGTCGAGCGGCACACCATCACGGTCGAGCCGGTCTTCGTGGTGATGGCGCGTCATCACCCGCTGGCAGCGCACGACGAGCTGCGCGTGGCCGATCTCGCTGACCAGCGGTGGGTCGTCGAGCCCAGTGACATGGACCGTGAGATCGACGTCTTCACCGAGGCCTGCGCACGCGCCGGCATCCGACCGCACGTCGAGCACACGCTGCGAGGTGCGGCGGCCCTGGCGTTCATCCGTGACGGCAGCCGCCTGGGGCTGTGCTACCCGACCGCGCGCTTCGACCGGCTCGTGACCAGGCCGATCGCGGACTGTCCCGTGCGGGTGCGCCACCTGCTGCTCACCGGGGCTCGCAGTCCGCTCGCGCGCCAGGGCGCCCGGCTCGCCCGCGCGATCCGTGACCGGCTCGACGCCGAGGCCAGGCACGTCGAGTCGTACGACGCGTGGCTGGAGCGGCAGCACCCGCTGACGTCCGTGGTCTGACCGACGACGAACGGGACGGCGTCGAGGGCCCGCTCGCGCGTACCAGCAACATCCGCCCCTGTGGTGACGATTGTCGCTACGGTCGACGAACGGGTAAGAACGTTTCGGCGGTCGCGTCGGGACAGGGAGGTCGGAGGACCGATGCACACGAAGACAACAGTGGTGGCCGGTGGGCTCGTCGCGGCTCTGGCGCTGGCCGCATGCGGGGGCGGCACGGGCGCGGGCGACTCGGGGGCGACCGGTGGTGGCGCGTCCGGCTCGGGCGGCTCCGGCTCGGGTGGCAAGACCATCAAGCTCGTCGCGGCCGAGTACTCCAAGGACAACACCGCGAAGTTCTGGAACCAGTTCAAGACGAAGTACGAGGCCAAGACCGGCAACAAGCTCGAGGTCCAGATCGTCAGCTGGGACACCATCGACCAGACGTCGAGCACGATGATCCAGAACAACAACGCACCGGACATCCTCAACCTCAACGCGTACGCGTCGTATGCCAAGGACGACCTGCTCTACAGCGCCGACGACGTGCTCTCGCCCACCGCGAAGGCCGACCTGCTCCCGGCGTTCGTCAAGAGCGGCACCTACAAGGACAAGATGTACGGCATGCCCGACCTGTCGTCGGCGCGCGCGTTCTTCTACAACAAGGCCCTCTTCACGAAGGCCGGCATCGCCTCGCCGCCCAAGACGTGGGCCGAGTTCGAGGCGGACGCCAAGAAGATCAAGGCTCTCGGCAAGGGCGCCATCGGCTATGCGCTGCCGCTCGGCCCCGAGGAGTCGCAGGGCGAGTTCTCGATCTGGACGTTCAACAACGGCGGCACCTGGAAGAACGGCGACACCTGGGCCATCAACTCCGACAAGAACGTCAAGACGCTGGAGTTCATGAAGAAGCTCGCCGTCGACGACAAGGTCACCCAGAACAACCCCGGCAAGACCAACCGGCAGCAGGCGTTCGACCTGTTCAAGTCGGGCAACGTCGGCATGGTGGTCGGGTTCTCGCCGCTGGCCGCGGACCTCGACAAGGAGAAGAAGGTCGACTACGGCGTCGCACCGATGCCGACCGCCGACGGTGGCACGCCCAAGACGTTCGGTGTGACCGACTACCTGATGGCGTTCAAGAAGCCCGGCAACCAGCAGGCCGTCAAGGACTTCTACGACCTCTACTACTCCAAGGACCAGGTCAACCAGTTCATCAAGGCCGAGGGCTTCCTCCCGGTGACCAAGACCGGCCTGGACTACTTCAAGAACGACGCCAAGCTCAAGGTCTACCTCGACACGCTGCCCAACATCCAGCTCACGCCGACCGACGACCCGGCCTGGGACAAGGTCAAGCTCGCCGTGCAGCAGAACCTCGGCTCGGGCGTCGGGCCGAGCGGTGACCCGAAGAAGACCCTCGACTCCCTGCAGAAGACTGCGGAGAGCTCGAGCTGATGGCGACGCCCTCCGGGGCCGTGACGTCCTCGGACGCCGCGGCCCCGGCGCCAGCCCGCCCGGCGCGACGGCGTCGTCGTACGGTCGGGCAGCGCGCCTCCTTCGGATCGGCCCTCCTGTGGCTCGGGCCCGCGCTGCTGCTCATCGCGGGCGTGGTCGTCTATCCCGCGATCGCGCTGGTGCAGGCGTCGCTGAGCCGGTTCTCGGTCACCGGCCTGCGCCTCGGCGGCGCGGGCGCGGACAACTACCGCCACGTGCTCGACCACCCCGACCTCGGCACGGTGCTCACCAATACCGTCATCTGGGTCGTCGCGGTGGTGGCGCTGACCGTGCTGATCAGCCTGGCCGTGGCGCAGTTCCTGACCAAGGAGTTCTTCGGGCGCCGGCTGGTGCGGTGGGCGCTGATCGTGCCCTGGGCGGCGTCGCTGGTCATCACGGCCAAGACGTTCGTGCTGATCTACGACTTCTACTACGGCACGCTCAACACGGTGCGCGACCACCTCGGGATGTCACCGGTCGACTACCTCGGGAGCGACACCTGGATCCTGCCCGCGATGATCGTCGTCGGCGTCTTCGTGTCGGTGCCGTTCACCGCGTACGTGTTCATCGCCGGGCTCGCGGCGATCCCGGGCGACGTCTACGAGGCCGCCCGTATCGACGGGGCGAGCCCGTGGCAGATCTACCGCCGCATCACCCTGCCGCTGCTGCGACCGGCGCTGATGGTCGCCTCGGTCCTCAACATCATCTACGTCTTCAACTCGTTCCCGATCATCTGGACGCTCAACGACCGCAACCCCGGGTTCTCCCACGACACGACGATCACGTTCATGTACAAGCTGGCGTTCAAGAGCGCCGAGAAGGACGTCGGCATGTCAGCGGCCGCCGGCATCTTCAACGTGCTGCTGATCCTCGTCGTCGTCGCGATCTACCTGAAGGTGACCAGCTGGAAGGAGGAGACGCGATGACCGCGCTCGACGAGGTGCGTGACGTCCGCCCGGTCGGTACGAGCTCGCGCGGCTGGCGCAGCGCGCGCACGGTGCTGCTGCCGTTCGTCGGGCTGCTCGTCGCGCTGGCGTTCCTCGCGCCCTACCTGGTGATGCTGCTCAATGCGTTCCGGCCGAGCGACGACATCGTCCAGGCACCGGGCTCGTTGCTGCCGCGGCGCTGGCAGTGGGACACCTTCTCGCAGGTGCTCGGCGACGAGCGTTTCATCGGCTGGCTCAAGACCTCGCTCATCGTCGCCGGTGCCTCGACCGCGCTCGTCATCGTCGTGGCGATCCCGGCGGCGTACTTCACCGCCCGCTTCCGTTTTCGCGGGCGTACGGCGTTCCTGCTGCTGGTGCTGGTGACCCAGATGTTCTCGCCGACCGCACTGGTCGTCGGCATCTACCGCGAGTGGTTCAACCTCAACATGGTCAACACCTACGGCGCGCTCATCCTCACCAACGCGGCCTTCAACCTGGCCTTCGCGGTGTGGATCCTGCACGGGTTCTTCTCCTCGATCCCGCAGGAGGTCGAGGAGGCTGCCCACCTCGACGGCTGCAACCGGTTCACGACGCTGATCCGGGTGATGCTGCCTCTCACGGTGCCCGGCCTGGTCACCGCGGTGATCTTCACGTTCATCGCGGCCTGGAACGAGTACGTCGTCGCGCTCACGCTGATGATCGACGAGGACAAGAAGCCGCTCCCGGTCGGCCTGACGTCGTACGTGACGGGGTACGAGCAGCACTGGGACCAGCTCTTCGCCGCGTCGATCATCGCGATCATCCCGGTCGTGGTCCTCTTCGCGCTGATCGAGAAGCACCTGGTGGGCGGCCTCACCGCGGGATCGGTGAAGTAGGCCTCCGTCATACTGCACGCCATGCGTGCCGTGTCCCTGACCGTCTTCGTCGCCCTGCTGCTGCTCCTCGCCGGGCACCTGTGCCTGGTCGTGCGCGACGCACTGTTCGAGCGGGTGCTCGGCGACGGGCGGCAGCCTGCGCACGTGGCGATCGGTGACGAGCTGTTATCACCGCGCCGGGTGTTCCTCGCCATGGGCGTCTTCGTGGTCGGCTACATCGCGTTCGTCAACCTCAGCCCCGAGCCTGCGATGACCGTCCCTGCGCTGGTCGTGCTCGGGTTCCTCATCGGCTGGGGCTGCTGGGTGCTCGTACGAGTGGCGTTGCGGCGCAAGGTGATCGGCGATGCGCCGGTGCCGTGGTGGTCCGTCGTACCGCCGGCGCTCGCCGTGGCTGCCGCGTTCGCGTGGTCCGGGATCGCCTGAGAGGGCTGTCTGCTGAGGGTGCCAATATGTATCGGTGACCTCAGGCGCGAGCAGCACGTCCTCGGACGACCTCAAGCCGTGGCCGGCGCTCTACGCGCTGTGCATCGGCTTCTTCATGATCCTGGTCGACTCCACGATCGTGTCGGTGGCGACACCCGCGATCATGCAGGGCCTCGACAGCGACATCAACGGTGTGGTCTGGGTGACCAGCGCCTACCTGCTCGCGTACGCCGTACCCCTGCTCATCACCGGCCGGCTCGGTGACCGGTTCGGGCCCAAGAACGTCTACCTGGTCGGTCTCGCAGTCTTCACGATCGCCTCGGCGTGGTGCGGGCTCACCACGAGCGTCGGCATGCTGGTCGCCGCGCGCGTGCTGCAGGGCCTCGGCGGGGCGCTGCTCGCCCCGCAGACGATGGCCGTGATCACGCGCATCTTCCCGGCCGAGCGTCGAGGCCGAGCGATGGGGTTCTGGGGTGCGGTCGCCGGCATGGCCACCCTGGTCGGTCCGGTCGTCGGTGGCTTCCTCATCGATCACTGGGGATGGGAGTGGATCTTCTTCATCAACGTGCCGGTCGGCATCGTCGGCTTCGTCCTCGCGATGCGCCTGGTGCCGAGGCTGCCGGTGCACTCCCACCAGTTCGACCTGGTCGGCGTGGGGCTCTCGGCGGTCGGCATGTTCCTGCTGGTGTTCGGCATCCAGGAGGGTCAGACGTACGACTGGGGCCAGATCGACGGCATCCTCTCGGTCCCGCTGCTGATCGTGCTCGGCCTGCTCGTGCTGGCGGCGTTCGTGTGGTGGCAGGCGCGGGGAGTCCGTGAACCGCTCGTACCCCTGGTGCTGTTCGCCGACCGCAACTTCAGCCTCGCCAACGTGGCGATCACCTCGGTCGGCTTCGCGATCACCGCGATGGCGTTCCCGTTGATGCTCTACGCCCAGGCCGTACGCGGGATGTCGCCCACGCGGTCCGCGCTGCTGCTCGCACCGATGGCGGTGCTCACCGGTGTGCTCGCTCCGTTCGTGGGGCGCCTGGTCGACCGCATGCACCCGCGCGTGCTCGCCGGGTTCGGGCTCTCGTGCTTCGCGGTCGCGATGGTGTGGCTCGGCGCGATCCTGCGCGAGGGGACGCCGGTGTGGCAGCTGCTGCTGCCGATCGTGCTGCTCGGCGTCGCCAACGGGTTCATGTGGTCGCCGTTGTCGGTCACGGCCACTCGTACGCTCCCGCCCCAGCGCGCGGGTGCCGGCGCCGGTGTCTACAACACGACCCGTCAGGTCGGTGCGGTGCTCGGCAGTGCGGCGATCGCCGCACTGATGGAGTCACGCCTGGCGGCGCACCTCGGGGCTGCTGGATCGGGCATGGGCGGGGGAGCCGAGGGTGGTCAGCAGCAGCTGCCCGAGGCCGTGCGCGCCGGGTTCGCGCGTGCGATGGGTGAGGCGATCTATCTCCCGGGCATCGTGATCTGCGTCGGCGTCGTGGCAGCCCTGCTGTTCCGTAACCCGCACGTGCGGCCGGCTCAGGACCGTCCGGTCGAAGAAGCCGGCTCGCCCGTCGCCTGAGCCCGGCCGCGGACGAGCAACGCGCCCGCACCGAGCAGCGCCACACCCCACGCCGGTGCGACGGTCACGCCACCGAGCGGTACGCCGCCACGGGCGAACGGGTCCGAGAGTCCCGCCGCCGCGATGATCGCGAGACCGGCCGCGCACAGCACCGCACCGATGACACCGGCCCACCCGACCGATGACCAGCGCAGGCGCACCTCGACGCGAGACATGAGGCGTACCAACGGGATCGCGATCGCAGCGGCCAGTGCCAGCCAGACGACCTTGAGCAGCCACCAGCCGCCACTGGCCAGCGCGGGAGTCGGGACACCGCCGCCCAGCAGGAGCGTCGCCGCGAGGAGGTACGCGGTCAGGTGCCACAGGAAGATCGGCATGACGAGCACGTTGACCGCGACCACCGCGCGCCACACCGGGGCGCGGTCGAGCAGGCGCAGCATCATCGGGCGGGCGAGCATCAGCAGACTCACCTGCAGCACGCCGACGAGGACGACGCACACGCTTGGCGGCATCATGTTCGACACGTCCTCGCCGGGCAGGCCGACCATGCTCACGGGGTAGGGGCCGACCTGGGTGACGACGGTGAGTGCCGTGACCGCGGCGGCGGCGACGCCGGCCCAGGCCCGTCGACGTACGCGCGTGAGCGAGCCGTCGGCGTACCAGAACCCGAGCTCCTGGGCGAAGCCGAAGACGGTGAGAAAGCTGAGCATCGAGGCCGCGGGTGCGATGTCGTGGATGCGCAGGACGTCGAGCGCTGCGGACGCGGCGGCCAGGCCGGCGAGCACGGCGACCCGGTGCCGGGTGTGCAGTCGGTACTGCGCGGGTGCGGTCAGCGCGACCAGCACGTACACCGCGAGGAACCACAGCGGCATCGACGCAGCAGTGCTCGCCGAGTCGACCAGTCGCGCGGGTGCGCCGAGGTGGGGGAGGGTCACGGCCAGTGCGAGCCAGACCGGGACGAAGACCAGGGTGGGGGCGAGGACCCGGCGTACGCGACCGGCGATGAAGGCCCGCGCGCGGGTGCGCCCGCTGCGCAGCGCCAGTGCGTTGGTGAACCCCGCCGCGAAGAAGAACACCGGCATCACCTGGGCGAGCCAGGTCAGCGGGTGGGCCCAGGTGGCGACCTCGAGCACGTTGCGCAGGCGCAGGCCGTCGTCGGAGCGTTCGAGGCCCGCCATCGTCCAGTGACCCAGGACGACCGTCAGGACGCTGAGCGCCCGCGCGAGGTCGACGAACCGGTCACGGTCGGCGGGAGTGCGGGCGGCGGCGTCGGCGAGCGAGGGCCGCGGGGCATGTGTCGAGAGCATGCCCCGAAGCCTCGCCCGCCGGGGTGGTGCCGCAGCACCGCAGAACTACGCAGCCGAGCTGCGCAGTGTCGCGTCGATCAGGGGCCGCCGACCGGGTTGTGCACCACGCTGACCGGAATGATGTCTTTGCCGTCCGGGCCGTCGAGGCCCATCTGCGCGGTGAGCTCGGGGTCGACCTCGTGCGGCTGGATCTCGCCGGCGTGGATCTGCTCGGCGAAGTGGCACGCCACCCGGTGGGTGCCCGGGACGCCCGTGAGCTCGACCGTCCGCAGCTGCGGGCGGTCGGTGTCGCACAGGGTGTCCTGCTTCCACGGGCAGCGGGTGTGGAAGCGGCAGCCGGTCGGCGGGTTGGCCGGGCTCGGCAGGTCACCGGCGAGGATGATCCGCTCGCGGCGGTCCTCCTGGCCAGGGTCGGGGACGGGCACGGCCGACATCAGCGCGCGGGTGTAGGGGTGCAGCGGCTCGGCGTACAGGTCGTCGGCCGCACCCTCCTCGACCAGCGCGCCGAGGTACATCACGCCGACGGTGTCGCTGATGTGGCGGACGACGGCCAGGTCGTGCGCGACGACCAGGTAGGTCAGGTCGAACTCCTCCTGCAGGTCCTCGAGCAGGTTGATGACCTGCGCCTGCACCGACACGTCGAGCGCGGAGACCGGCTCGTCGGCGACGATCAGCCGGGGGTTGACGCTGAGCGCGCGGGCGATGCCGATGCGCTGGCGCTGACCGCCGGAGAACTCGTGCGGGTACTTGCTCAGCGCAGCGGGCGGCAGGCCGACCGCCTTGAGCAGCTCGCGCAGGCGCTCGCCGGCAGCCTTGCCGTCCTTGGTGAGCCCGTGCGCCTTCATGCCTTCGAGCAGCAGTGACTCGACGGTCTGGCGGGGGTCGAGGCTGGACATCGGGTCCTGGAAGACCATCTGCATGTCCTGGCGCTTGCGGCGCAGGTCCTCGCCGTTGAGCGACGCCACGTCGACGCCGTCGAAGGTGACGGTGCCGTCGGTGGGCTCCTCCAGGCGCAGCAGCGCGCGGCCGAACGTCGACTTGCCGCAGCCGGACTCGCCGACCAGGCCGTACGTCTCGCCTCGCCTGATCTGCATGTCCATGCCGTCGACGGCGTAGACGTGACCGACGGTGCGATCGAAGATCACGCCGCGCTTGATGGGGAAGTGGACCTTGAGCCCGCGGACGTCGACGAGGACGTCGTCGGGCGTCTCGGCGTCGGGCTCGGGGTTGACCTCGGTGGCCGCGGTCGACATCAGGCCTCCTGCTCGATCGGGTTGTGGCAGCGCAGCAGCCGGGGCGACTCCAGCCCGCCCTCGATCTGCTCCAGCTCGGGCTGCGCGGTCGTACAGGTGTCGATCGCATTGGCGCACCGCGGGGCGAACGCGCACGCGTGGTCCCACGGCAGGTTGTCGGCGACCGAGCCCGGGACCGGGTTGAGCGGCTCACCGCGCGCGGAGTCCAGGCGCGGGATCGAGGCGAGCAGGCCGTGCGTGTAGGGATGGCGCGGCCGGGCGAACAGGTCGTAGCGGTCGGCGCGCTCGACGATGCGACCGCCGTAGAGCACGTTGACCTCGTCGCACAGACCCGCGACCACGCCCAGGTCGTGGGTGATCATGATCAGCGCGGTGTCGGAGTCCTGGACGAGCTCCTTGAGCAGGGCGAGGATCTGCGCCTGGATCGTCACGTCGAGCGCGGTGGTCGGCTCGTCGGCGATCAGCAGCCGCGGCTCGCACGCCAGCGCCATCGCGATGAGCGCGCGCTGCCGCATCCCGCCGGACAGCTGGTGGGGGTACTCCTTCAGGCGCCGGCTCGGGTCGGGGATGCCGACCTTGGCGAGCAGCTCGCGGGCGTGCGGCTCGGCCTCCTTGCGCGACATCCCGCGGTGGCGCTCCATCACCTCCGTGACCTGACGGCCGATCGGGACGACGGGGTTCAGCGACGACAGCGGGTCCTGGAAGATCATCGCGACGTCGCGACCGCGCCGGTCGCGCATCTGCTTGGGCGACAGGGACAGCAGGTCGGTGCCGTCGAAGATCGCCTCACCGCTCACGGTGTTGCCGCGGCTGGGCAGCAGGCCCATGATCGCGAGCGAGGTCACCGACTTGCCGCAACCGGACTCGCCGACCAGGCCGACGGTCTGCCCGGGCTGGACGTCGAAGGACACGTTGCTGACGGCGTGGAAGGGCTCCTCGCCCGAACGCTTGAACGTGACGGACAGGTCACGCACCTGCAGCAGCGGCTCCTTGGCCGTACGCGCGGTGCCCCCGCTCTGGGTCGTGGTGGCAGTCATCGCTGCCTCACCTCCTGCTCTTGGGGTCGAGGGCCTCGCGCAGCGACTCACCCATCAGGGTGAAGCCGAGGGCGGTGACGATGATGCAGCCCGCCGGCCAGAAGGCCAGGTGCGGGAAGGAGTCGAAGAACGCCTGCGACTCGCCGAGCATCTGACCCCACTCGGGCACGTCGTTGGTGGCCGCGCCGAGGCCGAGGAACGTCAGGCCCGCGGCCTCGATGACGGCGGTCGCGAGCACGAGCGTGGCCTGTACGAGCACCGGTGCCAGCGAGTTGGGCAGCATGTGCCGCCGGACGATGGCGCCCCGTCTGACACCGAGCGACCGAGCGGCGAGCACGTGGTCGCTGCTGCGCTGGGCGAGCATCGAGCCGCGCAGGAGCCGCGCGAAGATCGGGATCTGCACGGTCGCGATCGCAATGATCAGGGTGAGGTTGGACGGGTCGCCGAACAACGTGGCGACGGCGGTGGCGAGCAGGATCGAGGGGATCGAGAGCATCACGTCGACGATGCGCATCACCACCGAGTCGACCCAGCCGCCGAAGGCGCCGGCGAGGGTGCCGAGCACCAGGCCGCCGAAGAATCCGGCCAGCGTCGCGGCGAAGCCGATCACCAGGGTCATCCGCGAGCCGTAGACCAGACGCGAGAACAGGTCCCAGCCCAGGCCGCTGCTGTCGGCGCCGAGCAGCGAACCCGGCTCGGGCCCGGGCACCGGGTTGGACGAGCGCGACACCTTGTCGGCGAGGATCCGGTCGGTCGGGCCGTGCTCGGCGATGAGCGGGGCGAAGACGGCGAGCAGGATCACCAGGAGCGTCAGCACGGCGCCGACGATGAAGATCGGGTTACGCCGCAGTCGCCGCCACGCGCTCGCCCACAGGCTGGTGCCCTCGCCACCGGCGACGGCGCCGGCGTCGGCCACCTGGCCCTCGCCTGCGGCCGCCGTGGCGAGCTCGTCGATGCGTTCCTTCTTGCGAGTCATGGGGTTCAAAGAGCTCACGGGGGTCACCTCGTCCGCACGCGGGGGTCGATGACCGCATACATGATGTCGACCAGCAGGTTGATGATGACGTAGCCGGCCGCGGCCATCAGGATGAAGACCTGGATCACGGCGTAGTCCTTGAGTGAGAACGCGTTGGCCAGCGACTCACCGACGCCACCCCAGACGAACACCCGCTCGGTCAGCACGGCGCCACCGAGCAGCGCGCCGATCTGCAGGCCCAGGGTGGTCACCACCGGGAGCATCGCGTTGCGCAGGACGTGGCGGTCGCGGATGGTGCGGCTGGTGAGTCCCTTGGCCTCGGCCGTCCGCACGTAGTCCTCGTCGAGGACGTCGAGCACCGATGCGCGAGTGATGCGGAAGATCACGGCGAACGGGATCGTCGACAACGCGATCGACGGCAGCACGAGATGCTTCAGCGCGTTCCAGGCGGCGTCCCACTCCTGGGTGAGCAGTCCGTCGAGGACGAAGAACCCGGTGACGCGCGTGGCGTCGATGTCGTCCTGGCGTCCCTGCAACGGCAGCACGTGGTACTTGATCGCCAGGAAGTACTTGAGCAGGTAGGCGATGAAGAACACCGGCACGGCCACGCCGATCAGCGAGGTCATGACCGAGGTGTTGTCGAGCCAGCCGCCGCGGCGCTTGGCGGCGAGGAACCCGAGCGGCACACCGAGGACGAGGGCGATGAGGATCGCGCCGAACGAGAGCTCGATGGTGGCGGGCAGTCGCTTGAGGAACAGGTCGAGCGCGTCGGTGCCGGGGAGCACACCCGTGGACGTGCCGAACTTGCCCTGGAAGGCATTGGTCAGGAACGTCCAGTACTGCGCAGGCACCGACTTGTCGAGACCGAGCTGGGCTCGCAGGGCCTGGCGCTGGTCGGCGTTGCAGCGCTCACCGCAGATGGCGTCGACGGGCCCACCCGGCAGCGACCGGGTCCAGGCGAACAACAGGATCGAGAGCACGAACAGCACGCCGATCATCTGCAAGATGCGGCGCACGATGAATCTGAGCACGAGGGCCTCTCCGGGTCACGGGTACGGCTGCGGCGGCGCAGCAGGCGGGGCGCCCGGGTGAGGGCGCCCCGCCTGAGCGTGCGCTACTTCTTGACGGCGGTGGAGAAGTCCTCCGCGGTCAACGGGCTGGGGACGACGCCACTGACGTTCTTGGCGAAGACCAGCGCCGGCGGGCTGGATGAGATCGGCAGGCCGACCATGTAGTCCTTCATGAGCTTGCCCATGAGGGTCTCGTAGGCGGACTTGCGCTGAGCGGAGTCGACGATGCCGTCGGCGTCCTTGATCTCCTTCAGCAGCGTCTGGCCGAACGGGTAGCCGTCGACACCGAACGCGCCACCGGGCGAGCCGAAGAAGTTGGCGACGAAGTTGTCGGCCGTGTTGTAGTCACCGGTCCAGCCCAGGAAGAACGCGTCCGCCTGACCCTGGTCGGTGCTGGTGAGGTAGCCGCCGTTCCACGGCTTGGTGACCGGCTGGACCTTGACGCCGGCCTTCTCCCAGTCGGCCTTGACCGCCTGGAAGACCTTCTGCGGGTCCGGCATGTACGGACGGCTCACCTCGGACGGGTACCACAGCTTGATCGTCGGGTTGGGCTGGCCGGCCTCCTTGAGGAGCTGCTTGGCCTTGTTGACGTCGTAGCCGTACTGGGTGACGCCGCTGTTGTAGCCGTCGACCGTGTCGGGGATCCACTGCGTGGCGACCTTGGCGCCCTCGGGCAGCTGAGCCTTGACGAAGCCCTCGCGGTTGATGGCGTACATCAGGGCCTGGCGGACCTTGAGGTCCTTCAGCGCCGGGTTGGCCTTGGGGTTGAAGCCCAGGTAGAGCAGGTTGAAGGCCGGGCGGATCGCCAGGTTGTAGTCCTTCTTGAGCGTCGGCCAGTCGACCGGGTTGGGCAGGTCGTAGCCGTCGATCGTGCCGGCCTGCAGGGCCTGCCGGCGCGAGGACTCGTCCGGGATGATCTTGAACACGAGCTTGGCGGGCTTGGCCTTCTCACCCGCGTAGGCGTCGTTGCGGACCAGCGTGATGGTCTTGTTGGCCTCGTCGTACTTGTCGAGCTTGAACTTGCCCGTGCCGGTCGGGTGCGACTTGGCGTACTCGGAGTAGGTGTAGCCGTCACCCTGCGGGGTGATCTGGTTGGCCTTGTACTTGTCCATCGCGGTCGGGCTCTGCATCGAGAACGACGGCAGGCCGAGCAGGGCGGGGAACTTCGAGGTCGGTCGGCTGATCTCGAGCACGACCTGGTTGGCGCCCTTGGCCGCGCAGCTCTTGTAGAGCGCCTCGGCCGCACCCTTGGACTTGAAGCCGCCCATGTTGTCGGCCCAGTACGACGCCGCGGTCTGGCCGGCCTCGTTCTGGTCGAACATGCGGGTGAAGTTCTTGCAGACGGCGTCGGCGTTGAACGGCGTGCCGTCGGTGAACTTCACGCCGGACTTCAGGTCGAACGTCCAGGTCTTGCCGCCGTTGGACGGGGTCCACTTGGTGGCCAGGCCGGGGGCGAGGTCGGCGGTGCCGGGCTTGAAGTCGACGAGCGTCTCGAAGATCTGGCGTGCCGGGCGGAACGTCTCGCCGTCGGTGCCGTAGAACGGGTCGAAGCTGGCCGGGGCGCCGGCCGCGCCGAACGTGAACGTGCCGCCACCGGAGTCGCCACTGCTGTCGCCGCCGCTGTCGCGGTCGGAGGATGCGCACGACGCCAGGGCCAGTGCGGCGACACTGGCCGCAGCGATGGCCGAGGCCTTGCGGTTGACCTTCATGGATACCTCTCAGTCCTTCAGCCCCAGGCGCTCGGAGTGCGCGCATGGACCCGTCTTGATGTGGAGTGCGCGCGACACTACCGACCACATGCCGAGACGGGGGCGTTAACGGCGAGCCTTGTCCGAGTTGAGATCTGGCCACCTCGACGCCAGATGCACGACACCTGCGACCTGGCACGCTGTCGCCCGTGACCAGACGACTCGTGGTGGGCGCGGCACTCGTCGACGACCTGACCCGGCCGACGCGGCTGCTCGCCGCCCGGCGTACCGAGCCCTCCTCTCTCGCCGGCGGCTGGGAGCTGCCCGTCGGCAAGGTCGAGCCGGGTGAGGGACTCGATCAGGCTCTGCATCGCGAGCTCGACGAGGAGCTCGGCGTGCAGGTCGAGCTGGGCGAGGTGGTGCCCGGCCCGCTCGTCGGCGGGACCGAGAGGGGAGCGTGGCCGCTGGGCGACGCCTACGCCATGCACGTCCGGCTCGCGCGCATCATCCACGGGACGCCCCGGGCCCTGGCCGAGCACGACGCGCTGCGCTGGTTGGAGCAGACCGAGCTGTACGACGTGGGCTGGCTGCGCGACGACCGTCCCGTCATCGAGGCGGTGCAGCGGCTGCTGGCCTCAGACGGTTGAGGGGTCGGCGAGGGCTGCGTCCAGGTGCGAGTACAGCGTCACCAGGGCGGCTCGTACGCCGGTGAGGTCGGAGCCCAGTCGTTCGTCGAGTCGCGCCTGGGCCGCCATCGCCGACCGGGCGGCGCCGCGGTGGGCCTCGGCGCCGGCCGGGGTGAGCGCGACGTACGAGGACCGGCCGTCGGCGGGGTTGGGCACCCGCGACAGGTGGGCGCGGCGTTCGAGGGTGCCGAGGTAGCCCGTCAGCGTCGAGCGCGGCAAGGACAGCTCGTCGGCGAGGTCGCTGGGCTTGACCGGCTCGCGGTGCATCGCCAGGGCTGAGTAGATCGCGAACTCCGAGGGCGTGATGCCCGTGCCCTGCAGAGCCTGTGAGAGCACCGCTCCGACCTGCTGCTCGATGAGGAACACGTTGTAGAAGAGCTCGTCGGGCACCGCGGGTCGGCGGGACGCGGACTGCGGCATGGGGTCAGGGTAAGCGCGGCACCGTCCGCCCGCCGGGCGGGTGGTCAGCGGGGCTCGAAAATCCTGAGACACTAGGGATCATGCCCAGCATGTCTCGCAGCGACATCCGCAATGTCGCCATCGTCGCCCACGTCGATCACGGCAAGACCACTCTTGTCGACAAGATGCTCTGGCAGGGAGGTGCCTTCGGCGAGCACGACCACGTCGACGAGCGGGCCATGGACAGCGGTGACCTGGAGCGCGAGAAGGGCATCACGATCCTCGCCAAGAACACGGCGATCCACTACAACGGTCCCTCTGCTGCTGCGCACGACGCCCCCGACGGCGTCACGATCAACATCATCGACACTCCCGGTCACGCCGACTTCGGTGGCGAGGTCGAGCGCGGCCTGTCGATGGTCGACGGTGTCGTCCTGCTCGTCGACGCGTCCGAGGGCCCGCTGCCCCAGACCCGGTTCGTGCTGCGCAAGGCGCTCGCCGCCAAGATGCCGGTCATCCTGTGCATCAACAAGGTCGACCGACCCGACAGCCGCATCGCCGAGGTCGTCGACGAGGCCTACGAGCTGTTCATGGACCTCGACGCCGACGAGGACCAGATCGAGTTCCCGATCGTCTACGCCTCCGGCAAGGCCGGTGCCGCGAGCCTCAACCGCCCGCAGGACGGCACCCTCCCCGACAACGAGGACCTCGAGCCGCTCTTCAAGACCATCATGGAGACGATCCCGGCCCCGTCGTACGACGACGACGCCCCGCTCCAGGCACACGTCACCAACCTCGACTCGAGCAACTTCCTCGGCCGCCTGGCACTGCTGCGCGTGTTCAACGGTGAGCTGCGCAAGGGCCAGCAGGTCACCTGGTGCCGCCACGACGGCTCGACCGAGAAGGTCAAGATCACCGAGCTGCTGATCACCGAGGGTCTGGTGCGCAAGCCGCTCGACACCGGCGCGGCCCGCCCCGGCGACATCATCGCCATCGCCGGCATCCCGGAGATCATGATCGGCGACACGATCGCCGACGCCGACAACCCGATCCCGCTGCCGGTCATCACCGTCGACGAGCCGGCGATCTCGCTGACGCTGGGCACCAACACGTCCCCGCTGGTGGGCCGTGGGCCGACCAAGGGCACCAAGGTCACCGCGCGCATGGTCAAGGACCGCCTCGACAAGGAGCTCATCGGCAACGTGTCGCTGCGCGTCCTGCCGACCGAGCGTCCCGACGCCTGGGAGGTCCAGGGCCGTGGTGAGCTCGCGCTGGCGATCCTGGTCGAGCAGATGCGGCGCGAGGGCTTCGAGCTGACCGTCGGCAAGCCGCAGGTCGTCACCAAGGAGGTCGACGGCAAGACCCACGAGCCGGTCGAGCGCCTGACGATCGACACCCCCGAGGAGTACCTCGGCGCGATCACGCAGGTGCTCGCGGCGCGCAAGGGCCGCATGGAGCAGATGACCAACCACGGCACCGGCTGGATCCGTATGGAGTTCCTCGTGCCGTCGCGCGGCCTGATCGGCTTCCGCACCGAGTTCCTCACCGAGACCCGTGGCGCGGGCATCGCCCACCACATCTTCGAGGGCTACGAGCCGTGGGTCGGCACCATCACCACGCGCGTCTCCGGCTCGCTCGTCGCGGACCGCTCCGGCCCGGTGACCTCCTACGCGATGGTCAACCTTCAGGAGCGCGGCTCGCTGTTCGTCGAGCCGAGCACCGAGGTGTACGAGGGCATGATCGTCGGCGAGAACTCCCGCGCCGACGACATGGACGTCAACATCACCAAGGAGAAGAAGCTGACCAACGTGCGTGCGTCGTCGGCCGACAACTTCGAGAAGGTCGTGCCGCCGCGCAAGCTCTCGCTCGAGCAGTCCCTGGAGTTCTGCCGCGAGGACGAGTGCGTCGAGGTGACCCCGGACGCCATCCGCATCCGCAAGGTCATCCTCGACGCCGGTGAGCGCGCCCGCGCTGCTGCCCGCGCCCGTCGCTGAAGTTCCTGCCCGACCGTGCGTCTGCTCTTCGTCCACGCCCATCCTGACGACGAGTCCCTGTGGACCGGCGTCTCGATCGCGCACCACGTCGCTGCCGGTGACGAGGTGCACGTCCTCACCATGACCGCCGGTGAGGAGGGCGAGGTCATCCCGGCCGAGCTGAAGCACCTCGAGCTGCCCGCCGGCCAGGAGCGCGACCCCGAGCAGGGGAGCGACCTGGCCGGCGTACGGCGCGATGAGCTCGCCGCGGCCATGGACGTCATGGGCGTCGCGTCGTGGACGCTGCACGAGGGCTACCGCGACTCCGGCATGGTCGGTACGCTGTCGGCGCGCCACCCCCGCGCGTTCGTGTCGGTGCCCGTCGACGAGGCGGCTGCCGTGGTGCGTGCTCACGTCGAGCGCTGTGCCGCCGACGTCGTGGTGACCTATGACGAGCGCGGCGGGTACGGCCACCCCGATCACATCCAGACGCATCGTGCGACGGTGGTTGCTGTGCGTGAGATGCCTTCTCCGCCAAGGCTTTTCGCCGCTCTGACGCCACGCTCGTGGGCGGCTGACGACCGCGCCGCGACGGCCGGCGTCGCCCCTGACGTGCGTCACGGCTGGGGTGTCACCCTGGCACCTGAGCCGTACGCCCCCGAGCTGTCCGTGGCTCCCGACGAGGTGGTGACCCACGAGGTCGTCGACCTCGCGGCACGGCGGCGGCAGGCTGCCGCGCTGCAGCACCACGCCACCCAGGTGCGGGTGCTCGACGAGGAGTTCTACGCGCTGTCCAACGACGTGCTCGCCCGGTTGTCCGGTCGCGAGGGGTTCGTCGAGCTCGATCCGCGTGACGGTCGTACGGTGGCAGGCTCGGGCCGGCCACGACGAGGACTGGAGGGACGATGACGAGCGAGCAGGTGACCGACGTCGACGAGGGCGCCTACCGGCGTGCCGTGAGCAGGTTCGCGACGGGTGTCACGGTCGTCAGTACGCGGTCCGGCGAGATCGACCACGCGATGACCGCCAACGCCGTCTGCTCGGTCTCCCTCGACCCGCTCCTCATGCTCGTCAGCGTCGAGAACGAGGCGCGTTTCTACGACGCGGTGATGGACTCCGGCGTGTGGGGCGTGAGCATCCTTCCGGCGACCGCCCGCGGCACGGCACAATGGCTGGCGACACGCGGTCGTCCGCTGCACGGGCAGCTCGACCGGGTGCCGCACCACAGGGGCGAGGCGACCGGCGTACCACTGCTGTCGGAGGCACTGGCGCAGATGGAGCTTCGGACGGTGCAGACACACGCCGCAGGCGATCACACGTTGGTGGTGGGCCACGTACTCTCGGTGCAGACCAGCGAGCACCCGGGGGACGCCCTGGTCTACTACCGAGGACGATTTGGAGCACTGGAGTGAGTACGAAGGACGAGGGGACACCGAAGGCCGAGCAGCCTGAGGTGGAGGAGTCCGCGGCCGAGCAGGCCGCAGACGAGCAGGGCACTCCGCAGGACACCGCCTCGACCGATGAGTCCGGCGCTTCCGAGGTCGAGCCGCAGGACGCCGACGAGTCCGTTCGCGAGTCCGTGGAGGACGCCGCCGACACCGACGCTGCCGACACCGACGCTGCCGACACCGACGCTGCCGACACCGACGCTGCCGACACCGACGCTGCCGACACCGACGCTGCCGACACCGACGCCGCCGACACCGACGCCGCCGACACCGACGCCGCCGACACCGACGCCGCCGACACCGACGCCGCCGACACCGACGCCGCCGACACCGACGCCGCCGACACCGACGCCGCCGACACCGATGAGACGGTCGTCGCTGAGCCGGCCGTCGAGGCGGAGTCCGCCGACGACAGCAGCGATGCCGAGTCCGTCGAAGACAGCAGCGACGCCGAGTCTGCTGAGGACGAGACAGTGGTCGCCGAGCCCAAGGCTGACGCGGAGCCCGTCGAGGACGAGACCGTGGTCGCCGAGCGCACCCCGACGCCCGAGCCCGAGGACGCCTCCGAGGCCCGTACGCAGCCGGTCGACATCCGCAAGGACGGCGCGCCTGAGCAGCCCACGTCGGCACCTGACGACGAGGTCGTCGAGGAGCCCGCGGACGACGACGCCACGGTCGTCGGCGCGGCTCCGCTGCCCGCACCGGCCAAGCCGCCGCGCACCGAGCAGGTCAGCGCCACACCGCCCGCACGTCCCGAGCCGACACCCGCGCCTGAGCCCGAGCGCGTGGCGCGGCCGGAGCAGCCCGCTGCGGGTCCGGACCCGGATGCGACGCAGGCCCACCCGATCGGGCACCGGCCGGTGGCTGCCGGTGCGGCCGCACCGGCGTACGACCTGGACGACCTGGCCGACGACCAGGCCGAGGGCACCACCGCCCGGCCGGCCACCGCGCCGTCGCCCAAGCCCGCGCGCGACGACCTGCTGCGCAACATCTGGCTGCGTGTGGGCGTGCTCGCGTTCGTGCTGATCGGCGCCTACGTCGCGCTCGCCCTGTGGGAGGGCGACCGGATCTCCTCCGGTACGACGGTCGCCGGTGTCGAGGTCGGTGGCCTCAGCAAGGCCGACGCCACCGCCAAGCTCAACGCCGAGGCCACCCGCCTGGCCGCGCAGCCGGTCAGCGTGACCGTGGGCGAGGACCGTGTCCAGCTGCAGCCGGCCTCGGCCGGTCTCGCGCTCGACGTGCCGAAGTCACTCGACGGACTCGGCGGACGCGGCTTCGGCCCCGGTCGGGTGTTCGGCTACTTCACCGGTGGCGAGGACCGCGCAGGTGTGGTCAAGACCGACTCCGCCAAGGTCGCCGAGGCGGTCGACAAGGCCGCCGCACCGCTGCTGACGAGTGCCCCGGTCGACGGCTCGGTCAAGTTCGAGGACGGTGAGGTCGAGGTCGTCCGGTCCAAGCCGGGTCAGGGCATCGACTCCGATGCGGTCGCGGCTCAGATCAGCAAGGGCTGGCCCGGCAAGCGCCAGTACTCCGCACCGATCGGTGAGCGTGAGGGTCGCCTCAAGAACGCCGAGATCGACCGGTTCGTGAGCACATTCGCCTACAAGGCGATGTCGGGCGACATCACCGTCACCGACGGCAGCGCTGAGGCGAGCCTGTCGCCGAAGCAGATGTCGGCGTACCTGTCCGTCAAGAACGACCGCGGCCGGCTGACGCCGGTGCTCGACACCGAGAAGCTCGTCGACAAGATCGCCGAGTCCGAGCCGAAGTTCGACAAGCCGGCTCGCAACGCCAGGATCGAGCTCACGGGAGGCCAGCCCAAGATCACGCCGGCCCAGGACGGCTCGCAGATCGACCGCGCCAAGGTCGGTCCGGCCGTGCTCGCCGCGCTGACCTCCGAGAGCCGTACGGCGACCGTGCCCACCTCGCCGGTCAAGGCCAAGATCACCACCGAGCAGGTCAAGTCGGTCAACACCACGACGGCGATCTCCGAGTTCCGCTCGCGGTTCCCCGGTGGTGAGTCCAACGCGGCGCGTACCAAGAACATCAAGGTGGCGCTGAGCATCCTCAACGGCCAGGTCGTGGCGCCGGGCGAGCAGTTCAGCCTGGTCAACGCCCTGGGCGGCGAGATGACCGCGGAGCAGGGCTACGTCGACGCCCCGACCATCCAGGGCGGGCGCGAGCGTCCGGCGATGGGTGGCGGCGTCTCGCAGGTCTCGACGACGGTCTACAACACCGCGTTCTTCGCGGGGGTGCAGCTGGACGAGCACAAGCCCCACTCGTTCTGGATCAAGCGCTACCCGATGGGCCGCGAGGCCACCCTGTGGATCCCGAGCCTGGACAACAAGTGGACCAACGACACCGGGGCGCCGATCCTGATCCAGGCCGGCACCGAGGGCAACGAGGTCGTGATGCGCTTCTACGGCAAGAAGGCGTTCACGGTCACGACGACCACGGGCAAGCCCCGCAACAAGACCCAGCCCAAGAAGGTCTACGACGAGCACCCCGAGTGCATCGAGGTGTCGCCCAACCCCGGCTTCACCGTCGATGTGTTCCGGACGGTCAAGAAGGGCTCTGAGGTCGTCAAGAACGAGAAGATCACGACGACCTACAAGGCGGCTGACGACATCGTCTGCGGCAAGGCTCCGGCGGGTTCGAGCACCAAGCCTCCGTCCAAGAGCACCGAGCCTCCGCAGGACTGAGGGCGGCGTTCGCAGATCGGACCCGTCCGACGGCGCCCGACGGCGAACGGCGATGATGCGTGAATGACTTCGGACCTGGTCGCCGACCTGCGCGCCGCTGGGCTGCGTGACGTCCTCGCGGACTCCACCACGCGCGCGGCGTACTCCTCCGACGCCTCGCTCTACCGCCTGGTCCCGCAGGTGGTCGTGCGCCCGTACGACCGTGACGAGGTGCTCGCCGCGGTCGCGGTGGCGCGCCAGCACGGCGTGCCCCTGACCTCGCGCGGAGGCGGTACGTCGATCGCGGGCAACGCGGTCGGGCGCGGCATCGTGCTCGACTTCAGCCGGCACATGAACCAGGTGATCTCGCTGGACCGTGCGTCGGCCAGTGCGGTGGTGCAGCCCGGGACGGTGCACGCCACGCTGCAGAAGCAGGCGCTCGCGGCGGGCCTGCGCTACGGCCCGGACCCGTCGTCGCACACCCGCTGCACCATCGGCGGCATGATCGGCAACAACGCGTGCGGCAACCGGGCGCTCGGCTACGGCAAGACCGGCGACAACCTGCTGGGCGCCGAGCTGATCACGGCGGCGGGGGAGGTCCTGCGTACGACGGTCGGCACCCCGCGCGCCGACGTGGTCGCCTCCTCGCCGGTGTGGGCCGGACTCGACGAGATCACCGGTCGCCACCTGTCGACGATCCGTACCGAGCTCGGCCGGTTCGGGCGCCAGGTGTCCGGTTATGCCGCTCAGCACCTGCTCCCCGAGAACGACTTCGACGTCACGCGCCTGCTGGCCGGCAGCGAGGGAACGCTCGGCGTGCTCACCGAGGCCACGGTGCGCCTGGTCACCGAGCCGGCCGAGCGGCTGCTGGTCGTGCTCGGCTTCCCCGACATCGCCTCCGCCGGCGACGCCTCGCCCCACATGCTCGAGTTCGGGCCGGTCGCGGTCGAGGGGCTCGACCGACGCATCGTCGACATCCTGCTCGCGCGTCGCGGTCCTGCAGCCGTGCCCGAGCTGTCGCGGGGTGACGGCTGGCTGCTGATCGAGCTGGCCGGCGACGACGCAGGTGAGGTGGCCGCTCGCGCGCAGCGGCTCGCGGCCGCGGCCGGCGCCCTCGAGGCTCGCGTGGTCACCGACAAGGCCGAGGCGGCGACGCTGTGGCGCGTGCGTGAGGACGGCGCCGGGCTCTCCGGTCGCAGCCCGCGCGACCGCCCGGCCCACGCCGGCTGGGAGGACGCCGCCGTGCCTCCGGAGCGGCTCGGCGCCTACCTGCGCGACTTCGACGCGTTGCTCGAGCAGCACGACCTCACAGGCCTGCCCTACGGCCACTTCGGTGACGGATGCCTGCACATCCGCATCGACTTCCCTCTCGAAAAGCCTTCTGGCTCAGAGGCTTTCGGCCAGTTCCTGCGTGAGTCGGCCGCGCTCGTGGCGTCGTACGGCGGGTCGTTGTCCGGTGAGCACGGCGACGGCCGGGCGCGCAGTGAGCTGCTGCCGACGATGTACTCACCCGAGGCGCTCGCGCTCTTCGCCGAGATCAAGCACCACTTCGACCCGGACAACCTGCTCAACCCGGGCGTGCTCGTCGACCCCGACCCGGCGACCGCCGACCTGCGCGTGCCACAGGCCAAGCCGGTGCGTACACCGTTGGCGCTCAGCCTGATTCACGACCGAGGCGACTTCACCGAGGCCGTCCACCGGTGCACCGGTGTCGGCAAGTGCCGCGCCGACAACACCGCGACGGGCGGCGTGATGTGCCCGTCGTACCTCGCGACCGGTGAGGAGAAGGACTCCACCCGCGGTCGGGCGCGCGTCCTGCAGGAGATGGTCAACGGCTCGCTCGTCAAGGGCTGGGACGCGCCCGAGGTGCACGAGGCCCTCGACCTGTGCCTGTCGTGCAAGGGCTGTGCGTCCGACTGCCCGACCGGCATCGACATGGCCACCTACAAGTCCGAGGTGCTGCACCAGACCTACAAGCGCAAGGTGCGTCCGCGCTCGCACTACGCCCTCGGGCAGCTGCCGCGTTGGGTCCGTATGGGCTCGCGGATGCCCAAGGCCGTCAACGCGATGTTCAAGGTGGGCGACAGGTTGTCGGCGCTCAAGAAGGTCGCGGGCGTCGACCCCAGGCGGTCGATCCCTGAGATGGCGCCGCAGACGTTCCGAGCCTGGGCGAAGGCGAACGGCGTTGCCACGTTTGACCGTTCGGCGATCACCGACCGTCAGGTCGTGCTGATGGCGGACACGTTCACCGATCACTTCTCGCCCGAGGTCGGCCAGGCGGCCGTGCGCGTGCTGCGCGCCGCCGGTTACGACCCGGTGCTCGACCCGCCCGGCTGCTGCGGCCTCACCTGGATCACGACCGGCCAGCTCGATGCGGCACGTCGCATCCTCGGCGACACGATCGCCGGCCTGTACGACGCGGCCGCGGCCGGCGTACCCGTCGTGGGTCTCGAGCCGTCGTGCACGGCCGTGCTGCGGTCCGACGCCATCGAGCTGTTCGACGCGGCTGGGGGAGAGGCGGCCGAACGGGCTCGTACGGTCGCCGGTGCTGTGCGCACCCTGGCCGAGCTGCTGACCGCTGATCCCGACTGGGCGCCGCCGTCGCTCGCGGGCGAGAAGGTCATCGCCCAGCCGCACTGCCACCACCACGCGATCATGTCCTGGACCCCGGACGCCGCCCTGCTCAAGAAGTCCGGCGCCGACGTGCAGCGCCTGGGCGGATGCTGTGGTCTGGCAGGCAACTTCGGCGTCGAGCTCGGCCACTACGAGGTGTCGGTCAAGGTCGCTGAGCACTCGTTGCTGCCCGCGCTGCGCGACGACGCGGACGGCTCTGCGACGTTGCTCGCCGACGGGTTCTCGTGCCGTACGCAGGTGGCCGACCTCACCGAACGCCGCGGCGTCCACCTCGCCCAGCTGCTCGACCCTGACCGCATCGCCGGCGAAAGCTGAGCAGCTGCACACGTATGGGTGTGCGCCTCGCCAGCTTGTGCCGGCGGGCTACAGGCGACGGACGTCGAGCTGCGTCTCGCGTGCCGTGCCGTCGGCGCCGGGTTCCACGAAGTACGCGCCCTTGCCGTCGATCTCGGTGACTGCTTCGGCGAATTTCGTTCCGCGGTAAAGGATTCCGACGCCGTCGTCGCTCGCAATCCGGCCGGGAGCGTGCCGTCGGCGATGAGCGACTCGAACAGCGGACGCCTCCGAGCCTCCGAGTCGTAACGCACGCCGTTGCTGTACGGCACGAGCGCCAGCCCGTTGGTGACCGGGCGCAGCTGCGGCCCGAACGAGTCGGTCGTACCCCCGACGTGCCAGCAGATCGACCCAGCGGAGACGCCGGTCAGCACCACGCCCGCCTCCCACGCGGCGCGCATGGCGTCGTCGACGCCGTGCAGCTGCCACATCGCGAGCAGCCCGGCCACGCTGCCGCCCATCACCCAGATGACGTCCTGCTCCAGCAGGTGCGCCGCGACGTCGGCGTGGTTGGGCATCGGGAACAGCTGGACGTGCGACGACGACCAGCCCGCCACGCGTGCCGCCTCGTGCAGGCGGGTGAGCACCAGCTCGTTGTCGCCGAGAGCGGTCGCGAGGAAGCAGACGCGCGGCGCCCGGCCGCTCACGCCGGCGAGGTCGACGGCGTACGTCGACAGCGCTGACATCTCCAGCGCGGTGTGCTCACCCGGACGGAGTCCGCCGGAGGTGGCCAGGATCGTGGGCTGCTCAGCAGGCATGGCCGCGACCCTAGGCGCCCGAACGCCCACTCACCATGCGAAATATGACTTCAGACGTCGGTATACCGCCGGCCCGTGAAGTCACATTTCGCCTTGTCAGTGGGGCTTGGCGTACCAGTACTCGTGGTGCACGTCGAACCCCAGCGACCGGTACAGCCCCACCGCCGCGTCGTTGTCGGCCGACACCTGCAGGTACGCCGACCGCACGCCCCGAGTCTGCGCCTCAGCTGCCGCAGCACGCATCACCGCCCGGGCGAGCCCGCGACGGCGGAACGCCGGCAGCACGTGCACCGCGAACACGCCGGCCCAGCCCTGGCTGAAGGCCGCGCGCCCGATCGCGGCGACTTGACCGTCGACCGTGGCCACGAGGTAGGCGCCGTCATCGACCTGGTCGAGCATCGCTGCCAGCGTCGCGCGATGCTCCTGCTCGCGGCCGGTCGTGCCCGACCACCAGCGCTCGTCCGGGCGGGCGAGCGCCTCGACCCGCACGTCCGGTGCGGACGCCGCGGCCAGCAGGTCAGCGGGGGCGGTCATGACCAGCGTCTGCTGGAACACCTGCCAGTCGTGGTCGAGCGCCCACGCCCCGATCGGGTCCTCAGCCACGGCGAACCCGACCGGCCCGAACAGCTGCACGAGCGGGGGACGGCCGCGATCGGCGTACCAGCGCTCGACCTCGGCCATCGCCGACCCGAGCGGGAGGCCGGGGTCGCCGAGCGGGAGCAGGGAGTTGCCGCGGCCAGTGTAGCCGTCGGCGCTGCGCAGCAGCCACCGGCCGAGCCAGTCGCGTCGCAGTGGCGGCATCCCCGCGACCATCAGCTCCTGCAGGTCGGTCATCGAGATCGCCAGATGCGGACGTCCTCGACGCGACGGCGCAGGCGGCACCTCCTTGGCCGCGACCACACGGTCACGCTCGATGGTCACGTCACCGCGACGGGTGCGTACCTCGAGTGCCTCCGGCGAGGTCGCGACCAGCTCTCCGACCGTGTCGGTGAGAGAGGGAGAGCCGGGCTCGGCGTCCAGCCGTGACCGGACCACGATCCGCATGCCGACACGGAGCGCGCAGGTGAGGTCAGACTCACTACGGTTGTCGTTCATCGCGTCGGCATACTAGGCAGAGCACCGGCGCTTGCGCGCCGACGACCAGCAGGAGGACTCGCCCCCATGACTTACGTCATCGCCCAGCCGTGCGTCGATCTCAAGGACAAGGCCTGCATCGAGGAATGCCCGGTCGACTGCATCTACGAGGGTGAGCGTTCGCTCTACATCCACCCCGACGAGTGCGTCGACTGCGGTGCGTGCGAGCCGGTCTGCCCGGTCGAGGCGATCTACTACGAGGACGACACTCCTGAGGAGTGGGCGGACTACTACAAGGCCAACGTCGAGTTCTTCGACGACCTCGGCAGCCCCGGCGGTGCGGCCAAGCTCGGCAAGATCGCCAAGGACCACCCGATCATTGCCGCGCTGCCGCCCCAAGAGCACGACGAGTGACGACAGCGGCACGAGGAAACGAGCGCAGCGAGGCCCGGAGGGTCGCGTGGAGTCACGACCGGGGGCACGAGTGAGTCTGCAGCTTCCTGACTTCCCCTGGGACTCGCTCGCTGAGGCGAAGGCCCGGGCCCACGAGCACCCCGACGGCATCGTCGACCTCTCGGTCGGCACCCCGGTCGACCCGACGCCGCGCATCCTGCGTGACGCGCTGACGGCGGCGTCCGACGCACCGGGCTACCCCCAGGTGTGGGGCACCCCCGACCTGCGCGAGTCGGTCAGCGCCTGGTTCGCGCGTCGTCGCGGCGCGGCCTCGGTCGACCCCGACGGCGTCATGCCGACGGTCGGCAGCAAAGAGCTCGTCGCCTGGTTGCCGACGCTGCTCGGCCTCGGCGCCGGCGACACCGTCGCGTTCCCGGCGATCGCCTACCCGACGTACGACGTGGGCGCGCGTCTGGCGGGTGCGACACCCCGGCCGATGACGAGTCTGCTCGAGCTGGGGCCGTCGTCCCCGCGACTGCTGTGGCTCAACAGCCCGAGCAACCCCACCGGCCAGGTGCTCGGCGTCGAGCACCTGCGCAAGGTCGTCGAGTGGGCGCGCGCTCGCGGCGTCGTCGTCGCGAGCGACGAGTGCTACGCCGAGCTGACCTGGGAGGGCGACGAGCCCGCACCGAGCATCCTCGACGACCGCGTCAGCGGCGGCTCGCACGAGGGGCTGCTCGCGGTCTACTCGCTGTCCAAGCAGTCCAACCTCGCCGGCTACCGCGCCGCGTTCGTCGCGGGCGACCCCGCGCTCGTACGCCGACTGGTCGAGGTGCGCAAGCACGCCGGCATGATCGTGCCGTGGCCCGTCCAGCGGGTCCTGCGCGCAGCCGTCGGCGACGATGCCCACGTGCAGGAGCAGAAGCAGCGGTACGCCGCCCGCCGGGCTCGCCTGCGCACCGCACTGGAGCAGACCGGCTGGCGCGTCGACCACAGCGAGGCCGGCCTCTACCTGTGGTCGACCCGCGACGAACCGTGCCGGGACACCGTCGCGTGGCTCGCCGAGCGAGGCGTCCTCGCCGCGCCGGGCGACTTCTACGGCGCACCCGGCGCTCAGCACGTCCGGATCGCGCTCACCGCGACCGACGAACGGATCGACGCGGCAGTCACCCGACTCACCGCGGATTGACACCCAGTCAAAAGGTGCGTGCTGACGCCCCTGGGCCGATTGCATCGACAAGGCAACGCTGGGGTAACGTCGGCCGGGCTGACTTTCCGGCGGACCTCGCCGGCACGCAAGGAGGACGGACAGCACATGACAACTGAGGGCACCGCCACGTTCAAGGCGGGCGACAAGGAGCTGTCGTTCCCACTGCTCCCGGCAACCGAGGGCAATGCGGGCTACGACATCTCCTCCCTGATGAAGGAGACGGGCAACACCACGCTCGACGTGGGCTTCGTCAACACGGCGTCGTGCCAGTCCGCGATCACCTACATCGACGGTGACGCTGGCATCCTGCGCTACCGCGGCTACCCGATCGACCAGCTGGCCAAGAACTCGAGCTTCCTCGAGGTCTCCTACCTGCTGATCTACGGCGAGCTGCCGACCCCGTCCGAGCTCGAGGCCTTCACCTCGCGCATCGGTCGCCACACGATGCTGCACGAGGACCTCAAGGACCTCCTCGCAGCGTTCCCGCGCGACGCGCACCCGATGTCGGTGCTCTCCGCGGCGGTCTCTGCGCTCGGCACGTTCTACCCCAACAGCCTGTCGATCACCGACAAGGACCAGGTCGAGCTGTCCACCACGCGACTGCTCGCCAAGCTCCCCACGATCGCGGCCTACGCGCACAAGAAGAGCCAGGGTCAGCCGACGCTGTACCCCGACAACCGCCTGGACCTGGTGTCCAACTTCCTGCGCATGACGTTCGGCGTCCCGGCCGAGGACTACGAGGTCGACCCGGTCGTCTCGAAGGCCCTCGACCAGCTGTTCATCCTGCACGCCGACCACGAGCAGAACTGCTCGACCTCGACCGTCCGTCTGGTCGGCTCGGGTCACGCGCACCTGTTCGCGTCGATCTCCGCGGGCATCCACGCCCTGTCGGGCCCGCTGCACGGCGGCGCCAACTCGGCCGTCCTGGAGATGCTCGACAAGATCGACGGCAGCGACGACGACGTCGACACCTTCATGAAGAAGGTGAAGAACAAGGAAGACGGCGTCAAGCTCATGGGCTTCGGCCACCGGGTCTACAAGAACTACGACCCGCGCGCCGCCATCGTCAAGGAGACCGCCCACGAGGTGCTCCAGAAGATGGGCGTCAACGACCCGCAGCTCGAGATCGCCATGCGCCTCGAGGAGATCGCCCTGAAGGACGACTACTTCGTCGAGCGCAAGCTCTACCCGAACGTCGACTTCTACACCGGCCTGATCTACAAGGCCATGGGCTTCCCGACCGAGATGTTCACGGTGCTGTTCGCCATCGGGCGTCTGCCGGGCTGGATCGCCCAGTGGCGCGAGATGATGGAGGACCCGGCCACCAAGATCGGCCGCCCGCGTCAGCTCTACATCGGTGAGCCGGCCCGCGACTTCGTCGGTATCGACAAGCGCTGAGTCTCTCGCTCGTACGACGAAGCCCCCTTCCGCCGCGGCGGAAGGGGGCTTCGTCGTACGAAGGACGGGGTCTCGATCAGAGGAACGGGACGCCGTAGCCCTTGCAGACCGGGTTGAACGTCTTCGGGCCGTCGGCGAGAGCGTTCATCGTCATCTGCAGGGTCGGGTCGTCGTTGAACAGGCCGATGTGACCGGCAGCGTCCCAGGGGCACTTGTCCTGGAGCACGATGTTGTTGACGTCGGCGCCGGACAGGGTCTGGTTGATGTACGGGGTCACGACCCTGTCCTGCTTGGTCGAGATGACCGTGTACTTCGGGCCGGCCGGCACGTCGTTGCTGCCGTTCGGGAACAGCTCGCGGGTGTAGTCGCTGGTGTAGGTCTGGTCGATGACGCCGGGGAACTGGCCGACGTTGCTGATGCCGGTCACGAAGCCCATCAGGTTGAGGCTGTCGCCGAGAGCCACGATGCCGTTGAGGGACGTGCCCCGCGAGCTCGGGGCCCAGCCGACGTAGTGTGCGGTCTTGCTGGCTCCGCCCATCTTCTTGATCCACCACATCGGGACGCTGCCGCCCTGGGAGTGGCCGATGATGTCGACCTTCTTGGCGCCGGTCGAGGTGAGCACCTTGGTGACGAAGGCGTCGAGCTCCTGGGCGGAGGCCTTGATCGAGCCCAGTCCGCCGACGCGGTCGGCGGAGATCGACGTCATGCCGTAGTTGTAGGCGAACGTGCAGTAGCCGGCGTTCTTCAGGCGCGGACCGGCCTTGACGAAGTTGGCGCCGTGGTTGAAGAACGTGCCGGGCAGCAGCACCACCGGGTTGGGGTGCTCGGCAGTCGGCTTGCAGGAGAAGTCGTTCGCCCCCGCCGTCGAGTCGGGCGAGACGGCGAACCGGTAGAGCGCCTCAGGGACCCCGCCTTCGGGCAGCTCGGCTGCGTGGGCCGGTGCACCGGCTGCGGCCAGGAGGGCCGTGGCGGCACCGGCGGCCGCGAGGCCGAGGCGGGTCTTGCGTGAGGGCGAACGCAGCATGAGCAAACTCCTAGGTCGAGCTTCACACCGGCCCAGGGGTGGCCGGTGTGACGGAGATTACTCGTGAGTTGGGTCACTTAGACGCGGGAAACGCCAGTATTTCCTCGTGGTCAGGCGAGCTCGACGCGCACTGTGGTCGAACCGGCCGTCGGCTCGCTCGCGTCGTGCCAGCTCCAGCCGGCCTTGCCACGCTCACGGCGCCACTCGCGGTCGCCGACGGTCACCCGGGTGACGCCGTCGGCCTCCGCATGGGTGACGGCCCACCCGGCGAGCGCCCAGGCGACCTTCTCGCTGGACGCCGTGAGCGACAGGCCACCGTCGGCGACCGAGCCGCGTGCGCCCGTCTGCTTCTTCATCTTCGCGAGGAGCTCGTCGGGAGCGGTGGACTCGGTGGCCGGGTCGAGCCGGCATCCGACGGCCGCGGGCACCTCGCCGGAGAGCACCTGACTGATGGTGCGTCCCTGGTCCTCGTGGTCGGCGTACGCGTCGGGGTGCCCGCTGCGCTGGACCTCCTGGGCGACCTCGGTGAGCGGTCGGTCGCGCCAGCCGTCGACCTTGAGCAGGTGCTTGTAGAACTCGCGGCTGGAGTAGACCGGGTCGGCGATCTGCTCGGCGGTGCCCCAGCCCTGGCTCGGTCGCTGCTGGAACAGCCCGAGCGAGTCACGGTCGCCGTAGGTGAGGTTGCGCAGCTTGGACTCCTGGATCGCCGTCGTCACCGCGATGTACGCGGCCTCGGTCGGCAGACGGTCGAGCGTGACGGCGACCGTGGTGATGGTCGAGGCGTTGGCGGCCTGCTCGGGATCCCACTTCTCCTCGGTGCCCCCGTCGACCATCCGGCAGCTGCGGCCGCCGAGGTAGTTCTCCAGGTAGTCGTAGGCGCGGAATCCGCCGTAGGCGACGAGGCTGACCACGACCAGCGGGATGGCACAACCGATCACCTTGCGCCACGGGCCGCGGGCGCCGTGCTCCTCGAAGTCGAAGTCGTCCAGGTCGTAGGGATGGGCGCCGTCGTGCCCGGCGTCACCCGGGGGGTGCTGGCTCACGGAGGTCAGTCGTTGGCGTGCAGCGCGTCGTTGAGCGTGATGCCGTCGCCCTGGCGTGCGCGGCACTCGACGACTCCGGTGGTGGAGTTGCGGATGAACAACATGCCGTTGCGCCCGGAGAGCTCCTTGGCCTTGACCACGGTGCCGTCCTGCAGGGTGACCTTGGTGCCGGCCGTGATGTAGAGGCCCGCCTCGACCACACAGTCGTCGCCGAGGGCGATGCCGATGCCGGCCTGTGCGCCGATGAGGCAGCGCTCGCCGATCGACACGCGCTCGGTGCCGCCGCCCGAGAGCGTGCCCATGATCGAGGCGCCGCCGCCGATGTCGGAGCCGTCGCCCACGACGACGCCCTGCACGATGCGGCCCTCGACCATGGAGGTGCCGAGCGTGCCGGCGTTGAAGTTGCAGAACCCCTCGTGCATGACCGTGGTGCCCGAGGCGAGGTGCGCGCCGAGGCGGACGCGGTCGGCGTCGGCGATGCGCACTCCGGTCGGCAGCACGTAGTCGGTCATCCGCGGGAACTTGTCGACGCCGAAGACCTGGACCGCGCCGTCCTGACGCAGTCGCAGGCGGGTCGTCTCGAAGCCGTCGACCGCGCACGGTCCGTGGTTGGTCCAGACCACGTTGTTGAGGACGCCGAACAGGCCGTCGAGGTTGATGGTGTTGGGCTGCACCAGCCGGTGGGAGAGCAGGTGCAGTCGCAGGTAGGCATCCGACACATCAGCCGGCGCGGCGTCCAGGTCGACCTGGGTGTGCACGACACGGGTACGGACGCCGCGACGCGGGTACTCGCGGGCGGCGGCGGACAGCTCGGCCGGGGCGGCGTACGGGTCGTCGGTGTGCGGTGAGCTGCCGAGCGCGGGCGAGGGGTACCAGGTGTCGAGGACCTGACCGGTCGAGGTCTCAGTGGCCAGGCCGAAGCCCCAGGCCGTGCGCGGGGAAGTCATGCGCCAAGCCTAGAAGGGCAGGGCGGCTGCGGGCGACGCGGCTCACCTGGTGGCCGCGCCGCCCGAGTCCGGTCAGGACCAGTGGGGGTCGCGACCGGTCCAGGCGACCAGCCGCTCGTACGCGCCCGCGTCCTCGCTCACGGGGACGACGGGTCCGAACGGGATCGCGCCACCGCGGGGCTGCTCCGGGAGGATGGCGACGTACGACTGTCGAGCGGTCGTCGCGAGCTCGGGGTCGAGGTCGTCGGTGCGGCCGATCGCCGCGGCCAGGTCCCAGGAGTGCACCGTGATCTCGCCGACGTACGACGCGATCGCGCCGCGCCCGGTGGTGCGTCCCCACGGCACCTCGACGGAGCGGTCGAGGTTCGCGTCGTCCGCGAGCAGCGGCTCGAGCGCGGTGACCCCGGCTCTCCAGTCGCCTGCCCAGTCGGTCGAGGCGACCTGAGGCGGGGCCGTCGAGAAGTGCTCGCCCGACAGGATCGTCGCCAGTCGGCGTACGACGCCCTGCAGGTGCTCGATCAGGGTCTTGACGTCGAAGTCGGCGCACGGCGTCGGCCGGTGAGCCTGGTCGGTGGAGGCGACCTGCATGAGTCGGTCGACCTGGGCGAGGGCGCCGCGCAGCTGCGGACGCAGGTCGGGGATCGTCGGTGTGGAGGTGGTGGGCATGGTGTCTCCTTCGTCGTCGGTCGGCTCGGCGCCGAATCCGCTGGTGCACCAGTCCATCGCCCAAACAAGACATCCTCTGTCATGTTCTGATGGGACGATCCGAGCATGCGCGCTGATCGCCTCCTGAGACTGCTGATGCTCCTGCAGCGGCACGGCAGAGCGACCGCGCCGTGGCTGGCTCAGGAGCTCGAGGTCAGCACCCGCACCGTGCTGCGCGACATGGACGCGTTGTCCGCGGCGGGCGTGCCGGTCTACACCGAGCAGGGGAGGGGAGGCGGCTGTGTCCTGCTCGAGGGGTTCACGACGCAGGCCTCGGGCCTGACGCCGACCGAGGCACAGGCGTTGTTCTCCTGGGCGGCGCGTGAGACGGCCGGCGACCTCGGGCTCGGCGCCGATCTCACCTCCGCGCTCGCCAAGATCGCCGCGACGGCTCCCGCTCAGGCGGTGCAGCAGGCCGAGGCGTTCGGCGATGTGGTGCTCGCCGACCGGCGGCGCTGGTTCGCTGCGGTTGACGACGTCGCCTGGTTGCCGGCACTGCGTGAGGCGGCCACGGCTGGTCGACGCGTACGCATCTCGTACGCGTCCGCGGAGTCGACGAGTCCGTCGGTCCGTACCGTGCACCCGGTCGGGATCGTCGACCACTCCGGACGTTGGTACCTCGTCGCGGAGCACCGTCGGCAGCAGCGCACCTACCGGGTGTCGCGCGTGCAGGACGTGCAGGTGCTGGCCGAGCCCGTCGACCTCGCCGACCCACGGCCGCTCTCCGAGGTCTGGGACGACCTGCGGCGCCGGTTCGAGGGCGGCGCCGCGCCGACGCGCGTCACCGTGTCGGTCGACCCGGACGCCGAGGGTGAGCTGTGGCGACTGCTCAGCATGCAGCTCGCGCCGGGCTCGCAGATCGAGGTGCGCAACGGCGGGGGAGACCGCGCGGTCTGGTCGTTGCAGGCACGTCTGCCGTCCGTCGTGGCGTCGACGGCCGTGCTGAAGGCCCGCGAGATGACTCTGCTCGAGCCCCAGTGGCTGCGTGACGAGGTGGCGGCCGGAGCCGAGCGAGCGCTCGCGACCTACGGACGGCCTCCCGAGCCGCCCGGTGCGATGCGACAGGATGAGCAGCATGCCTGAGCTGGACCTGAACTCCGACGTCGTCACCCTCACCGCCGCGGTCTGCGACATCGAGTCGGTGAGTCATCACGAGAGCGACCTGGCCGACGCGGTCGAGGCGGCCCTGCGCGCGCTGCCTCATCTGGAGGTCGTCCGTGACGGCAACGCCGTGATCGCGCGCACCGACCTCGGCCGTGCCGAGCGGGTGGTGCTCGCGGGACACCTCGACACGGTGCCGCTCACCGACCCGCCCAACCTGCCCGTACGACGTGAGAACGGCATGCTCGTCGGCCGCGGGACGACCGACATGAAGGGTGGCGTCGCGGTCCAGCTCAGGCTCGCCGCGACCCTGACCGAGCCGACGCGTGATGTGACCTACGTGTTCTACGACGCCGAGGAGGTCGAGGACGTCCACAACGGTCTGCGCCGGCTGGGCGAGACCCGACCCGAGCTGCTCGGGGCCGACTTCGCGGTGCTCCTCGAACCCACCGACGGCGGAATCGAGGGCGGCTGCAAGGGCACGCTGCGGGTCGACGTGCGCGCCGAGGGTGTGGCCGCGCACTCCGCCCGGCCGTGGAACGGCCGCAACGCCATCCACGCCGCGGGCGACATCCTGGCCCGGCTGTCGGCGTACGAGACCCGCACCGCCCGCGTCGACGGGCTCGACTACCACGAGGCGCTCAACGCCGTCGGCATCAGCGGCGGCATCGCCGGCAACGTCATCCCCGACGCGTGCACGGTCACCGTCAACTACCGGTTCGCCCCCGACCGCTCGGGCGAGGAGGCGCTCGCGCACGTCCGCGAGGTGTTCGAGGGGTACGACGTCGTGCTCGGCGACACCGCCGACGGCGCCCGACCGGGTCTCGACCGCCCCGCCGCGCAGGCGTTCGTCGCAGCGCTCGGCCTGCCGGTCACGGCGAAGGAAGGGTGGACGGACGTCGCCCGCTTCTCGACGCTCGGTGTCCCGGCGGTGAACTTCGGGCCAGGAGATCCCAACCTCGCCCACACCGACGACGAGCGCTGCGCCGAGCAGCAGATCATCGACGCCGAGGCGGCGCTGCGGCGCTGGCTCGACGGCGACCACTGACCGCTCCGACCGAGAGGGCCACCCATGACCACCCGCGAGTACCGCAAGGGCGCGACCACACTGCGCGGAGACCGCGTGCCGGGCACCACCACCGACGCGCGACTGCTCGACAACGCCGAGTCCTCCGACTGGCTGCACACCGACCCGTGGCGGGTGCTGCGCATCCAGAGCGAGTTCGTCGAGGGGTTCGGCGCGCTCGCCGAGCTCGGCCCGGCGATCAGCGTCTTCGGCTCCGCCCGGACGCCGGTCGACTCGCCGTACTACGCGCTCGGTGAGCAGGTCGGCCGGCTGATCGCCGAGGCGGGGTACGCCGTCATCACCGGAGGCGGTCCGGGCGCGATGGAGGCGGCCAACAAGGGCGCCATGGCGGCGGGCGGCACCAGCGTCGGGCTGGGCATCGAGCTGCCCTTCGAGAACGGCCTCAACCCCTACGTCGACCTCGGCGTCAACTTCCGCTACTTCTTCGCGCGCAAGACGATGTTCGTCAAGTACGCCGAGGGCTATGTCGTGCTGCCCGGCGGGTTCGGCACGCTCGACGAGCTGTTCGAGGCGATCACCCTCGTGCAGACCCAGAAGGTCACGAGCTTTCCGGTGGTCCTGCTCGGCAGCGACTTCTGGACGCCGATGATCGACTGGCTGCGCGGCAGCCTGCTCGCGCACGGGATGATCAGCGAGGCCGACGTCGAGCGGCTCCACGTCGTGGACGACCCTCGAGAGGCGGTCGACCTGATCGTGTCGTCCAACGACGAGCGACGTGCGGCCGCAGGTCGCCCCGAATGACGCGAGGCCGACCCGGCCGTCAGAGCCGTGACCTATCCTCGGTCGCGTGATCGTCGTCCTCCTCGCGCTCCTGCTGATCGTGATCGGCCTGGCCACAGGCGTCGTCATCGGCCGTATCCCGGTGACCGGCATGGACGACGCCACGACGACCACGCCCTTCGAGCCGCTGCCGGCGGGGCCGATCACCGACGCCGACCTCGACGAGCTCCGTTTCGACCAGACCCTGCGGGGCTACCGCATGACCCAGGTCGACGGCGTCATCGACCGCCTCCGCGACGAGCTGCTGTCGCGCGACCGCGAGATCGAGCAGCTGCGCTCCGAGGTCGACGGGCGCACGCGCTCGCTGTCGACCGACTGATCTCCGTGCCGGTCCAGATCGTCCGCACCAGTCCCGTGGCCGCCGAGCGGCTGTGGGAGGTCTTCGTCGACTGGCCTCGCCACGGCGCGTACGTCCCCCTCAGCCGCCTCGAGGTCACCGGGCGGCCGGGCGTGGGTCAGGTGGTCGACGCGATCACCCGGCTCGGCCCGCTCGAGGTGCACGACACCATGCGTGTCGACATCTGGCAGCCTCCGTCGCGCGAACGCCCGGGCGTCGCGCTGCTCACCAAGACCGGCCGTGTCCTGAGCGGGTTCGGGCGGCTGGAGATCACGGCGACCGGAGCCGGCTCACGAGTGCAGTGGGACGAGGACGTCCGACCGCGGCCGGCCTGGCTCGGACGCCTGACCGCACCGGTGGCGACCGTGCCCACCCGGATGCTCTTCGCGCGCGTGGTCGACGGTCTCGTCCGAGAAGCCGAGCAGAGCCGATGACGTCCGCAGACGGCATCGTGATCGGCCCTGACGGGCGGCCCCGCTGCGCCTGGGCCGGCTCCACGCCCGACTACCTCGTCTACCACGACGAGGAGTGGGGCCGTCCGGTCCACGGTGAGTCCGCTCTGTACGAACGCCTGACCCTCGAGGCGTTCCAGTCCGGGCTGTCCTGGATCACGATCCTGCGCAAGCGCCCGGCCTTCCGGGCGGCGTTCTCCGACTTCGACGCCGACACCGTCGCCCGCTATGGCGCGGGCGACGTCGAGCGGCTCATGAACGACGCAGGCATCGTCCGCAACCGACGCAAGATCGAGGCGGCGATCACCAACGCGCGCGCCGTCGTACGCCTGCGTGACGAGGGTGGTCTGGACGCGGTGTTCTGGTCCCACCGTCCGGCTGTGCACCACCCGCCGCGTACGCTCGCCGACGCAGTGGCGACCACACCTGAGTCGGTCGCTGTGGCCAAGACCTTGAAGAAGGCGGGTTTCGCGCACGTGGGGCCCACGACGATGTACGCCGCGATGCAGGCCTGCGGGGTGGTCGACGACCACCTGCTCGGCTGCTTCCTCGGTGCGGGGGACTGACACCATGAGCACAGCCGTGCTGGGCGCCGAGCGCAGCGGCCGCGTGGCCGAGACGACCGAGCGGGCGCACCTGCTCGCCCGGCGGTTCCTGCCGCTGGTGATCGGGTCCTACCTGCTGTTCCGTCTGCTGTCGGCGGTCCTGATGATCTGGCTGGCGCGCCACCAGGTGCCCGAGGGCGTCCCCTTCGGCCCCGAGAGCGGCAGCACGACGACGTACTGGGACATGACCCGCATGTGGGACGGTCGCTGGTACGAGACGATCGTCAACGAGGGCTACCCCGACCAGCTGCCCGTGCAGGACGGCGCGCTCCAGCAGAACCAGTGGGCGTTCTACCCGCTGTTCCCCGAGCTCACCCGACTGCTGATGTCGATCACCGGCCTGCCCTTCGGCGTGGTCGGGTCGATGCTGTCGCTCGTCCTCGGCACAGCCGCTGCGGGTGTCATGGGTGTGCTGATCCGCGACAAGGTCGGCCCGGCCGTCGCGCTCGCGGCCGTCTGCGTGTACGCCGCCTCGCCGCCCTCCCCGACGTTGCAGATGGCCTACACCGAGTCGCTCGCGATGCTGCTGCTGTGCGGGTTCCTGCTCGCCGTGCAGCGTGAGCAGTGGGCGGTGGCGGCGACTCTCGCGCTGCTCACCGGCCTCACCCGTCCGATCGCGCTGCCGCTCGGGCTGGTCGCGCTGGTCGTGGTGGTCCTGCGTTGGCGCGACCGGTCCGAGCGGCCGATCTCCCGACGTGACTGGGGCGGCATGCTCAGCACGCTGGTCGCGTGCGGGCTCGCCGGGCTGATGTGGCCCGCCATCGCCTGGTCGCAGACCGGCAGCCCGACGGCGTACACCGACACGATGGGCACCTGGCGCGTGGGCGGTGAGGTGCACGCGTTCCAGCCGTGGTGGCACAACTCGGCGGTCGCGCTCGGCGACTTCTGGGGACGGTTCTGGCTGCTGGCGTTCGTCGTCGCGATGCTCGTCGCGATGCTGGGCCCCTGGGCGCGCGGGCTGGGCGCTCCGATGCGCACCTGGACGCTCGGCTACCTGCTCTACCTCGGCGCGGTCCTCGACCCGTGGACGAGCATCTACCGCTACCTGCTGTTCGTGTTCCCGCTCGCCGTCGTCATGGTCGGCGGAGGCTGGGCACCGGACGACGAGCGGTCCCGGGTCTACCGGTTCGTCGGCCTGCGCACCGTCGTGCTCGTGCTGCTCGGGCTGGGGTGGCAGGTCTGGTGGGGCTGGGAGCTCCTGCGGTTCATCCCTCCCGCCGACAACCCGATCTAGTTTCCTCTCGCTGATCTCGTCCTTCGTTCGGCGTCGCAGGCTCCGCCGAGCCGGCATCGTCGATCAGCGGCTTCTTCTCGCTGATCTCCTCCTTCGTTCGGCGTCGCAGATCAGCGGTTCCGTCTGGCCCTCGACTCCTCCTCCGGCCGGGCTCGCAGGCCGGGCGGTGGGGCTACCGGCCGTGGAAGGTCGGCTTCTCCTTGGCGAGGAAGGCGTCGACGGCGTCGGCGTGGTCCTGGGTCTTGCCGGTGAGCGTCATCAACTCACCCTCGTACGCCAAGGACTGCTCGAGGTCGTGCGAGGCGGAGTGGTCGACGGCGCGGCGCACCGAGCCGTACGCCACCGTCGGGCCGGCCGCCAACGTCGCGGCGAGCTCGGCCACGGCAGCATCGAGCTCGTCCGCCGGCACGACGCGCGTGGCCAGCCCCAAGGAGAGCGCCTCGTCGGCCTTGACCGTGCGAGGCATGAGCAGCAGCTCCTTGGCCTTCGCGGTGCCGATCAGGCGGGGGAGGGTCCACGAGGCGCCGGTGTCGCACGACAGTGCGATGCCCGTGAACGCCATGTTGAAGCCGGCCGTGTCGGCCACGATCCGCAGGTCGGACGCGAACGCGAGAGAAGCGCCCGCACCGGCCGCGACGCCGTTGACCGCGGCGATGACCGGCTTGTTCATCTCCGCGACCAGCGTGACGATCGGGTTGTAGTGCTCGGGAACGGTCGCGAACAACGCCTCCGAGCCGGACTTGAGCAGCCCGACGTGCTCCTTCAGGTCCTGGCCGACGCAGAACGCCCGCCCCGACCCGGTGAGGACGACCACCCGTACCTCCGCGTCGTCAGCGACCTGCTGCAGCGCGGCGAGCAGCGACTCCTTGGTGGCGACGTCGAGCGAGTTCATCGCGTCGGGGCGGTTGAGCCGGACGGTGGCGACGCCGCCGTCGCGGGTCACGAGCACGGGCGCATCGGACATCGAGGCTGCTCCTTCGGGTGGGCGCGGTCAGTCGGACGACTGTAGGGCTGCGGGTGTCTGCTGGACGGTGTCGGGGTCGCCGACGAGACACGCGTCGACGTACGCCGACGCCGCCGGGCGCAGCGCGCGCGTCAGCTCGTCGAACCTCTCGGCCGCCGCGTGCCCGGCCCAGTCGTCCGGTAGCACCTCCGGTGGCAGGCCGGGGTCGTCGAACAGGAACTTGCGCCACTCATGGACCAAGGTGGTGCGTACGGCGAAGGCTTCCTCCGGCTGTCGCACGAGGTCGTCGACGCGGCCGGTGAGCCGTTCGGCCGAGCGCAGGAACCCGTCGTACGCCCGCGACAGCCCCCGCAGGTCCCACAGGTCACGGGCCAGTGCGGCGCCGTCGCCGTCGAGCCGACCGGAGAAGCTGCGGGTGCGCTGCCCCTCGAGGGCGGTGTCGAGCTCATCGCTGCGGCGTGGCCCGACCCAGGTGTCGGTCGCCATCCGGGCGTAGCCGAGATAGCCGAGCGAGGCGGTGATGCGGTCGCGGCGGCTGCGGTCGGCGACGTGCTCGACCACGACGACGTGCCACGAGCCGTCCCACGGTGCGGGAGCGGTGCGGTAGATGCGGTCCCAGGCCGAGCGCAGACGGCGCTGAGCGCGGGGTGTGGTGGCGTATCCGCGAACTCCGTCGCGCTCCTGGGGCTCCAGCCAGTCCTCGCGCGAGAGCCGCGAGACCGCGGTGCGCACGGCCGGAGCGGCGACGTCGACAGCCGCGAGCAGGCGTACGACGGCGGCGATGGGAGCCCAGCCGCCGCGTTCGGCGAGGTGATCGCCGTACAGGTCGAACACGGCGGAGCGGGCGTGCATGGGCCCCAGTCTGCCCGACGCGCGATCCCGGCCACCCCGGGATTTCCCACCGGCGGCGCGGCAGGCGATAATAGGCCAGCACTTGAGCGCATCAGCTGGGCACCCAGCAGGCAGGCAACCTCCGCGTGGTGATGCGTTCAGACAGCGGACCACGCGATGCGAAAGGGAGTTCCCCATGGCGGCGATGAAGCCCAGGACCGGTGACGGTCCCCTCGAGGTCACCAAGGAGGGCCGCAGCATCCTGCTGCGCATGCCCCTCGAAGGTGGCGGGCGACTGGTGGTCGAGATGAACGCCGAAGAGGCCGCCGCGCTCGGTGAGGCCATCAAGGGCTGCATCGGCTGACGCCACTTCAGTACGACCGGACCCCGGCTCCTCCTGCAGAGGGCCGGGGTTCGTCGCGTTCAGAGGCGGTGTGAGGCACGATCGGAGCATGACCGTGTCGCGATGCCTCGCCGTGGTCCAGGCCGGAGGCCAGGGATCACGCATGGAGGTCCTCACCCACCGCCGGGCCAAGCCAGCACTGCCGTTCGCCGGGACCTACCAGCTGATCGACTTCCCCTTGTCCAACCTGCACCACAGCGGCGTCGACGACGTGTGGCTGTGCCTGCAGTACGAAGCCGGCTCGCTCGACGACCTCGTCGCCAACGGCCGCCCCTGGGACCTGGACCGCACCCGAGGAGGGCTGCGCCTGGTCTTCCCGCAGGAGTCGCGGGACTCCGCCGAGGAGGACGGGTTCGCGACGGGCAACGCCGATCAGCTCTTCCGCATCCGCGATCAGATCCGGCGGGCGGACGTCGACGTCGTGCTGGTGATGAGTGCCGACCACGTCTACGAGCTCGACTACACCGAGGTGCTCGCGACGCACCGGGCCTCCAACGCGGAGTGCACGATCGTGACGACGACCTGCAGCCGGTCCGAGGCGTCCGCGCACGCGACCGTCGAGGCCGACGACGCAGGCCGCGTCACCGACTTCGCTTACAAACCCGACGATCCCCGGACCTCGGTCATCGCCACGGAGGTGTTCGCGTACGACGCGCGCCTGCTCGTCGAGGGTCTCGAAGAGCTGCAGCGCAGGACCACCCACGAGGCGGAGGAGGGCGACACCGGCCTGGGCGACTTCGGTGAGCACCTCGTGCCATGGTTCGTCGACCGTGGACGCACCGTCGCGCACGCGATGGCGGGCTACTGGATGGACGTGGGACGGCCCGAGACCTATCTGCAGGCCCACCGAGACCTCATCGCGGGCAAGGTCGACGTGTTCAGGTCCGACCGCCCCGTGCTCACCCAGCAGCCGCAACGACCGCCGGCGCGGGTGGTCGAGGGCGCCCAGGTCGTCGACAGCCTCGTCAGCAACGGCGCACGCGTGGAGGGGACCGTGCGCCGCAGCGTCCTCGGTCCGGGTGTGGTCGTGGAGCGCGGTGCGGAGGTCACCGACTCGATCGTGTTCCAGGACACCGTGATTCGTGCCGGTGCACAGGTCTCGTGGACGATCGTCGACGAGCACGTCACCGTCGGGCGCAGCGCCCGTGTCGGTGGTCGCCCGCGGACCCGGCCGGTGCCGACGGACCGGATCACGTTGATCGGTGCGCGTTCTCGGGTCGCGGCCGGGCACACCGTGAGCGGCGGTGCGCGCGTCGAGCCGGACCGGCGGGTCTAGCGCTTGACGGCGGTCAGGAGTCCGTCGCCGACGGGCAGGAGCGCGACCGTGAGCGTCTCGTCGTCACGCAGCTGCTTGCCGAGGTCACGCAGCACGACCGTGGTCTCGTCGCGCACCGCTGGATCGGCGACCCGGTCGTGCCAGAGCATGTTGTCGATGGCCATGACGCCGCCCGGACGCAGGAGTCGGATCGCCTGCTCGACGTAGCGCGGGTACTCCGGCTTGTGCCCGTCCACCAGGACGAGGTCGTAGGCGTTGTCCGCGAGGCGAGGGAGCACGTCCAGGGCGCTGCCGGAGATCGTGCGGGTGCGCTGCGAGGCGACGCCGGCGGCGGCGTACGCCTGCTTGGCCGCACGCTGGTTCTCGGGCTCGATGTCGATCGTGGTGAGCACCCCGTCGGCCGGCATGCCGCGCAGCAACCACAGGCCGGAGGTGCCTGCGCCGGTGCCGATCTCGACCACGGCGCGCGCCGCCACGGCAGCCGCGAGCATCGACAGCGCAGCACCGGTGCCGGGAGACACGGGCGGGCAGCCGAGCTCGCTGCCGCGCCGACGAGCCGCCTCGATGACCTCCGGCTCGTGGGGGAACTCCTCGGCGTAGGCCCACGTTGCAGGCTTCATGGTGCTCATGGCGACGACTGTAGTCGCGCCCGACAAGGTCGGGCGCACCCCAGGTTCTGCCCAGGTGGCGTCCAGGTTGCCGCGCCAGGATGGCGTGACGAGGCCAAGGCGTCTCGGGCGACGCGGGGGCGTCGCGCCCGGAAGAGGTGAGCCCATGTCCAGCAGCAGCGCCACACAGGCTGCGCCCGTGCGACCGACCCGCACCGAGGTGCCCGACCAGGCCCCGCCCGGGTGGGAGCCGCCGACCTGGGAAGAGATCGTCACCGAGCACTCCGCTCGCGTGTACCGCCTCGCCTACCGGTTGACCGGCAACGTCCACGACGCCGAAGATCTCACCCACGACGTCTTCGTGCGGGTCTTCCGCTCCTTGCACTCCTACCGGCCGGGCACCTTCGAGGGCTGGTTGCACCGCATCACCACCAACGTCTTCCTCGACAAGATGCGTCGCAAGCAGCGCATCCGGTTCGACGCGCTCGCCGACGACGCCGCTGCGCGGCTGCCCAGCCGTGAGGCCGGCCCCGAGCAGCAGTACGCCGACACCCACTTCGACGACGACGTGCAGCGTGCGCTGGACGCTCTTGCACCGGAGTTCCGGGCCGCCGTCGTCCTGTGCGACATCGAGGGGCTGTCCTACGACGAGATCGCGACCACGCTCGGCATCAAGCTCGGCACGGTGCGTTCGCGGATCCACCGTGGCCGCGCCCAGCTGCGTGAGGCCCTGGCGCACCGGGCTCCGGCACCGCGTCCCACGCGCACCCCGGTGAGCTCGGGGCCGTCCCTCACTTCAGGACGCGTGATTCCTGGGGCAGGATGATGACTGTGCGCGCTCATCACCTCGGCGAGGCGGTCCACGACTACGTGGACGGCCTGCTCGACGCTGAGCGGACGCTGCGCGTCGAGCGTCATCTGCTGGTGTGCACGATGTGCCGCGCACAGGTCGAGCAGGAACGACGACTGGTCGAGAGCCTGCGGGCGTTCCGACCCGACCCGCGTCGGCAGCAGGACCTGATGGCCGGTCTGCTCGGCCTGGCCGACGAGGCGCCCATCCCTCCTGCACCGGCCCCGCGCCGTACGCCGTCACTCGTGATGTGCGACGCGCCCCCGCAGTACGAGTCGGTCCGGCAGCACCCGATGCTCCTGGCGCTGGTCGCCGTGGCCGGCTGTGTCGGGGTGTCACTGGTCGTGGTCAGCCTTCCGTCGCGCGCGGCGAGCACAGGCGGAGTCAACATGCCCGCGAGCGTGCGGCTCACGACCTCCCCGGGCGCAGACACAGCGCCGGCAGGCGGGGTCGTGCCCGCCGCCGTGGCGCGTGCCGAACGCGACGCCGACGACGCCGTGCAGATCCCGGACCCCCGTGCGCTCCACGTCCGGGCGTCGGTCCGGGTGCCGTGAGCGGTTCAGCGCTGCGGCACAATCTGCTCCATGACTGATGACGGCGGGCGCCCCGATCCTGCCGAGGGATCGACGCAGCCGATCAGCATCGAACGCACCGGCCCCGTCGACGTGCCCACGTCCGCCCCCGCGAGCCGTCCGGGCCCGCCTGCTCCGGGACCCCGCCCAGGCCCACCCGGGCCGCAACCTGGGCCGTTCGGCCCCCAGCCTCCGTACGGCCCGGCCTTCGGACCGCCGACGGCGCAGCAGCGGCCCGGCCCTGCGGCCCGACCCCGCGCTGGCAGCGTGCTCGCTGCGGGTGCGGCTGTGACAGCACTTGCCCTGGTCGCCGGTGCCACTGGCGGCACCGTCGGTTTTCTGATCGGCGCCGCGCAGGACGACGGGTCGGCGGCCACCGTCGCCGACGCGAGGCCGATGGGTGTCGCCGAGGTCGCGAGGTCTGCCCTCCCCGGCGTGGTCACGCTCGAGGTCGCCGACGCCGGCGAGGAGTCCGGCGGCACGGGGTCGGGCTTCGTGATGCGCGCGGACGGCTACATCGTCACCAACAACCATGTCGTCGCGGCGGGCGGTGACCAGGGCAAGATCGCCGTGACGTTCTCCGACGGCACCCAGGTGCCCGCTCGGCTGGTCGGCAAGGACGCGTCGTACGACCTCGCCGTCGTCAAGGTCGACCGCACCGGTCTGTCGCCGGTGCCGTTCCGCACGGGGGCGACGACGGTCGGCGACCCGGTCATCGCGGTCGGCTCACCGTTGGGACTCGACAACACCGTCACGACCGGCATCGTCAGTGCGCTCGACCGTCCGGTCTCACCGGGCGGCACCCAGGACCAGCGGTCCTACATCAACGCGATCCAGACGGACGCGGCCATCAACCCCGGCAACTCCGGTGGCCCGCTGCTCGACAGCGCCGGGCGCGTCGTCGGGGTCAACACTGCGATCGCGCGGGTGCCGGGCAGCAGCTCGCGTGGGTCGGGCAACATCGGCGTGGGCTTCGCGATCCCGGGTGACCAGGCGCGCCGTACCGCCGAGCAGCTCATCAGCAAGGGCAAGGCCGAGCACCCGATCATCGGCGCCTACGTCGATCAGTCCTACACCGGCGAGGGGGCGCGTCTCGGCGGTGGCGACGGTCAGCCTGCGGTCAGTGCGGGTGGCCCCGCCGCCAAGGCCGGGCTCAAGGAGGGCGACATCATCGTGCAGATCGACGGGCGCCGTGTGACCTCGCCCGACCAGCTCATCGTGACGATCCGTGCCAGGCAGGTGGGAGAGACGGTGCGCCTGTTGGTACGGTCCGGTGGCCAGGAACGCACGGTCGCAGTGACGTTGGCAGGAGCCACGGGATGACACGACCGCAACGCCCGCAGGGGGTCTGATCGGTGCTCGGGATCAACACCTGGGAGTTCTTCGGGCTGCTCGTGCTGGCGATGCTCGTCGTCGGTCCCGACCGCCTGCCCGAGTACGTCGCCAAGCTGCGCGGCTGGATCCGCCAGGCGCGTGACATGGCCGAGGGCGCTCAGAGCCAGCTCAAGGACCAGATGGGTCCGGAGTTCCAGGACGTCGACTGGAAGCAGTACGACCCGCGCCAGTACGACCCCCGCAAGATCGTCCGCCAGGCGCTGCTCGACGAGCCGGCCGACCCGGCTCCCGACGCCGTCGATGCCGATGCGGGACCCGAGGCGACCTCCGAGCCGGCGCCGACGTACGCCCCGCCGTTCGGGCAGACGTACGACCCCGATCGCATGACTCCGTGGGACCTCGAGGCGACCTGAGCCACCGTGGAATGTCGCCCACCTGCGCCGACGTTCCACGAGCATGACCAACGACGTGACAACGCGATGGGGCGACCCGGCCGTGATCCGCAAGGTCCTCGCCGAGAGCGAGACCTGGGCCGTCGTCGGACTCTCCGACAACCCGAGAAGGGCCGCCTACGGCGTCTCAAAGCTGTTGCAGCGCAACGGAAAGCGCATCGTGCCGGTGCACCCCAAGGCCGAGACCGTGCACGGGGAGCAGGGCTATGCCAGCCTCGCCGACATCCCGTTCCCGGTCGACGTGGTCGACGTGTTCGTCCGCTCCGAGCTCGCTGGTGATGTCGCCGACCAGGCGGTCGAGATCGGGGCGGACGCGGTGTGGTTCCAGCTCGACGTCATCGACGAGGCGGCGTACGACCGGGTCACCGAAGCAGGTCTGGACATGGTCATGGACCGGTGCCCGGCGATCGAGTGGCCGCGTCTGGGGCCCAACAGCGCCGGGACGAGGACAGCATGATCACCCCACGACGTTCCTCCTCCGCTCCGCTCCTCCGGATACTTCGCGGGGGCCTCGCATGAGCGCGGTCGACCTGCGGGCCGGCGTCGGACCGCGCGCCCTCGAACGGCTCGAGAGCGAGATCAGCATCTGGCTGACCACGGTCTCACCGGGCGGACGCCCGCAGCCGACTCCCGTGTGGTTCCTGTGGACCGGGCAGGAACTCCTGGTGCTGAGTCAGCCCAGCGCCCGCAAGCTGCGCAACATCGCTGCTGGTGCTCGTGTGGCGGTCAACTTCAACTTCGGCGGGGACGGCAACGACGTCCAGGTGCTCAGCGGCACGGCGCGGGTGGACGAGTCGGGTCTCAGCGCAGCGGAGCGGACGGCGTACGACACCAAGTACGCCTCGGGCTACCGCGAGCTGCAGATGTCGGCGGACGCCTTCCACGAGGAGTACTCGACGCTCATCAGGATCGGCCCCGAGCGCCTCACCGGCTGGCGCTGACCCTCACGTCGGTGGTGCGCGACCGCCCGATGGGTCACTGACCGGCCGAGACGAGGTCGAGCGTCATGAACGTGCTGAGCGGGTCGGGCACGTAGGACCCGAACGGGCCGCACTCGACGAACCCGGCACGGGCGTACATCGCTCTGGCCGGGGCGAAGAAGTCCATGCTGCCGGTCTCGAGCCAGATGCGGTGGGCCCCGCGCGATCGTGCGTCGGCGACCAGGTGGCGCACCATCCGCGAGCCGAGGCCCTGCCCGCGGCTAGCCGGGTCCGTACGCATGCTCTTGAGCTCGTGGTGACCCTCACCGAGGTCTTTCACGGCTCCCGTCGCGAGGACGCCAGCGGCGCCGTGCACGGCCCACAGGCGTACGGACGGGTCGCGCAGGGCCGCGAGGTCGAGGGCGTGCCGGCTCTCCGGCGGAGCGGTCGGCTCCATGTCGGCCAGGTGCGCCTGCAGGAACGCGATGAGCCGCGGGTCGTCGAGGTCGGCCCGGACGATCGGGAGCGGCGGGTTCAGCGGCCCGCGGGGGTCAGGCCGAGCGACCGGCCGGCGAGACCACGCGAGCGGGTGCCGAGCCCCTTGGCGATGCCGCGCAGCGCGACAGCGGCCGGGCTCGTCGGGTCACCCAGGACGACGGGAGTGCCGGCGTCGGCACCCTCGCGCAGGCGCACGTCGATCGGGATCTGACCGAGCAGCGACACCGGAGCGCCGATGGAACGGGTGAGGCTCTCGGCGACCGTCTGACCGCCGCCCGCGCCGAACAGCTCCTGGCGGGTGCCGTCGGGCAGCTCGAGCCAGGACATGTTCTCGATGACGCCGGCGACACGCTGCTTGGTCTGCAGAGCGATGGCGCCCGCGCGCTCGGCGACCTCGGCGGCGGCCTGCTGCGGCGTGGTGACGACCAGGATCTCGGCGCCCGGGACAAGCTGAGCGACCGAGATCGCGATGTCACCCGTGCCCGGCGGCAGGTCGAGCAGGAGGACGTCGAGGTCGCCCCAGAACACGTCGGCGAGGAACTGCTGCAGGGCGCGGTGCAGCATCGGTCCACGCCACACGACCGGCTGGTTGCCGGGGACGAACATGCCGATCGAGATGACCTTCACGTCGTGGCTGATCGGCGGCAGGATCATGTCGTCGACCTGCGTCGGGCGCTGCTCGACGCCGAGCATGCGCGGCACCGAGAAGCCGTAGACGTCGGCGTCGACGACGCCGACCGACAGGCCCTGCTCGGCCAGCGCGGCCGCGAGGTTGACGGTGACCGACGACTTGCCGACGCCGCCCTTGCCGGACGCGACGGCGTACACGCGCGTGAGCGAACCGGGCTTGGCGAAAGGCACCTCGCGCTCAGCGGCACCGCCGCGCAGGTGCTCCTTGAGAGCCGCGCGCTGCTCGTCGGTCATGACGCCGAGACGCACCTCGACGCCGGTCACGCCCTCGACCGACTGGACGGCCTGGGTGGTGCGCTCGGTGAGCGTCGCCTTGAGCGGACAGCCGGAGATCGTGAGCAGCACCGTCACCGTGACGTGGCCGGATTCGGTGATGTCGACCGACTCGACCATGCCCAGCTCGGTGATGGGCTTCTTGATCTCGGGGTCGTCGACGGTGGCGAGTGCGGCCAGGACAGCGTCCTGGGTGGGTGCTGCAGACATGTACTCCATGGTAGGTCGCCGTAGGACGACCCCCTCACGCGGTGGGTCGGTCCTCGCGTTCGTCGTCGTCCTCGGTACGCAGGTAGCCCCGGTCCTCCATCTCCTCCAGCAGCGAACGCAGCTCGGAGCGGACGAAGTCACGCGTCGCGGTCTCGCGCATCGCCAGTCGCAACGAGGCGACCTCACGGGTGAGGAACTCGGTGTCGGCGAGGTTGCGCTCGTCGCGGGCGCGGTCCTGCTCGAGCCCGACCCGGTCGCGATCGTCCTGGCGGTTCTGCGCGAGCAGGATGAGGGGAGCGGCGTACGACGCCTGCAACGAGAGGATGAGCGTGAGCAGCGTGTAGTTGAGCGAGCGCGGGTCGAACTGGGCGGCCTCGGGCGCGAAGGTGTTCCAGGCCAGCCAGACCGCGACGAAGATCGTCATCCAGATCAAGAAGGTCGCGGTGCCCATGAAGCGCGCGAACTTCTCGCTGAGCACCCCGAAGCGCTCGTTACTGATCGGCACTCGCGGCAGCAGGGCCCGACGCAGCTCGCGTGGCTGGTCGAGGCGGCTGACCTCGCGTCTGCCGCCGGAGCGCAGCCGGGTGCGTTCGGACTTCGAGCCCTTGTCGCGCTCGCGGGCGCGGTCGTCAGTGGTCCGCTCGGTCATGAGCCACCTCCTTCGTCAGGTCGAGCTTCAGGTCGGACTGGGCCGGGCGCCCCGGTTGATCTCGTGACGTTCTTCGCGCCAGTCGTCGGGGAGGATGTGGTCGAGCACGTCGTCGACGGTGACGGCGCCGAGGAGTCGGCCGTCCTCGTCGACCACGGGAACGCCGACCAGGTTGTACGTCGCGAGCGTGCGGGTGACCTGGCCCAGGGGCGCATCGGGAGGGATGGGCTCGACGGTCTTGTCGACCACCTGGCCCACCGAGGTGTGCGGGGGCTCACGCAGCAGCCGCTGCGTGTGGACCATGCCGACGTAGCGTCCCGTCGGCGGCTCGATCGGTGGTCGGCACACGTAGATCGAGGCCGCCAGGGCGGGGTCGATCTCCTCACGGCGTACGAGGGCGAGCGCCTCGGCGATCGTCGCCTCCGGACCGAGGATGACCGGCTCGGTCGTCATCAGACCGCCGGCGGTGTTCTCGTCGTACTCCAGGAGTCGGCGCAGCGGGGCCGCCTCGTCGGGCTCCATCAGCTGCAGGAGCTCCTCGGCCTGCTCGGGCGGCAGGTCGGCCAGCAGGTCGGCGGCGTCGTCGGGCTCCATCGCCTCGAGCACGTCGGCGGCACGGTCGGTGCCGAGGCCCACGATGATCTCGACCTGGTCGTCCTCGGGGAGCTCCTCGAGGACGTCGGCGAGCTTGTCGTCGTCGAGGGCCGCGGCGACCTCGGCCCGACGCTTGGGGTTGAGGTCGTGGATGACCTCGGCGAGGTCGGCGACGCGCAGGTCGTCGTAGGTCTCGAGCAGGCGTTCGGCGCTCTGGGCGGCGGCCTGCTCGTGCAGGCCCGTCACGTCGGCGATGTCGACGAGGGCCGTGGCGCCGGCGCGGCGACGGGTCAGCCGGGAGACCGCACGCGTCGCGGTCGAGGTGTGCCCGCGCTGTCGGACGAACACCTTGACGGCCATCCAGTCGCGACGGGCGTTCTGCTCGATGGCGACGTCCTCGACCACGCCCTCGTAGTCGCCGTCGGGGGAGTGCACCACCACACCGCGGTCGAGGACCTCGGCGCACACGAGTGTCTCGTTGGCACGCTGCTCGAACCGGCGCATGTTGACGAGACCGGTCGTGATGACCGCGCCCGCATCGACCGAGGTCACCCTGGTCATCGGGACGAACACCCGGCGACGCCCGGGCACCTCGGTCACCAGTCCGATGGCGCGCGCTCGCTGCGGCCCGGAGAAGGTCACGACGACATCGCGAACTCGACCCACCTGGTCACCCAGGGGGTCGAAGACCTTGAGCCCGGCCATCCGGGCCACGAAGACGCGGGTCATGCTCATCGGGCACAGGTTATCCACCGGTGCGCGCGGGCTTGCGCGCCCCGCCGTGTCGGGTCAGCGGGTCGTGGCGCCCGACGGCGGTGGCGGCGCGGCGCCGGAGCCCTCCTCACCGGCTGCGCCCACCTCTGCCTGAGCCGTGTCAGGCACCAGCGCCAGCACGCGCGCGTGCTCGGCCCAGTGCTGCGGGAGGTCGTGATGGGCGACCGGGGAGTTGAGCCGGGCGCTCTGCAGCGCGGTGGCCGCAGGTTCCCACTCGGGGCTCTCGGGGCGTACGCGATGGGTCATCGCGGGGACGGTGAGCAGACGCGCGCGACTGTCCTTGGCGCGCAGCACGAGCTCGACCACCTCCGGCAGCGGATCGGGGAGCGACTGCTCACCAGGGCCGCACACGACGTAGGCGCGACCCTCGCTGTGGGCGTGCCAGACCGGCCAGGTGCGCTCGGGCGTACGGATCCACAGCATCGCCGACTTGCTCAGGGCCTCACCGACCAGGCGGTCCGAGGCCGGCGGGGCAGAAGGTGTCACCGCTGCGGAGCTCATGCGGGGATCGTACGGCTGCGCGCGCCGCGGGTGATGGACGTCACGGTCGTACGATTGGAAACTTTTCGAGTTCGAAATATAAACTGGCGAGCAAGCGTTGAGCGAGATGAGTACCGAGATCCTGGGAGGAGGAGCCTTGAACACCACCTCGAACTACACCAACGGCGGGTATGCCCTGGTGAAGGCGATGGACAAGTACCGCACCGAGCGTTCGCGTCGCCGGTTCGGCCGCCGCTGAGCCCCTACGCACACGAGCCCTCTGTCCGACAGGCAGGGGGCTTTCTGCTGCCCGGCGCCGTATCAGGGGCGCCGAGATCTACTCATTAAGGTCACGGTATGGACACGGTCAGCAAAACCTGTCCATCAGGACAACGTCACCGGGCGCTCGCGCGTCATGGGGACTGACGGGCTGGGGAGGCCCGTCGGCCACAGACGGTCGGCGCCAGGCCGACTGCCAACTCCAGAGGGGCACATGATGACCAGCATCGAGATCGACCGGCGTCGCGCGCTGCAGGGAGCGGCCGTCGTCGGGGCGACGGGGGCGATCGGGATCGCCGCTGCCGGACGCGCGGACGCGGCGGCAGGGGCGCCGCACCGCAGCGCGCCGGCGTTGCTCACCGCGACCTACCCCGAGCTGCGCCGGGGCAGCAGCGGCGCAGCTGTGCGTGACCTGCAGAACAAGCTCGCCGGCGCCGGCTACTGGCTCGGCGGGATCGACGGCTCGTTCGGCCACCTCACGCAGCAGGCCGTGTGGGCGATCCAGAAGTACTGGGGGCTCTCGCGTGACGGCGTGGTCGGCCCGAGCACCTGGGCCAAGGTCAACCTGCGCCAGCGTCCGCGCTCGCGCTACAGCGGCACCCGCATCGAGGTCGACAAGGCCAAGCAGCTGATGTTCGTGCGCGACAGCGTGGGCATGCAGATGTGCATCAACACGAGCACGGGGGCCAACAAGCCGTTCGAGAGCGGCGGCCGCTGGTACGACGGCCGGACGCCGAGCGGCACGTTCAAGGTCTTCCGCTACGTGCCGGGGTGGTACTCCGGCTCGCTCGGTGACCTCTACCGTCCGATGTTCTTCAACGGCGGCATCGCGGTCCACGGCTCGACCAGCATCCCGCCGTACAACGCCTCGCACGGCTGCTGCCGGGTGAGCACGGCTGCGCAGGACAAGATCATCGCGCGGGGCTCGCTCAAGATCGGTGCCACGGTCAACGTCTACTGAGGATCGGACCACGGCCCAGGGGCTGCGCTGGTGGGGGACCGGCGCAGCCCCTGAGTCGTACCCCGGCGCCGCGGTGTGGAAGACTCACGGCCATGAGCACCCCCGGAATGTCACCGATGCGCCCGCCCGCCTCAGGTCTGGCCCTGCAGTACCCCATGTCGCTCGGGGTCTTCGACGAGTACGCCGACGCCCAGCAGGCCGTCGACTACCTCTCCGACCGTGAGTTCCCGGTGCAGAACTGCATGATCGTCGGGACCGAGCTCAAGCAGGTCGAGCGCGTGACCGGTCGCCTCACATGGGGGCGCGTGCTGCTCGGTGGCGCCCTCTCCGGTATCTGGCTGGGTGTGTTCGTGGGCCTGATCTTCGCGCTGTTCAGCGATGGTGACGGCACGGCGGCCATGGTCATCTCCACCGTGATCTTCGGCGCCGTGTTCGGTGCGGTGTGGGCGGCGATCGGGTACGCCGTCTCGCGCGGCCAGCGCGACTTCACCTCCGTCACCCAGGTCATCGCGACCAAGTACGAGGTCCTGGTCGAGCACAAGCTCGCTCAGCAGGCCCGCGACCTGCTCGCCGGTCGTCCCGGCGCCGGACCGGACCTCACGCACTGAGCTCGACGAAGGGCCGGGCACCCCTCGGGATGCCCGGCCCTTCCTCATGTCTGCGACGTCAGCCCTGCTGGATCCGCGCGATCCAGGCCTCGACCTCGTCGGCCGAACGCGGCATGAAGCCCGACAGGTTGTCGTGGCCGTCGGCCGTCACCAGCACGTCGTCCTCGATGCGGACGCCGATGCCGCGCAGCTCGTCCGGCACCAGCTCGTCGTCGGACTTGAAGTACAGCCCCGGCTCGACCGTGAGGATCATGCCGGGCTTGAGCTCACCCTCCATGTACTCCTCCCGGCGGGCCGCCGCGCAGTCGTGCACGTCGATGCCGAGGTGGTGCGAGGTGCCGTGCACCATCCAGCGCCGGTGGTACTGCCCGTTCTCCTGGTCGAGGGTGTCCTCGACGCCGACGCCGTCGGGCAGCAGCCCCCAGGCGTGCAGGTGCTCGGCGATCACGCGAATGGCGGCAGCGTGGACATCGGAGAACTTCGCTCCGGGCCTGACCGCTGCGATGCCGGCCTCCTGCGCGGCGTAGACCGCGTCGTACACCTTGCGCTGCGCCTCGCTGAACCGACCGCTCACCGGCAGCGTGCGGGTGATGTCGGCGGTGTAGAGCGAGTCGACCTCGACGCCGGCGTCGAGCAGCAGCAGGTCGCCCTCCTTGATGTCGCCGGTGTTCTTGATCCAGTGCAGGGTGTTGGCGTGGTCGCCCGACGCGGCGATCGAGTCGTAGCCGACGCCGTTGCCCTCGTGCCGGGCATAGAGGCCGAAGACGCCCTCGACCCAGCGCTCGCCGCGGCCGCGCCTGATCGCCTCGGGCAGGTCGGCGATGACGGCCTCGAAACCGTGCGCGGTCGCCTCGACGGCTTCGCGCATCTGGCCGATCTCCCACTCGTCCTTGACGAACCGCACGCTGGACAGCTGGCGGGCGAGCTCGGCGTCGGCCTCGCGCTGGCGCTCGGTGCGTTCGTCGGTCTGCGCCTCGGTCGTCCGCGCTCGGTCGACCAGCGCGCTGACGTCGCTGTCGGCCTCGCGCACCACGCGCACCGTGGTCGCGCCGGCGTCCTTGGCGATGCTGTCGGGCAGCTCGTCGACGTGCCGGGCGCTGACTCCGAGCTCGGCCTCGACGTCCTCGAGAGTGGGGCGCGCGCCGACCCAGAACTCTCCGTAGCGGGAGTCGCCGAAGAACTCCTCGCTGTCGCGGCCGGCGAGCGGACGGAAGTACAGGACGGCCTCGTGCCCGGCGTCGTTGCCGTCGTCGTCGGTCTGCGGCTCCAGCACGAGCACGGCGTCCGGCTCGCGGTCGGCGCCCAGGCCGGTGAGGTGGGCGAACGCGCTGTGCGGACGGAAGACGTAGTCGGTGTCGTTGCTGCGCACCTTCAGCCCTCCCGCGGGGATCACCAGGCGCTCGCCGGGGAAGGCCGAGGAGATCTCGGCACGGCGGCGCGCGGCGTACTCGGCGACCTCGGCACGCTGCGGTGGCGTCGTGTCACGAGGGGCCCAGCCCTGGGCGACGAAGTCGCGGAACGCCTGGCTGGTGGGTCGGCTGCGGTGCTCGGGCTTCTGCTGCTCTTCACTCACGGGACCATCCTCTCACCGAATGACATTCGATTTCGAAGTAATACTCGTCGCACCTGATGCGGCGATCGGGCCGGCGACTTGAAGCGGGTCGCCACGGTGCAGCACAGTGACGGTCGTGCCCACTGATCCGAGCGCCGAGCCGTCCCAGCCGCCGCAGCGGCCGCGTCGGCGGATGCCCGGAGAGCTGCAGGGCAAGCCCCAGCGCGCGCGTCGCCCGGTGCCGGGTGAGCTGCGCGGTCGAGCGCAGCGCGTCATGCGCGCCAAGGCTCCGCCGACCGTGCCGATCGGCATCCGCGGCGACGACAACGGTCTGACCGAGTGGCACTCCCGATCCGTCATCGACCTGGCGCTGCGGGTCGGCGAGACCATGCTCGCGACGGGCGCCTCCGCCTCCGACGTGACCGCGACCGTCCTGCGCCTCACCCGTGCGTACGGCGTGCGCTCGGTGCACGTCGACGTCACCTATACCTCGATCACCGTGTCCTACCACCGTGGCGTCATGCGTGACCCGCTCACCGTCATGCGCATCGTGCCCGCGCTCGCGGCGGACTACGGCCGGCTCGAGGCGATCCACACGCTGGTCCGCGACGTCGTCGAGGACCCCGGTGAGGTGGGTGCGGCGCAGGACCGTCTCGAGCGCATCCTCGCGGTGCACCACCCCTACCGTCGCGGTGTCGTGACGGTGGCGATCGGGTTGCTCGGCGCCGCGATCACGACCCTGCTCGAGGGATCGTGGGCGCTGGTGCTGCTGTCGCTCGTCATCTCGATGGTGATCGACCGGGTCCAGCGGTTCATCTCGCTGCGGGGCGTCTCGGCGTTCTTCACCCAGGCGGTCGGCGCGGCCATCCCGACGACCGTCGTGGTCCTGCTGTGGACCGTGGTCCCGCAGAGCCAACGCGCCGAGCTCGGGCTCAACAACCTGTCCGCGCTGATCGCCACGACGATCGTCGTCCTGCTCTCGGGACTGGCCGTCGTCAGCGCGGCCCTGGAGACCTTGGACGGCTACTACCTCACCGCGGCTGCTCGCACGTTCGAGGTCGTCATCCTGTCGGTCGGCGTCGCGACCGGCATCACCACCGTGCTCGCGATCGCCCAGCGGTTCGAGGTGCAGATGCCGTTCACGGCGGCGTCGGTGACGCTCACTCCTGGCCTGGTGCTCGGCATGGCGGCCTCGGCCATGATCGCCGCCGCGCACTCGGTGGCGAGCTACACCGGGCTGCGCGGCACGCTGTTCGCGATGGGCGTGGCGGCGTTCTCCTGGCTGATGTACTGGGCCACCAACATGTGGGCCGCACCGCCGACGTGGTTCGACAGCAAGGCGCTGCACCAGGAGACCGGCTCCGACCACGGCATCCTCGCTGCGATCCCTGCGACGTTCGTGGCGGCCGTCGCTGCCGGTGCCGTGGCCCAGCTCGTCGCCGTGCGCTACCGCGTGCCCTCACTGGCCGTCACGGCGGCGGCGATCATCCCGCTGCTGCCCGGTCTCTCGCTGTTCAACGGGATCTACCAGCTCGTGCACTCCGCGTCCGACCCGGCCAAGGGCGTCGGGTCACTCATCACCGCGGCCGCGCTCGGACTGGCGCTCGCCGGCGGCATCTCGCTCGGTGCCCTGCCGTTGCGTCTGCTGCGCGCCGACCGGGTGCAGCGCCGCATCCTGCGCCGCTCGGTGGCGGACACCCGCGACTGAGCAGCCTCCCTGCGCGGGGCGTCAGCGGCTGCTCGACGGTGTCGAGCTCGGAGCCGTCGTCGGCTTGGGGGCCAGGGGAGCACCCCACGACCAGGACGCGAGGATCGCCTCCTGCGTGCTGGTGGCCGCAGCCTTGTCCTGGGCGGCGGAGGTCATCGTGGTCACGACCACCTGGGTGCCGTTGAGGACGTAGTACTGCGTCTGGGACACCTGGAAACCCTGCGAGACGCGCGCGATCGTGTAGCCCTCGGCCGGAGCCCCGCCGATGCTGCGGCTCGCGAGCTTGGTGACGGTCGAGCCCTTCTGGCGCTGGGCGATCATGCCCTGGTTGACCAGCTCGTCCAGCGACGGCGGCTCCTTCATCGTGGTCTTGACCACGGTGAAGCAGGGGTAGACGTTGCGGGTCGGCTGCGGAGCGCGCAGGTAGAGCATGGTGCCTCGCTCCCGGGCCGTGTCGTTGATCCAGCCGCTCGGTGGCAGCACCCCGAAGGAGCGGTCGGCGGCCGGGACGGCGCCCAGCGTGGGCTTGGTCGTCAGGCTCGTCGGTGAGGGCTGGTCCAGGGTCGTCGGCAACGCCGGCGGGACGCTGCTGGGGTCGGAGCCGCTGGTCTGCGAGCAGCCTGCGCTGAGCAGGACCGCGAGGGGCACCAGGGCCCGTGCATACCGACGAGTTCTCACGCCCAGGAGGCTACGTCAGCGCCCCGGCCCCGCAGTGCAGGGCCGGGGCGCGCGTCGTACACCGCCGGGTCGTCACCCGGCTCGGGCTCAGTGACGAGGTGCGGACTTGGCCGCGTAGTACGCCGAGGAGTCCTTGTGCCACAGCAGGATCAGGATGGCGACCGCGAGGACCAACGAGATGAGCGAGACGACGACGCTGAGCGGAGTCGCCGTGCCCTGCGCGAACGTCCCGAGGAAGCTGAGGATCGCCAGCGCCCCGAGCACGGTCGCCACGATGCGGGCCCACGACTTGCCGGCCTCGTTGGTCTTGGCCATCGCGATCCACAGCGCGGCGCCGATCAGCCCGAAGACGACCGAGGAGATCATCGCGACGTTGACGATGGAGTCCAGGTCACTGAGCGACTTGCCGTCCTCCTGGAGGCGCTCGCGCGCCTGGTCCTCGATCTCGCCCTTCTGCACGAACGAGAGCACGATGCCGAGCAGGGAGAGTGCGGCCCCGACGTACATGAGCTTGACGGCTTTGACGATCGACTTCGGCGGCGCCACGTCCGCGCCGGGTGCTGCGAAGCCTCCGGAGATCTGCGGGGCGCTCTGATAGCCGGGCGCTGCGGGGTACTGGCCCTCGACCGGCGGTGCGGGCGGCGGCGGGACCGGGGACGAGCCGGCCTGCGGCTGGTCGGCGGGGTACTGGTCTGACATGTGTTCCTCCGAGATGTGTGCGATGGCCCACACCCTCTCAGGTGCGGGCGCACCGGGAGGAGTCGGCGGCCGGGATAGCCTCGCGGCGTGACCATCGACCTGCACGCACACTCCACCGAGAGCGACGGCACCCAGCGGCCCGAGCAGGTCGTCGAGTCCGCGGCCGAGGCCGGGCTCACCACGGTGGCGCTCACCGACCACGACACCACGCGCGGATGGGACGCGGCCCGCGCGGCCGCGACGGCGTACGGCGTCGACGTCGTGCCCGGCATCGAGATCAGCTGCCAGTCGCGCGGTATCTCGGTGCACCTGCTCGGCTACCTGCACGACCCGCAGGAGCCGGCTCTGCTGGCCGAGCTCGAGCGCGCCCGTGAGTCGCGGCGTACTCGCGCGCGTCGCATGGTCGAGCTGATCGCCCGTGACCTGCCGCTGACCTGGGACCAGGTCACCGCCCAGGCAGGCGCGGAGACCACGCTGGGGCGTCCGCACATCGCCGACGCGATGGTCGCCGGGGGGCTGGTGCCGGACCGGTCGGCGGCGTTCGAGCGCTACCTGCACAGCTCCGGGCCCTACCACGTCGGCCACTACGCACCCGACCCCGTGCACGCCGTCGAGCTCGTCCGCGCCGCCGGGGGAGTGCCGGTCATGGCCCATCCGTTCGCGCACCAGCGCGGCAGGATCGTGGCCGACGACGTCGTCGAGCGGATGGCCGAGGCGGGCCTGGCCGGTCTGGAGGCCCACCACCGCGACCACGACGAGGCGGCCACAGCGCACGCGGTCGAGCTCGCCGCGCGGCTCGGCATGCTGGTCACCGGTTCGAGCGACTACCACGGTGACGGCAAGCCCAACCGGCTCGGCGAGCACACCACCGATCCCGAGGTACTGGCCCAGATCGTGGAGCAGTCGGGCGGCCGTACGACGATCGCTCGCGCCTGACGCGGGTCGTCCACAGGGGTCCACCGCAACGTCCGGGCCCGCGAGTACGGTGGCCGCGATGAGCCAGCCAGCCGCCCCCGACCGCCAGCAGACCGAGCTGCCCGGGATGCCGCAGCGGCTCTACCTCGCCAGCCCCAGCCGGCTGATGACCTGGCTGGACTGCCCACGCCGCTACCGCATGCAGTACCTCGACCGGCCGCGTCCGCAGGCACGTCCGCAGCGGGCGCACACCTCGGTCGGGCTCGTGACCCACAACGTGCTGCGCGACTTCTGGGACCTGCCCTTCGACGCCCGTACGCCGACCGGTGTCGTCGAGCTCGTGCGCAGCTCGTGGATCGACGTGGGGTTCAAGGACGCCGACCAGTCGGCGCGCTGGCGTCAGCAGGTGACGCAGGAGATCACCGACTACCTGCGTACGGCCGACCGCCTCACCGAGCCGCTCGCCCGCGAGCGCAGCGTGGCCCTGAAGACACCGACGCTCGCCCTGTCCGGTCGGGTCGACCGGATGGACGAGCGTGAGGGTGAGGCGGTGGTGGTCGACTACAAGACCAGTCGTCGTACGCCGACCGCCGATGACGCGCGGACGTCGCTGGCCCTGGCGTTCTACGCCGCGGCGGGTGCGGCGGTGTTCCGCAAGCCGTGCGTGCGGGTCGAGCTGCACCACGTGCCGACTGGTGAGGTGATCGCGCACGAGCACACCGCCGAGTCGATCGAGCGCAAGATCGCCGAGGCCGAGTCGATCGCACGTGACCTGCGCCGCGTCGACACGGCGTACCGCGACCAGGGGCAGCAGGCTCCGGACTTCGCACCCAACCCGACACCGCTGTGCCGGTGGTGCGACTTCCGGGCCCACTGCCCCGAAGGTCAGGCGGTCGGACCCGAGCGGTCCTCCTGGGCGGCCTTGGAGCCCGACGACTGATCGTCGTCGTCCTCGGCGCCGCGCTCGGCCTCGGGCAGCTCTTCGGCGACCAGCACCAGGTCGTCGTGCCCGTGCTCGGTGACACCGGCCACGACGGCGCGCTCGACCATCTCCTGGCCCAGCGCCGCGCGGCGCATCATCGGGTCGGCCTGCAGGTCCTTGACCAGGGCGACACACATCGCGGCCATGACGACCACGAACGGCAGCGCCGCGACGATCGTGATGTTCTGCAGCGAGGTGAGGGCCGCCCCCGGGTCGTCGGCGTTCTCGGCGAACCCGGCGAGCAGCATCACGGCGGCGACGCCACCGGTCAGGACACCCCAGAAGATGACCGTCGGACGGCTCGGCTCGAGCGTGCCGCGCTCGGACAGCGAACCCATGACGATCGACGCCGCGTCGGCGCCCGACACGAAGAAGATGCCGACGAGGACCATCACCAGGACGGTCGTGACCGACGCGATGGGGTAGTGGTCGAGCAGCTGGAACAGCGCGGTGTCGCTGTTGACCGTCGCGACGCCCTTGACGTTCTGCACCAGGTCCTTGCTGTCGCGCTGCACGTCGATGGCCGAGCCGCCGAAGATCGCGAACCAGACCAGGCTGACCACGCTCGGCACGAGCAGCACGCCCGTGACGAACTGGCGGATCGTGCGGCCGCGGCTGATGCGCGCGATGAACATGCCGACGAAGGGGGTCCAGGAGATCCACCACGCCCAGTAGAAGACGGTCCACGAGGACAGCCACTTGGCGAGCTCGGCGTCACCGCTGGCGTCGGTGCGGGCGGCCATCCCCGGCAGGTTGTCGATGTAGCTGCCGAACGACGTCGGCAGCAGGTCGAGGATGAACACCGTCGGGCCGACCACGAACACGAACAGCGCCAGCGCGAGCGCGAGCACCATGTTGATGTTGGACAGCCACTGGATGCCGCGCGAGACGCCCGACACGGCGCTGAGGATGAAGCAGATCGTCAGCACGGTGATGATGGCGACGAGCGAGACCTTGCCGACCTTGTCGACCCAGCCGTTGGCCTCGAGGCCGGCGCCGATCTGCAGGGCACCGAGGCCGAGCGATGCGGCCGAGCCGAACAGCGTCGCGAAGATCGCGAGCATGTCGATGACCTTGCCGATCGGGCCGTCGGTACGGTCGCCGAGCAGCGAGCGGAACGCCGAGGAGATCAGCTGGCTGCGGCCCTTGCGGAACGTGCCGTACGCGATCGCGACACCCACGACGGCGTAGATCGCCCACGGGTGCAGGGTCCAGTGGAACAGCGTGGTGGCCATGGCGGTCTTCATGGCCTCGGTCGTCTGCGGGTCGATGCCCGTGTCGGGCGGCGGCGCTGAGAAGTAGTTCAGCGGCTCGGCGACGCCCCAGAACATCAGACCGATACCCATGCCCGCGCTGAACATCATCGCGATCCAGGAGACGGTCTTGAACTCCGGCTCCTCGTCATCGGCGCCCAGCGGGATGTTGCCGTAGCGACTGGCGGCCAGCCAGATCGCGAACACGACGAACAGCGACGCGAGCAGCACGAACGCCCAGCCGGCGCTCTCCATGACCCAGCTCAGGGCGCTGCCCGAGGTGTCGCTGAGGTTGTCGGGAAGGGCGAAGCCCCAGATCACGAACCCGACGGCCACGACGGCGGCGACGCCGAAGATCACCTTGTCGAGCCCGCCACCGCGTCCGGCGCGCAGGCCTTCGGAGATGGGGGCCGTGATGCCGCCGAGCAGCTCGTGGGTGTCGGTGGGGGTGGAGCCGTGCGGCTCGTCAGGTTGCTCCGTTGGCGGGCTGGTGGATGTCGGCGATGCCACGTCCGGACCTCGATCTCGTCGTCGTCAGTTGTGTGCGGTCTTCACTGAAGTCTTGTACGGACTCTGCCGCCGAGGCGACAAAAAGCCCCCGCCACTTTGCCTGGGTATGCGTTCTGCGGCAAGTTCGCGACGACGGATCAACCCGTGTATGAGCCCGAGACGACGGGTGATCGCGGTGGTCGGGCGGGTGGGCGCACACATGGAGATGCCGTCTGTGAGCCACCCCCCTGGCTGTGGTTCACAGACGGCATCTGCTGGCGTCGTGGACGAGCTCGTCTCCCCTGACCTCTCGAACGTGACGGCCGATGAGCGGGTCCCCCCAGAACCGCCCATCAGCTGGCCTCGGGCCCCCGCCCCTTCGGCTTGACCACTACTTTGCCTGTTCCTGAAGGAACGCTCCATGGGACTGGGGCTGATCTTCAGATGGTCATGGTCCTAGGACCATGCGGGCCTACGGCGTATCGGCGGCGCCGTCGAGCGGCCGCGGACCCGGTCCGCTCGGCGCGACGAGGACCTCGGGCGGGAGCGTCCAGGCGATCGCCGAGCGCTGCGTGACCCCGAGCTTGCGCAGGATGTTGCCGACGTGGGTCTTCACGGTCTTCTCGGAGATGTGCAGCTTGCGGGCGAGCTCGTTGTTGGAGAGCCCGTCGCGGGCGATGAGCGCCGCGATCTCGATCTCGCGGCTCGTGAGGTCGAGCTGGACCGGGCGCGGCTCGTGCACCCGGACGAGCTCGGCGACCTCGGTCTGCACCCTCTCGGCCAGCTCACGGGCCTGCGTGATGCCCCCGGTGACCTCGCTGCCCGACCCGGCGGCGACGCGCGCGAGGTCGACCAGCATCAGGCGCAGGTCGTCGAGCTTCTCGCCGATGCGGTTGACCAGGTCGGCCTCGTTCTGGACCCGGCTGCTGTCGAGCTCGGGGTAGAGTTCGTACAGGCCCAGGGAGTCGGCGTCGGCGGAGTCGCGCGAGATGGACTGCATCAGGGCGCGGGCCACCCACTCCATCGCCCGGACGAACTCGTCGTCGTAGGTGTCGGGCTTGAGGCTCTGAGCGCTCATCAGCCCGACCGCCTCGCCGTTGCTGTCGAGCAGCGGCACCGAGACCGAGTCCTGCGACAGGGTCGTGGCATCGCCGACGGGCGCGCCCTTGTGCAGCATCCGACCGTTGTCGTGCCGGGAGAGGTAGGGCTTGCGCGAGGTGCGCACCCAGTGCGACACCCCGCCGGGCGTGAAGAACAGCACCTCGGGCTGGAGGTACTGGTCACCGTCGTAGATGTAGGTGATGACCAGGCTGTTGTCGCCCTTGAAGTAGCCGATGTAGAACGCGTCGAGCTGGGCCAGGCCGGTCAGCGCGGTCTTGCACGCGGCGTACCGACGCGTCATGTCACCGCGCTCGACAGAGCGCAGGCGCCGGTCCGTGTTGCGCAGGACCGCCACGGTGAGCGGGCTGAACGCAGGGGACGGGTCGGCCATAACGCGAAGGTTAGCCCTTCGTCAGCCCTGGTCGCCTGCGGCCGGCTTGCCGCCCCGGGTACGACGACGGCGACGTCGGCGGGCATCGCCGCCGCTGCGCGCACCCTCGCCTGCGGTCTCCGGACGCTCCTTGGCGGCCGAGGGACGACCCGAGCCACCACCCGAGCGCGGACGACGACGGCCCTCGCCCCGACCGGCGGACTTGCCGGTCTCGCCGAGGTCCTCGACCTGCTCGGCGTCCAGGCCGGCGCGGGTACGTGCCGAGCGCGGCAGCGTGCCCGTCGCGTCGGTGGGGATGTCGAGGTCGGTGAACAGGTGCTCGGAGGAGGAGTAGGTCTCCTCGGGCTCGGGGATGCCGAGATCCAGCGCCTTGTTGATGAGCGCCCAGCGCGGCATGTCGTCCCAGTCGACGAACGTGACCGCGATGCCGGTGTTGCCGGCGCGACCGGTGCGGCCGATGCGGTGGACGTAGGTCTTCTCGTCCTCGGTGCACTGGTAGTTGACGACGTGCGTGACGTTGTCGACGTCGATACCGCGGGCGGCGACGTCGGTCGCGACGAGGATGTCGACCTTGCCGGTGCGGAATGCGCGCAGCGCCTGCTCGCGGGCACCCTGACCGAGGTCGCCGTGGATCGCCGCCGCGGCGAACCCGCGCGTGATCAGCTCGTCGGACACCTTGGCCGCGGTGCGCTTGGTGCGGGTGAAGATGATCGTGAGGCCGCGCTCACGGGCCTGCAGGATGCGCGAGAGCATCTCGACCTTGTCCATCGCGTGGGCGCGGTAGACGAACTGCTCGATGGCCTTGACGGTGTGGCTGTCGTCGCCGCCTTCGTCCATCGCCCGGATGTGGGTCGGCTGGGTCATGTAGCGGCGGGCCAGCGCGACGACCGCACCGGGCATGGTCGCGCTGAACAGCATCGTCTGACGCGATGCGGGGGTCATCGCGAGCAGCTTCTCGACGTCGGGCAGGAAGCCCAGGTCGAGCATCTCGTCGGCCTCGTCCAGGACGACACCCTTGACGTAGGACAGGTCGAGGTAGCCCTGGTTGGCCAGGTCGATCAGTCGGCCGGGTGTGCCGACGACGACCTCGACGCCCTTCTTGAGCGCCTCGATCTGGGGCTCGTACGCGCGACCGCCGTAGACGGTGAGCACCCGGATACCGCGCTTCTTGCCGGCGCGCTCGAGGTCACCGGACACCTGCACGGCCAGCTCGCGGGTCGGGGCGACCGCGAGGGCCTGGGGCTTGCCCGGGGCGGGCAGGTCGGCGTACCCCGCATCGCCCGGGGCGACCGTGCGGTTGAGCAACGGGACGCCGAAGCCGAGCGTCTTGCCGGTGCCGGTCTTGGCCTGGCCGATGATGTCGTGGCCGCTGAGCGCCACCGGCAGGGTCATCGCCTGGATGGGGAAGGGCGTGGTGATGCCGGCGTCGGCCAGCGCGCCCACGATGTCGGGGTGGACGTCGAAGTCGGCGAAGGTCTGCTCCGCTGCGGGTGCCTCGTCCGGCGCGGGCGTGATCTGGTCGGTCATGAGCTGCTCTCTGATCGGCAGGTGGGCCACGCGCACGTCGTCGTGCGGGCCACACCGTGGCGTGCGGGCCGATCGGAGCTCTCGCAGGGCGCGTCCCTCAGGTGGGGAATGCGCCGGGTCATGAAGGTCACAGGCCGACCGGGCACCAGTTGTCCTGGCCACTCTAACCGTGCAGCGCCGGATCGTTAGCATCCACGTATGGCAACCAGTACCGGGCGCGATCTCGCCGACCCCTCGTTCCGCGCCGGCGTCGTCGAGCTGTGCGGCGCTCTCGCCTACGGCGAGCTCGTCGGTTTCTTCATGATCGTGCACGACGCGGAGACCGCTCCGCGGTTGTCGGACCGCATCGCGCTGGCCCGCCTCGCGGCGCACGAGCTGGAGCAGTACGAACGTCTCTCGGGCCGGGTCACCGAGCTGGGCGGCGATCCCGAGACGGCGATGGCGCCGTTCACCGAGGGCTTCGACGACTGGCACCGGCGTACACCCGCAGGCAGCTGGCTCGAGGGCCTGATGAAGGTCTACGCCGGCCACACCCTCGCGACCGACTTCTACCGTGAGATCTCGGCGTACGTCGACCCCGAGACCAAGGCCCTGGTCGAGGAGGTGCTGCACGACACCGGCCACCTCGACTTCGCCGAGCGCACACTGCGTGAGGCCATCTCGCAGGACCCTGCGGCGGGTGGGCGACTCGCGCTCTACGGTCGCCGGCTCATCGGCGAGGCGCTCTCGCAGGCTCAGCGCGTGGCCGCCGAGCGTGACGCGATCACCAACCTGCTGGTCGACGACGGCTCCGGCAACGGCGCCGACCTGGCCGAGCTGACACAGATGTTCGCGCGCATCACGCAGGCCCACACCGACCGCATGGAGTGGCTCGGCCTGTCGGCCTGACCGCTGCTCGTACGACGAAGGGCCCCGTCTCGGTGAGACGGGGCCCTTCGGTCGTGCGGGTGCGGGTCAGTGCGCCCGGCTGTTGCCACTGAGGTCAGTGGGCAGACCGGAGCGGACCTTCTTGGCCTGCATACCGGCGTAGATCGACACACCGATGGCGCCGAGGACCACGCTGATGATGAGCGGGATCCACTGGATGCCGCCGTTGTCGTCGACGTCGAGCAGCGAGTAGCTGATGAATCCACCGATCAGCGCGGCGACGATGCCGATGATGATCGTCGGCGCCCAGCCGATCGACTGCTTGCCCGGAAGGACCAGGCGAGCGAGGGCTCCGACGACGATGCCGATGATGAGCCAGACGATGATGTTGCCGATCATGGGATGACTCCCTTCGGGCCGTGTCCCCACGGCCGCCTCAACGTCCCGCACCGTGAGGGTCGGTACGGGTGCTTCTGAGGCCGACTGTGCCGCTGATGGCGGCTGTTGGCAAGCCCGCAGACCGGCGTGCTCGCCGAGAACCCAGGTGTGACGAGTGTGACCGGTGTGCTGTGAGGGGTCAGCCGCCGAAGCCGACGCGACCCTTGTTCTCGGCGCCGATGTCGATGTAGCCGAGAACGCCGGCCGGCACCGTGACGCTGTGCCCGGCCTCGTCGACGAGGGTCAGCGGCGTGCCCGCGGTGAGCGCCTCCTGGACGAGCGCCTGCACCTCGTCGGGCGACTGGTTGGACTGGATGACGACCTCGCGTGCGACGTGCTGCACGCCGATCCTGACCTCCACGGTGGAATCCCTTCGGTGGTGGGCTCGACTCACGGTGCGGGCATGCTCCGCAGCCGGCCGCAACGATATGACTGTCGAGGGCAACGCCGGTCAGGCGCCCGGGTGTTCCCCGGGCCCTTCGTCGGTGAGCGGCAGACCGCCCAGACCACGCCAGCCGAGCTTGGAGACCAGGAAAGCGGCCTCCTCGCGCGGGATGGACGTGCCCTTGCTCAGCCAGTAGCGGGCGACGACCTGGCACATGCCGACCATCGCCATGCCGATCAGGTGCGCCTGCTCGTCCGGGAGGCCGGTGTCCTCCTTGACGACGAGCGAGATCTCGTGGGCGCACTGGCCCATCATTCGCTCGACGCGCTCGGCGACGGCGGGCTCGTTGATCAGGTCGGACTCGAAGACCATCCGGAACGCGGCGTCCTTGCGCTCGACGAACTCGAAGAACGCCTCGACCGTGGCCGCGACGCGCTGGGCGTTGTCGGTGGTCGACCCCAGGGCGGTCTGCACGAGCACCGGCAGCTGCGCGGTGTGGGTGTCCATCAGGGCGAGGTAGAGGTCGAGCTTGCCGGGGAAGTGCTGGTAGAGCACCGGCTTGCTGACCTGGGCCCGGTCGGCGATCTCGTCCATCGCGGTGGCGTGGTAGCCCGACTCGACGAAGACCGACTGCGCCGCCTCCATGAGCTGGGCGCGTCGCGCCGATCGCGGCAGACGGCTCGTGCGCCCGCGTCCCTCAGACAGTGTCGTCACCTCGTACTCCTCACCAAGCGGCTCCGTCTCGGCATCCTATGCCGCGGCCTACTGGCCAGTCACAGGTACGCCCCGGTGAGTTGCGTGTGAACGTCAGGCCCCGGGGCGACAATGGTCGGGTGACTGCCGAGCGCTACGCCCGCCACCTGCTCCTGCCCGAGGTCGGCCCCGCGGGCCAGCAGCGTCTGCGCGACGCCCGCGTCCTGGTGATCGGTGCCGGCGGCCTCGGGTCACCCGTGCTGCTCTACCTCGCCGCAGCCGGGGTGGGCCGTCTGGACGTGGTCGACGACGACGTCGTCGACCTCACCAACCTGCAGCGTCAGGTCGTCCACGGCACGGCTGCGGTCGGCGGGCTGAAGGTCGAGTCCGCGCGAGCGCGCCTCCTCGACCTCAACCCGGAGGTCGAGGTCGTCGTGCACCCCGAGCGGGTGACGGCGGCCAACGTCATGGCGCTGGTGGAGCACGCGGACGTCGTCGTCGACGGCACCGACAACTTCGCCACCCGCTACCTGGTCAACGACGCCTGCGCGCTCGCCGGCGTACCGCTGGTGTGGGGCTCGATCCTGCGGTTCGACGGCCAGGTGTCGGTGTGGTGGCGCGGCCACGGACCGTGCTACCGCTGCGTGTTCCCGACACCGCCCGAGCCGGGTCAGGTGCCCTCGTGCGCCGAGGGCGGCGTGCTCGGCGCGGTGGCGGCGACGATCGGGTCGGTGCAGGCCACCGAGGCGGTCAAGCTCGTCGTCGGCATCGGCGAGCCCCTGGTCGGCCGGCTTCTCGTCCATGACGCGCTCTCGCAGCGGTGGCGTGAGCTGACCGTACGCCGCAACCCGGCCTGTGCGGTCTGCGGCGACGAGCCGTCGATCACCGAGCCCACCGACCTGGTGCAGGCGTGCGCGCCCGAGCCGGTCGGCGTACGCACCATCGAGCCGCGCGAGCTGGCCGCCCTGCTGCACGGTCCAGCGGGCGTACGCCTCGTCGACGTGCGCGGTGACGGTGAGCGCGCGATCGCCGCGATCGAGGGGAGTGAGCCGGTGCACCTCGACGCGTTCCGGTCGGGGGAGGCGCTGCCCGAGCTGGCGCGGACGCCGGCCGACGTTCCGCTGGTCATCACGTGCAAGTCGGGCGCTCGGTCGGCCGAGGCGGTTCGTCTCCTGCGTGAGGCGACCGGTCGCGAGGCGCGCTCGCTCGACGGGGGAGTGCTCGCCTGGGCGCGCGACGTCGACCCGACGATGGCGACCTACTGATGGCTGATCTCGACCGTGTCGAGGAGCTGCCCGAGCTCGCCGACCTCGTCCTCGCGATCGTCGACCAGGTGCCCGAGGGGTTCGTGACGACCTACGGCGACGTGGCCGCGGTCGCCGGCACGGGGCCGCGCCAGGTCGGTGCGGTGATGTCGCAGTACGGCTCGCTCGCGGCCTGGTGGCGTGTGCTGCGGGCCGACGGTCGCCCACCGCAGGGGCACGAGGACGAGGCGGTCGCGTTCTACCGCGAGGAGGACACCCCGATGCGCAACGGGCGGGTCGACCTGCGCCGGGCACGCCACACGCTGCACAGCATCGAGGACGTCGGACCTGCGTGATGGGATGGCGCGCGTGCTGAAGATGCGACGCGCCGCCGACCCCACGGCCGTGCTGCCCGTCCTCGACGGCGTCCAGCGCGAGGCGGTCGAGTTCGACGGCCGGGCCCTGACCGTGCTGGGTGCTCCGGGCACGGGCAAGACCACCACCGCCGTCGAGATGGTGGTCGAGGCCGTGGCCCGCGGCGTACGACCCGAGCACTGCCTGCTGCTCTCGCCGACCCGTGTGGCAGCCGGCGCGCTGCGTGACAGGGTCACGTCGCGGCTCGCGGGCACGACCACCGAGCCGGTGTCGCGCACTCACCAGGCTCTCGGGTTCGGGCTCCTGCGCCAGGCCGCCTCGTTGCGTGGCCTGCCGGCGCCGCGGCTGCTCAACGGGCCTGAGCAGGACGTCGTGCTCAAGGAGCTGCTCGAGGGCTATGCCACCGGTCTCGCGCCGGAGCCGCCATGGCCGGCGTACGTGCGAGAAGCGTTGCCCACCAGGGGTTTTCGGGCCGAGCTGCGCGATCTGCTGATGAGGGCGGTCGAGCACGGACAGGAGTCCGACGACCTGCGCAGGCTCGGTGTCGAGCACGACCGGCCCGAGTGGGTGGCGGCGGCGCAGGTGCTCGACGACTACGACGAGGTGACAGCGCTGTCGCGCCCGGGGGCGTACGACCCGGCCTGGATCCTCGGGTCGGCTGCCGACCTGCTGCTCGAGGACGACGAGGCGCTGCGGCGCGTGCGCGACAGCGTGCGGTTCGTCGTCGTCGACGACGCCCAGGAGCTGACCTCCGCTGCTGCGCGGCTGCTGCGCGTGGTCGTCGGCCCGCAGACCCAGGTGCGGCTGGTGGCCGACCCCGACACCACGGTGCAGGGTTTTCGCGGTGCCGACCCGCGGCTGTTCGGCACGCTCGCGACCGAGTGGGGTGCCGACGAGGTACGCCGGCTGCAGGTCTCGTACAGGCAGCCCGAGGCACTGCGCGCGGTCAGCGAACGCGTGAGCGCGCGCATCGGCGCCGTGAGCGGCGCGCTGCACCGCGAGACGCAGACCCGCAGTGGCGGCGTGGTCGAGGTCGCGCTGCTGCGCGCGGTGTCGCAGGAGGCCGCGCACGTCGCGGGCCTGCTGAGGCGGGCTCACCTGATCGACAACGTCGCCTGGAGCGACATGGCGGTCATCGTGCGCGGGCAGGGCCGTACGGGCTCGCTGCGCCGCGCGCTCGCGGCGTCCGGAGTGCCCGTCGCGGTGCCGCCCACGACCGTGCCGCTGCGCGACGAGCCCGCCGTCCGACCGTTCCTCACCCTGATCGAGGTGGCTCTGCGGCTCGCCGCAGAGCCACCTACGGACCCCGACCAGGCGGGTGAGTCGGCCCTGCCGATCACACCCGAGGTCGCGACGGACGTGCTGACCTCACCGCTCGGGGCCGCCGACGCCGTCGCGCTGCGGCGGATGCGGCGCGCGCTGCGCAGCGTCGAGCTCGAGTCGGGCGGCAGCCGCACGGGTGACGAGCTGCTCGCGGCGTCCGTGCTCGACCCTGCTCAGCTGACGCTGCACGGCCCGGAGGTCGCGCCCGCGCGCAGGGTCGCCAGGGTCGTCCAGGCCGGTGTCACGGCTGCGCGTGTCGACAACGCCACCGCCGAGACCGTGCTGTGGGCGATGTGGCAGGCGTCGGGCCTGGCCGAGCCGTGGTCGTCCGCGGCGCTCGCGGGTGGCCCGGCCGGTGCCCGGGCCGACCGCGACCTCGACGCGGTCGTGGCGCTGTTCGGTGCGGCGGCGGCGTACGTCGACCGGTTGCCCCAGTCGGGGCCTGCCGACTTCCTCGAGCACGTTCGTGGGCAGGACGTGCCGGGTGACACGCTCGTCGCCCGCGCGCCCGACGACGAGTGCGTCTCGCTCATGACTCCGGCCGGCGCGGCGGGGCGCGAGTGGCACACCGTCGTGGTCGCCGGCGTCCAGGAAGGCGTCTGGCCCGACCTTCGGCTGCGCGGTTCGCTGCTCGGATCCGAGCGCCTCGTCGACGTGCTCACCGAGCGCGGCAGCACGCTGCGGGCCGCGCAGGCCGCGGTGCGCTACGACGAGACGCGGCAGTTCCTCGTCGCCTGCTCGCGCGCCCGTGAGCGTCTGGTCGTGACGGCGGTGCGCTCCGAGGACGAGCAGCCCTCGGTCTACCTCGACATCGTCGATCCCCTTGACGTGCAAGGAGATTCGTCTCACGACGAGCTGCGCGAGTTCACCGATGTGCAGCGTCCGATGACGTTGCAGGCGGCCGTGGCCGAGCTGCGCCGCGAGGTCGCGGTCGGCGACGACGAACAGCGTGCCGAAGCCGCCGCCGCGCTGTCCCGGCTCGCCCGCGAGCACGTCCCGGGCGCTGATCCGGCGTCGTGGTGGGCGCTCACCGAGCTGTCCGACGACCGACCGCTGCGGCGGCCCGACCAGCTCGTCGGGGTGTCGCCGTCCAAGGTCGACCAGTTCGCCACCTGCGGGCTCAACTGGCTGCTCACGACGTGCGGTGGCGAGGGGCCCGACGTCGGTGCGGCCACGCTCGGCACGCTCGTCCACGAGGTCGCCGCCGAGCTCGGTGACACCGAGCCCGAGCGCATGCACGACGTGCTCGACGAGCGGTGGCCGCGGCTGGGCCTGGGCGAGGGATGGATCTCCGAGCGCAAGCGCCAGGAGGCGCACCGCATGCTCGACCGGCTCGCCGACTACCTCGACAGCGCGGCGGCCATGGGCTGGCGCAAGGCCGCGGTCGAGATCGCCTTCGACGTCGAGGTCGGACGGGCACGGCTGCGCGGTCGTGTCGACCGGCTCGAGCAGCACGACGAGCACGGGCTGCGGATCATCGACCTCAAGACCGGCAGTAGCAAGCCCACCAAGGACCAGCTGACCGAGCACCCCCAGCTCGGCGCCTACCAGGTCGCGGTGGCCGAGGGCGGGTTCGACGAGGGCGACGTCGCGGGTGGCGCGGCGCTGGTCCAGCTCGGCAAGGCCGGCCTCAAGGGCCGTGCCGACGTGCAGGCGCAGCCGGCCATCGAGCCGGGTGACGAGCACTCGTGGGCCCACGACGTCGTACGCGCCACGGCCGACGGGATGGGCGCGGCCACCTTCGTCGCGACGGTGAGTGATCGCTGTGGTGTCTGCCCCGTACGCCGGTCGTGCCCGCTCCAGCCCGAGGGGCAGGCGATCTGATGGCACCCTCGTACACCGCGCTCGACCTCGCGACCGCGCTCGGCAACCCGCCGCCGACCCCCGAGCAGCGAGCCGTCATCGAGGCGCCGCTGCGGCCGCTGCTGGTGGTGGCGGGCGCAGGCTCGGGCAAGACCGAGACCATGGCGTCGCGCGTCGTGTGGCTCGTCGCCAACCGGTTCGTCGAGCCCGACCAGGTGCTCGGCCTGACGTTCACCCGCAAGGCTGCCGGCGAGCTGGCCGAACGCATCGGCAAACGGCTGCGACGCCTGCGTCATGAGGGGTTGTGGACCCCGACCGTCGATGACGACGGCACCGAGGGGCTCGGCGACATCCCGTCGGTCTCGACCTACCACTCCTACGCCGGACGGCTGGTCGGCGAGCACGGTCTGCGGCTCGGCGTCGAGCCCGAGTCACGGATGCTGTCCGAGGCCGCGGCCTGGCAGTACGCCAGTGAGGTCGTCCAGCGCTACGACGGCCCGATGGAGCGCATCGAGTTCGCCGAGAGCACGATCACCGCGGCGGTCGTCGCGCTCGCCGGTGAGATGGCCGAGCACCTGCTGCGACCCGAGCAGGTCGCCGACTACCTCGACCGCGTCGCAGCACACGTCCCGACGTTGCCGGTGACCGGCCGCACGCGGGGCACACCGCCCGACGCCACGGCCATGCTCGCCCGGCTCGCAGCACGGCGTGACCTGATCCCGCTGGTCGAGGCGTACGGCGCGCTGAAGCGTCGGCGTTCGGCTCTCGACTTCTCCGACCAGATGGCTCTGGCCGCTCAGCTCGCCGAGCAGTTCCCGGTGCTGGGTTCGCTTGAGCGCCAACGCTTTCGGGCGGTTCTGCTCGACGAGTTCCAGGACACCAGCGAAGCCCAGATGGTGCTCCTCAAGTCGTTGTTCGTCGCCCGCGGCGAGCGGGTGCCGGTCACAGCGGTCGGCGACCCGCACCAGTCGATCTACGGGTGGCGTGGTGCGTCGGCGACCACGCTGTCGCGCTACCCGCACCTGTTCACCGACGCAGACGGCGACGCCGGCGTGCTGCCCCTGTCGACGAGCTGGCGCAACGACCGTGGCGTGCTCGAGGTGGCCAACCTGACCGCGGCGCCGCTGCGGGCTGCGAGCAAGGTCGCGGTCGAGGTCCTGCACCCGAGGCCCGACGCCGGCGAGGGCACCATCCGGGCGGCCCGCTTCGAGACCACCGAGGCCGAGGCGACGCACGTCGCCGAGTGGGTCCGGGCGCGGTGGTTCACGCCCGAGGGAGACCGCTCCGGTCGTACGGCAGCGGTGCTGTGCCGCAAACGATCTCAGTTCCCGGTGGTGGCCGAGGCGCTCACCGAGGCCGGCCTGCCCGTCGAGATCGTGGGCATCGGCGGTCTGCTCACGACGCCCGAGGTCTCCGACCTGGTGAGTCTGCTCTGGGTCGTCCAGGACCCGAGCCGCGGCGACCGCTTGATGCGGCTGCTCACCGGCCCCGCGCTGCGGCTCGGCCCGGCCGACCTCGACGGCCTGGCCGCGTGGTCACGTCACCTCGCCGCCCGCGACAAGCCCGAGGTCCCTCGCGACCAGGCCGACATCGCGCCCGACTCACGCGAGCAGGCCTCGCTGGTCGAGGCGCTCGACGAGCTGCCCCGCCCCGGCTGGGCCGGTCGCGAGGGCCAGCACGTCAGCGACGTCGCGCGTGGGCGCCTCGAGGGCCTCGCCGCAGCCGTACGCCGACTGCGCGGTCTCACCGGCCTGCCGCTGTCCGATCTCGCGGGCGAGGCCGAGCGCGTCCTCGGTCTCGACATCGAGGTGCTGTCGCGCCCCGAGCACACGGCGACGACGGCGCGCGTCCACCTCGACGCGTTCGCCGACGTCGCCGCCCAGTTCGCATCCTCGGCGGACCGTCCGACCCTCGGTGGGTTCCTGGCCTGGCTCGACGCGGCCGAGCAGGAAGAACGCGGCCTCGACCTGGGCTACCTCGAGGTCGAGACCGATGCGGTGCAGGTGCTCACGGTCCACGCGTCCAAGGGGCTGGAGTGGGACGTCGTCGCGGTGCCCGGCCTCACCGAGGGCACGTTCCCCGCGCACGACGCCCGCGCGTCCTGGGTGCCCGACGCCGGTGACGACGGCGAGGGCGAGTGGCGCATGGGCACGGTCAAGGACAAGGGCTGGACCTCCGGGCTGGACGGCGTCCCGTACGACCTGCGCGGCGACGCCGACGGCCTCCCGGTGCTTCCGTGGCACAGCGTCGAAGGCACCCAGGAGCTCAAGGACGCGTTCGTGCGCTTCCACGAGGACGGCGGTGCGCACGCGGTGGCCGAGGAGCGCCGGCTCGCCTACGTCGCGTTCACGCGGGCCCGGCGCGAGCTGCTGCTCACGGCACCGGTGTGGGCCGACGGCAAGACACCACGGGTCACCTCCAGGTTCGTCGAGGAGCTGCGTTCGGCCGGTCTGCTCACGGTCGGTGAGTGGGCGCCGATGCCGGTCGTGCCGGAGGGCGAGAAGTCGGTGCCCAACCCCCGGCTCGCGGTGGCGTTGACGGCGACGTGGCCGCACGACCCGCTGGCGCGCCGACGCGAGCAGCTCGCCGACGGCGCACTGCGCGTACGACGGGCGATCGCCGAACCACCACCGCTGGAGCAGGGGCTCGTCCCGGTCGACGACCGGGCTCTGGAGATCGACCTGCTGCTGCGCGAACGCGATCGCGCTCGCCGTCCGCACGAGGCCACGGTCACCGTGCCGCGTCACCTGTCGGCATCAGCGGTCGTCGCTCTCGCGGCCGATCCCGAGGCGTTCGCGCTCGAGCTGCGTCGACCGATGCCGCACCCGCCGGCGCTCGCCGCGCGCCGAGGTACGGCGTTCCACGCGTGGGTCGAGCAGCACTACGCGCAGGCGGCGCTGGTCGACATCACCGAGATGCCCGGCGCCTCCGACCCCGACGCCGACGACGACGCCGACCTGCCTGCGATGAAGGCTCACTTCCTGGAGTCCGAGTGGGCCGGGCGTCATCCGGATGCGATCGAGGTCGCGGTCGAGACCGTGGTCGACGACATCGCCGTACGTGGCCGCATCGACGCCGTATTTCGTTCTGGCTCAGACGAATTCACGATCGTCGACTGGAAGACCGGGCGTCCGCCGGCCGGTGAGGCGGCGCGTACGAAGGTGCTCCAGCTCGCTGCGTATCGGCTCGCCTACGCCCGGTTGCGCGATGTGCCGGTCGAGCAGGTGGACGCCGCGTTCTACTACGCCGCGACGGGCGAGACCGTCTGGCCGGCGATGCCCGACGAAGACGCGCTGCGTGAGCTGCTCGCCACCATTCCCCGCTAGGTCACGGGCAGGTCACCCACGTCACGAACGTGTCTCGTTGCTCTCAGGCCGGTGCCGTGAGCCGTGCGAGGCGGCCAGTCTCGGGCGACATGGGGATCATCAGGGGAGAGACAGGTCGGGCGCGACGACGGGTGTGGGCGGCAGGTCTGGCCGTGCTGCTCGGCGGCGCGAGCATCACCACCGGGGCGGCAGCGGCCGACGCCGGCGACACCGGAGCGGCCGTGTCGTCGACGCTGGCCTGGCACGCGTGTGCCAAGGACCCTGAGCCCCCGGCCCCGCCTGGCGCCGAGTGCGCAGAGGTGCAGCTGCCGATCGACTACGCGCACCCTGCACGCGGGACCACCACGGTGGCGGTCGCCCGGCTCAAGGCCGCGCGCCCCGACCAGCGCATCGGTGCGCTCGTGGTGCACCCGGGCGGTCCCGGCAAGCCGGTCATCGGGCTGTCCGATGTCTTCCAGCAGATGCTGGGCTCGGGCGTGACGGACCGGTTCGACATCATCGCCATCGATCCGCGAGGCACCGGGCGCTCCCAGCACGTGAGCTGCCCCGACATCCCGGGCGAGCCGCGACCGGCCGAGCCGGCCACGCCCGTACCCACGACGAAGGCCGAGATCACACGCCAGCTGGCGTGGGACGCGTACGAGCGCCGCAGCTCCGAACGCAGGTCGGTGGACGCCGACCGGTCGCCGAGGTCGATGTCGATGACCTCCTTGACCCGTCCTGGCCGGGACGTGAGCACCGCGACCCGCTGCCCGAGGTAGACCGCCTCCTCGATGGAGTGGGTGATGAACACGACGGTCGCGCCGGTCGTCCGCCAGATGCGCAGCAGCTCGTCCTGCAGCTGCTCGCGGGTCTGGGCGTCGAGGGCAGCGAACGGTTCGTCCATGAGCAGGACACCGGGCTCGTACGCGAGGCTGCGCGCGATCGCGACGCGCTGCTTCATACCGCCGGAGAGCTCATGCGGGTAGCGGTCCTCGAAGCCCGAAAGCCCCACGAGAGAGAGGTATTCGCGTGCCTTGGCGGTGCGTTCGGACTTCGACAGACCTTGCTGCTCGAGTCCGAAGGCGACGTTGGCCAGCGCCGTCCGCCACGGGAAGAGCGCGTACTGCTGGAACACGATCCCGCGGTCGAGGCCTGGCCCGGTCACCTCGGACCCGTCCACCAGGACCTGGCCCGACGAGGGCTGTGTCAAGCCACCGAGCAGGTCCAGCAGGGTGGTCTTGCCCGAGCCGCTCGGGCCGAGGAGCGTGAGGAACTCACCGTCGGCCACGTCCAGGTCGATGTCGACCAGCGCGTCGAGCGTGACCGCGTGCGGCTGCTCGCGCGTCGGTCGTACGACGAACTGCTTGCCGACCCCACGGAGGCTGATCTTGGGTGTCGTCACGACTGGCCTCCGGCCTTCGCGAGACCGTTGAACTCGTTGGTGTACAACGACTTCGGGTCGAGCTCGCCCTTCGGCACGATGCCGCTGCTGTCGAGCCAGTCGGTCCAACGGGTGTAGTCCGCGTCGCTGACAGCGCCGCCCTGGGACGGGATGCCGACGCTCTTCCAGTACTTCAGCGACGCGGTGGACTCGTTGCGCTTGCGCTCGTTGATGATCTTCGTGAACCGCTGGATCACCTGCGCCCGTGGTGTCGTGCGCTCCCACTCGACGGCCTTGGCGACACCGGTGACGAAGTCCTGGGCGGCTTCGGGGTTCTTGGCCGCGAAGTCGTTGCGCAGGACGTACTGCCCGCCGTTGAACGACCCGAACAGCTGGTAGTCGTTGAACAGGCTCCGCAGGCCCCCGGCGGCGACAGCACGGTCCTGCAGGACGCCGCCGAGGGAGCCGACGTCGACCTGACCGCGGCGGATCGCCTGCTCGGTGTCGTTCGGCGGCAGCACGACCAGCTGCACCTTGTCGATCTCGGCCTTCGTCAGCCCGTTCCGGGTGAGGTAGGTGTCGATCACGGCCTCGGAGTGCGCGCCGAGCGTGTTGACCGCGATCTTCTTGCCGATCAGGTCACGGGGTGTGCGGATCGGGCTGCCGGCCTTCACGTAGAACCCGTTGAACGTCTTGGCGTCCTCGCCGTAGTAGTTGACGACGGCCTTGACCGGCGCTCCCGCTCGGATGAGCTTGACGACGGCACCGGAGAAGGCGCCGCCGAAGTCGGTCTGACCGGTGGCGGCGGACTGGATGTCCTGCGGGCCGTTGATCGTGTTGCCCACCCACTTGAGGCGTACGTGCTTGAAGTAGCCGAGGTCCTCGGCGAGCTCGGGCAGGGTGACCGCGTTCGCCGAGCCCTGATAACGCAGGGTGACGCGGCCGTCAGCAGCCTTCTGCGGCTCGGCCGCGGTGCCGGCGCCGATCGCGCAGCCGGTCAGCGACAGTGCGAGGAGGGCGGAAACGGGCATGACGGCATGACGAAGTGTCTTCACGTGAGTTCCTTTGAAGGAGAGGGGAGTACGAGCGCTGTCAGGCGACGGCGACGTGCTGGCGTACGACCGGGTCGAGCCGGGCGATCGCCTGGGCGAAGCCGTCGGTGACCTCGCGCAGAGGTGCGCCCGAGGCGTCGTCGACCGTGACCGCACCGTCGGCGTCGATCGCGACGTGCTGGGACAGCACGAACCAGCCGGGGGTGATGTGGGTGGCGCCGAGGCTGGAGAGCACCGGACGCAGGGCGTAGTCGACGACCAGCACGTGCGCCGGCGTACCGCCCGTGGCCAGCGGCAGGACCGCCTTGCCCTGGAGGGCGTACTGGGGCAGGTCGAGGAAGACCTTGAGCAGCCCACCGAAGGAGGCCTTGTAGACCGGCGTCGTGACGATCACGGCGTCGGAGGAGGTCAGGGTCTGCACCGCATGGGCGACGTCCGCGTCGTTCGTGTCCGCACGCAGCAGCGCGTCGGCCGGCAGGTCGCGCAGCACGATCGGGCTGATGCTGTGGCCGGTACGGGTGAGGGAGTCGGTGACGGTGCCGAGGACGGCGTCGGTGCGTGAGGTTGAGCTCGGACTGCTGGAGATCGCGGCGATACGAGCCATGTGTTCCTCCTTGAGGGGACGCCGAGATGCCCTGATGGCCAAGGGTTTACGGCTGGTGTGCAGATGGGCAGGGGGCAGCGTCGTGGACGCGCCGGTGATGGCGCTGTGCGCCGGACGTGCGTCAGTCGCGACAGAGCGCGCTCGACACGCGCAGCAGGTCGACGTGCCGACGACGGCACAGAGTGCGAGTCATGAGGGCTGTGCTCATGGCAGATTTCACCCGTCTCGTCAGAGAGGCTGGGAGCTCGCGCTTGCGGCGACCGGCTCTGGTCGCCGCCGGGTCATCACCCGGAGCACCCCGCCGCGAGGGAGGGTTGCCGTCCAGCAAGCCGGGGCTTCGCGCTGGATCTCGTGACCTGCAGAGAAACTACCGAGCCATGCATAAGCATGGCAACACTCATCGAGAACGTTTCGTTATGCGGACGATCGTCCCGAGGACTGAGAGCGGGCGGTCAGCCGGCGTGCGCGTCGGGGTCGGAGCGATCGCGGCGGATCGGCTCGGTGACGGCGTCGCGCAGGTCGTCGCGCCGGCGGCGGATGTCGTGCGGGTCGTCGTCGGCGTCGTCCTGCCCGTGGATGGTGCCGACGTCCGATGAGGTCGTCGCCGAGTCGGCCGGCGACGCCTCGGGCAGTGCGGCGCTCACGGCAGTGCTGCCGGGAGCGGCCGACACATCGGGCGCGGAGCGGCTGGAGTCGACGTCCTCCTCGTCGTCCATCTGCGGGATCTCGAGGGTCTCGTCCTCGTCGTTGGACTCGCGCACGGTCACGACCTCGATGTCGGCCGGGTCGACCGCGGGCTCGGCCGGTGCCGCAGGAGCCGTCGCCGTCGTACGCCGCGCCACCGGGGGCGGCAGCAGCGACTCGTCGTCAGCGGTGCGCTCCTCGAGGCGTCGCAGTGCTGCAGCGCGTCGGTCGACGAGCGGGTCGTCCTCGGCGGCGGCGGCCTCCATCAGCAAGGTCACCCGCCGCAGCTCGGCGGCCAGCCGGATCCGGCGTTCGAGGTGGGTGTCGGGGCGTTCGCGGCGCGACTGCGCGTAGGACTCGACGACCGTGTCGACCGCGTCGGGGGCGGCCATCAGCGACAGGAGCGCGAAGTCGGCGGCCGGGTCGCTGACCGCGGCGCCCTCCCACGAGTCGAGTGCGACGACCTCGCCGTCGGCCACGCGCACGTCGCCGTCGTGCAGGCCGCCGTGGGTCGGGGTCGTCGCGAACCTCCAGAGGCTGACCTCCTCCAACGCCCGCTCCCAGCGGTTGAGCAGGCCCGGAGGGACGTGCCCGGTCGAGGCCGCGCGGTCGAGCTCGGCCAGGCGACGGCTGCGGTAGGAGTCGGCGTCGTACGACGGCAGGCCCGCCTCGTCGTACACGCGGGGGTCGGTGTCGTGCAGCTCGGCGAGGCAGCGGCCGAGCGAGCGCGCCTCTTCGGAGCGGGGCTGCAGGTCGCGCCACGTCACGGGTGAGCCGGGCAGCAGGTGCACGACGCCGACGGTGCTGCCGTCGCGCGCGGTGACGCTGCCGACCAGGCGCGGCATCGCGAACGTCAGTCGCTTGGCGAGGAGGGTGGCCAGGCGCTCGGTCTGGTCGAGGGCTGCTGCGGCGGCCGTCGTGCGGGCCGAACGGACCTGCAGCCGCCGGTCGTCGTCGGTGGTGACGACGGCCAGCTGATAAGGCGCACCGGGTCGGACCGCGAGCCCTTGGACCTGCACGGGTCGCAGTCCCGGTACGGCGGCGGTGGCCAGGGCGGCCAGGGCGAGCGGACGACTGGACACGGCCCCCACGGTAGGTCAGGTGCCGCCGCGAACCGCGCAGGCTCGCGGCATAGCCTGCTGGGCGTGGCGCCCTACGACTCCGAGACCCTGCTCGAGCTCGGCCTGTCCCGCTCCGCGCTGGACCGGTCGGCAGCCCAGCGCAAGGACCCCGACACCCTCGCGGCGGTCCTGCGCGACCCGACGACGCGGGTGCTCGACCTCTACCGAGACCGCGTGCCGTACGACGGTGAGCGCGGCTCCCGCGCGCTGCGCTACCGGCCACCGGGCGACGCCGACCACGACGCCCTGGTCGTCTACCTCGGGGCCCACGACGGCATCTCCTACGCGTGCGCGGTGCACGACGCCGAGGACGACGGCGACGACCGGCGCGCCAACCTGCGCTCGCTGGGTCTGGAGCTCGACGATCTTGATGTCGGCGTGCTCGCCGCGTCGGTCGGTATCGCCAACTGGCATGCGGCACAGGGCTACTGCCCGCGCTGCGGCTCGCCCACCGAGCCCCGCGAGGGCGGCTGGGTACGGGTCTGCACCCGTGACGGGTCGAACCACTTCCCGCGCACTGACCCCGCCGTGATCATGGCCGTCGTCGACGGCGACGACCGCCTCCTGCTGGCTCGCGGTCACGAGTGGCGTCCGAACGGCATGTCGGTGCTGGCCGGTTTCGTCGAGCCGGGCGAGTCGCTGGAGGCGGCCGTGGCTCGTGAGGTGATGGAGGAGGTCGGCGTCACGGTCGAGGAGGTCCGCTACCGCGGCAACCAGCCCTGGCCGTTCCCGGCCTCGCTCATGGTCGGTTTCCGGGCGCGCGCCACGACGACCGAGCTGCACCTCGACCCGGTCGAGATCGCCGAGGCGCGCTGGTTCACCCGCGACGAGCTGACCGCAGCGGTCGACGCGGGTGAGCTGCTGCTCTCGCCGCACCTGTCGATCGCGCGCCATCTCATCGAGGACTGGTACGGCGGGCGCATCCGCGAGCCGGAGGGCACCCCGACCGGTCTGCGCGCCACCTGAGCGGCGCGCCTGTCGGCCGCAGGTGCGAGCATGGCTCGCGATGAACGCCGACGACGTCCTCCAAGGGCTCGACCCCGAGCAGCGGGCCGTGGCCGCATCCCCGCTCGGTCGCATGGTCGTGCTGGCCGGTGCCGGCACGGGCAAGACCCGCGCGATCACCCACCGCATCGCCTTCGGCGTGCACTCCGGCGCCTACCAGCCGCAACGCGTGCTCGCGGTGACGTTCACGGCGCGCGCGGCCGGTGAGATGCGTACGCGCCTGCGTGGGCTCGGCGTCCCCGCGGTCCAGGCACGCACCTTCCACGCCGCCGCCCTGCGTCAGCTGCACTACTTCTGGCCGCGGGTGATCGGCGGCCCCGCGCCCGAGGTGATGCCCCACAAGGCGCCCGCGGTCGGTGAGGCGGGCACCCGGCTGCGCCTGCAGCTCGACCGCGCCGTGATGCGCGACCTCGCCTCGGAGATCGAGTGGGCCAAGGTGTCGATGCTGACGCCCGAGACCTATCCGGCTGCCGCGCGGCGAGCCGGTCGCAGCCCGGCCGACCTCGACCTCACCGCGATGGCCCGCATGCTCGAGGTCTACGAAGAGGTCAAGACCGAGCGCGGTGTCATCGACTTCGAGGACGTCCTGCTGCTGATGGTCGGCATCATGCACGACCGCGACGACGTCGCCCGCGAGATCCGTTCGCAGTACCGGCACTTCGTGGTCGACGAATATCAGGACGTCAACGTCGTCCAGCAGCATCTGCTCGACGCGTGGGTCGGCGAGCGGCGCGACCTGTGCGTCGTCGGAGACCCCGCTCAGACGATCTACTCCTTCACCGGGGCCTCGCCCAAGCACCTGCTCGGGTTCCGCGCCCAGCACCCTGACGCCGAGCAGGTCAAGCTCGTGCGCAACTACCGCTCCACGCCCGAGATCGTCGGCCTCGCCAACCTCGTCGTCCGCGCCGGCACACAGGGCACGGTCGAGCTGCAGGCGCAGGGTGCGTCCGGCCCCGCGCCCACGCTGACGTCGTACGCCGACGACCCGGGCGAGGCGCGCGGCGTCGCCGATCAGATCGCAGCGCTCGTGCGCAAGGGGACCCCGGCCAGCGAGATCGCCGTGCTGTTCCGCACCAACGGCCAGTCCGAGGCCGTCGAGTCCGCGTTGACCGAGGTCGACGTGCCCTACCTGGTGCGCGGCGGCGAACGCTTCTTCAGCCGCCAGGAGGTCCGCAACGCCGTGCTGCTGCTGCGCGGTGCGGCGCGATCCGACGACGGCAGCGTGCCGCTCGGCAACCTCGTGCGCGACGTCATCACCGGCGCGGGCTGGTCCCCGAAGGCGCCGACGTCCGGGGGCGCCGTGCGCGAGCGCTGGGAGTCGCTCAACGCGCTCGCCGAGCTCGCCGACGACGTCGCGGCCGCCGGCGAGGGCGTACGCCTGCCCGACCTGGTCGTCGAGCTCGACCGTCGTGCCGCCGAGCAGCACGCGCCCACGGTGCAGGGCGTCACGCTGGCGTCGTTGCACTCCGCCAAGGGCCTGGAGTGGGACCACGTCTTCCTCATCGGCTGCAGCGACGGGCTCCTGCCCATCTCGATGGCCGAAGGCCCCGAGGCGGTCGAGGAGGAGAGGCGGCTGCTCTACGTCGGGCTCACCCGTGCCCGTCAGCGGCTGGTCGTCTCGTACGCTGCGGCCCGCAACCCCGGCGGGCGCGCGTCGCGTCGCCCCTCCCGCTTCCTCGACGGCGCTGCGTCGGTGCTGGGTGAGGCGGCCCGGTCGCAACCGCGCAAGAAGGCCAAGGAGCGCAAGGTCGCTGCGGCCACCCGCTGCCGCGGCTGCGGCAAGGACCTCGCCACCGCCGCCGAGCGCAAGATCGGCCGGTGCGCCGACTGCCCGCCGACCTACGACGAGGCCCAGTTCGAGGCCCTGCGGGCCTGGCGACTGGCCGTCGCCTCGATCAGCAAGGTGCCGGCGTTCGTGGTCTTCACCGACGCGACGTTGATCGCCATCGCCGAGAAGCGGCCGTCCAGCGCCGGCGAGCTGAGCCGGATCTCAGGCGTCGGCGTACGCAAGCTCCAGCGCTACGGCCCGTTCGTCCTCGATGTTCTTGGCGGTTCCGATCCGCAGCAGACCGCCGAAAGGTGTTGTGCTGCAACGGAATCCGAAGAATCTGCGTGATCCACACAAAGAATCTGAAGAAATCACGATTAATTCGGTTGTGCGCTCTCACAGGGCGGACGTAATCTGTCTGATGTTCAGGCCGCCGGCTCAGGCAGCCGGGTGGGGTCATCGATACGAACGAAGGAGGGTTGGAGACATGGACATCACCACGATGAAGAGCATGACGTGCGAGAGCACCGGCATGCCGATCACTGCTGCCTTCATGCGTCCGATCCTCGGATCCGCACGTGTCGAGGTTCAGGGGATCAGTGTGTCCGCTGTCGTCCGTGAGCGCGCCGTCGCCGGCCTGGCCGACGTCCAGGCCGAGCGCCTCTCCGGAGCCGGAGTCCCGGTCATCGCCACCGATCGCTCTGCCCACCCGTACACCAAGTCCTTTGCCGATGGTGTCGTTCGTTCCGCTTCCTGGAGTCATCCGGTCTAGTTGCTAGACCAGCCTCCTCAGGCCGCGGAACCCGATATCAGGGTCCGCGGCCTTTCTCGTGTCCGCGGGGCCATTGACAGCAGAAAGCCAGCAATGCCGACCAGCACGCCAGCCGAATGCCCGCCCGCCAACACCACCGGAGCAGCGGTGAACCCGCAGCGCCGGAGCACGACACAGCGACCCCTGGACCGGGGTCAGGAGAAGAAGGAGGTGCCACCCATGATGCTCACCGATCTGATAGCCGACACCATGGACGCCGTTGACCAGGGCACGGAGCTGCCCTGCCGGGTCAACGACCCGGAGCTGTGGTTCGCCGAGCGCCCTGACGACGTCGAGTTCGCCAAGGCCCTGTGCGGCAGCTGCCCGTTCCGCGAGGGCTGCCTGTCCGGGGCCAAGGACCGCCGCGAGCCGTGGGGTGTCTGGGGTGGCGAGCTCTTCCTCCAGGGCGTCGTGATCCCGCGCAAGCGTCCGCGCGGTCGTCCGCGCAAGCACCCGGTCGCCGCGTGATCCCATGCACGTCATGCGATCCGCCGACCTGTTCGACACGTCCCTCCACGGGAGGCCGTGTCCATCTGAGCAACTCGAAAAGCGTTCTGTCTCAAGGAGATTCACCATGTATCAGGTACTGAACGAGCAGCTGGCGCGCCAGCGAGTACACCCCCGCAACACGGGTGTACGTCGCCGGTCGCTTCAGGTGGCCCTGCACGTACGCCGCCAGGAGCGTCACCGCCTCGAGCGGTGAGGCCGCGCATCGACCGCTCGACGCCAGGCACCGCCGTAGCACGCGGTCCGATCGTCGAGTGTGACTCCGGGAGGCCGGGTGAGGTTGTCCTTCACCTCACCCGGCCTTCGCCATGTCCGGGTGAGGTCAGGGCAGCGGCGGCAAGCCGGCGCCGGGCACGCACCGGCCGACGATCTCGCGGGCGGGGACGGTGCCCTCGATCTGGCACAGCACGGCGATGCCGCCCAGCCAGGTGCGGTGGATGAGCAGGTACTGCGGGGGAAGGTTGAGGCGCAGGCCGACGGTGAACTGGCTGCTGCGGGGATCGTTGACGTAGGCGAAGATCCCGCGCAGCCACGACCGGGAGAACGCGAAGGTCGGCTCGTGCAGGGGCTCCAGGAACCGCCCGAGGTAGTCGAGCAGCTCCTCGGCGTCGATCGTGATGCGTGACTTGATGAAGCCTTCGTCGCGCAGCCCGTCGACCACGCCCTCGGCGTCACCCTCGAGCGCGAGCGAGATCAGCTCGCCGAGCGCTGGCGGCAGTCCGTCGGGCAGCCGGTTGACCGCCCCGAAGTCCAGGACCCCGAGACGCCCGTCGGGCAGGAGCCGGAAGTTGCCCGGGTGGGGGTCGGCGTGCAGCACTCCGGCGCGCTCGGGTGCGGCGACGAGGAACTCCAGGTAGCGAGCCGCAGCGAGGTCGCGCTGCGCCTGGGTGCCTGAGGCGATGACCTCCGAGAGCGGCGTCCCGTCGACCCACTCCGAGACGATGACGTGGGGCGACCAGTCGAGCACGTCGGGGAGGCAGAAGTCGGGGTCGTCGGCGTACGCCTCGGCCAGCTGTGCCTGCGAGGCCGCCTCCAGCTCGTAGTCGAGCTCTTCGGCCATCCGGCCCTTCAGCTCATCGAGGATGGGGGCGAGGTCGAGGCCCGGGATCCAGCTGGCGGTGAGGCGTACGACGCGGGTCAGCTGGTTGAGGTCGGACATCAGGGCCTTGGCCGCGCCTGGGTACTGGACCTTGACGGCGACGTCACGGCCGTCGGCCCACACCGCGCGGTGGACCTGGCCGATGGACGCTGCTGCTGCGGGCTCGTCCTCGAACGACTCGAACCGCTCGCGCCAGTCGTCGCCGAGCTCGTCGGCCAGAGTCGCGTGAACCATCGCGACGGGCATCGGTGGAGCGGCGTCCTGCAGCTTGGTGAGCGTTGCCCGGTAGGGCCCGGCGAGCTCCTCGGGCAGCGCGGACTCGAACATCGACAGCGACTGCCCGAACTTCATCGCGCCGCCCTTGAGGGTGCCGAGCACCTGGAACAGCTGCTCGGCGGTGCGGGCCTGCAGCTCGGCGGCGACGAGCTCGGCCGGTCGACCGCCGACGCGTTTGCCGAGACCGAGGGCGGCTCGGCCGGCGAACCCGATCGGCAGCGTGGCGAGCCGGGCCGACCGGACCACCGCCTTGCGCGGGATCTCGCTCATCGCGTCGTGCCGGCCCGGTGTCTGCTCATGCGTTCATTGTCACGCACGGGCACCGAGGATGTTGCGACCACTGGTGATACGACACGTGCCCGTGGGGCATCGACACGACCTGCCCGACGCCGAGGGGCGCCGGCGTCCCGATCAGCTCGCCCCGGACGATGAGCGCGACGAGCCCGGCCGCCAGGCTCCCGAGCCCGGGCTGCGGGTCGGCGGCGACCGGGGCGCGTAGCAGAGCGGCGCCGAGCGCGGCTCGCCCCGGGTCGCGGTCGGCGCGGTACAGCTCGAGGCACTGAGCGCACGGGCCGTGGCCCGGTCGCAGCACCGGCCCGACCGCGATGCGGTCTCCGTGGGTGACGACCGGCACGACGGGGACGCCGAGCGCGGCCCAGCTCTCGGCGCGGGCCACGTCCGCGACCTCGGCGCTGACGCACACGGCGAGGTCGGGAGCGGCGTACGAGGTCGGCACGACGGGTGGTCGAACCGCCGTCGGTGCGTCGCGGACCACCTCGCCACCGGACGACGCGACGACTGCGGCGACGGTCTCGCGCAGCGAGCCGTAACCGGTCACCGAGACCGTGCCCGTGAGGACCTCGGACCCGGCCGCCTGCTCGGCGGCACTGGCCAGCAGCCGCAGCGCTGCGGCAGCCTCCGGGCGGGTGGTCCGACCGGACGACACGGCCCGCAGCGCGCTGCTGGTGGTGGAGCCGAGCTCGACGAGGACGCGGCGGTCGGGCGGCTCCAGGCCGGCGACGATGACCGACCGCAGGCGGGCGAGGCTGACGTGCACAGCGCCGGGGGCGTGCGGCGAGGCGCGCAGGATCACGGCGGACCGGGAATCGGTGGGGGACATGGGCCACCTCCAGGGTGTGGGCTGCCCGCACTCTTGCAGGGGAACGCGACCGGCATGATCGGTCGTCCACAGGGGCGGACGAGAGGGGACCTGATCGTGGGAGCAGGGATCGCGCTGGTGGTGCTGGTCGCCGCACCACTCGTGGCGCTGTGGTGGCGTCGCCGGGTGCGGGCCGGGAGCGTCGACGAGTACTTCGCCGACCTCGTACCTGGCCTGCTCCCGGTGCACGGGCAGCCCGCACGGCGGCAGCACGGGCGACGCGCGCGGCAGATGGTCCAGGACGCGGCCGTGCGGTTCGACTCGCCGCAGGTCCGACCCGCCAGCGTGGGCGTTCTCACCCGACGTCGTACGCAGGCCCCTGACCTCGGCGCGGCGTTCGTCGACCTCGCGATCCGCGGTCACTTCAGGATCAGACGTCCGCACCGGCGTGAGGCGTTCGCGCCCGGCGACTGGGTGCTCGACCCGACCGGCACGACGGCGCAGTGGTCCTCGCTCTCACCCGCTGAGCGGGGCGTCCTGCGGGCGCTGTTCCCCATCGACGTCCCGGTGACGATCGCTCAGCGCAAGGACTGGTTGCGCACCGCCCTCCAGGGCCTGCGCACCGAGCTCGACCAGCAGGCTCGAGACCTGCGCTGGCTGTCCGGCCGGCCGCTGCTGCTCAGCCTGGGCGTCGTCCTCGCACTGGGGGTGCTCGCAGCCGCCGCCCTCACGTTCGGCGACCACGTGACGCTGGCCGGAGTCCCTCCGCTGCTCGGCTCCCTCGCGACGATCAGCGTGCTCGTGTCGATGGTCGTCATCGCCCTCACCGCGACACCGCGTCGTACGGCCGAGGGCACGGCGCTCGCGGTCCAGATCAGCGGGTTCGGCCGTTTCCTGCAGGTGGCCGAGGCGCGCCGGATCAGGTTCGAGGAGGCCGCCGGTCTGTTCAGCCGGGGCCTGCCCTGGGCGGTCGCGCTCGGGCTGACCGAGCACTGGTGCCGGGTGTTCCGCGACGTTCTCGTCGCCGCGCAGCACAGCGGCTACGCCGTCGGCGACACCGGCATCACCCATCTCGACCTCGGCTGGACCGACGGGATCGACGTGCTCGACGGCATCCCGGACGCGTTCGACGCGTTCGCCGACTCGGTCGAGTCGCTGGTCGACGACGTCACCGGCGACGTCGGTGACCTGGCGTCGAGCGCGGACGGCGGCGACTCGGGCGGCAGTGACTCCGGCGGAGGCGACTCGGGAGGGGGAGGTGACTCCGGCGGCGGAGGAGACTCGGGCGGCGGAGGAGGAGACTGAACCGCCCGGCAGCTAGCGTTCGGCGCATGACTGACGCTCTCTGGTGGGACCTTCCCCTCGATGACCTGCGTGCCGAACGCCGTGAGATCGACGGCCGCCACCTCGCGGTCGTCACGCTCGACCTGCCCGACAAGCGCAACGCGATGTCCGACGCGATGACCGACTCCTGGGTGCGGCTGATGGACGCGCTCTCCGCAGACACCGAGCTCGCCGCGGTCGTGGTGACCGGTGCGGGTCCGGCGTTCTGCGCAGGCGGAAACCTGGACTGGATCGTCGCCGACAAGGGCTCTTCGGTGGCCGACCTGCGTCGGCGGATGCTGGCGTTCTACCGGTCGTGGCTGTCGATCCGTGCGCTGGAGGTGCCGACGATCGCCGCGGTCAACGGGCACGCCATCGGCGCCGGGCTCGCCGTCGCGCTGGCCTGCGACATCCGCTACGTCGCGCAGGAGGCCAGGCTCGGTGTGCCGTTCACCCACCTCGGCCTGCACCCCGGTATGGCCAGTACCTGGTCGTTACCCGACGTCGCCGGCCTGGCCGTGGCCCGCGACCTGCTCCTGACCGGCCGGGTGATCGACGGCGACGAGGCCGTACGCCTGGGGCTGGCCTCCCGCGCGCTCCCGTCCGCGCAGGTGCTCGACGAAGCGCTCGGCGCCGGCGAGCGCATCGCGCGGAGCGCGCCCATCGCCTCTCGGCTGACCACGCTCGCGCTGCGCGACGGCGGTCATGCAGGCCCCGAGGAGGCCCTGCAGTGGGAAGCCCTCGCGCAGGCCGTCACGCTCACCACCGACGACGTGCACGAAGGCATCGCAGCCGCCGCTCAGAAGCGCCCGGCGCGGTTCGTGGGGCGTTGACCTGCACTGATGTCGGCTCGTCCCGGTCCGGCCTGCGGGACTTTGTCAGGGTCGTCACCTAGGTTGTCGGGTATGGGCGAGCAGCCGCTGACGGTCCGCTCCGCCACCGAGCCGGTGGTGGAGATCCGCCGCAGTGCCCGTCGTCGGCGTACGGTCAGCGCCTATCGCGACGGTGATCGCATCATCGTCCTCGTCCCTGCCCGGCTGAGCAAGGCCCGTGAGGCGACGCTGGTCGCCGAGATGGTCGACAAGGTGCAGGCGCGCGACCGCCGGCTGCGCCCGAGCGACACCCAGCTGGCGGCGCGAGCCGCCGACCTGTCCGCGAGATATCTGGGCGGGCTCGCCCGTCCGGCGTCGGTGCGCTGGGTCAGCAACCAGCGTTCGCGGTGGGGCTCGTGCACCCCGCTCGACGGCACGATCCGGCTGTCCGACCGGTTGCAGGGCATGCCCGAGTGGGTCGTCGACTACGTCCTGCTCCACGAGCTCGCTCACCTGCTCCAGCCAGGCCACGGCAAGTCGTTCTGGTCGTTGCTGAGCGGCTATCCGCACCTGGACCGTGCGCGCGGGTTCCTCGAGGGTGTGGCCCACGCTGACGGCTCCGCGTCCGAGCCGGACGTCGACGAGACCGACGAGGCCGAGGACGACACCGGCGTCGGCTGACCCTGGCCGCGCCGTCGGCGGAGTGCCACGATGACGTGAGACGGGCGTACGCCGCCGGCACCGCCGGCGTTCCACGGGAGTCGACATGGGCGCGTTGCTGGTCTACCTCGCGATCTGCGTGCTGCCGGGCCTCGCGCTCCTGGCCCTCGAGCGCTCGACCCAGCCGGCGCGCGTGCACCGGCTCGAGGCCGTCATGCTGGCGTACGACGACACGCTGCGTGCATGCTGCGTCCAGCTCGGCCTGCCGGCGCCCCCGCATCGTCGGCGGCAGATGCAGGGCCTGGAACGGCTGCAGGTCGAGGCAGAGCTGGCGCAGGCCGGGCTGCGCTGGTGAGGGTCAGCCGAACGTGTTGCGTGCGGCAGTGACCAGCTCGCCCATGTCGGGGTCGGTGAGCTCGGGCAGGGCGTCGACCGGCCACCACTGCAGGTCGTCGGACTCGTCGGACATGACCGGCTGAGCCCCCGGCTCAGTGCGCGCGGCGAACCTCAGGTCGAGGTGAGCGCGGCAGCGCCCGAACGCCGAAGGCAGGGCGTGCTCGTGCAGCTGGACGAGGTGCGGGGCCAGGGTGAGGCCCGCGATGCCGGTCTCCTCACGGGCCTCGCGGGTCGCGGCGGCGAGCACGTCGACGTCACCCGGCTCGAGGTGACCGCCGACCTGAACCCAGATGCCGGCCTTCTTGTGCAGCGTCAGCAGCACGCGCTCGAGCGAGGCGTCCAGCACCATCGTGCTGGCGGTGAAGTGCTCGGCCGGGCCGTCACGCCACGTCGCACCGGTGTGGGCGCGTTCGTGCGCGACGAACCGGTCGCGCAGGCGCTGCTGCTCGGCGTCCGGTGGCGTCCACTCGCCGAGGAGGCGGGCGACGTCGGCGTCGAGGGCCACGTACGCCGCAGGCACCTCGGGCGCGGTCGTCACTCCGACGTCCGGGACGACGACTCGTCGTCGCCGTCGTCGGTGGGTGTGTCGTTGTCCATCTCGGCGCGTCCCTGGGCGAGCAGCTTGTCGAGCTCGTCATCCAAGGCGTCGCGCTCGGGCGCGGCCGGGGCGCTGCCCGTGCGTCGTTCGACGTAGGCGAGCGGGTCGTCCAGGTCGGCTCCGGAGGGCGCGAAGTCGGGGTGCTCCCAGGCCGTGTCGCGCGCTTGGGCACCGCCCGCCTCCTCCAACGCCGCCCACAGGTTGGCGGCGTCGCGCAGTCGTCGCGGACGCAGCTCCAGGCCGACGAGCGAGCTGAAGACCCGCTCGGCGGGCCCGCCCGAGGCGCGGCGGCGGCGTACGGCCTCGGACAGCGCGGCGACGTGGGGGAGGTGCGGTGTCGTGGCGCGCTCACTGACGACGTCGACCCAGCCCTCGACGAGGGCGAGCGTGGTCTCGATGCGCTGCACTGCGCGCTGCTGCGCCTCGCTCGGCTCAGGGGTGAACAGCGAGCCCTGCAACGCCGACTGCATCGCGGCCGGGTCGGAGGTGTCGGCCTCGCGCAGCGCTTCCTCGATGCGGTCGGTGTCGATGCTGATGTCACCGGCGTAGGACTGCACGGCCGCGATCAGCGCGGGGGCCACCCAGGAGACCTCGTCGAACAGGCGAGCCCGCGCAGCCTCACGCACGGCGAGGTAGAGGTGCACCTCGCCGGGCTCGATGCCGAGGCCCTCGGCAAAGGCGGCGACGTTGGCGGGCAGCACGACGATCGGGTTGCCCTCGACCAGCGGCAGGCCGACCTCGGTGCCGGTGACCAGCTCGCTGGCGAGCGCTCCGACCGCCTGACCGACCTGCATCCCGAACATCGCACTGCTCATGCGCGCGACCATCGGCTCCATCTGGCCGACGAGCGCTGACGCGTCGACACCCGGAGGCAGGCCCAGCTCGGACGCGAGGTCGGCCTCGCCGAGCTGACCGAGCTGCTGCTGCATGGCGGTCTTGATGGCACCGCCCACTCCGACGGCGACGGGCTCGACGAGCCGACGCCACACCGGCATGGTCTGCTCGACCCACTCCGCACGCGACCAGGCGCGCGCACCGGCCGTCGGGGCCTGCAGGTCGGTGACCTCGTCGAGCCACAGGTTGGCGACCTGCACGACCTGCTCGACATCGCGGCTGGTCGTGCTGCTGACACTGGAGTCGCCGGCGGCCGAGACGGTCTTGCGGGCTGCGTCGGTGGCGAGCTGCACGTTGAACGAGCCATCGGCCGGACCCGACATCATCGCCTGGACCTGCGCCTGCACCATCTGCAGCATCGCGGGGTCGAGGTCCTGAACACCCATCTGCATGAGGGCGTCGGCCAGCTCGGGGTTGGACGACAGGTCGCCGCCCGTGAGCGCTCGCAGGATCTCGGCGAGGTCGGGCTGGTCGTCGTCGCCGGGGCCGCTCGGCTGCAGGTGCGGGGTGTCGGACACGATGGGGCTCCTCGGACGTCGGGTGTGAGTCGTCGCGCGCTGTTGCGTCGGTGAGAGGATGACGTCTCTTCCCAGACAACCACGAGGGGGCCGTAGTGAGTTCCTCAGGGCGGCGTGTTCGCTCTCGGCGGACCAGCCCCGTGGTGGTCACCCACGCCGGTACGCCGGCGGGTGCGGCGGTCGTGCGCGCTCTCGTCTCGGGCGCGGCCGGTGCGCCAACCCCGGTGGTCGCGCTCGCGTCATCGGAGCGCCCGGCGCCCGACGACCTGCCCGGCGATCTGGTCCGGCTCGTCGAGGACGCCGACCTGGTCGTGCCGACCGTCGCCGACCACCTCAGCGGAGCTCGGGCGGTGGTCCACGTCCTCGCGCCTGACGACCTCGCCGGCGAGCTCGCCGACCACGGCCGCCGCGAGCGGCTGACCCGAGAGATCCAGACGCTGGTGCTCGCCGGGGCCGCCACCGGCGTACGGCACCTCGTGCTGGTGACCAGCGCGATGGTCTGCGGCGCGAGCGCCGACAACGACCTGCCGTTGCCCGAGGACGCCGTGCGCGCTGCAGGCTCCGCGTCGGGCCTGGTCGCCGACCTGGTCGCTGCCGAGGAGGCGCTCGAGAGCGCCGCAGCGATCCACCCGGGCCTCACCACCACGATCGTGCGTCCGGCCACCCTCGTCGGCGGCACCGACACGATCATCACCCGGCACGTCGCCGCGCCCAGGTTGTTGCGGCTGAAGGACTCGGCTCCGGCATGGCAGCTGTGCCATGTCGACGACCTGGGCGCCGCGATCTCGTACGTCGTCTCCGCGCAGCTGGCACCGGTCGTCACCGTCGGGTGCGAGGGATGGCTGGACCAGGACCGTTTCGAAGAGCTCACCGCCCTGCGCACGGTCGAGCTCAGTACGGCCGCGGCGACGGGTATCGCCCACCGGCTGCACCGCATCGGCTCGCTGCCGTCACCGGCCACCGACCTCAGCTACGTCGCGCAGCCGTGGGCGGTCGGCAGCTCGCGGCTGCGCGCGGAGGGCTGGCGGCCGGCGTACGACAACAGCACCTGCGTCGAGGTGCTGCTCGACGACGCGCGGGCGCACCGCATGGGGGCAACACGCAGGTTCGACCGCAAGGATGGGGCGGCGATCGGAGCCGCCAGTGCCGCCGTGGCCGTCGGCGCGACGGCCGCGATCATGCGCAGACGTCGGAAGAAGGGCAGTACGTGAGTCAGCAGGTCTCCGCCGAGCGCGATCCGCGCATCCGGCTCCTGGACGTCGTCGACCGGCCGTTGTCGGTCGACGAGGCACTCGACGCCGTCCGTGACCCGGCAGCAGGCGGCATCGCGCTCTTCGTCGGTGTCGTGCGCGAGCAGGACCACGACAAGCCGGTCGCCGCGCTCGACTACTCCTCGCACCCCACGGCCGTGGCGGCCCTGGAGGCTGCCGCCGATCAGGTGCTGCGCGACGACGTCGTCGGGCTCGCCGCGGTCCACCGCACAGGGCACCTCGCGATCGGCGAGACGGCGGTGGTCGTGGCCGTGAGCGCTGCGCATCGCGGGCCCGCCCTCGAGGTGTGCCGCGACATGATCGACACTCTCAAGCGCACGGTGCCGATCTGGAAGCACCAGCAGTTCAGTGACGGGAGCGATGAGTGGGTGGGACTGCCATGAGTACGCCGCAGACGAGCGTGCCGCAGGCACCGCAGCGACCGGGCGGCCTGTCCCGTCGTACGACGTGGCTGCTCGTGGTCGTGCTGCTGGCGGTGGTCATCGGGGCGATCGGTCAGCTGGTCAAGATGCCGTACGCGATCTTCAGCCCCGGCCCGGCCCAGGACACCCTCGGCAAGACCGACAACCGCGACATCATCGCCATCAGCGGCACCCAGACCTACCCGACGTCGGGCCGTCTGGACTTCACGACCGTCTCGCTCTACGGCGGCCCCAACTACCCCGTCACGTTCTGGCAGTGGCTGCGAGCCAAGACCGACAGCGACAGCAAGATCGTGCCCGAGGAGCAGGTGTTCCCCAAGGGCGTCACCGGCAAGCAGGTCGAGCAGGAGAACACCGCCGAGATGGTCGGCTCGCAGGAGGCCGCCGAGGTCGTCGGGCTGCGCGCCGCCGGCAAGAAGGTCGGTGAGACCGTGACGGTCGGGGCGATCGGCAAGGGCCGGCCCGCCGAGGGCAGGCTCAAGGTCGGCGACCGGATCGAGACCATCAACGGCGGTCCGGCGACCACGCTGTCCGCCGTCCACGACCGGATGGACGTTGTCACGCCCGGCTCGCCCGTGCAGATCGTGGTCACGCGAGCGGGCGCACGTCAGACGGTGAGCGTGCCGACCGCCAAGGACCCCGAGACCGGGCGCGCGGTCATCGGCATCTCGCTCGCGCCCAAGTACACGTTCCCGTTTAAGGTCGCGGTCAACGCCGGCGACGTCGGTGGTCCGTCCGCCGGGCTGATGTTCAGCCTGGCGATCTACGACAAGATCACGCCCGGCCCTCTCACCGGCGGCAAGGAGTTCGCCGGCACCGGCACCATCGACACCGAGGGCACCGTCGGCCCCATCGGTGGCATCCAGCAGAAGATGGTGGGCGCTCGCGACGACGGGGTCGACTACTTCCTGGCCCCGGCGTCCAACTGCGGTGACGTCAAGGGCCATGTGCCGGACGGGCTCACGGTCGTCAAGGTCGGCACGTTCGACGAGGCGCGGACGGCCATCGAGAAGGTCGCCAAGGGGCAGACCAGCGGCCTGCCCAGCTGCGGCTGACGCATCCCGTCCCGGTCGTCGTACGACGGCGGGTCAGCTGAGCGTCGCGCGCAGCGCCTCGACCAGCCCCGGGGCGATGTCGTTGCCGATGGCGACCTTGTCGTCGGAGTCGTGCTTGCGCTGACGCAGCAGGCAGACGGCCTCACCGTCGCGCAGCACCGCGACGAGCAGGCGTACGTCCTCGCGGTCGGGGTGGGCGGCCAGAGCCTCGCTCGCCTGGTCGGGGTCCTCGGGCAGGTCCTGCTCGGCCTCCGGAGGCACGACGATGCGCTCGATGGACAGCGCGACGCCGTCGACCTCGTCGGGCCAGGCGAGCCGGCCGAGCATCGACTCGATCGACGAGGTCGGCGGCATGCCCTCCTGCTCGATGGTGCTGTACGCATCGGGGTCGACGCCGGCGAGCTGTTCGGCCAGCGCCGGCTCGCGACGCGCGATGTCGGCGTTGCGGGCGATCGCGAACAACCGTGGCGCCTGGTCCCATCCGGCTGCGGCGACGTGCTGCTCGGTGTCGACCGCACAGCTCATGAGCGGGGTGAGGACCGGACGGATGGGCGGCTGCGAGGACGTCACCGCACCATCGTGCCGTACGCCCGCGCAGGAGCGGGCACGTGACCTGCGGGGTTGGTGCTCGACGTCACAGGAGCGCGGGTTAGGTTAGGGGCTCCTGGCCCCACCTCGAGAGAGCGACTCGGTGAGCTCGACGGACGACTTCGACAGTGAGGGCGGCCGTCGCGGCCGTTCGCCGTTCAGTGCGGGCGGACCCCGCATCCCTGGTGTGCTGAGGACCCGCCGCTCGCCACTCGCGACCGCGCTGGTCGTCGTCGCGGGCGTGATCGTCCTGGGCCTGATCTGGTCCAACCTGTGGACCGAGAAGCTCTGGTACGACAGCGTCGGCTACTCGCAGGTGTTCCGCACCGAGCTGCTCACCAAGGTCGCGATGTTCCTCGCCGGTGGGGCGATCACCGGCGCTCTCATCGCGGTCAGCCTGGTCGTCGCCCACCGGCAGCGCCCGATCTACGCGCCGTCGACGCCCGAGCAGGACAACCTCGACCGCTACCGCGAGATGCTCGACCCGTTCCGTCGGGTCGCGTTCGTCGCCGTCCCGATCGTGTTCGGGCTGTTCGCGGGTGTCGCCGCGCAGGCGCAGTGGAAGCTCCCGCTGCTGTGGATGAACCGGCAGTCGTTCGGCACCAAGGACCCCGAGTTCGGTCTCGACATCGGGTTCTACGTCTTCACGCTGCCGCTGCTCGGCTTCCTGGTGAGCTTCTTGACGATGGCCCTCGTGCTGTCGCTCGTCGCGGCAGTGCTGACGCACTACATCTACGGCGGGATCTCGTTGCAGGGCAACGGTCCTCGTACGACGTCCGCGGCCCGGGTGCACCTGTCGCTGCTGCTCGCCGGCATCGTCCTGCTGCGTGCGCTCGCGTACTGGCTCGACCGCTACGACCTGACCACGAGCAAGGGTCGGCTGTTCACCGGTATCGGCTACACCGACAAGCACGCGGTGCTGCCGACCAAGGCGATCCTCGCGATCGCGGCGCTGCTGTGCGCGGCGCTGTTCGTCTCGACGATCTGGACGCGCACCTGGCGGCTGCCGCTGCTCGGCACCGGTCTGCTCGTGGTGTGCGCCGTGCTCATCGGCGGCATCTACCCGGCGCTGGTCCAGAACTTCAGCGTGCGCCCGTCGGAGCCGACCAAGGAGGCGCCGTACATCAAGCGCAACATCGACGCCACGCGTGCGGCGTACGACCTCAAGGACACCAAGAGCCAGAACTACACCCCCAACACCAACGCCTCGGCCGGCGGGCTGCGCAAGGACGCCGCGACGGTGCCGGGCATCCGGCTGGTCGATCCGACGATCGTGCCGCCCACGTTCCGCCAGCTGCAGGGCCGGGTCAACTACTACCAGTTCGCCGACGCCCTTGACGTCGACCGCTACAAGATCAACGGTCAGAGCACCGACACGGTCATCGCGGCACGCGAGCTCGACCTCAACGGCATCCCCGAGGGCCAGCGCAACTGGGTCAACCAGCACGCGGTCTACACCCACGGCTTCGGCCTGGTCGCCGCATACGGCAACAACCGCACCGACCAGGGCGCTCCCGAGTTCATGGAGCGGGACATCCCGCCCACGGGCCAGCTCGGCAAGTACGAGCCGCGCATCTACTTCGGTGAGTCGTCGCCGACGTACTCCATCGTCGGTGCCGCCGCAGGCGCGGCGCCGCGCGAGCTGGACTACCCCAGCGGCACCGAGGGTGGCGAGACCAAGAACACCTATCAGGGCAAGGGCGGTGTCAAGGTCGGGTCGTGGACCCGCAAGCTCGCGTACGCCGTGAAGTACCGGCAGTACAACATCATGCTGTCCGACGTGGTCAACGACGATTCACGGCTGCTCGACCACCGTGAGCCGCGCGAGCGGGTCGAGCGGGTCGCGCCCTGGCTGACGGTCGACGGCAACGCCTACCCGGTCGTCGTCGACGGCCGCATCAAGTGGGTCATCGACGGCTACACCACCAGCTCGCGCTACCCCTACTCCCAGCTCGCCTCCATCGGCGACGCGACCTCGGACTCGCTCACCAACCGGTCGCAGAACGTCCAGGCCGTCGAGGGTGGCCAGGTCAACTACATCCGCAACTCGGTCAAGGCGACGGTCGACGCGTACGACGGCTCCGTCGACCTCTACGCCTGGGACGACCAGGACCCGATCCTGAAGGCGTGGTCCAAGGCGTTCGGCAACACGGTCAAGCCGCTGTCGCAGATCGACGGCACGCTGATGAGCCACCTCCGCTACCCGGAGGACCTGTTCAAGGTGCAGCGCGAGCTGCTGGCGCGCTACCACGTCACCGATCCGCGCGCGTTCTACCAGGGCAACGACGCCTGGCAGATCCCCACCGACCCGACCCAGAGCGCCGCCGGTGCGGCGGCCTCGGGTTCGAACGGGCCGGTCATCCCGCCGTACTACCTGTCGGTCGCGATGCCCGGCCAGTCCTCGCCGTCGTTCTCGTTGACGACGGCGTTCATCCCGACCGGCGACCGGCAGAACCTCTCCGGCTACATGGCCGTCGACGCGGACGCCGGTGACCAGACCGGCAAGAAGAAGCCCGGGTACGGCACCATCCGGCTGCTCGAGATGCCGCGCAACACCACGATCGACGGACCGGGGCAGTTCTCCAACCAGCTGGCCTCCAACGAGCAGCAACCTGCAGACGGGTCGACCGGCTTGAACCTGTCTCAGCTCTTGCGGCAGAACTCTGCCCAGATCGAGTTCGGCAACCTGCTGACGCTGCCGGTCGGCGGCGGACTCCTGTACGTCGAGCCGTTGTACGTCCGCTCCACGGGTGCCAACTCCTATCCGCTACAGCGCTACGTCGTCGTGGCGTTCGGTGGCAAGCTCGCCTGGTCGGGCACGCTCGACGGCGCCCTCGACCAGCTGTTCGGCGGCAACTCGGGTGCTTCCGCGGGTGATGCGGGTACAACGCCGACGACGCCGCCGGGCACCTCACCGTCTCCGTCCCCGAGCCCGTCTCCCTCGCCGAGCGGGACGACCAGTGCGCCCCCGCAACCCGGCGGCACGACCCCTGCGCCGAGCGGCACGCTGCCTCCGCAGCAGCAGGCGGTACAGGACATCCAGAAGGCGTACCAGGACAGCCAGGCGGCTCTGAAGAAGGGCGACTGGACCGCGTACGGCCAGGCGCAGAAGCGGCTCGGAGAGGCGATCAACCGGGCTCTGAAGTCCAGCCCGAGTGGATCGGTCAGCGTCACTCCGGCGCCGTCGAGCACTCCGTCACCGTCGACGAAGTAGCGCGGATTCGCCTGCTCAGGCCCCGATTTGGCGCTCGGGCGGGCGTCCCGTAAGGTTGTGTTCACCGACGCGGGGTGGAGCAGCTCGGTAGCTCGCCGGGCTCATAACCCGGAGGTCGCAGGTTCAAATCCTGCCCCCGCTACCAAACGCGTCAGGCGTACGAAGGCCCGGACCTCACGGTCCGGGCCTTCGTCATGTTCGAGCCAGCAGTCCTCCCTCGGGATGTGCGGCGGGCGCGCGCCGATTCTCGCCGGTGATCTGTTGGGGGTCCATCGTGTTCGACACGGGCGAGCAGCATGAACCTGCTTCGTGAGCACACTGCCGCGGCCAAATGAGAACCCGTTCCACTTCATGGGTGGGCGACCAACGGCGTGGATCTCACCTTCGAGAGCATGCGGGTGTGGTCTTTCGGGGTACCGATGACGATGTCAAGCCGATGGAGTGGCTGTGTAGTTTTGAGCCGCACCAAACGACCGTCGGCCATCGGCGGAACTTCATTACTTCCTCAGCTGGGAGCGCACGATGAGCAAGGCATGGGTTGTCCGTGCAGGCCGCAACGGAGAGCAGGAGCAAGCCAACCTGGTCGAAGGCACCGCGACCATCGGCTGGGGAATCGGCGACCTCACGGGGGTGTCGTCTCGCGAGGAGGTCCGTTCGCGTATGGACGCCGCGTTCCCAGAAGACTCTCCGGGCCGTTTGGCTAATCTGACTGGACAGGCGTGGGCATTCCGCAACCAGATACGGCCCGGTGACATTGTCATCATGCCGTCGAAACTGCGACCCGGGTACCTGTACCTCGGCAAGACCTCGGGTCCCTACCGGTATCAGGCCGACGCGCTGGACGCGGAGCGCCGACACCAGAAGTTGAGTCCCTGATAGTGGTGTAGCGCGGTCGCTGACCATCGTCGACACGAGCTGGTCGTGGACGTGGGTGCGGCCACCGCGTGATCCTTCGAGTGAACCTTCCACAGCACTCTCGAACGGAGTCATCACGATGACCGCACCACACATTGTCGACCCTGCTGGCCTGTTGGGTGAAGCCCTGGCCGAAGCGTCCCCTGATCTGATGCGCAACCTGCTGCAGTCGATCATCAACACGTTGCTGTCCGCGGACGCTGACGCGGTCGTGGGCGCCGAGTACGGCCGGCCCAGCCCGTCGCGCACGGCTCAGCGCAACGGGTACCGGCACCGGGACCTGGACACCCGCGTCGGCACGATCGATGTCGCAGTCCCCAAGCTACGCACCGGCAGCTACTTCCCCGAATGGCTGCTGGAACGGCGCAAACGGGCCGAGTCGGCGCTGATCACCGTGGTGGCCGACTGCTACCTCGCCGGGGTGTCCACCCGGCGCATGGACAAGCTGGTGAAGACCCTGGGAATCGACTCGTTGTCGAAGTCGCAGGTCTCGCGGATGGCGACCGACCTGGACGAGCACGTCGACTCCTTCCGCCACCGCCCACTGGGCGAGGCCGGCCCGTTCACGTTCGTGGCCGCCGACGCGCTCACGATGAAGGTCCGCGAGGGCGGCCGGGTCATCAACGCCGTGGTGCTGCTGGCGACCGGCGTCAACGACGACGGGCACCGCGAGGTCCTGGGCCTGCGCGTCGCGACCGCCGAGACCGGCGCGGCGTGGAATGAGTTCTTCGCCGACCTGGTCGCCCGCGGCCTGACCGGGGTGCGGCTGGTCACCTCCGACGCCCACCACGGGCTGGTCGAGGCGATCGCAGCGAGCCTGCCCGGCACGACCTGGCAACGCTGCCGCACCCACTACGCCGCCAACCTCATGTCGATCTGTCCCAAGAGCATGTGGCCGGCGGTCAAGGCGATGCTGCACAGCGTGTACGACCAGCCCGACGACCAAGCCGTACAAGCCCAGTTCGACCGGCTCATCGAGTACACGGCCGAGAAGCTGCCCGCCGTGGCCGAGCACCTCGCACACGCCCGCGAGGACATCCTCGCGTTCACCGCGTTTCCCAAGGACGTGTGGACCCAGATCTGGTCCAACAACCCCGCCGAACGCCTCAACCGCGAGATCCGCCGCCGCACCGACGCCGTCGGCATCTTCCCCACCCGCGCGGCGATCGTGCGGCTGGTCGGCGCGGTCCTGGCCGAGCAGACCGACGAATGGGCCGAAGGCCGCCGCTACCTCGGCCTGGACCTGCTGGCCCGCTGCCGCATCAACATCGTGCCCACCACCGAACCCGACACCGGAGTTGATGACCTGCCCGCCCTGACCGCCTAAACCCTCAGCAAGGAGAACGCAGCGCTACACCACTACAAGGGACTTGACCACACCAGATTCCCGTGGCGTGGAAGAAAGAGCCCGCTCCCAAATCGGTGGTTAAGGACGACCTCCTGTACTCGCTCAACTCGATCATGACGGTGTTCAACCCCGCCCGGAACAATGCTGGTGAACGGGTGGTGACGCTTTTTGAGACCGGCGAGGACCCAGGCAACAAGCTGCCTTCGCCGCAGGCGCCCGGGACTGCTGCACGAACAGGTGACATCTGATCTGGCTTGCCCGTGAGGGTGGCCTGGAAGGATGTTGCTGTGCCTAAGCCCTACCCCCGAGAGTTTCGTGATGATGTCGTGCGCGTCGCCCGAGGTCGTGAGCCGGGTGTGACGCTGGAGCAGGTCGCCAAGGACTTCGGTGTCCACCCGATGACGTTGAACAAGTGGTTGCGCCAGGCCGCGGTCGATGATGGCGACAAGCCCGGCACGACCACGGCTGAGTCTGCTGACCTGCGGGAGGCCAACCGGCGGATACGGCTGCTGGAGCAGGAGAACGAGGTGCTGCGCCGGGCGGCGGCTTACCTGTCTCAGGCGCATCTGCCGGGAAAAGGCTCTACCCGCTCGTGAGTGAGCTGGCCGCTGACGGGATTCCCGTGACGGTCACGTGCCGGGTCCTGAAGCTCCACCGTCAGAAGTACTACGCCTGGCTGGCCAGGCCGGTCACCGGTCGTGAGCTGCAGGCGGCCTACCGGGCCAACGCGTTGTTCGATGCCCACCGTGATGATCCGGAGTTCGGGTACCGGTACTTGCTTGTGGAGGCCGCCGGCGCGGGTGAGGTGATGACGCCGCGCACGGCGTGGCGGATCTGCTCGGCGAACGCGTGGTGGTCGGTCTTCGGCAAGAAGCGCGGCAGCCACGGCAAGAAGCCCGGGCCACCGGTGCACGATGACCTGCTCGCTGTTGAGGACGAGCACGGTGTGATCCGGCACTCCTTCACCGCCGCCGCGCCGAACCAGGTGTGGCTGACCGACATCACCGAGCACCGCACTGGTGAGGGGAAGCTGTACCTGTGCGCGATCAAGGACGCCTGCTCCGGGCGGATCGTGGGCTACTCCATCAGCGACCGGATGAGGTCAGCCCTCGCGGTCGCAGCCCTGGACTCGGCCGTCGCGCGGCGACGCGCGCAGGGGCAGGACGTCACCGGGTGCATCGTGCACTCCGACCGCGGCAGCCAGTTCCGCTCACGCAAGTTCGTGCACGCCTTGAACCAGCACGCGCTGACCGGGTCGATGGGCCGGGTCGGCGCTGCCGGTGACAACGCCGCGATGGAGTCCTTCTACGCGCTGCTGCAGAAGAACGTCCTGAACCGCCGCACCTGGGACACCCGCGAAGACCTGCGGATCGCGATCATCACCTGGACCGAACGCACCTACCACCGACGTCGACGCCAAGACCGCCTCGGCCAGTTGACCCCCATCGAGTACGAGACCATCATGACCACGCCAGCCGATCAGGCGGCATGACTACCACCTGTCACCTGTTCGTGCAGCAGTCCCCCCCCCCCCGGCCGCGAGGGGCCCGCCCGAGCCCAGAGTCGACCGAGGTCAGCGACCCCGATCCCACTCCAAGCCTCGAAGCGATCAAGGACCAGATCCGTACGCATTTGGTCGAGAACTTCGCCGGTCACAAACTCACCAGCCTGGTGGCTGACATCCTGGAAGCACTGGGGTTCCGCTGCGAAGTGTCTCCGCCTGGCCCAGACGGCGGAGTCGACATCCTTGCTGGACGTGGGCCGCTGGGGCTCGACTCACCAACCCTGATAGTCGAGGTCAAGAGCGAACCAACCGCGATCGACGTCAAGGTCGTGCGCGGCCTGCACTCCGCAATGACCCAGCACCGCGCTGACCAGGGTCTCCTCGTGGCACGAGGCGGAGTCACCACCGCGGCGACGCGTGAGTTCCTCCGGGACCGCACCTCCCTTCGGATCTGGGACTCGGAGGAACTCCTCAACCGTCTGTTCGAGACGTATGACCGGCTACCTACCGGCACGCGCGCTCGGATCCCTTTGAAGCAGGCGTGGGTTCTCGATCCTGAAGGCCCGTGACCTGTGCCGGATACACGAAGGCCCGGACCTCACGGTCCGGGCCTTCGTCATGCTCGGGGTCCTCAGACGGAGTCCGCCTCGTTGCGGGGACGGGACTTCAGGTGCGCGGCGGCGAGGGCGACCACGGCGCCGACGAGGGCGTACGCGCAGATCACCACCAGGTTGCTCGTGACATCGTGCCCGTCGAAGTAGACGATGCGCCGAATCGCATCAGTACCAGCGCCATTGGGGATCCACGGGCCGATCGCCCGCCAGAACGCCGGGAGCAGGGGCGACGGGTACGGTCCGCCGGCCGAGGGGTTGCCGAGGACCACGAACAGCAGCACGGTCGCGCCGATGCCGAGCACCCCGAACATCGTCTGGAAGGCGATCGTGACCGTGGCGGCGGCGAGCACGAGCAGGATTCCCAGGCCCCACATCGGCCAGAAGTGACCGGTGAGCGCGCCCAGCACCTGGTCGACGATGAGCGTGCCGCCGAGACCGGACAGGACGGCGTACGGCACGGTCGCGCCGAGGCGGATCGCCGCACGTCGCAGCGTGGCGGGGCGTGACCCCTTGGCGACGCCGAGCAACGATGCGACGAGGTAGCCGCCCACGATCCAGCCGACGACCAGGTAGAACCCGGTCAGGCCGCGGGCGTCGTTGTCCTCCAGGGGTACGACGTCGGTCGTGGTGAGCGTGCGCTGCTGACTCGCGTCGACGCGGGTCAGGACCTGCTCGACGGCGGTGACCACGGCCGAGCCGCCACCGGAGGCGACCAGCAGCCGGTCACGGGTGCTGGAAGGGTCGACGATGAACGCCGCACTGCGGTCACCGCGCTCGACCTGGGCGCGAGCCTCCTGCTCACTGCTCGCGGCGGTGGCCTTCAGGGGTGAGCCGTCGATGCCGTTGAGGCGTTCGACGATCGCGGCGCGCTGCTGAGCCGGCGCGACGACAGCGACGGGCACGTCGTGCGGGGTCGGCGCGTGGAACGCCCCGACGTAGCTGAGGATGAACCCGAGCTGGAGCAGCAGCACGCCGAGCACCAGCCCGACCGTGCGTGGTGTGACAGCGTCACGCAGATCGTCCATGACGCCCGGCCGAGGAGGCGGGTCGTCGGTCTGCTCCAGGACCGTGCTGCCGTGGGTTGTCGGGTCCTCGCTCACGTGTGCGCCTCCTGTGTCGGGCCGTCCAGTGCTGCTCACGGTAGCGAGAGCGCTCCTGCGGCGGCTCACGACCTGCGCAGCACCTTGTCCATGGCCTTGCCGCGCGCGAGCTCGTCGACGAGCTTGTCGAGGTAGCGGATCTGTCGCATCAGCGGGTCCTGGACCTCCTGGACCTTGACGCCGCACACCGAGCCGGTGATCAGGTCGACATCAGGGTTGAGGTCGGCCGCGGCGAAGAAGTCCTCGAACGTCGTGCCGGCGTCGAGGTGCTCGCGCAGGGTCGCGTCGTCGAAGCCGGTGAGCCACCGGATCACCTCGTCGAGCTCGGCGGTGGTGCGCCCCTTCTTGGTCACCTTGGCGACGTAGTGTGGGTAGACCGAGGCCACGCTGGTCGTGAAGATCCTGCTCATGACTGTGAGCCTAGGCGGCAGCGCTGACGTGTCAGTCCAGGTCGCCGGTGAGGTAGCGCTGGACGGTCGGCCCCACCCGGCGTACGACGTCCTCGACGGGCATCGACGCCAACGGGTCGACTCCGATGACCTTGCGGATCGCCAGCAGGCCGGCGATCTGCGAGGCGACCAGGGCGAGGCGTACGTCGATGTCGTCGTGGTGCCGAGCCAGTCGCTCCCGCAGCGGGACGAGCGCGACGCCGAGGACGAACTCGCGCAGGAGCCCCTGGTCCTCGCCGGACATGGCAGTGCGGAAGGCGGCGACCACAGCGGGACCTGCGGGTGACTCCCAGGCCGTGAGGACCTGGCGTACGAGCGTGCTGCCGAGCTCGTGCTCGGGCGCGTCGGCGAGCGGGCCGAGCACGGTGTCGGGGTCCACAGGCAGCTGCACGGCTTCGAGGAACAACCCACGCTTGTTGCCGAAGTAGTGGCTGATGAGCGCGACGTCGACCCAGGCTGCGGCCGCGACCGAGCGCAAAGGCGTCTGAGCAAAACCGTTGCGTCCGAACAGCTCTCGCGCCTCGGTCAGGATGCGCTGCCGGGTGTCGGACTGTCCCGGACGCCGCCCGGTCGGCCGCCCGCTCATCGGGTCCGGCGAGGCATCGAGAGCGCCGCCAGCACCAGCGCACCGACCGCGAACGCCGCCAGCACGCCCACGTCGCGCAGCACGTCTGTGGCCGGGTTCGGTTGTGCGGCAACGGCTTTCAGAGCGTCGACGGCGTAGGTCATCGGCAGGCAGTCCGACACCCAGCGCAGCACATCGGGCATCTGCTCGCGCGGTGCGAGCAGTCCGCACAGGAAGACCTGCGGACCAATGAACAACGGCATGAACTGCACCGCCTGGAACTCGGTGCGGGCGAACGCGCTCGCGAGCAGCCCTGTCGCGACACCGACCGCGGCTGCGAACACCGCGACGAGCAGGACCCACAGGATCGACCCGCGGGTGTCCACGCCGAGGAACCAGACGCTGATGGCGACCAGAACGGCCGACTGGACGAGTGCGGCGAGCGCGAACGCGGCGCCGTAGCCCGCGAGCAGGTCGGCGCGGTGCAGGGGAGTGGTGAGCAGCCGCTCCAGGGTGCCGGTCGTCCGCTCGCGCAGCATGGCGACCGAGGTGATCAGGAACATCACGAGCATCGGGAGGATGCCGAGCATCGAGACGGCGATCGGGGTGAAGCGCACCCCGCCGTCGTAGACGAAGTAGAGCAGCGTGAGCAGCAACGACGGCACCGCGACGATCAGGGCGACCGTCCGTGGATCGGCCTTGAGCTGCTGGAGGTTGCGCCCGGCCGTCGCGAGGGCGATGCGGGGCTTCACGCCGCCTGCTCCTGGCGGATCAGCGTCAGGAACGCCTCGTCCATCGTGTCGGCGCCCGTCTGCTGCAGCCCATGGGGTGGCAGGTGCCGCAGCAGGCGTCCCTCGCGCATGAGCAGGACGCTGTCGCAGCGTGCGGCCTCGTCCATCACATGGCTGGAGATCAGCAGCGTCACGCCCTGGTCGGCGAGGGCGCGCAGCGAGCTCCACAGCTCCTCGCGGGTGAGCGGGTCGAGCCCGACCGTGGGCTCGGCGAGGACCAGCAGGTCGGGGTTCCCGACGAGCGCGCCGGCGAGGGAGGCGCGGCTCGCCTGACCGCCGGAGAGCTGCTCGACGCGACGGTCGGCGTACGCCGTCAGCCCGACCGTCTCGACGGCCGCGGCAGCGCTGGTGCGGGAGGCGCCGACCAGGGTGGCGAAGTAGCCGACGTTCTGCCGGACGGTGAGGTCACGGTAGACGCTGACGGCCTGGGTGACGTACCCGATCCGGGACCGCAGGTCGGTGAGCCCGGGCGGTCGCCGAGCACGGACAGGCGACCGCCGGCGACTCGCTCAGGACCGCCGGGACGACCCCGGCGCTCAAGATCTGCTTTTCAGTGCCTTCACCGAGGACGCAGAGCTCGACTTCCGCCCGGCAGCGAGGACATGCGGCCTGGACGTTCCGCTCATGCAGGGACGATCGATGATCGCCGACATCATCATGAGTCCCGCCACTCGCATCGACACCACCCACGTGGTCACGAACCCACGAATCAGGATGGACGGCGATACGGCGAGCCTGACCGCTCTGGTCGAGGCACAGCACCTGCCCAAGAACGACCACTCCCGGCACGCCTTGCTGAAGAACCTTTACGCGGTCGACCTGGTGAACGGTGGAGACCTGTGGCAGATGAAGTGTGTGTACATCGACTGCGTGTGGTTCACCGGTGACCCGCAGGTCATCGTGGGCAGCTGACACTGCGGACGGTGGTCCTGCTCAACTCAGGCGGTCACCATCTTTGGTTCGGTCCGCTCCTTCGTGGAGCCCCGGTTCACGGGTTCGGCCCCGCAGCGCAGCCCGACAAGCCAACGCGATCGCGATGACTAGCACGGGGATCAGTACGTGCTGAATCGCCGTCGGGAGGACCAAAGCGGCGATCGCCAGGGTGGAACTTCCGGAAACCCGGCCCCACCCAGGTAGAAGCCGCACTGCTGATGCGGCGGCGACCAGGTACACCACGACCACCAGAGTGGATGGGATCGTGACCAGGGTCTCGGTGCCCGGCCGCGGCGATGCCGGACACGGCGACGATGCCCCCGGTCGGGACTCCATCACGGTTGATCACGGCAACGGGTCGGGGTAGCCATCCGGATGCTGCGAGTGAGTGCGCTAGCCGGGACACCCCTGCGATGAATGCGTTGGCGGTCCCGAGGCTGATGATGACGGCTGCCTAGCAGCCCGGTGATCAACCACGCAGCTAGCGAGGCGGGACCGGCCATCGAGGCCACCTGACCGGGAAGTACGAGCACGCCCGCGCCGAGGATCGCCGAGACGTACAACGCGATCCCTTGGCCGAGACCGATGTGCTTCACCAACTCGTTGCGTGTCACACCATCACCATCACTGCGTCAGACCAGCGCTGGGGAGTGGCAGACTTGACACCATGCGCAACGAATCGGCCACAGCCCAGATGGCACCCAAAGGCCGGCGGACTCGACGGGGTTCGGCCGTCGAGCATCACGTGGTGGTCGTTGCGACCGAGGGCGTGCACGTCTTCGAGCTCGCGATCCCCTGCGAGGTATTCGGCATCGACCGCGGCGACCTGACGCCGCAGTGGTATTCCTTCGAGGTCGTCTCAGCTGCCGATGCCCAGACCACGGGCGGCGTGAGCCTCAGTCACGGACTCAGCGTCTCGGCCGGTAGGGGGCTCGCTGCACTCAACGACGCGGACACCATCGTCGTCCCCGCTTGCGCCAGCATCCACGAAGCAGTCCCGCAGCACCTGATCGATGCTCTGCGCTCGGCGCACGCGCGCGGCGCACGGATCGTGTCGATCTGCTCCGGCGCGTTCGTGCTCGCCGAAGCCGGACTTCTCGATGGCCGACGTGCCACCGCGCACTGGATGTACACCGCTGAGCTGGCCGCCCGCTATCCGCTGATCACCGTTGACCCATCCGTGTTGTACGTCCACGACGACGTATGGACATCGGCCGGCAGCGCCGCCGCGTTGGACATGTGCCTCGAGATCGTGCGAGCCGATCACGGCAGCTCTGTCGCGAACGAGGTAGCACGGCGCATCGTGATCCCGCCACACCGCAACGGTGGCCAGGCCCAGTACGTGCGACACCGTCCGCTGCCGGTCGGCCACGACCTGGCCACGACGTTGGACTGGGCCCGGCACAACCTCGACACCGTCACGGTGACTGCGATGGCCACACGGGCGGGCACCAGCACCCGCACCCTGCACCGAACCGTCACCGGCCGGACTGGGCAGTCCCCGCAAGAATGGCTCCTACGCGAACGACTCAGCGTTGCGCAAGAGCTCCTCGAGTCCACCAGCTTGACCACTGAGGCGATCGCGCGCCGCGTTGGCCTCGGGTCCAGCGCGAACCTGCGCGGCCACTTCTCCCGTGCCTTCGGACTACCTCCCCGGGACTACCGCATGAGCTTCGCGAAGGCACCGCCCGCTCTAAGACTTATCAAGTGACGTCCAGATTTCATCGAAATCCCGATGGCTGGCCGTCCCGACCTCCTGGCCTGAAAGGGAGCGAAGCGTGTGCCTAGTTCCGTTGCTGCGCAACGGTATTCGGCGAATATACGTCCACGAGGTCCGCAGACGTAGTACTTGTGTCCGCGGCGATGTCTAGGCTCCCGGCATGACCTCGCCCGAGGATCGGAAGTACCCGGCAGCGAGGCTGGCCGCCTATGACCCGGCCTGGCCGGATCGCTTCGCCGAGCTGAAGGCCGAGCTGCTGGCGGTGCTCGGCTCAGAGTGGGTGGTCGAGCACGTCGGGTCGACGTCGGTGCCCGGGCTGGTCGCCAAGCCGGTGATCGACGTCGCACTGCGGTTGCCAGCAGGGGTCAGCCTGGATGCCTCAGGCGATGCCCTGCAGGGGGCCGGTTGGTCACGGCCCATGGTGGTCGGTGACCACTGGGCCAGCTTCTACCCGCCGTCGGGCGAGCGGGCGGCGGTCGGCCACCTCTTCAGCGCCGAGCAGTGGCCGCAGGCCCATGTGCGCCTGTTCGCGCAGTGGTTGCGCGACCACGAGGGCGACCGGCGCGAGTACGCGGCGCTGAAGCGGCAGCTGGTCGAGACCGGTGTCTGGGGCAGTGCGTACACCGACGCCAAAGCCGCGTTCGTGCTGCGCGTGGTGAACCGGGCCCGCGCGGCGCGCGGTCTGGCACCGGTGGACCACCCGCTCTGAAGCGCCCCTCGGTCGGCCTCGCGAGCCAGGCCGCAAAGACCCCTGAGGGCTTGATGGTCTGACCCCTGCTGGTCAGCTGCTCATGTGCCGGCGCAGGTGCTCAGCGGTGTGGGTACGGCTATCGGTGACCATCTGGTCGGGGGTGCCTTCGAAGACGATGCGGCCGCCGTCGTGCCCGGCCTCGGGCCCGATGTCGATGATCCAGTCGGCTGCGGCGATGACGTCGAGGTTGTGCTCGATGACCACGAGCGTGGACCCGGCCTCGGTGAGCCGGTCCAGCAGTTCGATGAGTCGGGTGACGTCGGCGATGTGCAGCCCGGTAGTGGGTTCGTCCAGGACGATCGTGCGGCCGGGGTCGGCGAGCTCGGTGGCGAGCTTGAGGCGTTGGCGCTCGCCGCCGGACAGGCTGGTGAGGGTCTGGCCGAGGGTGAGGTAGGCCAGTCCGACGTCTTGTAGCCGGGACAGGGTGGCCCGGATCGCTGGCTGGGTGAAGTGATTGAGTGCCTGGGCGACGCTCATCTCCAGGACGTCGGCGATGCTCTTGCCGGCGACCTTGTGGGCTTGGGCCTGGGGGGTGAAGCGCCGGCCCGCGCAGACCTCGCAGCGGGTCAGGACCCCTTCCATGAATGCGAGGTCGGTGTAGATCACGCCGTTGCCCTCGCGGGCGGGGCATCCTCCGGTGGAGTTGGGCGTGAACAGCCCGGCCGGTGCGCCGGTCGCCTTGGTGAAGACGTCGCGGATGGGGTTCAGCAGGCCGGTGAAGGTGGCGGGGCTGGAGCGTCGGGAGCCGCGGATGGGGCGCTGGTCGATGACGACGGTGCCGGGCTCGGCCGTGGGCAGGTTGCCCAGGAGCAGGCTGGTCTTGCCTGACCCGGCGACCCCGGTGACGGCGGTGAGGACGCCGCGGGGGATGCGGGTGCTGACGTGCTGGAGGTTGTTGGTCGTGGCGTCGGTGATGTCGATCCAGCCGGTGGACCTACGCCGGTTCCGCGAGGTGTGGCGGTGCTCGCGCAGCCCATGCCCGGTGGGTGTGTCGGCCCGGGTCAGACCCTGGTAGCCGCCCTGGTAGACGACCTGGCCTCCGTCCGGCCCGGCACCGGGGCCGAGGTCGATGAGGTGGTCGGCGATGGCCATCATGTCGGGGTCGTGCTCGACCACGAGCACGGTATTGCCGCGGTCACGCAGCGACTACAGCATCCGGCCCAGTGCGGCGACGTCGCGGGGGTGCAGCCCGACGGTGGGCTCGTCGAAGACGTAGAGCATGTCTGCCAGCGCGCTGCCCTGGTGCCGGACCATCTTGATCCGCTGCGCCTCCCCGCCCGAGAGGGTGGAGGTGGCCCGGTCGAGGCTGAGGTAGCCCAGGCCCAGGGTCATCATCCGCTCCAGGTGGACGCGCAGGTTGTCCACCAGCGGCGCGAGGCCGCCGGCGCGGATGCCGCCGATGAGCTCGGCGAGGTCGCTGACCTGCATCGCGTTGCAGTCGGCGATGGACCGGCCCGCGATCAGGCTGGCCCGGGCTGGTCCCGCGAGCCGGGAGCCGCCGCAGTCGGTGCACGGGCCGCGGGAGACGATGCGCTCGAACGCCCGGCGCTGCTTGCCCTTGAACGAGTCCGGCTCGCGCTGCAGGTACAACCGGTTGAACCGGGTGACCAGGCCCTCGTAGGCGGTGCCGACGGCGTCCATCCCGGCCGGCGGGATGTGCTTGCCGGCGGGCGCGTGCAGAAACAGCTCGCGCTGCTCGGGCGTGTAGTCAGCGACCTTCATCGCCGGGTCGAAGGACCCCGACCTCGCGTAGGCCTTCCACAGCCAGGTGCCCGGCTTGAAGGTGGGAAAGGTGATCGCGCCCTCATCAAGGGAGAGGCTCTCGTCGACGAGCTCGGACTCCTCCACGCGCGCGGCGACCCCAAGGCCCTGGCAGGCCTGGCACATGCCGGCGGGGTCGTTGAAGCTGTAGGCGTTGGAGTAGCCGGCCGAGGGCTGCCCGAGCCGGGAGTACAGCAGCCGCAGGCGTGCGCCGATGTCGCTGATCGTGCCGACCGTGGAGCGAGGCCCGCCGGACAGGCGCTGCTGGTCCACGACGATGACGGCCGACAGGTTCTCCAGCTCGTCGACGTCGGGATGGGCGTAGCTGGGCAGCCGCCCTTGAGCGAACGCGGAGAACGTCTCGTTGAGCTGGCGCGCGGACTCAGCCGCGATCGTGTCGAACACCAGCGAGGACTTGCCCGAGCCGGACACGCCGGTCACGACCATGAGCTGGTGCTTGGGCACGTCGAGGTCGATGTCCTGCAGCGTGTTCTGCCGGGCCCCGCGCACGCGGATCACGTCGCGAGCGGCCGCCGGTGACGAGCTGGGCAGGCTCGTCGCTAGACCCATGAGGCGCTCTCCTCGCTAAGATGTACCGCGTACTCTACAACGTATAATTGGCGGGATGGCGATGGTCAAGACCACAGGCGTGGACGAGCTGAGGCTGATCGGGCTGCTCTGGCGGGACGCACCGGCCAGCCCGCGCAGCGGTATTAGCACCCGCGGGATCACCGCCCAGGCGGTCGCGCTTGCCGACCGGGACGGCCTGGAGGCGGTGACGATCCGCGCTCTGGCACAGGAGGCAGGTGTGACGGCCATGGCGCTCTACCCGCACATCGGCGGGCGCGCCGAGCTCGTCGAGCTGATGCTCGACCACGTCGCTGGCACCGTCTACGTGGCGAACACACCTCCCGGCGGGCCCGACTGGCGGGCACGGGTCACCGCGGTCGCTGACGCGAACTGGGCCAGCTGCCAGGCCCACCCGTGGGTCACCGACCTGGCCACTGGGCGTCCGGTGCCCGGTCCCGGTGCCGCGGACAAGTACGAGACAGAGCTGCGAGCACTGGAGGGCACCGGACTGACCGACGTCGAGATGGAGCACACCCTGACCGCTCTGCTCGCGATGGTGCAAGGCACTGCACGTGCAGCGCTGGCCGCGCAGCGGGCGAGGGGAGCAGGCGAGGACGCAGACACCGGCTGGTGGTCGGCCATCGAGCCGACGCTCACCGCGGCCATCGGCGACCCGGACCGGTTCCCGGTCGCCGCGCGGGTCTCGCGCGCGCTCGGGGAGCAGACCGGCAGAGCCAACGACCCCGAGGGTGCCTACCAGGCCGGCCTCGACCTGATGCTGCACGGCATCGCCCAGGCTGCCGCCGCCTCGTCATGACCCGTAGTCCGGACCTGCTCGACCACGCGCTGAACGACCTGACCAGCAGGCTGGTTGACTGCCGGTCATGCACCTGGGCTTGATGACGCTGGTCGTGCGCGACTACGACGAGGCGATCGAGTTCTTCGTCGGCGTGCTCGGCTTCGAGCTCGCCCAGGACGAGCCAGCGCTGACCGGCGACGGCCGGCCCAAGCGGTGGGTCGTCGTGCGGCCGCCGGGCGCGCAGACCGGCCTGCTGCTGGCCCGGGCCGACGGCCAGGCCCAGCAGCGCGTGGTGGGGGAGCAGTTCGCCGGCCGGGTGGGGCTGTTCCTGCACGTGGAGGACTTCGGTGCCGCCTACGAGCGCCTGCGGGCCGCTGGTGTGCGATTCGATGGGGAGCCGCGCAGCGAGCCCTACGGCCAGGTCGCGGTCTTCCGCGACGTGGCGGGGAACCGATGGGACTTGATCGGGCCACCGCTGGCACAGACCAACATCGCCGAGGGGTGAGATTGCGGATCCCGTTGTGACACAACGCAGCTCGATGCCCAACCGCGCTCTGGTCCTGCGCGGCAAGGCCAGGGCCAGCCTTTCGCTGTGGCATCGTCGTCATCCATGCGAGTCGAGTACGAGCTGACGCCACGTCGCCGCGACCAGTTGTACGGCTTCTACTTCGGCGAGTGGTGGACGAAGCACCGCACGACCGAGGAGGCTGATGCAGCTCTTGGGGCCTCCTACGTCGCGCTGGTGATCGACGAGGACGACCAGGTCGTGGGCTTCGCCCGTGCCCTGAGCGACGGAGTCTTCTTCGCCTGGGTTGGCGACGTCATCGCGGCACCAGGCTCGCGCGGGACCGGGGTGGGTGCCGCGATCATGGACGCCATCGTCGCTCACCCTGGGTTGCGGTCCGTGCGCAAGTGGGACCTGAGCTGCCTGCCCGAGCTCGACGGCTTCTACGAGCGTTGGGGCTTCGCCGACCCTGCGCCGTCGCACACGCGCCGACGGTCCGCGGCCGAGCACTGGTGAGGCGCAGGCGATGAGGGCCGCTCGGGGCTGTCGCTCGCGTTGTTCAGGTGCTCGAAATATCCATGTCGTTACATTGATCTTCGGCTGCGCCCGAGAAGTCGGGCACACCCCTGCTTCCTGGGGGTCCGTCGGGTCAGACGGTCGAGCGTGCCTGGATCCGGCCGAGGGCGACGGCGGTCAGCGCGGCGAGCAGGGCCACGCCGATGAGTGCCCAGTAGCCGGCGTGCGCACCGGCTGCGGCTGCGGCGGCGGTGCTTGCGCCCTGGTCGTGCTGGCTGGCGATCACGGCGGCGGAGATGGGCGCGACGATCGCCAGTCCCACGCCTGCGCCGGCCTCGTTGAAGGTGTTCAGCAGGCCGGAGCCGACGCCGGCCTCCTCGGGCGGGATGGGTGCGGACCCGAAGGTGTACAGCGGCACGAACATCGTGGGCAGGCCGAGGCCGAACACGGCCAGGGCGGCGATGACCAGTGGTGCGTTGCCGGTCCCGGAGGCGGTGGCGGCCACCACGACGGCCAGCGCCGCGAGCTGGGCGATGATGCCGCCGAGGTAGAGGCGGCTCATGCCGGTCTTGGCGGCGACGGCGGGGATGGCGAATGCCGACACCAGCGAGCCCAGGCACAGCGGCAGCAGCGCGAAGCCGGTGGCCAGCGGGGACATGCCCTGCCCGGTCTGCAGGTAGTTGCTGGACAGGTACAGCGCGCCGAGCATCAGGGTCGCGGCCAGCAGCAGGCCGAACCCGGCCCACGCGTAGGCGGGGGTGCGCAGCAGGTGCACCGGCAGCAGCGGGTCACTCGAGCGCGCCTCGGCGCGCACGAGCAGCGCGATGACGGCCAGGCCGGCGGCGACCGCGGCCCAGGGCAACGCGCGGGCCAGGCCGTCGGGCAGCTCGATCAGGCCGTAGCAGACCAGCCCGATGCCGGCTGTCGCGGCGAGAGCGGCCACCGGCCGCAGACTGGTTCGCCCGGCTGCGGCTCGCATCGCCGGCAGGCGCACCAGCGCCGCAGCCAGCACCGCGGCGATGATCGGCAGGTTGACCAGGAACGCCCATCGCCACGAGGCCGACTGCACGATCGCGCCGCCGAGGATCACCCCGATGGTGGCCCCGATGACACCCATGCCGCTCCACACCGTCAGTGCGCTGTTCAGCTGGGCGGGCACGGGGCCGTAGGTCGCCACGATGATCGACAGGGCTGCCGCAGACAGGACCGCCGCTCCGACGCCCTGGCCCAGGCGCGCGGCCACCAGCAGGCCGCCGTCGCCAGCCACGCCGCAGACCAGGGAGGCCAGCCCGAACAGGGCCAGACCGGACACGAACGCCGCGCGCCGGCCGAGCGCGTCGGCCAGCCGGCCGCCGAACAGCAGCAGCGAGCCGTAGGTCAGCACGTAGCCGCTGACCACCCACTGCAGCACCGCGGGCGAGGCACCCAGGTCGGCGTCGATCGAGGGCAGCGCCACGTTGACAACGGTGGAGTCGAGCATCACCAGCAGCTGGGCGATCCCGGCGATCGCCAGCGCGGCCCAGGGCGCGGGCTGCGGCGGGGAGCCGGTCTGTTCCTGGGCGGTCGCAGTGGTCTCGGTCATCGCTGGCTTCCTCCAAGCAGGCGGGCGCAGTGGCTGCAGAAGAACCATGCGCGGTTATCTAGTTGGCCGCCTGCTACGGTACATTACAAGGCATATAAAACAAGCGGGTCAGTCCAGCGAGGTGAGAGATGGCCACGGCAGGGCGAGATGGCGGCGGCAACGCGGCTCTGGAGGCATGGCTCGCGGTCTCGCGGCCCGTGGAGGAGGCGACCGCCAGGATCGAGACCGCGCTGAGCCAGGCGCACAGCATCTGCCTGACGGCGTACGAGATCTCCGACTTCCTGGCCGGGCGTCACGGCTGGACGCCGCTGTCGCAGGTGTGCCACGCGGTGGGGCGTTCCCAGCCGCGCATCTCGCGGCTGGTGACGCAGATGATGGACGAGGGCCTCCTCAAGCGTGTCCGGGACGAGGCCGACGGGCGTGCGTTCCAGCTGCGGCTGACCCGCAAGGGACGCCGGGTGTACGCCGCATCCTCGGGCACCCTGGCGCAGCTGCTGGCGCAGATTGCCGCCGAGGGCACGCCGCTGAGCGCCCAGCTGGCAGGCGTCCTGCCCGCCGGTGACCGAGCGTCCTGACGCCCACCGGCGATGCGCAGAGCTGCGCTGGCGGCCAGGATGTACGCATGTCCGCTCGTGTGATCGACAAGTCCGCCTGGATCCACCTCGAGCAAGGCCGGCTGCTGAGCACCCGCTCTTGCGGGCGCGGTGCGTACTACGTGCCCGGCGGCAAGCCGGAGCCGGGGGAGTCGCGCCTGCAGACGTTGGTGCGCGAGATCCGCGAGGAGCTCACCGTCGAGATCGATCCCGGCACAGCCCGGCTGTACGGCGTCTTCGAGGCCCAGGCCCACGGCCACCCAGACGGTGTCCTGGTGCGGATGGCGTGCTACTTCGCGGAGTACACCGGCCAGATCACACCCGCTGCCGAGATCGAGGAGGTCGCCTGGCTGACCGCGGGCGACATCGGATCCGTCTCTCCGGTCGACGAGCTGGTGATGCGCCGACTTGGGAAAGATGGACTGCTGCCCGGAGCACCCTAAGGGCTCGGTCGCGGGGCGCCGCCACCTGTGTGAGGTGACAGGCCGTCGTACGCCGTGTGCGCCTGCCGGTCAGGCGTCGGCCTTGCGGGTGATCCGCCACATCGTCACAGCCGAGTAGGCCATCGCGAGCACGGCGAGCATGGCCAGAGCGAGCAGGAGGTAGGTCACCTCGTGCTGCCACAGCGGGTCGTCGGCCTTGGGCCAGATCTTGGGCAGGTCGGAGGTCGCGGCGGTGCCGGCGTAGCCCCAGCGGGCCGGGGTCAGCCACGACAGCTGCTCGAGCACGGGCCGACCGTTGACGGGGAACAGCCCGCCGCAGAAGACCAGCTGCGCCATGACCGAGACCACGAGCAGGGGCATGACCTGCTCCGACGTCTTGACGAAGGAGGACATCAGGAGCCCGAGGGCGACCGCGGCGAAGGCGGTGAACCAGCAGGTGATGACGATCTCGGCGGTGGGGGAGCCGAAGAGGAGAGCGTCTGCAGGACCGGGCTTGGCGAGCATCACGAGCAGCACCATGATGATGCTCTGCACGAGGGTCAGCAGCCCGAAGATCGTGAGCTTGCCCCACAGGTAGGCCTGGGGCGAGAGCCCGACGGCCTTCTCGCGTAAGAAGATTGCGCGTTCGCCGACGAGCTCGCGCACACTCGCCGCGGTGCCCATGAAGATCGCTCCGACGATCAGCACGACGAGCAGCTGCATCGCCTCGGTCGTGCGCAGCTGCGGCGGGATCGGCATGCCCAGGCCGTTCTTGCCGGGCACGACCATCGTGAGGACGGCGAGCACCATCGGCAGCAGCAGCATGAACGCCGCATAGCCGCGGTCGGCGAGGATCACCCGCAGGTGACGGCGGGCCAGCGTCGACAGCTGGGACGGGATGGACTGCTGACGGGGTGGCTTCTCGGGCGGCCCGGGTCGGAACGGGCGGGGTGCGCGCAGCGGCGCCTCGACCTGCTCCTGCATCAGCGGCGAGCTGCGGAACCGGCCCTTGGAGCCCTCGGGGTCGCGCGCCACTGAGGTGAAGATGTCGGCGTGATCGGCTGCACCGAAGAAGCCGAGCATCTCCGAAGGCGGGCCGAAGTAGGCGACCTTGCCGCCGGGCGCGAGCAGCAGCACCTTGTCGCACACGTTGAGGTTGGCGACCGAGTGGGTGATGACGACGACCGTGCGGCCGCCGTCGGCCAGCTCGCGCAGGGTGTGCATGACCTGCTTGTCCAGGCCCGGGTCGAGGCCGGACGTCGGCTCGTCCAGGAACAGCAGCGACGGGCGCGTGAGCAGCTCGAGCGCCACCGAGGTGCGCTTGCGCTGGCCGCCCGAGAGCTTGTCGACGCGGGTGTCGGCGTGCGCGGTCAGGTCGAGCTCGTGCATCACCTCGTCGACACGCTGCTCGCGCAGGTGCTTGTCGAGGTCGTCCGGGAAGCGCAGCTCGGCCGCGAAGCGCAGCGCCTGCGTCACCGTGAGCTGGCGGTGGACGACGTCGTCTTGCGGGACGACGCCGATGCGGTGGCGCAGGTCCTGGTAGTTGTCGTAGAGGTCTCGGCCGTCGTAGTAGACCTCGCCCTCGGTGGCCTGCTGCGCTCCGGTGAGCGCCTTGAGCAGCGTGGACTTGCCGGCGCCGGACGGACCGACGACCGCGAGCAGACTCGACCCCTCGAGCGCGAAGGAGATGTCGTCGAGGAGCTTCTTGCCCGAGTCGAGCGTGAACGACAGGTGGTTGGCGACGAAGTTGACGTCACCCTCGTCGACGCTGGCGACCAGCTGACCGTGCCGCACGGTGAAGCGGCTGTGGCCGACGGCCAGCAGCTCTCCCTCGGACAGGCCGGCGTGCTGGACGCGCTGACCGTTGACGTAGGTGCCGTTGCGGCTGCCGAGGTCGTGCACCTCGAAGCCGCCCTGCGGCCGCGGCACCAGGCGTACGTGCTGGCGCGAGGCGAGCAGGTCGTCGACGACGATCTGGTTCTCGAGGCCACGGCCGATCGTGAACCCGGCCTGGCTGCTGCGTCCGCGCGCCTCCTGCGGCACGGCGAGGACCTGCGGCACCGCACCGGTGACGGTCGCCCGGCCGGAGGTGCCGGACGAGCCGCGCGTCGCGATCGGGCCGCTGGGCAGCGTCCACCGGTCGAACACCACGCCGGTGTGGGACGCCGGGTTGTCGGGGAGCAGGCTGCCGGCCTTGCGCTGGGGCAGCGGCTGGCTCAGCCGCGAGGACCGGGCCTGCGCGGGCTGCTGAGCAGGTGCCGGGTTGGTGGTGGCGTACGACGGCTGCGGCTCGGCTGCACGCTGAGGCTGTGCGGTCGGCTGGGCAGCGGGGGCGGGCCGGGCGGCCGCCGGCTGCTGCGGGACGGGGCGTGCAGCGGATGCCGGTGCGCCATGGCGCGGTGTCGGGTGCTGCGGACCGGTCTGGTGGGAGCCGGGCTGGGCAGCAGGCGGAGGCAGCCGGTTGCTCCCGCTCGCGGACGGAGCCGGGCCGGCAGCGCGGTCGACCGTGACCTCGGGGCCGTCCTGAGCGCCGAGGCGGATCGAGGCGCCCGGCCCGATGGGCGTCGGGGTGTGCGGTGCGAGACGTCGGCCGTCCAGGTAGGTGCCGTTGGAGCTGCCGCGGTCGACCAGGAGCCAGACGCGTCCGTCGAAGTGGACCTGGGCGTGCTGCCGGGACGCGCGCGAGTCGGCGACCGTCAGGTCACACCCGAGATCGCGCCCGACCACGGCGGTCTGGCCGGGTCGGACGATCAGCGGACGGCCTTGGAAGACCAGCCTGAGGTCGGCGGGCCCGGTGGTCGGTGTCGTCATGGCTCTCCGTGGTCATGGTGGTGCAGCGTCAGGTTCGGCGGGTCACCCACTCGAAGCCGGTGGCAGCACAGCTCCTCGACCGAGACTTCCCCCGCAGGCGCAGGCCACCCTACCCAGAACGGGGAGGGTGGCCGGGCCTTCGCGGTCAGATCGAGACGAGCCAGCCGTCACGGACCTCGAAGGTCGACGCACCGATCCCGATGCGGTCACCCTCGTGCAGGTGCGTGCGCTCGATACGACGTCCGTTGACGAAGGTGCCGTTCCGGCTGCCGAGGTCCTCGATGACCAGGCCCTCGTCGTCGACCGTGATGCGCACGTGCTGACGTGAGACGAGCATGTCGTCGAGCACGATCGAGTTGGCACGACCACGGCCGATCGTGAGCGCCTCCTCAGCCGCCTCGGGAGCGTTGTCGGCGGGCGCGACCGCCGGCGTCATCTGGGTCGGCAGCGCCTCGGCGGCCTCCGAGGGGTTGAGCGGCTCGTTGGCGCCCGAGGGCGGACCGTCGTACGACGGCCGCTGGTGAGCAGCAGGCGGCGGCTGGTAGCCGGCAGGCTCCTGCGGGACCGGAGGCTGCTCGGCGGGCGGGGCGTACGGCGCCGACGGCTGAGCAGTGGGCTGCGCAGCGAAGTCCTGCTGGGGGTAGTCCTGCTGCGGCTCGCCCCAAGCCGGCGCACTCGGCGCATTCGGCGCAGCGGGTGCGCTGCTCCAGGCTGCGGGCTCGGCCGCCGGCGCGGCGCCCCACGACGCAGGCTCTGCTGCCGGCGCGGCGCTGGGCTCGGCGCCCCACGACGCAGGCTCTGCTGCCGGTGCGGCGCTGGGCTTGGCGCCCCACGAAGCGGGGTCCGGCGCGGGGCTGGGGGCCGGCGGAACAGGAGCCGGTGCAGGCGGCTGCCCGGGCTGGTCCGGGGCGTCGGGCTGCGAGGGCCGGTCGGGGAGGTCCGGGCCGGGCTGCGCAGGCACCTCGGGCTGCTCGGGCACGTCGGGGATCGACGAGGCCTGGCCGCTGTCGCGGGCGACCCAGTCCTGATGAACCTCGTGCGCGGTCGGGGCGCCGCCTCCGGTGGCCCACCGCTCGGGCTGGGCGGGGGCCGGCCGGCCGGCGTACGGGTCCGACGGGGCGGAGGCGTACGACTCCTGCTGAGAGGTCGCACGCGCCGACGGGCCGGACCACGCGGGTGCCGCGCCACTCGGTGCGGGCTGGTTCCAGACGATCGGAGCCGCGGCGTCAGGCGCACCCTGTGCACTGTGCCCGTTGGGCGCATATCCGCCCTGGTCGCCGTAGGGCGCCTGGGGTGCCTGTCCGTAGGGCTGCTGAGCGTCGTAGCCGGCCGGCGAGGCGCCGCCGCGTGGCTGCGAGCCGTGGTCGGGCTGACCCGCGCCGTCGTACGGGCGGTAAGGGTCCTGAGGGTGAGTCATGAGCGGTCTCCAGACTCGATCGGGTGGTCCTGCGTCGTGCCTTCGTGAGCCAGCGTATCCCGCATGTGGACTGTGTCCTGGAGCACACGGGGGTGCTCACTACCCTGGACGCCATGAGCAACAAGGGACAGGTGCCGACCGGTCGGCACCGCGTGGTGATCATCGGTTCGGGCTTCGGCGGCCTCTTCAGCGCCCGCGCACTCAAGCGCGCCGACGTCGACATCACCCTCATCTCCTCCACGACCCACCACCTGTTCCAGCCGCTGCTGTACCAGGTGGCGACCGGGATCCTGTCCGAAGGCCTGATCGCGCCGTCGACCCGTGAGGTGGTCGCGCGGCAGAAGAACGTCGAGGTGATCTTCGGTCACGTCGGCGACATCGACCTCGACGAGAAGCGCGTCACCGCGACGGCCCTCGACACCACGCAGACGTACGAGTACGACAGCCTGATCGTCGCTGCCGGAGCCGGCCAGTCCTACTTCGGCAACGACCACTTCGCCCGGTTCGCCCCGGGTATGAAGTCCGTCGACGACGCGCTCGAGCTGCGCGGCCGCATCTTCGGCTCGTTCGAGCTGGCCGAGATCGCCGCTGCCGCGGGCCGTGACGACGAGGTCGCCGCGCTGATGACGTTCGTCGTCGTGGGCGCCGGCCCGACCGGCGTCGAGATGGCCGGTCAGATCAGCGAGCTCTCCCGCCGCACCCTGAAGCGGGACTTCCGCAACATCGACCCGACCGACGCCCGGGTGATCCTGCTCGACGCGGCGCCGTCCGTGCTCGGTGCGTTCGGCGACCGGCTCGGCGCCAAGGCTCAGCAGCGCCTCGAGAAGATGGGCGTCGAGGTCCAGCTCGGCGCCAAGGTCGTCGACGTCGACGGCACCGGCATCGAGGTCGAGGACGCCGACGGCGAGCACCGTCGCATCGACTCGATCTGCAAGGTGTGGGCCGCCGGCGTCCAGGCCAGCCCGCTCGGCAAGCAGCTGGCGGAGCAGTCCGGGGCGGGCATCGACCGGGCCGGTCGTGTCGAGGTCGAGCCCGACCTGACCCTCCCGGGGCACCCCGAGGTGTTCGTGGTCGGCGACATGATCTCGCTCGACAAGCTCCCGGGCGTCGCTCAGGTGGCGATCCAGGGTGGCCGCTACGCCGCCAAGCAGATCAAGCACAGCGTCAAGGACGAGCAGCGCGAGGGCCCGTTCCACTACAAGGACAAGGGCAGCATGGCGACGATCTCGCGGTTCAGCGCGGTCGCCAGCATCGGCAAGGTTCGGCTGTCGGGCTTCATCGCCTGGGTCATGTGGCTGGCCGTCCACCTCGTCTACATCATCGGGTTCAAGAGCCGCATCACCACGTTGCTGCACTGGGCGGTCGCCTTCCTCGGCAAGGCCCGCGGCGAGCGCACCACGACCGAGCAGCAGATCTACGCGCGGCTGGCGATCCAACGCCTGGGCGACGACTTCACGCCGTCGCTCAACATCGACCGGGGGCCGGGCCTCGGCTCCGGCGCGGGCAAGGCGGCCCCTGACAAGACCGCGCCGGACAAGGCGGCCTCCGACAAGGCTCCGGAGGCCACGGCCGCGAGCTGATCGCGTCAGGCAGCAGACCAGGTACGCCGGCCCGGCGGGTGCGAGGAGCGCCCGCCGGGCCGGTCGTCGTACGGGTCGATCTAGGGTGGCGGGCATGCCGCTGGACTACCCGATCCACCAACGCACGCTCGCCAACGGGCTGCGCGTGGTCGTCTCACCCGACCACAACGTGCCCGCCGTGACCGTCAACATCTGGGTCAACGTGGGCTCGCGCCACGAGCCGGAGGGCAAGACCGGGTTCGCGCACCTGTTCGAGCACCTGATGTTCCAGGGGTCGCGCAACGTCGCCGAGGGCGAGCACTTCTCGCGGCTGATGGCCGAGGGGGCGCGGCTCAACGCCACGACGTGGTTCGACCGCACCAACTACTTCGAGACGGTGCCGACGGGGGCGTACGAGCTGGCGCTGTGGATGGAGGCCGACCGGCACGGCCACCTCCTGGACGCCGTCAACCAGGCCAACCTCGACAACCAGCGCGACGTGGTCAAGGAGGAGAAGCGCCAGCGCTACGACAACCGGCCGTACGGTCACGCGCTGGACGACGTCTACGCGACGGTCTTTCCCAAGGGCCACCCCTACCACCACTCGACGATCGGCTCGATGGAGGACCTCGACGCCGCCTCGGTCGAGGACGTCCACGACTTCTTCCGCCGCTACTACGGGCCTGACAACACCGTCCTCACCCTCGTCGGCGACGTGACGCCTGAGGACGGGTTCGCAGCAGCGGAGCGCTACTTCGGCGAGCTGCCGGCGTCGACCGAGCCGGCGCGGGAGCCGGTCGCGCCCCTCGCGCCACTGCCGGAGCCGGTCCGGCTGGAGCGCGTCGAGGACGTGCCGAGCAACCGTCTCTACGTCGCCTGGCGCCTGCCGGTGGCCGGCAGCCCCGAGTTCGACGCCGCCGAGCTGGCCATGGACCTGCTGGCCGGCCTTGCAACCTCACGGCTCTACCGGCGCATCGTGCGACGCGAGCAGATCGCGACGTCGGTGTCGCGTACGGCGATGGGGCTGGTCGACGGCACCTCGCTCGGTCTGCTGGTGGTCGATGCCGCGGACGGCACCGACCTGGTCGAGCTCGAGGACCACCTGTGCGAGGAGGTCGCGCGGCTGGGCGAGGAGGGCCCGACCGAGGTCGAGATGGAGACGCTGCGCAACGACACCGAGCGGTGGTGGCTGTCGGCGCTCGCCTCGCACGAGGAGCGCGCCGACACGATCAGCCAGTACACCCTGCTCCACGACGACCCCGAGCACGTCAACACCTACCTCGACCGCATCGCCGACGTGTCGGCCGAGGACATCAGAACCGTTGCAGCGCAATGGATCTCGCCACATTCCCGAGCCGTCGTGGCCTATCTCAAGGAGGGCGCGGCATGACCGTCACCCGACCCGACGTCGTACCCCCGCAGCCGTGGGCGTTCCCTGAGCCGCGACGCCACCGGCTGAGCAACGGCATGGACGTGCTCATCTATCCGCTGCCCGGCCAGTACGTCACGTCCACGCGCATCGCGCTGCCGTCGCTGCTCGCCGGCGAGCCGCAGGACCGTGAGGGCGTCGCCTCGATCGTGTCGCGCACGATGGACGAGGGCACCGCATCGCACACCGCCGAAGAGCTCGCGGAGCTGTTCGAGCGCAACGGGATCGGTCTGGGTGCAGGCGTCACCGAGCAGGGCATGGTCGTCGAGCTCGAGGCGACGACCGGTCGGTTCGGGCAGGCCCTGGAGCTCGCGACCGAGTGTCTGCGCGAGCCGGCGTTCGACGAGGCCGAGGTCGGTCGTCACGTGCGGCAGCGGCTGTCCGAGATCGAGCACGAGCGCGCCTCCGCCGCGTCACGCGCCGCCATCGAGTGGGCGCGCACGTTCTACACACCGCAGTCGCGGGCCTCGCGCCCCACTGCGGGCAGCCTCGAGACCGTGGGGGCCATCACGAGCGCCGACTGCGCGGCCTACCACGCCGCGCATGTGCGGCCCGACGGCGGAGCCGTCATCGTGGCCGGTGACGTCGACGAGGCTGCCGTCGTGGCCGACCTCGAACGCACGATTGGTGCTTGGCGGTCCGAAAACCCTTCAGCCGCAACCGATCTCGACCCGCGTGACGAGCGCGACCCGGGCTCGGGTCGCATCGTGTTCGTCGACCGGCCGGGGTCGGTGCAGACCGAGATGTACGTCGGCACGCTCGGTCCCGACCGCCGCGTCGACGGTGGCTGGGCTCCCTACCCGGCCCTCAGCTTTGCACTCGGTGGCTCACCGGGCGCGCGGGTCGATGCACTGCTGCGCGAGGACAAGGGCTACACCTACGGCATGCGTACGACGTTCCGGCCCCGTCGCCGTGACGGTGTCTTCGTCGCGGCCGGCTCGGTGCGCGGTGACGTGACAGCCGAGTCGTACGACCTGCTGCTCGGGGTCCTCGAAGGCGCGGCCGATGGTTTCACCGACGACGAGACGCGTTCGGCGATCGACTACATCGGCAAGACCGCACCCGCGCGCTACGCCACTGCCGACGTGGTGGCCGACGAGGCGGTGCGGCTGCGCCTCGACGGTCTCGGCACCGACTTCGTGACCGGATACCTCCAGGAGGTCCAGGCCCTCACGCCCGAGCGGCTCGGCGAGGCCTGGCGCGCGACGCTCGGGTCGTGGACGACGGTCCTGGTGGGCGACGCGTCCGAGCACGCCGACGCCGTCCGCGCGCTCGGGCGCGGTGAGGTCACGGTCGTCGACTAGACCTCACGCACTGCACGCCGACCGCGGGTCGGCAGCCGCGTGGATCGGGCCGGTGCGGGTCGTGAGTGGTCGGCCCGAGGCCGCCGTGCGCACCGCGGTGACCTCGGCGAGGATGCTGAGGGCGATCTCCGCGGGCGTTCGCGCGCCCAGGTCGAGTCCGATCGGGCTGGACAGCCGCGACAGCTCGGGCGCCGTGACCCCGAGGGCGCCCAGCCGGCGTACGCGGTCGTGGTGGGTCGTGCGCGAACCCATCGCGCCGACGTAACCAACAGCGTTGAGCCGCAACGCTGTTCGCAGCGTCGGTGCGTCGACGCGCTCGTCGTGGGTGAGCACGCAGATCACGGTGCGGTCGTCGATCCGGCCCCCGGCGGCCTCGGCCTCCAGGTAGCGGTGCGGCCACTGCACGACGACCTCCTCGGCCGCCGGGAACGCCGACGGACCGGTGAAGACCTCACGCTGATCACACACGGTCACCAGGTAGCCGAGCTCGGCGCCGAGCCGGGAGAGCGCGGCCGTGACGGCGTTGGCGCCCACGAGCAGCAGGCGGGGCGGGGGAGGAGCGGCCCAGACGAAGACCCGCACCGGACCGGACGCCCCGGCGTACGAGTGCGGTCCGCTCTCGTGGTCGCGCAGGACGGCGTCGTCGAGAGCCTGGTCGCCCAGCGTGCCCCAACGGGTCGAGCCCACCTCGGCGAGCACCGCGGCGCGGTCACCGCGGAGCGTCACAGCGACGGCGGACCGTGCTCGCCCTGCGTCGGCCCACGACCCCGACCGCAGCGGTGAGTCCGGGTCGACGCGGTGCACGAGCACCTCGACCGACCCGCCGCAGGTCAGGGACGCCGCGAACGGGGAGCCGCCGGGGCCGTACCGGCGCAGTACCGGCCGTCCGCTGCGCAGCACGTCGAGCGCGGTCTCGTAGACATCGCCGTCGACGCAGCCGCCGGAGATCGAGCCGTGCGGCCGACCGGCGGCGTCGACGGTCATGGACGTCCCGACCTCCAGGGGAGCCGAGCCCTCCTGGTCGACGACGGTGGCCAGGACGCCGCAGGACGCGGGGTCCCAGCAGCGTGACAGGTGCTGCAGTGCGTCGAGCACGGGTCACATCCGCGCGGCGCCGGCCTTGATGGCCTCGCGGATGCGGACGTAGGTACCGCAGCGGCAGACGTTGCGGATGGTGTCGAGGTCGGCGTCGGTGATCTCGCGGCCTTGCGCCTTGACCTGCTTGACCTTGGCGACGGCCGCCATGATCTGACCGGGCTGGCAGTAGCCGCACTGAGCGACGTCCTGCTCGAGCCATGCCTCCTGCATGGGGTGCAGGTCTCCCTCGACGGTGTCGGCGAGGCCCTCGATCGTGGTGATCTCGTCGGTGGGCTCGACGTCGGCGACGCGCACCGAGCACGGGTTGAACGCCTTGCCGTTGATGTGGGACGTGCAGGCCTTGCAGACGTTGATGCCGCAGCCGTACTTGGGCCCGGTGACCCCGAGGACGTCGCGCAGGACCCACAGCAGCCGGACGTCGTCCTCGACGTCGGCGGTGACCTGCTTGCCGTTCAGGACGAAGGTGTGTGTCGGCATGGCTTCCTCAGAACGTGTGCGAGAGGCCGTCGACCGGCGACTCGGGGAGTGACGGGGTGTAGGGCTTGGGCTCGAACGACAGCGTCTGGTGGTTGATCGGGAACCTGCGGGGCACCGTGCCGGTGGCACGCGCGTACGCACAGGCCACGGCCGCGAACGAGGCGGGTACGCCGGCCTCGCCGGCGCCGCCCGGGGTGTCCGAGGCGGAGGGGACGACCACGCACTCGAACTCCAGCGGGGTGTTCCACTGGCGGGTGTAGAAGTAGTTGTCCCAGCTGGCCTCCAGGAAGTGCCCGTCCTTGAGGTGCACGCTGTTGGTGAGCGCGAGCCCGATGCCGTCGGAGACCCCGCCGAGCATCTGCGCCTCCAGGCCCTGCGGGTTGATGACCAGGCCGGCGTCGACCGCGATGACCGCCTTGGTGACACGAGGGCCGGTCACACCGTCGCGGACCTGCCGGTTGACCGTCTCGGGTCGGCAGTCGATCTCGACGAGAACCGCTGTGGCGCCTTTGTACTCGCGGTGCACGGCGATGCCCTGGGCGGTGCCGGGCGCCATCGGCCGGCCCCACTTGCCGACCTCGGCGACCTTTGTCAGGACGCCGCGCACGTTGTCGTGCTTGACCAGCCCGAGCCGGAACGCGAGTGGGTCCTTGCGCAGTTTCTGGGCGAGCATGTCGATGACCAGCTCGCTCGCGCACGCGACGTCGGGGGAGTAGATCGCCCGCATGCTGCCGGTGTTGAACCGTGTGTCGGTCTCGCTCAGCAGCTGGGTCACGAGCCCGACGTTGTAGGGCAGCTCCTGGGTGAGCAGGAAGATGCTCTGCGACAACCCGACGCCGACGAGCCCACCCGGCAGCTTGTCGGCCGTGGCGGTGAGCATGTCGCCGAGGCCGTGGCCGAAGTCGGTGGCGATGCTGGTGTGCCGCTGCTCGAACGTCAGCACCTCGCCGGCCAGGCAGGTCGCCCGGATGCGGGACGTCGCCATCGGATGCATGCGTCCCTGGCGGGGCTCGTCGACCCGGTGCCACATCAGTCGCACCGGCTTGCCCATCGCCTTGGAGACCTTGGCGGCCTCGATGGCGTGGTCGCCGAACAGCTTGTGCCCGAACGACCCGCCGCCGGTGATCACGTTGACCGTGACGGCGTGCAGGGGCAACCCGACCGCGAGAGCGATGTCCTCCTGAGCGACGATCGGGGCCTTCAGCCCGGCCCACACGGTCGCGTGACCGTCGCGGACGTCGGCGATCGCACAGTTGGGCTCCAGCGCGGCGCTGCTGCGGAACATGAACTCGAACGACGCATCCACCTGGGTCGCGAGGACCGGGACCTTCGGCACCGCCAGGGGTACCTCGGCTCGGCGGACCTTCGCGAGGATCGACTCGTCGTCCTCACCCTCGATACCACCGGCGTTCCACTCGACGTCGAGCGCGCGGGTGGCGGTGATGCACTGCCCGAAGGTGCGGGCACGGACGGCGACGCCGGTGTCGACCACGGCCACGTCAGTGACGCCCGGCATGGCGAGCACCGCCTCGCGGTTGCGCACGGACTTCGGCGAGCCGTTGAGTCCGGGTGGCCGGCACAGCATGGTCGGCAGCGCGTCGGGGACCTCCAGGTCCATCGCGAACTTCTTGGCGCCGGTGACGATGTCGCGTGCGTCGACGCGGCGGGTGGGCTTGCCGACGACGGTGTACGACGACGCGGCCTTGAGCTGGACCTGGACCCCCTGCGTACTGGCACTCGCCGCCGACTCGGCGAGCTCGCCGTAGGTCACGGATGCGCCGCCGGGGGCCGTGATGACGCCGGCCTTCGCGGTCAGCTGGTCGACGACGGCGCCGAGCTGGATCGCGGCTGCCTTCAGGAGGGCCCCTTTGGCGACGGCAGCCGCGACGCGGATGGGCGTGAACGTCGAGACCGTCGTGTTGGAGCCGCCGGTCAGCTGGTTGAACACCAGCTCGGGCCGCGCGGGCGCGAGACCGACCGTGACGCGCTCGACCGGGATCTCCAGCTCCTCGGCGATGATCATCGCCGTCGACGTGGTGATGCCCTGCCCGACCTCCATCCGCGGCAACGAGAACGACGCCGTCCCGTCGGTGCCGATCGTGATGCGGATCAGGTTGGCGGTGGCCAGCCCGGTCGTCGTCTGCAGGTCCTCGAGGTCGAAGATCTCGGCGATCTGCGGCGGCGAGGGGATGGCGGCCTCTGCTGGTGTGCCGAGCCGCATGTCGGCCGCGACCGTGAGCGTGGTGCCCGCGAGGACGTACCCGAGGAAGCGTCGCCGACTGGTGCCGGAAGCAGCGGGTGGGTCGAGGTGCGGATCATCCGAGGGGGTGCGTTGCACGGCGGGTCCTTCCGAGGTGACTCATCGCGGCACGGCCTGACAGCCTGTCCGTGTCAGCGTGACAGAAATCACATGGCCGCGGGGCCCGCGAGTCCGCCGAGCTGGACTGTCTCTGCATCTGAGAGCCCTCCGGGCAGAACACAAAGAAGTGTTTGCAAAGGATCATTTGCGGTTGTACGGTCGGGGCATGCCCGCCTCTGACAACCCCCGTGAGATCAGCCAGATCGTCCCGGACGCCACCGCGCTGAAGGCGCTGACCCACCCGGTGCGGCTGCGCATGCTCGGCATGCTGCGCATCGACGGTCCGGCCACCGCGACCCAGCTCGCCCAGCGCCTCGACCTCAACTCCGGCGCCACCAGCTATCACCTCCGCCAGCTGGCCCAGCACGGGTTCATCGAGGAGGACGACACCCGCGGGAGCCGGCGCGACCGGTGGTGGCGCGCCCGGCACGAGTCGACGGCGTACGGCCAGGACGAGGTCGATCGCGATCAGGACGACGAGGCCGAGGTCGCGTTCACGCAGGCGGCGCTGTCGTGGCAGACGACGCTCGCGCAGCGGTCGGTGCAGGAGCAGGCCGAGCTGCCGGAGGAGTGGCGGCGCACCACCGACCACAGCGACTACACGATCCCGTTGACCGCCGAGCAGGCGATGCAGCTCAAGCAGCGCGTGCACGAGGTCCTGCGCGAGGCGATGCAGAGTGCCCCGCCGCTCGGCACCCCGACTCCCGAGGGCACCGAGGTCTACAGCGTGCTCCTGCACGCCTTCCCCTATCCCGGGCGCCTGGTGCACCGCGACGACCCGGACACCGAGTCATGAGCAGCCGCAAGCCGTTCGTCGCGCTCGCGGCCGCCGAGACGTTCTCGATCTCCGGCACCCGGCTGTCGACCATCGCCGTCCCGTGGCTGGTGCTGAGCACCACCGGAAGCGCCGCACTCACCGGCGTCGTCGTGTTCACGGAGATGCTGCCCTACGTCCTCGCCAAGGCGCTCGGCGGGCCGCTGATCGACCGCCTCGGCCCCAAACGCGTTGCCATCACCTGTGACTCGGCCTCGGTGCTCGCCGTCGTCCTCGTCCCGGTGCTGCACGCGCTCGGTCTGCTGCGGTTCGGCCTGCTCGTCGCCATCGTGTTCGTGATGGGTCTGCTGCGCGGGCCGTCCGACGCCGCCAAGAGCTCGATGGTGCCCGACATCGCCGAGATCGCCGCTGTGCCTCTCGAACGCGTCACCGGCGTCGCCGGCATGATCGAGCGGCTCGGGTCCACCGTGGGTGCGGCGCTCGCCGGCGTCCTCGTCAGCTGGATCGGGCCGAGCCAGGCGCTCGGCGTCAACGCCGCGACGTTCGCGCTCGCCGCGCTCATCGTGCAGTTCGGCATCCCCGCGCTGCGCGAGCGGGGTGCGTCAGCGACCGAGCCCGAGCCGTCGTCGTACGGCCAGGAGCTGCGCGAGGGATGGCAGTTCCTGCGGCGTGACGCCGTGCTCGTCGGCATCGTCGTCATGGTCGCGACGACCAACCTGCTCGACCAGGCATGGTCAGCCGTCCTGCTGCCCGTCTGGATCAAGGACGGCGGCCACGGCGCCGGGCTGCTCGGCATGATGTTCGCGGTGTTCGCGGCGTTCTCGATCGGGGGCTCCGCGGTCGCGGCGATGCTCGGCGAGCGGTTGCCGCGACTGCCGGTCTACGCCGTGGCGTTCCTGATCTGCGGGCTGCCTCGGTTCGCTGTGTACGCGCTCGACGTGCCGGTCGCCGGTGTGGTCGTCACGCTGGCCGCCGGCGGATTCGCATCGGGGTTCATCAACCCGATCCTCGGTGCCGTGATCTTCGAGCGCATCCCGAAGCCGCTGATGGGTCGGGTGTCCTCGCTCAACACAGCGCTGTGCTGGGCGCTCATCCCGTTCGGCGGACTCGTCGGTGGTCTGCTCGTGACCGGTCTCGGCGTCTCGTGGGCCATGCTGGTCGTCGGCCTCGCCTACTTCGTCACCACGCTGGCACCGTTGGTACGCAAGAGCTTTCGCGAGTTCGGCACACCCCAGCGGTCGGGTGCGCCGGAGGCCGCCGACGTCGTACCCGCCGCATGATCGTCCTCACCGAGAGGCCCACAACGCGCTGAGAGGCCCACCTGTCCGGCTCGAACAGGTGGGCCTCTGGGCGACGAGTGGGCCTCTCGGCGAGAGCGGTTGGGTCAGAAGGCGGCTGCCAGCACGTCGAGGCCCTCGAGCAGCAGCCCGTCGCTGATCACCAGCGGCGGCAGGAGGCGTACGACGTTGCCGTAGGTCCCGCACGTCAGGATCACCACGCCCTGCTCGTGGCACTTCTTGGCGACGGCGGCGGTCAGCTCGGGGTCGGGCTGGGTGGTGCCGGGCTTGACGATCTCGACCGCGAGCATGCCGCCGCGACCGCGGACGTCACCGATGGCCGGCACCCGCTGCTGCAGCTCACGCAGGCGTCCGAGGGCCAGCTGCTCGATGTGCTGGGCGCGCTCGGTCAGGCCGTCGGCGCGCATCGTCTCGATCGACCCGAGCGCGGCGGCGCAGGCGACCGGGTTGCCGCCGTAGGTGCCGCCGAGGCCACCGGAGTGCACCGAGTCCATCAGCTCGGCGCGACCCGTGACAGCCGCCAGGGGGAGGCCGCCGGCGATGCCCTTGGCGGTCGTCACCAGGTCGGGGACGACGCCCTCGTGATCGCACGCGAACCACGCTCCCGTGCGCGCGAACCCGCTCTGCACCTCGTCGGCGATGAGCACGATGCCGTTGGCGGTGCACCAGTCCGCTAGTGCCGCAAGGAAACCCGGCGCCGGCACGATGAAACCGCCCTCGCCCTGGATCGGCTCGATGATGAGCGCGGCGATCTCGGATGCGCCCACGGCCTTCTCGGCGGCGAGGATCGCGCGCTGGGCCGCCTGCTCACCGGTCATGCCCTCGGGGTCGCGGAACGGGTACGACGTCGGCACCCGGTAGATGTCGGACGCGAACGGCCCGAAGCCCTTCTTGTACGGCATCGCCTTGGCCGTCAGGGCCATCGTGAGGTTGGTACGGCCGTGGTAGGCGTGATCGACCGCGACGACGGCCCGGCGACCGGTGGCGTACCGCGCGATCTTGACGGCGTTCTCGACGGCCTCGGCGCCGGAGTTGAACAGGGCCGACTTCTTGGCGTGGTCACCCGGCGTGAGCTCGGCCAGGCGTTCGCACACCTCCACGTAACCGTCGTACGGCGTGACCATGAAGCACGTGTGCGTGATGTCGGCGACCTGCCGCTGCACGCCCTCGACGACGCGCGGCGCGGACGACCCGACCGAGGTCACGGCGATGCCCGAGCCGAGGTCGATCAGCAGGTTGCCGTCGACGTCCTCGATGACGCCTCCGGCAGCGCGGGCGGCGTAGACCGGCATGACGGACCCGACACCTGCGGCGACGGCCTGGGTACGACGGGCGGCGAGCTCCTGCGAGCGCGGACCGGGCAGCGCGGTCTTGATCTCGCGGCGCTGGGGGACCTCGGTGGTCGTGGGCATGGCAGGGCTCCTTCGGTGCACAGCGTTGGGCAACGAGGTGCATCCTGCCACCGGCCGCGGGCGGCGCCGGGCTCAGCCCAGGGGCAGGGTGCCGGACCCGGCCGTGCTGCCGATGCGCGAGAGCACCTCGTCGTGCAGCAGGCCGTTGCTCGACAGGGCGTTGCCGCTCCAGCAGCCGTCGCGTCCGTCGAGGCCGGTGAACCTGCCGCCGGCCTCCTGCACGATCGGCACCAGCGCCGCCATGTCGTAGACCGCGAGCTCGGGCTCGGGGGCGATGTCGACGGCACCCTCGGCGACGAGCATGTGCGACCAGAAGTCGCCGTAGGCGCGCGTGCGCCAGCAGTCGTCCATCAGCTCGAGCAGCTCGCGGCGCTTGCCGATCTTGCGCCAGTCCTCGATGTCGCCGTACGACATCGAGGCGTCACGGATGCGCGAAACCTTCGAGACACCAACGCGTTTGGCGGACGACAGGCTGCGGCCGGTCCACGCGCCGGAGCCGATGGCGGCCCACCAGCGACGGTTGAGGGCGGGTGCGGCGACGAGTCCGAGCACGGGCTTCTCGTCGACGACGAGACCGATCAGGGTGGCCCACACGGGGACGCCGCGGACGAAGTTCTTGGTGCCGTCGATCGGGTCGATGACCCATCGACGCGGGCCATGGCCGGTGGTCTCGAACTCCTCGCCCGACACCGCGTCCCGAGGGCGAGTGCGCTTGAGCTGGGTGCGGATCAGCTCTTCGGCGGCGAGGTCGGCGTCGGAGACGGGGGACAGGTCGGGCTTGGTCTCGACCACGAGGTCATTGGCCTTGAACCGGCCCATCGTGGTGGGTTCGACCGCATCCGCGAGTACGTGAGCCAGGCGGAGGTCGTCGTCGTAGGTCGGCACTCGGCCGACCGTACTCGACGCGGGCGGCTCCTCAGGGGACTTCGCCGGGTTCGTCCTGCGAGCGGCGTACGAGCAGCCAGGTCTGGTGCGCAGTGATGAGCGCCGCGGTCCAGGCCAGACCCAGGGCCCAGCCCGCGCACACGTCGGTGAACCAGTGGTGGCCGAGGTAGACGCGGGAGAGCCCCATCGCGACCGCCCACAGGGTGCACAGGCCGACGACGACACCGCGCAGCCAGCCGCGGCGTACGCGCTGCAGCAGCAGGTAGCCGACGAGTGCGGCGAGCACGGTCGCGAGCAGGCTGTGGCCGCTCGGGAACGACGCCGACGTCTCGTAGGGCGGCACCGCCTCGGAGTACGGCGGACGGGCTCGCCCGACGATCACCTTGCCGACCCAGGTCATCGCCAGAGCGACGCTGAACCCGACGGCAGGGAGGAGGACGGCCGACCAGGTGCGCCACCGGATCGCGATGGCGCCGAGGACGACGACCGCCACCACCGGGAACCACGTCTCGCCACCCAGGTCGGTGAACCACGTGACGGCGTCGGCGCGCCCGGGCGTCCGCAGGTCGATCGCCGTGTCGAGCACCGGCTGGTCGAGGCCGGCGATGCCGTCGCCCTCCTCGACCGCGTCGTAGACCTCGGCGGCCGATGCGGTGAGTCCGAGAGCGAGGGCGGCGCCGAACGCCAGCAGCGCGAGGACGACGAGGTTCTCGCTGAGCCAGCTGCGTCGTGCGGCGACCGGGCGGACGACGCGGCGTACGACGGTGCGGGCCGTCCGTCGTCCCGGCGACGGCGGCGGTGTCGCAGGCGAGCTCACTCGCCGTCTCCGCGCGAGCGCAGCAGACGACGCAGGGACTCCAGCCGTGACGGCCCTGCCGGGCCGGCGTGGCCGTCGGCGACCCACGCGTCGAGGGCGCACTCCTCCTCGTCGTGGGTGCAGCCGCGCGGGCAGTCGGCGGTGCCGGGCTCGAGGTCGGGGAACAGGTGCACGATGCGAGCGGGATCGACGTGCGCGAGCCCGAACGAGCGGACGCCCGGTGTGTCGACGACCCAGCCGCCACCGGCGAGGGGCAGCGCCACGGCTGAGGTCGACGTGTGTCGACCGCGTCCGGTGACGACGTTGACATGGCCGGTGGCGCGGTCGGTGCCGGGGACGAGCTCGTTGACGAGCGTGGACTTGCCGACTCCGGAGTGCCCGACGAGCACGCTGATGCGGCCGTCGACGGCGGCGCGCACCTGATCGATGCCGCTGATGCCGTCATCGGTGACCGAGGTGACGACGTAGGGCACGTCGAGCGGTGCATAGCTGCCGACGAAGTCCTCGGCCGGACGCAGGTCGGCCTTGGTGAGCACGAGCAACGGGTCCATGCCGGCGTCGTACGCCGCGACCAGGCAGCGGTCGACCATGCGTGGGCGCGGCTCGGGGTTGGCGAGGGCGGTGACGATGACCAGCTGGTCGGCGTTGGCGACGACGACGCGTTCGTAGGGGTCGGTGTCGTCGGCCGTCCGCCGCAGGACGCTGCTGCGTTCTTCGACGCGCACGATGCGCGCGAGCGATCCGTCGGCACCGCTGGTGTCACCGACGAGAGCGACGCGGTCGCCGACCACGATGCTCGTACGACCGAGCTCACGGGCCCGCATCGCCGTCACCTGACGATCGTCGAGACGGACGGTCCAGCGGCCGCGGTCGACGGCGATGACCATGCCGACGACCGCGTCCTTGTGGGCCGGCCTGTCCTTGGTGCGTGGCCGAGAACCCTTGCGGCCCGGGCGAACTCGTACGTCGCTCTCGTCGTAGCGACGTCGCCCGCTCACGCAGTCACCCTCACGCTCGACCGAGCAGGGAGCTCCAGCGGGTCGTGAAGTCGGGCAGCGTCTTGCCGGTGGTGGCGACGTTCTCGATGACGACGCCCGGCACGCGCAGACCGAGCACCGCGGCAGCCATGGCCATCCGGTGATCGGCGTAGGTGCGGACGAGGTCACCGTGCAGCGGCCGCGGCCGGATCACCAGGCCGTCCTCGGTCTCGCGGCAGTCGCCGCCGAGGCGGTTGATCTCGGTGGTGATCGCTGCGAGCCGGTCGGTCTCGTGGCCGCGCAGGTGGGCGATGCCGCGCAGCTGTGACGGCCCGGACGCCAGCGCCGCGACGGCGGCCACCACCGGTGTGAGCTCGCCGACGTCGTGCAGGTCGAGGTCGACCCCGTCGATCTGGCCCGTGCCGCTCACGGTGAGTCCGTCGCGAGTGAGGCTGACGTCGGCGCCCATCGCGTCGAGGATGTCGCGGATCGCATCGCCCGCCTGGGTGGTGAACTGCGGCCACGACGGGACGGTGACCGTGCCGCCGGCGACGAGCGCCGCAGCGACGAACGGTGCGGCGTTGGACAGGTCGGGCTCGACCTCGACGTCGAGGGAGTGGATCTCGGACGGCTCGACGTGCCAGGTGTTGGCGTCGCCGTCGTCGACGATGACACCGGTGTCGCGCAGCGCCTCGACGGTCATGTCGACGTGCGGCTGTGACGGCAGGGGTTTGCCGTCGTGCACGACCGTGACGCCCTTCTCGAACCGGGCTCCGGCGAGCAGCAGCGCCGACACGAACTGCGACGACGCGCTGGCGTCGACGACGACCTTGCCGCCGGTGACGTGCCCGTTGCCCTCGACGGTGAAGGGCAGGCCCGGAGCGTCACCCGTGACCGTGATCCCGAGCGCCCGCAGCGCGTCGAGCATCGGGCCCATCGGGCGACGTCGCATGTGCTCGTCGCCGTCGAACTCGACCGGCCCCTGCGCGAGCGCGGCGACCGGTGGCAGGAACCGCATCACCGTGCCTGCGAGCCCGCAGTCGACGAGGGCCGGCCCGCGCAGGTCGCGGGGGCGGACGAGCCAGTCCTCGTCGACGTCGGTCACCTCGGTGCCGAGGCTGCGCAGTGCTGAGGCCATCAGCAGGGTGTCGCGCGAGCGCAGCGGACGCCGTAGGAGGCTCTCGTCGCCCGCGAGCGCGGCGAGGACGAGGAACCGGTTGGTCAGGGACTTGCTGCCGGGGACGGACACCGTGGCGTCGAGGGGCTCCTCGGCGTACGGCGCCGGCCAGTCGGCGTCGAGCGTGGTACTCGCAGGTTGAGCAGGCATCAGGTGAGCTTGTTCTCCGTCTGGGTCGCGAACAGCTTGGCCTCGCGGCGGGCTGCCTTGGCGGCGCGGCGCGCACCACGGCGGGACTGCTCGGCACCCTGGGCGGCGCGCCAGCGCAGGCTGGGCTTGCCCTCGGTGTCGACCGCGGCCAGGATCACGCCGCCGAGGATCGCGGCGTTGCGGAAGAACCCGGACTTCTTGGCGGCCTTGCGCGCCGGGTCGGTCTCGGCCCAGAAGGCCTCGTGGACGTAGGTGCTCGGGCCGATGAGGCTCGCGAGGAGTGCGGCCGCGGGGCGGGGCACGCGACCGGTGGCCAGCAGCGCGGCACCGGCGATCTGGGCGCCTCCGACGCCGCGGACGATCGTCTCGGGCTCGTTCGGCACGCCGGTCTGCTTGGCGGCCATCTCGACGAACGGAGCGAGCTCCTCGGCGTGCGCCTTGGGCGTACGCACGTTGTTGAGGCCCTCGTAGATGAAGTACGAGGCCAGCAGGGGGCGTGCCAGACGGCGGACGAGCATGCGTTCCACTCCTTGTGCGGATCGGGCGATGGTGCTCCTTGGGCCCCTACGGTATGCCCGGAGGCACGCAGAACGGGAGTCCACGCCGTGCACGGCCCGCCTATGCTCGCTGAGCATGTGCGGTCGTTACGCCTCGAGCGCGAGCCCGGAGGACCTGGTCGACGAGTTCGACATCGACCAGGACCGACTGGACGAGGCCACCCGAAGCGTCCTGGTCAACCCCCAGCAGCCTCCCGCCGGCGAGCCCGACTACAACATGGCGCCCACCAAGCAGGCGCCCGTGGTCCTCACCCGCGCGCCGCGTGGTGAGCCCGACGCCGAGCCGACCCGCCAGCTGCGCCTGCTGACCTGGGGGCTGGTGCCGGCGTGGGCCAAGGACACCAAGGTGGGCGTACGCATGATCAACGCCCGCTCCGAGGAACTGCTCGAGAGCCGCACCTACGCCAAGCCCGCCCTCGTACGCCGGTGCATCGTCCCCGCCGACGGCTGGTACGAGTGGCAGGTCAGCCCGACCGCGACCGACGCCAAGGGCAAGCCGCGCAAGCAGCCGTTCTTCATCCGGCGGGCCGACGGCGACCGCATCGCCTTCGCCGGCCTGTACGAGTTCTGGAAGGACCGCAGCAAGGACGCCGACGACCCGCTCGCGTGGGTCGCGTCGTACTCGATCATCACGCAGGCGGCCGAGACGGGGCTGGACCGCATCCACGACCGGCAGCCGCTCGTGCTCGACCGCGACCTGTGGCAGACCTGGCTTGACCCCGCCGTCACCGACCCGGGCGCGGTCGAGGAGATGCTGCAGCCGTCCGAGACCGGGCGCTTCGAGGCGTGGCCGGTCAGTCGCGCGGTCAGCAGCAACCGCAACAACGGCGCGACACTGATCGAGCCGGTCGGGCGCGACGAGCTGGTCGGCGTCGTCGACCCGATGACCGGCGAGGTCATCGGCGGAGGTGAATGACGTTGTCCGTCAAGGAGATCGAGACCCCGGCAGGCCTGGCGCGAGCCCACGTGTGGCGGGCTCGTGACCCGCGTGGATCAGTCGTCCTGAGCCACGGCGCCGGTGGTGGCATCGGGTCGAAGGACCTGCAGGCGCTGCGTGAGCTCGTCGACGAGGGCTGGACGTACGTCCTCGTCGAGCAGCCGTGGCGGGTGGCCGGCAAGCGCATCGCGTCCCCACCGAAAACCCTTGACACCGCTTGGGTTCCGATCATGCGGTCGCTCACGTCGGGCCGCTGGAAGCTCCCGCGGCCCCTCGTCCAAGGAGGTCGCTCGGCGGGTGCGCGTGTGGCGTGCCGGACGGCGGTCGAGGTGGGCGCAGATGCCGTGCTCGCGCTGTCCTTCCCGCTCCATCCGCCCGGAAAGCCTGAGAAGTCAAGGGCGTTCGAGGCACAGCTGGTGCTCGACGCCGAGCTGCCCCTGGCCGTCGTACAAGGTGATCGTGACCCGTTCGGGACGCCCGACGACGTACGAGACGCGCTGGGCTCACGCGCGCACGTGTTCAGGGCGCGCGGCGATCACAGCTTCAGCAAGCATCCCGAGGACGTCGTCGACGAGGTCCGGTCCTGGCTCAACACGGTCTCCGGCTGAACGGCGCCCTGTGAGGCATAGCCTGAACGCATGCCGCTGACGATCGGGTACAAGGCCTCTGCTGAGCAGTTCGACCCGCGCGAGCTCGTCGAGCTCGCCGTCCACGCCGAGCGAGTCGGTCTCGACTCGGCGTTCGCGTCCGACCACTTCCAGCCGTGGCGTCATCAGGGCGGCCACGCGCCGCACGCACTGACCTGGCTGGCCGCGGCGGGGGAGCGGACGTCTCGCATCCGACTCGGCACCTCCGTGCTCACGCCGACGTTCCGCTACAACCCGGCTGTGCTCGCGCAGACGTTCGCGACGCTCGGCTGCCTCTACCCGGGCCGGGTCGTCCTCGGCGTGGGCTCCGGCGAGGCGCTCAACGAGATCGCGGTCGGGCAGCAGAGCTGGCCCGAGTTCAAGGAGCGGTTCGGGAGGCTGCGCGAGTCCGTACGCCTGATGCGCCGCCTGTGGACCGAGGAGCGCGTGACGTTCGAGGGCGACTACTACACCACCAGCGACGCGACGATCTACGACCGACCTGACGAGCCGGTGCCGGTGTTCGTCGCCGCCGGCGGGCCCACCGTCGCCAAGTACGCCGGCCGCATGGGTGACGGCATGATCTGCACCTCGGGCAAGGGCCGCGAGCTGTACGCCGACAAGCTCGTCCCTGCGATGAAGGAAGGCATGGAGGTCGGTCGGCGCGAGCCGGGCTCGGTTGAGCAGCTGCTCGAGGTGAAGGTGTCCTACGACACCGACCCCGAGAAGGCTCTGGAGAACACCCGCTTCTGGGCACCGCTGTCGTTGACGCCCGAGCAGAAGCACTCGGTCCACGACCCGCAGGAGATGGAGCGCGTCGCCGACGAGCTGCCCATCGAGCAGGTCGCGTCGCGGTGGATCGTGGCCTCCGAACCCGAGGCCGTGGTCGAGCAGCTGCAGCCCTACCTCGACCTCGGGTTCGACCACCTGGTGTTCCATGCGCCGGGGCACGACCAGCGGCGGTTCCTGGACCAGTTCGCACGCGACGTCGTACCCCTGCTGCGCTCGCTCGGCTAGAGCGCGCCTCCGGCGGCGGTCGGAGCGGCGCTGTCGCCGCCGCCGTCACCGACCTTCTCGCGGGCCAGGTGGTCCTCGATCTGGAACCAGTCCTTGCCGGCACGCTCGGCGATGGCGAGCAGAGTGTTCATGGCGGCGACCTCCTCGACCTGCTCCTTGAGGAACCACAGCATGAACTGCTCGCCGAGGACGTCACCCTCGCTCCGGGCGGCGCGGAACAGCGCCTCGATCTGCGTGGTGACGATCTTCTCCTGCGACAGGGCGAGCGCGATCGGCTCGGTCGGGGCCTCGAACTCGCCGCGCACCTCGTCGACGCCCGGGATGCTGACACCCCAGTCGCGGTCGAGGAGGTACTGGACGATCATCATCGCGTGGTTGCGCTCCTCGACGGCCTGCGCGTAGAAGTGCGCGGCCAGACGGGGCAGGTCGTGGTCGTCGAACCACACGGCGATCGCGATGTACTGCTGCGAGGCGGTGAACTCGTGCCGCACCTGCTCGGTCAGCAGGCTGCGGAAGGTCGGCTGGGCGTTCTTGGCGCGGGGCATGCGGGCAACGTACGACGGCGCGCGCGGCTTGTCTCCCAAGGAAAGGCAAGCCCTCCCAAGGTCAGCCACACCTGACCTGACCGAGGCGGCCGGCGTACAGGGAATGTCCGGGGGACCTGGTGACGTTGAAGCGCACGTGCCCTGCTATAGGGCACAGACCGATGCTGACAGCAGAAGGAGCTCCGTTGCTGCTCGCCGCAAGTACGCCGACCGGGTACCGCACCGACGAGGTGCGGTCCGGCTCCGAGACGCCCGGCTCGGGGGCAGGACTAGGCTGGTCGACGATGACAGACGAGTCCGTGTCCGCCGAGACACCGAGCGACCGTACGCCGATCGACGACGCCCACGTCGACGTGGCGGCCGAGACCCCTGCCGAGCGTGCCGCACGCTTCGAGCGCGAAGCGATGCCGTTCCTGGACCAGCTCTACAGCGCTGCGCTGCGCACCACGCGCAACCCCAGCGATGCCGAGGACCTCGTCCAGGAGACGTTCGCCAAGGCGTACGCCGCCTTCCACCAGTACAAGCCCGGCACCAACCTCAAGGCCTGGCTCTACCGCATTCTGACCAACACCTACATCAACACCTACCGCAAGAAGCAGCGACAGCCGCAGCAGTCCGACTCGGCCGAGATCGAGGACTACCAGCTGGCTCGCGCCGAGGCGCACAGCTCGACGGGTCTGCGGTCGGCGGAGGTCGAGGCCCTCGACCACCTGCCCGACGCCGACGTCAAGCGCGCGCTGCAGGCCCTGCCCGAAGACTTCCGCATGGCCGTCTACCTGGCCGATGTCGAGGGCTTCGCCTACAAGGAGATCGCCGAGATCATGGAGACGCCGATCGGCACCGTGATGTCGCGGCTGCACCGTGGTCGGCGCCAGCTGCGTGAGCTGCTCAGCGACTACGCCGTCGAGCGTGGCTTCATCCGCGAGGGAGCGACGTCGTGACCACCCCTGAGAAGCCCAAACCGGAGTGCCAGGCCGTGATGGACCAGATCTACGCCTACCTCGACGGTGAGCTGGACCGGCCCTCCCAGGAGCTGCTCAAGCAGCACCTGCTCGAGTGCCCACCGTGCGTGGGGGAGTACGAGCGGGACCTGCTGCTGAAGTCCCTGCTGCAGCGGTCCTGCGCGTGCGAGGAAGCCCCCAGCGAGCTGCGCGCCCAGATCCTGACGCGCATCTCCGTGACGGTGACCACCGTGCAGGTCACCGACTGCTGACCGCGGTCGCCGTCCCCGAACACAACGCAGCCCCCGCTGGTGCCTCTGGGCACCACGGGGGCTGTGTCGTACGACGACCGGTTTGTGGTCGTCAGGACGGCCGGCTGGCGGCCGTCATGCTCAAGCGTTGGGCTTCTTGCCGTGGTTGGCGGCCTTGCCCTTGCGCGAGCGACGCTTGCGTGCGCGCTTGCTCATCTGGTGCTCCCTGCTTCGCAGAACCTCGGACGTGCCGAGTCGAACCGCGGTATTGTCCCACATGCCGCTCGGTCGTGGAGACACGAGCGGCTGAGTGATGTCTGGTCAGTTGTTGGACGTCCAGGTAAAATCACGTCATGTCTCGCCGTCCCCGGTGCGGCAGCAGGTCGGCCACGATCCCCCTCCGTGGCCGAGAGAGGAACGTCATGTGGGCCTACTTGGCTTCGATGCTCGGCATGTACAACGGCCAGTCCAACGCGTCAGGGATTGAGTGGGGCTAGTTCCGCGCTCGCCGTGGCAAGGCTGCTCACGCCACGATCACGCGCGCGTGACATTGCTTGGCTCGTCGCGGCGCTGGCTGTTGCGTTAGTTCTTTCGGCATTTATCGTTTGGATTCATGTCGGCGGCCCTCGGAGTTGGGCGACAGTCGCAGTGTTGGTGGCACTCGGAATACTGTCGAAATCGATCCGCATTAAGCAGGCCGAGTCCACGACGTACATTTCTTTCTCTGGAATTGTGCAGGCTGCGGCGATTGTGGTTGCGGGGCCAATTGCTTCAATGCTGGTTGGCTCCCTTTCTACGATTGGTTCCGTTCGCCGCAAGCAGTTGGCGATCCAGCGTATCTTCAACACGGTCATGAGCGGGCTCGTGTCGGTTTTGGGCGGTATCGCCTATCTGGCGCTAGGTGGTGTAATAGAGCCCCAGAATGGGCGAACCGCAACCGGAATTCTTGTGCACGTACTTGCCCCTTTGTTTGCCGCGAATATCATCATGCTCACTCTCAACGCTTTCCTGGTTGCCACCGTTATCAGGATTGCCGAAGGTATGCCCATTAGGCATTCGTTTGCGACTTCGGTTCGCGGTGGATGGATCCCGTACCTGGGATACGGGATCGTCGCATTTTTGTTTGCAGACCTCTGGACGGTTGAAGGGCTTGGTCCAGTTAGCGTGATCCTCGTTGTGGCGCCTCTCGCTCTAGCGCAGTGGTCAATGTCGCAGCAGGCTGCGGAGCAACGAACGCATTATCGTACCGTCGAGACAGTTGTCGCAGCTGTGGAAGCTCGTCACCCGAATACTCGCGGCGTAAGTCAAGCGGTCGCAAGCGTTTCCGGCGCAGTGGGCGACGAACTACGGTTGCGCGCCGGACAGGCAGAATCGCTGCAGTTTGCGGCGATTCTTCATGACGTGGGTTTGATTGCGCCTATGGTATCGCGGCATCGCATCGACGGGCGGCTTGGCGACTCTGACATCGCCCAGTACCTCACTCATCCTGACCGCGGGGTATCGATGCTGGAGGGGATTGAATTCCTGGAAGGCAGTACGGCCGCAATTCGTCACCACCACGAGCGATGGGACGGAACGGGGTATCCGAACGGGCTCGAAGGTGAAGAAATTCCGTTGCTGGCACGGATCGTGGCGGTCTCCGCGACTTACGTTGCGCTACTTCGCCGCACTGGGGACCCCGCATGGGCGCTGGACTCAATCAAGGCTCGCGCAGGGTCGCAGCTTGACCCTGGGTGCGTTGTCGCTCTGGACCAAGCGATTAGCCGCGGGCGGCTTGATCATTTGAAAACTTTGGCGATGCTGCCCGATCTGGATCACGATGATCCGGCCACATCGGATCTCCTTGCAGGGGTCCGGACGAGTGTGCGCCGATGAGTCGATTGGGCCGGAATCTCTTCGTGGTCAAGATGTCGCGGCTGCTTTCCTTTGTTGCGGTAGCGTTGGTGGGTGGGTTTGCAGTGGCAAGCCTGTTTCGTATTCCTGACCTGAGCGCACAGGATTATTGGGCCCTGTTCGCATTTTTCGGAGCGGCCTACGTGGGAGAACTGCTTCGGTTGCGCGGCCTGGGCGCACGTGGAATTTCTCCTGTGGCCGTCAGCGCGACATACGCGGCCGCGCTCGCCACAGAAGTTCCAGCGGGACGGCTGACGTTCGGTGCGCCGGAAGTCATGTTGGTATCGTGTGCTGCTCTCGTTGCGGGGGTGATATCGAGCAAGGTAATCACTGGAATGACTGCAAGCGTGGATGTCATGCCGTATGTGGCGCGTTTGTTGGCGCTCTTGGTGTTGGCCGTGGGGTTCCGCTCGGTCCCGTTCTCTGAGGACGGTGCGGTCGCAGGGCTCACATTCTGGCGAGGTGATCAATGGCGACTTGCGGCGGGAATGCTTCTTTCGGTCATGCTTGCGCATCTTGTCGAACTATTACTTCAGGTTGCCCTTCGCTCTTGTCGAACCCGTCAGCGCGTCAAGCATGTCTTGCAGGAAGATTTCCGGGAGATGGTTCCGGCATCGATGGCTGCGCTGTCGACAGCGGTGGTCATTGCACTTGGCATGCGTTCGCTCGGCTTGGTCGCGATCCCGCTCTTCATGGTTCCCCTGGTCCTCATGCGATTCGCCATGCAGCAGGAGGAACGCATCAATGCCGCCCGGATACAGACGGTTGCCGCGCTGTCACAGATGACTGACCTCGCCGGGTACACCGAGGCTGGCCACGCGAGACGGGTAGCTCTGCTGTGCTCACGCGTCGGTACAGCGATGAGGCTCACAGAGGAACAGCTGGGCGCGCTCGAGTCCGCAACGCTTCTGCACGACATCGGACAGGTGTCATTGGGCGCACCGATCCCGGCCGGAGCGACAGTCGACGCCGCACCGCGCGATCAGCAACGCATTGCTGACGAGGGGGCAGCAATCGCTGCGCAGGCCGGTGCAACGGAGCAGGTAGTGAACATTATTGAGCAACAGGCCATGCCGTTCCGACGGCTGGTTGAGGAGGGGGAGCCTTTGACGATGCCCGCCCGCATCCTCAAGGTCTGTAATGCCTACGACGACTTCAGCCACGGAGACCCGACAAAGCACGACAACGCGATCCTGCGACTGCGCCTAGGACTCGGCTACGAGTACGACCCGGAGGTTGTCGAAGCCCTCGCGCGCGTGATCGCCGGCGATGAGGTGGCCGCGGCCGTTCAATGACGCCGGGTGGTCCGCAGAGTGGGCGAGCGGACGTCACGGGCGCCAGGGACTGCGACTGATCTGGTAGAACATCCGTCGTCGTGGTTGGGAGGCCCGAGTGAGTGCACCATCCAAGGGGAGCCCGGTCGCGGCCTCGCCGGTCGAGTTGCTCCGAGCGATGGGACAGGCAGCCGTACAGGGGCATGTCCCAGATGAACTGCGCGCGCACGTCGGCGGGATGGAGCCGGGGTCGCATGACTGGGCCGCGGGTATCGATGCAATCTGGGTAGGCGGCCGTCGCATGCGTGAAGGCATGGCGGAGCTTGAGCGTTCCTGTTTGCGGACTGTCGAGAGCGTTGCGCCGACCATCAACCTTGCGATGGATCCCGAGCTCTACGCCCTTCATCGACGGTCCGCATCGCGTGGAGTGCGGAGCCGGTCGGTCCGGGAGCGCATTGCTCCGGTCGTGCTGTGCGACTCCCGATCGTGCGATTGCAACGGCGAGTTCTACTACGGCGAGTGCAAAGGAATCACGCTCGCAGTTCACGTGATCGACCGCGCGATCAGCGTGTTCACCGTGCACCGACCGGACCGGGAGTCGATGAGCATCGTGTCCAGCGATTCGAGGGTTGTTGGGCACAGCCTGCGGTACTTGGACAGCATCCAGGCGACCAGCATGCCGATGTTTGTGAAGGATCGACGTGCACCGCTGAGGCCGACGGTGCGGCAGCTGCGGATCTTGCACCTGATGGCGTACGGGCTGACTGACGAGAAGGTGGCCTCCGAACTGAAGGTCACGAGCCGTACGGTCCGTAACGACGTGGCTGCGCTCTACACGATGTTCGACGTGCACAGCCGGTTCGAGCTCGGCATTGCCTATCGCGACTGGATCGCTGGTCGATGACTGCCCAGCCCGTCGAGCTGCTGAGGGAGATGTCGTCGCGGGCGTTGGCGATGGGAGATGTCGAGGGGATGTGGCCCGCTGCGTGGTTCGGTCAGCGGGCGGGCATTGAGGATGCGCCCGCTGTGGAAGCGGTCTGGCTCGATTACGGGGAGCTCCGGGATGGCATGGAGTCGCTCGAGCCCAGCTGCTCAACGACGATTCGCGGTTGCGCAGACGTGGCGGTTCTGACGAATGATGACCGAGGGCGAGCGGCGCATCATCGTTCTGCTTCACGCGGCGTGCGTGCGTCGAACATCCGGCGCACGATCAGCCCTGATGTGTTGTGCGAGGCTGGTTGTCCCTGCCAGCGAACGGGCGGGGGATTCGCGGGGGACCATCCGGCTGTGCCGCTGAAGTCGCACCTGGTCGACGACCGGATCGCCGTGATCGGCGTCCCTGGCGCACCCTTTGGATCATCGATGCATGTCGTGACCGCGGATCGGGTCGTTGTGCGCAACATCAGCCTCTACCTCGATGAGCTACAGCAGACGAGTATGCCTGTCTTGACGCCTGACCGGCGGGCGCCGTTGCGGCCGACGGTGCGTCAGCTGCGGATTCTGCACCTGATGACGTACGGCCTGACCGACGAGAAGATCGCATCCGAGCTCACGGTCACCAGCCGTACGGTCCGCAACGACGTCAACGCGTTGTACACGATGTTCGACGTGCACAGCCGGTTCGAGCTGGGCGTCGCGTACACCCGCTGGATGGCCGGCCACTGAGACCGAGAACGGCAGAAGGTTCGAGCGCCATGACGCCCGAACCTTCTGCCGTTGGGACCGGACCGGAAGGCTAGGCCTTGCCGGTGGAGGGCTCCACGTCGTCGTACGGGTCGGGGTCGTACTGCTGGACCCGCGGGTCGTCGGAGTCGACGAAGTAGTCGGCCTTGCGCGTCTCGTCGACACCCTCGGGTGCCTTCACCGCGCGCAGGACGAACGTCAGCAGCACCGACACGAGCACGTTGATGACGAACGCCGTGAGCGCGATGTAGCCGAGCTTGCCGATGGTCGGGATTGTGTCGAGCGAGCCACCGAAGTGCTTGGTCGCAGGACTCTTGACGCCGTACGCCGTCACCGTGCCGTAGACCATCGCGACCGCCCAGCCGGCGAGCAGCGCCCACCGGTGCAGCCACCGTGTGTAGAGGCCGATGACGATCGCCGGGAACGTCTGCAGGATCCAGATGCCGCCGAGCAGCTGGAAGTTGATCGCGTTCTGCTTGTCCATCGTGAACACGAACAGCAGCGCGAACAGCTTGACCACCAGTGATGTCACCTTGGAGACCTTGGCCTCCTCGGCGACGGTCGCGTTGGGTCGCAGCCACTCCTTGTAGATGTTGCGCGTGAAGGTGTTGGCCGCCGCGATCGACATGATCGCCGCAGGCACGAGGGCGCCCACCGCGATCGCCGCGAACGCGATTCCGGTGAACCAGTCGGGGAACTGGTCCTCGAACAGCTGCGGAACCACCAGCTGGGCGTTGGGCTTGCCGTCCAGGCCGATTGGCTTGGTGCCGGCCGCGATCGCGACCCAGCCGAGCAGCGCCAGCAGCGCCAGCACGAACGAGTACGCCGGCAGGATCGACGCGTTGCGCCGGATCGTCTTGCGGCTCTTGGACGAGAGCACCGCGGTGATCGAGTGCGGGTACATGAACAGCGCCATCGCCGACCCGAACGCGAGCGTGACGTACGCCCACTGCGCCTTCGGCCCGACCGTCTCGGCGAACGGGGCGCCGGGCCCGTAGCCGGGCTTCGACGGCGGCACGGGCGCCGAGGTCTTGTCGTGCACGGCGTCGAAGATGTGGCTCCACCCGCCGACCTTGGCGGGCAGGTAGATGATCGCGACGATGATCACCAGGTAGATCAGGATGTCCTTGACGAACGCGATGATCGCCGGCGCACGCAGACCGCTGGAGTAGGTGTACGCGGCGAGGACGCCGAAGGCGATCAGCAGCGGCAGGTCCTTGGCCAACCAGTTGCCGCTGCCACCGATGCCGGCGACCTCCAGGACCGCCTGGATGCCGACCAGCTGCAGTGCGATGTAGGGCATCAGCGCGACGAAGCCGGTGACCGAGATCGCGAGCGACAGCGACCGTGAGCCGTAGCGGCCGCGGACGAAGTCGGCCGACGTGACGTAGCCGTGGCGGTGGCTGATCGACCACAGCCGCGACATGAAGAAGAAGATGATCGGGTAGGCGACGATCGTGTACGGCACTGCGAAGAACCCGGCCACTGCGCCGGCGCTGAACATCGCAGCGGGGACGGCGACGAAGGTGTACGCCGTGTAGAGGTCACCGCCGAGCAGGAACCACGTGATCCACGTGCCGAACGACCGACCGCCGAGGCCCCACTCGTCGAGGGACTCCATCGAGTCGGCCCGGCGCCAGCGCGCGGCCATGAAGCCCATCACCGTGACGATCAGGAACAGCACGATGAGCACGGTCAGGGCGACGCCGTTGACGCCGGTGCCCGGCGTGGACGGGTTGGCCTCGAAAGGCAGAAGTGCGTTCATCGGTCGTCACCCTCCTCGGCGTCGATGTGTGCCGACGTGCGCATCGGCACGTGCGGCCGCGCCTTCTGGACGACGACGTACGCGATCGACGTGCACGCCGCGCACAGGAACACCCACATGAGCTGGTACCAGATGAAGAAGGGGAAGCCCCACAGCTCGGGGTCCTTCTTGGCGTACCAGCCGACGGGGACCAGCGCGAGCATGGGGATGAGCAGCAAGATGCCCGCGAGCCAGAGCAGTCCGGTGTTGGCCGGTGGAGCCTGGTCGGGGTTCTCGTGATCAGTCACGAAAAGAACCTCCAGTGATGCCCGGAACGAGAAACATCCGAACGCTACCGGTCGTGACGCCGGTCACAGTGTTACTCGTCGGTGTTGCTCGGCAACGATCCGGACACGCGAACGGGCCCGCTCCGGCAAGGAGCGGGCCCGTCGACGTGAGACCGAGGTCAGGCCTTCTTGGTCTCGGCGAAGATCGTGGCGATCTCGTCGATCTTGCCGAGCAGCTCGTCGGCCGTCGCGACGTCCCAGCTGGCCTTGGTGCCACCGGCGCCCGCGAGCTTGGTGGCCTCGTTGACGAGGGTGTGCAGCTGCGGGTACTTCTCGAAGTGCGGCGGCTTGAAGTAGTCCGTCCACAGCACCCACAGGTGCTCCTTGACGAGCTGGCTGCGCTGCTCCTTGATGATGGCGGCGCGCGTCTTGAAGTCCTGGTCGTCCGGCTTCTCGGCGACCTTCTGCAGGATCGCCTTGATGGACTCGGCCTCGATGCGAGCCTGGGCGGGGTCGTAGACGCCGCACGGGAGGTCGCAGTGCGCGCTGACCTCGATGGTGGGGGCGAACAAGCGCTTGAGCATGGCTGTGAATCCCTTCGCACGTGGATGGCCGTTCATCGGCAACGTACCCCGCCCGGCGGCACCGCGAAACGGTCGGCCCTGCAGATGCGACCACGTCGCATCTGCAGGGCCCTCAACGCATTTCAGCCCGTACGCCGGTGCGGCAGCCGGGTGACGACGCGGGCTCGTACGGCGCTCTCGGGCAGCGCGCCCACGGTCCAGGAGTCAACGCCCTCGGCGGGGTTGTCGCACTCGACCCACCAGCCGTCGCCGTCACGCCGCGTGACCCGTTTGACCGCGACCGGCCGCGGCCCGTCGGGGCCTGGCGGCAGGTCGACGACGTGCGCCCGGCCGCGGACGACGCGTGCGCCGTACAGGACGAGCAGCCGGTCGCCGTCGCGGTAGGTCGGCAGCATCGACCGGCCTCGGACGACGGCGATCCCGAGCTGCACGCGACTAGTCGGTCGGCTCGGCGTGCAGCGGGTCCTCGATGACCTCGCGGCGGTGCTCCTCGTCGGCGTGCAGCCGCGACAGGAACGCGCGGGTGCGTTCGTGCTGCGGCCGGTCGATGACCTCCAAGGGCGGGCCGCTCTCGACGACGACGCCGGCGTCCATGAAGATCACGCGGTCGGCGACGCCCCGGGCGAACGACATCTCGTGGGTGACCACGATCATCGTCATGCCGTCCTGGGCGAGCTCGCGCATGACCGACAGCACCTCGCCGACGAGCTCCGGGTCGAGCGCCGAGGTCGGCTCGTCGAACAGCATCAGCTTGGGCTTCATCGCGAGCGCGCGGGCGATGGCGACGCGCTGCTGCTGACCGCCCGACAGCTGGGCGGGGTAGTGGTCGCAGCGGTCCTTCAGCCCGACCCGCTCGAGCAGCTCCAGGGCCGCTCCCTTGGCCTCGGCCTTGCCGATGCCCTTGACCTGGACGGGGCCCTCCATGACGTTCTCGAGCGCCGTCATGTGCGGGAACAGGTTGAACCGCTGGAACACCATGCCGATCTCACGACGCTGCGCAGCGATGCGCTTGTCGTGCAGCCGGTGCAGGCGACCGCCCTTGTCCTCGTAGCCCATGAGGTCGCCGTCGACCCAGATGCGGCCGCCGTCGATGTTCTCAAGCTGGTTGATGCAGCGCAGGAACGTCGTCTTGCCCGAACCGGATGGCCCGAGCAGGCACACGACCTCACCCTCACTGACGTCGAGGTCGATGCCCTTGAGCACCTCGTTGCCGTGAAAAGCCTTGGTGACGTTGAGTGCTCGCACCAGGGGTACGCCGCTTGCGGAGCCCTGTGCGTACGTCGAGTCGGTCGTCTCGGTCATCACTTACCTCCGCCGAGTCCGAGGAGTCGCGATCGCCCGGCGCCCGGCGCCGGGCGCGGTGGCGCCGAAGCCTCGGCCGAAGCGGCGCTCCAGGAAGTACTGCCCGATCATCAGGATCGTGCCGAGGATGAGGTACCAGATGCAGCCGGCGACGTAGGCGCCCATGATGCGGTACTGGGTGTTGGCGACCTGATCCACCTGGAACCACAGCTCCATGCTGATCGGGACCGCGAACATCAGCGAGGTGTCCTTGACCATGGCGATCGTCTCGTTGCCGGTGGGCGGGACGATCACGCGCATGGCTTGCGGGAGGACGACGCGTCGCATCGTCTTGCCGGGTGACATGCCGATCGCCTGGGCGGCCTCGGACTGGCCCTTGTCGACCGACATGATGCCCGCGCGGGCGATCTCGGCCATGTAGGCCGCCTCGGACAGGCCCAGGCCGATGATGCCGACCCAGATGCCCTTCGACAGGTCGTTGACGTCGAGTGACCCGATGGTCAGGTCGCTGGACAGCCCCAGCCAGCCGGCGAACTCCTTGCCGAAGGGCACACCGATGTCGAGCGTGGGGTAGAGGTAGGCCGCACCGGCGCCCAGCATCACCAGCAGGACGAGGCGGGGGACGGCCCGGAAGAACCAGGTGTAGACGAAGGCCACACCCTTGAGCACCGGGTTGTCCGACAGCCGCATGATCGCCAGCAGCACGCCGAGAACGACGCCGATCACCATCGCGCCGATGGTCGCGACGATCGTGCCCTTGACCAGACCCTCGAGGACCGGGTTGTACCGCATCACCTTGGGGACGAATTCCCAGTCCCACTTCTCGTTGGTGACGAACGAGCTGATCATCATCGCGATCAGCACCGCGATGACCGCGAGCGCGACCCATCTCCAGGGGTGCCGGACCGGTCGGGCGTCGATCTTGCCCGGCCGCTCCGTGTCCGGCGTCGCCGGACCCGGCGTACCTGCCGCTGCGTCGGCGGGGGAGGACATCAGGGGTTGACCGCGAAGTTGCTGATGGCGCCGCCCTCGGTCTTCCACTTCTTCAGGATCGCGTCATAGGTGCCGTCGGCCTTGATCGCCTTGAGCGCATCGACCAGGACACCGGCGAACGCCGTCTGGCCCTTCGGCAGTGCGAAGCCGTAGGGGGCGCTGTCGTAGTTGTCGCCCAGCAGCTCGACCTTGCCACCGTTCTTGGTGACCGCGTCGACCGAGACCGGCAGGTCGGCGGCCATCGCGTCGGCGCGACCCGACACCAGGTCGGTGGTCGCCTTGACCTGGGCGTCCTCAATGAGCAGCTTGATGCCCGGCTTGCCGGCCTTCTTGCACGCGTCGCTGCGCTTGTTGAGGTCGTCGACCTGCACCGTGCCCTTCTGCACCGAGATCGTCGCCCCGCAGGCGCTGGCCGGGTTGACCTTCTTGGGGTTGCCCTTGGCCGTCACCCACTGGGTGCCGGCGGTGAAGTAGCTGACGAAGTCGACCTGCTGCTTGCGCTCGGGGTTGATCGTGAGCGAGGAGACCGCCATGTCGTACTTCTTGGACTTCACGCCGAGGATGATCGAGTCGAAGCCGGCATTCTGGTAGTTCATCTTCAGACCGAGCTTGGCGGCGACGGCGTCGAGGATCTCGATGTCCATGCCCTCGATGGTCTTGCCGTCGGCGGCGAGGTACTCGTTGGGCGGGTACGACGCGTCGCTCGCGACGTTGAGAGTGCCCTTGGCCTTGATGTCGGCCGGCACCTTGGCCGCGAGGGAGGTGTCCTGCGAGACCTTGGTGGTCGGGCCGGCAGGGGCGCTGCTCTTGTCGCCACCGGTGTCGAGCGAGTCCGAGCCGCACGCGGTCAGAGCGAGCAGCAGCGAGGTGGCCGCAGCGATGGCGCCGACGCCAGTGGCGCGGCTGAGTCGAGATGACATGGGGGAGGTCCTTCCAGCGGCCGTTCGGGTGCGAGCATCTTGCCACTGAGGTGACCGGTCGGCGTACGTCAGGTGGTTGAACGTGACGTCACCGTGACCGACCTAGCATGAGGATCCCGGTCTCGAGCGTCGTCCTTACACTTTTCCGCATCCGGAAACGTTGTTGCTCAGGGGCCGCATTCTTGCGATTCTTCTTGAATTCGAGGAAGTCCAGTGAGGGGAATCTGAAATGCGCAAACCTGCGAAGAGAAGGACCGCCGTAAGCAGCGCGGTAGTGGCGGTGGCCATGTGTGTCTCGGTCGGCGCCTTGGTAGTGGGGGCGGGATCGGCCGAAGCCGATGCTCCGACGGGTTCCGTGCGGGTTTCTGGGGTGGCAAAACAGAGTACGAATGCCGCTGGCGACTCTCCGGCCGCGCCGGCAAAGACGGTGCAGCCCATGGCGGTGACGTGGCCAATCAATGGAGCGATCTACACTATCAGACCATCGTTTAGCGGAAAGTGTTTGACAGTCAACCGAAACTCGTACTCCGATGGTGCTGCGATCAATCAGTACCAGTGCCTGGGGCGGGCGAATCAGCGCTGGCGAATGCTTAAGCCCAACGGAGGGGTTGGCGCTCCGGTCGATTATTATTTTCAGGCAGTGAGCACCGGAAAATGCATGACTGTCAGCCGCGGTTCTACGAATCGCGGAGCGCGAATCGTACAAATGCCCTGCCAGTTTACGTCGCACCAGCGGTTCAGGATTCATAACGGGCTCTGGAGTTCGCAGGTGAGTATTCCACTCCATGCCCAGCTCACTGACGGGCGATGCCTGGACATCCAGGGAGCTAGCCAAGCTAACAACGCCGCACTTCTTCAGTGGGGGTGCAACGGAAGAGCGAACCAGAAATTCAGTTTCTTCCGCTCGTAGTTGATCAGTAAGCCCGGGTCGGCACTGTCCCCAGCGTCGCAAGGCCCACCAGTCCCGCGGATGCGGATACCTCCGCAGGGCTGGTGGGTGGACCCCTGCATCGAATCGTCCACGGGCCGACCACTGGGAGAGTGAGCGTGTGCAGGTGGTTGAACGTGACGTCACCGTGACCGGCGGGCGACGGCCACGAGGATCGGCGGTGCACACCCGCGCCGGTCCTGCATCACGGGTCCGGCGACGGTCCTGCTGGGCTACCGTGACCCGCATGAAGATCGTGGTCGTCGGCCTGGGGTACGTCGGGCTCGCCAATGCGGTGATCCTCGCCCAGCGCCACCAGGTCGTCGCCGTCGACGTCGACGCGCGTCGGGTCGAGATGGTCAACGCCCGTCAGTCGCCCATCGAGGACGCCGAGCTCGAGGACTACCTCGCGCACCGCGAGCTCGACCTGCGCGCAGTGCAGGCCTCGCCCGAGGCGTACGACGGAGCCGAGCTGGTCGTCATCTCGACGCCGACCAACTACGACCCCGACCGCAACTACTTCGACACCTCCACCGTGGAGTCCGTGCTCGCCGACGTCGCCGCGGCGGCTCCGGACGCCGTGGTCGCGGTCAAGTCGACCATCCCCGTGGGGTTCACCGACCGGATGCACCAGGTCCACCCCGACCTGGCTCTGGTGTTCTCACCTGAGTTCCTGCGCGAGGGCAAGGCGCTGTGGGACAACCTGCACCCCAGCCGCATCGTCGTCGGCGGGCCCGAGCACGCGGCCAAGATGTTCGCCGACCTGCTCGCCGAGGGTGCGCTCGACGAGGCGCCCGTGCTGCTGACGGGCGCCAAGGAGGCCGAGGCGATCAAGCTGTTCGCCAACACCTACCTCGCGATGCGCGTCGCCTACTTCAACGAGCTCGACAGCTACGCGCTCGCGCACGGCATCGACTCGCGCCAGGTCATCGAGGGCGTCGGTCTGGACCCGCGCATCGGCACGCACTACAACAACCCGTCGTTCGGCTACGGCGGCTACTGCCTGCCCAAGGACACCAAGCAGCTGCTCGCGAACTACCGCGATGTCCCGCAGACGCTGATCAAGGCGATCGTCGAGTCCAACACCACCCGCAAGGACGTCATCGCCGACGACGTGCTGCGGCGAGGCCCCAAGGTCGTCGGCCTGTTCCGGCTAGCGATGAAGGAAGGCTCGGACAACTTCCGCGAGTCCAGCATCCAGGGCGTCATGAAGCGCCTCAAGGCCAAGGGCATCGAGGTGCTGGTGTACGAGCCCAACCTCGACGAGCGGCGCCTGTTCAACTCCGAGGTCGTGCGCGACTTCGAGGAGTTCTGCGAACGCTCCGACCTGATCCTCGCCAACCGCCTCTCACCGGTGCTGGCCGGCGTCGAGGACAAGGTCTACAGCCGCGACCTCTTCGGCAGGGACTAGACACCGCGTACGACGACCTCGCCTGTCCGCGCCCGGTGCGGATCGGACGGCGAGACGACGATCAAGAAGAGCCGGGGAGCCGAGGACGAAGTCCGCAGCATCCCGGCTCTTCGATGAGGAGTCGAGCCCAGAAGGATCAGATCTGAAGCCAGTCCTGCCAACCGGCGTGCAGCACGAGCCAGGCGATCAGGCCGTAACCCGCCTGGCCGGGGTGGAACCCGTCGCCAGAGGCGAGGTCGGCCTGCCACTGGTCGTGACCGAGCAGCGGGCGGAAGCAGTCGACGTAGGTGATCCGACGGCGTGAGCAGACGTCGGCCTGAGCGTCGACGAGCACCTCGAGGCGGGCGTTGACGTCGGCGTCGGACGTGGGCGGCGGGCCCACGACGAACGTCGCGATGCCGGTCGTGGCCGCCTCGTCGAGGATGTTGGCCAGGTTGAGCCGCGAGCGCGCGGTGGTCATGCCCTGGTTGATGTCGTTGGTGCCGAAGCTGACGACGAGCCGCTTCTCGTTGGAGCGGGCCCACCGCGGAGTCGTCTCGGCACGCCAGCGACCGAGGACGTCGGTCGAGCTCTCACCGCGCACACCCAGGTTGTACGACGCGAGCTGGGCCTCGCCCAGCGTCGTACGAGCGATCACCCGGGACACCCAGCCGAGCGACTTGGGGTCGCCGATGCCGGCGGTCAGCGAGTCGCCCACGAAGCAGAGCCCGATCTGGCGGGGTCCGTCTGCGACCTGGAACTCGGCGCTCGGGGTGAAGTCGGGCTCACTGCCCTCGTGTGGGTAGCTCATGCGATGCGGTGCCTCTGCCTCGTCACTCGTCGTCGTCCAACCGGGCCAGCCACGTGGCCAGCCGCTCCACGGGGACCTCGAACTCGGGGTTCAGGTCGACGAACACGCGCAGCTGGTCGGCCAGCCAGGACAGGCTGACCTCTTCCTCGCCACGGCGGCTCGCGAGCTCCTCGAGGCCTCGGTCGGTGAAGTACACAAGGGCGAGGCTATCGCGGGGACCTCACCGTGCTGCGGCGCCGGGCCGGGGTGCCGGGGATTCGAGGGTGGAGCCGTCAGGAGGTCTCGATGTCGCGCTGCCACGACTCGGTGCGGTAGACGGTCTCCCAGCCCATCGAGGCGTACAACCCGTCGGCGCCGGTGGGCGAGTCGGCGTCGACCTCGAGCCCGACGCGGTTGCGTCCGCGCTCGGCGGCGTCACGGATCACGGTGTGCAGCAACGACTTCGCGACACCACGGCCACGCGCGCTGCGGTGCACGCCGATGTAGTCGATGTAGCTGCCCTCGAACCCGTCGGCGTCCTCGGCGAGCACCGAGCCGACGACCGCACCGGCCAGCTGCGGGCCCTCGGGCGAGTCGACCGTCGCCAGCCACCAGTGGTCCCAGCGGTGGCCGGGGTCCTCACGCAGGCGGGTGACGAACTCGGCGAAGCTCTCGCGGTAGGAGTTGAAGTGGTCGGCGAACGATTCCTCCAGCACCAGGTGGACGGCGCGGACGTCCTCGGCGACCGGCAGGCCGTCCTCGTGCTGAGCGACCCGGCGTACGACGACCCCCTCGCGTGGGGGAGGGAAGGCCTGCGGGTCCGCCTCCTCGGCGGCGACGGGGCGCGACATCTGCAACCAGGTGCGGGTACGGCGCAGCTGGATCGCCTGCATCCAGCGCTGCTGCCGGGTGTCGCCGGCGAGCACCGTCGCATCGAGCTGGGTGACGTCCTGATCGCGCTCGCGCGCGACCTCCTTGGCCGTCTCGCAGGTCCAGGTGTAGAGCCCCGTCGCGAGCGGATCGGCCTGGGGCTCAGGCAGATCGGGCGAGACAGTGACCTCGATGGACGTGCGGCCCGCGGCCCGGTCGTGGACGCTCGCCCACGCCCGGACGGTGCCCGCGTCATCGGTGACCACGACATGACGCCGCGTCCAGGAGCCGACGCCGACCACCACGGAGTGCACGGCATCGGCGTCGACGCTGCTGCGTCCACGGACGGCACGCTGATGGGCGGCGACCAGATCGATCAACGCCGGCACGTCGTCAGGGGACGGGGCGCGAGTCACCCAGCCGGGTGGGACCTCGACGGCCGGCACACCCGGCTGGGGACTCGTCATGACTCAGCGGTCGAACGCGCCGGCGAGCAGCTCAGCGAGCTGGGCCTGGTGCTTCTTGGACGACCCCGTCGCCGGCGATGCGGACGCCGGACGCGACACGACACGCAGCCCGCGTCGTTCGCCGTGCTCGGCCAGCAGCTCGGGCAGGTTGAGCGCCATGAACGGCCAGGCGCCCTGGTTCTTGGGCTCGTCCTGCACCCACACCAGCTCGGCGTCGGGGTAGGCCTTGACCGCCTCGGTGATCTCGGCCGCCGGGATCGGCGCGAGCTGCTCGACGCGCACGATGGCGGTCGTCTCGTCCTTGCGCTTGGCGCGCTCGGCCTCGAGGTCGTACATGACGCGGCTGGAGCCGAGCAGCACCCGGGTGACCTTGTCGGCCGGGACCGACGTGTCGGGGATGACCGGACGGAACGTGCCCGAGGTGAACTCCTCCGGTGAGCTCGTCGCGGCCTTCAGGCGCAGCAGCTGCTTGGGCGTGAAGACGATCAGCGGACGCCGCGGACGGGCGTACGCCTGACGACGCAGCAGGTGGAAGTACGATGCCGGCGTGCTCGGGTAGGCGATCGTCATGTTGTCCTCGGCGAACAGCGTGAGGAACCGCTCGATGCGCGCCGAGGAGTGGTCCGGCCCCTGGCCCTCGTAGCCGTGCGGCAGCAGCAGCACGACGGACGAGCGCTGCGCCCACTTCTGCTCGGAGGAGGAGATGAACTCGTCGATGATCGACTGCGCGCCGTTGACGAAGTCACCGAACTGCGCCTCCCACAGCACGAGCGCGTCGGGGCGCTCGACGGAGTAGCCGTACTCGAAGCCCATCGCGGCGTACTCGGACAGCAGCGAGTCGTAGACCCAGAACCACGCCTGACCGTCGGACAGGTAGCGCAGCGGGGTCCACTCAGCACCGCTGGTCTTGTCGATCAGCACCGAGTGACGCTGCACGAACGTGCCGCGGCGGGAGTCCTGACCGGACAGGCGCACCGGGGTGCCCTCGAGGAGCAGCGAGCCGAACGCCGCGAGCTCACCCATGGCCCAGTCGATGCCGCCCTCGCTGACCATCGCCGAGCGCTTGTCCATGAGCTGCTTGAGCTTGGGGTGCAGCGTGAAGCCCTCGGGCGGGTTGACCCAGGTGTCGCCGATGGCCTTGAGGTCGCGCGGCGAGATCGCGGTCGGCCGCGTGGTCTGCTGCCAGCCGCGACGGTCGTCCTCCTCCTGCGCGGACGGACGCTCGAGGCCGCCGTGGCCCTCGGCGTCGGTGCCCTTGCTGGAGTCCTCGGTCGGCGGCTCGGTGGAGGCCGCGGCGGCCTTGCGGGCCTCCTTGGTCTCGACGAAGACGCGCTCCAGCTGCTGCTGGTAGTCCTTCAGCGCGGCTTCGGCGTCCTCGACCGAGATGTCACCACGACCGATGAGGGCCTCGGTGTAGAGCTTGCGGACGCTGCGCTTGGCCTCGATGAGGTTGTACATCAGCGGCTGCGTCATCGACGGGTCGTCGCCCTCGTTGTGACCGCGGCGGCGGTAGCACACCATGTCGATGACGACGTCCTTGTGGAACTTCTGACGGAACTCGTAGGCGAGCTCGGCCACCCGGACACACGCCTCGGGGTCGTCACCGTTGACATGGAAGATCGGCGCCTGCACCATCCGCGCGACGTCGGTGGAGTAGGTCGAGGACCGCGACGCCGACGGCGCCGTGGTGAAGCCGACCTGGTTGTTGACGACGATGTGGATCGTGCCGCCCGTGCGGTAGCCGCGCAGCTGGCTCAGGTTGAGCGTCTCGGCGACGACACCCTGACCGGCGAACGCCGCGTCACCGTGCATCAGGATCGGCAGCACGGTGAACGCCGTGCCGGCGAGGTTGATGCGGTCCTGCTTGGCGCGCGCGATGCCCTCGAGCACCGGGTCGACCGCCTCCAGGTGGGAGGGGTTGGCCGCGAGGTAGACCTTGGTCTTGTTGCCCTCGTCGGAGACGAACTCGCCCTCGGTGCCCAGGTGGTACTTCACATCGCCCGAGCCCTGCACGGACTTGGGGTCCTGGGTGCCCTCGAACTCACGGAAGATCTGGCCGTAGGACTTGCCCGCGATGTTCGCCAGCACGTTGAGGCGGCCGCGGTGCGGCATGCCGATGCAGACCTCGTCGAGGTCCTCGTCGGCTGCCTCGCACAGGATGCGGTCCAGCAGGGCGATGACGGACTCGCCGCCCTCGAGGCTGAACCGCTTCTGGCCGACGTACTTGGTCTGCAGGAACGTCTCGAACGCCTCGGCCGCGTTGAGCTTGCGCAGGATGCGCAGCTGGTCCTCGGGGGACTCCTTGGCGTACGGCTTCTCGACCTTGTCCTGGATCCACGTGCGCTCGGCCGGGTCCTGCATGTGCATGTACTCGATGCCGACGGTGCGGCAGTACGAGTCACGCAGGATGCCGAGGATCTTGCGCAGCTTCAGGAACGGCTGGCCACCGAAACCGCCCGTCGGGAAGGTGCGGTCCAGGTCCCACAGCGTGAGGCCGTGCGTGGTGATGTCGAGGTCGGGGTGCTTGCGCTGCTTGTACTCCAGCGGGTCGGTGTCGGCCATCAGGTGACCGCGCACGCGGTAGGCGTGGATGAGCTCCTGGACGCGCGCGACCTTGGAGATGTCGACGTCGTGCGTGACCGAGATGTCCTGCACCCAGCGCACCGGCTCGTACGGGATGCGCAGGGCGGCGAAGATCTCGTCGTAGAAGCCCTCCTCGCCGAGCAGCAGCTGGTGCACGCGACGGAGGAACTCACCCGAGACGGCGCCCTGGATGATGCGGTGGTCGTAGGTCGAGGTCAGCGTGACGATCTTGCTGACGGCGTTGCTCATCAGCCGCTCGGTGCTGGCGCCCTGCCACTCGGCGGGGTACTCCAGCGCGCCGACGCCGATGATCGCGCCCGCACCCTTCATCAGACGCGGCACCGAGTGGCTCGTGCCGATGCCGCCGGGGTTGGTGAGGCTGATCGTGGTGCCGGCGTAGTCGTCGATCGTGAGCTTGCCGGTGCGCGCCTTGCGGACCATGTCCTCGTAGGCGGTCCAGAACTGGGCGAAGTCCATCGCCTCGGTGCCCTTGATGCTCGGGACGACGAGGGTCCGGCTGCCGTCGTCCTTCTGCAGGTCGATGGCGAGCCCGAAGTTGATGTGGCCCGGCTTGAGCAGCTGGGGCTTGCCCTTGTCGTCGGTGCCGAGGGCGTAGTTCATCTCGGGCATGGCCTTGAGGGCCTTGACGATGGCGTAGCCGATCAGGTGGGTGAAGCTCACCTTGCCGCCGCGGCTGCGCGACAGGTGGTTGTTGATGACGATGCGGTTGTCGATCAGCAGCTTGGCCGGGACCGCGCGCACACTCGTGGCGGTCGGGACCTCGAGGCTGTCCTCCATGTTGGTGACGATGCGGGCGGCGACACCGCGCAACGGCGTGGACTCGGAGGCCCCGGCGTTCTCGACGGGCTCCACGGTGGTGGAGAAGCCGTCACGCGGGGTCAGCCGAGACGCGCTGGCCTCGGCCTTGGCCGGGTCGGGCTGACCGGGGGCGGTGTGGTCGGTCGCGGCGACGGGCGCCTCGGGCGTGACCTCACTGCCCTGCTCGTTGTCGGCTGCGGGAGCCTCGGGTGCGCCGGCGGGCGGCTGCGCGGGCGTCTCGGCCTTCGGGGTCGGGCGGCCGGTGGAGGCAGCGGCCGGCGCGGCCTTCGCCTCGGGGCTGCTCGCGGTCGCGGTCCCGGTGGTGGCCGGCGCGGGTGTGGCGGCGGTGCCGTTGGTCGCGGACCCTTCGGGCTGGTAGTCCGCGAAGAACTCCCACCAGGCCTCGTCCACGGAGTTCTTGTCGTTGAGGTACTGCTGGTAGAGCTCGTCCACTAGCCACTCGTTCGGGCCGAAGGCCGCGAGTGGGTCGCCGCTGGAGGACTGAGATGACACGCGGATGCGCCTCTTTCAATGCGTCGATTCGAGCCGGGTTCGCCGACTGCCTGCGTATAGCACAGACAGGGGCAAGCGTACTGCGGAGGGCCTGCCGACGATGGACCGCCCCGGGCCTGTCGCGGACGGGTACGAGAGAGGCGCGCCACGGGTGTGACGCGCCTCTCTCGAAGCACTCGTACGGCGCTTCAGCTCACGTCGCGACGACGCGTCAGCCACGCTCCGACGCCCGCGAGCACGAGGGCGTAGATGAGCAGGACGCCGGCCGACTGCCACCACTGGTCGAAGTAGACCGCGCCCGGGTCGGACGTGGTCTGCTGGCCTGCAGTCGGGTCGCTCGTGATGAGCATGCCCGAGGTCAGGTTGCCGGGCAGGAACTTGGCTGCGCCGTCCCAGTTCTTGGCGCTGAAGAAGATGTTCAGCGCGATGTGCAGCACGAAGGCGACACCGACGGCGGACATCACAGCAGCCACTTGGTTGCGCACGAGCATCCCGAACCCGAACCCGAGCAGCAGCCACACGGTGAACGCCACGATGCACAGCCCGAACGTGGTGATCACGTCGCCGTTGCTGATCAGGGTGTCCTCGCCCTTGGACGACAGGATGGGCGCCGCGCCGGCCACACTCGCGACGTCGTGGACGAGTCCGTAGACGATGCCGAGCGGGATGAGCGCGATGATCTTGGACAGCAGCACTGTGGTGCGGCTCGGCGTCGCGAGGAACGTCGAGCTGATCGTCTTGTGGCGGTACTCGTTGGTGATGAGCATGACCCCGAGTGCGAGCGGGATCAGCGTCGTCAGGTTGAAGTTGATGCCCGCGGAGTAGATCAGCTGAGCCGTGCCGGGAGTCATCGTCTTGAACGGGTTGCCGCTGCCACTGCCGTCGTCGGCGTTGTCGGTGCCGACGAGCGAGGCGAACAGCATCGACAGCAGAGCCGCGATGAGGGCCAGGCCGATGAGCAGGCCCCACCACATGCGCGTCGTGAAGATCTTGCGGATCTCGGACTTGATGGCGGCGCCCATCACTGACCCCCTCCCTGAGGTACGTCGGTCGGTCCGGCAGGTGCGTCGTCACCGAGGTTGCGGTTGCGGTTCTCGGGTGCGGAGGTCAGCTGGAAGAACAGGTCCTCCAGGTCCGACTTGGACTCGCGCAGCTCGTAGATCGGCAAGCCGACCGCGAGGGCGGTGTCGCCGATGTGGCGCGGGTCGTCGCCGGTGACCTCGAGGGTGTCGTCGCCGGTCTGCTGGGCCGGGTGACCGGCCTCGGCGAGGGCCTGAGCCAGGCGGCGCGCGTCCGTCGTACGGACCAGGGACCGTCGCTCGCCGTGCAGCTCGCTGATCGGACCCTGCCGCACGAGGCGGCCGTTGGCGATGATCACCACGTCGTCGACGGTCTGCTCGACCTCGCTGAGCATGTGGCTCGACACGAGGATCGTGCGGCCCTCGGACGACAGGTGGCGCAGGAAGCCACGCAGCCATCGGATGCCCTCGGGATCAAGGCCGTTGGCCGGCTCGTCGAGGATCAGCACCTGCGGGTCGCCGAGCAGCGCCGCGGCCAGGCCCAGGCGCTGACGCATACCCATGGAGTACGCACCCGCACGCTTCTTGGCCGCGGCCGCGATGCCGACGGTCTCGAGCAGCTCGTCGACGCGGGCGTCGGGCACCCGGGCCGCCGCGGCGAGCACCCTCAGGTGGTCACGCCCCGTGCGGCCAGGGTGGAAGTTGGTCGCCTCCAGCGCGGAGCCGACGACCTGCATCGGGTTGTCGAGCGAGGCGTACGGGACGCCGTTGATCGTGGCGGCGCCGCTGGAGGGCCGGATCAGCCCGAGCAGCATGCGCAGCGAGGTGGTCTTGCCGGCGCCGTTGGGGCCGAGGAAGCCGGTGATCCGGCCCGGCTCGACCGAGAAGGACAGGTCGTCGACGGCCCGGAAGCTGCCGAAGGTCTTGGACAGGTTGCTGATCTCGATACGTGCGCCCTGCGGAGCCGGGCGCGGAGGCGGGCTGTCGGGTAGAGCGGATGCGGTCACGCGGACCCCCTGGTCGTGGACATGGCTGCCATCCCACCATCCTCACGTCGGAGGAGGTCACGTGAGATCCGCCTCTAGGATGATCCGCACTATGACCGAGTGGCTCCTTGTCCTGGCCGGAGTGCTGTTGACAGCCGGGACGGCGGTGTTCGTCGCCGCGGAGTTCTCGTTCGTCGCGCTCGACCGTCCGACCGTGCAACGCGCGATCGACGCCGGTGACCAGGCGGCCACGCCGGTCCTCGGGTCGCTGCGTCAGCTGTCGACCCAGCTGTCCGCCTCACAGGTGGGCATCACGCTCACGACGCTGGTCCTCGGGTTCCTGGTCGAGCCCTCGCTCGGCGCGCTGCTCGAGACCCCGCTCGGTGCCCTCGGGCTCGGCGAGACGGCGGCGCTCGCGGCGAGTACGACGCTCGCCCTCGTCCTCGCGACGATCTTCTCGATGATCTTCGGCGAGCTGCTCCCGCAGTTCCTCGGCATCTCCGCACCGCTACCCGTCGCCAAGGTGGTCGCCCGCCCGGTGCGTGGGTTCTCGGTCCTGATGAAGCCGCTGATCCTGCTGCTCAACGGCTCGGCCAACCGCTTCCTGCGTCTGCTCGGCATCGAGCCGCAGGAAGAGCTGTCGGCCGCGCGCACCCCTCAGGAGCTCTCCTCGATGGTGCGTCGCTCGGCCGAGGCCGGCACGATCGAGGAGGGCACCGCCCGTCTGGTGACGCGGTCGCTCGACTTCGGTGAGCGGACCGCGAGCGATGTGATGAGTCCCCGGGTGCGCTGCGTCTCGGTCGACCGGACGGCCAGTGCCGATGACGTCGTGGCGCTCGCACGGCGTACGGGCCACTCGCGGTTCCCCGTCACCGGCGACGGGTGGGACGACGTGCAGGGCGTGGTCCACGTCAAGAAGGCGATCGCGGTGCCGCCCGAGCGTCGTACGGACGTCCCGGTGACGGCCCTGATGATCCCGCCGGTGCTCGTCCCCGAGACGATCCGGCTCGACCCGCTGCTCGTGCTGCTGCGCAAAGGGGGCTTCCAGCTGGCGATCGTCATCGACGAGTACTCCGGCACCAGCGGCGTCGTCACCCTCGAGGACGTCATAGAGGAGATCGTGGGCGAGGTCAGCGACGAGCACGACCGGGTCCGCGACCCGAGCCGGATGCTGCCGGACGGCTCCTGGACCGTCTCCGGGCTGTGGCGCCCCGACGAGGTGCGCGACCGCATCGGCGCACAGATCCCCGAGGGTGCGACGTACGAGACCATCGGCGGCTTCGTGATGGCGCAGGTGGGGCGCGTACCCGCTGTCGGTGACGAGGTCAGCACCCACGGGTGGCTGCTGCGCGTGGTCTCGATGGACAAGCGCCGCGTCGACCGGCTGCGGGTGTCACAGCTGCCCGTCGACGAGCCGGCCGAGGGGGAGCAGCGCTGATGGCCCTCTGGTTCTCCCTGCTCCTGCTGCTCGGCAACGCGTTCTTCGTGGGCGCCGAGTTCTCGGTCATGGCCGCGCGCCGCTCACAGATGGAACCCCTTGCGGCACAAGGCAGTCGGCGCGCCAAGCTGGTCCTCGAGTCGCTCGAGAACCTCGGTTCGCTGCTGGCATGCGCACAGCTCGGCATCACCGTCTGCTCGGTGCTCCTCGGTGCCGTCGCCGAGGACGCCCTGCACCACCTGCTCGCGGGTCCGTTCCACTCGGCCGGTCTGCCCGAGGAGGCCGCCGACGTCGTCGCGCTGCTGCTCGCGCTGCTGGTCGTCGTCTACCTGCACGTCGTGGTCGGCGAGATGATCCCCAAGAACCTCGCGATCGCCGGACCCGACCGGGCCGCGCTCCTGCTCGCGCCGGCCCTCCTGTGGATCACCAAGGCGCTGCGGCCGCTGATCATGCTGCTCGAGGCGATCGCCAAGTGGCTCGTACGCCGGTTCGGCATCGAGCCCAAGGACGAGGTGGCCTCGACCTTCTCGGCGCAGGAGGTGCACATGATCATGGAGGAGAGCCACCGTGAGGGCCTGCTCGAGAAGGAGCAGCAGGACCGCACCCGCGCGGCGCTGGAGTTCTCCGACCGGGTCGCGGGCGACGTCGCCGTACCGGTCGACGGTCTGGTCACCCTCCCGATCGGGGCGACACCGGCCGACCTCGAGCAGCTCGTCGCCAAGCGCGGCTTCTCGCGCTACCCGGTGACCGACCGCACCGGCGCCATCGCCGGCTACCTGCACCTCAAGGACGTCCTCTACGCCACCGACGAGCTGTACGACGACCCGGTCCCGCCCAAGCGCATCCGTCCGCTGGCGACCGTCCAGCCCAGTGACGAGGTCGAGGACGTGCTGCTGACCATGCAGCGCACGGGTGCCCACCTCGCGCGCGTCGTCGACCCGACCGGTGCCGTGACCGGCATCGTCTTCCTCGAGGACCTGCTCGAAGAGCTCGTCGGAGAGGTCGCCGACCAGACCCAGCGCTGAGCGGGCGCTTTCCCGTGTGGTGAACATCGCAGACAGGCTGCCCACCGACCGACCATGCTGGAGCGCATGTCTGCACACCTGGTCTTCGACGTCAGCGCCGAGGGGCGTGCCGCCACCGAGCCGCTCCGTGAGGACATCCGCCTGCTCGGCGGCATGCTCGGTGACGTCGTCCGAGAGCAGGAGGGCGAGCGGGTCTTCGAGCTGGTCGAGGACGCCCGTCGGCGCGCCTTCGCCGTACGCCGCGAGGAGGTCGACCGCGAGGGCTTCGCCGACCTGTTCCGTGACTTGCCGACCACCGACGCGCTGCACGTGATCCGGGCGTTCAGCCTCTTCGCGCTGCTGGCCAACCTCGCCGAGGACCTCCACCGCGAGCGACGCCGCGCACTGCACGTCCGCGCTGGAGACCCGGCACCGGACGGCTCGCTCGCCGCCAGCTTCGCCAAGCTCGCCGCGGCCGGGCTCGACCCGGCGGAGGTGGCTGACGCGCTCACCGACGCGACCGTCGTACCCGTCATCACCGCGCACCCCACCGAGACGCGACGGCGCACGGTGTTCGAGGCGCAGACCCGCATCAAGGAGACGATGCGCACGCGCGAACGCATGGCGCTGACCGACGTCGAGGAGGCCGACGCCCTCAGGGCCATCAAGATCCAGGTCATCACGCTGTGGCAGACCGCGCTGATCCGGTTGCAGCGCGTGCAGATCCAGGACGAGATCGAGGTCGGGCTGCGGTTCTTCGAGGCGTCGCTGTTCGAGGTCATGCCCCAGATCAACGCGCGTCTGCGGTCCGAGCTGGGTGAGCTGTTCCCCGACGCAGACCTCGCGGCCGAGCCGGTGCTGCGGGCCGGTTCGTGGATCGGCGGCGACCGTGACGGCAACCCCAACGTCAACGCTGACGTCGTGGCCACCGCGTCCTCGCGGGCTTCGCAGACCGCGATCCAGCACTACCTCACCGAGCTGACCGAGCTCGAGACGGCGCTGTCGTTGTCGGTGCGGATGACCGACGTCACCGACGACCTGCGCGCGCTCGCGGCGCTCAACACCACGGACGAGCGTGACGACGAGCCCTACCGCCGGGCGCTCGCCTGGGCGCGCGGTCGGCTCGCGGCGACGTACGTGCAGTTCTTCGGCCAGCCGGCCAGGCGTGCGTACGACGTGGCGGGCGCGACGGCGTACGACACCCCCGACGCACTGCTCGCCGACCTCGACGTCATCGACGCGTCGCTGCGCGGCGACGGTGACGACCTGCTCGCCGACGACCGCCTGCTGCGGCTGCGAGAAGCCGTGCGGACGTTCGGTTTTCACCTCTACGGCCTCGACCTGCGGCAGAACTCCGACGTGCACGAGGAGACCGTCGCCGAGCTGTTCGCCTGGGCGGGCGTGCACGACGCGTACGCCGACCTCGACGAGGACGCCAAGGTGGCGCTGCTGGTCGACGAGCTGCAGTCGCGTCGCCCGCTCATCGGTGGCGCGGCTGACCTGTCGGAGCAGACGACCCGCGAGCTGGCCATCACCGCCGCCGCCGCGCACGCGGTGCGCACCTTCGGCGCCGGAGCGGTGCCCAACTACGTGATCAGCATGTGCACCAGCGTCTCGGACCTGCTCGAGTGCGCGGTGCTGCTCAAGGAGGCCGGTCTGCTCGACCCGGTCGCCGGCACGTGCCCGGTCAACGTCGTGCCGCTGTTCGAGACCATCGAGGACCTCCAGGTGTCGGCGACGACACTGCGTGCGGCGCTCGCGGTGCCGGTCTACCGCGCGCTCGTCGACAGCAAGGGCCGCCTGCAGGAGGTCATGCTCGGCTACAGCGACAGCAACAAGGACGGTGGCTATCTCGCCGCCAACTGGGCGCTCTACCGCGCCGAGCTCGACCTGGTCGAGGTGGCACGCGAGCACGACATCCGGCTGCGGCTGTTCCACGGCCGCGGTGGCACGGTCGGTCGTGGTGGCGGCCCGAGCTACGAGGCGATCCTCGCCCAGCCGCCCGGCGCCGTACGCGGATCGCTGCGGCTCACCGAGCAGGGCGAGATCATCGCGGCCAAGTACGCCGAGCCGCGGCTCGCGACGCGCAACCTCGAGGCCCTCGTGTCGGCGACGTTGGAGGCCTCGCTGCTGGACACCGAGCGGCTCGGTGAGCAGTCCGACGCGGCGTACGAGCACCTCGACGATCTTGCGGCCCTCGCGCGTGAGGCGTACGCCGACCTCGTGCACCGCACCGACGGGTTCGTCGAGTACTTCAAGACCTCGACGCCGGTCGCCGAGATCGGCGCGCTCAACATCGGCTCACGGCCGGCGTCGCGCAAGCCGACCGAGCAGATCTCCGACCTGCGCGCCATTCCGTGGGTGATGAGCTGGTCGCTCTCGCGGGTGATGCTTCCGGGCTGGTACGGCACCGGATCGGCCCTGGAGCAGTGGGTCGGTGGTGACGCTGACCGGCTCAAGACGCTGCGTGGTTATTACGAGCGCTGGCCGTTCTTCCAGACCGTCATCTCCAACCTCGCCCAGGTCATGGCGAAGTCGGATCTCGGTATCGCAGAACGGTATTCGCGCCTGGTCCCGGACGAGGCGCTGCGCGAGCGGGTGTTCGGCAAGATCGTCGACGAGCACGAGCGCACGGTGCGGATGGTGCAGGAGGTCACGGGTCGCGACGACCTGCTGTGGGACAACGCGGCCCTGAAGCGGTCGGTGTTCAACCGGTTCCCCTACCTCGAGCCGCTCAACCACCTGCAGGTCGAGCTGCTGCACCGCTACCGCAGCGGCGACGAGAGCGAGCAGCTGCGCCGCGGCATCCTGCTGACCATGAACGGGCTGGCGACCGCCCTGCGCAACTCCGGCTGACCACGCCGGGCCGAATCTCGTCTGTTCGGCAGTGCATGGAGTGCCGGGTAGTCGAGATTCGTACGGGGTGCGGCGAAAGCTGTCTGTTCGGCAGTGCATCGAGTGCCGGGTAGTCGAGATTCGTGGGCGGGTCAGGGGGCGAGGCGGCGGACCGCGGCGACCGCCTGCTCGATCTGGTCGGCCACCTCGACGAGGTCGGCCTCGGGCGTGCGCTCGTCGAACGTCAGGCGCACGGCGGTCTGCGCGAGCGGCGCGTCGTAGCCCATCGCTGTCAGCACGGGCGAGGCCTCGTCGCTGCCGGCTGCGCACGCCGAGCCGCTGGAGCACATCGAGCCGCGCTCCTGCAGCTGCAGCAGCACCGACTCACCGCTCACGCCCGAGAGCACGAACGACGCGTGCCCGGGCAGCCGCTGCGTGCGGTGACCGGTGAGCCGGGCACCGGGCACTCGGGCGAGCACCGTGTCGATGAGCACGTCGCGCTTGCGCGCCGTCTCGGCGACGGACCCCGGGGGTGTGGTCAGGTCGAGCGCCGCGGCGAGTCCGACAGCGGAGGCAACGTCGGTGGTGCCGGAGCGCAGCCCGTGCTCCTGGCCACCCCCGTGGATGAGTGGCTCGATCGGGGTGCGGCGTCGTACGTAGAGCACACCCACGCCCTTCGGCGCACCGAGCTTGTGGCCCGACAGACTCATCGCCTGGACGCCGAGGCGGTCGACGTCGAGGTCGAGCCAGCCGGCCGCCTGGACCGCGTCGGTGTGCAGGGGTACGCCGGCCGCGCGGGTGACCGCGGACAGCTCGGCGATCGGTTGGATCGTCCCGACCTCGTTGTTGGCGTACTGGATGCTGACGAGCGTGGTGTCGGTGCGCAGGGCGCCTTGCAAGGACTCGACCGACACCAGACCGTCGCCGTCGACCGGCAGGTGCGTCACGTCGTACCCGAGGCGCTCGAGCCAAGCCGCCGACTCCAGCACGGCGGGGTGGTCGATCGCCGACACGATGACGTGGCGCCCACGAGGATCGGCCAGAGCGATGCCCTTGATCGCGGTGTTGTCGGCTTCCGTGCCACCTGAGGTGAACACGATCTCGGAGGGGCGTGCGCCGAGGCGTCGGGCGACCTTCGACCGGGCGTCGTCGAGCGCGCGTCGCGCCGACTGGCCGGCTTCGTGCTGACTCGCTGGATTGCCGAAATCGGTTGTCAGATAAGGGATTACGGCTTCGAGCACGTCGCGTCGTGGTGGCGACGTCGCGGCGTGGTCGAGATAGGTCATGAGACCTTCACGTCCAGGCCGAGGTCGAGGGCGCGCACGGAGTGGGTCAGCGCTCCGACCGAGATGACGTCGACTCCCGTACGCGCGATGTCGCCGATCGTGTCGAGGGTGACGCCGCCGCTGGCCTCGACGACCGCCCGGTCGCCGACCTGTTCGACGCCCGTGCGCAGGTCGGCCAACGAGAAGTTGTCGAGCAGGATCGTGTCGACGCCGCCGGCGAGCACAGGCTCGATCTGGTCGAGACGATCGACCTCGACCTCGATGTGCGTGGTGTGGGGGAGCGTGGCGCGCGCACGCCGGATCGCCTCTGTGAGGTCGGGCAGCAGTGCGACATGGTTGTCCTTGGCCATGACCGCGTCCGACAGCGAGAACCGGTGGTTGTGGCCGCCTCCGCAGCGCACGGCATGGCGCTCGAGAGCGCGCAGACCCGGAGTCGTCTTGCGGGTGTCGACGACCCGGGCGGACGTGCCCTCGACCGCCGCGACGTACGCCGCGGTCTGGGTCGCGATCGCCGACATCCGCTGCACGAGGTTGAGGGCGATGCGCTCGCAGCGCAGCACCGCCCGGGCCGGACCGGACACACGGGCCAGCACGTCACGGGCCTCGAACCGGTCGCCGTCAGCGATGAGCAGCTCGACCTCGACGGACGGGTCGTACGCCGTCATCGCCACCTCGAACACCTCGCCACCGGCCATCACGCCCGGCTCGCGAGCGACGAGATCGGCTGTGGCAGAGGCTGACTCGGGGATGAACGCCTCGGAGGTGAGGTCGCCGGATGGTGCGTCCTCGTCGAGCGCCATCTCGACCACGCGCTGGATCTGTCGACGCTCAAGCATCGTGTGCCACCTTCACGCTGGAGTGAACCGCCGGGTCGATCGACTCGGGGATGTCGCTGCGGTAGTGCCCGCCGCGGGACTCGCGCCGTGCGAGGGCGCCCACGACGACGGCGCGCGCCAGCAGCAGGAGATTGGCGTCCTCCGCCGACTTGGCATCGGTGACCTCGGGCGTGCTCCACGACCGCAGCGTCGTCAGCGCGGCCGTGAGTCCGGCCTCGTCGCGGACGAGGCCTGCGGAGTCCCACATCAGCCGTTGGAGGTCGTCGCGGGTGAACGACGTGCTGTCCGGCAGGTCGGACAGGTCGACCTCGACGGGCTCGGGCCACGACGGGTCGGGAGCGTCGGGCTGCTCGGCGTCGATCGCCTGCACGCAGCGGATGCCGTAGACCGCGCCCTCGAGCAGTGAGTTGGACGCGAGTCGGTTGGCGCCGTGCAGGCCGTTGCACGCGACCTCGCCGACGGCGTACAGGCCGGGCAGGCTGGTGCGGCCCCACGAGTCGGTGCGCACGCCGCCCATGTAGTAGTGCGCGGCCGGCGTGACCGGGATCGGTGTGGTGCCCCACTCGAATCCCCTTGTGCGACAAGCAGAGTCGATCGTCGGGAACCTCTTCGCGAGGAAGTCGGCACCGAGTGCTGTGGCGTCGAGGCGTACGGGCGTGCCCGGCTGCCGTGCCATCTGCGCCGCGATGCCGCGAGCCACCACGTCGCGTGGCGCGAGCTCGGCGTCGGGGTGCACGTCGGTCATGAACCGGTGCCCGTCGGCGTCGACGAGCACGGCGCCCTCGCCTCGGACCGCCTCGGAGATGAGGAACGAGTCGGCCGACTCGAGCGAGGTCGGATGGAACTGGTAGAGCTCGAGGTCGGACGCCACGGCACCGGCGCGCAGGGCGAGCGCGACGCCGTCGCCCGTGGCGACCTCGGGGTTGGTGGTGAACGGGAACAGCTGGCCCGCGCCGCCCGTCGCGAGGATGACCGCGTCGGCCGTGAGTGACTCGCCACCGAGCAGCTGGACGCCGGTCACGCGTGTGTCAGTGACGATCAGGCGAATCACGGTGGTATCGCTCAGGACTCGCACGCCGCTGTCGCGCACCCGGTCGATGAGTGCGTACGCGATCGCGGCCCCGGTGGCGTCGCCACCTGCGTGCAGGATGCGCGCGTGCGCGTGAGCGGCCTCGAGTCCGTGCGCGAGCTCTCCGTCGGGTCCGCGGTCGAACTGCACGCCGCGGTCGATCAGCCGCTGCACGGCGTCGGGACCGCCGGCGCACAACGCCTGCACCGTGTCGACGTCGCTCAGGCCGGCCCCGGCGACGAGCGTGTCGTGCACATGGCTCGCGACGCTGTCGTCAGGTGTCGACACGACGGCCACCCCACCCTGGGCGTACCTCGTGTTGCTCTCGTCGAGGTCGGCCTTGGTGATGAGCGTGACGTCGTGCCGCGCGGATGCCTCGAGGGCGGCGGTCATGCCGGCGACGCCGCTGCCGATGACGATGATCGAGCTCATGGCGATCTCCTACTTGGTGCCCGCCGGCAGCGCCGCGAGCATCCGCTCCAGCGCGACCTTGGCGTCCGTGGCGACGTCGTCGGCGACGACGATCTGGTTGCGGACCTCGCCCTCGAGGAGCCCGTCGAGGGTCCAGGCGAGGTAGCCGGGGTGGATGCGGTACATCGTCGAGCACGGGCAGATGACCGGGTCGAGGCAGAAGATCGTCATCTCGGGGTGCTCGGCCTGCAGCCGGTTGACCATGTTGATCTCGGTGCCGATCGCGAACACGTCGCCGGGCCGGCCGCCCTCGATCGCCTTGCGGATGTAGTCGGTCGAGCCGGACTCGTCAGCGGCGTCGACGACGGGCATCGGGCACTCGGGGTGGACGATGACGCGCACGCCGGGGTGCTCGGCTCGTGCCTGCTCGATCTGGTCCACGGTGAATCGCTTGTGCACCGAGCAGAACCCGTGCCACAGAAGGACTTTCGCGTCTCGTAGGACTTCCTCGGTGTTGCCGCCGAGCGGCTTGCGGGGGTTCCACATGGGCATCTGGTCGAGGCCGATGCCCATGGCCTTGGCGGTGTTGCGGCCGAGGTGCTGGTCGGGGAAGAACAGCACGCGCTGCCCGCGCTCGAACGCCCACTCCAGCACCGTCGAGGCGTTGGACGAGGTGCACACGATGCCGCCGTGCCGGCCGCAGAACGCCTTGAGCGCGGCCGAGGAGTTCATGTAGGTGACAGGGATGACGGGCTGGCGGCCGTCGGCGTCGGGCTCGTCGCCGTAGAGCTCCATCAGGTCTTCCCAGGCCGACTCGACGGAGTCCTCGTCGGCCATGTCGGCCATCGAGCAGCCGGCGGCCAGGTTGGGCAGGATCACGCGCTGCTCCGGGCGCGCCAGGATGTCAGCCGTCTCGGCCATGAAGTGCACGCCGCAGAAGACGATCGTCTCGGCGTCGGGCTTGGTGAGCGCCGCGTTGGCGAGCTGGAAGGAGTCGCCCACGAAGTCGGCGTACTGGACGACCTCGTCGCGCTGGTAGAAGTGCCCGAGGATGACGAGCTTGTCGCCAAGAGCCTTCTTGGTATTGCGGATTCGCTCGTGCAGCTCGTCCTCGCTCATGCGCTGGTACGCCGTCGGCAGCTGGCCGGGACGCGTCACCGGGTCGGGGATGACGTCGTCCTCGGAGGCGCCGGGACCGTAGCCGGGGGAGAGGTCGAACTCCCACGGGCCCTTGGCCAGGTCGGCGTCACAGGTGGCGCTGGGACGGGTGGTGATGGCGACATCGACGGACGTCATGCCTGCTCCTTGGACTCCTGCGAAGGCGTCAGCGGACCGTGGTCGGCCAGCTGTACTGCGGTGTTGTAGCGGTAGAGGCGGGGAGGTCGGTGGCTCGTGCCGGTGAGGCGCTGCCCGGTGTCCTCGATCGCGTCGGACGCGAGGATCTGGCGGCGGAAGTTGGCCGGGTCGAGCGAGCAGCCGCGCACGGCCTCGTGCACCTGGCGCAGCTGGGCGAGGGTGAACGTCTCGCCGAGGAAGCCGTGCGCGATGCGGGAGTACTCCATCTTGGTGCGCAGCCGCCAGACGGCGTAGTCGACGATCGTGCGGTGGTCGAAGGCCAGCTCGGAGAGGTCGTCGGCCGCGAACCACTCGACGTTGTCGCTGTCGATCGCCTGGGCGGCCTCGTCGGGGTGCACCAGCGCCCAGTAGACGATCGACACCACGCGCGTCGGGTCGTCGGCCGAGCGGTCGAGCCCGCCGAAGGCGTACAGCTGCTCGAGGTAGCGGGGCGTGAGCCCGGTGGTGCGCACGAGCGTGCGGCGCGCCGAGGTCTCGAGGTCCTGGTCGGCGGCCAGCCAGCCGCCGGGGAGAGCCCAGCGGCCTTCGTACGGCTCACGGATGCGCCGGACAAGCGGCAGCCACAGCGTCATGCGGCCGGTCTCGGGGCTGGGGCGCAGCGCGAAGATCACCGTCGAGACGGCCAGATCGACGCGCTGGGCGTGCTGTCGGCCCACGGGCTCCTCCTCTCTGCTACTTAAGGTGTCCATGACACTAACACCCCTTCTGGTCATGTCAACCAGAAGTGCCGAGAACGGGCGACGGGCATGCGAGAGGCCGGCCGCCCCGTACGGGATCGGCCGGCCTCAGCGGATGGGTCAGTGCGGCTTCTTGGGGCCGTGCGGCTTGGTGGCGGTCGCGGGCTTGGTCAGCAGGCAGCCGTCCTTGGACAGGTCGATGGCGTTGTCGGTGAGGCAGGTCGTGAACCAGTACGTCTGCTGCCCGTAGTTCTGGCCCTGGGTCGCGGTCGTCGTGCCGTCCTCGTTGACCTCGCACGGGTTGTTGACCGTGCACTGCTGGCCGTCGTCGTTGCCGGTGTTGTTGATGCCGACCACCTCCAGCGAGGTGTTGTCGACGATCGGCGAGCCGGACGTGCCGTGGATCGTCTCGCAGTCGGGGTTGGGGAAGGCGTAGCGGATCGAGTCGTGCCAGGTCCAGTCGCCCTCGCGCAGCTCGCCGACGAACCCGTTGATCGAGCAGGAGTACGTCTTGCCCCAGTACGACGACGGGATCGAGATCGCGCTCTGGTCGGCCGGCTTGCTGTCGGAGATCGTCAGCGCCTTGGCGCCCGTCGAGGAGGCGATGTCGGCGTAGGTGTCGGTGAGCTCGTACAGCGCGACGTCGTTGCCGATCATCGTCGCGTAGAGCACCTTGGTGGCCTGGACGGTGCCGATCGAGCTGCCCGCGTCGTCGAGCAGCTGCCCACTGCGTGAGCTGGCCTTGTTGACGAGAACCTCTCCGGCAGAAAGGAATCCGCCCTCGTAGCAGTGCCCGTTGGTGAGCAGCATCGCCTTGTCGGTGTCCGTCGACGTCGGGTAGCGCACGAGGCTGCCCGAGCAGTTGTCGAGCTTGATGGTCGACGCGAGTCCGGCGGCCTGCAGGCGCTGGACCGTCTGCGGCTGAGCTGACGTCGGCGCTGAGGGCTCGGCCGCCTGGGAGCTGCTGAGTGGTGCGATCGCACCCGCTGCTCCGAGGACGGCGACGGCTGCGAGACGGCTGGTGGTACGACGGGACGGCACGGGTGAGCTCCTCGCGAAGGGGTTGGGGTCGACCCACCGTCTCGACACGTGGACACCCGGTCAACGCCGCCTGTCATCCCTTGGCGCAATGCGGGGCCGGCGCTGGCACGGCCTTGACGCGGCACTCGGGCCGGACCCGCGAAGCAGAAGAGGTCCATCGGCCTGCGTTGCAGATCGATGGACCTCTGGGTCAGGCTCCTGCAGGGGGCACCGACCGTCGCAGGCTCCGGTTCGGTGCCCCCTGCAGGAGCCGCCACCTCACTTCGTCCCGGTGGCTCCCGTCATCCTGCAGCGGTCACCGGCCGTCGCAGGCTCCGGTTCGGTGCCCCCTGCAGGATTCGAACCTGCGCTCCCGCCTCCGGAGGGCGGTGCTCTATCCCCTGAGCTAAGGGGGCGTGCGCCAGCCATGCCGACGCGAGGAGAAAGACTACAGGAGGACGGAGTCGGTGCTGACCACCGCTTCTACACTCACGACCTGTGACCCCGGACGAGCTCGGCCAGGCGCTGTCGTCGGCGCTCGGCGCATCCGTTCGGCTGCGGCCCGCAGCGCCTGACGACCCGACGGTGTGGCGCACGACCGCCCTGCGCGATCACGCCCGTGATGTCGCCGCGGTCAGCAGGGCCCGACGGGCTGTTGAGCACGACCCCGCCGTGACCGTCGTCGACGACGTCCTCAGCCTCAGGCTCGGCGACGTCGACGCCGCCCTCGACGCACCGCTGCCCGCCGAGGCGCTCGACGGCCTGCGCCGACAGTTCGCACAGCAGTGGCGACCCGACGCAGACCTGTGGCTGACCCGCGACGGCCGGCCCAGGTCGTACGCCGACCTCGCCGCGCACGCGGGTGACGCGAGTGCGCGGTGGGCCCGGGCGCGTTCGTCCGACGGCACCCGCATCGACGTGCCGTTCGACCGGCTCGGGTCGCGCACGCTCGACGACCCGGTGTTCGCGGTGCTGCTGGCGCACGACCGGCTGGCGCGGGGGAGAGCCGGCGCCGACGGCAGGGTGGCCACCGCCGTGCTGGCGACGCCGATGGTGCTCCGCGACGGCGCACGCACGGGTCGCACCCGCCCGTTCGTGCTGCACCTTGAGGCGCTCGCGGCCGCGGTGCTCGCGGCCCGGCCGACGGAGCCGACGCCCGTCACGTGGACGCCGCCCCGGGCCGCCCACGCGGCACGTATCGTTCTGGCGTCCGGCCTCGACACAGCCGGGATCCCGGCCCCTGCGCAGATCTGAAGGAGTTCGCGTGACCTCGCCCGACGCCAATGCGTTGCACGCCCATGTCTGGCCCGGATCCGCGACGCGAACTCCCGACGGCGCCGTCGAGATCGGTGGCGCCGACGTCCGTGATCTCGTGGCCGAGCACGGCACGCCCGTCTACCTGCTCGACGAGGCCGACGTACGCCGGCGCGCGGCCGCGTTCCGCGACGCGTTCGCCTCGGCGTTCGAACGGATCGGCACGCGTGCGGACGTCTACTACGCCGGCAAGGCCTTCCTGAGCACCGCTGTCGCGCGCTGGGTGACCGAGGAGGGGCTGCGCGTCGACGTGTGCACCGGCGGTGAGCTCGCGATCGCCCAGCGTGCCGGTGTGCCCGGTCCGCAGATCGGCATGCACGGCAACAACAAGTCGGTGGCCGAGATCGAGGCCGCCGTCGAGCACGGCGTGGGCCGCATCATCGTCGACTCGTTCGAGGAGGTCGACCGGGTCGCCGCGGCCGCCCGCGCGCGTGGCGTCGTGCAGCCGGTCATGATCCGGGTCAAGGCGGGCGTCGAGGCCCACACCCACGAGTTCATCGCGACGGCGCACGAAGACCAGAAGTTCGGGTTCAGCCTCAGCGGCGGTCAGGTCGCCGAAGCGGTCACGGCGGTGCTCGAGCACCCAGATGCGTTGCGGTTGCTCGGTTTTCACTCGCACATCGGCAGTCAGATCTTCGAGTCCGACGGCTTCCGCGTCGCCGCGACGCGACTCATCGCCCTGCAGCTCGAGGTCGCGCGCGAGCACGGCATCACCCTGCCCGAGCTCGACCTGGGCGGCGGGTTCGGCATCGCCTATGTCGCTGACGACCAGCCGCTCGCGCCGGACGACCTCGCCGGCCAGCTCGCCGACATCGTCCAGGCCGCCTGCCGTGAGCAGGGCGTGCCGGTGCCGCACGTCTCGGTCGAGCCCGGTCGTTCGGTGGTCGGCCCGGGAGGTGTGACGGTCTACGAGGTCGGCACGGTCAAGCCGGTGCAGGCCACCGACGACCTCGTCCGCACCTACGTCGCGGTCGACGGCGGTATGAGCGACAACGCCCGTCCGGCGCTCTACGCCGCTGACTACACCTGCGTGGTGGCCGGTCGCACCAGTGCGGCCGAGCCCGTCCCGGCCCGGGTCGTCGGCAAGCACTGCGAGAGCGGCGACATCGTCGTCCGTGACGTGCAGCTGCCCGGCGACGTACGAGCCGGCGACCTCATCGCCGTCCCCGCCACGGGTGCGTACTGCCGCAGCCTCGCGAGCCAGTACAACCACGTGCCCAGGCCGCCGGTGGTGGCTGTGCGCGATGGTGCGTCGCGGGTGATCGTGCGCCGCGAGACCATCGACGACCTGCTCGCACTGGAAGGGGAGTGACCATGTCGAACGACGCACTGCGCATCGCGCTGCTCGGCTGCGGCACCGTCGGCACTGCCGTCGCCCGCCGCCTGGTCGACCACGCCGACGAGTTCGCCTCGCGGGTCGAGCGACCCGTCGAGATCACCGGGGTGGCCGTCCGCGACACGAGCAAGCCGCGACCCGAGTCGGGTCTGGACCCCTCGGTGTTCACGACCGACGCCGAGGCGCTCGTCCGCGACGCCGATGTCGTCGTCGAGCTGATGGGTGGCATCGAGCCGGCCCGCAGCCTGCTGCTCACCGCCATGGAGCACGGCGCCAGCGTCGTCACGGCCAACAAGGCGCTGCTCGGCGAGGACGGCCCGCGTCTGTACGAAACCGCCGCCGAGCACGGCGTCGACCTCTACTACGAGGCCTCGGTCGCCGGCGCGATCCCGCTGCTGCGTCCGCTGCAGGTGTCGCTGGCCGGCGACTCCGTCGAGCGCATCATGGGCATCGTCAACGGCACCACCAACTTCATCCTCGACAAGATGGACCGCACCGGTGAGGCGCTCGACGACGTGCTCGCCGAGGCTCAAGAGCTGGGTTACGCCGAGGCCGACCCCACCGCCGACGTCGAGGGCTACGACGCGCGGGCCAAGGCAGCGATCCTGGCCTCGCTCGCGTTCCACACCCGAGTGGCGGCGCTCGACGTGAGCTGCGAGGGCATCATGTCGATCACGGCCGACGACATCCGCGCCGCGCGCAAGATGGGTTGTGTCGTCAAGCTGCTCGCGATCTGTGAGCGCGTACGCAACGGTCGCGGCGACCAGAGCCTGAGCGTGCGCGTGCACCCGACGCTGGTGCCGCGCTCCCATCCGCTGGCGTCCGTGCACGACGCGTTCAACGCGGTGTTCATCGAGAGCGCGCTCGCCGGTGAGGTCATGTTCTACGGCCAGGGCGCGGGCGGCGACCCGACCGCGTCCGCGGTGCTCGGCGACCTGGTCCAGGCGGCACGCCACAAGGTGACGGGCAGTCGTGGGCCGGGCGAGTCGGCGTACGCCGATCTGCCGATCCTCCCGCTGTCGCAGGCGACGACGCGCTACGCCATCCGCATCGAGGTCCCTGACCGCCCGGGTGTGCTCGCACATGTGACGAATGTCTTTGCAGGACAAGGTGTTTCGATCGAGAGCATGCGTCAGGGAGTTCGTCGCAGCGACGACGGCCTGGCCACGCTGACCATTGCCACGCACGCCGCGACCGACGCGGCTCTGGCTCGGACCGTCGACCAGCTGCGGCTGCTCGACGACGTCAGCACGGTGACCTCCGTGCTGCGCATGGAGGGGATCTGAGATGGCGCACCAGTGGCGCGGAGTGATCAACGAGTACGCCGACCGCATGCCGCTCCTCGCGGGTGCGCCGGTCGTGACCCTGGGTGAGGGTGGCACGCCGCTCATCCACGCCGAGCAGCTCAGTGAGCGGGTCGGCGCCGAGGTGCACATCAAGTACGAAGGCCTCAACCCGACCGGCTCTTTCAAGGACCGTGGCATGACGGCCGCGATCTCGGTGGCCGCCAAGCAGGGTGCGAAGGCCGTCATCTGCGCATCGACCGGCAACACGAGCGCGTCCGCGGCGGCGTACGCCACCAAGGCCGGCATGACCTGTGGCGTGCTCGTGCCCGAGGGCAAGATCGCGATGGGCAAGCTCAGCCAGGCGATCGCCCACGGCGCCACGCTGCTGCAGGTCGACGGCAACTTCGACGACTGCCTCACGCTTGCGCGCAAGCTCGCCGAGGCCTACCCCGTCGAGCTGGTCAACTCGGTCAACCCGGCCCGCATCGAGGGTCAGAAGACCGCGTCGTTCGAGATCGCCGAAGCGCTCGGTGACGCTCCCGACATCCACTGCCTGCCCGTCGGCAACGCCGGCAACATCACGGCGTACTGGAAGGGATACCGCGAATCCCTCGACGCACCAGGCGATCTCACCGCACTGGCCACCAGGACCCCGCGCATGTGGGGCTTCCAGGCTGCGGGCGCGGCCCCCATCGTCCTGGGCCACCCGGTCGACGAGCCCGACACCATCGCCACCGCGATCCGCATCGGCAACCCGGCGTCGTGGGAGCAGGCCGAGGCCGCCCGTGACGAGTCCGGTGGAGTCATCGACGCGGTGACCGACGAGGAGATCCTGCGCGCTCACCGGCTGCTGTCGAGCACCGAGGGCATCTTCGTCGAGCCTGCCTCGGCGTCCAGCGTGGCGGGCCTGCTCAAGATGCACGAGCGGGGCGAGGTGCCGGCCGGTGCGCGCATCGTGTGCACGGTCACCGGGCACGGTCTGAAGGACCCGTCGTGGGCCCTCAAGAACGCCGACGGCAGCGACGTGGAGCCCACCCGGGTGCCGGTCGACGCCGTCACGGCAGCCACCGCGCTCGGCCTGGAGGGCTGAGCAGTGGCGCGGGCCGTGCAGCCCGGCGCCGCCGTCACGGTCACCGTGCCGGCCAGCTCGGCCAACCTCGGCCCGGGGTTCGACTCCGTGGGCCTGGCACTCGACGTCCGCGACGAGGTCAGCGCCGTCGTCCGGGGCGACACCCTCGTGGTGCGCTCGGAGGGTGAGGGCGCCGACGAGGTGCCGCGCGACGAGACCCACCTGGTCCATCGGGCGATGGTCGCGGCCTGGCAGCACCTCGGCGTCGAACCGCCTCGTGGGCTGGAGCTGACGTGTCGCGGGGCGATCCCGCACTCCCGCGGTCTGGGTTCGTCCGCGTCGGCGATCGTCGCGGGTGCGTCGGTGGCGGCGGCGCTCGCGGGCGTCGACCTCGGCGCGCCGGAGGGCCTTGCGCAGGTCAACGACGTCGCCAGCACGCTCGAGGGCCACCCCGACAACGCCTCGGCCAGTGTCTACGGCGGCCTCACCGTCTCTTGGGCAGACGACGTCCAGCCCGACCGGTGGCGTACGACGGCGCTCACGGTCCACGCGGACCTGCGGCCCGTGGTGCTCGTGCCCGAGGACCGGCTCGCCACGCACGAGGCGCGCGCCGCGCTGCCGCCCGAGATCGGGCACGCCGACGCCGCGCGCAACGCGGGTCGCGCCGCGCTGCTGACCCACGCGTTGACCCACGACCCGGCCCTGCTGCTGCCGGCCACCCGTGACTGGCTGCACCAGGAGCAGCGACGGATCGCCTACCCCGTGACGATGGCCATGGTCGACCGGCTACGACGTGCCGGTCACGCCGCCGTGGTGTCCGGTGCCGGCCCGTCGGTGCTGGTGCTCGCCACCGTCTCGACGGCCGACGCCGTGGCAGCGACGGCGCGCGAGCACGCCGGCTGGAACGTGCTGCAACCGCAGATTTCTGCCACGGGAGTTCGGGTCGTTTAGCACGACCGCGGTAGCGGGGTGTAGATTGTGTGGTGCACCACCAGCCCATGGGCGTTGCCCTCGGGCGTCCCGGATCAGCAGGACCCGATCCCGGATCGGTGCGACCTTCTCCTCACGAGCGTGTGACGCTGTCAAGTGACGGCTGTGCGGCCGCGAGGACGTAGCCAGGATCTGACCCTGGCTGGTGAACACCCCAAACCCCGGCGACAGACCGGGTCATGACGAGGGGGAAGGATCCTTCGTGACAGACACCACCGAGGTCGCTGCGCCATCTACTGGCGGCTCGACTCCCCGAGGTGGCCTCAGCGCCCTCAAGCTCGACGAGCTCAAGCAGCTCGCCTCGAGCATGGGCATCAAGGGCACCTCCAAGATGCGCAAGAGCGACCTGGTTGCCGCCATCGGCACCGGTCGTAGCGGGGGTGGCCAGCCGGCCGCCGAGCCCGCCGCGCGTCGTACGCCCCGCCGCGCCACCAGCGCGACGGCGCAGCCCGCCGCTGCCCCGGCCGTAGAGGCGCCGGCGCGCGACACCACCGGCGCGGCGCCGGACGCCGCATCGGGCCCGAAGACCGCAGACGCAGCCCCGAAGTCCGAGGAGACCGCGAGCTCCGGCGACGGCGGTGCGCAGGCGCGTGAGGGCGGTCGCCCGGACCGTCGCGGCGAGGGTGCGGACAACCGCCGCGACAAGCGCCAGGGCGACACCCGTGCGCCGCGTGACGGGGGCCGCGACGACAAGGCTCAGAGCGACACGTCGCAGGGTGACCAGGCTCAGGGCGGCGACGCTCGTCAGCAGGGCAACCGTGACGGCCGCGACAACAACCGTCAGGTCGGCGACCGCGAGGGTCGGGGCAACCGCGACCAGCGCGACGACAACCGTCAGGGTGAGGCCCGCGACGGTGGCGACCGCCAGGGCGGCAACCGCGACAACCGCAAGAACGACGGCGGCAACCGTGACGGCGGCAACCGTGACGGCGGCAACCGCCAGGGCAACAACAACCAGAACCAGAACCGCGGCGGCAACCGCGACGATGACAACGAGCGTCGTGGCCGTCGTCGTCAGCGTGGCCGTGACCGCAAGCGCGGCCGCGGTCGTGGCGAGGACTTCGGCGACATCGACACCCAGGTGCGCGAGGACGACGTCCTCGTGCCGGTGGCCGGCATCCTCGACGTGCTCGACAACTACGCGTTCGTACGCACCAGCGGCTACCTCGCGGGCAGCAACGACGTGTACGTGCCGCTCGGCATGGTCAAGAAGAACGGCATGCGCAAGGGCGACGCCATCACCGGTGCCATCAAGGCGCTGCGTGAGGGTGAGCAGCCGCCGGCGCGCCAGAAGTTCAACGCGCTCGTGCGCGTCGACACCGTCAACGGCCAGACGCCCGACGAGGCGGCCCAGCGTCAGGAGTTCTCCAAGCTGACGCCGCTGTACCCGCAGGAGCGCCTGCGCCTCGAGGACGACCAGAAGAACATCACCAACCGCGTGATCGACCTGGTCGCCCCGATCGGCAAGGGCCAGCGTGGTCTGATCGTCGCCCCGGCCAAGGCCGGCAAGACGCTGGTGATGCAGTCGATCGCCAACGCGATCACGGCCAACAACCCCGAGTGCCACCTGATGGTCGTCCTCGTGGACGAGCGTCCTGAGGAGGTCACCGACTTCCAGCGCTCAGTCAAGGGTGAGGTCATCGCCTCGACGTTCGACCGTCCGGCCTCCGACCACACCGAGGTCGCCGAGCTGGCCATCGAGCGGGCCAAGCGCCTGGTCGAGATGGGCCACGACGTTGTCGTGCTGCTCGACGGCATCACCCGCCTGGGCCGCGCCTACAACCTGGCGGCTCCGGCCAGCGGTCGCATCATGTCCGGTGGTGTCGACAGCGCTGCGCTCTACCCGCCGAAGAAGTTCTTCGGCGCTGCGCGCAACATCGAGAACGGTGGCTCGCTCACCATCCTCGCGACGGCGCTGATCGACTCCGGCTCCAAGATGGACGAGGTCATCTTCGAGGAGTTCAAGGGCACCGGCAACTGGGAGCTGCGCCTGTCGCGTCAGCTCGCCGAGCGCCGCATCTTCCCGGCGGTCGACGTCAACCAGTCGAGCACGCGCCGTGAGGAGATCCTCCTTGCTGCCGACGAGCTGAAGATCATGTGGAAGCTGCGCCGGGTGCTTGCTGCACTGGACTCGCAGCAGGGCATCGAGCTGCTGCTCGACCGGCTGAAGAAGACCAAGAGCAACGTCGAGTTCCTGATGCAGGTGCAGCAGACGTCCTCGATCAAGCTCGACGACGAGGACTGAGCACAACTCGTACGACGTGTGGCGGGGTTCCCTTCGGGGAGCCCCGCCTTCGTCGTGTGCGGCAACCGCTCCTGAGTCCCGCGGAGCCGACGCGTCAGCGTCGGGCGCGGTGGGCGAGCGCGGCGGCGCCGTAGAACGACCAGAAGCCCGAGCGGGGCATGAGCGCGACGCCCCAGGTGGCCAGGCCGGCCAGCATGGGCGCAAGGGCACGCGGTGGCCCGGCCGGTGAGCGCTCGGCGGCACCGGTGAGTCCGGCGAGGGCGAGCGTGGCGATCCCGCAGGTCGCGAACCAGAAGGCTTCAGGGCGAGCGCCGACCGTCGTACCGTCGGAGGTCCGCTCGACGCGGTCGAGCACGCCCTCCCGGACGATCTCGTGGACCTGGTCGCGGTACTTGTGGACGGTGAGGGCGAGGTGTGCGGCACCGATGACGCCCAGGCTGACGGCGGTCCACGGTGTGCGGGCTGGTGAGCGGGTCATGCTCGACGGTATGACGCGGTCCACCCCGGGAGCCTCCCTCGCACAGGGGACTGCGGTCGCTCGCAGGGTGGGCACGACGACGGGCGGCACGTGCTGGAGACGTGCCGCCCGTCGGGTGTGTTGTCTGGGCCGGCGGACCCGGCTCAGGCGCGGTCAGGCCAGGTCGACGTCCGCCGCGCGGACGAACGCGATCCGGTGGCCGAGGCTGATCTGGACGTACTTGTCCTGGCCGACGATGTCGATGTGGTCGTTCGGGGTGTCGAGCGAGAACGTCTTGGCCTTGTAGTAGTCGGTGGGCGGCGCGGCGTCCATGACGTAGTACGCCTGGCCCGCCGGGATCGTGTAGATCAGCGGGCTGACCGCCTGCACGTCGGCCGGGTCGGCGTACGCCGAGGCCTCGGGGTAGCAGCGCCCGTAGACCGGGATGGTGGCCTTCCCTGCCTTGGGGCGAGCCACCTGCACACCGGTGGTGACGGCGTACGCGGTCGGCCGGGAGGCCGGGTTGAGGAACCAGGCCTTGAGCCCGAGGTACCAGATCGCCGTCCAGTCGCCCTGGACCTCGGCGACGACGAACTCGGTGCCGGCCGTGGCGCGGGCGCTGATGTCGGACACCTCGGTCGAGGCCGGCTGGCCCTTCTGGTGCAGGCCGATGTCGTTGACGAGCGCGGCGTCGGCCGCCGGGCTGACGCGCAGGGTCACGAAGTTGGTGTCCTTGCTGCCGCACGACGCCGGGTCGCCCGCCTCACAGCTGGTCACCGGCTGCTTGTTGCCGACGAAGCCCGGCAGGATGCGGACGACGTCGCCGGCCCGGACCGCACGCGACCTGGTGTGCTTGGCCAGCGGCGCCTTGAGCAGGTCGAAGTAGTGCTCCCAGTCCCAGAAGGGGCCCGGGTCCCAGTGCATGCCCGGAATCGTGGGCGTCGTGGTGCCGGGCACCTGGTCGTGGCCGATGATGTGGCCGCGGTCGACGGGGATGGCGTACTTGTCGGCGAGGTAGCGCACCAGCGTGGCCGAGGTGCGGTACATCGGCTCGGAGTACCACGGTGCGCCCTGGGCGGCGAAGCCCTCGTGCTCGAGACCGATCGAGTGCCCGTTGATGTACCAGTTGCCGGCGTGCCAGCCGACGTCCTTGGGCTCCAGGTGCTGGGCGATGTGCCCGTCGGAGGAGCGCAGGCTGTACTGCCACGATACGTACGTCGGGTCCTGGACCAGCTTGAGGACGCCGTCCCAGTAGCCCTCGGTGTCGTGGATGACGATGTGGGTGATCTTGGGGGAGCGGGGGCGGTCGGCGAGGTCGTGGTTGCCGTAGTCGCCGGTGCCGGGGCCGTACTGCTCGTACGGCGCCGGGATCCACTCGACGTCCAGGCCGGCGGGCGCGTCGACCGGGCCGGTGACGTTGCGCTGGGCGGCGGCCTGCGAGGCGCGGCGCGCGAGGGGCGCACGCTGAGCGTCGGGTGAGGCGACCGTGCGCGCCGGCAGCGTCAGGCGGGAGCCGTCCGCGAGCGAGAGCGCTGCCCCGTCGCGGATCGAGCCGAGGGCGTGGTCGGCGAACTCGAGCTGTCCCTGGCTGGTGGGCAGGCCGCTGCCGGTGGCGATCGAGGCGTACCAGGAGGCCGGATCGGTCGAGGTGCCCGTGGGGCGTCCGGCTGCGCGCTGCAACGCTGCGAGCAGCGCGGCGCCGGCGCGGATGTTGGTGGCCGGGTCGGTCCGAACCTGATCGGCAGGCAGACCCGACGCGGCGACGGCCTCGCCGAGGGTGTCGACGGTCTGGGTGCCGGGCTTGTCGGCGCGGTCGCGGGCCTCCTGCGCCGCTGCACCGTCGATCAGGTGCATGGGGCCGTAGCCGAGCGACGCGCTGGGCGTGCCGTCATGGTCCTGCCACCGGGTCTGGGAGTACGACACCGCGGCCAGGACGGACGCGGGGACGCCGTACGCCGACGCGGCCTCGGTGAAGGTCGTGTGCTGATCGACCGTGACGGTCTGGGCGCGGGCCGTGCCTGCGGCGGCGACCGCGGTCGGGACCGCGACGCCGGCGATGAGGAAGTGACGACGAGACAGAGGGGTACCCATGTGTGCCTCCTGCGCGAGGGATGTGTCAGGGGTCTGACAAGGTCTCACCATGCCACTGACTCGGCGGTAATTGTTTACTTTCGGCCGGAGTGCCAGCGGCGTTTCTCAGGGCCGCGGCGGCCCGGCGGCCACGCGCCGACGCAGCTCGTCGACGCCCTCCGGTGTGTCGGGGACGTCCCACCACGACTCGACCCACCAGGTCGCACCGGCGTCGGCCCACGGCTGCGGTGAGCCGTGCACCTCGCCGAACTCGCCGTGGCTGTCACCCTCGACCACCACGTCGTAACCCTCCCACGGCAGGCCCGCCTCGGCGCGCAGGCGGCGCAGCTCGCCGACGATCGTGCGCAGACTGTCCACGGTCAGCCCCGAGCTGCCCTCGGCCCCGCCGGCGTACGCCGGGAAGACTCCCTGCCAGTGCGCGGCGCGCTCCAGCGAGAGCTGTCGACGACGGCCGGGGACGTAGGCGCCGACCGCCCACACCGGTGGGTGCGGGCGCTGCACGCTCGGCGGCGGCCCGCTCGGCTCGACGGGAGAGGTGAGGTCGAGGGAGTAGTGCTCGCCGTCGTACGCGAACGGCTCACCGCTGGTGAGGTGGGCGAACACCTCGAGGCACTCGTCGAGCTTGCGAGCACGGACGCGACGTGACTCCTCACCCTCGAACGTCGTCCAGTTGGAGTTGAGCGCTCCGAGCCCGACACCGAGGGTGACCCGACCGCGGGAGAGCTGGTCGACGGAGGAGACGAGCGAGGCGAGGTCCCACGGCTTGTAGCGTGCGGCGGGCGTGATGACCGTGCCGAGACGGATGCGCTCGGTGCGCACCGCCGCGGCGGCCAGCTGGACCCACGCGTCGCGGCGCCACACGCCTTCCCAGGACAGGACGGCGTCCCACCCGGTGCGCTCGCCGAGCTCGGCCAGCTCGACGAACTCCGTCTCGGACGCGAACGGGACGACGAAGCCGTATCTCATGTGCCCGCACGCTAGATGCGCACCCGACAGCACGCTTGATCGCCGTTGCCGTGCCGGAATATCGCGGGAACGGTTCTCGTTTGGACTGTCGTGCTGCCGATCTGGCAGACTGACCCGCTGGTCACCGGTTCACGTCCCGCTCACGCGATGACGACCCGGAGACACCCCAACAGCTAGGAGAATCCCGTGAAGAAGGACCTTCACCCCGCCTACGGCGAGACCACGGTCACCTGCACCTGTGGCTCGACGTTCACCACCAAGAGCACTGCCGAGAGCGGCCGCATCAGCGTCGAGGTCTGCTCCCAGTGCCACCCGTTCTACACGGGCAAGCAGAAGATCCTCGACACGGGTGGTCGAGTTGCTCGCTTCCAGGAGCGCTACGGCAAGAAGGCTGCCAAGTAGCTCCGCCGCACACCGGCCCTGTCCCTCGGACAGGGCCGGTGTTGTCGTTTCTGTACGACGTGCGGCCGCCGGCCGCGCCTGAGGCAGGGAAGTCCTGATGCTGGAGTCCGCACGTACGATCGTCGACGAGCACGCCGACCTCGAGCGACAGCTCGCCGACCCTGCCGTGCACGCCGACCCGGCCGCGCTGCGGCGCCTCAACAAGCGCTACGCCGCACTCGCGCCGACCGTGGCGGCGTACCACGCCTGGACCGGCGCCCGTGACGACCTGGAGGCCGCGCGTGAGCTCGCGGCCGAGGACCCCTCGTTCGCCGAGGAGGTGCCGGCGCTGGAGCAGACCCTCGCCGCGGCCGAGGAAAAGCTGCGCCGGCTGCTGCTGCCGCGCGACGAGGACGACGACCGCGACGTGATCCTCGAGGTCAAGGCCGGTGAGGGCGGTGAGGAGTCCGCGCTGTTCGCCGGCGACCTCACCCGGATGTACCTGCGCTTCGCCGAGCGTGCCGGCTGGAAGGCCGACATCGTCGATGCGACCGAGTCCGACCTGGGCGGCTACAAGGACGTCCGCGTCGCGATCAAGGCCAAGGGCACGCCCGAGCCGGGCGAGGCGCCGTGGGCCCGGCTGAAGTACGAGGGTGGGGTCCATCGCGTGCAGCGCGTGCCGGTCACCGAGTCGCAGGGCCGTATCCACACCTCGGCGGTCGGAGTCCTCGTCACGCCTGAGCTCGAAGACGTGGATGAGGACGTCGTGATCGGTCCGAACGACCTCAAGATCGACGTCTACCGCTCGTCGGGTCCGGGCGGGCAGTCGGTCAACACCACCGACTCGGCCGTGCGCATCACCCACCTCCCGACGGGTGTCGTGGTCTCCTGCCAGAACGAGAAGTCGCAGCTGCAGAACAAGGAGTCCGCGCTGCGGGTGCTCAAGGCTCGTCTGCGGCAGATCCAGATCGACGAGCGCGAGGCGCAGGCGTCGGCAGCCCGCAAGTCGCAGGTCCGCACGGTCGACCGGTCCGAGCGCATCCGCACCTACAACTTCCCCGAGAACCGCATCGCCGACCACCGCACCGGCTACAAGGCGTACAACCTCGACGCGGTGCTCGACGGCGACCTCGCGCCGGTCGTCGACTCGGCCGTCACGGCCGACGAGGCCGCCCGGATGCAGGCTGTCGCCGATGGTTCCTGAGGCGGCGGCCGTGGTGGACGACGTCGTCGGCTCGACGCATGCCGCGCGCCTCGTGCGCGAGGCCGCTGCATGCCTGACCGACGCCGGCGTCGCCTCGCCCGAGCCCGACGCCGTCGCGATGCTGGCGCATGCGTGGTCGACGAGTCGTTCCGACGTGCGCCAGGCGATGATCCTGCGTCGTACGCCGCCGGCGGCCGTTGCGGACCGCTTCGCATCGATGGTCGAGCAGCGGGCCGGCCGGGTGCCGCTGCAGCACCTCACCGGCACGGCCGCGTTCCGGGGCATCGAGCTGGCGGTCGGACCGGGCGTGTTCGTGCCGCGCCCTGAGACCGAGATGCTCGTCGACCTGGTGCTCGACGGGCTCGGCGAGGGTGCGCTCGTCGTCGACCTGTGCACCGGTTCGGGTGCGATCCCACTCGCCGTCAAGCACGAGCGCCCCGACCTCGACGTGCGCGCCGTCGAGCTCGACCAGCTCGCTCACGCGTGGGCCGACCGCAACCGCAAGCGACTCGGCCTCGACGGCGAGATGCGTTGCGGTGCAGCGCAGCTGGCGTTCCCCGACCTCGTCGGCGAGGTCGACGTCGTCGTCAGCAACCCGCCCTACATCCCGGTCGGCATGGTGCCCATCGACCCCGAGGTCCGTGACCACGACCCCGACATCGCCCTCTACGGCGGCAGCGAGGACGGGTTGCGGATCCCGCTCGAGGTCGCGGCCCGAGCGCACGAGCTGCTGCGACCGGGTGGACTGCTGGTGATGGAACACGCCGATGCACAAGGCGATTCGCTGCCTGCCGCGCTGCGGCGTACGGGCTGGGCAGACGTCCGCGACCACGCCGACCTCGCGGGCCGGCCGCGCGCGGTCACGGCGTCGATGGACTGACCGCGCCCTTCCTGCCCCCGAACACCGCGTGTCCGGCGAGCATCCAATACACATCGACGTCGCCGAAGCCGGCCTCGTCCAGCCAGCGCAGGTGCTCGGTGAGAGCTGCGGGCTGGTGCTCGGGACCGGGGAACTCGAACGGGTTCCACTGCAGTTCCCTGAAGCGACGATGCGCATCCGCGCCTGCGTGCTCGGCGACCCAGGCGTCCCAGGTTCGTGCTGCCAGCGCACGGCCCTGCTGATCGGCCGGCGCCACGAGGTCGGCCATGACCACCCGGCCGCCGGGCGCCAGCAGCTCGAAGAGGTCGCGGTAGAGCTCCTGCTTCTGTGCGTCGTCGAGCAGATGGACGGCCAGCATCGACACGACCGCGATCGGCGCCTGCGGTCGACGCCTCCAGGTCCGGTCGGCGAGGTCGGCATGTTCGGGCACCAGCCGGTCGGCGTACGCCCCGAGTCGGGCGTGCAATCGCTCCAGCATGGGTTTGCTGACATCCGTGGCGACGACGGTGCAGTGCGGGTTGTCCGCGAGCAGCCGGCCGCTCAGGTCGCCGGTGCCCGCGCACAGGTCGATCGCCAGTCCGCCGCCGAGCGGGCCGGCGAGGGCGGCGATCACCGCGATCTGCTCGGCCCGTCCCGGCTCGAACCGGTCGGCGTGGGCGATGAACGAGTGCGAGATGTCGTCGGTCCACGGTGAGATGGGCACGTCGGCCTCCTGTGCGGGGCGTGGCGATGTGCGCCATCATGGCCGACCACTCGCGCCCAGCACCCGGTATTTCCCTCGGTTCCGGTGACGCGGCGCACGTAGGGTCGACGGGGTGAGCGAGCCCGACCGCACCTTCGAGGTGCCCGCAGACCCCTCCCAGCGCCGGCACGTCGTGAGGTCGACCGTGCGGGTGCTGCTCGTCGACGAGCACGAGCGCGTGCTGATGTTCGAGGACAGCGACGCCGGCGTCGGCGCCCGCTGGTGGATCCTGCCCGGCGGTGGCATCGACCCGGGGGAGTCCGACCTGGAGGCTGTCCTGCGCGAGGTCCGGGAGGAGACCGGCCTGTGCCTGCGACCCACCGAGGTCGTCGGGCCGTTGGCGCACCGGCACGTGGTGCACGGCTACAGCGACCAGGTCGTCGACCAGGACGACACGTTCTACGGCGCCCGGGTGGCGGCCTTCGAGGTCAGCACGGAGGGGTTCACGGCCGAGGAGCAGATCACCGTGCTGCAGCACCGCTGGTGGAGCCGCACCGACCTCGCATCCACCGACGAGGAGGTCTGGCCGCTCGTGCTCGACGAGCTGTGGGACCTGCTCGAGGCACCTCCGTCGGCCGTGGTCGAGCTGGCCGACGTCGAGGAGTCCAGCGTCCCTGTGGCCTGATCACGGCGAGCATCAGATGCGGCGTGCCGAGCGCAGTCCGCTGGCGTAGTAGCCCGTGCCGTCCAGGATCGAGGCGCCGGCCACATCGCTCATCGTCGGCCCGTCGACCGTCTTGCGGCTGGACAGGAACCGCTTCTTGCCGGCCGTGTCGACACCGAGGTAGAACGCGCAGTGGTTGATGATGCCGTCGCCGTTGGTGCTGAAGAACAGCAGGTCGCCCGGGAGCAGCGCTCCCAACGCCGTGGGGCGGGTTCCGGTGTCGGGCAGCACCACGGCGCCGGGTGCGAACGCCGCCATGTCGCGTGCGCGTCGAGGCAGCCCCGGCCCGGCGGTGTAGCCGCTCAGCAGCGGGTAGCGCATGCGCCGACCGAGCACCGTGCGTACGAAGCCGGAGCAGTCGATGCAGCCGAGGTAGTCGGCCCGGGCCGTGCGGGTCACGCCGTCGGCGAACGCCCACGACGCCCCGATGTAGTCCTGGATGTCGCCGCCCACCGACCGGCCGTTGTCACCGATCGGACCGTACGACGCGTCCCCGGTGTAGCGAATCCCGTTGCTGTCGTTGATGATCGGGCGACCGGCGGTGTACTCCATCGCCATCGACAGCAGGTCGGGATAGGTGTTCGCGCGCTGCTGGTCCAGCCACGGCGCGACCCACGCCGCGGAGCTGGAGGACGCGGTCCAGGTGTACGGAGCGTGGCGGATCCACGAGGTCTGGTGGACCTGGGCGGTGACCGCCGGCTCTGAGAACGTCCGCGATGCGCCGACGACCGCGACGGAGCGGGCGTTGTCGGTGAACACCGCCACGACCGCGCCGTTGAGATAGGCGATGCTGCGGGCCGGGCCGGAGCGCCGGATGAACTGGTAGGTCGACGCAGCCTTCGGGCGCAGGCCCTTGCGTCCGGGGGCGCGGCTGGTGGCCGCGCTGAGCGAGGCGGCGCCGACCAGTCCTATGGCGGCGCGGCGGGTGGGTTGTCCACTGGGCTGAAGGGCTTCGGGCATGGCGGGCTCCGATCGCGGTCTCGCCCCCGAGCCGGTGAGTGCCCGTCCACGGTGGCACCGTCGACCGGCCGGCGAGAATCCCGAAATGCCCTGTGTTGGTTAAGGACTGGGTCAGGCCTGCTGGCTCTTGGCGCCCTCCGTGTCGACGAGGCCCCGTGCGTGCATCTGACCCTGCGAGGCGCCCGTGTCAGGAGCGGGCGAACCTCAGGGTGACGATCTGGAACGGGCGCAGGTGTACGCCGGTCACGCCGGTCTCGTCGAGCGCCAGTGCTCGGGGCGTGGTCTCGCGCTCGAGGAGGTCGGTCTCGACGACGCGGCTGTGCTCGAACGACGTCGACACTGACGCGGTCGCGCGCGAGCCGTGGGCCTCGTACAGGCGGACGATCACATCGCCCGACCGGTCGGCAGCGAGCTTGACCGCCTCGACGACGACGGCGGGGTGGTCGACGGTGAGCACCGGCTCCGGCACCTGAGAGCCCACGATCCGGCGTACTGGAAGGTTGAGGCGGTAGCCCTCCTCGACGGCATCAGCGACGGTCGCGCCCGGTCGGATGCTGTAGCGCATCCGGTGGGTGCCGGTGTCGGCGTCCGGGTCGGGGAACTGCGGTGCGCGCAGGAGCGAGAGCCGGACCTGGGTGGCGACGCCCGCAGGCGTCGACAGGCGTTGGAAGTCATGCCCGTACGTCGAGTCGTTGGCCACCGCGACGCCGTACCCGGGCTCGCCCACATGCACCCAACGGTGGGCGCAGGTCTCGAAGCGCGCAGCGTCCCAGGAGGTGTTCTGGTGGATGGCGCGGTGGACGTGCCCGAACTGGATCTCCGACGTCGCGCGGTCGGCGTGCACGTCGACCGGGATGGCGACCTTGAGCAACCGCTGCCGCTCGTGCCAGTCGACCTGGACGTCGACCTCGACGGCGGGCGCCTCCCGACTCAACGAGATCCGTTGGGAGACAGTGGATTCGCCGACCGCCCGAGTCACGACCAGCCCGTCTCCGTCGATGCTGACCGAGCTCGTGCCGTCGATGGAGATCTCGTTGCGGCGGTAGTGCTCGTTGACGTCCCAGGCGTCCCACTGGTTGGGGATGTCCTCGAACAGCTGCAGCCTGTTCGCGACCTCGCCGTGGGGGATGAGCTCGCGACCGGCGGATCGGTCGAGCACGGAGGTGAGCTCGCCGCGGCCGTTGACCACGACCGTGAAGTGGCCGTTGCTCAGGGTGTACGAGCCGTCGGCCTCGGTCGGCTCGACGGCAGTCGACGCCGGCTGGGACACCGAGCCGCCGAGCGCCGGGACGCCGTCGCGGGCGTACGGTCCGGCGTTGACGAAGATCGTCGAATCGCCCTTACCAGCAAGGGTTTTCAGCGACCGCTCGATGATCGCCTCGAGCTCGTGCTCTATCTCGGCGTAGTCGCGCTCGGCGTCCTCGTAGACCCAGCTGATCGACGACCCGGGCAGGATGTCGTGGAACTGGTTGAGCAGCACGATCCGCCAGATGCGCCGCAGGTCGTCGTACGGGTAGGCCGCCCCTGCCCGCACCGTCGCGGCGGTCGCCCAGAGCTCGGCCTCGCGCAGCAGGTGCTCGCTGCGGCGGTTGCCGCGCTTGGTGCGTGCCTGCGAGGTGTAGGTGCCCCGGTGGTACTCCAGGTAGAGCTCGCCGGACCAGACCGGCGGGTCGGCGTAGCCGCTCTCGGCGTCCCCGAAGAACGCGCGCGGGCTGGCAATGGTCACCTTGGGGGCGCCCTCCAGGTCGCGCTGACGCTCAGCGGCTGCGACCATCTCGCGCGTCGGACCGCCACCGCCGTCGCCCCAGCCGAAGGGCACGAGCGAGACGTCGCTGCGGCCCTTCTCGCGGAACTGACGCTCGGCGCGGAGCAACTCCTTCGCGGACAGGTCGGAGTTGTAGGTGTCCACCGGAGGGAAGTGGGTGAAGACCTGGGTGCCGTCGATGCCCTCCCACCGGAAGGTGTGGTGCGGCATCGTGTTGGTGTCGTTCCAGGAGATCTTCTGCGTCAGGAAGTACCGCGAACCCGACGCCTTGACCAGCTGGGGCATCGCCGCGGTGTAGCCGAACGAGTCGGGCAGCCACACCTCCTGGGTGTCGATCCCGAAGTGCTCCAGGAAGAAGAGCTTGCCTTCGACGAGCTGTCGCGCGAGCGCCTCGCCGCCGGGCAGGTTGGTGTCGGACTCGACCCACATGCCGCCGACCGGCACGAACTGGCCGGCCCTCGCCTTGTCCTGGATGCGCCCGAACAGCTCGGGGTAGTGCACCCGGATCCACTCCAGCTGCTGCGCCGACGAGCACGCGAACACCAGCTCGGGGTGGTCGTCCATCAGGTCGACGACGTTGGAGAACGTCCGGGCGCACTTGCGCACCGTCTCGCGCGTCGGCCACAGCCAGGCGGAGTCGATGTGCGCGTGCCCGGTCGCGACCACCCGGTGGGCGCTCGCGACGGCGGGGGAGGACAGCGCGGGCTGCAGCGCCTTGCGGCCGGCCGCGGCCGTCGTACCGAGATCACGTGGGTCGACGGCGTCGAGCATCTGGTCCAGGGCCGTCTCGATCGCCGCGACCCGAGGTGAGTTCGGCGGCAGCTCGTCGAGGTAGCCCGCGAGCACCCAGACGTCCTGGGCGAGCTCCCACACCGGCAGGTCGAGCAGGGCGAGGTCGAGGCTGCGGAACTCGTACAGCGGCGCCTGGCCTGCCGTGGCCGGCGAGCCGAGCTGGGTCGGGATGAACCAGCCGTTCTCGGCGATGAACGGGTTGGCGGCCGCCTCGACGTAGAAGTCGATCGTGCGACCGTCGGGGCAGATCCCGTCGAGCGGCACCCATGAGTTGAGCGGCTCGATGCCTTTGATGATCGTGCCGTCGGCGGTGTACGCCGTGGCCTCGGCCTGGAACCCCGGCCCCGCGTCGTTGAAGCCGATGTCGACGACGGCCTCGACCCGAGCGTCCTCACGCTCGGCCCAGCCCTCGGGCAGCGTGCCGGTCACGTGGAACCGGCTGGTTCCCCAGGGGCGGCCCCAGCGCGACTCCTCGCCGGCGCCGGCCACGAACGGCTCGAAGGTCTGAGTCACCGCGTGGGAGAAGGGGACCGGCTCATCGGGTACGTCCCAGCGCGTCAGCCGCAACGGGGTGCGTTCGCGGTAGGACGCGGCCGGGAGGTACTCCTGGCGGAAGCGCTTCAGACGGGACCGGACGAAGCTGCTGTTGTCGTGCATCTGACCTCACTGTCGGCTCCGACGACGGGCCGAACGACGCCGACGTCTGTCAGCAGCGTGTCAAAGATTGCTCCCGACGTGGTCGGCAGTGGAAAACAACGTCGCGGCGTACGGCGGACGTGGTCACCCGTGCGAGAGCAGCAGGGCGATGAGGGCCAGCAGCGGGAACAACCCTTGAACGACGGCAGCGCGCGCCTTGCCGCGGTCGCTCGCGATGAGGACGACCGCGGCGGCGAGCATGGACGCGGTCGCAGCGGCGACGAGCGCGGTGCCCGCCTCGTCGTGGTCACCCGCGCGAAGCACGAGCCCGACGACCGTGACGATCGCGAGGAACAGGTTGTAGAAGCCCTGGTTGAACGCCCACGGCCGCATGATCTCGGCCTCCTCGCGGGAGCGGATGCCGAACGTCCGCAGCGTCGCGGGCGCCGTGAACCGCAGCGACTCGATGACGAAGATGTAGACGTGGACCAGTGCGGCGAGCGCCGCCGGGATGACGACCAGCATGGATGCCCCTTCGGGCCGGTGGCGCCGACGCGGCGCCGGATGGTGCTGATGCTAGGGCGACTCGACGACGGTGACGCCTGCAAGGGCTTCGACGATGGCGGTGGCCTGTCCGGTCGTGATGAGAGCACCCTTCATCGCGCGCAGCCGGTCGAGGTCGCACGGCCCGAGCGCGGCACCGCGCAGGTCGGCGCCCTCGAGCCGCGCGTCGAACAGATCGGCCCCGAGCAGGTCGCAGCCGTCGAGCACGCACCAGCGCAGGTCGGCGCCGCGCAGCACGGCCTCGGTGAGCCGACATCCGCTGAGGTCGGTGCGCGCGAGGGGAGCACCCGTGAGGTTGGCGCCGAACAGGTTGCAGCGCTCCAGCCGGAAGCCGAGCCCACCGACCGACTCCAGGTCGGCCGCCGTCATCCGACAGCCTCTGAACACCGTGTCGGCGAGCGAGGCGCCGCGCAGGTCGACCCGGTCCAGGGCGCAGTCGACGAACGTCACGTCCGCCAGGTCGGCGTCGCGCAGGTCGGCGTCCTGCAGGTCGCAGCGGGTCAGGGTGACTGGTCCGGTCGCCTCGGCGAGGAGGGCGCGCAGCCCTGCACCGTCGTACGCCGTGTCGGTCGTCGGGTCCTCGCTCATGCGGTGCACTGTGCCAGGCACCTCCGACTAGGCTCGGTCGTGCCCGACGCTCGACGGCACCCGACACGGAGGCGAGGCAGTCATGGGTTTCCTGGACCGCTTGTTCGGCCGCAAGGATCAGCAGCAGGCACCGACGTCGTACCCACAGCAGGCACCTCAGGGTCAGCCGCAGGCCGCCGGCTGGCAGCAGCAGCCGGCGCCCGCGTCGTACCAGCAGCCACCGCAGCAGCAGCCCGCCGACGCCGACCAGCAGGCGGTGCAGCGCTACGAGTACCTCCTGCGCACCGCGCCGCCGGAGCAGATCGAGAAGGCGCACGAGCAGGCGTTCGCCCAGCTCACGCCCGCTCAGCGCCAGCAGGTCCTCAACAAGCTCGCGCAGGCGGCACCGCAGGACGCTCCTCGCGACGACTCGCCCGCGTCGCTGGCCCGCAGCGCGACGCGCGCCGAGATGCAGCAGCCGGGCACCCTGCAGCGCGCGTTCGGTGGTCCCGGCCTCGGCGGCCGCGCGGGCGGTGCCGGCCTCGGCATGGGCGGCATGCTGCTCACGAGCGTCGCCGGAGCGTTCATCGGCACGGCGATCGCGCAGGAGATGTTCGACAATGACGTGCAGAGCGATGCGTCGCTCGACGACAGCGCCAACCCCGACAACCAGGACTCCGGCGACGGCGGGCAGGACGCGGGCCAGGCCCCCGGTGCCGATGCCGCAGGAGCCGACACCGCGGCGTACGACGGCGGCGCCGACCAGGGTTTGAGCGCCGACTCCGGGGCCGACTCCGGCTTCGACGGTGGGGGCTTCGATGGCGGGGGCTTCGATGGGGGAGACTTCGGCGGTGGATTCGACTTCTAGGAGTGGTGCGTGAGCCCGGTCTTCGACTGCTCGACCCCGCAGGGCCGTGACGACGGTCTGGCCGCGGCGAAGGAGGCGATCGGCGAGGGTCGCCTCGTCGTGCTGCCCACCGACACCGTCTACGGCCTGGCCGCCGACGCGTTCAACCCGACGGGCGTCAACGCGATCTTCAGCGCCAAGGGCCGTGGCCGCGACATGCCGCCGCCGGTCCTGGTGCCCAACCCGCGGACCGTCGACGGGCTCGCGATGGCGATGCCCTCGTGGGTCCGACGGCTGATGAAGGAGTTCTGGCCCGGCGGCCTGACGCTCGTCGTCCGCGCCCAGCAGTCCCTGTCCTGGGACCTCGGCGACACCAACGGCACGGTCGGCCTGCGCATGCCCGACGACGAGGTGGCCCTGGCGCTGCTCGCCGAGACGGGTCCGCTCGCGGTCAGCAGCGCCAACCGCACCGGTCAGCCGGCGGCCACGACGATCACCGACGCGGGCTTCCAGCTCGGACCGTTCGCCGACGTCTACCTCGACGGCGGCACCCGCGACCAGCAGCAGCCGTCGACGATCGTCGACTGCACCAAGCCCGACCCGGTGGTACTGCGCGAGGGCGCGGTGTCGGTGGCCCGGCTGCGCGAGGTGCTCGGCGACATCCACCTGGTCGCCGCGACCAGCGACGTCGAGGGCGACGACGGCAGGCGTGGCGGTGTCCCCGAGCTGCCCGACGGCGTCGAGGTCTCCTCCTCGGCCGACGTCGACGAGACCCCTGAGCCCTCGCTCGGCCAGCACTGGCACGATGCGTCCACGGTGCAGCCCTCGCGTTCGCGCGGCAGCACCGTCCTCCCGCCCCCGGCCGACCCGGCGCCCAGCGCCGACCCGGCCGCCTCGTCAGACCCGACCGATTCAGCGACAGGTGAGCCCCGATGACCACGTTCTACGGTTCCGACTACGACGCGCTCGAGCAGTTCGACCCCGACATCGCGGGCGTCCTGCTCTCCGAGCTCGACCGCCTGCGCGGTGGCCTGCAGCTCATCGCCAGCGAGAACATGTCGAGCCCGGCCGTCCTCACCGCGCTCGGCTCGACGCTGTCCAACAAGTACGCCGAGGGCTACCCGGGCCGTCGCTACTACGGCGGCTGCTCGGAGGTCGACAAGGCCGAGACGATCGCGATCGACCGCTGCAAGGCGCTGTTCGGTGCCGACCACGCCAACGTCCAGCCGCACTCCGGCGCGAGCGCCAACCAGGCGGTCTACGGCGCGTTCATGAAGCCCGGCGAGACGATCCTCGCGATGTCGCTACCGCACGGCGGCCACCTCACGCACGGCACCAAGGTGTCCTTCTCCGGCAAGTGGTTCAACGCCGTCAGCTACGGCGTCGACCAGCAGACCGAGGACATCGACTACGACCAGGTCGAGGCGCTCGCCAAGGAGCACCGCCCCAAGGTCATCCTCGCCGGCGGCTCGGCCATTCCGCGCAAGATCGACTTCGAGCGTTTCCGCGCGATCGCCGACGAGGTGGGTGCGATCTTCTGGGTCGACGCCGCACACTTCATCGGCCTGGTGGCCGGCAAGGCCATCCCGTCGCCGGTGCCCCACGCCGACGTCGTCAGCTTCACCACGCACAAGGTGCTGCGCGGCCCGCGCTCGGGCGCGATCGTCTGCAAGGAGGAGCACGCCAAGGCCATCGACAAGGCCGTGTTCCCGATGATGCAGGGCGGCCCGCAGATGCACACCATCGCGGCCAAGGCGGTCAACTTCAAGGAGTGCGCGACCCCCGAGTACGCCGCGTACGCCGAGCAGGTCATCGCCAACGCCCAGCAGCTCGCAACATCGTTGGGGGAGAAGGGGATTCGCCCCACGACCGGTGGCACCGACACCCACCTGTCCCTCCACGACCTGCAGGGCGTGGGCGTCACCGGCGCCGACGCCGAAGCACGCGCTGACGCGGCCGGCATCGTCCTCAACAAGAACGCCATCCCGTTCGACCCGCAGAAGCCCAACATCGCCTCCGGCATCCGGGTGGGCTCGCCGTCGGTCACGACGCAGGGTATGGGTGTCGAGGAGATGAAGCAGATCGCCGACCTGATCCACCAGGCGGTCACCCAGGGCGACGCCGACCCCGACCACGCCGTGACCAAGGAGGTCCGCGCCGAGGTGACCGATCTCGTGGGGCGCTTCCCCGCGTACGCCCGCGCCTGACGCCCAGTGCGCGAGTACGTCCTGGTCGCGGTGATCGCGGCCGTGTTCACCTTCGTCGCCACTCCGGCGGCCCGGTGGATCGCCGTCCGGTTCGGTGCGGTGACACCGGTCCGCGGCCGGGACGTCCACTCCGTGCCCATCCCGAGGCTCGGCGGCATCGCGATGCTGCTGGGCTTCGGGGTGGCGATGCTGGTCGGCGTCCAGCTGCCCTACCTGTCGACGCTGTCGACCCGGCAGGTGCTCGGCGTGCTCGCCGGCGCGGTCCTGATGTGCGCGCTCGGCGCCATCGACGACTTCCGTGAGCTCGACGCGCTCACCAAGTTCGCCGGCCAGATCATCGCGGCCGGGGTGATGGCGTTCTCCGGGGTCCAGTTGCTCATGCTGCCGATCGCGGGGCAGACGGTCCTGCCGCAGCCGCTGCTGATCGGCCTCACGATCTTCGTCGTGCTGGCCACCACCAACGCGGTCAACTTCGTCGACGGTCTGGACGGTCTGGCGGCGGGCGTGGTCGGGATCGCGGCCCTGACCTTCTTCGTATGGGCCTACTCCCAGCCGGACATCATCACCAACGGCGAGGACGCGAGCGTGTTCACGATCGCGACCCTGGTCGCCGCGGGGCTCGTCGGCTGCTGCGCCGGCTTCCTGCCACACAACTTCCACCCTGCGCGCCTGTTCATGGGCGACTCCGGGGCGTTGTTGCTGGGGCTGCTGCTGTCGGCGGCGACCATCTCGGTGACGGGCAACATCGACCCGGCCAACTCCGACGCGCAGGCCGCGACCGTCGCGCAGTGGCTGCCGCTCGCGCTGCCGGTGGCGATCCTCGCCCTGCCGGTGCTCGACGTCGTGATGGCGATCATCCGGCGCCGTGGGCGGTTCTCCCAGCCCGATTCCAAGCATCTGCACCATCGAATGCTCCAGATCGGCCACACGCACCGCCGTGCTGTGCTGATCTTCTACCTGTGGTCACTGTCGATCGCCGCGGGCGTGCTGGGCTATGCCTACCTGCCCGCTGCCGGCGCGACCACGCTGCTGGCCTCGCTCCTCGCGCTCTCGCTCGTGCTCACCTGGGGCGTCCCGCGCTGGAGCCAGGGCCGTCGTACGCCGGTCTGAGCCGGCGTCATCACGCCACATCCCGGACGGGTTCCAGCAGGCCCGCGCCCATGCCACATCATGTGGTGCGCAGGCCCGCGGACCGCCCGGATTCGCTCCCGATCCGGGGCTTGTGATAGTTTTCACAAGCGTTCCCACGAACGCCAGATTGCCTCTTCGCGAGGCGCTTCAGACGCCCACGATCTGTGCAGATTGAGGAAGCCCGACGATGGACTCCCGCGCCCCGCAGCCGCGGCACGACACGGCCCCGCCCGGCGTCTTCGCCGGCATGGTCCGCGTCGCGCTCATGCTGGCGATGGTCGCGCTCCCGGTCATCGTCGTCGTCGCCTGGATCTGGCGTGACGAGGACGGCGCCCTCGGTGCTCTGGTCGGCTGGCTCATCGCTGTGGTGTTCTTCACTGTCGGGCTGTTCGCCCTCAAGGTCGTGATGGCAGGTCCGGCCGGTCCCACGATGGCGGGAGCCTTCGTCGTCTACCTCGGCCAGCTGATCCTGCTCGTGGGCGCTGTGCTCGTCCTGCGTCGAGAGACGTGGTACGACGGTCGTGCGCTCGCCGGTTCGGCGATCGCCACTACCGTCGTATGGCAGATCGGTCAGATCCTGGGCTACGTCCGCGCCCGCCAGCTGGCCTTCCCTGATGCCGACCCGAGCGCCGGGGGGACGTCGTGACCACGACCCCGCTGTCGCTCTCAGGAGCTCGTCATGTCATCCACCCCTCCGACGGATCCGCCACCCGAGCGCGAGCCGCTGCACAAGCAGATGAGACCCGTGCATGCCGAGTCCGATCAGCTCGCGGCGACCGTCACCGCCTACATCGTGACCGGCCCGGCCCTCTTCGGCGGTCTCGGGCTGCTGGCCGACCACTGGCTCGGCACGGGCTTCCTGGTGCTCATCGGGATGCTCGCTGGAGCGGGTCTGGCGTTGTACGTGATCTGGCTCCGGTACGGTTCTCCCTGATCCCGGGTGAGGTCGCCGAGCAGATCGGCAGCCCACGGCCATCGGCCGCCCCGTCACACACTTCCGGTGCCACTGGCACTGATCTTGCAAACGCACCGTTCATCTTGTCGATCGAGGAGAACCTGTGAGCCTCACTGCTCTGGGCACGAGCGCCGCCGCACTGGCGACGAGTGGCGACGAAGGGGGGCACTTCCCCCCGAAGTCCGACGACTTCTGGCAGCCACTGATCACGTTCGGGCACATGGACATGTTCGGCAAGACGCAGACCTTGGCGATCACCCGTCCGATGGTCGTCATGACCGTCGTCGTCATCGCCCTGTGCACCTGGTTGCTGCTGACCACGCGCAAGGCGACTGTGGTGCCCGGCAAGGGTCAGTGGTTCACCGAGCAGGTCTACGGCTTCGCCCGCAACTCCATCGGCGAAGACATGATCGGCAGCAAGCACTTCATGAAGTACGTGCCGCTGCTGTTCTCGATGTTCGTCTTCATCCTGCTCAACAACTGGATGGGCATCATCCCGCCGTTCCAGAACCCGCCGATGGCGCGCATCGCCTTCCCGATCGCGCTCACCCTGATCATCTACTTCGTCTACCACGCGATCGGCTTCAAGAAGCACGGTGCCGCCGGTTACATCAAGTGGATGCTCCCGCCCGGGCTGCCGTTCTGGATCGCACCGTTCATCCTGCTGCTCGAGCTGATCACCTTCTTCATCACCCGCCCCCTGACCCTCGCGCTGCGACTGTTCGGCAACATGTTCGCCGGTCACATGCTGCTCGTGGTGTTCATCGTCGGTGGCTACGAGCTCCTGCTCAACGACTCGGTCGCACTGAAGTTCGCGGCCATCCCGGCATGGATCGTCGCCCTGGTGATGACCGTGTTCGAGGCGCTGGTCCAGTTCCTGCAGGCCTACGTCTTCACCCTGCTGGCCGCCTCCTACATCGGAGGCGCCCTCGCCGACGATCACTGATCGTCGAGTGAGCGCACGACAACTTCACATCGTCAGCACCCCAGACTTCCGGGCGGCGTACGGCCGCGCGGGGACCGAAAAACACGGAAAGAGGAACACTGTGGAAGGCAACCTGTCGCTCGTCGGCTACGGCATCGCCACCATCGGCCCGGCCATCGCCGTCGGCCTCATCTTCGCCGCCTACATCAACGGTGTGGCGCGTCAGCCGGAGGCTCGCACCCTGCTGCAGCCGATCGCCATCCTGGGCTTCGCGCTCGCTGAGGCGCTGGCCATCTTCGGCCTGGTGCTCTTCTTCCTCTGACCCCTCAGAGGAATCGTCACCAGCACTAGTCACGAGGAGTTGCCGTGCCGATTGCAGCACGTGTGATCGCCGAGGCCGGCGCGCCGGGCGAGGCAGGATCCAAGCCGATCCTGCCGTACTGGCCCGAACTCGTCTTCGGCCTGATTGCCTTCGGGATCTTCTACTGGGTCGTCAAGACCAAGGTGGTCCCGAAGCTGGAGCAGGCCTACGCCGAGCGCACCGCAGCCATCGAAGGTGGCATGGCGCAGGCCGAGGAAGCACAGAAGCAGGCCGAGGCTGCCAAGTCGCAGTACGAGGCCCAGCTGGCCGAGGCTCGCGCCGAGGCCGCCCAGATCCGTGAGGACGCGCGCGCCCAGGGCGCAACCATCATCGCGGAGAGCCGCGAGGAGGCCGGTGCCGAGGCGACTCGGATCACCGACTCGGCGCACAAGTCGATCGAGGCCGAGCGTCAGCAGGCAGCTGTGTCGCTGCGCAGTGATGTGGGCCGTATGTCGACCGATCTGGCCAGCCGCATCGTCGGTGAGTCGCTCGAGGACGAGACGCGTCAGCGCGGCATCGTCGAGCGTTTCCTCGCCGACCTGGAGGCCGGTCAGGTGACGCGCGAGAAGGCCAGCGCACCGCAGGGTGGCGCGACGCCGTCCGCAGGCGCTTCGCCGGCCGGGACGGGGTCCTGATGCAGGGCCCTTCCCGGGCGGCACTCGCCAAGGGCCGCGACGAGCTCGGCCAGACGCTGGCCGCGGTCCTCGACCCGGCCGGCGTCGGCGAGGAGCTGTTCTTCGTCGGTCAGACGCTCGACGGCAGCGCGTCCCTGCGGCGCGCGTTGGCCGACCCCTCACGTGAGGCGCCGGCCAAGCAGGAGCTCGTCGAGCGTCTGTTCGGGGGCAAGACCTCCGACCAGGTTGTCGAGCTCGTCCGTGCACTGGTCGCCCAGCGCTGGTCGGTCGATCGAGACCTGGCCGACGCGGTCGACCAGCTCGGCGCCGAGTCCCTGCTCGTGGCGGCCGAGCAGCAGGGTCGTGCCGATCAGGTCGAGGACGACCTGTTCCGGTTCGGCCGCACGGTCGCAGGTGACGCGGCTCTGCGCGACGCCTACGCCGACCGTCAGCGCAGCGGCGCCGACAAGGCGGCGCTGACCACCCGGCTGCTCGACGGCAAGGCCGCACCCGAGTCGGTGCGCCTCGCCGCTCACGCGGCCGAGAGCCCTCGCGGACGCCGGTTCGAGAAGGCGCTCGAGGGCTACGTCGCGATCGCCGCCCAGCGTCGCGAGCAGCTGACCGCCCTGGTCACCGCTGCGGTGCCGCTGGACGACGCGCACCAGCAGCGTCTGCGTCAGGCGCTGACCGAGATGTACGGCAAGCCGGTTCAGGTCAACGTCGTCCTCGACCCCGAGGTCGTCGGCGGGATCCGGGTGCAGATCGGTGACGAGGTCATCGACGGCACGATCGCGCGCCGTCTCGACGACGCACGTCGCGGACTGGCCGGCTGAGCCACCCGCACCTCACAACTGCAGCAGACCTCGCAACACCACAAACTTCGGGACGTACCACGGTGGGCGGCCCGGCACGAAGGAGTAGATGATGACGGAGCTCTCGATCCGTCCGGATGAGATCCGCGACGCCCTGGACGGCTACGTCCAGTCCTACGAGCCTGGCGCGGCGTCCCGTGAAGAGGTCGGTCGCGTCGTCGATGCCGGTGACGGCATCGCGCACGTCGAGGGCCTGCCCTCGGTGATGACCAACGAGCTGCTGCAGTTCGAGGACGGCACGCTCGGCCTCGCGCTCAACCTCGACGTCAACGACATCGGTGTCGTCGTCCTCGGTGAGTTCGGCGGCATCGAGGAGGGCCAGGAGGTCAAGCGCACGGGCGAGGTCCTCTCGGTCCCCGTCGGCGACGCCTACCTCGGCCGCGTGGTCGACCCGCTGGGTCAGCCGATCGACGGTCTCGGCGAGATCACGGCCGAGGCACGCCGTGCGCTGGAGCTGCAGGCTCCCAACGTCGTGTCGCGCAAGTCGGTCCACGAGCCGCTCATGACCGGTATCAAGGCGATCGACGCCATGACGCCGATCGGCCGCGGCCAGCGCCAGCTGATCATCGGTGACCGCAAGACCGGCAAGACCACGATCGCCACCGACACGATCATCAACCAGAAGCAGAACTGGGAGACGGGCGACCCCGACAAGCAGGTCCGCTGCATCTACGTCGCCATCGGTCAGAAGAACTCCACCGTCGCCGAGGTGCGCAGCACGCTCGAAGAGGCGGGCGCGCTGGAGTACACCACCATCGTCAACGCCCCCGCGGGCGACCCGGCCGGCTTCAAGTACCTCGCGCCGTTCACCGGCTCGGCCATCGGCCAGCACTGGATGTACGCCGGCAAGCACGTCCTCATCGTCTTCGACGACCTGTCGAAGCAGGCCGAGGCCTACCGCGCGATGTCGCTGCTGCTGCGCCGTCCGCCGGGCCGCGAGGCCTACCCGGGTGACGTCTTCTACCTGCACTCGCGTCTGCTCGAGCGCTGCGCGAAGCTCTCCGACGAGCTCGGCGCGGGCTCGATGACCGGCCTGCCGATCATCGAGACCAAGGCCGGTGACGTGTCGGCGTACATCCCGACCAACGTCATCTCGATCACCGACGGTCAGATCTTCCTGCAGTCCGACCTGTTCAACTCCAACCAGCGTCCGGCCGTCGACGTCGGTATCTCCGTCTCCCGAGTCGGTGGTGCCGCGATGACCAAGGCCATGAAGGGCGTCACGGGCTCGATCAAGGTCGACCTCGCGCAGTACCGCGAGATGCAGGCATTCGCCATGTTCGCCTCCGACCTCGACGCGGCCTCGCGTCAGCAGCTGGCCCGCGGTGAGCGTCTGATGTCGCTGTTCAAGCAGCCGCAGAACTCCCCGTACCCGCTCGAGGAGCAGGTCGCGGCGCTGTGGGCCGGCACCACCGGCCAGCTCGACTCGGTCAAGGTCGAGGACATCCAGCGCTTCGAGAGCGAGTTCCTCGACTACCTGCGTCGCAACGAGAAGGGCTTCATGGACGCCGTCCGTGAGAGCACCAAGATCGACGACGACGGCAAGGCGACCCTCCAGCGCGCGATGGACTCCTTCAAGAAGGAGTTCCAGGCCAGCGAGGACAGGGGTGGCGAGGGCTCGGAGCAGCACGACGAGATCACCCAGGACCAGATCGACCAGGCCCAGATCGTCAAGCAGCAGTCCTGATCTGCCGCTGACGAGACGAGAAGGAGGCTCTTATGGGAGCGCAGCAGCGGGTGTACCGCCAGCGCATCCGGTCGGTCCAGGCCACCAAGAAGATCACGCGCGCCATGGAGCTCATCGCGGCGTCACGAGTGGTCAAGGCGCGTCAGTACGTCGCCGAGTCCACCCCGTACGCCCTGGCGCTGACCCGCGCGTGCTCGGCGGTGGCCAGCCACTCCGACACCAACCACCCGCTCACCACCGAGCGGGAGCAGCCCAAGCGGGTCGCGGTCCTGATCTGCACCAGTGACCGCGGCCTCGCGGGGGCGTACTCCGTCAACGCGATCAAGAAGAGCGCCGAGCTGATCGAGCGCCTGCAGAACGAGGGCAAGGAGGTCGTCCCCTACCTCGTGGGCCGCAAGGCGGTGAGCTACTTCAAGTTCCGCCGTCGCGACTACGCGAAGGAGTGGACGGGTTTCACCGACAGCCCGAAGTTCGAGGTGGCTCGTGAGATCGGCCAGCACCTCACCGACGAGTTCGTCAAGGGCTCCGAGGAGGGTGGTGTCGACGAGGTCCACGTCGTCTACACGACGTTCGTCAGCATGGTCAACCAGGAGCCGCGGGACCTGCGCCTGCTGCCCCTGGAGGTCGTCGAGGGTGAGCTGGACGCCGACGGCGACGGCCAGCCCGACGGTCCTTCGCCGCTGTACGAGTTCGAGCCGAGCGCCGAGCAGGTCCTCGACGCGCTCCTGCCGAAGTACGTCACGTCGCGCATCTTCAACGCACTGCTGCAGGCGGCGGCCTCCGAGCTCGCTGCCCGCCAGCGGGCGATGAAGTCGGCGACGGACAACGCCGAGGAGCTCATCAAGACCTACACCCGACTGGCCAACCAGGCCCGTCAGGCCGAGATCACCCAAGAGATCAGCGAGATCGTGGGCGGCGCCAGCGCGCTGGCCGACGCCTGACCCGAAGAAGGAAAGTGACACCCATGACTGCTACAGCAGCCCCTGAGGCGCAGGCGCCCGTCGAGGGTGGCGTCGGTCGCGTCTCGCGCGTGATCGGCCCCGTCGTCGACGTCGAGTTCTCCGTCGACACGATGCCCGACGTCTACAACCTGCTCCAGACCGAGGTCACCCTCGGCGACGAGAAGAAGAACCTCAACCTCGAGGTCGCCCAGCACATCGGCGACAACATGGTCCGCGCGATCTCGCTGCAGCCGACCGACGGCCTGGTCCGTGGTTCGCAGGTGAAGGACACCGGTGGCCCGATCTCGGTGCCCGTCGGTGACGTCACCCTCGGCAAGGTCTTCAACGCGACCGGTGAGTGCCTCAACCTCGAGGAGGGCGAGACCCTTCAGGTCAACGAGCGCTGGGGCATCCACCGCAAGGCACCGGCCTTCGACCAGCTGGAGTCCAAGACCCAGATGTTCGAGACCGGCATCAAGGTCATCGACCTGCTGACCCCGTACGTCCAGGGTGGAAAGATCGGCCTGTTCGGTGGCGCCGGCGTCGGCAAGACGGTGCTCATCCAGGAGATGATCGCCCGTGTCGCCAAGGACCACGGCGGTGTGTCGGTGTTCGCCGGTGTCGGTGAGCGCACCCGTGAGGGCAACGACCTGATGGTCGAGATGGAGGAGGCCGGCGTTCTCGGTCAGACCTCCCTCGTGTTCGGTCAGATGGACGAGCCGCCGGGCACGCGTCTGCGCGTCGCCCTGTCGGCCCTGACGATGGCCGAGTACTTCCGCGACGTCCAGAAGCAGGACGTGCTCCTGTTCATCGACAACATCTTCCGGTTCACCCAGGCCGGCTCGGAGGTGTCGACCCTGCTGGGCCGCATGCCGTCCGCCGTGGGCTACCAGCCGACGCTGGCCGATGAGATGGGCATCCTGCAGGAGCGCATCACCTCGACCCGTGGTCACTCGATCACCTCGATGCAGGCGATCTACGTGCCGGCCGACGACTACACCGACCCGGCCCCGGCCACGACGTTCGCCCACCTGGACGCCACGACCGAGCTCTCGCGTGAGATCGCGTCGATGGGTATCTACCCGGCCGTCGACCCGCTGACGTCGACGTCGCGCATCCTGGACCCGCGCTACATCTCGCAGGACCACTACGACACGGCCGTGCGGATCAAGGGGATCCTGCAGCGCAACAAGGAGCTGCAGGACATCATCGCGATCCTCGGTATCGACGAGCTCTCCGAGGAGGACAAGGTCCTCGTCAACCGCGCCCGTCGTATCCAGCGCTTCCTGTCGCAGAACACCTACGTCGCCAAGCAGTTCACCGGCATCGAGGGCTCGACGGTTCCGCTGGCCGACACCATCGAGGCGTTCACCAAGATCGCCGACGGTGAGTACGACCACGTCGCCGAGCAGGCCTTCTTCATGTGCGGTGGCCTCGACGACGTCGAGCGCTCCTGGGCGGAGATCCAGAAGAACCTCTAAGCCCCTTCCGGCCGGTGGTCGTCGACCTCGGGCCGGTTCGGCTTCGCTCACGAACCCCGTCACGGCTTCGGCCATGGCGGGGTTCGTGCGTGTCCGGGTGCATGCGCCGGCTGCGGGATCGGCATACCTGCGCCTCGTGACTCGTCTGCTGAGCGCTCTCGGAGCGGACTGGACCGTGCACGGCGACGGGCGCACGGTGCGCGCCGGAGACGTGGTCGCGCCCGACCAACGGCTCAGCTGGCCGCGCACGGTCGGCATCGGCGCCCAGCACGTCGTCGCGATGTTCGGCGCGACCTTCCTCGTGCCCCTGCTGACCGGGTTCCCACCGGCGACGACGCTGTTCTTCTCCGGAGTCGGCACCCTGCTGTTCCTGGTCATCACCGCAGGCAGGGTGCCGTCGTACCTCGGCTCGTCCTTTGCGTTCATCGCGCCGATCACGGCGGCGAAGGCCGACCACGGCATCGCCGGCGCGCTCGGGGGAGTGGTGCTGGCAGGCATCGTCCTCGCGGTGATCGGCGCCGTCGTCCATGCGGTGGGCGCGGGCTGGCTGCGAGCCGTGATGCCCCCTGTGGTCACCGGTGCGATCGTCGCGCTCATCGGCCTCAACCTCGCACCGGCCGCCAAGGCCAACTTCGTGAAGGCGCCGTTGACCGCCTTCGTGACGCTTGCCGTCGTCGTCCTCGTGACAGTGCTGCTGCGCGGTCTGCTCGGCCGGCTCTCGATCCTCATCGGCGTGCTCTCGGGCTATGTGGTCGCCCTCCTGCGAGGCGAGGTCGACCTCGACCCGATCTCGGGCGCACACCTGGTGGGGCTCCCGGAGTTCACGACGCCGACGTTCCACCTCTCGGTGGTCGGCCTCTTCGTGCCGGTGGTCCTGGTGCTGGTCGCCGAGAACATCGGTCACGTCAAGTCCGTGGCGCAGATGACCGGCCGTGACCTGGACCCCGTGTCAGGCCGGGCGCTCCTGGCTGATGGCGTGGCGACCACGCTCGCGGGCTTCGGGGGAGGCTCGGGTACGACGACGTACGCCGAGAACATCGGTGTCATGGCCGCGACCAAGGTCTACTCGACGGCGGCGTACTGGGTCGCGGGCGGCTGCGCCGTCCTGCTGTCGTTCTCGCCGAAGTTCGGTGCGGCGATCTCGACGATCCCGGCCGGTGTGCTCGGCGGGGCTGCGACCGCGCTCTACGGGATGATCGGCCTGCTCGGCGTCCGGATCTGGGTCGAGAACAAGGTCGACTTCGGCAACCCGATCAACCTGTTCACCGCAGCGGTCGCTCTCGTGATCGGCATCGCCGACTACACGTGGACCGTCGGAGACCTGGAGTTCGCAGGCATCGCGCTGGGCACCGCGGCTGCTCTGCTGACCTACCACGTGATGCGCGCGCTCAACAGACTCACCCGGGCCGTCGATGACCCTGCGGGAGCATGAACAGCGACACATCGGCTCAGCGCAGCGCGCCGCGACGGCGGCGATCACAGTAGGTTCTGGTCCGGGCCGCACGACCGTGGCGGCCCCGGGTGCACCCGCCGTACCGGGTGATTCTGAGAGGACCCACATGGGACTGCTGGGCGACATCAAGGACAACCTCTTCCCCGACGAGCAGGACAAGGCGGACAAGGCCAAGAGCGAGGCGAAGGACGCTGCGGACGAGGCCAAGAAGAAGGCTGACGAGGCCAAGCAGGCCCAGGCCGAGGCGGACAAGGCCTCCGGCAAGACGACTCCGGCCCAGCCGACCTCGGCTCCGGCCCAGCCGAAGGCCGCTCCTGCGCCGGCCAGCAGCAAGACCTACACGGTCAAGAAGGGTGACACCCTCAGCGAGATCGGTCAGCGCTTCGGCGTCAGCTGGCACAAGATCGCCGAGGTGAACAACATCGAGAACCCCGACCTGATCTACCCCGGTCAGGTCTTCAAGATCCCGAGCTGATCGGGTCGCGTCACGGGGCGTCTGCGGGTGACCGCGGGCGCCCCGTGCGCCGTTTGGCGGATGCGGGTGAAGTCCACGCCCGCGCGCCAGTAGGATGGTCAGATCCCGCACGTCTGCCCCGAAGGGACACCCCGTGAGTCAGCTGACCGTTGAGCTTGTCGCCGCCGACCGCAAGGTCTGGGAAGGCGAGGCCAGCCGAGTCTTCGCCCGTACTGTCGAGGGCGAGCTGGGCATCCTGCCCGGCCACACCCCGATCCTCTCGGTTCTGGTCGACGGTGAGGTGCACATCGACCCGATCGACGGTCAGCGCAAGACGGTCACCGTGGACGGCGGGTTCCTGAGCGTCGACAACGACCGCGTCACCCTGGTCTCCGAGACCGTCGACGCGTCCTCGCTGGCGGGCTGACCGAGGGGCCGCGCGTGACGGAGGTGGTGCTCACGGGCGAGATCCTGGCAGGAGTTCTGCTCCTGCTGGTTCTGGTGTGCCTCGCCTTCGTCCTGCGCCGTCACGCCATCGCCCGCGGCGGGCCGATGATGCTGATGGCCCGCCAGAAGGCCGCCGGCTGGTCACTCGGACTGGCGCGTGTCACGGCCACGGACGTCTCGTGGTTCCCGTTGATCGGGCTCACTACGCGTCCCACCGTTCGCTGGCAGCGCGGCGACCTCGACCTCGGGGCACCCGAGACGATTCGGCACAGTCGCCCGGTCGCGATGGCTGACCCGGTGTCCGTCACCTGTACGTCGTCCTCGGTCGACTTCACGATCGCGCTCTCGTCGGCCGACTACACCGCTCTGCGGTCATGGGCCGAGTCGGCCCCGCCCGGCCTCAACGCCAACGTCGCCTGACGGCTCGCCCGGTCACCGCTCACCACCAGGCACCCATGCCACGTCGCCCTGAGGCAGGTTGGCGACGCGGGCCAGGATGAACAGCAGGTCCGAGAGCCGGTTGAGGTACTTCGCGGTGAGCGGGTTGACCCCACCCGTACCCCTTTCACTGCCCTCGGCCGCCTCCTGGTCGCCGTACGCCGCCAGCGCCTCCCACGCAGACCGCTCGGCCCGGCGGACAACCGTCCGGGCGACGTGCAGGTGGGCCGCAGCCGGCGTACCCCCGGGCAGCACGAACGACCGTAGCGGCTCGAGCCGCTCGTTGTAGGTGTCGCAGTCACGCTCCAGCGCCTCGATCCACGCCGGCAGGACGCGCAGCGGCGGGTGCTCCGGCGCAGCGGCCAGGGGGTTGCACAGGTCGGCCCCCACGTCGAACAGGTCGTTCTGAACACGCAGCAGGACCGTACGGACGTCGTCGGGCAGCTCACCGCAGGCGAGCGCGACGCCGATCGCGCTGTTGGCCTCGTCGGTGTCGGCGTAGGCGACCAGCCGCGGGTCGGTCTTGCTGGTGCGGCTGAAGTCGCCGAGCGTGGTGGTGCCGTCGTCGCCGGTGCGTGTGTAGATCCGCGTCAGGTTGACCATGGCCCGATCGTTCCAGATCCCTGCTGCATCGGTGCAGGAGACGTCGGCGTTACGCCCGTGACTGAACCGTGACCTCGGGCTGCCCAACCCCAGGGCGGGGCTCGTGCGTCAATGGGTTACCAGCACGGCGAGGACGAGGAGGCGATCATGGCGCGTTCGAGCGATCGCGAGGTGACTGCTGACGTCCACGACGTCGTACCCGGCTCGGAGATCGACATCTCCGGGGTGCTCGGGGTCCAGTCCGTCGCCGACGTACGAGCCTGGCTCGGTCGAGCGATCGACGCCGGGGTCGCAGACCTCGTGCTGCACCTGGGTGACGCCGAGGTCAGCGATGCCACCGGTCTCGGTGTGATTGTCGGAGCACACCACCGCGCGCGGCGGGCGGGACGGCGGCTGGTCATCGCCGACGCGTCGCCGCGGCTGGAGCGGCTGCTGCGGGCGACCAAGCTCAACCGGGTGATCGCCGGCACCCACCAGGACGCCGCCGGCATCAACCCGATGCCCGCCTGAGCGGACGGGTTCAGAACAACCGCGACTCGGCGTCGTCCATGCCCTTGAGGGCTTCGTAGTCGAGCGTGACGCAGCGGATCCCGCGGTCCTGCGCGAGGACCCGGGCCTGGGGTTTGATCTGCTGGGCTGCGAAGACGCCGCTCACCGGAGCCAGGTGCGGATCGCGGTTGAGCAGCTCGAGGTAGCGCGTGAGCTGCTCGACGCCATCGATGTCGCCACGTCGCTTGAGCTCCACCGCCACCGTCGCGCCGTCGGCGTCCCGGCACATGATGTCGACCGGCCCGATGGCTGTCATGTACTCGCGACGGATGAGCGTGTAGCCCTCACCCAGCGTGTGGATGTGCTCGGCCAGCAGCGCCTGCAGCTGGGCCTCGACACCGTCCTTGACCAGGCCGGGGTCGACTCCGAGGTCGTGGCTGCTGTCGTGCAGCACCTCGTGCAGCCGCACCCGGAGCCGGTCCTCGGACTTGGCGTGCTGCACCACCCAGCACGCGACGACGCCCTCGTCGACCTCGTCCTCGCTGGGGTCGATCTCGGCCATCGAGCACGGCGGCGACATCCAGTTGAGCGGCTTGTACGAGCCGCCGTCGCTGTGGACCAGCACCGAGCCGTCGGCCTTGACCATGAGCAGCCGGGTGGCGAGGGGGAGATGGGCCTGCAGACGACCCTCGTAGTCGACGGAGCAACGGGCAATCACGACGCGCACCCGCGGCAGCCTACGTCGTACGCCGCCCGGGGAGTGACCGGCGTACGAGCCCACCGCCGCGGTCTGCGACACTCGCGCCATGGCTCGTGAGATCAGCACTGTCGGCGTGATCGGACTCGGCACCATGGGTGCCGGCATCGTGGAGGTCTTCGCCAAGGCGGGGCTCACCGTCGTCGGCGTCGACGGCACCCCTGAGCTCGCCGAGCGCGGCAAGGGCTTCCTGGAGGCGTCCACCGGCCGCGCGGTCGCGAAGGGCCGACTGAGCGAGGACGACCAGGCTGCCGTGCTCGGCCGCGTGACCTGGACCGACCAGCTCGGTGACCTCAAGGACGTCGACCTGGTGATCGAGGCGGTCCCGGAGCGCCTCGAGATCAAGCGCGACATCTTCGGCAAGCTCGACGACATCGTCCGTGACGACGCCGTGCTCGCGTCCAACACCTCCAGCCTGTCGCTCACCGAGATCGCCGCCTCGACCAAGCACCCGCAGCGTGTCATCGGCATGCACTTCTTCAACCCTGCGCCGGTGCTCAAGCTCGTCGAGGTCATCACGACGCTGTTCACCGACGACGAGCTGACGACCTCGGTGCGCGAGCTCGCCGAGCGGCTCGGCAAGAAGCCCGTCGTCGTCGGAGACCGCGCCGGTTTCGTCGCCAACGCGCTGCTGATCACCTACCTGGCCCGTGCCATCCGCGTGTACGAGACCGGTCACGTCTCCCGCGAGGACCTCGATGCGGCCGGCCAGGTCGGCATCGGCTTGCCCATGGGCCCACTCACGCTCAGCGACCTCATCGGCCTCGACGTCGTCAAGGAGGTGTGCGACGTGCTGTACGCCGCCACGCACGAGCCGTCGGCCGCGCCGCCTGCGCTGCTGCAGCAGATGGTCACTGCCGGTCGTCTCGGACGCAAGAGCGGCCAGGGCTTCTACACCTACGAGAAGGCCGGCTCGGGCACGGTGCTCGACGCACCTGCGGCGGCCGAGCGTTCCAGTGGCGCCACCAAGACGGTCGGCGTCGTCGGCACCGGGGACCTCGCGACCGAGCTGGTCGAGAAGCTCACCGAGTCGGGCGCTCAGGTGACCGCGGTCGACGACCCGGCTGCCGACCTGGCGCCGCTCGCCGGGCTGCCGCTCGTGCTGCTGGTCGGCGGTCCCGAGGCAGGCTGCGAGGACTGCGGCGGGGGCGAGTGCCTGATCGCCGAGGGCGCCGACCCGGCTGACGCCACCGCCTGCGAGTGCTGCCACGGCAAGGCGCCGGCCGCGTGGTTCGGTGCCGTCGCCGAGGCGCTCGACGAGCGTACGGTCGTCGTACCCACCGACGAGGCCAGCGCGTGGGCGCTCATCGGCCACCTCGACCCGCAGGTCCAGGTCGTGCCGGTTGCCGTCCACCAGCCCACGCGTGCCGGGCAGCTGGTCGAGGTCGCGCGACAGCTCGATGCGTCGGCCGAAGCGGTCGACGGGGTGCAGGCGACGTTCGACGCGGCAGGCTTCGTCACGCTGGCCTCCCGCGACCGCGCCGGCCTCGTCGTCGACGCCCTGCTCTACCCCCACCTCAACGACGCGGTCCGCATGCTCGACTCCGGCTACGCCACCGCTGAAGACATCGACACCGCGATGACGGCCGGCTGCGGCTACCCGCAGGGGCCGTTCGCGATGATCGACGCGATCGGTGCCGAGGAGGTCGCAGACGGCCTGACGCAGATGCAGCTCGAGACCGGCGAGCCGGCGCTGACGCCGTCGCCGCTGCTGGTCGAGCACGCTGCGATCGACCGGCCCTTCCTGGGCTGAGGCGCCGGGGTGCCCCGCCGCAACCGCAGCCGCCGCGACGAGCCTCGCGGCGACGTCTCACGCATCATGGGCGGTGGCACCCGCACCGAGTCCTACGCCGGCGGGCGCTGGTCGGTGCGTTCACTGCGGGGCAACTCCGAGGGTCGCAGCTACACCTGCCCGGGCTGTCAGCAACAGCTGTCGAGCGCCACTGCCCACGTGGTGGTCTGGCCTGCGGACGGGCTCGGAGACGTGGAAGATCGACGGCACTGGCACACGTCGTGCTGGTCTGCCCGCGAGCGCCGCCCGCCGCGGGGTTCGTGGAGGTAGGGAGTCAGGTACGTGACCGAGATCCGGGCCAACACCGTCCTCGCGGCACGCCGTGAGGACATCGAGCTCGAGACCGCCGACGGGCTCTCGCTCGTGGGGGAGCTCGCCCTGCCGGCCGATGCGGACCCGCTCGCCACTCTCGTCACGCTCCACCCGCTCCCGACGCACGGCGGGTTCATGGACAGCCACGTGCTCAAGAAGGCGTCCTACCGGTTGCCGGCGCTCGCCGACCTGGCGGTGCTGCGGTTCAACACCCGTGGCACGACCTCGCCGCGCGGCACGTCCGAGGGCGCGTTCGACCACGCGGTGGGCGAGCGGTACGACGTCGCCGCCGCGATCGAGTACGCCGAGTTCCGCGAGCAGCCCGTGCTGCCCCGCCGCTGGTTGGTCGGCTGGTCGTTCGGCACCGACCTGGCGCTGATGCACGGCCTCGACCCGTCGGTCGAGGGCGCGATCCTGCTCAGCCCGCCGCTGCGCTACTCGCGACCTGAGCACCTTGCGGCGTGGGCCGACTCCGGCAAGCCCGTCGTGTGCCTGGTGCCTGAGCACGACGACTACCTGCGCCCGGCCGAGGCGGCCGAGCGGTTCGCCGCGATCCCGCAGGCGAAGGTCATCGGTGTCGACGGAGCCAAGCACCTGTGGGTCGGGGAGACCTACGTACGGCGCGTCCTCGACGAGATCGTGGCGACCGTCGTACCCGGTCGTGGGCCCCTGCCGACCGAGGTGTCCGACGACCTGGTCGTGGGTGACGCGTCGTGACGCACTCACCCCGCGTGTCGGCGGCCGATGTCGAGGCCGCCGCCGAGCGCATCGCCTCGGCCATCGTCCCGACCCCGACGCAGCGCAACGCCCGGCTGTCCCGCCGCACCGGGCTCGACGTGTGGCTCAAGCGTGAGGACCTCCAGCCGGTCCGCTCGTACAAGCTGCGTGGTGCGTACAACCTGATCTCGCGGCTGGCCGAGCAGGACCCGGACGCCGGCGTCGTCTGCGCGAGCGCCGGCAACCACGCCCAGGGCGTCGCGTTCGCGTGCGCCGACCTCGGCGTGCACGCCCGGATCTACCTGCCTCGTACGACGCCGCGGCAGAAGCGCGAACGCGTCGCCGCGATCGGTGGGGACGCCGTCGAGATCGTGATCGAGGGCGACTACTTCGACCAGAGCTCGTCGGCCTCGCGGGCGTTCGCGCGCGAGAGCGGTCGCACCCTGGTGCCGCCGTTCGACGACCTCGCGGTGATCGCCGGTCAGGGCACGGCGGTGCGCGAGCTGGTCGAGCAGATCGGTCACGCACCCGACGTGCTCGTCGTCCCGGTCGGCGGAGGCGGGCTGCTCGCGGGCAGCCTCGCGTGGCTGCGCGAGCGGCATCCCGGCGTACGCGTGATCGGCGTCGAGCCGGCCGGTGCGCAGAGCCTGAGTGCGGCGCTCACCACCGGCGCTCCGGTCGACCTGGGCGAGGTGGACCCGTTCGTGGACGGTGCGGCCGTGGGGCGCGTCGGCGACCTGACGTTCGCGCACATCCACGACGACCCGCCTGCCGTGCACGCCGTGCCGGAGGGGCTGATCTGCATCGAGATGCTCGACCTGTACCAGCAGGACGGCATCATCGCCGAGCCGGCGGGGGCGCTCGCCTCCGCGGCGCTCGCGCTGCCCGACCTCGGCATCGAGCCCGGGGCGACCGTCGCGTGCCTGCTGTCCGGGGGCAACAACGACGTGAGCCGCTACGCCGAGATCGTCGAGCGCGCCCTGGTCCACGAGGGACGCAAGCACTACTTCCTGGTCGACTTCCCGCAGGAGCCTGGCGCGCTGCGGCACTTCCTGGACGACGTGCTCGGCCCGGACGACGACATCACGCTGTTCGAGTACGTCAAGCGCAACAACCGCGAGACCGGCCCGGCCCTGGTCGGCATCGAGCTGGGCTCACCCGACGACCTGCCCGACCTGCTCGACCGGATGGAGCAGGGACCGCTGCAGATCGAGCCGCTGCCGCCGGAGAGCCCGGTCTCGCGCTTCCTCATCTGAACCCACCGCACGAAAACCGTCTGTCCGGCAGTGCATGGAGTGCCGATCAGACGGGATTCGTACGAAGGTGCGGCGAGCTCTGTCTGTCCGGCAGTGCATGGAGTGCCGATCGGACGAGATGCGTACGGCCTCACTGGTGCTGCTGGCGGGGGACCAGGACCTCTTCGTAGAGCAGCAGCAGACCGGCGGCCACAGGGATCGCGAGCAGCGCGCCGAGGACGCCGAGCAGCGTGCCTCCGGCGAGGGCGGCGACGACGGTGATCGCGCCCGGCACCGAGACGGTGCGCTGCATGACCTTCGGCACGATCACGTAGTTCTCGAACTGCTGGTAGACGAGGTAGTAGATGCCGACGACGAGCGCCTTCTGCGGTTCGACGAAGAACGCCACCAGCGCCACGATCACCGCGCCCAGCGTCGCGCCGACCATCGGGATGAGGCCGAGGAAGCCGACCACGACGGCCAGCACCGCGGCGTACGGGATGCCGAGGACCGTCATCATCACCCAGCTGCAGACGGCGTTGATGGTCGCGACGAGCACCTGGCCGATGGCGTACGAACCCGTGCGCCGCATGATCTCCTCGCTGAGCGAGATGAACCGCGGCCGACGCGAGGCGGGCACCATGGCGTACGCCGCCTGCTTGACCCGAGGGAAGGACACCAGGAAGTACAGGGTCAGGATCAGCACGGTGAACGCCTGGAACAGGCCGCTCGCCACGACCTTGCCGGCTCCGAGCACACCGCCGAACACCTGGCTGACGAACGCGCCGTCGGTGACACGCTTCTGGACCTGCTCCTGCACCTTGGCGCTGATGTCGTAGTCCTGGTCGAGGTCCTTGACCCACTGCTGCGCGAGGAAGTCGTCGACGATGTGCGGTGCGTTGTTGCCGAGCTGGGTGGTCTCGTCGACGAGCGGTGGTACGACGAGCCAGCCGAGCAGACCGAACACCGCGACCAGCCCGAGGCAGACGATCGAGACGGCGTACGAGCGGCGCAGCCCCCGACGCGTGAGCGACTCGACGATCGGGTTGAGCGCGAGGGTGAGGAAGAACGCGACCAGCAGCACGGTGAGCGTCGTGGTCAGCCGGGTGATCAGGTGGACCAGGGCGTACGCCAGCGCCACCCCGATCGCGCCCATGAAACCGATGTAGATGGGGGAGGCGCGGTTGATCGGGTTGCCGAGGCGGCCGTACGAGGTCTCGACGCCCGCGGGCGCCGTGCCCTCGGACGGCGCAGCGGCGTCGGCCGGCGTGGCTCCGGCCGGCGGCGGGACGTCCTGCTGCTCGGCGCGAGGTGGCGACGACTTAGGTGACGCGGCGGAGGGGGCCGTGGCAGCGCCGAACCGGTTGCTCTCGCGCAGGGCGTCCCGCTGCTGCTCCTGGAACGTGCGCCAGCGACGCATCGCATCGCCGGGCCGGTAGGTCACCCGGTCGGAGGCACCGCGCAGCCGCGGCAGACGGGGTCGGGGCAGCGGTCGCACGGGCGCATTCTGTCGTACGTTCGCGTCCGTGCGTCGAACACGGCGGTGAAGGTGACGTGTCGGGTCAGCGTGCGGGCTCGACCAGCTCGACGAGGACGCCACCCGCGTCCTTGGGGTGGACGAAGTTGATGCGGCTCCCAGCGGTGCCGCGCCGCGGCTCGTCGTACAGCAGGCGCAGCCCGCGCTCGCGCAGAGTCGTGCTGACGGCGTCGAGATCGCGTACGCGGTAGGCGAGCTGCTGCAGGCCCGGGCCGCTGCGGTCGAGGAACTTCGCGATCGTCGACTCGGGGGTGAGCGGCGCGAGCAGCTGCAGCTGCGGACCGCCGGCCTGCGACCCGACCTGCAGCATCGCCTCGCGCACGCCCTGCTCCTCGTTGCGCTCCTCGTGGGCGACGACCATCCCGAACGCCGCGCCGTAGAACGCGATCGCCTCGTCGAGGTCGGCGACGGCGATGCCGACGTGGTCGATGGTCTCGAACAGGTGCGTGGGGAGCTCGCTCATGGGGCCAGACTAAAGTGGATGGGACGAGCGTCACGTTCCGCGTCCCGACGCTCCCACACCCGTTGCTGGAGGCAGTTCGCATGACCGAGTCCACCGACCGCACCCCCGTCCTCGTCGCCGGAGCCCGTACGCCGATGGGCCGGCTCCTCGGCTCGCTCAAGGACTTCTCGGCCGCCGACCTCGGCGGCGTCGCCATCAAGGGCGCGCTGGAGAAGGCCGGCGTCACGGGCGACCAGGTCGACTACGTGATCATGGGCCAGGTCCTCACCGCCGGCGCGGGCCAGATCCCGGCTCGTCAGGCTGCGGTCAAGGGCGGCATCCCGATGACCGTGCCCGCCCTGACGATCAACAAGGTCTGCCTGTCGGGTGTCGACGCCATCGCGCTCGCCGCCCAGCTCATCCGCGCCGGTGAGTACGACGTGGTCGTCGCCGGCGGCCAGGAGTCGATGAGCCAGGCCCCGCACCTGCTGGCCAAGAGCCGCACCGGGTTCAAGTACGGCGACGTCACCATGCAGGACCACATGGCGTACGACGGCCTGTGGGACGCGTTCACCGACCAGGCGATGGGCAACCTCACCGAGGACGCCAACGTCGCCGACCAGGAGTTCAGCCGCGAGGAGCAGGACGCGTTCGCCGCACGCAGCCACCAGCTCGCCGCCAAGGCCTGGAAGGACGGCCTGTTCGACGACGAGGTCGTGAGCGTCAGCATCCCGCAGCGCAAGGGCGACCCGATCGAGTTCCGCGAGGACGAGGGCATCCGGGCCGACACGACCACCGAGTCGCTCGCCAAGCTGTGCCCGGCCTTCCGCAAGGACGGCACGATCACTGCTGGCACGGCCTCGCAGATCTCCGACGGTGCGGCCGCGGTCGTGGTGATGTCCAAGGCGAAGGCTGACGAGCTCGGCCTGACCCCGCTCGCCGAGATCGGTGCGCACGGCGTCGTCGCCGGCCCCGACTCCACGCTGCAGGCGCAGCCGGCCAACGCGATCGCGGCGGCCTGCGCCAAGGAGGGCGTCGAGCCTGCCGACCTGGACCTCATCGAGATCAACGAGGCGTTCGCCGCCGTGGGGCTGGCCTCGACCAAGCAGCTCGGCTACGACGCCGACAAGGTCAACGTCAACGGCGGGGCGATCGCGCTCGGCCACCCGATCGGCATGTCCGGCGCGCGCATCGCGCTGCACCTCGCGCACGAGCTGAAGCGTCGCGGTGGTGGCATCGGCGCTGCTGCTCTGTGCGGCGGCGGTGGTCAGGGTGACGCGCTCATCGTGCGCGTCCCGCAGTCCTGAGTCCCGAACCGTCCTGGTGCCGCGTCGAGGTCCTGTCGACGTCACCGCGCTGGTGAGTGCTGCCCGTGAGGGCACACCCCGCGCGGTGGCGCGGCTCATCACGCTCGTCGAGAACGCCGACCCGGCCCTGCGCGCGGTGATGCAGGCGCTCGCGCCGCACACCGGCCGTGCACGGGTCATCGGCCTCACCGGCTCGCCCGGTGTGGGCAAGTCGACGACCACGAGCGCGTTGGTGGCGGCCTACCGCGAGCGAGGCGCGCGGGTCGGCGTCCTCGCCGTCGACCCGACGTCACCGTTCTCGGGCGGAGCCCTGCTCGGCGACCGCATCCGGCTGTCCGAGCACGCGCTCGACCCCGAGGTCTACGTCCGCTCGATGGCCAGCCGCGGCCACCTCGGCGGCCTGTCGTGGGCGACGCCCCAGGCGCTGCGCGTGCTCGACGGTGCGGGCTGTGATGTCGTGCTCCTCGAGACCGTCGGGGTCGGGCAGAGCGAGGTCGAGGTCGCCGGGCTCGCCGACACCACGGTCGTGCTGCTGGCACCCGGGATGGGTGACGGGGTGCAGGCCGCCAAGGCCGGCATCCTCGAGGTGGGCGACGTGTTCGTCGTCAACAAGGCCGACCGTGACGGAGCCGACGTCACGGTGCGCGACCTGCGCGGCATGATCTCGCTCGGCGACCGCAGCGAGCCGGGCCTGTGGCGACCGCCGGTGCTCAAGACCGTTGCCGAGCGGGCCGAGGGCGTCACTGACGTCATCGAGTCGCTCGACAAGCACCTCGCCTGGCTGGAGGAGCACGGCGAGCTGCGCGCCCGGCGTACCCGTCGTGCCGCACGCGAGGTCGAGGCGATCGCCGTACGCACGCTGCGTGAGCGCATGGGTGACGTGCGGGCCGGGCACGGGCTGGACGACCTCGCCGCCGAGGTCGTCGACGGCCGCACCGACCCCTACACCGCGGCCGACCGCCTCGTGGCGTCCCTGTGACGAGCCAGCCGGCGCACCGCTGAAATCACACCGGGCGGTCGCGATTCGCGGGGCTAGGCTCCAGGCATGAAGCAAGCCGAACCGGCCATCCTGCTCGTCTCCGGCGACCATCGCGAGGAGGTCGTCGAGGAGATCTCCAGCCGCTACGGCCGTGACTACGACGTGGTGGTGGCGGGTGGACTCGGCGAGGCCGTGGCCGCGGCGACGAGCCTGGTCTCCCGCGACGTACCGGTGGCACTGATCGGTGTCGAGGGCTCGCTGCCCGATGCGCAGGGGCTGGTGACGATCGACTGCCTGCACGCGCTGATCCCGACCGCCAAGCGACTGCTGCTCACCGCGTAGGAGGACTGGGCAGCGTCCAAGGAGCAGATCCAGGACGCCATGAGCACGGGCCGTGTCGACCTGTCCCTCGTGATCCCGCGCGGCGTCCGCGACGAGGAGTTCCACAACGCCATCACCGAGTCACTGTCGGACTGGGGCTGGACCACCGGTGGTCCGGTCGTCGACGTGGTGCAGATCGTGGCGGACGACGAGACCGCCGAGCTGGGTGCGTTGCGTGACTTCCTCGACCGCATGGGCATCCCGACACGGGTCTACCCCTCGACCCATCCCGCGGGCAAGGACGTGGTCGCCCGGGCGATCTCAGCGGGTCGGCCGGTCGAGCAGCCGCTGGTGGCGGCGTTCGACCACGACCCGATCTCACGGCCCTCGATCGGCAAGCTCGGCCGGGTGATGTTCGGTGACCCGGACGCGCTCGGTGACGGCTACGTCGCCGACCTCGCCGTGATCGGTGCCGGGCCGGCCGGTCTCGCGGCCGCGGTCTACGGCGCGTCCGAGGGGCTCTCGACCGTGGTCCTGGAGTCGGAGGCCATCGGCGGGCAGGCCGGGACGAGCTCGATGATCCGCAACTACCTCGGTTTCCCGCGCGGTATCTCCGGGATGCGTCTGGCGCAGCGGGCGCGGTTCCAGGCATCCCGGTTCGGGGCGCGGTTCTTCGCTGCCCGGCCGGTCGAGGGGCTCGTGCCGGGCCTGCCCGGTGAGCCGCACACGATCCGGCTCGAGGGCTTCGAGGTGAGGGCCCGCAGCGTCGTGATCGCGTCGGGCGTCTCCTACCGCCGGCTCGGCGTCCCCGCGATCGAGGACCTGGTGGGCCTCGGCGTCAACTACGGCGCGGCCATGAGCGCGGCCCGCAGCTGTGCGGGCACCGACGTGTTCGTCGTCGGCGGTGGCAACTCCGCCGGCCAGGCCGCGATGCACCTGTCGCGCTTCGCCCGGTCGGTGTCGATCCTGATCCGCCGCGAGTCCCTGCACGAGACGATGTCGGACTACCTGATCCGCGAGATCGAGGCCAACCCGCGCATCGTCGTACGGCCTCGGACCGAGGTCGTCGACGGGGGCGGCGGCACGCGGCTGGAGTGGCTCAAGCTCAAGGGCCCTGACGGCGAGCTCACCAAGGTCCACGCCGGCGGGCTGTTCCTGCTGCTCGGGGCCAAGCCGTGCGTCGACTGGATCCCCGACGTCGTCGGCCTCGACGAGCGTGGCTTCGTGCTGACCGGCCGAGACGTGCCGCCCGAGCACTGGGACGGCGACGTCCCGCCGGCCGCGCTCGCGACCACGGTGCCCGGCGTGTTCGCTGCGGGTGACGTGCGGTCGGGGTCGATGAAGCGGGTCGCGTCGGCGTCCGGCGAGGGTGCGGCCGCCGTACCCCTCGTCCACGCCTACCTCGACGCCTGTGCGGCCGAACCGGTGCCGTCGGCCTAGGTTGGGGCCATGCTCTTCGCGTTCTCCGTCGCCCCGTCCACCACCGACGCCGAGGACGGCTCGGTGAGCGGCGCCGTCGCCGAGGCGATCAAGGTCGTCCGCGACTCCGGTCTGCCGCACCGCACCGACTCGATGTTCACCACCATCGAGGGGGAGTGGGACCAGGTGATGCCGGTCATCAAGGCGGCCTGTGACGCCGTCGCCCAGCACAGCCCGCGAGTGAGCCTGGTGCTCAAGGCCGACCTGCGGCCCGGTTACGACGGTCAGCTCGACGCCAAGGTCGTGCGGGTCGACGAGCGCATCCGAGAGCTCGAGTCATGAGCGACACCAACGGTTTTCGTCTGTACGCCGTCCGCGCGCCCCGCATCGACGAGGCTGACGAGCTGGCCGAGCTGCATGTGCAGATCTGGCGCGAGACCTACGCCGACGACATGCGTGCGGAGTTCCTCGAGGCGCTCGACCCCGCCCCGCGTGCCGAGATGTGGAGGCGCGTCGCGGCCGAGGAGGCCGAGGGTGTCGCGGGAGCAGACGGCCGCACCGTGCGGGTCGCCGTGGATCCCGAGTCGGGGCGGGTGGCAGGGTTCGGGATGGTGGGGCCGGGCCGCGACGACGACCCGCCCCAGCCGACGGAGCTGCGGGCGCTCAACATCGCGCGCGACCACCACGGGCGCGGAGCCGCCGGCCAGCTCCTGGCCGCCACGCTCGGCGACCGGCCGGCGTACCTGTGGGTCGTCGAGGGCAACGCGCGGGCGCAGGCGTTCTACCGCAAGCACGGCTTCGAGCTCGACGGCGGCCGGACGGTCGACGACGAGAGCGGCGCAGTCGAGCTGCGCATGACCCGCGCGTGACCTGTGTCCGAAACGCGCGTCTCACGTCCTACGACAGCAGGCCCACCGCAGTAGTTTGGCCAGGGTGAGCGCTGCCAGACGACTGTCCTTCGACCCGATCCGGCGTGCCGCCGATCAGTGGCGGGCGCGCTGGGGCGAGCAGTCGCCGTACGCCGCGATGGCCTCGGCCACCTCGATCATGCGGGCGCAGCAGATCCTGCTGGCCGATCTCGACGCCGCGCTCGCACCGTTCAACCTGACGTTCGCGCGCTACGAAGCCCTGGTGCTGCTGACCTTCAGCCGCGCCGACGGGCTGCCGATGAGCAAGGTGGGGGAGCGGCTCATGGTGCACCCGACCAGTGCGACCAACATCGTGCAGCGCCTGGCCGCCCAGGGCCTGGTCGAGCGCCTGCCCAACCCGCGCGACGGGCGTGGTGCTCTCGCACGGATCACCGACGAGGGCCGCCGAGTCATGGAAGAGGCGACGAGCGCGCTGCACGCCATCGAGTTCGGGCTGGCCGCGCTGGACGAGCGTGAGCACCGCGAGCTGTTCGACCTCCTGCACAAGCTGCGCGTGCACCGCGGCGACTTCGTCTCCGAAACCGACTGACAGCACAGGGGATTCGCATGTCGCAGCCACTGGACGTCCTGGTGTTCTACGCGCCCGTCGACGCGGTCGACGCCGTCCTCGACGCGGTGTTCGACGCAGGTGCCGGTGCGATCGGCGACTACGACCGGTGTGCTTTCCGTACGACGGGAACGGGGCAGTTCCGGCCGCTCGCGGGCGCGGACCCGACGATCGGGGCCGTCGGTGAGCTCGAACGCGTCGAGGAGCAGCGGGTCGAGCTGGTGCTGCCCCGCGGCGTACGGCAGGAGGTCGTCGCGGCCCTGCGGCGCGCGCATCCGTACGAGGAGCCGGCCTTCCACGTCATCGAGACGGCGCGGATCGACAACTAGTAGGACGTCCAAGTAATCTGGGTCACATGACGAGTACGCCGGAGCCCGCCTCTCCCAGCACCGGTCGCGAGCGCTGGGCCCAGCGCTTCGCAGCGGCCCAGAGCAAGGGTCAGGTGCGCGATGCCGACTTCACGACCCTGTCCGGGATGGAGGTCGAGCCGGCGTACGGCCCGACCGAGGGTGAGGTGCCCGAGCGCATCGGCTGGCCCGGTGAGTTCCCGTTCACCCGCGGCCTCTACCCGACGGGCTACCGGGGCCGCACCTGGACGATCCGCCAGTTCGCGGGCTTCGGCAACGCGGTGCAGACCAACGAGCGCTACAAGCTGATCCTGCAGCGCGGCGGTGGCGGCCTGTCGGTCGCGTTCGACATGCCGACCCTGATGGGCCGCGACTCCGACGACCCGCTCAGCCTGGGCGAGGTCGGCCACTGCGGGGTCGCCATCGACTCCGCGGCCGACATGGAGATGCTGTTCAAGGACATCCCGCTGCAGGACGTCACCACGTCGATGACGATCTCGGGCCCGGCCGTCCCGGCGTTCTGCATGTACCTCGTGGCCGCCGAGCGTCAGGGCGCCGACATCAGCACGCTCAACGGCACGCTGCAGACCGACATCTTCAAGGAGTACATCGCTCAGAAGGAGTGGCTGTTCGCGCCCGAGCCGCACCTGCGTCTCATCGGCGACCTGATGGAGTACACCTCCGCGAAGATCCCCGCGTACAAGCCCCTGTCGGTCTCCGGCTACCACATCCGTGAGGCGGGCTCGACGGCCGCGCAGGAGATGGCGTTCACGCTCGCCGACGGCTTCGGGTACGTCGAGCTGGGCCTCTCCCGGGGCCTGGACGTCGACACGTTCGCACCCGGCCTGTCCTTCTTCTTCGACAGCCACCTCGACTTCTTCGAGGAGATCGCCAAGTTCCGCGCGGCCCGCCGCATCTGGGCGCGCTGGTTGCGCGACGTCTACGGCGCCAAGACCGACAAGGCTCAGTGGCTGCGCTTCCACACCCAGACGGCAGGCGTCTCGCTGACCGCGCAGCAGCCGATGAACAACGTCGTCCGCACCGCCGTCGAGGCGCTCGCAGCCGTGCTCGGCGGCACCAACTCGTTGCACACCAACGCGCTCGACGAGACGCTCGCCCTGCCGACCGACCAGTCGGCCGAGGTCGCGCTGCGCACCCAGCAGGTGCTGATGGAGGAGACCGGCGTCGTCAACGTCGCCGACCCGCTCGGCGGCAGCTGGTACGTCGAGGCCCTCACCGACCAGATCGAGGCCGAGGCCGAGAAGATCTTCGACAAGATCCTCACGATGGGCGGCAGCTCGGTCATGTCGGCCGACACCGAGGGGCTGGCCGCGCAGGTCGAGGCGGGCAAGGGTCGTACAGGGAAGGACGTCTGGCCGATCACGGCAGGCATCCTGCGCGGTATCGAGGACGGCTGGTTCATGTCCGAGATCGCCGAGGCGGCGTTCCAGTACCAGACGGCGCTGGAGAAGGGCGACAAGAAGGTCGTCGGCGTCAACGTCCACACCGAGTCGATGGCCCACGAGCTGGAGATCCTGCGCGTCAGCCACGAGGTCGAGCGCGACCAGGTCGCGGCGCTCGCCGACCGCAAGGCCGGTCGCGACCAGGCTGCCGTCGACGCCGCACTCGCGACGCTGTGCGACGTCGCCCGCGGCGAGGGCAACATGATCGAGCCGATGCTGCAGGCCGTGCGTGCCGAGGCGACGATGGGCGAGATCTGCAACGCGCTGCGCGACGTGTGGGGCGTCTACCGCGAGCCCGCGCGCTTCTGATCGCTCAGGCGCCGGGCGGGGTGCATCTCGCCCGGCGCGTCGGCGACAATGGGGCACATGACCCAGCAGCCTCTCAACGCGGCCTCGCTGCGCGGAGCCGTCGACCTGTCCAGCCTCGCCAACCGCCCCGCCGGTGCACCTCCGGCCGGTGGCTCCGGTGCTCCAGCCGGTGAGGCTCCGGCATCCGGCGCGACCGACGGACTCGTCGTCGAGATCGACACGCAGGGCTTCAGCGCGCTGGTCAGCGCCTCGACCCGCTACCCGGTCGTCATCACGCTGTGGGCGACGTCCCAGCCCGCGTCCCGCACCCCGGTCGACGAGCTCGCCCGCGCCGTACGCAAGCAGGAGGGGCGCGTCCAGCTCGGCATCGTCGACATCGACCAGTCGCCCGAGATCGCACAGGCGTTCCAGCAGCTCGGCCAGCAGGCGCAGCTGCCCGCAGGCACACCGATGACGACCGTTGCGTTCCTGCAGGGTCAGCCGATGCCGTTGCCGCCCATCCCGTCCGAGGAGGCGGCCGGCCAGCTGATCGACGAGCTCGTCAAGGTGGCCGTCAGCAACGGGATCACCGGCCGCGTCCCCGGCGACCACACCGCCTCCGATCAGGACGCCGGCGACGACGTGGAGGGCGACGGCGAGGACGCCGAGCTGCCCCCGCTGCACCAGGCGGCGTACGACGCGATCGAGCAGGGCGACTACGACGCCGCGATCACCGCGTACGAGCAGGCGCTCGCCGACAACGCCGGTGACGAGGAGGCGCGCCTCGGGTTGGGCCAGGTGCGGCTCCTGCAGCGCACCGAGGGCGCTGACCTCCAGCAGGCGCGCGCCGCTGCGGCCGCCGACCCGCACGACCTCGAGGCCGCCAAGACCGTCGCCGACCTGGACGTGCTCGGCGGTCACGTCGAGGACGCGTTCACCCGCCTCATCGACCTGGTCAAGGTCACGGCCGGCGACGAGCGCAACGCCGCCCGTGAGCACCTCATCGGGCTGTTCGACATCGTCGGAAGCACCGATCCGCGGGTCAAGAAGGCACGGACGGCCCTGATGTCCGCGCTGTACTGACGGTGCACCTGAGGCTGCCCGACCCCGAGCGGCGCTACGCCTCGGTCGAGCTCGACAGCCCCGGGATCGGCGGTCCGAGCGAGTGGCGCGGCGGCGTCTGGCGTCGCCGGGTCACCCGGCCGCGGGTGCAGCGCATCGAGTATCACTTCCGGGCGATCGGCACCGACGGTCGACTGCGCTACAAGCTGGACCCGGACGCCGTCCGCACCGTGCAGACGGCGTTCGGCCCGCGATCGGTGTGGGAGTCCTCGCGCTACCAGCAGCCGGCGTGGCTCGACCAGCCCGGCGTCACGGGCTCGATGACGCCGATGGAGCTGCCGAGCGAGCTCGCCGACCCGTTGCCCGTGACGGTCTGGGTGCCGCGGGGGCTGCGGTCGCGGCAGCCTGCACCGCTGCTGTGGTGCCATGACGGTCCCGAGTACGCCGAGCGCGCCGACCTCGTGCAGTGGGCCGCGTCGCACGTCGCCGAGGGTGCGCTGCCGCCCTTCCGGCTCGTCCTCGCTCAACCGGTTCGCCGCATGCGCTGGTACGCCGCCTCGCCCGGCTACCTGCGGTCGGTCGACCTCGCCCTCGATGCGCTGAGCGAGAAGTACGCCGTCCGCGGTCCGCTCGCCGTCATGGGCGCGAGCCTCGGCGGGCTCACGTCCCTGCTGGTCGGCCTGCGCCGCGACGATGTCGGCGCGGTGCTGTCCCAGTCGGGCTCGTTCTTCGACGCTGAACCTGTTGCGCGAGACGTGGTCTACGCCAGGATGAGCCTGTGGCCGGTCAGCGGGTCGACCTTCCTGTCCCAGGGCGAGACGCGTCGCTGGGTGTGATCCGCCACGGTCACTACGGCCGGCCCGTGCTGGTGTTCCCGAGTGAGGGCGGCCGGGCCGAGGACTTCGTCCGCCACGGCATGCTCGGTGCGGTGGCCAACCTGGTCGAGCAGGGCCGCGTGACGTTGTTCTGCGTGGACTCCGCCGACCGCACCACCTGGTCGGACCGCTCGGTCCCCAGCGAAGAACGCGCCCGTCGCCATCACGACTACACCCGTTGGCTCGAGAAGTCGGCGATGCCGTGGATCGCCGGCGAGCTCGGCGGCCAGCACGAGCTGATCACGCTCGGGACGTCGATGGGCGCCTACCATGCGGTGGACTTCGCGCTCACGCACGCCGACATCGCGCCGCTCGCGATCGGGCTGTCCGGCAGCTACGACGTCACCGCCTGGCACGGCTGGGGCGACCGGGGCGATGCGACTTACTTCGCCAACCCGACCGACTACGTCACCGGCATGCACGGGGCTCACCTCGACTGGATCCGGTCGCGGGTCAGCGTGCTCCTCGTCGCCGGCCAAGGGCCTCTCGAAGCGGCACCGGCCCAGGCGCTGCCGTCGTCGAAGAAGTTCGCAGACCTGTTGGCGGACAAGGGAATTCCGCATCAGCTCGACGTGTGGGGGCCTGATGTCGAGCACGACTGGCCGTGGTGGCACCGCCAGACCGCGCACCACCTGCCGAGATTCTGCTGAGCCTCGCGGCCGTCGTACGACGACCGCAGCCGACGTTCGAGGAGCTTGTACGCCGCATCGGTCCGCCCCCCAAAAAACCTGCAGGCTGAGGGCGAACGTTCGTCGGCCCGGCCGCGGTGGGTGAAGCGCGATCGTACGATCCGCGCATGAGCAGCAGGCGGCGTGACGCCGTGCAGGTGGTCGTCGGGGTGCTGAGCCTGCCGTTGATGGCGATCTCGTTCGGCATGTTCAACGTGATCAGGGAGCGCGAGATCGACGGTCCGTGGGACGCGGTTGCGTCGATCCTCGGGCTGGTGGGGCTGGTGACGATGGGAGCGGTCAACGTTCAGCGCAGCCGGGCCCAGCGTCGACTCAGCCCGGGTGAAGAGCATGAGATGAGGCTTCGCCAGCGCCGAGGCGCGCGCGGCTGGGTCGCGGCCTCGGCGGTGGGTGGATCGACTGTGGCAGCCCTCGTGCTGCCGCCGATGCTGAGCGACCTCCCCGTTCGGGTGGCTCTGGCGCTGCCTGTGCTTCTCGCCATCCCGCTCGTGGCGTTCGTCGCAGTCGAGACGCACAAGGACTTGGCGCTCGAGGCCGAGATCCGGTTCAGGACCGATGAGGGCGTAGGGGCGCCGTAGGTGAGGGATACATCGGCGCAATCGCGCGCAGGCGATGTCTAGAGTGAGGCGGTGACGACGACGCTGCGCGCGGACCGCGACTTCCGGCGCTACTGGGCTGCTCGTACCGTGTCGGTCACCGGTTCGCTGGTCACGATGATCGCGCTGCCGGTGCTCGTCTACCACCTCACCGGGTCGGCCTCGCTGACCGCGCTGACGACGGCGTTGGAAGCCCTTCCGTACGTCCTCGTCGGACTCTTCGCAGGCGCGATCGCCGACCGGCACGACCGCAAGCGGGTGATGGTGACGGCCGACATCGCCAACGCCGCAGTCATCGCCTCGGTGCCCCTCGCGTGGTGGCTCGACCTGCTCACGGTGGGGCATGCGCTCGCGGCCGCGTTCGTCGTACAGACCTTGTTCACGTTCTTCGACGGAGCGAACTTCGGAGCACTGCCCGTGCTCGTCGGCACCGACCGGATCGGCGCCGCCAACTCGGCGATCTTCGGAGTCGGGGGAGTGCTCGACCTCCTCGTACCGGCGGTGGTCGGTGCGCTGCTCGTGTTCTGGTCGCCCGCGGCCGTCCTGGCGCTCGACGCGCTGAGCTTTCTGGTGTCGGCGCTTCTGGTGCGTTCGATCTCACGACCGCTGTCCCTGCCTCGTGAGCGTGCGCGTCGTACGAGCGCGCAGGCCCTGCTGGCCGATGTGCGCGAAGGCGTGCAATTCCTGGTGGGGCACAAGGGAGTTCGTACGACGACCGTGATCGGTACGCTCCAGTCGATCGCCGGCGCGGCGTTCATGTCGTTGGCGGTGGTGTTCTCCGACCGGGTGCTGCACGTCGGCACCTCGGGGTGGCGGTTCGGGATGCTCTACAGCGCCTGGGGGATCGGCGGCATCGGCGCTGCTGCACTGGTGCCGCGGCTGCTGCGCGTGGCCTCGCCCGGCCGGGTCATCACGTTCGCGATCCCGGTGTCGGGCCTGGCCGGCGTGACTGTCGCGCTGGCGCCGTCGTGGGCGATCGCGGTGACCGCCATGGTGATCTGGGGTGTCGCGTACCAGGTCGTCCTGATCTCCTCGCTGACCTACCGTCAGCAGGTCACACCCGAGGCGATGCTCGGCCGGGTCAACACCGCGGGACGGATGCTGTCGTGGGGCGTCGGCTGGACCGCCGGGTCGCTCGGGGCGAGTGCGCTCGCGCGAGTGGTCGACGTCCGGGCCGCGATGGCTGCGCTGACGTGCGCGGGCGTCGTGGCCGCCCTGGTCGCCTGGACATCGCCGCTTCGCCAGGGTGATGGGGCTCCCGCCTGACGGCCTTGTCGTACGACGTGAGGGTTCGTGCGCTGGTGCGCACGAGTCGCCGTTGGGTGTGGCGCCGTATGGCGACATCGGGGCTGTCGTTGGTCGAATGTATGTTCGACTCATGGCCATCGAGACCACTGCTGCCGCTGCTTCGCGGGGCGCCTCGCATGCGGGTGCGTCAGCGGTGGTCCGTTCTGCGGGCACGACCCTGCGGGGCATCTCCGCGGTGCTGTCGCGGGTGGACCACGCGGGCATGTGGGCCCTGTCCGGTGAGCAGGTCGAAGAGCTGCTGGTGTCCGTCGCTGCGGTGCGGGCGGTGCTCGACAGGGTCGAGGTCGCTGCGGTCCGAGAGGGCGTGTCGCGCGGATTGCAGACCGAGCACGGTTATGGCGCGGTCGACTGGGTGCGGCGTTGTCAGCAACGAGCCGGCGGAGCGGCGGTCGCCGATCCCGCACACATCGCACGGGTGCTGCGGGTCGCGGCGACGGCCGACCGGCGCGGCGCGTCAGCGGTGTGGGAAGGGTTCGCCTCAGGGGGCGTGGGGCTGGGCAAGGCCGACCAGGTCGCTCGCTTCGAGCGTGAGGTGTCGCCGGTCGCGCGGGCCGAAGACGTGGAGGCCGCCGTCATGGACCTGGTCGGTGCCGCCGGCGATGACGAGGACGGCACGGGGCTGACGCCGCGTGAGCTGGCGACGGCGATCCGGTATGCCGGGCAGCTGATCAAGCCGGAGCGTGACCTGGACGCCGAGCACGACGCACGGGCGCGGGGAAGGTCGCTGAGCAAGCGGCCCGGACCAGCAGGAATGTCCGAGTACCGCGTGCTCCTCGACCCCGACGGTGCGGCGGTCATCGATGCCGCGGTCGCCGGGTTGTCGGCCCCGGTCGCCGGTCCTGACGGCGAGCCCGATCCGCGCGGCGGGGCCTTGCGGCGAGCGGACGCGTTGGTCGAGATCGTGCGTCGCGGCGTGTCCTCCCCGGGGGCCGCGCCCAAGACGACCAAGGCGCAGGTGATCATCACGATGACGTTGACCGACCTGCTCGAGCAGCTCCGCGCGAGGGGTCACGATCGCCGCCCGGGTCGCAGCGCTTCGGGCGCTGGGGTGACGGCGACGGGCGAGGTGCTGTCGGCCACCGAGGTACGCCGCCACGCCTGCGACGCCGGGATCATCCCGATGGTGCTGGGTTCGGCCGGAGAGGTCCTGGACGTCGGCAGCGAGGTCCGTCTCTTCACCCCCGCCCAACGCCGAGCGCTGTGGCACCGCGACGGCGGGTGCACCTATCCGGGCTGCACGATCCCGGCCCAGTGGTGCGACGCCCACCACGTCGTGTGGTGGTCCCGCGGCGGCCGCACCGACCTGGACAGCGTTGCGTTGTTGTGCGGGAGGCACCACACCACGGTGCACCGGCTCGACCTGGCCGCGGTGGTCACGCCAACCGGAGTGACGTGGGACCTCCGCGCGGGTTCGGGCTCCAGCTCTGGCCAACCTTGATGCACCCGCCCGGTCAGCCCACCAGGTCCCGTGGGTGCACAGGCATGCACGAAACAGGTTGGTGGGCAAAGGTTTTCGCCTGTCCGCCGGCTCACCCGTCCGCCGGCTCGTTCGGAGCGACGCAGGTCGGCGCCGGGCTCGTCGACTCGACGTGGGGTTGCGTGCGCTGGTGCTCACGCTTCCTCAAAAGGTGCGGGCGGGGCTGGTCGACTCGACGTGAGGGTGCGTGCGCTGGTCCTCACGCTTCCTCACGTAGTGCGGGCCGCGCCCGCGTCGAGAGCGTCTGCGATGCGTGCGAGCGTCTGGGCAAAGCTGGAATCGGCCCCGACGACCAGCTCGTCGTCGACCCCGAGCACGTCGTGCGGGCGATACCACTCGCGCATCTGCTCGGCGCTGAAGGCGAAGCGCTCGGGTCGGGTGCCGTGGCGCAGCACCGTCTCCTCGAACCGGACGTCCAGGTAGTACACGTGATTCAGGCCGACGTGGTCGTCGAGCAGTGCGGTGATGACAGGGCGGTAGCGGGCGGCGTCGAGGATGCCCTCGAGCACGACGTCCTTGCCGCGGTCGAGGCAGAACCGCACCACGCGGTCGAGGAGCACGCCGGTCTCGGGCGTGGCCTCGCTGCCGTCCTCATGGAGCATGATGCGTCGCACGTGGTCCTGCTGCACGACGGACATCGGCCGCTCGCGCAGCGCCGTCGCGAGAGTCGACTTTCCGGAGCCGGAGTTTCCCCGCAGGACGACGAGCTGCGTACGAGCAGTGCCGGTCGGCGTACGCACGCGGTCAGCCGTCGTACTCGACAGCCGCCTCGGGCTGTCGACGCAGGATCTCCATCACGGTCTCAGCCACCGTGAGGTGGGAGTTGTCGAGCCACAGGCCGACCCGCTTGGTCGCGAACTCGACGGTGTCCCAGAGGCTTTCGATGGTGAAGCCGTCGCGGTAGGAGTCCTTGCCGCGTTCCATCTCGCGCAGAGCCACGGTGTCCTTGGACGGGTTGAGCATGACCAGGTGTACCGGCTCGGGATGGGCCAGCTCGAGGAAGTCGATCAGGTAGTCGCCGTAGATGTTGTCGGCGATGACCGCGTCGAACCCGGCCGTCCGGTAGGTGTCGGCGACGACGAGCGCACCGACATAGCGGAACAGCAGCTGCTCGATGGCCTCCTGGGTCGGCGGCCGCGTCATCATCTCGCGACCGCTCACGACGAACCCGCCGATGGTGTCTCCGTCGATGAACACCGACTTGGTGAGCGTCTTGGCGAGAGCCGTGCCGACGGTGGTCTTGCCCGAGGCCTGGATCCCGGTGATCACGAAGAGTCGTCCGCGCTCATCAGTCATGCGTCGAGGGCCGCGGACACGACCTCACGTGCCGCAGCCTGCACCTCCTTCAGGTGGGCCTCGCCCCGGAAGGACTCGGCGTAGATCTTGTAGACGTCCTCGGTGCCCGAGGGGCGGGCGGCGAACCAGGCGCTCTCGGTCGTGACCTTCAGGCCACCGATCGCCGCATCGTTGCCGGGCGCCTGGATCAGCTTGGCGGTGATCGGCTCGCCGGCCAGCTCGGTCGCCGTCACGTCGTCCGCAGCCAGCGCTGCGAGCTTGGCCTTCTGGGCGCGGTCGGCCGGTGCGTCGACACGGGCGTACGCCGGTGCGCCGTGCTCGCCGACCAGGTCGGCGTAGTGCTCCGACGGCGATCGACCGGTGGCAGCCTGGATCTCGGACGCCAGCAGCGCGAGGATGATGCCGTCCTTGTCGGTCGTCCAGACCGTGCCGTCGTGGCGCAGGAACGATGCGCCGGCGGACTCCTCACCGCCGAATCCGACTGTGCCATCGAGGAGTCCGGGTACGAACCACTTGAAGCCGACGGGCACTTCCCACAGCTCCTTGCCGAGCCCCGCAGCCACCCGGTCGATCATGGACGACGACACGAGTGTCTTGCCGATGCGCCCTGATCGCCACTGCGGGCGCGCGCCGCCGTAGAGGTACTGGATCGCCACCGCGAGGTAGTGGTTGGGGTTCATCAGGCCGCCGTCCGGCGTGACGATGCCGTGCCGGTCGGAGTCGGCGTCATTGCCCGTGGCGATCTGGAACTCGTCCTTGCGCGCGATGAGCGAAGCCATGGCGTTGGGGGAGGAGCAGTCCATGCGGATCTTCTCGTCCCAGTCGAGCGTCATGAACCGCCAGGTCGGGTCGACGCGCGGGTTGACGACGGTCAGGTCGAGCCCGTGCCGCTCGGCGATCTCACCCCAGTACGCGACCGCCGCGCCGCCGAGCGGGTCGGCGCCGATGCGTACGGCGGCGTCCCGAATGCGTTGCAGGTCAACGACATTCGGCAGGTCATCGACGTAGGTGCCGAGGAAGTCGTACGACGTCGCCGCGGCCCGTGCGCGAGCGAATGGCACCCGCTTGACGTCCTTGAGTCCAGTACGCAGATGCTCGTTGGCCGTTGCGGCGATGACCTTGGTCGCGTCGGAGTCGGCCGGGCCGCCGTGGGGTGGGTTGTACTTGAAGCCGCCGTCGGACGGCGGGTTGTGCGAGGGCGTGACGACGATGCCGTCGGCGAGTCCAGAACCCTTGCGGTCCAACGGTTTACCGCGATTGGCGCGCAGGATGGCGTGAGAGACGGCCGGGGTCGGGGTATAGCCGTCGCGGTCGTCCACGAGCACCGTGACGTCGTTGGCGGCGAGCACCTCGAGCGCCGATGCCCATGCGGGCTCGGACAGCCCATGGGTGTCGCGACCGATGAACAGCGGCCCGTCGATGCCCTGGTCCCGCCGGTGGTCGACGATCGCCTGTGTGGTCGCCAGGATGTGCTGCTCGTTGAACGCGGTCTTCAGAGATGAGCCGCGGTGCCCAGAAGTGCCGAACGCGACCTGCTGGTCGACGTCGTCGGGGTCGGGCTGCTGGGTGTAGTACGCCGTGATCAGGTGGGCGACGTCGACCAGGTCGCGGTCCTCGGCGGGCTGACCGGCGCGACTGCTCATCGAGCGCCTCCTTCGTCGTCGCTGTGTGAGGCGTCCGCCGAGTCTCCCTGTGCGGCACCGGGTTTCGACACGGGCTCCGCTAGCGCTCCGCCCGGCTCAACCGGCGGAGTATCCGCGGTGCCCGGCTCAACCGGCGGAGTATCCGCGGTGCCCGGCTCAACCGGCGGAGTGTCCGCGGTGCCCGGCTCAACCGGCGGAGTGTCCGCGGTGCCCGGCTCAACCGGCGGGGGTCCGGCGGGGACGAACCAGACCACGGACAGCGGGCCGACCGTGATCAGGGCCGACGCGGGCTGGCCGTCGCTGGGCTCGTCCGTGGCCGTGACGCTGCCGAGGTTGCCGACGCCGCTGCCGCCGTACGTGTGCGCATCGGTGTTGAGGACCTCCTGCCACTCGCCCGCGAACGGAAGCCCGACCCGCATCTGAGTGTGCTCGGACCCGCTGAAGTTGGCGACGACCGCGACGACCGCACGCTCGTCGTCACGCGTCCGGCGCAGGAAGGAGAAGGTGTTGCCGCTCGCGTCATCAGGCTGGATCCACTGAAAGCCTGCGGTGTCGTGGTCCAGCGCCCACAGCGCGGGATGGGCGCGGTAGGTCGCGTTGAGGTCCTTGGTGAGGGCGTGCACGCCCCAGTGCGCAGGCTGGTCGAGCAGCCACCAGTCGAGGCTGCGCCCGTCGGCCCACTCCGACTCCTGGGCGAACTCGGCGCCCATGAACAGCAGCTGCTTGCCGGGATGAGCCCACATGTAGGCGAGGTAGGCGCGCAGGTTGGCCAGCTGCTCCCACCGGTTGCCCGGCATCTTGCGCAGCAGCGAGCCCTTGCCGTGCACGACCTCGTCGTGGCTGATCGGGAGTACGAACTTCTCGCTCCACGCGTAGGTCAGCCCGAAGGTCATCGTGTTGTGGTGGTACTGCCGGTGGACCGGCGCCTTCGCCATGTAGTTCAGCGAGTCGTGCATCCAGCCCATGTTCCACTTGAACCCGAACCCGAGCCCGTCCTGCGAGGTCGGCGCGGTCACGCCGGGCCACGACGTGGACTCCTCAGCGATCGTCACGATGCCCGGAACCCGTTTGTACGCAGTCGCATTCGTCTCCTGGAGCAGCTGCACGGCCTCGAGGTTCTCACGTCCGCCCTCGCGGTTGGGCACCCACTCGCCAGGGTTGCGCGAGTAGTCGAGGTAGAGCATCGAGGCGACCCCGTCGACGCGCAGGCCGTCGGCGTGGAACTCCTCCAGCCAGTAGACCGCGTTGGCGACCAGGAAGTTGCGCACCTGCGGGCGGCCGAAGTCGAAGATGTAGGAGCCCCACTCGGGGTGCCAGCCGCGACGCGGGTCGGCGTGCTCGTACAACGGCGTGCCGTCGAACTTCGCGAGGGCCCACTCGTCGGTGGCGAAGTGGCCGGGCACCCAGTCGAGGATGACGCCGATGCCCGCCTGGTGGAGCCGGTCGATGAGGTACTTGAAGTCGTCAGGTCCGCCGAGCCGCGAGTTGGGGGCGTAGTAGCTCGTGACGTGGTAGCCCCAGCTCGGCGGGTAGGGGTGGTCCATGACGGGCATCAGCTCGACGTGTGTGAAGCCGAGGTCGGTGACGTAGTTGACCAGGTGCTCGGCGAGCTCGCGGTAGGTCTGCCCGTGCCGCCACGAGGTGAGGTGCACCTCGTAGACGCTCATGGGCGAGGTCACCGCGTCGTGCGCGGCGCGCTGGGCCAACCAGTCGCCGTCACCCCACTCGTACGCCGACTCGGTGACCACCGACGCGGTCTGCGGTGCCGTCTGAGCCAGCCGCGCCATCGGGTCGGCCTTGGCGCGCCACACGCCGTCCGGGCCGAGGATCTCGAACTTGTAGTGGTTGCCGGCCTCGACCCCGGGGACGAAGATCTCCCAGATCCCGCTGCTGCCGAGCACGCGCATCTGGTGGCCCAGGCCGTCCCAGCGGTTGAAGTCGCCGACGACGCGGACGGCCCGCGCGTGCGGCGCCCACACGGCGAACGAGGTGCCGCGTACCGGGCCTGCGCTGCCGTCGTAGGTGCGTACGTGTGCGCCGAGCACGGTCCAGAGCTGTTCGTGCCGGCCCTCGGCGATGAGGTGGATGTCGACCTCGCCGAGCGTGGGCAGGAACCGGTACGGGTCGTCGGACTCGTGCTCGGAGCCGTCCTCGTAGGAGGCGATCACGGTGTACTCGGGGACGTCGGTGCCGGGGACGAGCGCGGACCAGATGCCCTCGTGCTCGTGGTCGAGCGCGACCTGCGAGCCGTCGGCCAGCCGGAGCGAGACGGAGCGTGCCAGCGGACGCAGCACGCGGACGGTCACGCCGTCGCGACCGGGGTGCCCACCGAGGACGCCGTGCGGGCCGCGGTGGACACCGCCGACGATCTGGTCTGCATCGGTCGGGTCGAGGCGGGCCGGCCACGGCATGCGGCGCGACGCCGGTCGGGCTGGGCTCACGGGGGTGCTCCTTCGGGACGGTGGCCGTTCGGGCATCAGGGTGGACGCGGGAGACGATCCGGTCAGCGGGGTGGCGACTGCAGGGCGTACGACGGAGGCGGCCTCAGCCGGGGCGGAGGCCTCGGGTTGGTCCGAGTCATCACCAGCCTCCGGGACCACGTGGGCGCCGCCGGTGCGTCGTCGCGGGCTGCGCTCGCGCCCGGCCGTCGCCCGTTCAGCGCCGTTGGCCGCAGCACGGGTGGCCGCCGGCGGGAGCAGCCGGTCGACCGCCGCCGCCGGGATGTCGACCCAGTCCGGCCGATGGCGTACCTCGTAGACGAGCTCGTAGAGCGCCTTGTCGACCTCGAACGCGTCGAGCAGGGGCTGCAGCTCGTCCAGGTCGAGGTCGGTCTCGGCGGCGTAGCCCTCGAGGAACGCGCGCCGGCTCAGGACGGCCCACTGCGTGCGATCAGGGCCGCCGTCGTGCACGACCGAGCCCGCCGCGTAGTCGAACGAGCGCAGCATGCCTGCGACGTCACGCAGGACGCAGTCGGGCTGGGTGCGCTCGGACAACGGTCGCAACGGCTCACCCTCGAAGTCGAGCAGCACCCACCCGCGACCGGGGACGTCGAGCACCTGCCCGAGGTGGTAGTCGCCGTGAATCCGTTGCAGCGCAGGCCATTTCATCTCCTGGACGTGCGCCAGGGCGGCGTCGACGCGTGGTCGACGCTCGGCGAGGGACGGGCGTACGGCGACCGCCTGGGCGAAGCGCGTGCGCATCCCGGCGGTGATGACCGCGATGCGGTCGTGCTCGCTCGGCACGGTCGGCAGCTCGCGGGCGAGCAACGTGTGCACCTGAGCGGTGGTGCGACCGAGGGCGCGCGCCGGAGCCCGGAAGTCCACGTCGTCGACGGCAGCGGCGAGGGCCTCGCGCCAGGCATCGCGTACGCCGGGCAGGAACTCCTGCGTGAACGCCAGGTCGCCCGTGTGCAGGGCGCCCGCGCGCTCCTCGTCGCTCCACGTGCCGGCGAGTGAGCCGAGCATCGCGGGCACCTGGAGGGTGCCGGCGTTGGACAGCACGCTCTGCACCTGGACGTCGGGGTTGTGCCCGTCGTGCAGCACCCGGAACACCTTGGTGATGAGCTGCTGGGCGATGCCGTCGAGCTCGACGTCACTGATGATCGAGGTGTTGGACTGCTCGCCGGACAGCACCCGGCTCGAGACGAGGGTGAGCGCGACAGGTTCGATCCGGCCGTGGCGAGGGACCGGGCGCCCGACGATGCCGCTGCCGCGCACGGTCGAGCTCACGACGCCGTCCGAGCGCTCGGCCTCGGACCCCGCGGAGATGATCGTGCTCAGGAGGGCGGTGGCGTAGACGGGGTCGTGGCAGGCGTCGTAGACGTAGCGCGGGCCGAGGACCGAGTGCTCCGTCGTGCCGATGAGCGCTGCGTCGGCACCGACCAGCGGAGTGGCGCGGTAGGTGAGCGGCACCTGGTAGGTCACCGTCACCGGGCCGGCCTCGTCGACCACGATGAGGGTCTCGATGCCGACCTCCCCGTCGGGGTCGTCCCAGCGGAACGCGCTCATGCGCCGCAGCTCGGGTCGACGCCCCTTGCCGGTGTACCAGCGCTGCTTGCCGATCCAGGCCGTGAGGAGCTCCAGCTTGGACGGGACGATCGTGGCGTCAGGGTGGACGAGGGCCATCGTCAGCCCCCGTCGCTCGTGTCGAGCGCGAGCCAGAAGAAGTCACGCGAGCCCAGCGTCAGGGTGATGCGGCCGTCACCGCTGACCTCGCCGAAACCGTTGCCCCCGAACAGATCTCGCACGGACGCACTCGCGAACCGCGCGCCGAGCTCGATGGTCGTCGCCTGAGGTCGGCTGGACATGTTGTTGACGCACAGCACGTCGGGCGTCTGCACGCCCTGGTCGGACGCCTCGGCCTCGTCGACGGAGCGGGTGTAGGCGAGGATCGCCTCGTTGTCGGCCGCGCACGCCACGAAGTCGCCGAGCCCGAACACCGGGTAGCGCGACCGGACCGCGAGCATGCCGCGCACCCAGTGCAGCAGCGACGAGCTGGACGCCATCTGCGCCTCGACGTTGACGTTGTTGTAGTGGTAGACGAGGCTGGAAACCACTGGCAGATAGAGCTTTCCGGGGTCAGCGCTCGAGAAGCCGGCGTTGCGGTCGGGCGACCACTGCATCGGCGTACGGACGGCGTCGCGGTCCTCGAGCCAGATGTTGTCGCCCATGCCGATCTCATCGCCGTAGTAGAGGCACGGTGAGCCGGGCAGCGACAGCAGCAGCGCGTGCGCGAGCTCGATCTCGGCACGCGAGTTGTCGAGCAGGGGAGCGAGCCGGCGGCGGATGCCGACGTTGGCACGCATGCGCGGGTCGGGCGCGTACCAGCCGTACATCGCGGCACGCTCCTCGGGGTTGACCATCTCGAGCGTGAGCTCGTCGTGGTTGCGCAGGAACGTGCCCCACTGGGTGCCGGGCGGGATCGCCGGGGTGTCACCGAGCACCTCGATGACGGACGCGGCCTTCTCCTCACGCAGCGCGTAGTACAGCCGCGGCATCACCGGGAAGTGGAAGCACATGTGGCACTCGGGGGCCTCCTCGGTGCCGAAGTAGTCGACGACCTCGTGCGGCAGCTGGTTGGCCTCGGCGAGCAGGATGCGACCGGGGTACTCCTCGTCGACCTTGACGCGCAGCTCGGCGAGGAACGCGTGCGTACGAGCGTGGTTCTCGCCGTTGTGGCCGTCCTCCTCGTACAGGTAGGGCACGGCGTCCAGGCGGAACCCGTCGATGCCGAGGTCCAGCCAGAAGCGCATGACGTCGAACATCGCCTCCTTGACCGCCGGGTTCTCGAAGTTGAGGTCGGGCTGGTGGGAGAAGAAGCGGTGCCAGAAGAACTGCCGGCGCACCGGGTCGAAGGTCCAGTTGGACACCTCGGTGTCGATGAAGATGATGCGCGCGTCGGGGTAGCGGTCGTCGTGGTCGGACCAGACGTAGAAGTCGCCGTACTCGCCGTCCGGGTCGGAGCGCGACGCCTGGAACCACGGGTGCTGGTCGCTGGTGTGGTTCATGACCAGGTCGGTGATGATGCGGATGCCGCGTGCGTGCGCCTGGGTCACCAGCTCGGTGAACTCCGGCAGCGTCCCGAACTCCGGCAGCACGGCGGTGTAGTCGGCCACGTCGTAGCCGCCGTCGCGCAGGGGAGAGGCGTAGAACGGGGGCAGCCACAGGCAGTCGACCCCGAGCCACTGCAGGTAGTCGAGCCGGTTGATCAGGCCGGAGAAGTCACCCGAGCCGGAGCCGGTCGAGTCGCCGAAGCCGCGGACGAGCACCTCGTAGAACACGGCTTTGCGGAACCACTGCGGGTCGTGCTTGAGCCCGGGCTGCTGGAGGTTGAGACCTTGCACCATCTGGTCAGGACCTCCTCACGTGGACGATGTGGACGGGTTCGGTGTCGCGTCCGAGCCTGACCCACACATGCTCGCCCCACCGCCAGGTCGAGTCGGTGATCAGGTCGTGTGCGGTGAACCACTCGTCGTCCTGGAGGCCGAGCGCGTCCAGGTCGAGGTGCACCCACGCCTCGCGGGTGCTGTGCGGGTCGGTGGCCGCGACGACGATGATCACGTCCTCGGTGCCGTCGCGCAGCACCCGACGCTTGGAGAACGCCAGGACCGTGTCGTCGTCGACCTGGTGGAAGTGCAGGTTGCGCAACCAGTGCAGCGCCGGGTGGGCACGCCGGATCTCGTTGAGGCGCGTGAGGTACGGGGCGAGGCTCTCGTCGTACCTCGGGCCGCCGGGCTCGAAGTCGGGCCAGTGGCGGTCCTTGTACTCGTACTTCTCGTTGTCGATCTGCTCCTCGGCGCCGGGGCGTGCGACGTTCTCCATCAGCTCGTAGCCGGTGTAGATGCCGTACGTCGGCACGAGCGTCGCGGCGAGGGCAGCGCGCAGCCGCCAGGCGGTCGGGCCGCCGTACTGCATGTACGGGGTGAGGATGTCGTGCGTCGTCGGCCAGAACGACGGGCGCATGTACGCGGCCGCCTCGCCCGCGAGCTCCTCGCAGTACTCGCGCAGCTCGGCCGCCTCGTTGCGCCAGGCGTAGTAGGTGTAGCTCTGCTGGAAGCCCACCTTGGCGAGGGTGTGCATCATCGCCGGCTTGGTGAACGCCTCGGCCAGCCAGATCACGTCAGGGTGCGACGACGCGACATCAGAGATCAGCCACTGCCAGAACTCCACCGGCTTGGTGTGCGGGTTGTCGACGCGGAAGATCTTCACGCCGTGGTCGATCCAGACCTGGACGACCCGGCGGACCTCGGCGTAGATGCCGTCGGGGTCGTTGTCGAAGTTGACCGGGTAGATGTCCTGGTACTTCTTCGGCGGGTTCTCGGCGTACGCGATCGTGCCGTCCGCGCGCGTGGTGAACCACTCGGGGTGCTCGGTGACCCACGGGTGGTCGGGTGCGCACTGCAGCGCCAGGTCGAGCGCGACCTCCAGGCCGAGACGCTGCGCCTCGGCGACGAACGCGTCGAAGTCCTCGAAGGTGCCGAGGTCGGGGTGGATCGCGTCGTGCCCGCCGTCCTTGCTGCCGATGGCGTACGGCGACCCGGGGTCGAGGGGGCCGGCGTCGAGGGTGTTGTTGGGGCCCTTGCGGTTGACCTCGCCGATCGGATGGATCGGCGTGAGGTAGACGACGTCGAAGCCCATGTGCGCGATCGCCGGCAGGCGACGCATCGCGGTGCGGAACGTGCCGCTGGTCCACACGCCCGTGGTCGGGTCGCGGTGGGCGCCCTCGGAGCGGGGGAAGATCTCGTACCACGCACCGGTGAGGGCGCGTTCGCGCTCGACGAGCCAGTCGTACGTCGGGCTCGGGCTGACCAGGTCGCGCAGCGGCACCGCCCGCAGGAGTGACCGCACGTCGTCGGACAGGCCGGCCGCCAGCCGCTCCGGCACGGGTCGTGCGGCGTCGCGCAGGCCGGTCGCAGCGTCGGCGAGGACCGCACGCGCCGCTGCGTCCAGCCGCAGCTCGGTGGCGGCGCGGTCCATCAGCCGGGCGCCCTCCTCGAGCATCAGCTCGACGTCGACGCCGGCGTCGACCTTGACCGCGGCGTCGTGCGACCAGGTGCCGTACGGGTCCGACCAGCCCTCGACGCGGTAGGTCCAGTGGCCGGGACGGTCGGCGCTCAGCTCGGCGACCCAGTGGTCGAGCCCCGGGTTGTCGCAGGTCATCGGGACGTGCTCGACGTGGCCGTCCGGATCGGTGACGACAAGGGTGGCGTTGACGGCGTCGTGCCCCTCGCGGAACACGGTCGCCGAGAACGGCACGTCCTCGTACGCGACCGACCGCGCAGGCAGGGCGCCCGCCTCGACGGCGGGGGCCACGTCGAGGACGGGTATGCGGCCGACCGGGTGCGGTCGCGCCGCCGGTGTGGGGGCGTGTGTGGCTCTGGACGGCAGGGGGAGCTGCTGGGTCACGGGCTCGACGCTACTCGCCCAGTCCAGGCCCTGCGGAGCCTTACCATCGCGGGGTGAAGGCCATCCGTCGTTTCCACGTGCGCACCGTCCTCCCCGAGCCGCTCGCACCCCTGGGTGAGCTGGCCACCAACCTGCGCTGGTCCTGGCACAGCCGGACCCGCGACCTGTTCCGTGACATCGACCCGCAGCGCTGGGACGAGGTCGGGCACGACCCGGTCGCGCTGCTCGCCTCGCTGTCCGGTGACGAGCTCGACCGGCTGAGCACCGATGAGGCGTTCGTCACACGCGTGCGTGAGGCGGCGGACGGACTGCGTCGCTACCTCGAGTCGCCGCAGTGGTTCCAGGAGTGGACCGCGAGCGAGCACGGCCCGGCCGCGATCGCGTACTTCAGCGCCGAGTTCGGCATCACCTCGGTGCTGCCGCAGTACTCCGGCGGCCTCGGCATCCTCGCCGGCGACCACCTGAAGTCCGCGTCCGACCTCGGCGTACCCATCGTCGGCATCGGACTGTTCTACAAGACCGGCTACTTCAGCCAGTCGCTGTCGCGCGACGGCTGGCAGCAGGAGACCTACCCGCTGCACGACCCGGACAACCTGCCCCTGTCGCTGGTGCGCGAGCACGACGGCTCACCGGCGCTGGTGAGCCTGCGGCTGCCCGAGGGACGGCTGCTGCGCGCACACATCTGGAAGGCGCAGGTCGGCCGGGTGCCCCTGCTGCTGCTCGACTCCGACGTCGACGGCAACGACGACGCGGCGCGCGAGCTCACCAGCCGGCTCTACGGCGGAGGCGGTGACCATCGCCTGCAGCAGGAGCTGCTCCTCGGCGTCGGCGGCGTACGGGCCCTGCGCATCTGGTCGCGCCTGACGGGTGCGCCCGAGCCCGAGGTCTACCACTGCAACGAGGGGCACGCCGGTTTCCTCGGGGTCGAGCGCATCAGCGAGCTCGTGTCGCAGCGCGGCCTCACGTTCGACGAGGCCCTGGAGGCCGTTCGGGCGGGCACGGTGTTCACGACGCACACGCCGGTGCCGGCCGGGATCGACCGGTTCGGGGTCGACCAGGTGCAGCGCTACCTCGGCGGTGACTGTGCGCTGCCGGGCGTGCCGGTCGAGCGCATCGTGCCGCTCGGGGCCGAGGACTACGACGGCGGGTCAGCCGGCATCTTCAACATGGCGGTCATGGGCCTGCGCCTCGCCCAGCGAGCCAACGGCGTCTCGCAGCTGCACGGCGAGGTCAGCCGCGGCATGTTCGACGGGCTGTGGCCGGGCTTCGACGACTCGGAGGTGCCGATCGCGAGCATCACCAACGGCGTCCACGCGCCCACCTGGATGGACCGCCGCGTCGTCGAGCTCGCGCAGCGCCACCTCGGCAGCGACCGGGTCCGCCACGAGGACGGCTGGAACGACATCAGCAACGTCCCGGCCGAGGACATGTGGCACGTCAAGCGTGAGATGCGTCAGCAGCTGGTCGACGACGTACGCCGGCGCGTGCGTGACTCGTGGGTGACCCGCGGAGCGTCCGCGGCAGAGCTCGGCTGGACCCAGGAGATCCTCGACCCCGACGTGCTGACGATCGGGTTCGCCCGGCGCGTGCCGACGTACAAGCGCCTGACGCTGATGCTGCGCGACCCCGCACGCCTGCGCCGGCTGCTGCTCGACCCCGACCGCCCGGTCCAGCTCGTCATCGCGGGCAAGGCCCACCCGGCCGACGACACCGGCAAGAAGCTGATCCAGCAGATGGTGCAGTTCGCCGACGACCCCAAGATCCGCCACCGCATCGTCTTCCTGCCCGACTACGACATCGCGATGGCGCGCCGGCTCTACCCGGGCTGCGACGTCTGGCTCAACAACCCGCTGCGCCCGTTCGAGGCGTGCGGCACCTCGGGCATGAAGGCCGCGCTCAACGGCGGCCTCAACCTGTCGATCCTCGACGGCTGGTGGGACGAGTGGTACGACGGCCACAACGGCTGGGCCATCCCCACCGCCGACCCTTCGACAGGCTCAGGACAAGCGGCGATGGACGCCGACCGCCGCGACGACCTCGAGGCCGCAGCGCTCTACGCCCTGATCGAGAACCACGTCGCCGCGCAGTTCTACGACCGCGACGAGCAAGACCTGCCGCAGCGCTGGATCGCGATGGTGGCCCACACCCTGCGCACGCTCGGGCCCAAGGTGCTCGCGACGCGCATGGTGCGCGACTACGTCACGCGTCTGTACGCCCCCGCCGCCCACGCGTCACGCGCCCGAGCGGCCGACGACTTCGCCCAGGCACGCGAGCTCGCGTCGTACAGGCGGGCTGCGCGCGGCGCGTTCGGTCAGGTGCACGTCGATCATGTCGACTCCGAGGGAGTCGGCGACGCGCCGCAGGTCGGCGACCGCATCCGTGTCAAGGCCGACGTCTCGCTCGGCACGCTCGCACCCGACGACGTCGACGTGCAGGTGGTCTTCGGCCGCGCGTCCGAGACCGACGAGCTGAGCGACGTCGAGGCGGTGAGCCTGACCCACGCCGAGGCGTACGACGGCTCGCGGCACCGGTTCGAGGGAGAGGTGACGCTGCCGCGTACGGGCGCGTTCGGCTACACCGTGCGCGTGCTGCCCCGGCACCCCGGCCTGGCCTCACCCGCCGAGCTCGGCCTCGTCGTCAACGCCTGAGTCTTGTTCGCTGGCAGGGGTGACGTCGGGTTCGTAGCGTGCGCGCCGTGACTTCTGCCTTCAGCATCCGACGAGCGAGCGCCCCTGACGCGCCGGCGATGGCGCGCGTGCACATCGAGTCCCGGACCGCGAGGATGCCCTACCTCCCGCCTCAGGTGCGGCCCTTCGAGCAGGTCGTCGCGTGGATGGAGCAGGTGGTCCTGCCCGCCGGGCCCGGGTGGGTCGCGGTGGTCGACGGGTCGGTGGTCGGCTACGCGGCCGTCGAGGCGGACGTGCTGGAGGCGTTGTACGTCGCGCCCGCGCACCTCGGGCACGGCGTCGGTGCTGCGTTGCTCGACGAGGTCGTACGGCACGTCCGCGGCCGGTTGAGGCTGTACGTCTTCGAGGCCAACGAGGGCGCGCGGCGGTTCTACGAGCGGCACGGCTTTGTCGTGGTCGAGCGCCGCGACGGGTCGGACAACATGGAACGGCTCCCGGACCTGGTGATGGCGCGCAGTGCACAGGGACCGGTGACGCCGCGCTCGTACGATGTGGCGGTGCTCGCGCCCCTGACGTACGCCCTGGTCGCCGTCCTCGTCGTCCTCGCCGCGATGACCGCGCTCGCGACCGTGCGCGGACGACCGATCGACAACCCCACGTTCTACGTCGGGTGCGTCGCCGAGGCGCTCATCGTGATTCAGCTCGTCGTCGGGATCGTCCGCAGCGGCGACGGCGACCCTGCGATGTCCGCCGCGCTGTTCATCGCCTATCTCGCGGGCCTGGTGGCGGTGCTGCCGATCGCCGGGTTCTGGGCGATCGCCGAGCGTGAGTCGCGGTGGGGGACCGGAGTGCTGCTCGTCGCCGCTCTCGGCCTGCTCGTGATGCTGGGGCGCCTGGTGCAGATCTGGAACGGCCAGGGCTGAACAGCCGATCCGTCCGCTGTCGGCCAGCCTGAACCGATCAGGTCACGATTGTGACTACACTTCATGGCGCTGCCTGGGCCGTCCCGCCCAGGCACTACGTCGCTGCGAGCTCTTCATGACCACACGGCGCCTGGCCCGCGGGGGCGACCAGGTGCCACCGGTGTCTCGCAGCACTGAGCCCACGAGGGGGACATGGCAGTGCGGCACGGTTCGACTCCAGCACGGCGAAGCAAGCGCGTGACTCGACGCGACGTGCTCGGCCTGGCGGGTGGCACGGCAGCCGCCGTGGCCTCGTTCGGGGCCCTGCGCAGCCTTGAGGCGTTGCCGGCGGCAGCGACCTCGGCCACACCCACCGCATCGCCGACGACGGCCCTGCCGGTGTCGCTCGACGTCGACAAGTTCACCTACACCCGGGCTGCCGGCCCCGCTCGTACGCTCGTCCACGACCCGCAGAAGCGGCTGGTCGCGACGTTCACCGACACCTGCCGCACGGTCACGGTCGCCGGCCCCCAGCGCGTGCTGGCCGAGCCGCAGGGCACCGGCGCCACCATCACCAGCACCACGCGCGTGCGCTTCGCGCCGCAGCCGTGGACCAACGGCGCTGAGAAGACCTGGGGCAAGCCGTGGCTGCTGTCCGCGCTGCAGGACAAGTCGCCCGACATGCTCGCGATCGCGATGCAGTACATCCAGGGTGCCCGGGACCTCTACGACACCCACGGTGTCCGTTATGCCGGCAACGCATCGTTCGGTCCGCAGCTCGCCCCCGGGCTGCCGCGTGACGAGGCCTCCGACTTCTACGACTTCATGGGCGTGCCGTGGACCTTCCCGGACGGTCGCATCAAGCAGCCCGAGCCGCACCGCAAGGGTTCGATGGACTGCTCCGGCTATCTGCGCATGGTGCTCGGCCACCGCATGGGCTTCCCGCTCATGAGCAAGAGCGAGCGCAAACCCGGGCCGATGCTGCCGCGGCGTGCCTACGCGATGGCCGCGTACTCCCCGGGCCTTGCGGTCATCCCCAACCGCAATATCCAGCCCAACCCCGCCGCACTCAAGGGGCTGCTGCCCGGCGACCTGGTCTTCTTCGAGACCGACGTGATCGTGGAGATCGATCACTCCGGCATCTATATGGGCATCGACAGCGATGGCAAGCACCGCTTCATCTCCAGCCGCGGTGAGCCGGACGGACCGACGATGGGAGACCTCGGCCGAGAGTCCACCCTCGACGGCGCCGGACCGTTCACCCGTGGATTCCGCACCGCACGACGGATCTGAAGGAGCGCGTATGAACGGCATGACCCGTGAGCACAGCGCGACGATTGGGAGCGCGCACGCGAGCGTCGTACGATGCACCGCCGACACGAGGGGCCCGTCCGGGGCCGCCTCCTCGATCCGGGAACTGACCTCATGACGACACCCCTTCCGTACGACGGTCCGGCGCGCCTGTCCGCCGCCGCCGGCGAGACGGTCGCCGGAGTGCCCAGGCAGGTCGCGGACGCGCTCGACGCTCCTGTGGTGGTCTTCGCGCCCGACACCACCGGCCCGGTCATGGTCGACCTGCACCAGCGGCGTTCGGTGTTCACCGCGCCCGACTCCCTGGCTCGCCCGCTGCTGTCGGGTGTCGTCACGGCCGGCGCCGGCACGGCTGAGGGCCTGGTCGCCCGCGCGGTGCAGGCGATCAACGACCCGGCGAGCGGTGCTCGTATCGGCGTGGTGGGCGTCTTCGACCGGGTTGCCCGCGAGGCGAGCTGGTCGGACACCGATGGCCTGCGCCGGATGGCGGCCGACTTCGGGGAGCGGCTCGAGCGTCACGTCGAGCGCAGTGAGTCCGGTGGTCGTCGCGGTGGCGCGACCCCGGCCGGCAGTGCGCCCGCCAACGGACCCGCCACCAACGGACACAGCACCAACGGAAACGGCGTCAACGGTCACGGCACCAACGGGCACGCGGGTGAGCCCGACTACCGGTGGCTCAACGCGACCCCGCGCGAGCCGGGCATCAAGGACCCGACGGTCCCGATCGCTCCGCTGCAGGCTGCGGCCGCTGCGCGTGCTGCAGGTCGCAACGGCGTCGAGCCGACACGCAACGGCCACCAGGTCAACGGTCATGTCTCCTCCCACGGCGCCGACCAGCAGACCCACGGCCACGCCTCGCCCCACGGGGTGACGGGTCCCCAGACCAACGGGCACACGGCCAACGGAGCTGCCTCGCGCCCGGCCGCCACCCCGAGCTTCGGCGCGATGTGGCAGCAGGAGGCCCAGTCCGCACCGCGGCAGGCCGAGCCGAGCGCGACGCCCGCGACGACGCCCGAGCCGGTGCGACCGGCCGGTGAGGTCACCGACGAGCAGCTCCGCGCGCACAGCCTGAGCCTGGCCGACGAGATCGGCGGCGCCGCCGACTCGCTCGCAGCCCTGCTCGACCAGGTCGACCTGCGCCACGACCAGGTCCTGCACCGGCACGCTGCTGCGGTGCAGGAGCGGTTCGCTGCGGTCGAGCGCACCCGGTCACGGCTGCGCGGTCACCTCGAAGGCACCGGAGAGCGTCCGCGCACCCGCGCGATGTTCGAGCTGCCGCGGGTGATCGACGCTTCGGTCACGTCCGTCTACCAGAGCCTGCCCGGCAGCCACGTCGACGTCGACCTCATCGACGACTCGCTGACCGTGTCGGCCGACGCCGGCATGGTGCAGCGCGCGCTGACCCTGCTGCTGTCGACGGCCGTCGAGGCGGCCACCGGCCGTACCGTCCGGCTGAGCGCCGGCGTACGGTCCGAGGACTCCACGCGTATCGAGGGCCGCCTCAGCGTGCAGGTCAACGTCTCCTTCTCCGGCGACACCCTCACGGCCGGTCAGCTGGCCCGTCTCGCGGGTCGGTTCGCCGACGCCGCACGCGCGACGTCGCGCCCGTCCGTCACCCCGCCCGCACAGCTGCGGACCACCGCACACGAGAACGCCGTCATCGGCGAGTCCTTCGAGGCTCGATCCGGTGGTGGGCACACCACGTTCCTCGCGCAGTGGCCGCTCGACCTGGGCTGACCCAGCATCAAGAGGCACACACCGACCCATGGACAAGACCACCTGGCTGATCGCGCTCACCCGCGCGACCCTGGCAGCCTCATTGTTCGTCGTCGTCTTCATCGCGGCACGGATCCGATTCGCGAAGGGAGCCGACGATGAGCGGTCGAGCGAGAACCGTCTGGACTGAGCAGCACTCCCTGGTCCTGTTCTGCGTCGGCGCAGCCGTCGCGGCGGCGTTCATCGGCGGCGGTCAGACCCCGGTGATCGGTGTCGGCATGATCGTCCTGATCGTCCTGACGGTCGGGATCTCGCTGTGCGTCGACGGGTTCGTGGCCCTGTGCGTCGGCCTGGTCGCCGCGGCCATCGCGGTGTTCCTCTTCAAGGTCGAGGACGTCTGGGGATCCGACCACTTCTGGACCGTGCTCGTGGCCGCTGTGACGATGCTCGTGCTGTGCTGGGTGGCCGGCCAGCTGGGCTCAGCCCTGCGCACCATCGCCCAGGGCAAGCCGCAGGCCGGTGTCGGCGACGCCGGCGTGGCGCCTGCCGTGGGCTCACTCGGCCTCCTGACCCGACCGTCGGCGACGGTGCGTCTGACCGAGGAGATCGAGCGCGCCGAGGCCTCGCACACCCCGCTGACCGTGTGGGCTGTGACCGTCCGACCCACCGACTCCCGGCTCGACGCGGGCGCCGTCACTCGGCTCAAGAGGGGCGTCGCGCGCCTGATCGAGAGCCAGGCACGCACCAGCGACGTGCCGTTCATGGTGTCCGACAGCACGGTCGGGGTGATCCTGCCTGCGACCGACAGCGCTGCGGCGTGGGACGTCATCGGCCCGATCGTCGACGCAGCGGCGCGGTCGACGTTCGCCGACCGCGCCACCGGCGACCGGCGGCAGCTGTCCGAGTGCGCCGAGCTGCACTCCGGTCTGGTCGCCCTCGACTCCGGCAGCACCACGGCCGAGGACCTCATCGACGCGGCCGTGCAGGCGGCCGGCCCCCCGGCGTACGACAGAGCCGGCGGTCGATAGGTGTACACCTCGTTCTACGGACTCTGCGTCGTCATCATCTTCAGCGGCGCACTGTTCTTGTACTGGCACCTGTCGGTGCGCGCCCACAACCGTCGTCTCGAGCAGCTCGATGTGCGGCTGCACGTCAACGGCATCCGCGGCAAGTCGACCGTGACGCGTCTGCTCGCAGGAGTGCTGCGCGAGGGCGGTTACGTCACGGTCGCCAAGACCACCGGCAGCGCGGCCCGCGTCATCGGCCCGACCGGCGCCGAGAGCCGCATCAAGCGACGGGGCGCCCCGACGATCAACGAGCAGATCGACATCGTCGCCGAGCACGTGACGCCCGAGGTCGAGGCGCTGGTGATCGAGTGCATGGCCGTGCGCCCGCTCTACCAGCAGTACTCCCAGGACTTCATGGTCCGGTCCCACATCACGGTGATCACCAACGTGCGTGAGGACCACCAGGAGGAGATGGGAGAGACGTTGGAGGAGATCGCCGACTCGTTGTCGATGACGATCCCCGAGAACGGCGTCCTGGTCACCGCCGAGGACCGCGAGCACCTGCGCGAGCGCCTGCGTACCAACGCCGAGGCCCGCGGCAGCCGCCTCGTCTACGCCGACCCGTCCGGCGTGTCCGACGCCGACATGAGCGGCTTCGACTACCTGCAGTTCAAGGAGAACGTCGCCATCGGCCTGACCGTCGCGCGGCTGCTCGGCATCAGCCGCGAGGTCGCGCTCGAGGGCATGTGGAAGTCCGTGCCCGACGTCGGTGTGGTGCGGCTGCGCACCTACGACATCCGCGGCAAGCGGGTGATGTGGGTGCCGATGTTCGCGGCCAACGACCGCGAGAGCGTGATCATGACGATGGACACGCTGCGGGCCAGCTTCCCGCCGGACGCCACGGTCATCGGCATCCTCAACAACCGCCGCGACCGCGGCCGCCGCGCAGAGCTGTTCGGCGAGATGGTGCCGCGCGACCTGTCCCACCACCTCGACCACGTCATCACCTTCGGTGCGTTCGAGGACCAGGTGACCTCGGCGATGACCGACGGCGGCTACGACCGCTCACGCATCCACAACCTCGGCGACACGGTGCAGCCGTCGCTGGAGCAGATCCTCGCGGTCGTCGAGCAGCTCATCCCGGGGCGCAACGGCGTCCTGGTCGGGATGGTCAACATCCACACCGACCAGGCCGAGATGCTCATCGAGCACTTCCACGAGCAGGCCGTGCTGAGCGGCCAGGACGCCCACGACGAGCTCGAGGAGTCACTCGACCCCGTCCGCGCGCCGCAGGGCACCCAGCGGATCCAGAACGCAGCCGCTCGCGAGCGGCAGGCGGTGAGCGATGCCTGAGTACGCCGTCAGCCCTGAGGTCGTCCGCATCACGATCGTCTTCGGGGTCATCCTCAGCATGCTGTTCTACGAGCGCGTGCAGCTGACCACCGGCGGCGCGATCGTCCCGGCGTACCTCTCTCTCGCGATCTTCCGGCCGCTGTCGATCCTGATCACGATCCTGATCGGCTACCTGACGTATCAGATCGTGACGGTGCTGGTCGCCAAGCGCACGATCCTCTACGGCAGGCGCAAGTTCGAGGCCGAGGTCCTGGTCGGGCTGTCGCTGATCATGATCGCGACCTATCTCGGGCACCTGCTGGACGTGCTCGACCCGGTGTTCATCGGTCTGACCGGTGTGGGCTTCCTCGTGCCCGGCATCATCGCCCACGACATGGCTCGCCAGAAGCCGGGCCGCACCTTCATGGCGATCGCCGCGTGCACGGCGGTGCTGGCGCTGTTCGTCCAGCTGGCGACTGCGTTGTTCGACATCTTTCCCGGCAAGACCACCGACCCGGTCCAGCTCGCATCCTTCCTCGGCTACCCGCGCGAGTTCCTCGTCGTCGCGGTGGCGCTGAGCGTGCTCGCCGGCATGTTCATCTTCGAGACCACCGGACTGCGCTCGGGCGGGTTCATCACCGGCGCGTACATCGCCCTGGTGAGCCCGCGGACGACCGACCTGATCTTCACGCTGGGTGTCGCGCTCGCGACCTGGTTCATCGTCAAGCGCCTGATGATGCCGCGGTTGCTGATCTTCGGACGACGCAAGGTGTCGGCCATGATCCTGGTCGGTGCCATCGTCGGCTGGACGGCCGAGCTGGCTCTCTACAAGCTGATGCACGGTGCCTACACGCCGTGGCGTGGCCTCACGGTCGCGACGCTGATGGTGCCCGCGCTGATCGCCAACGACGCCGAGCGGCAGGGCTGGGAGCGCACCTTGTGGGGTACGGCGCTGTCCGGGCTGGGCGTCTTCGCGGCCGTCAACATCATCGCCGCGGTCACCAACGTAGGAGCTCTGCTATGACCAAGCGTTCGTCCACCTCGCGGCTGACCAAGGTCGTCCTGCCGGGCTTCGCGGCGGCGATGGTGCTCGGCAGCGTCACAGCCCTGACGATGAAGGAGCCGTCGGTCACCGACGCCGAGCTCGCGAGCTCGTCGGTGACGGGCACGGTCGTCGACGAGACCGGCAAGCCCGTCAAGGGCGCGACGCTCAAGACGAGCATCGACACGGTCACCACCGACGAGAAGGGCGGCTTCGAGGCCGCCGTCCACGACGCCGAGCTGATCACCGCGTCGGCGCCCGGCCACAAGTCGCGGGTGCAGGCGGTCGCGCCGTCGCAGAACACCTCGATCGAGCTGACGTCGCAGGCGTCCAAGACCTTCACCATGCGTTTCGGCGGCGACGTGATGATGGGGCGTCGCTACTACGAGAAGTCCAAGGACGGCACCAAGCCGCCTCAGCTGACCAACCTCTCGACAGCCGCCGACCACGAGAAGATCCTCGACCAGGCGGCACCGCTGCTGTCCGACGCCGACCTGAGCGTGATCAACCTCGAGACGCCGCTCGTCGACAACCCCTACTACGACGCGACCAAGCCGCGGCCCAAGCGCTTCCACCAGGAGAAGGACCTCGCGTTCGCGAGTGCGCCCGAGACCGCTCAGGCGCTCAAGGCGGCCGGTGTCGATGCGGTCTCCCTCGGCAACAACCACCTGTACGACGCCCTCGACCCCGGCCTGAAGAGCACCATCAAGGCCCTCGACGCCGCGGGCATCGCCCACTTCGGTGCGGGGGAGAACCCCGCGGGCGCCTGGAAGCCGGCGGTCGTGACGGCCAACGGGCAGAAGGTCGCGATGGTCGGCTGCACGACGGTCGACGGGCACAACTGGCAGACCACCTACGTGGCACGCCCGACCCAGGGCGGCGCGGCGTACTGCACCGAGCCGGAGCTGAAGGCGGCGGTGGCCGCGGCGAAGAAGCTCGCGCCCAACGTGGTCGTCATGATCCACGGTGCGATCGAGTACCTCCGGCTGCAGACGCCTGAGGTGCGGGCGCTGTTCAAGGCGGCGAGCGACGCCGGCGCGCGCACGATCATCGGCAGCCACCCGCACGTGATCGGCGGCATCACCCAGACCGGTCGGTCCTTCGTGGCCGAGACCACCGGCAACCTGGCCTTCGACCAGCAGCTGTGGTCGACGTTCCCGTCGTACGTCACGCGGGTCGACGTGCGGGGCGGTGAGCCGGTGTACTCCTCGGTCGACCCGCTGTCGATCCAGGACTTCCGTCCGGTCCCGTCGGTCGGCGCACTGGCACAGGCCGCCTCCCGCATCGCCGCGGGCAGCGTCAACGGTCCGGCGCGGCTGGGCGGCAGCGGCGCGTACGTCCCGCAGAGCACGCGGCAGCCGAGCGCGACCGCCGAGGTCGAGCTGAAGCAGGGCGAGATCCAGACTCTGGTGCCCGGCTGGTGGTTCTCCGGGACGTCCACACCGATGGGCGGCGTGCGCGCCGGCACCGACCTGTTGTTCGGGACGGGCACGTTCGAGGACCAGGACATCGACCCTGCCACGGTCGGCGGTGACCTGTGGACCCTGGGCAAGTACGCCCGCATGTCCAGCCGTGCGCGCTGCCAGGCCGGCGACGGCGACAAGAGCGCCCAGGGCGTCGAGCTGCTGCGCAGCCCGGTGAGCACGAAGGACGTCTTCGCGACTCCCTCGCACCGGCAGATGGTCGAGCCGGGTCAGGAGCTCACGCTCACGGCCGACATCCGCGACGCCTCGCCGGGCTCGCAGATCGAGCTGCGCTGGTACTACCGCGCCGAGGGCAAGAGCTATCACGTCACCTCCGCCAAGGTGCCGCTCACCGACGGCTCGGCCGGCACCTGCCGTCGCGTCGTCATCAACGCCAAGGTCCCAGCCGAGGCTCACGCCGTCCAGCCGTTCGTCCGCCTGTCACCGCCCAACGACGAGGAGGACTCGCGTCGCTTCTCGGTCGACAACATGCGTCTCATCCAGTGGGCGCCCTCGGGGCAGGGCGGCCGACAGTACGACGTCGTGCGAGGAACGGTGCAGGCCAAGGGTCGGTTCGTGCTCGACACCCACGACGAGAAGGCCAAGGAGTCCGGCCCGCTCATCGACAACCCCGCGGCCGACTGACCGTGCCGACGCAGCCCGTTGACGACCCGACGCCTACGCTGACCGCGATGAACGACGACCGCGCGCAGACCCGACGCCCCTCGACCAGCTCGGGCTTCGGCCGCATGCTCGTCGCGGTCTACGCCCTGTTCGCGCTCGCCGCGACCGGACGGTCGGTGCTGCAGATCGGTGAGTACTTCGACCGCGCACCGCTGTCGTACATCCTCTCCGCGCTCGCGGCGGTGATCTACATCGTCGCCACCGTGGCGCTCGCACGCGGCGACCGTACGTCGGCGCGCGTCGCCCTGGTGACGATCTCGACCGAGCTGGTCGGCGTGCTCGCGGTCGGGGCCTGGTCGCTGCTGGACTCAGGCGCCTTCCCCGACAAGACGGTCTGGTCGCACTTCGGTCAGGGGTACGGCTTCGTGCCCCTGGTGCTGCCGGTCGTCGGGCTGTGGTGGCTGCGTCGTACGGGCGCCCTCAGCGACCACTGAGGCGCTGACGGGTCAGGGCCGGCCCTCGAAGATCGCGAACGACGCGGCGCGGGCGTCGTAACCCGCGCCGACCTCGACGACGACCTCCTGCACCTGGTCCGGTCGCTCAGCAGCGCTGTGCCACAACAGGTTCCAGCGTCCGACCCCGCGCTGCTGCGGGAGTGTGACGGTCTCGTTGTCGGCGCTGCCGTGGAGCACCATGAGCAGCCGCGAGTCGCCGACGTCGGCTCCGTCGAAGACCACGGACATCGTGCGCGTACGGCCGTTCTCCCACTGCTCGGCCGTGAGCACCGAGCCGTCGGTGCCGTGCCAGTGCACGGCGGCGAACTCGTCGCCGTCGACGGGGTCGCCGGGGAAGAACTGCCGCTGCCGCAGCACCGTGTGCTCGGCGCGCAGGCGCGTGAGGAAGGCGGTGGTCTCGAGCAGGTCCTGCTGCCAGTCGGCGAGATCCCAGTCGTACCAGGAGATCTCGTTGTCCTGGCAGTACGGGTTGTTGTTGCCGCCCTGGGTGAGGCCGAGTTCGTCGCCGCCGCTGATCATCGGCACGCCCGAGGACATCAGCAGGGTTGCGAGCAGGTTGCGCATCGACCGCCGGCGTACGGCGACGACCTCGGCCGACGCGTCGTCGTCGCCCTCGACGCCGTGGTTCCACGAGTGGTTGTTGTCGCTGCCGTCACGGTTGCCCTCGCCGTTGGCCTCGTTGCGCTTGTGGTCGTAGGCCGTGAGGTCAGCGAGGGTGAACCCGTCGTGGGCGCCGACGAAGTTGATCGAGGCGAGCGGGCTGCGGTGGCCGCTGCCGAACAGGTCGCCCGAGCCGGCCAGCCGGGTCGCGAGGTCGTGCACACCCTCGCCCGGCTCGCGGGCGAAGTCGCGCGCCAGGTCGGTGAGCCAGAACGTGCGCACGGTGTCGCGGAACTTGTCGTTCCACTCCGAGAACGGTGGTGGGAACTGGCCTGTACGCCAGCCGTCCGGGCCGACGTCCCACGGCTCGGCGATCAGCTTGGTGCCGGCCAGCACGGGGTCGGTGCGAAGCGCCATCAGGAACGGGTGGTCGGGGTGGAACTCGCCGCTGCGACCCCGCCCGAGCGTCACGGCCAGGTCGAACCTGAACCCGTCGACGTGCACCTCCTGCACCCAGTAGCGCAGCGAGTCCAGCACCAGGCGCATCGGCACCGGGTGGTTGAGGTCGACCGAGTTGCCGCAGCCGGTGACGTCGACGTCACGGCCCTGCTCGTCCAGGCGGTAGTAGACCCGGTTGTCAAGGCCGCGCAGTGAGACCGTCGGGCCGTCGTACGAGCCGTCCTCGCACGAGTGGTTGTAGACGACGTCGAGCAGCACCTCGATGCCCTCGGCGTGCAGTAGCTTGACCATGCCCTTGATCTCGTCGAGCACACCCTGCGGGTCGTCGGCCCTGGCGTAACGGGCCTGCGGTGCGAAGAAGCCCAGCGTGTTGTACCCCCAGTAGTTGGACAGCCCGGCGACGGCAACGTGCGGCTCGGAGATGAACGTGTGCACCGGCAGCAGCTCGACGGAGGTGACGCCGAGGCGCTTGAGGTGGGCGATCGTCGCGGGATGGGCCACGCCGGCGTACGTGCCGCGGAGGTGCTCGGGGACGTCGGGGAGGGTCTTGGTCAGGCTCACGACGTGGGTCTCGTAGATCACGGTGTCCTGCCACGCGACGTGCGGCGGGCGGTCCTCGCCCCAGTCGAACGCGTCACCGAGCACGACGCTGCGCGGGACGTACGGCGCGCTGTCCCGGTCGTCGCGGGTCTCGCCGTCACCCGCGAACGACTCGTCGACGACGTGGCCGAACACCTCGGGACACCAGGTGAGGCCGCCGTCGACGGCGCGCGCGTAGGGGTCGACGAGCAGCTTGGCGGGGTTGTGGCGCAGACCCTCACGTGGGGACCACTCACCACTCACGCGATAGCCGTAGCGCTGCCCCGAGCCGACACCCTCGACGTGCGCCGACCAGTGGCCGTCGGAGTGCTTGAGCAGGGGTTCGCGACGCTCGGCGCCCGACTCGGCGAACAGGCACAGCTCGACGGCGGAGGCGTGACCGGCGTACACGCAGAACTCCACGCCCGTGGGCGTGATGTGCGCGCCGGGCGGCGGTGCGATGTTGGGGGAGCGGACCGGGTCGATGACGGGCTGCACACCTGACATGGTCGCCAGCGTATTGACTCGGTACGTTGGGCCCTATGACTGATCCCACGTCCCTGCCGAACTTCCCGCCGCCGGCCGACGAGTCGCCGCTGCGCGGCCGCGTCCTCGACGTCCTGCAGGACGAGGGCTTCCGCCCCGACCTGGACGACGACGGCGACGTGAGCTTCAAGGTCCAGGGCCAGCAGCTGTTCGTGCGCTGCATGGAGGGCGAGGTCCCGATCATGCGCGTCTTCGGCCAGTGGCAGATCTCCGACGACCTGCCGCAGGACCTCAACAAGCAGCTGCTCGCCGCCAACGACGTCACCCTGAGCCTCAACATCATCAAGACCGGCATCGCCAACGGCACCCTGGTCTCCACCGGTGAGCACCTGGTCAACGACGGCTCCGACCTGAAGATGCTCGTCCAGACGACCATCCAGATGGTCCTGCAGTCGGTCCAGATGTGGCACCAGGCCGTCACCAGCGAGGGCCCGCACGCGGCCAACGGTGGCGTCCCGCAGGTCGAGATCCCCACGCCCGAGGAGGGCGACGGCGGCCAGGCGCCGCAGGCATGACCGCATTCGGTGACCACGTCTCGACCAGCGTCGAGGACGGCATCGGCACGATCCGCATCGACAAGCCGAAGATGAACCCGCTCGACTCGGGCATCCAGGACGGCCTCGGCGAGGCCGCCCGCGAGCTCGGTCGTGACGACTCCGTCGCCGCCGTTGTCGTCTGGGGCGGTGAGAAGGTCTTCGCCGCGGGCGCCGACATCAAGGAGATGCTCGACATGTCCTACACGGACATGGCCAAGCGCGGGCGCGTCCTGCAGGAGCAGTTCACCGAGGTGGCGCGCATCCCGAAGCCGACCGTGGCTGCGATCGAGGGCTACGCTCTGGGCGCGGGCTGCGAGCTGGCGATGGCGTGCGACTTCCGGGTGGCGGGCAGCAACGCGCGCCTCGGCCAGCCCGAGATCCTCCTCGGCCTGATCCCGGGCGCGGGCGGCACCCAGCGGCTCGCGCGGCTGGTCGGGCCGGCCAAGGCCAAGGACCTGGTGTTCTCCGGCCGGATGATCGAGGCCGCCGAGGCGCAGCAGATCGGTCTGGTCGACGAGGTGTGCGAGCTCGGTCAGGCGTACGCCGCTGCGTTGGCCCGGGTGAAGCCCTACGTCGGCGGTCCCGCCATCGCGCTGCGCGCGGCCAAGGAGGCCATCGACCGAGGTCTCGACGGCGACCTCGAGACCGGTCTGGCGACCGAGACCCACCTGTTCGCGGGTCTGTTCGCGACCGAGGACCGTACGAACGGGATGCGCTCGTTCGTCGAGAACGGCCCGGGCAAGGCGACCTTCCACGGACGCTGAGGAGCACCACCCCGCTGGTCCTGACACTGCCCTGGGTGAGATGACGAGTCATCTCACCCAGGGCAGTGCACGTCCAGGCTGGGAAGCCCGCGCGTGCGAGCCCGGGCGCGCGACGCACGGCTCGCCGTCCGCGCGGGCCCCTGCGACCGGCGTACGGGCGGTAAAGTCCGCTGCGAGTGCCGCGGGTCGCCGCCGATCCGCAGCAGACCCTGGTCGGCCCCGACCACTGCCCGGGAGGTAACCCCGTGACCATCAAGGCCTGGCGCATCGAGAAGGACTGGCAGGAGCCGTTCGTCGCGACCCTGAAGGACCGAGGCGCCTCCGCGCAGGTGGTGGGAGCTGCGCTCGGCAAGGTCGACGACGCGCTCACGGCGAGCGGCAAGTCGGCAGCCGAGCACTTCGGCGACCCGAGGTCCTACGCTGCGGGCGTGGACATCTCCGGAAGTGTTGACGGGCGCGTCTCGCGCATCCGAGCCATCCTGCTGGCGGTCGCCGGTCTGATCGGCCTGTTCCTGACCCTGTGGGGCTTCACCGGCATGGTGCGTGACGGTGTCGACAAGATCGCCGGCATGCCGCCGGTGCTGCCGTTCGTCGTGGGCCTCGTGCTCGTGGTCGGCTCGGCGATCGCCGACACCCTGCTCGGCCGTCATGCCGATGTCTTCCAGACCCCGGCCGGTGAGACCGAGGCGCCGGGTGCGCTCGCCCTCGTCCTCAACCGGCTGGCTCCGTGGATCATCGTCGCGCTGACCCTGATCGGCATGCTGCTGATCTGGATCAAGGAGTCCTGACCACGCGGTCCGTCTGACGGGCCACCTGAACGCCGCTGGGTTACCGGCGGGTAGCATCGTGCGCGGAAGCCATTCCACGTACCCAGAAGAAGAGGACGTACGACATGAACATCGTCGTCTGCGTGAAGTACGTGCCGGACGCTCAGAGCGACCGCACCTTCAACGAGGACAACACCACCGACCGCGACAACGTCGACGGTCTGCTGTCCGAGCTGGACGAGTACGCCGTCGAGGCTGCTCTGAAGATCGTCGAGGCCGGCGAGGGCGAGGTCACCGTCGTGACCGTCGGACCCGACCAGGCCGCGGACGCGGTCAAGAAGGCTCTGCAGATGGGTGCCGACAAGGCGGTGCACGTCAGCGACGACGCGATCCACGGCTCCGACGCGGTCGCCACCTCGCTGGTCCTGGCCGAGGCGATCAAGAAGATCGGCTCGCCCGACCTCGTGCTCACCGGTCTTGCCTCCACCGACGGCACCATGAGCGTCGTCCCGGCGATGCTCGCCGAGCGTCTCGGTCTGCCGCAGGTCACTCAGGTCTCGACCCTCGAGGTCGAGGGTGGCACCGTCAAGGGCCGCCGCGACGGCGACGTCGCGTCCGAGTCGCTCGAGGCGCAGCTGCCGGCCCTGGTCTCGGTCACCGACCAGATCAACGAGCCGCGCTACCCCTCGTTCAAGGGCATCATGGCCGCGAAGAAGAAGCCGGTCGAGACGTGGTCGCTCGCCGACCTGGGTGTCGACGCCGGCCAGGTCGGCCTCGACGCCGCGTGGACCAAGGTCGAGTCCTTCGCTGCGCGCCCGCCGCGCGAGCAGGGCGAGATCGTCACCGATGAGGGCGACGGCGGCACCAAGCTCGCCGAGTTCCTGGTCGCCCAGAAGTTTGTGTGAGGAGCAATCACCCATGGCTGAAGTACTCGTCCTGGTCGACCACACCGCTGGTCAGGTCAAGAAGACCACTGCTGAGCTGCTGACGATCGCCCGCACGCTCGGTACGCCGTCCGCGGTCTTCGTGGGTAGCGATGTCGAGGCGGCCCGTCCGCGTCTGGCGCAGTTCGGTGCCGAGAAGGTCTACGTCATCGACAACGCCGACGTCGACAACTACCTCGTCGCCCCGCTCGCCGAGGCGCTGCAGGCCGTTGTGCAGCAGGCCTCGCCGGCTGCCGTCCTGCTGCCGTCGACGCCGCACAACAAGGAGGCCGCTGCGCGCCTGGCGATCAAGACCGAGTCCGGTCTGATCACCGACGCCGTCGCGGTCGAGGCCGGCGACGCGGGCGCCACCGCGACGCAGTCGGTCTTCGCCGGCTCCTACACCGTGAAGTCGACCGTCACCAAGGGTGCGCCGATCATCACGGTCAAGCCCAACGTCGTGCCGCCGTCGGCCTCGCAGGCCGGCGCGACCGTCGTACCCGTCGACGTGCAGGTCTCCGACGCCGCCAAGGGCGCCAAGATCACCGCCCGCGAGGAGAAGCAGAAGTCGGGTCGCCCCGAGCTCACCGAGGCCGCCATCGTGGTCTCCGGTGGTCGTGGCACCGGTGGTGACTTCTCGCCGGTCGAGACGTTCGCCGACACGCTCGGTGCCGCTGTCGGTGCCTCGCGTGCCGCGGTCGATGCCGGCTGGTACCCGCACAGCAGCCAGGTCGGTCAGACCGGCAAGCAGGTCTCGCCGCAGCTGTACGTCGCGGCGGGCATCTCCGGTGCCATCCAGCACCGCGCCGGTATGCAGACGTCCAAGACGATCGTCGCGATCAACAAGGACGAGGAGGCGCCGATCTTCGAGCTCGTCGACTTCGGCGTCGTCGGTGACCTGTTCACCGTCCTCCCGCAGGCGACCGATGCTGTGAAGCAGGCGCGTTCCTGACGCATCACCCGCACGTCCACGACGCCCGTCCCGGTCACCGGGGCGGGCGTCGTACGTTGTCCGGCATGGCTGTGACGGCGAACGACCTCTCCGACGACGACTTCCACCGTGCGCCGTCCAGCGCGCAGCTCGCGGTGGGTCACACCGAGGTGCGCCTGCCGCCGTGCGTCACACCGTGATCGCGGGCAACGGAGAGCGGCCCGGGCCCGGCCTGCGGGCGTGCCGAGCCGGCCGAAGCGGCCGAAGCGGCCGAAGCGGCCGAACCTCTGCGCCTCAGCCCTTCTTGGGCATGCCCCAGACGGAGTCGGCCGTCGTGCTGCCGGTGTCGTGGCGGTAGAACAGGCGCCAGTCCTTGAGCTTGGCGCCCTTGGGCACCCAGAAGATGATGCTGAAGCTGCGGGCCGTTCCCGGCTGGACGAGCGAGCTGCTGAGCGTCTCGCCCTCGGTGCCGATCTGGCTGTAGCGGCACAGCGAGCCCTTGCCCTCGACCAGCTGGAACATGTTGCGGTCGACGAACGCGACCGAGCCGTAGGCCTGCACCTGGATCGGGACGACCACGCCGACGACGTCGTTGGGGTGCCGGTCGCTCGGCTTGAGGGTGCGGGTGGTGGGCATGCCGACCCAGACGCGGCTGCCGACCGTGCTCGGGTCGCCGAACGTCGTCCACTCGCCGAACGAGCCCCAGCGGCCGCCCTCGGCCAGCCGGAACGGGCTGCGATCGGTGCTGCACGTCGTCGCTGCCGGTGTCGCGATCCGCTTGCCCGTGGCCGACCAGGCGGCGTCGGCCTTGGTCTGGTCGGGTCCGTGGTGGATGACCTTGTACTTCGAGAGCACCGCGCCGTCGGGCACGAGGAAGGCGATCGAGCCGCGGCTGCCGCGCTTCTCGTCGATCTCGGTGGCGGTGAGCGCGCCCGGCAGCGGGTTGGTGCGCGGCCGGGCGCACTGCTTGCCGGACGGGTCGACCAGGGCGAACGAGTCGGGGCCGACCGCGAAGATGCCGTTGGTGACGACCTCGGCCCGGACCGGGACCTGCACGAGCGACCAGCCCTTGACGCCGGACGGCTTGGACGACAGGACCGGCGCGCCGACCTCGGCGCCGACGGCCTGGCCCTCCTCGACGCGGGCCTGCGACTCGTACGCGGCCGGGGCACCGCCGTACGCCGGCGCCTGCGGTCCGTCGCACGTCGTGGGCGTGGCGGACGTGAGCGAGGACGGAGCCTCCGCTGCGGACGAGCTGTCCTCCGGTGAGCAGGCGGTCAGGGCGACCAACCCAGTGAGGGCGGCAACGACGGCAGTCGTATGAGCAGGGCGGAGGAGCATCCAGAAACCTCGGGTGGGGACGAACAGTGCAGCGGACAGTGTCGCAAATGAGCGGCCGCTCAGTGGCCGAGACCGCCCAATGGCCGTCGTCGGGAGCACGCGTCGTACGCGCGTAGCATCGATGGGTGCCTGCCTACCTCGACCACGCAGCAACCACGGACGTCCTCCCCGCCGTGGTCGAACGCGTCGCCGATCAGATGCGGGTGCTCGGCAACGCCTCGTCGCTGCACACGACCGGCCGGGCCGCCCGGCGGGTGGTCGAGGAGAGCCGCGAGCAGGTCGCGGCAGCTCTGGGCGCCCGTCCGTCCGAGGTGGTGTTCACCTCCGGTGGCACCGAGGCCGACAACCTGGCTGTCGCCGGCACGTTCCGTCAGCGCAGGTCCGACGACCCGGCCCGCACCCGGCTGCTCGTGAGCACCGTCGAGCACCACGCGGTGCTCGACTGCGTGGAGCACCTGGTCGCCCGCGAGGGCGCGAGCGTGACCTGGCTGGAGGTCGACCGGGACGGTCGCCTCGACCCGCAGACCGTGCGCGCCGCGATCGAGCAGCGCCCGGACGACGTCGCGCTCGTCAGCGCGATGTGGGCCAACAACGAGGTCGGCACGGTGCAGCCGGTCGAGCAGATCGCGGCCGTCGCACGGGAGTACGACGTGCCGTTCCACACCGACGCGGTGCAGGCCATCGGGCAGGTGCCCGTCGACTTCGCTGCGAGCGGCGCCGACCTCCTCGCGCTGACCGGCCACAAGCTCGGCGGTCCGCTCGGCGTCGGCGTCCTGCTGGCCCGCCGCGACGTGCGCGTCGAGCCGTTGACGTTCGGCGGCGGCCAGGAGCGGCAGATGCGCAGCGGCACGCTCGACACCCCGGCCATCGCGGGTCTGGCGGTCGCCGTCGACCATGCCGTGACACACCTGGACGAGCACAGCGCTCACCTCGCCAGCCTGCGCGACAAGCTCATCCACGGGGCGGTCGGCGCAGGCTTCGGCATCACGGTGAGCGGGCCGCACGAGGTGGGCGACGTGCGCCACCGCCTGCCGGGCAACGCCCACCTGCGGGTGCCCGACTGCGAGGGCGACTCGCTGCTCTACCTGCTCGACGCGGCCGGCGTCGAGTGCTCCACGGGCTCGGCCTGCCAGGCCGGCGTTCCGCAGCCGAGCCACGTCCTGCTCGCGATGGGAGTCTCCGAGGACGACGCCCGGGGCGCCCTGCGACTCAGCCTCGGGCGTACATCGACCGACGCCGACGTCGAGGCCTTCCTGCAGGCGCTCCCGGCAGCCGTCGAACGCGCTCAGCGCGCTCACCGCGCAGGTCGAGGTGCCGACCGATGAGAGTGGTCGCCGCGATGAGCGGTGGCGTCGACTCCGCCGTCGCCGCCGCCCGGATGCTCGACGCCGGCCACGAGGTGGTCGGCGTCCACCTCGCGCTGAGTCAGTCCGCGGCCACGCTGCGTGAGTCGGCCCGTGGCTGCTGCACGATCGAGGACGCCGGTGACGCGCGCCGGGTCGCCGACCGCCTCGGCATCCCGTTCTACGTGTGGGACATGGCTCAGCGCTTCCGCGAGGACGTCGTCGAGGACTTCGTCGCCGAGTACGAAGCGGGCCGCACGCCGAACCCCTGCCTGCGGTGCAACGAGCGCATCAAGTTCGCGGCGCTCCTCGACAAGGCCTTGGCGCTCGGCTTCGACGCGGTCGCGACCGGTCACTACGCGCAGATCGTCGACGGACCGGCGGGGCGCGAGCTGCACCGTGCGGTCGACCCGGCCAAGGACCAGTCCTACGTCCTGGGCGTCCTGACCGCCGACCAGCTGGCGCGATCGTTCTTCCCGCTGGGTGACACCACCAAGCCGCAGATCCGTGAGGAGGCGGCCGAGCGCGGCTTCGCCGTCGCCAAGAAGCCCGACAGCCACGACATCTGCTTCATCGCCGACGGTGACACCAAGGGCTGGCTGACACGGCGGCTGGGCGCGCAACCGGGGCCGATCGTGGACACCGACGGTGAGCAGGTCGGCGAGCACGACGGCGCCTACGCCTACACCGTGGGTCAGCGGCGCGGCCTCGGTCTGAAGGTCCCGCGAGACGACCACGCCAAGCGCTACGTCGTCGACGTGCAGCCGCGCACCAACACCGTCGTCGTCGGCACCCAGGAGCTGCTCGGCGTCGACCTGATCAGCGGTGACCACGCGCGCTGGTGCGGCACCCCGCCTGCGGGCGAGGCGGCGTACGGTGCGCAGCTGCGGGCGCACGGCGAGGAGATCCCGTGCCGCGCCAGCAGCGACGGCGAGTCGGTGACCGTCCGTCTGGACCGCCGGGTGCGCGGCGTCGCGCCCGGCCAGTCCGTGGTGCTGTACGACGGCACCCGGGTCGTCGGCTCGGCCACCATCACGGCGACCGACCGGGTCACGGCCTCCTGAGCGGATCACGGATCCGCAGGCGGGCTCGACGCGTCCGAGCCGGGGCCGCCTGTGGCCGCGCCGCATCGCTAGGGTTTGCGGCGGACATTTCCGTGACGAAGGGGAGCACCATGGTGCGACGGACAGCAGGGCTCGGAGCACTCGCGGCAGCGGTGATCGCTCTCACCACAGCATGCGGAGGCGGCGACGACGTGTCGGTCCAGCCCGCGTCGACGCCGGCGGCCAGTACGACGAGCAGCGCCGCCTCCAGCACGAGCGCGGGTCCGGCGACGTCGAGTGCCACGACAGCAGCACCCTCGTCCGCGAGCACCTCGTCGACGCCGGCTCTCGGCCCCAAGCAGGACTACGCGGTCGGCACCTGCGTGAAAGACATGGACAAGTACGCCATGGTCCCGTGCACGATGCCGCACCAGCTCGAGGTGTCGGCGGTCGTCCCGAGCACGATGCACGCCGACGACGTCAAGAAGCGCGGCCCCTACGCCACGGCCGTCTGCAACCAGCACGCCTCGACCTATCTCGGCTCGCAGGCCTGGCCGGTGACCCGACTGCAGGCCGGGCGCCTCCCCGAGGGATCGGACACCAAGGACCGCGGCACCCGGTTCGTGTGCCTCGTGCAGGAGTTCCAGCAAGACCTCAAGGCGCCGCGCACCGACCGCACCGGCTCCCTCAAGGGCACCCTCGGCGGCGACGGGTTCTTCGCCTACCGCGTGTGCGGCAAGGGCCGGGTCAGCACCAGCAATGACGTCGAGCTCGTCTCCTGTGCGACGCCGCACGCCTCGGAGGCCGTCGGTGGTCGTCTCAACGGCAAGCCCGGCCAGACGTTCCCCGGCGAGAACGCCATTCAGCCGGCCGCACTGAAGTTCTGTACGCCGGTCGGCCAGAAGTTCCTCGGCACCAAGACCCGCAAGGACGTCGTCGTCGCGCAGAACTCCGGCGGCTCGGCCCCGTGGTCCCGCGGCCAGATGGTGACCGGTTGCTTCGTCGAGGTCACCCAGGGCACGGTCACCAAGACGATGAGGGGCCTCGGCACGAAGCCGTTGTCGACGGTCCGATGAGCGCGCGGGGTACAAGCGCTGCGGGTCTCGCGCTCGCGCTGATGGTCCTCGCCACGGGCTGCGACAAGGGCGGTTCGGTCGAGGGGGTGACCGCATCGTCCACCCCGGCCGGGTCGGCGAGTGCAGCGGCGACGACCGGTGCGGCTCCGACCTCGGCCGCGCCTTCGCCGTCCACCCGCGTGATCCCCGATCCCGGCCTGACGGTCGGGCAGTGCACGCTCAAGGAGACCGACTGGACCAGGCTCGCCTGCAGTGCGCCGCACGAGTACGAGGTCACGGCCGTGGTCGCGGACAGCTCGCACCCGACCGACATGCTCAAGCGCCACGAGATGCGTGAGGCGACCTGTGAGCGCCGGACGGCCGCATACCTCGGCTCCGACGCGATGCAGACGACGCACTACCGGTCGATCACCTACCCGATCTCGAAGGATCCGCAGGAGAAGTCGCGGTTCATCTGCATGGTCGGGGCGTTCGACCCCACGTTCTCCAAGGTCGGGCAGGTCACCGGTTCGGTCAAGGGTCGGCTCGCCGGTCCAGGTGCGGTCTACAACGACCGGGCCTGCGCGGCGCAGCCGATCAGTCCGACGGCCACGACGCAGCCGGCGCCCTGCTCGGGCAAGCACGTCGCCGAGGCGGTGGGCGGTGGCTTCATCGGTCAGCCGACCGAGGTGTTCCCCGGCACCAACGCGATCAACCAGCGCACCAGCGCGCTGTGCACGCCGGCGTACAACGCGTTCCTCGGCAAGACCACCAAGCCGCGCACCGACATCTCGATGGTCACGATCCCGCCGTCGCCGACCTCGTGGTCGAAGGGCTCTCGGCGGTCGACGTGCTGGGTCCAGGTCAAGAGCGGTCAGGTCACCAAGTCCCTCAAGGGCATCGGCGACAAGCCGCTCGCGAGCTACCAGTGACACGCGCCTCGGGCGTCGGCTCGTGGCCCGACCAGCCCGTCCGTGACGTCGTACGCCGCGTGCGCGACACCCTCGCCGACGGCGGCATCCCGTACGTCCCCGAGCTGCCGGGCCGTGGCCCGGGCGCGGACATGGTCGGCCGCACCGCGGGCCTGCTGGTCGAGATGCCGGTCGACCTGCAGCCCTCGGGCTGGCGACTGACCGATGCCCCCGGGAGGGACGTCGGCCGGGCCGCCTCCTACCTGCGTGAGGACCTCGACGAGGTCGCCGAGGCGTACGACGGCTACTCCGGTCCGCTGAAGCTCCAGGTCTGCGGGCCGTGGACCCTCGCGGCGTCCCTGTGGTTGCCGCGCGGCGACCGTGCCGTCGTCGACGCAGGCGCCGCGCGTGATCTCGCGGACTCGCTCGCCGAGGGCGTCCGTGAGCTGGTGGGTCGCGTACATCGACTGGTGCCCGGCGCAGCGCTCGTCGTGCAGCTCGACGAGCCGTCGCTGCCGACGGTGCTCACCGGTCGACTGCGATCGGCGTCCGGGTTCGGTCGGCTGCGTGCGGTCGACCCGGGCGTGGTCGAGGCCGGCCTGCGGACCGTGGTCGAGGCGGTGGGCGAGGACGCCGACGTCGTCGTCCACTGCTGCGCACCGGACGTGCCGTTCGCCTTGTTGCGCCGGCTCGGCTCCGTGGGTATCGCGATCGACACGACGCTGCTGACACCGCGGACCTGGGAGTCGGTGGCCGCGTCGGTCGAGTCCGGTACGCCCCTGTGGGCGGGTCTCGTGCCCACCGGCACGACCGCGAGTCACCCGCGTGAGGTCGTCGACCCGTTCGTGCGGGGCTGGCACGAGGTCGGCCTCGAGGACCGCTTGCTCGCGGATGTCGTCGTGACCCCGGCCTGCGGGCTCGGGACCCGGACGCCGCAGCACGCGGCCGCGGTGCAGCGGCTGGCGGTCGAGGCCGCAGCCGCGGTCTCCGAGCTGCTCTGACCGACGCGGCGTCGTGTCGGCGCGGTGCGGCAGGATGGTCGGGTGAGCGCGACCGAGCAGCCAGCTGACACCGACGAGACGCCCGAGGGCCTCGTCCCCGACGAGATCCGCCACGAGTGGGCCGACCTCGCCGAGCAGGTGCGTGCCCACCAGTTCGCCTACCATGTGCGCGATGCGCCGACGGTCAGCGACGGCGAGTACGACGCCCTGATCAGGCGCCTCAACGAGATCGAGGACGCCCAGCCCTCGTTGCGGACGCCGGACAGCCCGACCCAGCAGGTCGGTGCGACCTACTCCACCGAGTTCACGCCCGTCGACCACGTCGAGCGGATGCTCAGCCTCGACAACGCGTTCAGCGCCGACGAGCTCGCAGCCTGGGCCGAGCGGGTCGAGCGCGAGGCAGGCGGCGCGACCGTCCACTTCCTGTGCGAGCTCAAGATCGACGGACTGGCCGTCAACCTTCTCTACGAGAAGGGCCGGCTCGTCCGCGCGGCGACCCGGGGTGACGGCCGCACGGGCGAGGACGTCACGCTCAACGTGCGCACCATCGAGGGCATCCCGCACCAGCTCAAGGGCGACGACATCCCCGACCTGGTCGAGGTGCGGGGTGAGGTGTTCTTCCCGGTCGAGGACTTCGAGGCCCTCAACGCCTCACTCGTCGAGCAGGGCAAGCCGCCGTTCGCCAACCCCCGCAACACCGCGGCCGGCTCGCTGCGCCAGAAGGACCCGCGCGTGACGGCCTCGCGCAACCTGCGCATGCTCGTCCACGGCATCGGTGCGCGCACGGGCTTCGACATCACCCGCCAGTCCCAGGCGTACGACCTGCTCAAGGGCTGGGGTCTGCCGACCTCGACCCATTCGGAGGTCGTCAAGGACATCGCGGCCGTCCAGCGCTACGTCGACCGCTTCGGCAAGGCCCGCCACTCCGTCGAGCACGAGCTCGACGGCGTCGTCGTCAAGGTCGACGAGGTGTCGGTGCAGCGGCAGCTCGGCTCGACCTCGCGGGCGCCGCGGTGGGCGATCGCGTTCAAGTACCCACCCGAGGAGGTCAACACCACGCTCCTCGACATCCGTGTCGACGTGGGTCGTACGGGCCGGGTCACGCCCTTCGGGGTGATGAAGCCGGTCAAGGTGGCGGGCTCCACCGTCGAGCGCGCGACGCTGCACAACGCGTTCGAGGTCGTCCGCAAGGGCGTGCTCATCGGCGACACCGTGGTGCTGCGCAAGGCCGGTGACGTGATCCCCGAGATCGTCGGCCCGGTCGCCGAGCTGCGCGACGGCTCCGAGCGCGCGTTCGAGATGCCCACGCAGTGCCCCTCGTGCGGCACACCCCTGGCGTACGAGCGTGAGGGTGACAAGGACATCCGCTGCCCCAACTCCCGCACCTGCCCTGCGCAGCTGCGTGAGCGGTTGTTCAGCCTGGCCGGGCGCGGCGCGTTCGACATCGAGGCGCTCGGATGGGAGGGCGCGACCGCGCTGCTCGACTCGGGCGTCCTCACCGACGAGTCGACGCTGTTCGACCTGACCACGGCCGACCTGGTCAAGGTCCCGATCTACACCCGCGCCGCCAAGAAGACCGACCCCGACGACGCGGTCGTCGACGGAAAGACGTTGTCCGCCAACGGTGCTCGCCTGATCGCCAACCTCGAGCAGGCCAAGTCCCAGCCGTTGTGGCGGGTCATCGTCGCGCTCTCGATCCGCCACGTCGGCCCCACAGCGGCGCGGGCGCTCGCCGCGGAGTTCGGCTCGATCGCGGCGCTGCGTGAGGCCGACGCCGAGCGCATCGCCAGCACGGACGGCGCCGGCCCGGTGATCGCCGACGCGGTCGTCGCCTGGTTCGGGGTCGACTGGCACGAGCAGATCGTGCAGCGGTGGGCCGCCGCCGGCGTACGCATGGAGGACGAGCGTGACGCGTCGGTCGAGCGCACCCTCGAGGGGCTGACGATCGTGGCGACCGGGTCGTTGGAGCAGTTCTCGCGCGATGAGATCAAGGAGGCGATCATCGCGCGCGGTGGCAAGGCCTCGGGCTCGGTCAGCAAGAAGACCGACTTCGTCGTCGTCGGCGCCAACGCCGGGAGCAAGGCCACCAAGGCCGAAGAGCTCGGGCTGCGCATCCTCGACGAGGACGGTTTCCGGACCTTGCTGGAGCAGGGCCCGACGGCGTTCGCCGAGCCCGACGCCGAGACCGAGGCGGGGGAGGAGCCGTCGTGACCGCAGAGCCGACCGGCGTCGTACCCCTGGACGACGTCCTGGTCCACGTCGACCGGGCGCTGCGCGGGATGGCCGCCACGCTCGCCGACCTGGGTGATGACCTCGCCAACCGCCGCCCTGACCTGCCCGGTGCCAACTCGGCGTACGTCATCGTGACGCACTGCCTCGGCGTCATGGAGTTCTGGGGAGGTCACGTGATCGCCGACCGGGCGATCACCCGAGACCGCGACGCCGAGTTCGTCGCGCACGGACCGGTCGCTGACCTGATCTCCCGAGTCCGGGTGCAACGCACACGCCTGGACGCCGACCTCGCCTCGTACGACGGTGCCGCGCCGCCGCGCGGGTCGCTCGACGGACGTCGTCGCGAGGGTGACGAGGAGTTCACCCGCACCCAGGGTGGTGTCCTGATGCACATCTACGAAGAGCTCGCCCAGCACCGCGGCCACCTCGACCTCACCGCAGACCTCGTTCGCAAGGAGCACCCATGAGCGCCCATGACGTCACGATCTACTGGCGACCCGGTTGCGGGTTCTGCCACACGCTGCGCTCGGTGCTCGGCCCCGATGCGAGCAAGGCGCAGTGGCGCAACATCTGGGAGGACCCCGAGGCCGCCGAGGTCGTCCGTGGTCTCAACCAGGGCAACGAGGTCGTGCCCACCGTGGTCATCGACGGCAAGGGCTACACCAACCCCGACCCGGGGTTCGTCCACGAGACCTTGCTGGAGTGAGCGCGCGCGCCGGTGACGGTGTGCGATAGTTCGCCGACCTCCGTGGTGGAGGCTTGCTGCTCGAGAAGGCTCGCCATGTCCGAGGACGTCACGACCCCACCCCCTCCCGTCCCGCCCGGACCGCCCGCTCCGGGCGCCACCTGGACGCCGGGGGCCACGCCGTACGCCGCTCCCGCGGCGCCCGCGTACGGCTCGACGCCGTCGTACGCCCCGACGTCGGCGTACGCGCCCGGCCCGACCTGGCCCGCCCCTCGCCCCTCCGGTGGCAGCAGCGCGGTCGGGGTGATCGCGCTCGTCCTGAGCGTCGTCGCACTGCTCGGCGTGCTGCTGCTCGGTGTGGTGGTCGCGACCGGTCCGTGGGGCTACACCGCGCTCGGCGACGGCGGCTACAGCGACTACGCGCCCGAGGACGACCCGGGCGTGACCGATGACCCGGCGATGCGCGGTACGGCCCCGGGCATGGTGGTCGGGCAGACCTACTCCGGCGACCGCCTCGCACTCGAGGTCGCGCGCGTCTACGAGAACATGATGATGTCGCCGGAGGGGTTCACCTGCGCGGACATCGACCTGGTCGAGTCGGGCGCGCGGAGCGCGTGCAGCGGGACGGTCGACGGTGACCAGGTCTCCGTGACGGCCGAGCTCGAGGACGGCGAGGGGCACTTCGTCCTGGTGGACGAGGACATCGACTTCAGCTGACAGCACGCCCGCACAGGAGCGGCGCCCGGCCGCGGGTCGAGGGCGAATAGACTGCCCCACATGTCCACGCTCTCCCGTGACGAGGTCGCCCACGTCGCCAGCCTTGCCCGTATCCAGCTCTCCGACGACGAGCTCGACCACCTCGCCGGCCAGCTGGACCAGATCGTGGAGTTCGTGGCGAGCGTCGGCGAGATCGCTGCCGACGACATCCCGCCGATGTCGCACCCGTTGCCCGTCACCAACGTGACCCGCCCCGACGAGGTGCGCCCGAGCCTCACCGCCGAGCAGGCCCTCTCGGGTGCGCCCGCCTCCGAGCTGCAGCGGTTCGAGGTGCCCCGCATCCTCGACGAAGACTGACTGCTGACGCGCTGCCCCACCCGAGCTCAGAAAGATTCACACGTTGACTGACATCACCCGGCTCACCGCTGCCGAGATCGCTGACCGGCTGGCCCGCAAGGAGATCAGCTCGGTCGAGGCGACCCAGGCTCACCTCGACCGCATCGCCGCCGTCGACGGCGACGTCCACGCGTTCCTGCACGTCGACCCCGAGGGTGCCCTGGCCGCCGCCCGGCAGGCCGACGAGCAGCGTGCTGCTGGCGAGTCACGCTCTGCGCTGGCAGGCGTCCCGATCGCCGTCAAGGACGTCGTCGCCACACAGGGGCAGCCGACCACCGCGGGCAGCAAGATGCTGCAGGGCTGGATCCCGCCGTACGACGCGACGCTGGTCACGCGGCTGCGCGCCGCCGGTCTGCCGATCCTCGGCAAGACCAACATGGACGAGTTCGCCATGGGGTCCTCGACCGAGCACTCCGCCTACGGCCCGAGCCACAACCCCTGGGACCTCGAGCGCACGCCCGGCGGCTCGGGTGGTGGTTCCTCCGCTGCGGTGGCCGCGTTCGAGGCGCCGCTGGCGATCGGCACCGACACCGGTGGTTCCATCCGCCAGCCCGCGTCGGTCACCGGCACCGTCGGCGCCAAGCCGACCTACGGTGGCGTGTCGCGCTACGGACTGATCGCCCTCGCGAGCTCGCTGGACCAGGCCGGTCCGTGCACCCGTTCGGTGCTCGACGCCGCCCTGCTGCACGAGGTCATCGGCGGCCACGACGTCATGGACTCGACCTCGATCGACGCCCCGGTGCCGCCGGTCGTCGACGCGGCGCGCAAGGCCGACGTCAAGGGGCTGCGCATCGGCGTCATCAAGGAGATCTCCGGCGAGGGCTTCCAGCCGGGCGTCCAGAAGCGCTTCGAGGAGTCGCTGCAGCTGCTGGTCGACCGGGGTGCCGAGGTCGTCGAGGTGTCGTGCCCGACGTTCGAGCAGGGCCTCGCCGCGTACTACCTCATCCTCCCGAGCGAGGCGTCCTCCAACCTCGCCAAGTTCGACGCGATGCGCTACGGCCTGCGGGTCAGCCCTGACGGCGTCGACAGCCCGAGCGCCGAGCAGGTCATGGCCGCCACGCGTGACGCGGGCTTCGGCGACGAGGTCAAGCGCCGCATCATCCTCGGCACCTACGCCCTGTCCAGCGGCTACTACGACGCCTACTACGGCCAGGCGCAGAAGGTCCGTACGCTCATCGCCCGCGACTTCGCCGCGGCGTTCGAGAAGGCCGACGTGCTGGTGTCGCCGACGGCGCCCACCACGGCGTTCAAGCTGGGCGACAAGCTGGACGACCCGATGGCGATGTACCTCAACGACGTCGCCACCATCCCTGCCAACCTCGCTGGTGTGCCGGGGCTGTCGCTGCCCAGCGGCCTGGCCGACGAGGACGGCCTGCCGGCCGGTTTCCAGATCCTCGCCCCTGCGGCCAAGGACCACCTGATGTACGGCGTCGGCGCGGCGCTCGAGGCTGCGCTGCTGGAGCAGTGGGGCGGGCCGCTCACCCCGCCCGAGCTGGCCGGCGACCACGTGAAGGAGATCGCGCGATGAGCGTTGCCACGACGGATGCGGTGCTGCCCTACGACGAGGTCCTCGCCAAGTACGACCCGGTGATGGGCCTGGAGGTCCACGTCGAGCTGGGCACCGCCACCAAGATGTTCTGCGGCTGCGCGACGACGTTCGGCGCCGAGCCCAACACCCAGACCTGTCCGGTGTGCCTGGGACTGCCGGGTGCGCTGCCCGTGGTCAACGCGGCCGCCGTCGAGTCGGCGATCCGCATCGGCCTCGCCCTCAACTGCCAGGTCGCCGAGTGGTGCCGCTTCGCGCGCAAGAACTACTTCTACCCGGACATGCCCAAGAACTTCCAGACGTCGCAGTACGACGAACCGATCGTGTTCGACGGCTACCTCGACGTCGAGCTCGACGACGGTGAGGTGTTCCGCGTCGACATCGAGCGGGCGCACATGGAGGAGGACACCGGCAAGTCGCTGCACGTCGGTGGCTCCACCGGTCGTATCCAGGGCGCCGACTACTCGTTGGTCGACTACAACCGCGCCGGCATCCCGCTCGTCGAGATCGTCACCCGACCGATCCGCGGCGCGGGGGAGCGGGCGCCCGAGGTGGCTCGGGCCTTCGTCGCGACGCTGCGCGACCTGCTCAAGGCGCTCGACGTCAGCGACGTCAAGATGGAGCAGGGCTCGATGCGCTGCGACGCCAACGTCTCGCTGATGCCCAAGGGCGCTGACCAGCTCGGCACCCGCACCGAGACCAAGAACGTCAACTCCCTGCGCTCGGTCGAGCGCGCGGTCCGCTACGAGATGTGCCGACACGCTGCGGTGCTCGAGGCCGGCGGCTCGATCCTGCAGGAGACGAGGCACTGGCACGAGGACACCGGCGTCACGACGTCGGGTCGTCCGAAGTCCGACGCCGACGACTACCGCTACTTCCCCGAGCCGGATCTGGTGCCGGTGGCGCCCAGCCGCGAGCTCGTCGACCAGCTGCGCGGCACGCTGCCCGAGCCGCCCGGGGAGCGCCGCAAGCGCCTCCAGTCCGCCTGGGGCTACAGCGATCTCGAGATGCGCGACGTCATGAACGCCGGTGCGGTCGAGATCATCGAGGAGACCGTGGCCGCAGGGGCGACACCGGCTGCGGCCCGCAAGTGGTGGACCGGCGAGCTGGCACGTCGGGCCAACGCCGAGGGCAAGGCCGTGTCCGACTTCAACGTCACCCCGGCGTACGTCGCCGAGCTGGACGGCATGGTCGCCTCGGGCCGCCTCAACGACTCGATGGCGCGTCAGGTCCTCGAGGGCGTCATCAACGGCGAGGGCGCACCCACCGCGGTCGCCGACGCGCGTGGCCTGGAGCTCGTCCAGGACGACGGCGCGCTCGAGTCGGCCGTCGACGAGGTCATCGCGGCCAACCCCGACGTCGCTGCCAAGGTGCGTGACGGCAAGGTCCAGGCCGCCGGCGCCCTCATCGGTCAGGTGATGAAGGCGATGAAGGGCCAGGCGGACGCGGCCAAGGTGCGTGAGCTGATCCTGCAGCGGCTCACCTGAGGATCCGCTGGGTCCGGTGGTCGCGGGGCTGACCCTTACGTAGGCTGGCCGCGTACGACGCGCTCACGGGGGCCACGGGTGTGAGCTCAGCGCGTCGCCGGACCACATGTGAGGGGACACCGCTGATGGGCGCGACATATCGAGGTCGACTGGTGGCTGCGGCAGCCGCGGTCGCCCTGCTGGGGCTCACGAGCGCCTGCGGCGGCGACAGCGACTCCGGGGCCGGCGACTGGTCGACGCAGGGGCAGGGCACGCTGCTGCCCAGCGCCGCCGCCACGCCCGACAAGAACGGTGTGGGCGTCAACGGTGCGACCCGCGAGCCGTCCTCGACCGACGGCGGATCGGCCGGTGACGGCTCGGACGGCTCCTCGGGCTCGGGCGCGAAGGACGGCGAGGGCACCTCACAGGCGGTGCCGACGCGGTTGGAGATGCCCACGATCGGCTTCGACGAGAACCTCATCTCTCGCGGGGTCAACTCCTCGGGCGAGATCAACCCGCCGGCCGGCGTACCCCAGTGGTACAACAAGTCGGTCAAGCCCGGTCAGGACGGCATCTCGGTGATCGCCGGGCACGTGATGTACGACGGACCCGACGTGTTCTACAAGCTCGACAAGCTCAGCGTCGGCGATGTCGTCACGGTGGAGTTCGGCGACGGCAAGAGCCGCACGTTCAAGGTCTACGCCGAGGAGTCGGTCGACAAGCGCAAGCTGCAGACCGACCCGAGGGTGTGGGGTTCATCGAGCAAGCCGGTCCTGGCTCTGATCACCTGTGACGCCGGTTCGCGCGTCGTCGGCAACCACCACGTGTCCAACTACGTCGTGTGGGCCAGCCCGGTCTGAGTCAGTAGGTGCGGGTGACCATGCCGGTGGTCCCGCCCTGGACCAAGGGGTCGGCCTCGGCGGCGGTCAGCAACGGCCACCTGCCAAGGCGTCGCCCGTTGCCGTCGTACGTCTCGACGGTGACTCGCATGGGATCGGTGAACCACCCGGTGGCCGCGAGCTGCCCGCGGAACACCCCGTCCCCGATGCGGTCGAGCGAGACCTGGCCGCCGTTCTGCCCGGTGAAGCGCACGCGTGCTGCGCCTGGTGCGATCAGGACGACGGGTTGACGACTGCCCGTCTCCGACTCCTCGGTCGCCACCATGGGCCGGCCACGCCACCGGCGGGCATCGGTCGGTGCACCGGTGACCGACTGGGTGGTGCTGTTGCCCCGGTTGTTGTCGGGCTCGACGCGGCCGCTGCGAAACACCGTGCCGTCCGGACGCTGCATGACGACCGTGGTCGCGGTCCAGCCGACCTCCAGCATGGTCGGGCTGGGTCCCGGGATGCGGTTCTGACCCGGCGCCGGGAACGGGAACGGACGTTGTGCTGGCGCACGGTAGTGGGTGGTGCGTCGGTCCAGGACGGTGACCTGTGACGGTGCCAGGCGCTGGTCGGACGCGAACTGCCTCACGAGGTCTGTGGCGACGTCGCCCACAGGGGCGGGCGTCCCGGGCCCGCCGGGCGGGGTGACCCACGCGGTGGTCGCCATGACGCTCTCACCGGTTTCGGCACGCACGACGGTCGAGTCGGGTCCGGTGGCGGGCAGGGACGCGGTCGCGACACCGTGGTCGAAGCGCAGCGGCGTCCAGGTGCGGGTGGCCGTGCCGTCGAGGTGGTAGATCGGGCCGGCCGAGACGCGGGTGGGCACCTGCCCGTCAGGACCGAGGACCAGCAGGTCGCCGGGCCGCGATGTCGGGCGGTGCGCGATGGCGATCAGGGCTGAGCTGGACCCGTTGCCGACGGCCGGTGTCAGCGAGGCCATCGGGGCTCCGCGTGGGCCGACGAAGGCGATGGTGGCGACGACCTTCTCCTCACCGCCCGTGCCGGCGAGGTCCGGGGTGTAACCGATCACGAAACGGCTGCTCCCGACATCCCCGGCGAAGACGAAGCGATCGATGAAGACCGGGTCCTGCGCCGGGTCGACACCGGCGAGCTCCCGCAGACGGGCGGGGTTGCGCAGCGACTCGAGCAGATCCGGTCGTCCCGCCAGCGAACCTCGCAACGGCCAACGGGTGAGGTCGCCGCTGCGCGGGTCCAGCGGTGGAGGCGCGGTGGCCGTCGTCCCGGACGCGGCTGCGGTTGCGGTTGATCGGGCTGCTGGGTGACGGCGACAGCGACGACGCCGACAGCAACGGCGGTCACGGCGGCGACCACGACGACGTTGACTCGACGACGCCGTCTGCGGCTGCGCCGGATCGCGAGATCTGTTGTGCTCCAGGGATTTTCGTCGGCGACGCTCTGGGCAGCCTCCGAGCGAACCGCGTCTCGCAGCTCGGCCTCGACTCGGGCGCGACCCCACGAGTCCGGCCCGTCGACGGCGACGACGTCGAGTGCCGAGTCGATGCGTCGGGCGACCTGGTCGCCGGACTCGCCTGTGGCACGGGCGATCTCGTCGTCGGTGAGGTCGTCGACGCAGCGCAGGCCGAGAGCGATGCGCGACTCGATGTCGAGTCCGCGGTACGCCGTGAGCAGGCGCCTGCGTGTGCGCGCCGTCTCGTCCTCGAACGGGTCTGCAGGTGAGTCCTCGTCTGGTGCGGCCTCGACCTGAGTGCCGGGTCGCAGCAGGGAGACGAGGTGTCGGAGCCCCGCGTCCGTGGGCGCCGACTCGACGTCGTCCCAGCGCTCGTCCAGATGGATGAACGTCGCGAGAACGGCTGCGCGAGAGCGGTGCTCGTCCGCGGTCACGGTGACGGCGAGGTCGTACCACCGCTGCCAACGGGCCTCGACCAGGCCGCGGAACGCCTGCTCGGCGCCCTCACGTGAGCTCATGGTGCCCAGTCCATCACGAGACCGGCGTGGACGTGGTCATGATCGGAGCGCGTCGGCGGTCATCACGATCACGCGGTCGTCGTGCTCTCCGGGGGAGCCTCGGAAGGTGTTGCTCGTGATCACCCAGAGCCGACCGTCCGGCCCGACGGCGACCGTCCTGATGCGGCCGAGGTCGTCCTCGAGCAGCCGTTCGGGCTCGCCTGCCGTGCCGTTCGTCAGCGGGACCCGCCACAGTGAGCGGCCGGCGAGTGCGGCGACGTACGCCGCCCCGTCCCGCCCGATCGCGAGGCCACTCGGCGACGCGTCCGAGGTGGGCCACTGCACGAGCGGGTCGACGTACGCCGGGTCGCCGCCCTTGCCCTCGACCTGCGGCCATCCGTAGTTGCCGCCCTTGCGGATGAGGTTGAGCTCGTCCCAGGTGTTCTGCCCGAACTCGCTCGCGTACATCCGCCCTGCGGCGTCCCAGGCGAGGCCCTGCACGTTGCGATGCCCGCGGCTCCACACCGGTGAGCCCGCGACGGGGTTGTCGGCGGGGGCACGTCCGTCCTGGTCGACGCGCAGGATCTTGCCTCCGAGTGAGCCGAGGTCCTGGGACCTGCTGGTCTCGCCGGCATCGCCGGTGCCGATGTAGAGACGCCGGTCCGGTCCGAACGCCAGCCTTCCGCCGTCGTGAAAGCTCGCCCGTGGAATGCCCGACACCACGACCTTGTCCGGCTGCAGTCGTCCGTCGACGAGCGTGAAGCGCTCGACCCTGTTGTCGGAGTCGGTCGTGTAGTAGACGAATACCCTTCTGTCAGAAGCAAACTCGGGCGACACGGCGATGCCGAGCAGACCGGCCTCGCCGTCGGGTGTGACGCCCTCGACCGACCCGACGGTGACGGGGGAGGAGCCGGGGCGTACCTGAAGTACCTCGGCCTTGTCACGCAGCGTGACGAGCGCGCTCCCGTCGGGCAGGAAGGCCAGGCCCCACGGGACCTCCAGGTCCTGAGCGACCGTGACGCGCGCGGCGGGCGCGGCGGGCGCGGCGGGCGCGGCTCCGGACGGCGCCGACGGCGCCGACGACGCCGCGGAGGCGCCGGCCGACGACCCGGTTCGCGCGCCGCGCGGCTCGGCGTCCGTGCACGCCGTGGTGAGGAGGACGAGAGCGAGGCCGCCGAAGGCGGTACGGAGCACGAGACGGGCCATGTCTCATGATGCCGGGCCGACGGCGCCCGCGGCACGCCTCGCGCGTACGTTGCCTGTCATGGCCGTTGTCTCCCTGCCCGACCAGCACTGGATCGCCGAGCTCGACGACGTCTCGGGCGTCGAGCTCGTCCACTGGGACCTCAAAGGTCCGCCGCCGCGCGCCGACATCGGCCTGGTCGTGCCGCCCTACATGGGCAACCCTGATCGCCTCAGCCGGCTCTCCGAGCTGCCCGGCCTCCAGGTCGTCCAGCTGGTGACGGCGGGGTACGAGCACGCCGTCCCGCACCTGCCGCCCGGCGTCGTGCTCGCCAACGGCGCAGGCATCCACGACACCTCGACCGCAGAGCTGGCCCTGGCTCTCACGCTGGCTTCGCAGCGCAGGCTGCCCGACTTCGTCCGTGCGCAGGAGAGAGGGGAGTGGTTGCGTGCTGCGGGCGCTCCGTCGCTCGCCGACCGGCGGGTCCTGCTCGTCGGCTACGGCTCGGTCGGGCGCTCGATCGTGAGCAGGCTCAACGCTTTCGAGGCGCAGGTCACGGCCGTCGCGTCGCGCGCACGTGCGGGTGACGACCTCGTGGAGCGGGTGCACGGCGTCGACGAGCTTCCCGGCCTGCTGCCGGACGCCGAGATCGTCGTCCTCATCGTCCCGCTGACCGACAGCACCCGCGGGCTCGTCGACGCCGAGTTCCTCGCAGCCCTGCCTGACGACGCCCTGGTGGTCAACGTCGCGCGCGGGGGCGTGGTCGACACCGATGCGCTGCTCGCGGAGTGCGAGAGCGGGCGGCTGCGCGCGGCGCTGGACGTCACCGACCCCGAGCCGCTGCCCACCGACCACCCGCTGTGGCGGGCACCGGGGGTCCTCATCAGCCCGCACGTCGGCGGCGCGAGCACGGCGTTCGAGCCGCGTGCCCTGCGGTTCCTGCGGCGCGAGCTCGCGGCGTACGCCGACGGGAGCGGCGTCCACCATGTCGTGCACCGTGCCTGACATGCTGAGCACATGAACGACGCCACGCATCGTCAGCTGGTGCTGCTGCGCCACGCCAAGGCCGAGGACCCCGAGGGCAAGGTCGACCACGAGCGCTCGCTCACCGAGCGCGGCCACGCCGACGCTGCCGCGGCCGGCCAGTGGCTTCGTGAGCAGGGCATCGCTCCCGATCTGGTGCTGTGCAGCACGTCGGCGCGCACCCGCGAGACATGGGCCGCCGTCGTCGAGGCGAGCCGGCTGGGCACCGTGGTCGAGCACGAGCCGCGCATCTACAACGCCCCGCCCGAGCGGCTGCTGGACGTCGTGCGTGAGGCGGACGCCGACGCGATCACGCTGGTCGTGGTCGGTCACGCGCCCGGCATCCCCGGCCTGGCCGTCGAGCTCGCTGACGGCGAGGCCGACGACGCGGTCGAGCAGCGCCTCGCCGAGGGCTACCCGACCGCGACGATCGCCGTACTGGACGTCGACACCGACTGGGCCGACCTCGCTCCCGGGGCGGCCAGGCTGCGCGCCGTGCACACCGCGCGCGGCTGAATATCCGGACGGTTCACATCTCGGGACTGGCGTCCCATCAGGCGGACAGTCGTCCTACGATCTGGGCATGACGCAGACGCCCGATCTCAAGCCCCGCAGCCGCGACGTCACCGACGGTCTGGAGAAGACCGCCGCGCGAGGGATGCTTCGAGCGGTAGGCCTCGGCGACGACGACTTCGCCAAGCCGCAGATCGGTGTCGCGAGCTCCTGGAACGAGATCACCCCCTGCAACCTGTCGCTCGACCGGCTCGCCAAGGCGGTCAAGGACGGAGTCCACGCCGGTGGGGGATACCCGCTGGAGTTCGGCACGATCTCGGTCAGCGACGGCATCTCGATGGGCCACGAGGGCATGCACTTCTCGCTGGTCTCCCGCGAGATCATCGCCGACTCCGTCGAGACCGTCATGAGCGCCGAAAGGCTCGACGGCTCAGTGCTTCTCGCGGGTTGCGACAAGTCGCTGCCGGGCATGTTGATGGCCGCGGCGCGCCTCGACCTCGCGTCGGTGTTCCTGTACGCCGGCTCGATCCTCCCCGGCATCGCCAAGCTCTCCGACGGCTCCGAGCGCGAGGTGACGATCATCGACGCGTTCGAGGCCGTCGGTGCCTGCGCGGCCGGCCGGATGAGCCGCCAGGACGTCGACGCGATCGAGCGCGCGATCTGCCCCGGCGAGGGTGCGTGCGGCGGGTTCTACACAGCCAACACCATGGCCGCGGTGTCCGAGGCGATCGGCATGTCCCTCCCGGGCTCGGCCGCACCGCCCGCCACTGACCGTCGTCGCGACGGCTATGCCCGCAAGTCCGGTGAGGCCGTCATCGGCATGCTGCGCCAGGGCATCACCGCCCGGCAGATCATGACCAAGGAGGCGTTCGAGAACGCCATCGCCGTCGTGATGGCGTTCGGTGGCTCGACCAACGCGGTCCTGCACCTGCTCGCGATCGCCCACGAGGCCGACGTCGACCTGTCGATCGACGACTTCCAGCGCATCGGCAAGAAGGTCCCGCACCTGGCCGACGTCAAGCCGTTCGGGGCGTTCGTGATGAAGGACATCGACCACGTGGGCGGCATCCCGGTCGCCATGAAGGCGCTGCTCGACGCCGGCCTCCTGCACGGCGACTGCCTCACGGTCACCGGCAAGACCGTCGCCGAGAACCTCGCCGACATCGCGCCGCCCGACCTCGACGGCAAGGTGCTGCGCGCCATGAACAACCCGATCCACGCGACGGGCGGCCTGACGATCCTCAAGGGCTCGCTCGCCCCGGAGGGCGCGGTCGTGAAGTCCGCGGGCTTCGACAGCGACGTGTTCGAGGGCAGCGCACGGGTCTTCGACGGTGAGCGCGCGGCGATGGACGCGGTGTCCGAGGGCTCGCTCAAGCCCAACGACGTCGTCGTCATCCGCTACGAGGGCCCCAAGGGCGGCCCCGGCATGCGCGAGATGCTCGCGGTCACGGGCGCCATCAAGGGCGCCGGCCTGGGCAAGGACGTGCTGCTGCTCACCGACGGGCGTTTCTCCGGCGGGACGACTGGTCTGTGCGTCGGCCACGTCGCGCCCGAGGCCGTCGACGAGGGACCGATCGCGTTCGTCCAGGACGGTGACACGATCCGCCTCGACGTCGCCGCCGGCACCCTCGACCTGCTGATCGACGACGACGAGCTGCAGCGGCGGCGTACGGCAGGTGTCACGGCGCCTGAGCCGAAGTACACCCGCGGCGTGCTCGCGAAGTACCGCCGTCTGGTCGGCAGCGCCAGCAACGGCGCCGTCTGCGACTGACCCACCTTGCGAAGAATGACTGCCCGGCACTCCATGCAGTGCCGGGCAGTCATTTCTCGTTCTCGCGGCGTCTCGCGATACGGGATGGCTTTCTCATCCGTTGACACGGTCCGGGCGCTCGGGGCACGCTGTGGGCGTGGCACGAATTCTCGTACTTCCCAGGCGCGCCTGCTGACTCTGCTCAGCTCGCGCGCTCACCCTCAATGCCCTCCGGGCTGAGGGTTTTTTTGTGCCCGAACACCTCAGAACCACAACCGAAAGCGGTGACCGACCGTGAGTGAGACGACGACAGCTGCGCCAGCGGCGTCGCGCCCGCCGACGCCGGCCGACATGGCAGCGCGTCCCAGCAACCAGCCCCGCACCGTCACCGGTGCGCAGAGCCTGGTACTCGCGCTCGAGGCGCTCGAGGTCGGCACGGTCTTCGGCATCCCGGGTGGCGCGATCCTCCCGGCGTACGACCCGCTGCTGGACTCCGTGAGCGTCCGCCACGTGCTCGTCCGCCACGAGCAGGGCGCGGGCCACGCGGCCACCGGGTACGCCGCGGCCACCGGCAAGGTCGGCGTCTGCATGGCGACCAGCGGGCCGGGTGCGACCAACCTGGTGACGCCGCTCGCCGACGCCTACATGGACTCGATCCCGATCGTCGCGATCACCGGACAGGTCAACTCGCGCACCATCGGGACGGATGCCTTCCAGGAGGCCGACATCCGCGGCATCACGATGCCGATCACCAAGCACAACTACCTCGTCACCGACCCGGCCGAGATCCCGCGCGCCGTCGCCGAGGCGTTCCACGTCGCGTCCACGGGCCGGCCCGGACCGGTGCTCGTCGACATCACCAAGGACGCGCTGACCGCGACGACCATGTTCGCGTGGCCGCCCACCGTCGACCTGCCGGGCTACCGGCCGGTGACGCGCCCCCACCAGAAGCAGATCAAGGCCGCGGCGGCGCTGATCCGCGAGGCCAAGAACCCCGTCCTGTACGTCGGTGGCGGCGTCGTGCGCGCCGAGGCCAGTGACGTGCTGCGCGAGCTCGTCGACGTGGCGCAGATCCCGGTCGTCACGACTCTGATGGCACGCGGCGCCGTGCCCGACAGCCACGAGCTGCACCTGGGCATGCCCGGTATGCACGGGTCGGTCGCCGCCGTGACCGCGCTGCAGAAGTCTGACCTGCTCATCGCCCTCGGCACCCGCTTCGACGACCGCGTCACCGGCGAGCTGTCGTCGTTCGCCCCGCTGGCGAAGGTGATCCACGCGGACATCGACCCGGCCGAGATCTCCAAGAACCGCGTCGCCGACGTGCCGATCGTCGGCGACTGCCAGGAGGTCATCACCGAGCTGGTGGCGGCCGTGCGCGCCGACATCGATGCGGGCGAGGGCGGCGACTACAGCGCGTGGCGCTCCACGACGGCCGGCTGGAAGAAGACCTTCCCCCTCGGTTACACCCCGCCCGAGGACGCGACCGCGATCGCACCGCAGTACGTCATCGAGCGCATCGGCGAGCTGACCGGCCCCGACGCCACCTATGTCGCGGGCGTCGGCCAGCACCAGATGTGGGCCGCGCAGTTCGTGCAGTACGAGCGGCCCAACGCCTGGCTCAACTCCGGCGGTCTCGGCACCATGGGCTACTCCGTGCCGGCGGCGATGGGCGCCAAGGCGGCCGAGCCGGACCGTGTCGTGTGGGCGATCGACGGCGACGGCTGCTTCCAGATGACCAACCAGGAGCTCGCGACCTGCGTCATCAACGACATCCCGATCAAGGTCGCGATCATCAACAACTCCAGCCTCGGCATGGTGCGGCAGTGGCAGTCGCTGTTCTACAACGAGCGCTACTCCAACACCGACCTGCACACCTCGCACGAGGGTCGACGCATCCCCGACTTCGTCAAGCTCGCAGACGCGTACGGCTGTGTGGGCCTGCGCTGCGAGAGCCCTGACGACGTCGACGACGTCATCAAGAAGGCCCTGGAGATCAACGACCGTCCCGTCGTCATCGACTTCGTCGTCGAGCGCGACGCGATGGTGTGGCCGATGGTGCCGGCAGGCGTCAGCAACGACCAGGTCACGATCGCCCGCGCCATGACCCCGGTGTGGGACCGCGAGGACGACGAGGCGTCCGACGAGACGAGCGAGGAGAGCCAGGCATGAGCTCGCACACCCTGTCCGTGCTGGTCGAGAACAAGCCCGGTGTGCTCGCGCGCATCTCGGGTCTGATCTCACGGCGTGGCTTCAACATCGACTCGCTCGCCGTCGGCCCGACCGAGCACCCCGAGATCTCACGGATGACGATCGTGGTCGACGTCGAGTCGATCGCGCTTGAGCAGGTGACCAAGCAGCTCAACAAGCTGGTCGAGGTGCTCAAGGTCGTCGAGCTCGAGGGTGACGCCTCGGTCCAGCGCGAGGTGCTGCTCATCAAGGTGCGCTGCGACGCCGCCGCGCGTGCTCAGGTCCTCCAGCTCGTCGAGGTGTTCCGGGCCAACGTCATCGACCTGGCGCCCGACTCGGTCATCATCCAGACCACCGGTCACCGCGACAAGGTCAACGCCTTCCTCGCGGCGCTGGAGCCGTACGGCGTGCGCGAGCTCGTGCAGTCCGGCGTGATCGCCATGGGCCGCGGCCCGCGCTCGATCACCGACCGTGCCCTGCGTTCGGCCTGAATCCCTCTATCTCACAATGCTTTCCGCATACAGCAAGACAACACACAAGGAGTTCCACCGTGGCTGACATGTTCTACGACGACGACGCCGACCTGTCGATCATCCAGGGCCGCAAGGTTGCCATCATCGGCTACGGCAGCCAGGGGCACGCGCACGCGCTCAACCTGCGTGACTCGGGTGTCGACGTCCGCGTCGGCCTCAAGGAGGGCTCAAAGTCGCGCGCCAAGGCCGAGGCCGAGGGCCTGCGCGTCGTCACCGTCGCCGAGGCCGTCCAGGAGTCCGACCTGGTCATGATCCTCACGCCCGACCAGGTGCAGCGCACGGTCTACGCCGAGGAGATCCAGCCCCACCTCAAGCCCGGCAACGCGCTGTTCTTCAGCCACGGCTTCAACATCCGCTACGGCTACATCACCGCGCCCGAGGGCGTCGACGTGGCCATGGTCGCGCCGAAGGGCCCGGGCCACCTCGTGCGTCGCGAGTACGTCGACGGTCGCGGCGTGCCCGTGCTCGTCGCCGTCGAGGTCGACGCGTCCGGCAAGGCGTTCGACCTCGCCAAGTCCTACGCCAAGGGCATCGGCGGCCTGCGTGCCGGCGGTATCCAGACCACCTTCAAGGAGGAGACCGAGACCGACCTGTTCGGTGAGCAGTCGGTCCTGTGCGGTGGTGCCTCGCAGCTGATCCAGTACGGCTTCGAGACCCTCACCGAGGCGGGCTACCAGCCCGAGGTCGCCTACTTCGAGTGCCTGCACGAGCTCAAGCTCATCGTCGACCTGATGGTCGAGGGCGGCATCGCCAAGCAGCGCTGGTCGATCTCGGACACCGCTGAGTACGGCGACTACGTCTCCGGCCCGCGCGTCATCGACGAGCACGTCAAGCACAACATGAAGGCTGTCCTGAAGGACATCCAGGACGGCACGTTCGCCAAGCGCTTCATCGACGACCAGGACGCCGGTGCGCCGGAGTTCAAGGCGTTCCGCGAGAAGGCCGCCCAGCACCCGATCGAGACCACCGGCAAGGAGCTGCGTGGCCTCATGAGCTGGATCAAGGACGGCGCCAACGACGCCGACTACGTCGAGGGCTCCTCGGCTCGCTGAGACCCACGACACGTACGCCGGCCGGCCGCTTCCCGCAAGGGAGGCGGCCGGCCGTCGTACACCCAGCGCCCCACCCAGCCGGCGAACCGAGCCGGCCCCGCGAAGGCGGTTGAAACCGGGGTGAAACCGGGTCGAAGCCGCCCCGGCGCACTCTCTGGGCAGACCCACCAGAGAGGAGTCCGCCATGACGCTGGCCGTTGAAGCCACCGGACTGGTCAAGCAGTTCAAGGACCTGCGCGCCGTCGACGCCGTCGACCTGCAGGTGAAGCAGGGCGAGGTGTTCGGGGTCCTCGGCCCCAACGGCGCCGGCAAGACCACGACGCTGCGGATGCTCGCGACCCTGCTGCGGATCGACGGGGGACAGGCGAGCATCTTCGGCGTCGACGTCGTCCGTGAGCCCCATCAGGTACGCCAGCTGATCGGCGTGACGGGGCAGTACGCCTCGGTCGACGAGAAGCTCACCGCTCGCGAGAACCTGCGCCTGTTCGCCCGCATCCACGGGCAGTCGAGCGCACAGGCGAGCGCCACGACGGACGACCTGCTGGAGCGGTTCGGGCTGACCGACGCCGCCGACCGGGCGCTGGAGAAGTTCTCCGGCGGTATGCGCCGCAGGCTCGACCTCGCGTCGAGCCTGATCGCCCGGCCGCCGCTGATCTTCCTGGACGAGCCGACGACCGGTCTCGACCCGCGCACGCGCGGTCAGATGTGGGACACGATCCGCGACCTCGTCGCGCAGGGCTCGACGATCCTGCTCACCACGCAGTACCTCGACGAGGCCGATCAGCTCGCCGACCGGATCGCCGTCATCGACCGGGGCCGCAAGGTCGCCGAGGGCACCTCGGGGGAGCTCAAGGCGTCCATCGGCAGCTCGACGCTGTCGGTGCAGCTGGAGGACCCGGTCGACATGGACGCTGCGGCACGCTCGGTCGCGCAGGTGCTCGGCCGGCCGGCCAACCGTACGCCGGAGTCGGCGCGTCTGACCGTCGCCCTCAACCGTGCTGACGAGGCCGCCGAGGCGCTGATCGCGTTGCGCCGCAACGACATCAGCATCACCTCGGTGCAGGTCGAGCAGCCGACGCTCGACGCGGTCTTCCTGGCGCTGACCGGCGAGCACGTCCGGGACCAGTCGGGTCTTGAGGACGACGAGCCCGAATCCGCTTCTGCCGCAAGGCAGTCCGACCAGATGGAGGTCAGCCGATGACCACGGTCACCGCCCAGCCGGGAGCCACGCTGCCCGATCTGAAGACGCACGTCAGCCTCATGGAGACCATCCGGCAGAGCTGGCTGATGGCCGGTCGTGCGCTGCAGAAGATGCGCCGTAATCCGGAGCAGTTCTTCGACGTGACGATCCAACCCCTTTTGTTCACACCGATGTTCGGCTACATCTTCGGCGGCGCCGTCGCAGGTGGTACGAGCACGTACCTGCCTCTGCTCATCCCGGGCCTGCTCGCCCAGACCGCCCTCACGACGTGCATGGGCACGGGCGTGACCTTGCGTGAGGACATGGAGAAGGGCGTCTTCGACAGGTTCAGATCGTTGCCGATGTCGAGAGTGGCGCCGTTGGCCGGCCCGGCGATCGCCGACATCGTGCGCTACCTCGTGGCTGCGGTCATGACGATCCTCGTCGGTGTGGCGATGGGCTACCGGCCGGACCCGCTCGGCGTCGTCGGCGGCACGCTCCTGATCGTGCTCACGGCGTGGTCGCTCGCCTGGGTGTTCACCACCCTCGCGACGGTCATGAAGTCGGCGCAGGGCCTGCAGGGCGTCTCGTTGATGATCATGTTCCCGTTGACGTTCCTGTCGAACGCCTTCGTCCCGGCGAGCACGTTGCCGAGCTGGCTGGAGTCCTTCGTCAACGTCAACCCGGTGTCGCACGTGGTCACCGCGCTGCGTGACCTGATGAACGACGGTCAGGTCACCGGTCAGGTCGGCTGGGCGGTCTTCGCCTGCCTCGCCGTGGTGGCGATCTTCATGCCGCTCGCGGTGAAGGGCTACCGCCGACAGGTCTGAACCAGCGCGCGAGCCGCGGCGACGGCTTCCTCCGGACCGAGGCCGGCGTACGACGACACGGCGTCGTCGTACGCCGGCCCGCCGGCGTCGTGGGCCAGTGCGAGCACGTCGGTGCGGGTGACGCTCGGCTGCATCTTCGGATACCTGAACTGCTGTGCGAGCACGATGAGTCGTACGCCGTAGACCACGTCGTCGCGTGACACCAGGTGGGCGAGCCCGAGCGCCAGGAGCCCGAGGCCGCTCACGGGGTAGTCGAGGTAGGTCGCGTGCTGGGTTCGGCCGGCGCCGGCGAACAGCCCGCCGAGCTTATCGTGCAACCGGGTCACCAGGGCGGTGACGTCGTCCAGCCGGTCGGCACCCGCGTGCGCGATGACCGCGACCGACTCGGTGGCGAGGGTCCACGGCTCGAGCCCGGGCGGGTCGGTGGTGAAGTAGGCGTTGGTGGCCGACCCGACCTGGTCGGCGGCCCGGCGCCACCCGTGCAGCCCGGCCTCGACGTCGCCCTTGGCGAGGCAGATCTCGGCCCACACCGCGCTGCGCCAGCCGAAGCCGTGCGGGTCGTCGGCGGACGTCGGCCCGCCCTCCTCATACCACCGCTGCGCGCCGTCGACGTCACCGAGCTGAAGTGCCGCGAACGCGAGCAGCCAGCGCAGCTGGGTGACGTCGGACCCGGCCTGAAGGGCTTCGAGCACCGGAAGGGCCTTGTGCGCGTGCCGCATGGCCGCCTCGTGGTCGCCGACGTGGGCGAACAGCTCGGCGAGCCGGGCGTGGTGCGACGCCGTCATCCACGGGTTGTGGTCCTGGGAGCCGGTCTCGAGGCTGTGGCGCGCCAGCGCGACCGCCTCGTCGACCCGGCCCTCGTTCTCCCAGATCTGGCTGGCGAACGACTGTGCCGCCCCGGCGAGCATCGGGTCGGGGTCGCGTGTCAGCTCTTCGAGCAGGGGTGACCGTGGTTGGAGGATCTCCGGCAGGCGCAGCAGCAACGTCGTCGCCGCTCCGTGGAACGTGCCGGGCTCGGGCGGGGGCAGGCGGCGCAGGGCCACGACGCCCCGGCTCGCGGTGTGGTTGGCGAGCATGAGGGTGTTGGCGGTGCCGAGGACGAGCGCTTCGCGGCGTACCTGGACCTCGTCGGGGGCGGGGTGGTCGTGCGAGAGCAGCCAGAGCACGTCGGGCGCGAAGGCGATCACGCGGTTGTGGTTGGACTCCACGGTCCACAGCCCTGCGAGCGTCGCGAACACCGACGCGGCCGTGCCCGCGTCCGCACGCTCGACGGCCAGGTCGAGCGCCTTGACCAGGTTGTCCTGCTCGGTACGGACGGTGGTCGCGGCGGCGATCTGGTCGCGCCCTGCGAACGCACCCGACTGCCGGCTGCCGAAGTCGCGCGACCAGCGCAGGAACGCGTCCTGCACGGCGGTGGTGAGACCGTCCTCTGCCAGGCGGGCCGACCCGAACTCGCGGACGGTCTCGAGCATCCTGAACCGGGTGCCGCGCACCGAGTCGACCACCTTGAGCAGCGACTGGTCGAGCAGCTGCTCCAGCACCGCGAGGGTGTCGTAGTCCGGTCCGAGCACGTGCTCGGCGGCCTCCAGCGTGAAGCCGTCGGGAAAGACGGCCAGTGTCGCGAGGGCGTGCTGGTGCTCGCGGTCGAGCAGGTTCCAGCTCCAGTCGATGACGGCCTGCAGGGTGCGGTGGCGCTCGGGGGCGTCACGGGCGCCGCTGCGCAGCAGCGCGAAGCGGTCGGTGAGACGTCGCTCGATGGCGGTCACCGACATCACTCGGGTGCGCGCGGCCGCGAGCTCGACCGCGAGCGGGAGTCCGTCGAGGTGGCGGCACAGCCGCGCGACGACGTCGGTCGGCAGGTCGACGTCGGGGCGGGCGGCGCGGGCACGCTCGGTGAACAGCGCGACCGAGGTCTGCTGGTCCAGCTCGGGCAGCAGGTAGACCGCCTCGGAGCTCAGGCCGAGCGGTGATCGGCTCGTGGTCAGGATGCGCAGGTCGGGTGTGAGCGCGACCAACGAGCGGGCCACCTCAGCGGCGCCCTCGATGACGTGCTCGCAGTTGTCGAGCACGAGCAGGCTCGGCGTCGGGCCGAGAGCGTCGACGATGCCGGTCATGACGTCGCGGGCGGCGGACATCCGTTGCGACGTCGCCCGCAGCCGCGGGTCGCGTACGCCCAGGGCCGAGGCCACCTCGGGCAGGACCCCGTCGTCGGAGGTCACACCGGCGAGCGGGACCAGGTGCACCACCCGCTGGTCGGCGTGCCGGCTGACGACGTTGGCCAGGCGGGTCTTGCCCAGGCCCCCGGGGCCGACGATCGAGGTGACCCGAGAGGTGCGTACGAGCCGGGCCACCTGCGCGATGTCGGCGTCACGGCCGAGCAGGGCGTTGGGTTCGTGGGGTACGCCGACCCGCACGGCCGGGCGGTCGTGCTGCAGGAGGTCCTGGTGCGCCTCGGTGAGCGCCGGTCCGGGATCGGTGCCGAGGCGGTCGCGCAGACCGCGCCGGTAGGTCTCGTACCTCTCCAGGGCAGCGGCCGGCCCGGTGGTCGCGGCCTCGGTGCGCAGGAGCGCGGCGAGCAGCTCCTCGTCCTGGGGCCGCTCGGCCGCGAGCGCCGTGAGGGTGGGCAGGGCGGCGTCGTGGTCGCCGAGCCGGGACAGGGCGATCGCGTGAGCCCGGCGCAGTGCGGCGTAGGCGCTGCCCGCCTCGTCGCGGACCTGGGACAGCGGGCCGTCGGCTCCGTCACCGCCCGGGGACCCGCCCTCCCAGAGAGCCAGTCCGGCCTCGGCGTGCAGTCGTGCGGCCTCGTCGTCGTGGTCATGGGCGGCCCGCAGGGCGGCAGTCGCGCAGCGCTCTGCAGCGCTGAGGTCGACGTCGGTGGAGTCGAGGGCGAGCCGGTAGCCGGTCGGGGTCGAGACAATCGTGTCGTGCCCGAGCTGTGAGCGTGCACGCGAGACGAGCACCTGCAGGGCCTTGGTCGGGTTGGCAGGTCGCGCATCGGGCCACAGCCCGTCGATGAGCCGGGCAGCACTGACACCGGTGCGCAGGTCGCGGGCGAGGAGAGCGAGCAGATGACGCAGCTGTGGGCTGGCGATCTCGGTGTCCTGGTAGGCGACCCGCGTGAGGAGCGTCAGCGCAGCGGTCACCGCGTCAGCCTAGTCCGCGCACCGTTGGGGCGCCTGTGACATATGTCGTCCGTGGAGCCGTCGGAGCGGTTCGAGGAATGAGACGGGCGTTCCGCTCTGTGGACCACCCGGCGTACCGTCGACTGTCATGCCGCGGCGAGTACTCATCCTTCGACCCCGCGGCGAGTCTCACTAGTCAGCAGCTCGCCGCGGAGATCCCGCGTTGCCGCTGACTGCAGACCACCCCCACTTCGTACGACCCGCCCACGAGACGTGGGCCCCCGAAGGAGACGATCCCGATGACCGAAGAGCAGATGGAAGCCCGCCGCGCTCTGCAGGAGTCGCTGGACCTGCGCGACTGACGCGCGCTCGCCGAGTGTGAGCAACGCCCCTGGCCGCACCGCGGCCGGGGGCGTTCCGCTGTGCGCAGCGCGCGAGTACGGTCGCTGGCATGACTGCACCGCACGGGCAACGACCGCACGTGGTGATCGTCGGAGGAGGCTTCGGTGGCCTGTCCGCCGTCCGAGCGCTCCGCCGCCACGACGTCGACGTGACACTGGTCGACAAGCGCGCCTACAACACCTTCCAGCCGCTCCTCTACCAGGTCGCGACCGCCACGCTCAACCCGGGCGACGTGACGTACTTCCAGCGCGCGGTGCGCGCCGTCAACCCGCACGTGCGCTTCCGTCTGGGCGAGGTGGTCCGCATGGATCACGCCGCGCGGACGGTCTCGCTCGACAGCGGTGAGGACCTCGCGTACGACCACCTGATCATCGCGGCCGGCGTCACCGCCAACTTCTTCGGCATCCCCGGCGCCGAGGACAACGCGCTGCCGATCTACACCCGCGACGGTGCGCTCGACGTCCGGACCCGGCTGTTCACCGGCCTCGAGGCGGCGGCCACCGAGGGTGACGAGCACGGCGACGTCCGCGTGGTCGTCGTCGGCGGCGGTGCGACCGGGGTCGAGACCGCGGGCGCACTCGCCGAGATGCGCAACCACGACCTGCAGGTGACCTATCCCGAGCTCGATCCCCAGCGCACCCACGTGACGCTCGTCGAGATGGCGCCGGTGCTGCTCGGGGCGTTCCACGAGGGCAGCCAGGCCTACGCGAAGGCCTCGCTGGAGAAGCGCGGCGTCGACCTGCGTCTCGGCACCAAGGTCGCCGAGGTGCGCCCGGACGGTGTGGTCGTGGGCGACGGTGAGCTCATCCCGGCCGGTCTGGTCATCTGGGCCAGCGGCATCGCGGTGTCCTCGTCGGTCGCCGACTGGGGTGTGCCGCAGGGCAAGGGCGGTCGCATCCTGGTCGACGACCATCTGCGGGTGCAGGGTCTGCCCGACGTGTACGCCGTCGGCGACATCGCGCTCGACGAGGGCAACGCGTTGCCGCAGCTCGCCCAGCCAGCGCTGCAGGGCGGCAAGTACGTCGCCAAGCAGATCGTGGCCGGCCTGGCCGGAGCCCCCGAGCTGCCGCCCTTCCGCTACCGCGACAAGGGCAGCCTCGCGACGATCGGGCGCAGTGCGGCGGTGGCCGAGATCAGTCACCTGCCCGACCTGAAGGGCTTCCCGGCCTGGGCGGTCTGGACCGGCGTGCACGTGTTCTCGCTGCTCGGCAACCGCAACCGCGCAGCGACGATGGTCAACCTCACGGCCAAGTACGCCTTCTGGAACAAGTCGCACAACGCGATCGTGGGTGACCTGCCGACCGTGCGCGAGCGTGCTCGACAGCGTCGCGCGAGCTGACCTGATCCGATCGGAGCCCGGCTCGCCGTGACGGCGGGCCGGGCTTCCCTACGCTGGCTGTCATGACCTCCACCGATGCCCTCGTCGTGACCGCGCCCGACCAGATGCAGCTGCAGGAGCGCGAGGTGCCGCCGCCCGGTCCCGACGAGGTCCAGGTCGAGGTCGCCGCCGTGGGCCTCAACTTCATCGACGTCTACCAGCGACAGGGCGTGTACGACGTGCCCCGCCCGTTCGTCATGTGCTCCGAGGGTGCGGGCACGGTGGTCGGCACGGGCGAGCGCGTCGCATGGGGTCAGCACCTGGGCAGTGCGGCCGGCGTCGTCAACGTGCCGCGAGCAGCCGTCGTACCCGTGCCGGACGGCGTCGAGCTCGACGTCGCGGCGGCGTCGATGCTCCAGGGCATGACGGCCCACTACCTCGTGAGCAGCACCTACGCCGTGCTGCCCGGTGACGTCGCACTGGTGCACGCCGCCGCCGGTGGCGTCGGTCAGCTGCTCGTGCAGATGATCACGGCGCGCGGGGGAGAGGTCATCGCCACCGCGGGCACGGCCGACAAGCGTGCGATCGCCACGCGGCTCGGTGCGCGCGCAGTCATTGACTACACCACGTCCGACGACCTGGCCGCCGATGTGCGAGAAGCCAACAACGGCAACGGTGTTCACGTGGTCTACGACGGCGTCGGCAAGGACACCTTCGATGCCTCGCTCGCGTCGTTGCGACCGCGCGGCACGATGGTCCTGTTCGGCGGGTCCAGCGGCCAGGTGCCGCCGTTCGACCCCCAGCGCCTCAACAAGGGCGGGTCGCTGTTCCTGACTCGGCCCACGCTGGCGCACTACATCGCGACGCGTGACGAGCTGCTGGAGCGTGCGGGCGACGTGCTCTCCGCGATCGCATCGGGCGAGCTCGCCGTCGAGATCGGCGGCCGCTACCCGCTCGCCGAGGCCGCGCGGGCGTACGAAGACCTCGAAGGCCGCCGGTCGACGGGCAAGCTGCTGCTCGTGCCGTGACGAGTCCGTATCGCAAGACCGACATACCAGGATGCAAGACGCGTTACTAGCCTCGCAGGCATGAGTGAGGAGCACGGGGAGTCGGCGGCGGCCGACCAGGCGAAGGACAGCATCGACCTGGCCGTCATCGGGGGAGACGGCATCGGTCCGGAGGTCGTGGCCGAGGGTCTGAAGGTGCTCGAGGCGGTGTCGGCAGCCAAGGTCAACCGCACCGAGTACGACCTCGGCGCGCGCCGGTGGCACGAGACCGGCGAGACGCTGCCCGACTCGGTGCTCGAGGAGCTGCGCGGCCACGACGCGATCCTGCTCGGCGCCATCGGCGACCCGAGCGTGCCGAGCGGTGTGCTCGAGCGTCAGCTGCTGCTGCGTATCCGGTTCGAGCTCGACCACTACGTCAATCTGCGCCCGGCCAAGCTGTACCCGGGCGTCATCACCCCGCTCGCGGTCGACCGCGTCGCGCCTGAGGGCATCGACCTCGTCGTCGTGCGCGAGGGCACCGAGGGCCCCTACACCGGCAACGGTGGCGCGTTGCGCGTCGGCACCCCTGCCGAGCTCGCCACCGAGGTCAGCGTCAACACCCGCTTCGGCGCCGAGCGCGTCGTCCGTGACGCATTCGCCCGCGCCCAGGCCCGTGAGCGCAAGCACCTGACGCTGCTGCACAAGCACAACGTCCTCAGCTACGCCGGCCACCTGTGGCGCCGGACCGTCGAGGAGGTCGGGCAGGAGTTCCCCGAGGTCGAGACGGCGTACGCACACATCGACGCGGCGACGATCTACCTGGTGCAGGAACCGAGCCGCTTCGACGTGATCGTCACCGACAACCTGTTCGGCGACATCGTCACCGATCTCGCGGCCGCCGTCACCGGAGGGATCGGCCTCGCGGCGTCGGGCAACATCAACCCCGACCGCACCGCACCGTCGATGTTCGAGCCGGTGCACGGCTCTGCGCCCGACATCGCCGGCCAGGGCAAGGCCGACCCGACCGCCACGATCCTGTCGGTCGCGATGCTGCTCGACCACCTGGGCCGCGGTGACGAGGCCCGTCGGATCGAGGCCGCCGTCGCCGGTGACCTCAGCGACCGCCGCAACGCGGTGCGCTCCACCAGCCAGATCGGCGATGCCATCGCCGCCCGCCTGAGCTGATCACGTCCCACCGGAAGCTCCCGGGCTGACCGCCCACCCCGGAGGCCGACGACCCCGTACCCACGGGGCGTCGGCCGACCCGGGGCCCGCGTCTCGACAGGAGAGACGGGCCTTGTGATCCCGGCCATGAGTCGGGACGTACGCTGCTGATGAGCAGTTCGCGCCAGCCTGCCTTTCCTCAAGGAGTGAGCCATGTCCACGTCGCCGTCCCTGAACTTCGCCGTCGCCGAGCGGCCTGATCGCGCCTCGGACGCCGACCGTGACGCCGTTCTCGCCAGCCCCGGGTTCGGTCAGCACTTCACCGATCACATGGCGCTCGCGACGTGGCGCAAGGGTGAGGGCTGGGGAGACCCCCGCGTCACGGCGTACGGTCCGCTGCAGCTCGACCCGTCCGCGGCGGTCCTGCACTACGCGCAGGAGATCTTCGAGGGCATGAAGGCCTACCGTCACGAGGACGGCTCGGTCTGGACCTTCCGCCCCGAGGCCAACGCCGCCCGGTTCAGCCGCTCCGCGCACCGGCTGGCGCTGCCGGCGCTCGACGAGGCCGACTTCCTGGAGTCACTGCGCGCGCTCGTGCGCACCGATGTCGACTGGGTGCCCGCGACCGGTGGCGAGGAGAGCCTCTACCTGCGGCCGTTCATGTTCGCCTCCGAGTCCTTCCTCGGTGTCCGCCCCGCCAACGAGGTGACTTACTGCGTCATCGCCTCGCCGGCGGGCGCGTACTTCTCCGGCGGGCTCAAGCCGGTGTCGCTGTGGATCTCCGAGCACTACTCTCGCGCCGGCGTGGGTGGCACGGGCGCGGCCAAGTGCGGTGGCAACTACGCCTCGAGCCTGGCCGCACAGGTCGAGGCCGCCGAGAACGGCTGCGACCAGAGCGTGTTCCTGGACTCGGTCGAGCAGAAGTACATCGAAGAGCTCGGCGGCATGAACGTCTTCCTGGTCTACAAGGACGGCCGCATCGTGACGCCCGAGCTGTCCGGGTCGATCCTCGAGGGCGTGACGCGTTCGTCCATCCTCGAGCTCGCCAAGGACCTCGACCTGACGCCCGAGGAGCGGCGCATCACGCTCGAGGAGTGGCGCGCAGGCGCCGAGTCGGGCGAGATCACCGAGGCGTTCGCGTGCGGCACCGCCGCCGTGATCACTCCGGTGGGCCGGATGGTGTCGACCGAGGGCGAGTTCCGCACCGGCCCCGAGGGCGAGGGCGGCCCGGTGGCCACCAAGATCCGCGAGACGCTGCTCGCCATCCAGACCGGACGCGCCGAGGACACCCGCGGCTGGCTGACGCGTCTGGCCTGACGTGCGCCCCCGCGTCGTCGCCAGTGACCTCGACGGCACGCTGCTCGACCCCTCGGGTCAGGTGAGCGACCGCACCCGCGCCGCGCTGCGTCGGGTGTGGTCGCTCGGCGTCGAGACGGTGTTCGTCACGGCCCGCCCTCCGCGCTGGCTGGACGGTCTCGCCGGCGACGTCGGCGGGCACGGCATCGTGCTGTGCGGCAACGGCGCGTTCGAGTACGACGTGCGCTCGTGCCGTGTGCAGCGCACCGTCGGCTTCGAGCGGTCGGTCATGGCGCAGCTGCTGGTCGACCTGCGAGAAGCGTTGCCCGGCATAGGTTTTGCGGCCGAGTGTGCCGACGGCAGCCACGCCGAGCGGGCCTATCCGGAATACCTTCCTGACTGCAAGCCCGCCGATCTGCTGGTCGACACGATGGAGCACCTCCCGCACGACATCACCGTCGGCAAGCTGCTCGGCCGACTGCCTGCCATGGATCCCGAGGCGTTCCTCGCGGCCGTGTGCGCCGTCGTCGCAGACCGCGCGGTCGTCGCGTACTCCGGAGCGGCCGGCCTCGCCGAGATCAGCCCGCTCGGGGTCACCAAGGCGATCGCGCTCGAACGCTGGTGCGCCGAGCGCGGGTTCGGGCCCGACGACGTGTGGGCGTTCGGTGACATGCCCAACGACCTGCCGATGCTCGGCTGGGCCGGCACGTCGTACGCGGTCGCCAACGCCCACCCGGAGGTCCTGGCGGCCGCCACCCGGCACTGCCCGAGCAACGCCGACGACGGGGTCGCCCAGGTGCTGGAGCAGGTCGGCGGCGAGGCCACGATCTGAGACGTGCATTCCGAGACTCGGGCGGTGGTGCGAGGATGCACCCGTGATGAGTCCTGGGCCTGCGGTCACCCCCGCAGTGACGATCATTATCTGCTAGCGCGTCGGATCTGCTCCGACGCGCGAACCTCCCGTACCCCGGGAGGTTTTTTCGTTCCCGGGCACCATCACCGCCCGGCGGCGAGCGCGCGGAGCGGCGTCACGAGGCCCTGGGCACACCACGAACCTCTGCACCTGCGAAGCCCCTTGCGAGGACGGCTGCCATGAACGATGTCCACGTCTACGACACGACCCTGCGCGATGGTGCGCAGCAGGAGGGCCTCAACCTCTCCGTCGCCGACAAGCTCGCCATTGCGGGTCATCTCGACGACCTGGGTGTCGGGTTCATCGAGGGCGGCTGGCCGGGCGCCAACCCCAAGGACACCGAGTTCTTCCGGCGGGCCGCGACCGAGCTCGACCTGCGGCACGCCCGGCTCGCGGCGTTCGGCTCGACCCGACGCGCCGGCGCGGTGGCGGCCGACGACCCGCAGGTCCGCGCCCTGCTCGACGCCCGTACGCCGGTGGTGACCCTCGTCGCGAAGTCCCACGCGCGCCACGTCGAGCTGGCGCTGCGGACGACACCGGCGGAGAACCTCGCCATGGTGCGTGACACCGTCTCGCACCTGGTCGCCGAAGGCCGCACGGTGTTCCTGGACGCCGAGCACTTCTTCGACGGCTATGCCCTCGACCCGGCGTACGCGCTGGAGGTCGTCCGCACCGCGGCCGAGGCCGGTGCGCAGGTGGTGGCATTGTGCGACACCAACGGCGGCATGCTGCCGCCCCAGGTGACCGACGTCGTCGGAGCGGTGCTCGAGGCGTCGGGCGCGCGGCTGGGCATCCACTGCCACAACGACACCGGCTGCGCCGTGGCCAACTCGGTCGCGGCCATCGAGGCCGGAGCGACGCACGTGCAGGGCACGATCAACGGCTACGGCGAGCGCACCGGCAACGCCGACCTCGTCACGGTCGTGAGCAACTTGCAGCTCAAGCTCGGCCACGATCTGCTGGCGGCCGAGCAGCTCGCGCGAGCGGGCACGATCTCGCACGCCATCAGCGAGGTCACCAACATTGTCCCCTACAGCCGGCAGCCGTACGTCGGCGCGAGCGCCTTCGCGCACAAGGCCGGTCTGCACGCGAGCGCCCTGAAGGTCGACCCCGACCTCTACCAGCACATCGACCCCGCGCGCGTCGGCAACGCGATGCGCACCCTGGTGTCGGACATGGCCGGTCGAGCCAGCATCGAGCTCAAGGGACGTGAGCTCGGCTACGACCTGAGCGACCGCCCGGAGGTGCTCGCACGGGTCGTCTCGACCGTGAAAACCCTTGAGTCGCAAGGGTGGACGTTCGACGCGGCCGACGCGTCGTTCGAGCTGCTGCTGCGTCGTGAGGTCACCGGCGAGGAGCTGAGCTACTTCGACGTCGAGTCGTGGCGGGTCATCACCGAGGACGGCGCGGGGGATGACGCCGCGGTCTCCGAGGCGACCGTCAAGCTGCGGGCTGCGGGGGAGCGGCAGGTCGCGGTGGGCGAGGGCAACGGGCCGGTCAACGCGCTCGACCACGCGTTGCGCGAGGCGCTCGCGTCGGCGTACCCCGAGCTCGACAAGCTCGAGCTGATCGACTTCCGGGTGCGCATCCTCGACGCCTCGCACGGCACCGACGCCACGACGCGCGTGCTCGTCGAGACGTCCGACGGCGAGACGTCCTGGGAGACCGTGGGCGTCGCGGGCAACATCGTGCACGCTGCGTGGACGGCGCTGGTCGACTCGTTCACGTTCGGGCTGCTCCGGGCCGGCATCGACCCCCGCTGACGGAGGCCATACTCGGCCTTATGGGAGCGACCATCCACGAGGCGCTGGGCGGCGACGCCGTGGTGCTGCGACTGGCCCAGGCGTGGCACCGTCGCTGTCTGGCCGACCCGGTCGTCAACCACGCGTTCTCGCACGGGTTCCACCCGCAGCACGACGAGCGGCTGGCGGCGTACTGGATCGAGGCGCTCGGTGGCCCGGCGACCTACACCGCGTCCCTGGGTGACCAGTCGATGGTGACGCGGATGCACTCCGGCAACGGCGTGCACGACGAGATGGACCGGCGTGCTCTCACCTGTTTCGAGGGCGCACTCGACGACGTGGGCGTCGTGGACGCGCCGCTGCGGCGCACGCTCGTCGCGTGGTTCGCATGGGCGATCGACCGCATGAGTGACTACCACGAGTCGGCCTACGACGTCCCTGACGGGTTGCCGATGCAGCGCTGGTCGTGGGACGGGCCGGTGGCCTCGGACGTCAGCTGAGCTCGACCCACTCGCCGTGCGGGTGGCAGGTGCCGAGCACGTCGACAGTACGCCGACCGGCACGCCACCGGGTGACGCCCAGAACGGTCTCGGGTCGATCGACCAGCGGCAACCCGGGGACGCAGCCATCCGGCTCGGCCGTGATCCAGCTGACCGGCGTGCCGTCAGCGGCGACGTGCTCGAGCACGTCGACGACCCGGGGACGCTGCGAGCGCTCGACGTAGGTCAGCGCCCACGAGCTGAACACCAAGACGTGCTCGTCAGCCACGCGCGTACGCACACCCGCGATCACCTCGCCGAGGTCACCGACCATGTCGCCGGACCGCACCGTCGGCGGATCGGCCGCGAGCGTGCGCACGGCAGCGCGGAAGCGGTCGAGTCGTACGGGGAGGTCCGGCCACAGGCACGCCTCGAGCCAGCGCACGGTGTCGGCATCACGCAGGTCGGCGGGGTGCAGGTCGACCCCGACCCGCGCGGCGACCGACGGCAGGCGGAGTGTGAGGGGTGCAGCCGAACGGTCGACACCCTCGCAGCGGACGAGCGCGTCGCGCGGGCCGACGGAGGTCTGCCCGGAGGCGCTGACGAGCGTCGTGCTGTAGCGGTCGACGCCGAGCAGCAGGCCGGCGCTCGCGCCCTGCTCGACGAGCGTGACGGGTGCGTCGGGCAGGTCTGCGCAGGCGGCCGTCAGCAGGGCCGCGAGGTAGACGCTGCGGTTGACCTCGTTGGTCTGCGTCGTGTGGGTCGCGATGACCTCACGCACCGACTCGGCGTGGTCGAGGGCTGCAGCGCGGACGTCGGGCCAGGGATCGCCGGCCGGCGACGCGGCGGCTCCGGTGATGCTCGGATACCACTGTGCCGCAGGCAGATCGGGCTCTCGCAGCACGAGGTCGTGCAGCGCGGCGAGGATCAGGACCGGACGCGTCTGACCAGGCTGTGCCGACAGCAGCAGCGCGGCCACCTCGTCGTCACCGGCGAGGCCTTCAGCGAGACGGCGGTACAGCGACAGGTGGGCGTACTCGCTCGCGAACTCACGCGCCTGCCGTTGTACGCCGGTCACGTCGGTGGGCTGGATGTCGTGCCTGCTCATGCGGCGTACTCCAGCACGGACTCGCACACCGCGAGCAGGCGCCCGCGCAGGACCTGCCCCCGCTCGGCGTGACGGCGCTGGCGACGGACGTACGCCGCCTTGCCCTCCGCGGTCTCGATCCGGACCGGCTGGACGCCGAGCTCGGACAGGTCGTACGGCGCCGCCTCCATGTCGAGCTGTCTGATCTCACGCGCGAGGTCGAAGCAGTCCATGACCAGCTCGGACGGCACGACGGGCGTGAGCTTGTAGGCCCACTTGTAGACGTCCATCCCGGCGTGCAGGCAGCCCGGCTGTTCCATGGCGACCTGCGAGTCTCGTTGGGGCACAAGGGTGTTCAGTGGCCGAGCCGGTGGCGTGAAGAACCTGAACGCGTCGTAGTGCGAGCAGCGCACGGTGTGCGACTCGACGACCTGGTCGGTGCCGGCCGAGCCGAGCCGCAGCGGCCAGCCCGCGTGCCGGACCTGGTCCTCGTCGAGGCGGTAGACCATGGCCCACTCGTGGAGTCCGAAGCAGCCGAGGTGGGCGGGCCGAGCGAGCGTGGCCCCGAGCAGGTCGCGGACGAAGCGCACGGCGTCACCGCGCTCGCGCACGAACTCGGCCACGTCGACGTACGACGCGCCGCCCGCCTCGGCGTAGAACTTCCACTCGCGGTGGGCGCCCTCCAGGGCGATCCCGGCGCCCGGGTGCCAGCGGCGGAGCTGAGCGGGGCGATGGGAGTAGTAGGTGAAGAGGAAGTCCTCGATCGGGTGCGTGCGGTCGCTGCGTCGACGAGCGCGGTGCGCGGCGGTGGCCGCGTCGACGCGCTCCTGGTGGGCGCGCTCGCGCTCGCTCCAGACCTCGGGGGAGAGCAGGTGAACGGGCATCACGACCACTGTATTCGTGGCACAGTGGGCGTGATCTGGACCACACAGGGGAGGCACCATGCAGCGTCGCCGCGCGACCGTCGTACTCAGCTCAGCCGCACTCGCCGCAGCGAGCATCACCGGCGTCCTCGCCTCCGGGTCGTCGTCGGCGACCGCGGCCGGCTCCGACGGCTACTACGTCGCGCTCGGCGACTCGCTCGCGGCGGGCTACCAGCCCGGTCAGGGTGACGACAAGGACGGCGGCTATGTCGGCGGGGTGCTCGCGGGCGTCCGTGACAAGGGCTCGGACCTGCAGCTGAAGAACCTCGCGTGCTCGGGTGAGGACACCACGACGATGACCTCGGGCACCCGCTGCTCCTACCCCGAGGGCAACCAGCTCGCGGCGGCCGAGGCGTTCCTGAAGGCCCACCCGGACACCCGTCTGATCACGATCGACCTGGGTGCCAACGACGTGCAGCGCTGCGCCAAGGGCACCGACGTCGACCTGCCGTGCATCACCGACGGTCTGCAGAAGGTCTCGACCAACCTGCCCGCCATCCTCAAGCGCGTCAGGGCGGCGGCGCCCGAGGCGCGCATCGTGGTCGCCAACTACTACAACCCCTTCCTGGCGGCCTGGCTGCTCGGGCCGGACGGTCAGAGCGTCGCCAAGCTGTCAGTGACACTGCAGAGCTCGCTCAACGGCTCGATCGCGACGGCGGCCAAGGGCGTCAACGCCTCGGTCGCCGATGTGTCGAGCGCGTTCAGCAGCGACGACTTCTCACCGAGCGACACCCCGGCACCGACGGGTACGCCGACCGGCACGGCGTCCGCGTCGCCTGCGGCCGCGGAGATGCTGCCCGTCAACGTCGCGCGCATCTGTGAGTGGACCTGGATGTGCGCCAAGAACGACATCCACGCCAACGACACCGGCTACCAGGTGCTGGCGCGCACGGTGCTCGGCGCGGTCGGCACGGTGCCGACGCCCACGCCGACCCCCACCGACGAGCCGTCCTCACCGTCGCCGACCGGTGGGCCGAGCCCCACGGGCAGCCCGACGCCGACCAAGCCGGCGCCGACGCGGACGCCCGTCCCCACTCCGACGGGTGGCGCGACCGGGCCGATCGTCCAGACCGGCTGACCTCGCCCGGGCCCGGACGACGTCCTAGGCTCGCCCTGTGCGCATCGCGAGATACACCACTGGTGAAGACCCCACGTACGGCCTGGTCGACGGCGCCGGCGACAAGATCGCCGAGATCGCCGGTGACCCGCTCTACACCAAGATCGAGCTGACCGGTCGCACGACGACCGTCGACGAGGTGCGACTGCTCTCGCCGGTGATCCCGCGCAGCAAGGTCATCGGGATCGGCAAGAACTACGCCGAGCACGCGCGAGAGATGGGCAGCGAGGCTCCGCAGGAGCCGCTGATGTTCCTCATCCCCAACACCGCCGTCGCCGGCCCCGATGACCCGGTGGTGATGCCGCCCCAGTCGCAGCGCGTCGACTACGAGGGCGAGCTGGCGGTTGTCATCGGCCGGATGTGCAAGGACGTCACGCCGCAGGAGGCCGCCAAGGTGGTGTTCGGCTACACCGTCGCCAACGACGTGACCGCCCGCGACCTGCAGAAGTCCGACGGCCAGTGGTCGCGTGCCAAGGGCTTCGACACGTTCTGCCCCCTCGGGCCCTGGATCGAGACCGATCTCGACGTCAGCGACCTGCGGGTGCAGACCCGTGTCGACGGCGAGGTGCGCCAGGACGGCACGACGGCCGACATGATCCACGACGTGCCGACCCTGATCTCCTACGCCTCCCAGGCGTTCACGCTGCTGCCCGGCGACGTGATCCTGACCGGTACGCCCGAGGGCATCGGCCCGGTCGAGTCCGGCCAGCGGGTCGAGGTCGAGATCGACCAGATCGGCACGCTCGCCAACCCGTACCTGCGGCGCTGACCGGTCGGCGTACGAGCGCTGTCCGACCTCGGGACTAGCGTCCCGGGGCATGGCAGCCCTCGGCGTGATCTTCCCTCCTGACCAGCCGCCCGAGCGTCTGCGGCCGGTCGCTCTGGCCGCAGAACGGGCGGGTCTGGACGACCTGTGGTTGTGGGAGGACTGCTTCGCCGAGGCAGGGGTGTCGGCTGCGGCGGCGGTGCTCGGCTGGACCGAGCGCATCCACGTCGGTGTCGGGCTGATGCCGGTGCCGCTGCGCAACGTCGCTCTCACCGCGATGGAGATCGCCACGCTGGCGCGGCTGTTCCCGGGGCGGCTTCTGCCGGGCATCGGTCACGGCGTCCTGGAGTGGATGGGCCAGTGCGGGGTGCGCGCCGAGTCGCCGATGACGCTGCTGCGTGAGTACGGCACGGCACTGCACCAGCTGCTCGCCGGCGAGAGCGTCACGACCAGCGGTCGCTACGTCACCCTCGATGACGTCCGGCTGGCCTGGCCTCCCGAGACGGTGCCGCCGATGCTGGTCGGTGCGGTGCGGGCCAAGACGCTCGCGCTGGCGGGCGAGATCGGTGACGGGCTCATCTTCACGGGCGACACCTCCGTCGAGCAGGTGCGCGAGGGCGTCCGGATCGCGACTCAGGCCCGACCGCCCGAGCGACGTGACGCGCCGTTCGAGGTGGTGGCCTTCCTCGCGGTGTCCCGGTCCAGCAGCCCCGAGCACATTGCGGAGCGCGTCCGAGAGCTCGCCGCAGCGGGTGCCACGCGGGTCGCGGTGCTCGGGTTCGACGACTCCGGCGAGCCCGAGCGCGCAGACGGACTGACCGACTTCGTCGCCACCCTGCAGATGGCGGCCGCACTGCTCGGATGACGCCGGTGCTCCGAGTCGACGTGAGGCGCGTGACACGCCGATTGGCCTGTTCGGCCTCGGGGCCCAACTACCCTGGTGCGGTGTCTGACGCGCCGATCGGGATCTTCGACAGCGGGTACGGCGGGCTCACGGTCGCACGGGCCGTGCTCGACCAGCTCCCGCACGAGTCGATCGCCTATCTCGGCGACACCGCCCGGGCGCCCTATGGCCCGCGCCCGATCGCCCAGACCCGCGCGTTCGCGCTGGAGTGCCTCGACCGCCTCGTCAACCACGGCGTCAAGGTGCTCGTGATCGCCTGCAACACCGCGAGCGCGGCGGTCCTGCACGACGCTCGCGAGCGGTACGACGTCCCGGTCGTCGAGGTCATCCGCCCCGCCGTCCGGCGTGCCGCGAGCGCCACCCGCAACGGTCGCGTCGGCGTCATCTCGACCCGCGGCACCCACCAGTCCAAGGCGTACATCGACGCGTTCGCGGCCGCACCGCACCTGCAGGTGAGCAGTGAGCCGTGCCCTCGGTTCGTGGAGTTCGTCGAGGCGGGCGTGACGGGCGGCAAGGAGCTCATCGACGTGGCGCGCGACTACCTCGCACCGTTGCAGGAGCGCGACGTCGACACGCTCGTGCTCGGCTGCACGCACTACCCGCTGCTGACCGGCGTCATCTCCTACGTCATGGGCGACACCGTCTCGCTGGTGTCCTCGGCCGAGGAGACCGCCAAGGACGTCTACCGCGTGCTCGCGGACCACAACATGCTGCGGGCCGACGACCTGCCGGCGCCGGGGATGTCGTTCACCACGACGGGCGACGCCGAGGAGTTCCGCCGGTTGGCTCGCCGCTTCCTCGGGCTGGGGCCCGAGTTCGACCACGTCTTCCGCAACGACTTCCAGCACGCTGCTGCCGAGATGAGCGCGTCATGAGGCTGGTCGTCATCGGCTGCTCCGGCTCGTTCGCCGGGCCCGACTCGCCGGCGTCCTGCTACCTGGTGCAGGCCGAGCACGAGGGCCGCACCTGGAACCTCCTGCTCGACCTCGGCAACGGTGCGCTCGGCGGCCTGCAGCGCCACATCGGGCTGGACGAGGTCGACGGCATCGTGCTGAGCCACCTGCACCCCGACCACTGCGCCGACCTCGCCGGCTACTTCGTGGTCCGCAAGTACATGCCGGGCGGTGCCCTCGCGGGCGGCCTTCCCGTGCACGGTCCGGCCGGCACGAGCGACCGGCTCGCGCGGTTGTACGGCGTCGACGAGCCCGAGTCGCTCGACGACCAGTTCAGGTTCACCGACCTGCGTGAGGCGCAGGGCTTCGAGATCGGGCCGTTCTCGATCACGCCGTACGCCGTCAACCACCCCGTCGAGGCCTACGGCGTGCGCGTCGAGGCCGACGGAGCCGTGCTCGCCTACACCGGCGACACCGACGACTGCCCGGCCCTGCGCACACTGTGCGCCGACGCCTCGCTCGTCCTGGCCGACTCGGCGTTCGTCGACGGCCGCGACGACGAGATGACCGGCGTCCACCTGTCGGGCAGCCGAGCGGCCACCGCAGCTGTCGAGGCCGGGGGAGTCAAGCGCCTGATGCTCACCCACATCCCACCGTGGAACGACCCGGAGGTCTGCAGGTCGCAGGCCGCAGACGTGTGGCACGGCGACGTCGAGCTCGCCCGCGCCGGCCAGTCGTACGACCTGTAGTCGCCCTCGCCGCCGGTCGCCAGGGCGCATCGACATACTGTCCGCCATGAAGATCGTGGTCGTCGGTGCCGGCAGCATCGGATGCGTCGTCGGAGCCGCTCTCGCTGACGTCGCCGAGGTGTCCCTGATCGGCCGTCCGCGGGTGATCGACGCCGCACGCGAGCACGGGCTGAGCGTGACGTCGTACGACGGCTCGTCCCATCACGTCGAGCCGTCGCGGCTCACCCTCGCGACCAGCCCCGACGCCGCAGCCGACGCCGACGCCGTGCTCGTGGCGGTGAAGTCGGGAGCGACGGAGTCAGCTGTCGGCGAGATCGCGCCGTACCTGCGCCCCGACACCGTCGTCGTCAGCCTGCAGAACGGCCTGCGCAACCCCGACCGCATCCGTGGCGTGCTGCCCGAGCACACCGTGGTGCCGGGCATGGTGGCGTTCAACGTCGTGGAGACCGCACCCGCCAGGTTCCACCGCGCCACCTCGGGCGACGTCATGGTCGGGTCCGACCCGAGGGTGCGGCCGCTGGTCGACCTGACGAGGGGCACCTGGCTGCCGTACGAACCACGCGCCGACATGCGCGAGGTGCAGCACGCCAAGCTGCTGCTCAACCTGATGAATCCCGTTGTGGCGCTTGCAGATCGGCCGCTCAAGGAATGCCTGTCCCAGCGCGACTTCCGCCGGGTGCTGGCCGCCTGCCAGCGCGAGGCGCTGCAGGTGTTCGCAGCCCACGGCGTCCGACCGGCGCGGCTCGGGCCGTTGCCGGCGCGGGCGACCGCTCGCGTCCTCACGGCGCCTGACGGCGTCTTCACACGGGTGGCCGCGGCGCAGCTCAAGGTCGATCCCGAGGCGCGGTCGTCGATGTGGGACGACCTGCAGCACGGGCGTCCGACCGAGATCGGCGAGCTGCAGGGTGCCGTGGTCGACCTCGGCTGGCGTCGCGGCATCCCCACGCCCGTGTGCTCGGCGCTCGTCGACCTCGTGCGCGAGGCGGAGCAGGCCGGCGCCGACCGTCGCCGTTGGAGCGCCGCGGACCTGCGGCGCGCCGTCGGCGCCTGACCGCGCTCAGGCGTCGACGTACTCGCGCGCGACCGCGTCCGTCCGTGCCCGCCTCGTGGCGACCAGGCCGATGCCCATCACCACGAACCAGATCAGCGACGCGGCCAGGCCCTGACGGGTGTCGTCGGCCATGAACAGCGTGCCGATCACGAAGACGAAGAACGCGAGCACGACCGCACACATCGGCACGCCGCCGGGCATCTTGTACGCCGACCGCTCGTGCAGCTCGGGGCGCGTGCGCCGGTAGACGATGTAGGAGATCAGGATGATGCCCCAGATGAAGATGAACAGTACCGAGCTGACCGTGGTGGCCAGCGTGAACGCCTCGGCCACGCCGCCCGTGGCGTAGAGCAGCGGCACCGACAGCAGCAGGAACGCCGCGGACACCAGCAGGGCGCGGTCCGGCGTACGACGGCCGGACAGGTGGTGCAGACCGCGCGGTGCGCTGCCCTGGTCCGAGAGGCCGAACAGCATCCGGCTGGTCGAGTAGGTGCCGCTGTTGCAGCTGGAGGCGGCCGAGGTCATGACGACGAAGTTGATGAGGCCGGCGGCAGCGGTCAGACCGACCAGCGAGAACGTGCTGACGAACGGGCTCTCGTCAGGGCCGGCGTCGGTCCAGGGCGAGACGACCATGATCGCCAGCAGCGCGAACACGTAGAACAGCAGGATGCGTACGGGGATCGCGTTGATGGCGCGGGGGAGCGTCGTGTGCGGGTCCTTGGCCTCAGCGGCGGTGGTGCCGACCAGCTCCAGCCCGACGAAGGAGAAGATCGCGATCTGGAAGCCGGTGAGCACGCCGTGAATGCCCTTCGGCATGAACCCGCCGTGCTCCCACAGGTGCGTAACGGAGGCGTGGTGGCCGTCGGGCGCCTGGTAGTGCATCAGCACCAGCACGGCGGCCGTCACGACGAGCGCGAGGATCGCGACGATCTTGATGAGTGCGAACCAGAACTCCATCTCGCCGAACAGCCGCACCGCGAGCATGTTGAGGCCGACGATCAGCACGACCATGAGCACGGCCGGGATCCACTTCGGCAGGTCGGGCCACCAGTAGGCGACGTAGCCCGTCACGGCGACGACCTCGGCGATGCCGGTGATGATCCAGCACAACCAGTACGTCCAGCCGGTCATGAATCCCGCCCACGGTCCGAGCACGTCCTCGGCGACGTCGCCGAAGCTGCGGTAGCCGCTCCTGGACAGCAGCACCTCGCCCATGGCGCGCATCATGAAGAAGAGCATGAAGCCGATGACCGCGTAGACCACCGTGATGGCCGGTCCGGCGAGCGAGATGCTCTTGCCCGAACCCATGAACAGGCCCGTGCCGATCGCGCCGCCGATGGCCATCAGCTGGATGTGCCGGTTGGACAGACCCCGCTCGAGACCGGACTCCTCGCCCGGCCTCTCGTGCGGCTGCTGCTCGACGGTCGTACGCACGTGCTGGCTCCTCCTGCCCTGGGCAATGACGCCCGCCACGGTGCCACACGTCACGTTCCGTGTGTACGCCGCCGGTCCGGCGCAGTGTTCCTCGGACCGTCATCAGGCGCGTGCGTGGTCCCGGCCGGGGTCCTCCTACGCTGGTGGTCATGACGAACGACGCCCTGCGCCACGACGGCCGAGCACCCGACCAGCTCCGTGACATCCGCATCACCCGCAACTGGCTCGACCACGCCGAGGGCAGCGTGCTCGTGGAGTTCGGCCGCACCCGAGTGCTGTGCGCCGCGTCGTTCACCGAGGGCGTGCCGCGCTGGCTCAAGGGCCAGGGCACCGGCTGGGTCACGTCCGAGTACGAGATGCTGCCGCGCTCGACCAACACCCGTTCCGACCGCGAGGCCCGCAAGGGCAAGGTCGGCGGCCGCACCCACGAGATCTCGCGCCTCATCGGCCGCAGCCTGCGGGCCGTCATCGACACCAAGGCGCTCGGCGAGAACACCATCGTGCTCGACTGCGACGTGCTGCAGGCCGACGGCGGCACGCGTACGGCGTCCATCACGGGTGCCTACGTCGCACTCGTCGACGCCATCGCCGACGCCAAGGCCCGCAAGCTCATCCCGGCCAAGGCCGAGCCGCTCACGGGTTCGGTCGCGGCCGTCAGCGTCGGCATCATCGACGGCCGCCCGGTGCTCGACCTCGACTACCCCGAGGACTCCACCGCCGGCACCGACATGAACGTCGTGATGACCGGCACGGGCGAGTTCATCGAGGTGCAGGGCACGGCCGAGGGCAAGCCGTTCGACCGCGCCGAGCTCGACGCGCTGCTCGACATCGCAGCCAAGGGCATCGTCGACCTGACTGCTCTGCAGCAGAAGGCGCTGGCCGAGACCGCCCGGGAGCGGGTGCTCTGATGGGCCGGCAGCTGGTGCTCGCGACGCGCAACCCGGGCAAGCTGCGCGAGCTGCGCCAGCTGCTCGCGGGCGTGCCCGAGCTGGCCGACGTCGAGGTGCTCGGCGCGGGTGACATCGAGGGCGTGCCCGAGGTGGCCGAGACCGGTGTGACGTTCGAGGAGAACTCCCGTCTGAAGTCGCAGGCCGTCGCCAAGGCGACCAATCTGCCTGCCATTGCTGACGACTCGGGGCTGACGGTCGACGTGCTGGGCGCTGCCCCGGGCGTGTGGAGCGCGATGTGGTCGGGGCGCACGGGTGATGACCAGGCCAACATCGACACGCTCCAGGGCCAGCTCGCCGACGTCGCCGTCGAGCGGCTGACCGCCTACTTCAGCAGCACCGTCGTGCTCACGCTGCCGGACGGCACCGAGCGGGTGCACGTCGGTCGTGTCGACGGGCGTCTGACGCGAGATCAGCGCGGCACCAACGGTTTCGGGTACGACCCGATCTTCGAGCTGCCCGACGGCCGCACCCTCGCCGAGCTGAGCGACGACGACAAGAACGCCATCTCCCACCGCGGCAACGCGTTCCGGGCGCTCCTGCCCGACCTGGTCGAGCTGCTGTCATGACCGACGAGCAGCGTCCGGTGCCGGTCGAGCCCGCGCGCCGTACGACGCTGCTGGTCGACGCCGTCGGCGGTCTCGTCGTCGGTGCGGTGGTGCTCGCGGTCGCCGAGCTCGTCGCCGGAGTCGTGCAACGGGCCGGGTGGTCCGGAGGCGAGCCATCACCCGTGCTCGCGGTGGGCGGAGCGTTCGTCGACCGAACTCCGTTGTGGCTCAAGGACTTCGCGGTCTCGACGTTCGGCACCCGCGACAAGCTCGCGCTGTTCGTGGGCATGGCCGTCGTACTCGCGCTCCTGTGCGTCGTCATCGGTGTCCTGGCGCGTCGCCGCCTGCGGGCCGCCCTCCTGATGACGGTCGTGTTCGTCGCCGTGGCGGCCGCCGCGGTCGCGAGCCGGCCGGGCGCCAGGGCGGCCGACGTCGTGCCCGCGCTCGCCGGTGGGGTCGCAGGACTGGCCGTGCTGCGGTGGTGGCACAGCCGTACGAGCGTCACCGGACCGTCGTACGACGGGGGCACCGACCGGCGTACGGCCATCGGTATCGGCGCGGGCGTGCTCGCCGGCGCTGCACTGGTCGCGTGGGGCGGGCGCGCGATCGGCAGCGCTGCACGGAGCGTCAACGAGGCCCGCAAGAAGATCGCGATCCCTCGGGTGGCCAAGCCGGTCTCCGTGCCTGCAGGCGCGTCCGTGGGTGTCGACGGGGTGACGCCGTTCGTCGTACCGCAGCGCGACTTCTACCGCATCGACACCGCGCTCACGATCCCGCAGGTCGATCCGTCGTCATGGCGGTTGCGCGTCACCGGCATGGTCGAGCGCGAGGTCGAGATCGACTGGGACACCTTGCTGTCCAAGCCGATGCAGGAGGCGATGGTCACGTTGATGTGCGTGTCCAACGAGGTGGGCGGCGACCTCAACGGCAATGCGATCTGGACCGGCTGGCCCGTGCGTGAGCTACTCGCGCAGGCTCGTCCGAAGCCCGGGGCCGACATGGTGCTCTCGCGCAGCGCGGACGGCTGGACGGCCGGTACGCCCCTCGAGGCCCTCACGGACGACCGCAGCTCTCTGATCGCGGTCGCGATGAACCGTGAGCCGCTGACGCCGAAGCACGGGTTCCCGGCCCGCCTCGTGGTGCCCGGGCTGTACGGCTACGTCTCGGCCACCAAGTGGGTGACCGAGCTGAAGGTCACCCGGTTCGCCGACGACGAGGGCTACTGGACGCCGCGGGGGTGGTCGGAGAAGGGCCCGGTCAAGACCTCCTCGCGCATCGACGTACCCCGTGACGACGACAAGGTCCGTCGCGCGGACAACGGCAAGGTCGCCCTCGCCGGAGTCGCGTGGGCGCAGCATCGCGGCGTGACCGGCGTCCAGGTGCGGATCGACGACGGCGCGTGGACCGACGCCAGGCTCGGCACGGAGGCCACCACGGACGCGTGGCGTCAGTGGGTGTACGCCTGGGACGCCTCACCGGGCAAGCACACGATCGCCGTACGTGCCCGAGACGCCGCGGGGGAGTGGCAGACCGGTGAGACCGCGCCACCTGATCCCAACGGCAGCACGGGTTGGCACACCATCTCCGTCACCGTCGCCTGATCGGTGTGAGGATGACGTCATGGAGCACCTGACCCTGCCCGACGGCCGCACCCTCGACATCTCGCTCAGCGGCCCGGAGGGCGGCGACGTGATGGTGTTCCACCACGGGACCCCCGGTTCGCTGCACGCCTCGCACCGGCTGGAGTCCGCTGCCCACGCCGCGGGTCTGCGCGTGCTGACGTACTCGCGGGCGGGCTACGGCGGATCCACCCCGCACCCTGGCCGACGCGTGGTCGACATCGCAGGCGACGTCGCGGCGATGCTCGACCACGTCGGCGCCGACCGGTGCGTGGTGGCCGGCTGGTCCGGAGGCGGCCCGCACTGTCTTGCCACCGCGGCGCGCCTGAGCGAGCGGGTCGATGCTGCACTCGTGATCGCCGGCGTCGCACCGTACGACGCCGACGGTCTGGACTTCCTGGCCGGGATGGGCGAGGACAACGTCGAGGAGTTCGGCGCTGCGGTCGAGGGGGAGGCGGCTCTGCGCGCCTACCTCGAGCCGTACCTCCCTCAGCTGAGGGCGGCCACGCCGCAGGACATCATCACCAGCCTGTCGTCGCTGCTGCCCGACGTCGACCGCGCGGTCATCACCGAACGCACTGGGCAAGACCTGGCCCGCAACTTCCACGAGGCCCTGCGGGTGGGCTACGAGGGCTGGTTGGAGGACGACCTGGCCTTCACCCAGCCGTGGGGCTTCGACCTCGCCGAGGTGACCGTGCCGACCTATGTCTGGCAGGGCAGCCTGGACCTGATGGTGCCGTTCGCCCACGGCCAGTGGCTCGCCGAGCACCTGCCCCGTGCCACGGCTCACCTCATCGGGGGCGAGGGCCACCTGTCCATCGGTGACGGTCGCGCCGCGGAGATGATGGCCGAGCTCGCAGCCGCCGCACGAGCCTGACGCGACGTCTGCCGCCTCCCGAACGACGCTGGGCACAAGTGGGGCATGACCCCGCCTGTGCCCAGCGTCGTTGCTGTGCGCGAGGCGGGACTCGAACCCGCACACCCGAAGGCGCTGGCACCTAAAGCCAGTGTGTCTGCCAGTTCCACCACTCGCGCGCACCGCGGAGCCTACGCGTCGGCGTACGGACCCGCGAAGCCGATCAGACCAGCTTGAGCGCCTTGGAGAGCGTGGCGACGTGCCCGGTGGCGCGCACGTTGTACTTCGGCAGGGTGACCGTGCCGTCCTCGTCGACCACGATGGTGGAACGGATCACGCCCACGACCGTCTTGCCGTAGAGCTTCTTCTCGCCGTACGCGCCGTAGGCCTCCAGCACCTGCTTGTCCGGGTCGGACAGCAGCGGGTACGTCAGCGACTCCTTCTCGACGAACTGCGCCAGCTTGTCGGGGGAGTCGGGGGAGATGCCGACGACGTCGTACCCCGCATCGCGCAGCGTCGTGAGCGAGTCGCGGAAGTCGCAGGCCTCCTTGGTGCAGCCCGGCGTCATCGCGGCGGGGTAGAAGAAGATCACCAGCTTGCGACCGCGGAAGTCCTTCAACGACACGGTGGCGCCGGTGGAGTCCTGCAGCGTGAAGTCGGGTGCGGCGTCACCGGTCTCGAGGCGTGGCATGTCGGTCCTCTCTTCGCCCGCGAACGGGCCGTGTCGGGGGTTCGGGCCCTACGTTAGGGTCGCAGCGAGAAGTTTGTGGAACGGCCGTCCGCAGGAGAAGGAGACACCATGGCAGAGAAGCGCGTTCGCTCCCAGAAGGAGATCGAGGCCGACCTCGCCGCGACCCGCCAGCGGCTGGCCGGCACGATCGACGAGCTCGCCTTCCGGGCGCAGCCCAAGGAGGTCGCCAAGCGTCAGGTCGAGAGCCTCAAGCTCGCGGCCAACGACGCCACCCGCACGCCCGACGGCGAGCTCAAGACCGACAAGGTGGCCGCCGGTGTCGGCGGCCTGGGCGCCTTCCTGCTGCTGCTCGGCCTGATCCGCCGCGCCCGCAGCTGAGCGCGTGGCCGAGCCCGCGACGACGGATGGCCTGCCCATCCGGATGCTGCACGACCGCGTCCTGGTCTCCCGTGAGGGCGAGCCCGGTGAGCGCAAGTCCGGTGGCGGCATCGTCATCCCGGCCACCGCGAGCGTGGGCAAGCGCCTCGCCTGGGCCGAGGTCGTCGCTCTCGGCGCGCACGTGCGCCAGGTCAACCTCGGCGACCGGGTGCTCTACGACCCCGAGGACAAGGCCGAGGTCGAGCTGCAGTCCAAGGACTACGTCCTGCTGCGCGAGCGTGACCTGCACGCCGTGACCGTGGCCGCGACGACGAGCGACAACGGACGCACCGGCCTCTACCTGTGACGCGTACGACGACGCCGCACCTTCTTCGGTGAAGGTGCGGCGTCGTCGTACTCGGGTCAGCTGCCGGTGACCTCGGCGCGCGCGTCGACGAACGCCTGCACGCACGTGCGCACGTCGTCCTCGCTGTGCGCTGCCGAGAGCTGGACGCGGATGCGCGCCTTGCCCTGCGGCACGACCGGGTAGGAGAACGCGATCACGTAGACGCCACGCTCGAGCATGGCGTCGGCGACCTGTGCGGCCGTCCGCGCACCGTCCTCGCCCGGGAACATCACCGGCGTGATCGGGTGGGTGCCGGGCAGCAGCTCGAAGCCGGCCTCGTCCATCAGCTCGCGGAACAGAGTCGTGTTGCGCTGCAACGCCTTTCGCTGGTCGGCGGAGCCTGCCGCGAGCTCGAGCGCCTTGAGCGAGCCGGCCACGACGCTCGGAGCGACAGCGTTGGAGAAGAGGTAGGGGCGTGAGCGCTGACGCAGCAGGTCGACGATCTCCTGGTGCGCGGCGACGTAGCCGCCGGATGCGCCGCCGAGGGCCTTGCCGAGCGTGCCGGTGACGATGTCGACACGGTCGAGCACGCCCTTGAGCTCGTGGGTGCCGCGGCCGCCCTCGCCGACGAACCCGACCGCGTGCGAGTCGTCGACCATGACGAGGGCACCGAACTCGTCTGCGAGGTCACAGATCTCGTCGAGCGGTGCGTAGTAGCCGTCCATCGAGAACACGCCGTCGGTCACCACGACGGTACGACGCGCGCCGGCATCGCGGGCCGCCTCGAGCTGGGTGCGCAGGTCGGCCATGTCGGCGTTCTTGTAGCGGAAGCGCTGCGCCTTCGACAGGCGGATGCCGTCGATGAGCGACGCGTGGTTGAGCTCGTCGCTGATGATCGCGTCCTCGGCGCCGAACAGCACCTCGAACGTGCCGCCGTTGGCGTCGAAGCAGGAGGAGTAGAGGATCGCGGCGTCCTGCCCGGCGAAGTCGGCGAGCCGTCGCTCCAGCTCGGTGTGCCGGGCCTGCGTGCCGCAGATGAAGCGCACCGACGCCATCCCGAAACCCCACTCCTGCAGGGCGTTCGAGGCGGCAGCCACGACCTCGGGATGGTCGGCCAGGCCGAGGTAGTTGTTGGCGCAGAAGTTCAGCGCCTCCGCCTGCTTCGTCGTGACGTGCGCCGACTGGGGCGAGGTCAGCTCACGTTCGTGCTTGGTGAGGCCGGCCTCGTCGATCTCGGCCAGCGTGGCGGCCAGGTCGTCCTTGATGCTGTACATGGGGCTCCTTCGGGGGTCGTACGACGACAGCGCGGGTGAGGGGTCAGCTCCAGTCCATGACGACCTTGCCGCACTCACCGGAGCGGGCGGCGGCGAACGCGTCCTGCCACTGCTCGGCCGGGAAGCGGTGGGTGATCACGGACTGCACAGCGCGCTCGAGCACCTGCGAGGACTGCAGCATCGCGCTCATGGCGTACCAGGTGTCGTACATCTCGCGGCCGTAGATGCCCTTGATGTGATCATGTGCGTGATCACCCGGCCCCAGTCGATGGGGTAGGGCTCGGCGGGCAGGCCCAGCATCGCGATGCGGCCGCCGTGGTTCATGTTGGCGAGCATCTCCTCGACGGCGGCCGGGTGGCCCGACATCTCCAGCCCGATGTCGAAGCCCTCGCGCATGCCGAGCTTGCGCTGGGCGTCGGCGACCCGTTCGCGGGCGACGTTGACGACCAGGTCGGCACCGGCGGCCTTGGCGAGCTCGAGGCGGTAGTCGCTGACGTCGGTGACGACGACGTTGCGGGCGCCCACGTGGCGAGCGATCGCAGCGCCCATGACGCCGATCGGGCCGGCGCCGGTCACCAGGATGTCCTCACCGGCGATCGGGAAGGACAAGGCGGTGTGGGTGGCGTTGCCGAAGGGGTCGAAGACCGCGCCCACGTCGGGGTCCAGGTCATCGGGCTGCACCCACACGTTGCTCGCGGGGATGACGACGTAGTCGGCGAACGCACCGTCGCGGTTGACGCCGATGCCCACCGTGCGGATGCACAGGTGGCGCCGGCCGGCACGGCAGTTGCGGCACTCACCGCAGATGATGTGGCCCTCACCGGAGGCCCGTTGACCGACCTGGACGCTCGTGACGTGGTCGCCGATCTCGACGACCTCGCCGAAGAACTCGTGACCGATGATCTGGGGGACGTCGACCGTGGCGGCGGCCCAGTCGTCCCACTGCTCCAGATGCAGGTCGGTGCCGCAGAGGCCGGCACGCAGGACCCGGATCTTGACGTCGTCGGGTCCGCAGATGGGCTCGGGGGCATCGATGAGCTCGAGGCCAGGAGCAGCAGTGGTCTTGGCTAGTGCACGCACGCCCGTCAGTGTGCCGGGTCGGTGCCCAGCAGGTGAGACGGGGGTGGAACAACGAAGCTGGGGCCCGACAGAGTCGGACCCCAGCTCGTGTGGATTGGTGCGCCAACAGGGACTCGAACCCCGAACCCGCTGATTAAGAGTCAGCTGCTCTGCCAATTGAGCTATTGGCGCAACGAGGAGAAACCATAGCAGGCAGATCGCGCGGGTATGAAATCGAGCCTGCGGCGCTGCTCCGACCCCCGTCGAGCCGTCACTTCCGCAGGGTGCGCAGGGCGAACCCGGCCGCGATCAGGGCGGCGAGTGTCGAGCCGAAAAGCACTGTGGTTGCACCGGATCCGCGTTCTTCGCCGGGCGACGTGCGGTCCAGCGTGCCGGCCCGCGCGACCGGTGCAGCGGTGGCATCAGCGGGCTCGGCGGAGGCCGCTCCCGGCCCGGGCGTCCCGGACGTGACGCTGGTCATGCTCTCGACCGGTTCGGCCGGCTCGTACGACGGTCCGGGTCGCGGCGCCGAGGTGACCGTCGGCGGCTGCGGCGTACCGGACGGCCGCGGCGACGTCGTACCCGGTGCGGTCCGATCCGGCTCCGGCGCAGGCGGGATCGGCCGGGTCCGGGTGGCGGTGGGCTCGTTCGGGTCGTCGGTCGGTCGTGCGGTGCTGGGCTCCGGCTCGGGCGTCCGCGTGGAGGTGGGGGACGGGGCCGTGCTCGTGCTGGCCGTCGGCTCGGTCGTGGGGGAGGCCGTCGTGGTGGTGGTCGTCGACGGCGGCGGGGTCGAGGTCGACGCGCGGGCCGATGAGGTGCTCAGAGTGCTCGTGGCGATGGCGGCGAACAGCGGGAGAGTCACCAGGACGGCGCGTCGGATCGCTCGGCGGGGTCCGGTCATGGCGACATTCTGAGGCCATGTCCTCCCGCCGTGCGCCCGGACGAGTCGATAGGTTGCCCAGCGAGTAGGCGAACCAGCGTTCGCACACACCGAGCCGAGCAGAGGTGAACCACGATGACGCTCCAGACGGAGACGGCGGTCGAACGCCCCGTCGACGACATACCGCGGACCACCGCGAAGCCCAGCTGGAAGGTCGCCGTCAAGCGCGCGATCCAGAAGTTCTCGCAGGACCAGTGCACAGACGTCGCCGCGATGCTGACGTACTACTCGATGCTGGCGCTGTTCCCGGGCCTCATCGCCGTGGTCTCGCTGATCGGCGTGTTCGACATCAAGCCGGACACCCTCATCGAGATCGTCGCCGGGATCATGGACAAGCCGGTCACCGACTCCACGTTCGAGACGCCGCGCACCATCCTCAACAACTTCAGCAGCCAGAGCGGCGCCGGTCTCGCTCTGCTCGTCGGTGTGCTCGGCGCGCTGTGGTCGGCGTCGGGGTATGTCGGCGGCTTCAGCCGGGCGCTCAACCGCATCTACGACATCGGCGAGGGCCGGCCGTTCATCAAGCTGCGTCCGTGGCTCTACCTCATCACGGCGGTCGAGGTCCTGCTCATCGTCCTGGTGCTCGTCGCGATGGTGTTCTCCGGCAGCGTGGCCAACGAGGTCGGCAAGAAGATCGGGCTCGGTCAGCAGGCGGTCGACGTCTGGAACATCGCCAAGTGGCCGTTCGTGTGCCTCATCGTCATCCTCGTGATCTGCCTGCTCTACTGGGCGACACCCAACGTGCGCAAACCGCGCCGCATCTTCCTCAGCTGGGGCGCCGCGATCGGCTTCCTGGTCTGGGTCCTCGCCTCGGCCGCGTTCGGCATCTACGTCACGATGACCGGCGGGTCGTCGTACAACAAGACGTACGGCGCGTTCGCCGGCGCCGTGATGTTCCTGCTGTGGCTGTGGATCACCAACCTGGCCCTGCTGTTCGGCGCCGAGCTCGACGCCGAGCTCGAGCGCACGCGCCAGCTAAAGTCGGGTCTGCCGGCCGAGGAGCTGATCCTGCTGCCGGCCCGCGACGACACGGGGCTGCAGAAGAACGCCGAGAAGTACGACGAGACGGTGCACCAGGCGCACGAGCTGCGCCTGCGGTCCGACGCCGACCACGAGAAGGCGGCGGAGGGGCTGGTGCCCGCGCTCGCCGTCCGCAGGAGCAACGAGAGGACTGCATCAGCCATGACCGCCAGCACCGACGGACCGACTCGCCCGGCCACGCGCCACGTCGACGGCACACCCGAGGGCTACGGCGCGCCGTCGCGCGCGACGCAGCTGCGCGAGGACTCCCGCACTCAGCCGTACGACGCCGCCCGCGAGCGCGAGATCGTGCGCATCGACCGCGAGGACCGGCGCGCCGCAGCGCTGGTCGAGGCGGGTCGCAACCGCAAGGTGCGCGACCGGCTGGAGGCGCAGGAGGCCAAGGCCGCCCAGGCCCGCAAGGAGGCCGAGCGCAAGGCCAAGGAGGCGCGCGAGGCCCGCGAGTCGCAGGTCACCCGTGAAGAGCGCTGGGCCGAGGTCGACCGGGTCCGCGCGCAGTTCGCCCCGCGTGACTCGGTCGCCCGCGACGAGGTGTCGGCCGAGCGACAGGCGCGCCGCGCGACGTACGACGCCGAGCAGGCGCAGAAGGCGGCCAACCCGCCGGCCCCCAAGCCGCCCAAGCCGAAGAAGTCGCCGATGCCCAGCGCTCTGCGGACGCAGGTCGAGCAGGAGCGCGCCGAGCGGCGTACGTCCTGGTATCAGGCCCGGCGCCCGCAGAACGTCGGCCCGTCCGGTGCCACCTCCGTCGAGATCGTCGACGACGAGCGGGTCGAGGACGAGCCGCAGTTCCGCCGCGACCGACGCGCGAGGTCCTGAGACACCACTGACGCACCCGGTGCCCGCGAGGGGCGCCGGGTGCGTCGGCGTGGTCATACTGGGGACGAGCGATCCGCGATCACCACGGCAAGAGACGCCGGGACCTGCGCACCCGGACAGACCCCAGCACGCGTATGCGGCACAGAACCTGGTCTATGGGGCAGGGCGCCTGTGGGAAGGGTCGTGACACAACGAGAACGGCGGGCCTGAGTCTCAGGCCCGCCGTTCTGCATGGGGTGAGTGACGGGACTTGAACCCGCGACCCTCGCGACCACAACGCGATGCTCTACCAGCTGAGCTACACCCACCATGGCGACTGCCTCCCCGAAGGAGAGGCAGCGCGAACCATCGTACCGGGTCCGAAGGGGTGCTCGTGACCACCCCCGAACCGGGTGCGGAACCGACTCAGGCCAGCGGCGGCAGGACGTGCTTCTCGGCGATCGCCTTCGCCGCGTTGGTGTCCGGGCCGGGCTGTGGGACGAACACGGCCTCGCGGTAGTAGCGCAGCTCGTTGATCGACTCGCGGATGTCGGCGAGCGCTCGGTGGCCGCCGTCCTTCTTGGGGGCGTTGAAGTAGGCGCGCGGGTACCAGCGGCGCGAGAGCTCCTTGATCGACGACACGTCGATGATCCGGTAGTGCAGGTGCTGCTCCAGCTCGGGCATGTCGCGGGCGAGGAAGTTGCGGTCGGTCGCGACGGTGTTGCCGCCGAGCGGCGCCTTGCGCGCGTCGGGGGCGAACTCGCGGACGTACGCCAGCACCTGGTCCTGCGCCTCGGCGAGGGTCACGCCGGCGTCGAGCTCGTCGAGCAGAGCGCTCGTGGTGTGCATCTCGCGGACGAAGTCGTTCATCTGCTCCAGTGCCTCGGCCGGAGGCTTGATCACCAGGTCGACTCCGTCGCCGAGCTGGTTGAGCTCGAAGTCGGTGACCAGCGCCGCGACCTCGATGAGGGCGTCGGCCCGCAGGTCGAGACCGGTCATCTCGCAGTCGATCCACACGATCCGGTCGGTCTGGGCACGTCCAGGCACTGAGTCGCTCACCCGCCCACCTTAGGCACCTGCACTAGCCTGCTGGGCTATGACTGGGGGAGCGATGCCGCCTGCGCACGAGCCGATGCCCGCCGTGCGTGCTGTCCGCATGCGTTCGCTCGCCTCCCGACGACCGGTGCTGCGGCGCTGGCTGCTCATCGCTGTCCTCACCGTGGTGTTCGGGTTCTGCGGGGTGCTGATGCTCGCGCTCGTCGGCGCGACGGCCGGTGTCACCGGCACGGTCCTGGGCGCGGTGCTGTCGGTCGTGGTCGTCGGCATCGTCGTACCCGTGTTCTTGTGGGTCGACCGGTTCGAGTCCGAGCCGGCCGGCATGCTGCTGTTCGCCTTCTTGTGGGGTGCGTGCGTGGCGACGCTCGGCGCGGCGTTCCTCAACGACATCGGCGGCTACCTGCTGGGTGCGGCCGACGAGGGCAACCCGTTGGTCGCGGTCGGCGTCGCCCCCGTCGTCGAGGAGGTACTCAAGGGGCTCGCACCGTTCCTGCTCCTGCTGTTCAGGCGGCGTGAGATCGACGGCATCCTCGACGGGATGGTCTACGCCGGGCTCGCGGCCTGCGGCTTCGCGTTCGTCGAGGACATCCTCTACCTCGCCAACGGCTACGCCTCCGCCGGCGAGGACGGGCTGGTCGGCACGTTCGTCGTCCGGGTCCTCATGAGCCCGTTCGCCCACCCGATGTTCACGATCTGCACCGGCGTCGGGATCGGCGTCGCGGCCACCTCGCGCACCGCGCTGGTCCGCTGGACCGCGCCCCTCATCGGTCTCGCCTGCGCCGTCACCCTGCACAGCCTGTGGAACGCCGCCGCCGTCGTGAGCTCGGGCGGCTGGCTGGTCGTCTACGTCGTGGTGCAGGTGCCGCTGTTCCTGATGTTCATCGGGCTGCTGGTCTGGGCCCGCCGGCGCGAGGCGTCGATGATCGGAGCCCAGCTGAGCCCGTACGCCGACCGCGGCTGGCTCACGCACGCCGAGGTCGCGATGCTCTCTTCGATGCCCGAACGCCGGTACGCCCGGGGCTGGGCGGCCGCTCACGGCGGCGCCCCGAGCAAGCAGCAGATGCACGAGTTCCAGGACGCCGCGTCCGAGCTGGCCATGCTGCGTGCGCGGCTCAACCGCGGCCAGGTCGACGAGCAGGCGCTGGGCGAGGAGCGGGCGCTGCTCGACCTGATGTCGCAGCGCCGACAGCAGTTCCTGGGCACCGCGATCTATCGCAAGTTCGAGGTCCTGGGTCACCTCTGAGCGAGGGTGCCCCTGGCAGGACTCGAACCTGCAACCTACGGATCAGAGAGCCGGATGCAGATCGCGCTTGCTCGTACGGGCTCTGCACTTCATGGGACGCCGTGGCGGGGCTGTCCCGCGTCACCAGTGACGAGATCGGACGGCGCGTGCTCGGTCTACTAGCATCGCTGCCGTTGCCCTCGTAGCTCAGTTGGACAGAGCAGGTCACTTCTAATGACAAGGCCGCAGGTTCGAGTCCTGCCGGGGGCGCCATTCGGACGATGTGTCGCGGTGGAGCGACAGGGGGAGTACAGTCACGCGGCGGTAAGGGGTGCCTTGCCTAATTGTTCGTCCGCGAAGAACCGAGAGTGCTGTGCTCGCGAACTACCTGATCGGCCTCCGTGAGGGCCTGGAGGCGTCGCTCGTCGTCGTGATCCTGGTCGCCTACCTGGTGAAGTCCGGGCGCACGGAGCTGCTTGCGCGCATCTGGCTGGGGGTGGCGGCCGCTGTCGCCGTCTCCCTCGCGTTCGGGGCCCTGCTCACCTACGGACCCAACGGGCTGACCTTCAAGGCCCAGGAGGCCCTGGGCGGATTCCTGTCGATCATCGCGGTCGCCTTCGTGACCTGGATGATCTTCTGGATGGCGCGCACCGCCCGTCACCTGTCCGCCGAGCTCAAGGGTGCGGTCGACAAGGCGATCGAGGCGGGCCGCTGGAGCCTGGTCCTCGTCGCGATCCTCGCGGTCGGCCGCGAGGGCCTGGAGACCGCGCTGTTCCTGTGGTCGGCCACCAGCGCCGCGACCCGCGACAACGCCTCGACCACGGACCCGCTCCTCGGCGCCGCGCTCGGCCTGCTGACGGCCGTCGTCCTTGCGTTCCTGTTCTACAAGGGCGCACTCAAGCTCAACCTGTCGAAGTTCTTCACCTGGACCGGCTTCATGCTCGTGCTCGTCGCGGCCGGCGTGCTGTCGTACGGCGTCCACGACCTGCAGGAGGCCGGCATCCTGCCCGGCCTCAACACGCTCGCGTTCGACGTCTCGGACACGATCAAGCCCGACTCGCTGCTCGGCACCCTGCTCAAGGGCACGCTCAACTTCTCACCGGCGACCACCGTGCTCGAGGCGATCGCCTGGGTCCTGTACGTCGTCCCCGTCATGGCCCTGCTCATCCGGCAGGTCCGCAGCTCCAAGAAACCCCAGCAGTCCGCGTCCCCCGCGGCGAACAAGGAGGTCGCGGCGTGAGCCGTCGTACGTCGTCCGTCATCCTCACCGCGCTGCTCGCCTCGACGGCGCTCGCAGCCTGCACCTCCAACGAGCCGGCCGGCAACGCCGGCGACCAGGGCAAGCTGTCGGTCACGTCCGACGCCAAGACCTGTGAGCTGTCGGCGAAGGAGGCGCCGTCGGGCAACCTCGTCTTCAACGTCACCAACAAGGGCAGCCAGGTCACCGAGTTCTACCTGCTCGGTGAGGACGGCCTGCGCATCGTCGGTGAGGTCGAGAACATCGCACCCGGCCTGTCCCGTGACCTCGTGCTCAAGGCGGCCCCGGGCAAGTACTTCACCGCCTGCAAGCCGGGCATGGTCGGCAAGGGCATCCGGTCGGCGTTCACCGTCACCGACTCGGGCAACGACACCGAGCTGACCGGTGACGACAAGGCGCTGGCCCAGACCGCCGGCTCGCAGTACGGCTCCTACGTCAAGGACCAGACCGAGCAGCTGCTCACCAAGACCCAGTCGTTCGTGAGCCTCTACAAGGCGGGCAAGGACGACCAGGCCCGGGCGCTGTACGCCGACGCCCGCCGTCACTGGGAGCGCATCGAGCCCGTGGCCGAGTCCTTCGGTGACCTCGACCCGAAGATGGACCTGCGCGAGGCCGACCTCGAGCCGGGTCAGACGTGGACCGGCTGGCACCGGATCGAGAAGGACCTGTGGCCGCCGAAGACCGGCTACACCGCGCTGACCCCGGCGCAGCGCGCCACCGTGGCCGACCAGCTGCTCACCGACACCCGGACGCTCTCCAGTCGGACGCGCACGACGACCCACACGCCGGACAAGATGGCCAACGGCTCCAAGGAGCTGATGGACGAGGTCGCCACCGGCAAGGTCACCGGCGAGGAGGAGATCTGGTCGCACACCGACCTGTGGGACTTCCAGGCCAACGTCGACGGCGCACGAGTCGCGTTCGAGGACCTGCGGCCGATCCTGAAGAAGAAGGACAAGGCGCTCGACACCAGCATCGCCACCAAGTTCACGGCGCTGCAGAAGCTGCTCGACCAGCACAAGAAGGGCGACGGGTTCGTGCTCTACAACGAGCTCACTCCGGCGCAGGTCAAGGAGCTGTCCTCGGGTGTCAACGCGCTGTCCGAGCCGCTGTCCAAGCTGACCGCGGCCGTCACCCTCTGATCCGGACGGGAGGCTCCATGACTGACGAGCAGCAGGAGAACCCACGGGCCGGGGTGTCGCGTCGGCGCCTCCTCGGCATCACCGGCACGGGCGCAGCGGTGGGGGCGGCGACGTTCGCCGGCGGCCTCGGACTCGGGCGCGCCACGGCCGACGACTCGGTCCCCCAGGGCGGCTCGCGCACGTACCCGTTCTACGGCGGTCACCAGTCCGGCGTCGTCACCCCGGCGCAGGACCGTCTGCACTTCGCAGCGTTCGACGTCACCGCGACGACCCGCGAGGACCTCATCACGCTGCTGCAGGCGTGGACGCTGGCGGCGGCCGAGATGACTCAGGGGCGACCCGCGCAGGCCGACGAGACGTCGTACGACGCGCCGCCCGCCGACACCGGCGAGGCCGACGGTCTCCCGGCGTCCGGTCTCACCCTGACCTTCGGGTTCGGCCCGTCGCTGTTCCGCGACGCCCAGGGCAAGGATCGCTTCGGGATCGCCGCCCGGCAGCCGAAGGAGCTGGCCCGGCTGCCGCACTTCCCGGCCGACAAGCTCGACCCGAGTCGCTCCGACGGCGACCTGTGTGTCCAGGCGTGCGCCGACGACCCGCAGGTGGCGGTGCACGCGATCCGCAACCTGTCGCGCATCGCGTTCGGATCGGCCGAGATCCGTTGGGCGCAGCTCGGGTTCGGGCGTACCTCCTCGACGTCGACGTCGCAGGCGACCCCGCGCAACCTGTTCGGGTTCAAGGACGGCACGGCCAACCTCAAGGCCGAGAACGCCGGCGACCTCGACCAGCACGTGTGGGTCGCGCGAGGTGATGACCCCAGGGCCGAGTGGATGACGGGTGGGTCCTACCTCGTCGCGCGCCGCATCAACATGCACCTCGAGACCTGGGACCGCACCTCGCTGCGCGAGCAGGAGGCGATCGTCGGTCGCGACCGTCCGCAGGGTGCACCGCTGTCGGGCGGCACCGAGTTCACCGAGCCCGACTTCGCGGCCAAGGGCAGGGGCAACGAGCCCCTCATCTCGGCGACGTCTCACGTCCAGCTCGCGCACCCGACGCGCAACGGCGGGGCCAAGATGCTGCGTCGCGGCTACAACTTCACCGACGGCAACGACGCACTCGGTCGCCTCGACGCCGGACTGTTCTTCCTGGCGTACGTCCGTCGTCCCTCGACGCAGTACATCCCGATGCAGAACCGGCTCGCCCAGCACGACGGGATGATGGAGTACCTCCAGCACACCGGGTCCGCGTTGTTCGCCGTCCCGCCGGGTGCGCGGGCCGGCGGCTACGTCGGTGAGGTGCTGTTCACCTGATCCGGTGGCGGTCACGCCGCGTGGCCAGTTGGTGCCGGACCCTGCGACAAGGAATGCTGGGCCCGTGAGTGGGAGCGGAGGTGCGCGACGACGCGAGCTCGACACAGCGGCGCTCGTCAGTGCGGTCCAGACGGTACGCGCCGCAGTCGAGGGGAGTGCACTCCCGGTTCGGGTCGACGGAGCCGAGCAGGCGCGGCGCGACCGGGTCGAGCTGCTCCACCAGCTCGACGACTACGTCCTCCCACGGCTGCAGTCTCTCGATGCTCCGCTGCTGTGCGTCGTCGGAGGCTCCACCGGCGCCGGCAAGTCGACCCTGGTCAACTCCGTCGTCGGCGAGCTGGTGACGCGCGCAGGAGTCCTGCGCCCCACCACGCGCGCATCGGTGCTGATCCACCACCCGAGCGACGCCCGCTGGTTCGCCGACGACCGGGTGCTGCCCGGTCTGGCTCGGCTGACCGGTGGCCCCACCACCGAGGAGGACCCGGGTCAGCTGCGGCTCGTCGCCTCCGACCACATCCCGGCAGGCCTCGCTCTGCTCGACGCGCCCGACATCGACTCGGTCGTCGAGGCCAACCGCGACCTCGCCCGCCAGCTGCTGTCAGCCGCTGACCTGTGGCTGTTCGTCACGACCGCGGTGCGCTACGCCGACGCCGTGCCGTGGGCGCTGCTGCAGCAGGCCACCGAGCGGGGTACGTCGGTCGCCGTCGTCCTCAACCGCGTCCCCATGGACGCCATGGGCGAGGTCCGCGCCGACCTCGCTCAGATGCTCATCCAGCAGGGCCTCGGCCAGTCACCGGTCTTCGCGGTGCTCGAGAGCCGCCTCGACGAGCAGGGCCTGCTGCCCACGTCCGAGGTGTCGCGGATCCGGTCCTGGATCACCTCGCTCGCGGCCGACGCCCATGCCCGGTCGACCGTGATCCGCCGTACCCTCAGCGGCGCCCTCGACTCGTTGTCCGGCCGTGCCAACACTCTCGCCGGCGCCGTGCAGGCCCAGGCCGACGCCGTCGATGAGCTGCGCTCGGTGTCCGAGGGCGCCTACGCGCGGGCGACCGACGAGGTCGCCGAGGGCATGAGTGACGGCTCGCTGCTGCGTGGTGAGGTGCTCGCCCGCTGGCAGGAGTTCGTTGGCACCGGCGAGTGGTTCCGGCAGCTCGACGCCGGCGTCGGCAAGGTTCGCGACAAGCTCTCCGCGATCCTGCGCGGGCGGGGGCGCGGCGTCCCGACCACCGAGCTCGGCGAGGCTTTGCACACCGGCGTCGCTGCCCTGATCGCCTCGCACGGCGAGTCGGCCGCGCTGTCGGTCGCCCGGCAGTGGCGTACCCGCGCCGGCGGCACCGAGCTGATGACCGAGCACCCCGAGCTCGGGCGCGTCTCGCCGGAGTTCGACGCCCGGGTCCAGCAACTCGTCCGCGAGTGGCAGGGCGACGTCCTCGACCTCGTCCGCGCCGAGGCGGGCGGTCGGCGTACGACGGCCCGGTTCCTCGCCTTCGGGGTCAACGGCATCGCGGTGATGCTCATGCTGATCACGTTCTCGGCCACGGCGGGCCTGTCCGGAGCCGAGGTCGGCATCGCGGGTGGCTCGGCCGTCGTCGCGCAGCGGCTGCTCGAGGCGATCTTCGGCGACCAGGCCGTGCGCACGCTGTCCGCCAAGGCGCGCCGGCTCCTGCTCGACCGGGTCGAGCGGCTCTACGCCGACGAGCAGCAGCGGCACGAGGCCGCGCTGATGACGCTTGCCGTCGACCCGGAGGTCCCGCAGCGCCTCCGCGCGGCGGTCGATGCAGTGAAGGGTGCTCGATGAGCAGGTTGCGCAAGGTCCTCTGGGACAGTGGCAAGGTCACACCGACCGTGTCCCACGAGCAGCTCGTGTCGGGCAGTGCTGCCCTCGGTCGGGCGCTGGAGGCGGGCGGCTCGCACATCCCGCCCGAGGCCGCCGCGGCCGCCGCAGCCGTGCGCGCCAAGGTCGACGAGCGTACGGCCGTCCGAGGCACCCGCACGGTTGCTGCCCTCGCCGGCGCCACCGGCAGCGGCAAGTCCAGCATCTTCAACTTCCTTGTGGGAGAACCAGTTTCGCGCATCGGTGCGCGGCGACCGACCACCTCCACGTCCACCGCGGCGGTGTGGGGTGATGAGCCGAGCGCGGCCCTCCTGGACTGGCTCGGCGTCGACGCACGCCATCAGGTCGCGGCCGGGATCCCGCAGACCGATGAGCTCGACGGCCTGGTGCTGCTCGACCTGCCCGACTTCGACTCACGGGTTGCTGCCCACCGTCACGAGGCCGACCGCGTGCTCGAGCGCGCCGACGTCTTCGTGTGGGTGACCGACCCCCAGAAGTACGCCGACGCCGTGCTGCACGACGACTACGTACGCCGGCTGGCCGGACACGACACCGTCACCCTGGTCGTGCTCAACCAGATCGACCGGCTGCCGCCGGACCAGGTCCAGGAGTGCGCCGCCGACCTGGAGTCGTTGATGCGCCGCGACGGGCTCGGTGACGTGACGGTGATCCCGACGTCGGCGGTCACCAGCGTCGGTCTCTGGGAGCTCGCGCGAGAGCTCGCCCGCGTCGTCCAGACCAAGAACGCCGCCGAGCAGCGGCTGCTGGGTGACGTACGGTCGCAGGCCGCGAGCCTGCGGTCGTACGTCGGCGAGGGCGAGCCCGAGGTGGGTGAGGCGGCCACGCCCGAGCTGGTCGACGCGCTGAGCCAGGCGGCCGGCGTACCCCTGGTCGAGAAGGCCGTCGAACGCGACTACCGGATGCGGGCCGCGCGTGAGACCGGCTGGCCGTTCACCCGATGGACCTCGCGTCTGCGCGCGGCGCCGTTGCGTCGGCTCGGGCTGGACCGTCCCGGATCTGATGGTCGGCCCGGTATCTCCGACAACGACCTCGACGTGCTCACCGGACGCAGCTCGCTGCCTCCGGCGACCCCTGCGGCACGCGCTGCCGTCGAGGTGTCGACGCGGCGGCTCGCCGAGGGTGCGTCGACCGGCCTGCCCGCGACGTGGGCCGAGTCGGTGCACGACGCGGCGACCCCGCCCGACCGATCGATGGTCGACTCGCTCGACCAGGCCGTCTTCTCGACCCCGCTGCGGGGGTCCCGCCCGTGGTGGTGGCTGGTGTTCGGGGCGCTGCAGTGGCTGTTCGCGGCGCTCGCGGTCGCCGGGCTGGTGTGGCTGCTCGTGCTCATGGTGCTCGGGTGGGCCCAGATCGAGGTCGGCACACCGCGGTGGGGGTGGCTGCCGGTGCCGCTGGTCCTGCTCTTCGGCGGCGTGCTGATCGGCCTGCTGCTCGCGGCGATCGCTCGCTGGATCGCGGCCCGCGCCGCACGTCGCAGGGCCGCGGCCGCGCGCCGTGCGCTCACCACGGCGATCACCCGAGTGGCCGATGACCACGTCGTCGCCCCGGTGCGGGCGGTGCTGCACGCGCACCGCGACACCCGTCAGGCGCTCGACGCCGCGAGTGCCTGAGTCTCAGTACTCCACGCTGATCGTCTGCGCGGTCGGGTCGATCCGGCAGCGTCCGCCGAACGGCACGACCAGCTGGGGGTCGGTGTGCCCGAGGTCGACGTCCAGGACGACCGGGACGTCGGGGGAGTACTCCGTCATGGCGCGCAGCACGGCCGCGTGCTGCGCCTCGACGTACGCCGTGCGCTCCTCGGGTGTGCACGGGCGCATCAGCTCCCACGCCTTGGGCCGGCCCATGAGCAGCGCGCTGAACCGCTGGAGCAGCCCGCGCTCGCCGAGGCACATCAGCACCTCGTAGACGTAGGAGTCGCTCGGCATCTCCTCGGAGGTCTCCAGGAACAGCACCCGCCCCTGGTGCTCCTCGTCGGGGCGCAGCCAACGGTTCGCGCGCAGGTTCCAGTCGAGGATCTCCAGGCAACCGCCCCAGAGGCGCCCTTCGACCGGGCGGTCACCGCCGTGCCACTGCCAGCCGGTGCCGGGAAACAGCTCGGGCTCCGCCCGCAGGTTGGCCGGGTCGGACCAGTCCTTGCCCATGTCGGTCCACCCGTCGGCCGGACGCAGGTCGTACCAGCCACCCGCGAAGAGCGCGGCCCGCAATGCCTCCATGGCGTGCGGGCTCGTCGAGCCGAAGCGGCCGAGTGTGGTCATGACGGTGCCGCCGTAGTAGGACACGATGCCGAGCCGGTCGAGGAACAGGCACAGGTTGGTGTTGTCGCTGATGCCGTAGAACGGCTTGGGGTTGCTGCGGATCAGCTCGGCGTCGAGGTGGGGCAGCACCTTGATCTGGTCGTTGCCGCCGATGCTCGTGATGATCACCGTGATGCCGGGGTCGGCGAAGGCGGCGTGGATGTCGTCGGCGCGCTCCTGCGGCGTGGCGCCCCACGTCCGTGTCGTCGGGTACTCGACCGGGACGAGATCGAGCTCGTCGCGCATGCGCTGCAGCCCGAGGTCGAACGGCGCCGGCAGTCGTGCCGGCAGCGCCGCAGCAGGCGAGAGGACTGCGACACGGTAACCGGGGCGGGGGCGTACGGGCGTGAGCATGCAGGTCACCGTACGACCTCGGGCCGTCCACAGCTCCCGCCTTTTCGCGGCAGTGTCCACAGCCGGTGCGGGTGCTCTTCCCGGTGCCGCTGGCGCCGAACAGGATCGACGGCAACCGGTGACACGGCCGGTGACCATGTCGAGAGAGGGACACGATGTTCAAGACCCAGGTGACGATCACCGGCAACCTCGTCGGAGAGCCCGAGATGCGCGCGACCAAGACGGGGGAGCCGCTCGCGTCGATGCGGGTCGCCGTCAACGCCCGACGCAAGGACCCCGAGTCGGGGGCGTGGGTCAACTACGCCACCAGCTTCTACAACGTGAGCGCGTTCAACCGGATGGCGATCAACGCGCTCAACTGCCTGCACAAGGGGGAGCCGGTGCTGGTGATCGGCGAGCTCAAGGTCCGCGAGTACACCGGCCAGCACGGCGAGACGCAGCGGTCGGTCGACATCACGGCCGAGCACATCGGCCACGACCTCAGCCAGGGTCGGTCGCAGTTCCGCAAGCAGTCGCAGCCGACCCTCGACCGTTTCGCGGACGACCCTGGCGTGCCGGCGGGCGCCGGCCACCCGCCGTACGACGGCGGCCCGTTGCAGCCGATCGACGACGAACAGCTCGCTGGTGCGCAGCCGCCTCCTGCCGACCTGGACTACGTCGAGGTCGAACCACTCGCGTCCTGAGGGACTCGATTCGGCGGGGGTGGTCGGCCACAGATAACCTTCCCCGCATGGCCGAGTTCATCTACACCATGACCAAGGCCCGCAAGGCCGTCGGCGACAAGGTCATCCTCGATGACGTCAGCATGTCGTTCTTCCCCGGCGCCAAGATCGGCGTCGTCGGACCCAACGGTGCGGGTAAGTCCACCATCCTGAAGATCATGGCCGGCCTCGACCAGCCGTCCAACGGTGAGGCGCGCCTGTCTCCCGGCTACAGCGTCGGCATCCTCATGCAGGAGCCCGAGCTCGACGACTCCAAGACGGTGCGCGGCAACGTCGAGGAGGGCCTCGGCCAGATCAAGAAGGACCTAGACCGGTTCAACGCGATCTCCGAGGAGATGGCACAGCCGGACGCCGACTTCGACGCCCTCATGGAGGAGATGGGCAAGCTCCAGGAGAAGATCGACGCGGCTGACGCCTGGGACCTGGACTCCCAGCTGGAGCAGGCCATGGACGCGCTGCGCTGCCCGCCGGGCGACGCCGACGTCACGGTCCTGTCCGGTGGTGAGCGCCGTCGTGTCGCGCTGTGCAAGCTGCTGCTGTCCAAGCCCGACCTGCTGCTGCTGGACGAGCCCACCAACCACCTCGACGCCGAGTCGGTGCTGTGGCTGGAGCAGCACCTGGCTGCGTACGCCGGCGCCGTCCTCGCCGTCACCCACGACCGGTACTTCCTGGACCATGTCGCGGGCTGGATCTGTGAGGTCGACCGCGGTCGCCTCTACCCCTACGAGGGCAACTACTCCACCTACCTGGAGAAGAAGCAGGAGCGTCTGCAGATCCAGGGCAAGAAGGACGCCAAGCTCGCCAAGCGCCTGAAGTCGGAGCTGGAGTGGGTCCGCTCCAACGCCAAGGCCCGCCAGACCAAGTCCAAGTCGCGTCTGGCGCGCTACGAGGAGATGGCGGCCGAGGCCGAGCGCACCAAGAAGCTGGACTTCGAGGAGATCCAGATCCCGCCGGGTCCGCGTCTGGGCGCCCAGGTCATCGAGGTCAAGGACCTCAAGAAGGGCTTCGGCGACCGCGTCCTGATCGACGGGCTGTCCTTCACGCTGCCGCGCAACGGCATCGTCGGAGTGATCGGCCCCAACGGTGTCGGTAAGACCACGCTGTTCAAGACGATCGTCGGTCTGGAGGAGCCCGACGGCGGCTCGGTCAAGGTCGGCGACACCGTCAACATCAGCTACGTCGACCAGAGCCGTGGCGGCATCGACTCCGAGAAGAACCTGTGGGAGGTCGTCTCCGACGGGCTCGACTACATCAAGGTCGGCAACGTCGAGATCCCCTCGCGTGCCTACGTCTCGCAGTTCGGGTTCAAGGGTCCGGACCAGCAGAAGAAGGCCGGCGTGCTCTCCGGTGGTGAGCGCAACCGCCTCAACCTGGCGCTCACCCTCAAGCAGGGCGGCAACCTGCTGCTGCTCGACGAGCCGACCAACGACCTGGACGTCGAGACCCTCGGCTCGCTCGAGAACGCGCTGCTGGACTTCCCGGGCTGCGCCGTGGTCATCAGCCACGACCGGTGGTTCCTGGACCGGGTCGCGACGCACATCCTGGCCTACGAGGGCACCGACGAGAACCCCGCCGCGTGGTACTGGTTCGAGGGCAACTTCGAGGCGTACGAGGAGAACAAGATCGAGCGGCTCGGCCCGGAGGCGGCCCGTCCGCACCGCGTCACGCACCGCCGCCTGACGCGCGACTGACAGCGCTCCACCGGAGCAGCACGACGCCCGCCGCTGACCACCGGTCGCGGCGGGCGTCGTATGTCCGGCCTCAGAGCGTGGCCGGCGCGGGGACCCGGTGCCGCAGCCGGTGCTCGAGGTTGGCCCGTACCGCAGGCCACTCGGCGCGCAGGATCGAGAAGAGCACCGCGTCCAGCAGGGCACCGTTGCGGTAGCGGCGGTTCGCGCGCAGCACCCCGTCCTGCTTGGCGCCGAGACGTTCGATGGCCGCTCGCGACTGGTGGTTGACCCACTGCGTACGCAGGCCGACACACTCGCAGTCGAGCGTCTCGAAGGCGTGCCGCAGCAGCAGCAGCTTGGACTCGGCGTTGGTGCCGGTGCCGTGCGCCGTCTCGCGGTTCCAGGTGTAGCCGATCTCCAGCCGAGGCACCGAGGCGTCGATGTCGTAGTAGGTCGTCATCCCGAGCACCTGGTCGTCGGCCTGACGGACAGCGGTGAACGGGAGCATCTCGCCCGTGCGCTGCAGCGCGATGCGCCGTTCGATCTCGGCCGCCATGTCGTCCGGGTGAGGGATCGAGGTGTACCACCGGTCCCACATCCGGCCGTCGTGGACGGCGTCGACGAGACCGTCGAGGTGCTCGGGCGCGAGAGGTTCGAGGCGGACGAGGTGGCCGATCAGGGTGACCGGCGCGAGAGGCATGTGGATCGACATGGCTCGATCACACCGTAAATCCGGTCGCGCGTCACGGCCAGAAAGCACATGGGCACGAGTCCACTATCCTCGCAACGTGGCCAGGACAGCGCGGGCGAGCGCCCTTCACCTCCCATCCGACATGGGGCGTGAGCCCGAGGCGATCGCCGCTGCGGTGGTCGAGGAGATTGCCGCCGGCAGGCTCGACCGCGGCGACCCGCTCCCGTCCACGCGGGCGCTCGCCGCGCAGACGGGAGTCCCGCGATCGGCGGTCGTGTCGGCGTACGACGTGCTGCTGGCTGCCGGGATCATCGAGACGACGCCCGGCTCGGGTGCGACGGTCGTGGTCGACCAGGGCGTCGCTCGGTCGGCGACGGGTGTCGGAGCCGCCCCGCGCAGGCCACGAGAACGCCTGCGCCCCAACGTCGTTCGGCCGGAGCGCGACGTCCCCCACCGCGTGCGGTTCAACCTGATGCCTGGCGCACCGGACGTCTCACTCATCCGAGAGCGTGAGTGGCGGCAGGCGTGGCGCAGTGCGACGGCGAGCGTCCCCGAGCTCGACTGGTACCACCCGATGAGCCATCCGGCGTTGCAGGGGGCCCTGGTCGCGCACCTGAGGCAGATGCGCGGGATCGCGACCGAGGCGCATGACGTGGTGATCTTCCCGGGTGTGAGTGCGGCGGTGCACGCCGTCACGCACGCGCTCCGTCCGCGCAGCGCCGCCATGGAGGACCCCGGTTATCCGATGGCACGAATCCCATTGCAGCACAACGTCGCTCGGGTCGACCTCATACTTGTCGACGACCACGGGATGCAGGTCGAGCGGCTCGATCGCCAGGAGCTGGTCTACGTCACACCCGCCCACCAGTTCCCGCTCGGCGGCCGGATGCCGGTGACGCGACGTGAGCAGCTGCTGCGCTGGGCGAGCGCGACCGGTGCCGTGATCATCGAGGACGACTTCGACGGCGAGTACCGCCACGACTCGGCGCCCCTGGGGCCGCTGCGGTCGATGGCGTCCGGGCAGGAGTCGGTGGTCTACATCGGCACCGCGTCCAAGGTCCTCACCCCACACCTGCGTCTGGCGTGGGCGGTCGTGCCGCCGTGGATGTCGGAGGCGGTGCGCGTCGCGGGGACGACGTTACGCACCGACGCGAGTCTCATCGCGTCCGACGCTCTCGCCCACCTCATCGGCAACGGCGGTCTGAGCCGACACCTCGCCCGGGCGCAACGCACCTACGCCGCGCGTCGCCGTCGGCTGGTCGCCGCCCTCGCCCAGCACCTGCCCGAGGTCGAGCTGGTCGGTGTCGAGGCGGGCATTCACGTCGCGGTCCGGTGGCGCGACGACACCGTGCGTGACAGCGACGTGGCCGCCGAGTGCGCCGCGCGCGGCATCGCGCTGGCGCCGTTGAGCGCGTACGCCGCACAGCACCTGGCCAACGGGCTCCTGCTCGGCTACGCCCAGCTGCCCGAGACACAGGCGGATGCCGTCGTGGCCGAGATCGCCGAAGCGCTTGAGGTCGTACGACAGGGCCGACGTACCCCGGTCAGTCCTTGATGCGCACCATGCCCTCCTGGGCGACCGTGGCGACCAGGGTGCCGTCGGCGGCGAAGATCTTGCCGATGCCCAGGCCGCGACCGCCCGAGGCCGAGGGCGACTCCTGCTGGTAGAGCAGCCAGTCGTCCGCGCGCAGCGGCCGGTGGAACCACATCGCGTGGTCCAGGCTGGCCGCGCGGATGCGGGGGTCGGACCAGGCGAGGCGGTGACGGCGCAGCACCGACTCCAGCAACGTGTAGTCCGAGCTGTACGCCAGGACGGCGGCGTGCAGCAGCGGATCGGCCGGGATCTGCTCGGTGACCCGCATCCAGATCTTCTGCTCGGCCGCCGCCTGCGCACCGGGTGCGAGGTAGAGCGGGCCCTCGACGTGACGGATGTCGACGGCGCGACGGTAGGCCCAGTGCTGGGCCATCGGGTGGTCGATGTCGCCGACCTCGTCGGCGGCGGTGGGCAGCCGCTCCGGCGGGGGAGCAGCAGGCATCGACGCCTGGTGGTCGAGGCCGTCGGCAGCCACCTGGAACGACAGGTTCATCGACATGATGACCTTGCCGTGCTGCAGGGCGTGCACTCGGCGGGCCGAGAACGACGACCCGTCGCGCAGCCGCTCGACCGCGAACCGGATCGGCTCGTTCGAGTCGCCCGCGCGCAGGAAGTAGCCGTGCAGGGAGTGGATCGGCCGAGAGGCGTCGCCGGGCTGGTCGGCCACGGTGCGTCCGGCGGCGATGACGCACTGCGCGAGCACCTGGCCGCCGAACACCCGCCCGTGCGGCTGCGGCTGGCTGCGGCCGACGAACAGGTCGGCCTCGTTGTCACCGAGGTCGACCGCGTCGTCCCCGGCGGGGGAGTCGACACGGATGCGGGCCTGCCCGGCGGGCTGGAGGTCCAGCGTCTCCAGGAGGTCGGCCACGGGGTCCAGCTGGGACGGGTTCTGCTCTGAAGTCACGGGGGGACTCTAGCGATCGGTGCCCGAGGCGCCTTGCGATGATGGGCACCATGCCCTCACGCCCGTACGCCGTCGACGTCCCTCTGCGCTGGTCCGACATGGACGCCCTGCGCCACGTCAACAACGTCCAGTTCGTCCGGCTGCTGGAGGAGGCGCGCGTGCTCGCTCTGCGTGACTGGTTCCGTCAGGACGACGGCACCGTCCACCATCCGCAGCTGCTCATCGCACGCACCGAGATCGACTACCTGCGCCAGCTGAAGTACCGCCCCGAGCCGGTCGTCATCGCGCTGTGGGTCAGCAAGCTCTCCGGTGCGTCGTTCGACATCTCCTACGAGGTCAAGGACTCCCGCGCCGACGACGCCGAGGTCTACGCCGCTGCCGAGAGCACCCAGGTCGCCTTCGACATGGAGTCTCAGCGTCCGCTGCGGATCAGCGACGAGGACCGGGCCCTGCTGCACAAGTACGAGGCGCCGCCGGTCGACCTCCGACGTCGCCCCAGCGGTCACGCATGAGCGCGCTGCGTCTCGCCGACACCGACACCCGCGCCGACCTCGGCACCTACATCGCTCGGGCCCGGTCGCTCGACGCCGACGGCGGCGTCCGGCTGCAGGCGACGGGCACGGCGCTGGCCGTCTGGGTGGGTGTGCTGCGGGGGCGCGGCCTCATGAACGACGGCACCGTCGTGGGTCTGCGGGTGCTCCCACTGGCGCAGCCCTCGGACGTCGACACCGTCGTACCCCTGTCCGCAGTCGCTGACCGGCTCGCGCGTCTCGACGGCACCGACGGTCTCGACGTCGAGGTGCCGCCGATGACCGTACGCGCCGGCTGGGCAGCCATGACACCGCCCCGCGCGGGGTGGTCGCCCGTCGGTGAGGTGGAGGTCGCGACGCTGAAGAAGGTTGCGGCAGAAGGCATCTCGGAGGTCGCGCAGGGTTCGCCGGAGGGCTCGGGTGCCGCGGCGGTCGACGCGCTGCGCCAGCGGGTCTGGGGCCGAGCCGTGCCCCTCTCGGGTGGTGCGGACGGGCTGCCGGCCGGTGTGGCGTTCGCCGGCCACGTGCTGGGCTTCCTCGCCGGCGACACTGCGCAGGTGTTCACGGCAGCGCGCTGGTACCGCGTGTCGACGCCTCTCGGGCACGTCCTGGTGCGCTGAGGCGCCGAAAACGCATGGCCCGCGGTCGGGGCGCGAACTACGTTGACGGGCATGTCCGTCTTCGTGTCGCACACCACCATCGACTGCCATGACGCCTACAACCTCAGCGAGTGGTGGCGCGTCGTCCTCGACTACGAGATGAACCCCGACGACCCCAATGAGCCCGGCCACGAGGAGTGCCCGATCCACGACCGCGAGTCGGGGCACACGCTCCTGTTCATCCAGGTCCCGGACGCCGAGCTGCCCGCCAAGCGCATTCACCTCGACGTGCGTCCGCGCGAGCGCCCTCGTGACGAGGAGGTCGACTGGCTGCAGCAGCAGGGCGCGACCGTCGTCGCCGACCGCCGGGGCATCTACGGCCCCGGCAGCGGCTGGGTCACGATGAGCGACCCCGAGGGCAACCAGTTCTGCGTCCTGCGCTCACCCGCCGAGGTGGCGGCGCAGGACGCACAGGGCTGAGCGTCAGCGCACCCAGACGGTGGTGTCGGTCGGGAGTGCGTCGTCCACGACCGGTCCGCTCGTGAGGAGCACCTCGGCATCGTCCGGCAGGGGAGCGGCCGTCGTACCCAGGTTGGTGATGACACGCACGGCGCCGCCGTCCGGTGTCGTGTTGACCAGCGTCACGACGTCGCCGTCGCCGACCAGGTCCAGCGAGCCCTCGCCCAGACGCAGCTCACGGCGCAGCCGCAGCATCGAGCGGTAGAGCTCCAGCGTCGAGCCGTCGACGCCGTCCTGCTGGTCGACGGCGAGGTCGGCGTACGACTCGGGCTGCGGCAGCCAGGTGTGTTCCGACGGGCCGAATCCGTAAGCAGGAGAAGCCTTTTCCCACGGCATCGGCACCCGGCAGCCGTCGCGACCACGCTCGGTGTGCTGCGAGCGCTCCCACGTCGGGTCCTGGCGGGCCTCGTCGGGCATCTGGGTGTGGTCGGGCAGGCCGAGCTCCTCGCCCTGGTAGAGGTAGGCGCCGCCGGGCAGCGCGAGCATCAGCGCGGTCGCGGCTCGTGCGCGCCGCAGACCCAGCTCGGCGTCGGGCTGCGGGTCGCCGACACCGATGCCGTTGGGTCGCTTGTCGGTCGCGCTGAGGCCGAGGCGGGAGGCGTGACGGACGACGTCGTGGTTGGACAGCACCCAGGTGGTCGGCGCGCCGACGGAGTCGTTGGCGGCGTACGACGACTCGATCACCGCACGCAGCGCGGCGGCAGTCCATGAGGTCTCGAGGAAGTCGAAGTTGAACGCCTGGTGGAACTCCTCGGGCCGCACGTAGCGCGCAGCGCGCTCGGCCGGCGTCACCCACGCCTCGGCGCACATGACCCGGTCGGCGACCGAGCTGTCGGTCGCGTTGTAGCCGTCGAGGATCTGACGCCAGGTGCGGTAGATCTCGTGGACGCCGTCCTGGTCCCACATGGGCGCACGGCGCTCGTCCGCAGCGTCCGTGCCCGAGCCGAGCATCGTCAGGTGCTCCGACCAGTCGGGCAGGCCGGCCTCCTTGATGAGGCCGTGCGCGACGTCGACTCGGAAGCCGTCGACGCCCCGGTCCAGCCAGAAGCGCAGGATCGACTCGAACTCCTCGCGGACCTGCGACAGCTGCCAGTTGAGGTCGGGCTGCTTGGGGTCGAACAGGTGGAGGTACCACTGGCCGGGGGTGCCGTCGGCGTCGGTCACGCGGGTCCAGGCCGGGCCGCCGAACACGCTCTCCCAGTTGTTCGGCGGCTGCTCACCGTGCTCGCCGAGGCCGTCACGGAACATGTAGCGCTCGCGCTCGGGCGAGCCGGGGCCTGCGGCGAGCGCAGCCCGGAACCACGGGTGCTCGTCGGAGGTGTGGTTGGGCACCAGGTCGACGATGACGCGGATGCCGAGCTCGTGCGCGCGGGCGAGCAGTCGGTCGGCGTCGGCGAGTGACCCGAACAGCGGGTCGATGTCGCGGTAGTCGGCGACGTCGTACCCGGCATCGGCCTGCGGTGAGACGTAGAACGGCGACAGCCAGACGGCGTCGACGCCGAGATCACGCAGGTAGGGGAGACGCTCGACGATGCCGGGGAGGTCACCGATGCCGTCGCCGTCGTGGTCGACCCAGGAGCGCGGGTAGATCTGGTAGATCACCGCATTGCGCCACCAGGTCGCATCGTCCGGGCCGGCGCTGTGCAGGGTGCGGGCAGGGGCTGTGGTCGTCGTGGAGGTCTGGCTCACCGGTCCAGTCTGGGACGCCGGCCGGCACGCTGTCGAATCGATTCGACAGCGTGTTCGCCGACGGGTCCGTCAGTGGCCGCCGGGAGCGGTGCCGTCGAGGCTGTTGACCATCGAGTACGCCGCGCGGGTGAGGTAGTCGCGCAGCACCAGGTCGTGCGACTCGTCGAGGTCGAGGGTGTCGACGGCGGCCATCATGTGCAGCAGCCAGCGGTCGCGCTGCTCAGGGGTGACCGCGAACGGCATGTGCCGCATCCGCAGCCGTGGGTGGCCGCGCTGCTGCGAGTAGGTCGTCGGGCCACCCCAGTACTGCTCCAGGAACAGCAGCAGTCGTTCCTCGGCTGGACCGAGGTCCTCCTCGGGGTACATCTCGCGCAGCGGGGCGTCACCGGCGACGCCCCTGTAGAACTCGCGCACCAGCCTGGCGAAGGTCTCGTGCCCGCCGACCTCGTCGTAGAAAGTCACGCCGGCCAGTCTGTCAGCCGGTGCAGCACGCGTTCAGGGGGCGCTGCTGTCCGGCCCGTACGCCGAGAAGCCCGGCCCGCGGATGCCCGCCAGGTCGAGCGCGACCTTGGAGCGCTCGCGCAGCTCGCGCGACACCGAGAAGTTCTCGTTGGGGGCGCACTTGGCGATGACGCGTACGGTCATGACTCCGCCGGTCACCGACTCGACGCCGGCGACCTCCGGCGTCTCCAGAAGGCGCTCCTTCCAGGGCGACTCGTGGTCCAGGGTCGCCACGACGTCGCGCAGCACCCGCAGGACCTTCTCGACCGGCTGGTCGTACGCGACGGGGATGTCGACCAGCGCCGTCGACCAGCCCTGCGAACGGTTGCCGATCCGGATGATCTCGCCGTTGCGGATGTACCAGACCACACCGTTGGCGTCGCGCAGCCGGGTGATGCGCAGTGAGACCTCCTCGACCGTGCCGATCGCCTCACCGGTGTCGATGACGTCACCGACGCCGTACTGGTCCTCGGCGATCATGAAGATGCCCGAGAGGAAGTCCTTGACCAGGCTCTGAGCGCCGAAGCCGATCGCGACGCCGACGACACCGGCGGAGGCGAGCAACGGGCGCATGTCGACACCGAGCTCGGCCAGCACGGTCAGGGCCGCGATCGTGAACACCACGATCGTCGTGATCGACCGCAGGATCGAGCCCATCGTCGCCGCCCGCTGGTGACGCCGCTGGCTGTCGAGGCCGGCCGCCTGCCACAGCACGCGCCCGGCGCGCCCGGCCTGCGGACGGCTCGGGCGCTCCTCCATCGCCGCTACCGCACGCTGGATGGCGCGGTGGGCGAGCCAGCGAACGAGGATCGCGCCCACGACGATGCAGGCGATCTTCAGGGGTGATCCGAGCAGCCAGTCCCAATCCATTCGGGCATCCTCGCAACCGCGCCGACAGGTGGGCAAAACCGGTCGGCGTACGTCGGCCAGCCTCGCGCCCGGGCGGGTGCTCTGCGACACTCGAGGCATCCCACGCTCGCCCGTCCTCGAAAGCAGGATCCGTGTCTCACGCTGCCTCTTCTCCGCTTCAGGATCTCGCGCGTTCCTACGGCGTCGCGACCGAGTACTGGGACTGGAAGGGCAACCACGTCCGGGTCAGCGACGAGACGATCCGCACGGTCCTCGGGGCCCTGGACGTCGACGCCTCCACGGTGCAGGCGGCGCAGCAGTCGCTGGACGACCGACGTGACGAGACGTGGCGCAGGGTGCTCCCGCGGGTCGTCGTGCTGCGGCACGGGTGGACGCCGTGGGTCTCGGTGCACGTCCCCGAGGGCACCGACATCACCGCGCTGATCCGCCTCGAGGACGGTGACGAGCGCAAGGTCGCGCAGGTCGATCATGTCGTCGAGCCCCGCGAGATCGACGGCGTCCTCACCGGTGAGGCGACCCTGGAGCTCCCGGGTGACCTGCCGCTCGGCTACCACACCCTGCACGTGACCTACGGCGAGGACGAGGCCACCGCCCCGGTCATCGTCACGCCGCGTCGGCTGCAGCTGCCCGAGGCGCTGCGCACCTCCCGCGCCTGGGGTCTGACGACCCAGCTGTATTCCGTACGCTCCGAGCGCTCCTGGGGTCTGGGCGACGCCGCTGACCTCGCCGAGCTCGGCACCTGGGCCGCGCGGCAGGGTGCGGACTTCGTCCTGATCAACCCGGTTCACGCGGCTGAGCCGGTCGCGACCATGGAGCCCTCGCCCTACCTCCCGACCTCGCGCAGGTTCGTCAACCCGATGTACATCCGGGTCGAGGAGGTCCCCGAGGTCGGCTACCTCTCGGCGGCCGAGCACCAGATGATCGAGTGGCACGGCGACGACGCGCGGCGGCTCAACGGCCTGGCCGACCTCGACCGCGACGGCACCTGGGAGGCCAAGGAAGCCGCGCTGCGCATGGTGTTCCGTCAGGAGCGCACCCACCGCCGGCGCCGTGACTTCGAGGAGTTCTGCGAGCGCGAGGGTCAGGGCCTGGTCGACTACGCCACCTGGTGCGCGCTGGTCATCGACCGTGGGCTCCCGTGGGAGACCTGGCCGGCCGAGCTGCGTGACCCGCGCAGCGACGCTGTCGCCGCCGAGCGTGACCGGCTGGCCGACGAGGTCGAGTTCCACTGCTGGCTGCAGTGGATCGTGCAGAGCCAGCTCGCCGACGCCCAGCGCGAGGTCACCGCGGCGGGCATGTCCCTCGGCGTCATCCACGACGTGGCCGTCGGCGTACACCCGGGCGGTGCCGACGGGTGGGCGCTCGCCGACGTCCTCGCGCAGGGTGTGAGCGTCGGCGCCCCGCCCGACGACTACAACCAGCTCGGCCAGGACTGGAGCCAGCCGCCGTGGCGACCCGACCGCCTCGCCGAGCAGGGTTACGCGCCCTACCGCGACATGCTGCGGACGACGCTGCGCCTCGCGGGCGGCCTGCGGGTCGACCACATCCTCGGGCTGTTCCGGCTGTGGTGGGTGCCCAAGGGGCGCCCGGCGACCGAGGGCACGTACGTGCGGTACGACCACGAGGCCCTCGTGGGCATCCTCGCCCTCGAGGCGCACCGGGCCGGTGCGTTCGTCATCGGTGAGGACCTCGGCACGGTCGAGGACTGGGTGCGCGACTACCTCGCCGACCGTGGCCTGCTCGGTACGTCGATCCTGTGGTTCGAGCGCGAGGACGGCGTCGCTCCGCGACCGGCCGAGAGCTATCGCCAGCTGTGCCTGGCGAGCGTCACGACCCACGACCTGCCGCCGACCGCGGGCTACCTCGACGGTGAGCACATCCGCGTACGCGACCAGCTGGGTCTGCTGACCCGACCGGTCGAGGAGGAGAAGGCTGCTGACGACGAGCAGCGCGAGGCGGTGCTGGCCGAGCTGCGCCAGCGCAACCTGCTGCCTGCGAAGGCCACCGTCGAGGAGCAGGTGGGCGCGCTCTACCGCTACCTCACCTGGAGCCCGGCCAAGCTCATCGGCGTCGCTGTGCCGGACCTCGTCGGCGATGTGCGCATCATCAACCAGCCCGGCACCGACGAGGAGTACCCCAACTGGCGGCTCCCCCTGGCCGGCCCGGACGGTGAGCCGGTCAGCCTCGAGGAGGTCATGACCTCGCGTCGTGCCAAGCGGCTCATCCGCAACGTCACCCAGAAGCAGCCGCAGCGCTGAGCCGTACGCCGACGGGCCGGGCGAGGAGGTCCTCGCCCGGCCCGTCGGCGTCGTACGGCGTCGTCAGTCGCGCGCGGCGTCGCACGCCTGAGCGGCGAGCGCCCGGCGTACCGAGTCGCGGTTCTCGGCCACGACCCGACGCAGACCGGCCGAGGCGTCGGCGTGGTCGGTCAGCCACTGCTCCGAGGCGTCGAGCAGACCCTGGTCGGCCAGGGGCAGCGGGTACATCAGCGTTGCGATCGACCCGGCCGTGGCCGTCGTCCGCGTCGCCCAGACGTCGGCGATCGCGTTGTGGAACTTCTCGACGTACGGCGCGAGCAGCTCGAGGTCGTGCACCGTCTGGAACCCGATGCCGATGGCGCGCAGCGTCTGGTTGGGCGCGTCGTCGCGCTCGACGACCAGACGCCAGGCCTCGGCCTTGGCCTCCGGCGTCGGACGTGCGGCGCGGGCGCGGGCAGCCCGCTCCGAGCCAGTCGCGGTGGCGTCCCGCTGCTGCTCTGCCGCGATCATCTCCTCGTCGGCGTGGCCCGTCGCGGCGAGCGCCGTGAGGAGGGTCCAGCGCATCTCGGTGTCGACCTCGAGGCCGGCGAGCGTGCTGGTGCCGTCGAGCAGGGCGCGCAGGTAGGCGGCGTCCTCGTCGCTGCTGGCCTCGGCCGCGAACGCCTGGACCAGCTGCAGCTGGGCGTCGCTGCCGGGGGCGGCCGAGACGGCGAGGCCACGCAGCGTGCTGGTGATCTCGGCCAGCGTCGCCTCGCGGTGCTGCGGTGCGACGTAGCGCGCGGCCGCGACCCCGACCTGACCGAGCAGTGAGCGCAGCAGGTTGGAGTCGGTCTCCTCACGCAGCGTGGCGAGGCCGAGTGACACGAAGTCGCGCGCGGGCATCTGCGCGTCCCGCGTCATGTCCCAGGCCGCGCCGAGCACCAGCGCGCGGGGGAGTGAGTCGGTGAGCGCCCGCGGGTGGTCCAGGACCGTACGCAGGGACTGCTCGTCGAGCCGGATCTTGGCGTAGGCGAGGTCCTGGTCGTTGACGAGCAGGAGGTCGCCCTTCTGCTTGCCGACCAGCTGCGGCAGCTCGGTGCCGGCGCCGTCGATGTCGACCTCGACGCTGTCGGTGCGCACCAGCGACTCGCCCTCCAGCGCGTACAGGCCGACGGCCAGGCGGTGCGGCCGCAGGGTCGGCAGCTCGGTGGTCGCGGTCTGCTCGATCGACGCCGAGGTGATGACACCGTCGGCGTCGGTCTCGACGTGGGGGATGAGGGTGTTGACGCCGGCGGTCTCCAGCCACAGCTGCGACCACTGGCTCAGGTCGCGGCCGGAGGTCGCCTCCAGCTCGACCAGCAGGTCACGCAGCGTGGTGTTGCCCCACTTGTGCTTGGCGAAGTAGGTGCGCAGACCGGCGACGAACGGCTCACGTCCGACGTAGGCCACCAGCTGCTTGAGCACCGAGGCGCCCTTGGCGTAGGTGATGCCGTCGAAGTTGACCTCCACCGCCTCCAGGTCGGTGATGTCGGCCGCGATCGGGTGGGTCGAGGACAGCTGGTCCTGGTTGTAGGCCCAGGCCTTCTCGGCCGTGCCGAACGTCGTCCAGGCCGATTCCCACTGGGTGGCCTCGGCCTGACAGGTGGTCGAGGCCCACTCGGCGAACGACTCGTTGAGCCACAGGTCGTCCCACCACTGCATGGTGACCAGGTCGCCGAACCACATGTGCGCCAGCTCGTGCAGGATCGTCAGCGCGCGCCGCTCGACGATCGCGTCGGACACCTTGGCGCGGAAGACGTAGACCTCGGTGAAGGTCACGCACCCGGCGTTCTCCATGGCACCGGCGTTGTACTCCGGCACGAACAGCTGGTCGTACTTGCTGAACGGGTAGGGCTGGTCGAACTCCTCCTCGAAGAACGCGAAGCCCTTCTTGGTGCAGTCGAAGATGTTGTCGGCGTCGAGGTAGGGGCGCAGCGACTTGCGGCAGTAGACACCCAGCGGCACCGTGCCGTTGCGGGTCTGCACCTCGTCGCGCACGACGTCGTACGGACCGGCGACCAGCGCGGTGATGTAGCAGCTCATGCGCTCGGTCGGCTCGAACGCCCAGGTGGCCGTCGGCTCCTGCTCGCCCTTGGGGTTGGTGTACGACCCCTGCGCGGCCACCGGCTCGGGCGCCGGCTGGTTGCTGATGACCTCCCAGCGCTGCGGCGCAGTCACCGTGAACCGGAACGTCGCCTTGAGATCGGGCTGCTCGAACACCGCGAACATGCGGCGGCAGTCGGCGACCTCGAACTGCGTGTAGAGGTAGACCTCCTGGTCGGTCGGGTCGACCATCCGGTGCAGACCCTCACCGGTGTTCATGTAGCGACCGGTCGACTCGATCACCAGCTCGTTGGACTCCTGCAGACCGGGCAGCGCGATGCGGTTGTCCGCGAAATGCGTTGCAGGGTCGAGCGACTCACCGTTGAGGGTGATGCTCTGGACGGAGTCGCCGATGAAGTCGATGAACGACTCGGCGCCGGCCGTACGCGCCCCGAAGGTCACCTCCGAACGCGTCGAGAACGTCTCCGGACCGGTCGTCAGGTCGAGGGTGACGTCGTAGGACTCGACGGCCAGCAGGTCGGCGCGGGTCCGCGCCTCCTCACGGGTGAGGTTCTTTCCAGGCACAGGTGGGCTCCAGGGTGCTCTCGAGCGGTGGCGACGGGTTCGTCCCGGGCATCGTGACACAGGCCACCGGTGGCAGGATGAGCGGTTGTGAGGGCCGCGGCGATGACCGGCCCCGCTCGAGGACGAAGGAGCGCACACGGTGCGAGTTCACATCGGCGGCGACCACGCGGCGTACGAGCTGCAGCGGGCCCTGGTGGCCTGGCTGGGGGAGCAGGGGCACGAGGTCGTCGACCACGGGCCGTTGGAGTACGACGCCCTGGACGACTACCCGGTGTTCGTGCTGCGCGCGGCCGAGGGCGTCGCGGGCGACGAGGGCTCGCTCGGCATCGTGCTCGGCGGCTCCGGCAACGGTGAGCAGATGGCGGCCAACAAGGTCGCGGGTGTGCGGGCGGCCCTGTGCTGCAACGCCGAGCTCGCGCAGCTGGCTCGTCAGCACAACAACGCGCAGATCATCTCGATCGGTGGCCGCTTCAGTGATGAGGAGACCGCCAAGGAGATGGTCTCGGCCTTCCTCTCGACCGAGTTCACGGGAGAGGAGCGCCACCAGCGCCGCATCGACATGGTGGAGGCGTACGAGCAGGACAAGTCTTTGCCTGACGCGCCCTGAGAGGTTATACCGCGCTCAAGTGCATGGATCAGGGATGAGCGTGTTAAGGAAACGGTAAAAGTATCCGGGAGGCCTGATTTTCCGCGGATAACTTTCCGTCGTGGCCATTGATGTGACGACCGCCCCACGGCGGATTGCCCGGCCCGTACGACGCGCAGTCGACGGGCCGGTCCCGACGACCCAGCGCGCGGCGGTCGTCGGGCTCCTGGTGCTGATCGCGGCCACATCGGTGGGCATGCTCACCTGGCCCTCGCAGGTCTCGTACGCCCCCATCGTCCCGGTCGTCGTCGCGGCCGGTCTGTTCCTGCACGCCGTGCAGATGTACATCGTGTTCGCAGCATCCGGCGCCTCCTTGGTGCTGACCGCGGCCACGGCCCAGGACGACCCGACCTCGCCGACCCTGCTGGCGGCGCTCGGTGTCGTGATGCTCCTGCTGGTCGCGGTCGACCGTCGTCGGGCACACCTCGGCATCTCGCCGTCAGCGGGTGCCTCGATGCTGGTCGACCTGCGCGACCGGCTGCGCGAGCTCGGGCGCATTCCGACCGACCTCCCGTCCGGGTGGCACGCCGAGAGCAGCATCCAGCCCGCGTTCGGCGACGCCTTCTCCGGTGACTTCCTGGTCGCCGGCAAGGGCGGCGACCAGCTCGACCTCGCGCTCGTCGACGTGTCCGGCAAGGGTCTGCAGGCCGGCACGCGGTCGCTGATGCTCTCCGGTGCGTTCGCGAGCCTCCTCGACGCCACGCGGCCCGCTCAGTTCCTGCCGGCCGCCAACAGCTACCTGCTGCGTCAGGGCTGGTCCGAGGGCTTCGCGACGGCGGTGCACGTCTCGGTCGACCTGCGGACGGGCGCGTACGACGTGGGGTCGGCCGGTCATCCCGCTGCTGTGCACTACCACGCCGGCTCCGGTCAGTGGACGCCCATCGAGGGGACGGACGGCGTCCTGCTCGGGGTGCTCGACGGTGACCTGGCCCAGTTCGAGCGCGTCGAGGGGCGGCTGGAGCGCGGTGACGCGCTGCTGCTCTACACCGACGGTGTGATCGAGGACCGCGACGCCGATCTCGCCCAGGGCGTGGACCACATGCTCGGCGCCGCCGACCGTGCCGTGGGTGACGGCCCGGGCATGGCCGACCGCATCTGCGCTGCGGCGATGGCCGGTGAGGACGACGACCGCGCGGTCGTCGTCGTGTGGCGCGACTAGCGCAGATCGAGCAGACAGCACCGACCTGGTCGGTCGCCACCGGGGGAGTGGCCGAGCATGACGAAGGGCCGAGGACACCCGTCCTCGGCCCTTCGTCGTCAGCGGCCGAGCTGAGTCAGCCGCCGTAGGTCACTGCTGCGGAGCCTCGCCCTGGCCGGCGTCGCCGCCACCGAGCTTGTCGTTGGCGAAGTCCTGAGCCTGGTCGATCTTGTCGGCGTGCTCACCGCCGGTCTTTTCGTCGACGAAGTCGCCACCCTTCTCGACAGCGTCCTGCAGCTTGTCGCCGCCGAGCTTGTCCTTGGCGTCGTCCAGAAGACCCATGAGATCACTCCTCGTATCAGCACCGGTCGGAGCCGGAGTCATGCCCGGCTCTTCACCGGGCGACTGATGCGAACCTATGCACACGAGCGCACCGACGTCGAGACCTCAGGCCGCGATGCGGAAGGGATGACGAGGCGTACGGCCCGGAAAGGCGGAGTGAGCGGCGTCGCCAGGGCGCCATCGCGACGGCGTGTCCGCCGGGCGTGTCGGCCGTGATGGAGCGGGTGACGAGAATCGAACTCGCGTAGCCAGTTTGGAAGACTGGGGCTCTACCATTGAGCTACACCCGCGTGCACGACCTCGCCCATGAGCGATGCCCGCTGCGGAGCAGGTCGTGCGGGGCGTTAGCCTACTGCCCCGAACGAGCCGGTCCCAACTCGCCCTGGGACGAGCTCGGTCCACGGGGTATGGCGCAGCTTGGTAGCGCGTCCGCTTTGGGAGCGGAAGGCCGCCGGTTCGAATCTTACCTCTAGTGTGTGGTAGGTACGTGCAGGTCAGGACGGTGATGACATGTCGTCATCGTCAGCCACGGGGTGTGGCGCAGTTTGGTAGCGCATTGCGTTTGGGACGCAAGGGCCGCAGGTTCAAATCCTGTCACCCCGACTCAGAGGGGTCGTCCTCGCACGCCGTCACGTCTCCAGGGGGACGTGACGGCGTGCGATACGGCTCCTGTCGAGCGGGCGACGGAGCCCGCCTCGAAGGTCGTCACAGGGGGCTGTGGTGCTGGGATTCGCGGTTGTAGATGTTCAGGTCGATGAGTCGGTCTCTGTGTGGCTGGTCTCGCAGGACAGCGCGACGTGGGCAGAGAACACAAACGCTGTGACGTTCTCCGGAGACACCGAGAAACTTTCGGAGCGGCTCGGCGTGATGATTGCCGAGCGGTACGTGTTCACCACAGACCGCACACCCGGCGACTTCCCGGCGTTAGCGCGAGTGGGAGCGGCGCCCGTTGGTGCCGCGGTCCTTCGCGGAGCGGTCACCGATGAGTTGGCCCGCTTGGCAGGGGAGTTCCAGGCGGAGGTCGCCTCTCGTGGCAAGGGCCGCCCGCTGGTGGAGCCGGACTGGCCGACCCTTCCCGGCACGGAACGATGCGTGACGGCGCTCGACCTGGCGAACGTGCTCCGCGCGACGTGGACAGCATGGCTGCGGTTGGACGGGCTCCGCTTGCAGCGCGCCTACCTGACCCCGGCCGATGATCAGCCGCGGCTGTTGCCGCCAGCGTTCGTGGAAGCCGCCACGGTGCATCCGTTGCCGGTGCAGGCATGAGCCTGAACTTCACCGCGCTGGACTTCGAGACGGCCAACCACTCGCGCGCGAGCGTGTGTCGGGTCGGGCTCACGAAGGTGCGCGACGGCCGGGCGGTAGACGCACACGGGTGGACGATCCGGCCACCCGTGGCGCACAACTGGTTCGACGCGTTCAACACCCGACTGCACGGCATCGGCCCGGGCGATGTGGTCGCGGCTCCGGGTTGGGGTGAGTCGCTGGCCCAGATCACCGAGTACATCGGCGAGGACGTCGTCGTCGCGCACAACGCCGCGTTCGACCTGTCGGTGCTGCGGGAGGCGTGCATCGCCGAAGGACTGCCGTGGCCGTCGATCGACTTCCTGTGCACTCTGCTGTCGGCCAGGCGAGTGTTCGACCTGCACTCCTACCGGTTGCCGTTCATCATGCGCGCCTGCGGGGTGGAGTTGCTCGCACACCATGACGCGACCGCCGATGCGTGGGCTGCTGCCACGGTCATGACTGCCATGGTCGCCCGGACAGGCTCCGGATCGCTGGAGGAGTTCGCAGCGACGCACCGGCTGCGGATCGGGCACATCGAGTCGGGCCTGTACGTCGCGGCTCGGTGGAACCCGCCGAACAACGGCCTGGTCGCCCCTGACGGCAACCCGGACGCCGATCCTGATGGGCCACTGTTCGAGAAGGTCGTCGTGTTCACCGGGACTCTCGCGTCCATGCGCCGACAGGAGGCTTGGGAGCAGGTCGCCGCGGCCGGTGGGGTCCCGGAGAAGAACGTCACCAAACGCACCCACGTGCTTGTCGCGGGCGACCTGAACCCGGCGACGTTCTCCCCGGACGCGACCACGACCGCCCGGGTGACGAAGGCGTTCGCGTTGAAGGACGCAGGGCAGCCGATCGAGGTGATGACCGAGCACGACTTCCTCCAGGCGATCACCCCAGGCGGCGGAGGCGACTCATCCGACTTGGACCTGCTGCTGTCCGGGGATGACCCAACACCGGACAGCAGCCCCTTCTACGCGGGCCTGAATCACCCTGAGGGGCGTGCGACCGGGGGCGAACCGTGCGTGGTCTGCGATGAGCCGATCGCTTCGGGCGCCGCGTGGGTGTGGCGTGACCGGCACGTGTGCGGCTCGGCGTGCAACGTCACAGTGAAGCGCTGGTACAAGCGGTGGATCGCGGTTGGTAGGCCACCCGGCGGGTGGGTTCGCCGACGACGTTAGTGCCGGGGGACTTTCGTCGTCTGGTCGTTGTCAGTGCCGTTGACTACGCTGCTTTGGTCAGCCCTTCGGCTGCTGGAGTGGGAGGGGAGGGGATAGATGAGCAACTACAGCGCGGCTCAGTTCGGAGCGACTGTGCTCGAAGACTTCCAGCGCCGTCAGGCACGGTCGTCGCGCATCGAAATGTCGATGAGCCGGGAATCGGCTCTTGAGCCAAAAGGTCTCGGTCACCCTGACTACGAGGCGCTCAGCGTGGGCGACAGACGCACGGCACCGATGGTGGCCGCATTTATCGATCTGACCAACTTCACCGGACGTACGTTCTGGGACGACCAAGACGAGGTTGTTGACCTGGCGCACGCCATCCTTTCGGGCTTCATCGAGGTCGTGACGTTGTTCGGCGGCCACCCACTCGGGCTCCGCGGCGACGGCCTATTCGCGGGGTTCAGCCCGGGAGACCCGAGCACCACCGCGGCGATGGCGGCTCTTCGACTTTCAGCGTGACGTCGGTGTTCATGCCGCGCTTCGGGCGGCGTTGTAGAGCATGATGCGGCACTGGTAGTTCGTGTGTGAGCGGTATCCGCGACCTGCTCGCTTGATGTTCTTGATTGTGACGTTCGCGGCTTCGGTGCGAGCGTTGGTCGCACGGGTCTGGATGAACACCTTGATCGCGGCCCACCAGGTGTCGATGGTCTTCTTCAGCCGGGTCGTCTCGGGCATCGCGGCCCAGGACACGTACTGGTTGAACGTGGCCCGCTCGGCGCTGGCGTCGGCGATGCTGCTGGCCGCCAGCACACGGCGCAGCTGTTCCTTCACACCCCACGCGGCGCTGATCTCCTGGGCCGGATCATCCTGTGCCAGAACGGCGTTCAGCCGCTCCCGGGCACGGTTGGAGAGGGTGTCGTAGCCGCGTAGGAGCAGCAGGCGGTGCGCCCAGGCCAGGTCGGTGCCTCGACCGCGGCGCTCGTGCCGGTCCCAGGACACCCGCCGCCGCACCTTGGTCAGGGCGTCATTGGCGAGCTTGACCAGGTGGAAGTGGTCCACGGCGACCCTGGCCTTGGGCAACCAGGACCGTACGGCAGACCGGAACGCCGCGGACGGGTCAATCGCGACCGTCCGCACACGGTGACGCCACCATCGCGGCCGAGTCCGCAACCACGTCTTGACTGCTGCGCTGTCGCGGCCATCGACCACGCCCAGGACCTGCCCGGTGGCCAGGTCGGTGAACGTGGTCATCCACGGCTCGATCCGCTTCCAGGCACCGGCCTCATCGCGGAACCAGCGCACCGTGCGGAACCGGTGCTCATCGATCCCCAACGAGGCCACCGGTCGGGGCCGGAACTGCTCGGCCGCGGCCCGGGCAGCATGGGCCGCGGTCAGCTGCCGCATCACGGTCGGCCAGGTCACCCCGTACTCGGCGCCGACCCGGTCCACCGCCCGGACCTCACCGGACAGCGCCGCCACCAGCCGTTCCTTCAGCCGTGTCGTCAGCCGCGCCCGCGGCGGCACCTGCTCGGTATGCTCCGTGAACGTCGTCCGTGGGCACAACCGCTCGGCGCAACGCCACCGCCTCTTGGACCACAGCACCTCGACCGGCCCGTCGAACGGCACATCCCGCACCCGCTGCACCGTCCGCTGATGCACCCGCGAGGTAAGCACCCCGCAACCCGGGCACGCTGCCTCGACCACGCCAGCCTCGATCAGCACCTGCCGAGTCCCGCCCGCATCGCGAGTCACTGACAGCACCCGGTACCCCGGGAGATTGAACAACGTCGTCGCCGGATCGACATCGGCCGTAGCCTTGAACACGCTCGTGGTCCTGCCTGCTGGATGCGTAGAGAACACCCAGCCTGCCGCAGGGCCACGAGCCCCACCCTCAGACCGCTATCACGCGCAAGATCGAAGACCCGCGATGGCACTGTCCGCCTGCGCGTTCGCTCTCGACGGCGTTGAGAACGAGGTAAATCGCCGTCTAGTCGACCGTGGAATGGCACGAGTGCAGGCCCGAGCCGGGCTCGATTACGGGCAGACAACATTCGTACGAAGCGGCGGCGGCGAAGGCAGCGAGATCAACCCCCTCGGGTTTGCCGCAAACTTTGCCGCGAAGTGTGAAAAGAAGGCCAAGTCCTGGGAGATAATCGTCGGCGAGGGGTTGCGAGATCTGTTGCCGGCGTATGACTATCTCCAGAAGCATCCGGATTCCCCGAAGCAGTACGAACGCGACGGTCAACGTAAATCCTACCACTTCTACGAGTACCACTGGCGGCGGACCTTGCCCTTGATTCCCGGGGTCTTGGCCCAACTCAACGGCACTCCAACCTCTCGAATTGCGATCAAGTAAGGAATTCCTGATGAGCATCGCCACGCTGTTGGGTCATTTCGGTATTGACGTGCCCCGTTATATCGCCATGGATGGCCAGGTGGTTATTGACGGAGTCACGCAGGAGAGTGGCGGCGGATACATTCACGCTACCCATCGATCTGTAACTCCCGTAGCAACTCACACCTTCCACGGAGGTGAGGAAGAGCCCCTTGACGTCGAGGCAGATTCGGCGCCTTGGTGGCAGAACTCTGAGGCGATTGGTCGCCACGTGGGGGCGATGAAACACGCGTTCCCAGGATTTGCATTCATGCCTCCCAGCGACGGGCTCCCTCCCTGTTGGATCGGTGACATCAATACTGGTCGAGGAACGTTCACCATCGGGGTGTTCCTTAGGTATGACGAAGGGCTCCCTATCGTCAAAGTACTCAAGGGAGGTCGCCTGGGCGTCAACGCTGGCAAGGGATGGGTGCCGTCGGAACACTTGTATTTGAACGGCAACCTCTGCATCGCAGACCGAAGCGACTGGAAGTCAGCACATACCGCCGCGACCGCTACCGCTTGGGCTGCGCACTGGCTCGCCGCATTCACAGAGTGGCGAATTACGCGCCGCTGGCCAGTTGAAGGGTTCCAGCCACGTGCGGCGTAGCCGAGCGCGCATCGCGCCATCGACTGTCGCCGATGCCGATCGTGGGGACGGAGCGTTCCAGGCGCTGGACCAGATCGCGAACTGGGTTCGCTTCGCCGACACCAAGGCAACTCTCCTCACGGCCGGGCTTGGCATCGTCCTCAGCGCACTAACGGCCAACGTGAAGACCATCGCGAATGCGCTGCGAGACGGATGCCCCTGGGCCCCGGTCGTCGGTGCTCTCGCAGGGGCGACGCTTCTCGCGGTCGCATGGACCGTTTTCTGGATGGTGCGCGCCGTCGGCCCGCAGAAGGGCGTTCAGTACGCCGGCCCGAATCGCTTCGCCTGGCCGTCGCTCATCGGGACAAGTGCGGAACAATTGGCTGACCATGTCCGGACAGTTGATGCAAGCATGGACGCCTGGCAGCAGGTCGTCGACCTCTCTGCGCTTGCAAACCGCAAGTTCCAAGCGTGCGGAAATGCGGTGAAAGGTCTCGCCGTGCTCGTTGTGCTCGGGCCAGCCTGCATCGCTCTTTCGATTGGCGTGACTAACTGATCGGAAGCCCACCCGTTCTGTGATCCGCGTAAGGAGATTTGATGGCCAGTGACAACCGCCGTAATGTAGTGCCGAACCCGAACGGGGGTTGGGATGTGCGTGCACCCGGTGCGTCTCGTTCAAGTGCCCACACCGAGACTCAGGCTGAAGCGATCCACCGTGCTCGATCGATCGTACGGAACGCCGGTGGTGGCGAAGTGACCATCCATGGTCAAGACGGCCAGATTAGAGATTCGGACACTATCGCGCCAGGGAACGATCCGAACCCGCCTCACGATAGGCGATGACAGTTCGAGACGAAGTCATCGACTGCCGAGCGCGCCATTTCCAGCCCAACGCGGCCACCCGCCTCTGATCATCACCGTACGTGGCGTCGGCGCTCCTGGGCGAGGTCACCGCGGAGCAGGGCATTTTCCTTGCGGAGGGCCTGATTCTCAGCGTGTAGACGCTTAAGCGCGGCGGTCGCGATTGCGAGTTTCTTGGCGTCTGCGGAACTGGTGCGGGCTGACACCCGGGCGGACGCAGTAATGCTCTGCGCCGGACTGCGCCGTCGATCAGCGATGGCACGTCGCAGGTCTGGCTGCCGGTACAGGTATCCCGTTGAAACCTTGGCCTCCGCTGCGACAGAGTTGAAATTGATCCTCTCTCCGCGGCTCTCCAGCGCAACGATCGCGCGACGGGCACGTGCCAGGGTGTCCGCGCGCTTGGCTTCCGAAGCGGCCCTTAGAGCATGTGTGCGGGCATCTGTGCTCATGAGAGGCCCTTCGAGTCGTCAGTGCGCTGCAAGCCGTCGATGATCCTGTCTAGCGCCTCCACCGTCTGCTCGTGCGCGCGGACGGCACGGTCCCTGCCATCCTTTTTGGCTATTTCGATCTCGCGCATCGACTCGTCCCGCTGACGAATATGGATCGGCAGGAAGGTTGGCGTGGTCCGGAAGAATGCCGTGCAACTTAGGCAGGGGGTCGGCACGAAGTCGCAGGTTTGCTTCTCAGGCAACGTGCAGTAGCCGTTGGCCAGGGTCGTACGGACGAAACGGTCGCGAAGGCGTTCGAGGTCGGCGACCTGGCCGATCTCGGCGCCGTGATGGGCTTTCCTGTGACGTCTACCGAACGCTCGACGAACTCGATGTACTTCGCGCGGAGACTGTCCTCGTGGATCTCTGCGTACGCCTGCATCATCGTTGGGCTCTTGTGTCCGAGAAAGCGTTGAACCTCGTACTGGCTCCAGCCCTCATTCAGCAGGCCAGTGGCCACGCTATGGCGAAACCGATGTAGGTGCGGCCCGCGAAGAACTTCACCGGTCAGACTCGAACGGCTGATCCCGCTACGCTCGTATGCTGCCCATACGGCCGCCTGGAAACGTCCGTACGGCCATGGCGCCAGGTCTCCGGTGCTGTTGGCGAGATCGTTCATACGTGGCGCAGCACCCACGTATGGGAACATCCATTTGCAGGACGGACCGTAGAGGTTGTGGACTCGTGCGGACTGGGCGACTAGATCGGCTCCCAAGCGCGGTGGCAGCGGCACTCTTCGCCAGTCCTGAACTTTGCTCTGGAAGTACTCCAGGCTGTACCCACGGTCGGTGTGGCGCACACAGTCCACCGGCAGCGAGAGCGCCTCAGAGGCGCGCGGTCCAACGGCGCGGAAGACGCGCAATAGCAACCGGACATCCGCTTCGAGACTTTCGTCGCTGCCTCCGAGGAGGCTGTCGATCGCATCTAGGATGTCGGCGGGGAAGGGCTTGGGTTGGCGAACCTTGGTGATCGGGTTTTCACCACGGAACAGGAACATCGTGTCCGGAAGGCCCGGCACGATTCCTCGCTGTCGCATGTCGAAGAGCAGGCTCGCAGCAGTGTTAACCGCAGCGAGATCTGAACGGGTAGTGCGCTCACTGCGTACCCAGGCCAAGAACTCCAGGAAAACGGCCCGGCTTAGATCCTGAGGCCCTAGGGGCGCGACGTCGGACATGTACGCGCTGAGGAGAGCACCGGCACGCACGTAGTTACCTAGCGTGCTCCAGGCACGGGCACCCGATTGAATGTCCTCACGGGAGAGTTGCATGAGACCGACGCGGAGCCAATCACACGTTACGACGTCCCACCTCACCGGTCGGTTCGAACTTGCGGTCGCGGACTTCGTACCGAGGTCGGCCGGGTGCCAATAGGCGGAGGCCCAAGGGTCTACACGCGCTTCATCGAGTACGCGTAGCATCGCTGGGAGGGCGGCCCTCAGGTGCCCGCTGAGTCCGGATGTCCCGGGTTCGCCTGCACCTGGACCATGCGTCTCTTCGAACTCAGTGAGACTCTGGTAGCCGCGATCAACGGCGACGCTGATCGCGCTCCTGAGAACCTCGTTGACGTAGTGCGGGCTGCGCCACTGGTTGCGGCCGATCTTGATCGCAGCAACGTAGCGGAGTTCTTCGCGCATCCGCGGTTGCAGGGGAGTGAAGTCGATCGGCCGGAATTGTGGTTGTCGCCTCGATGTGCCGCGTGGGCGGCAAATCTGCGATGCGCTGGCTTGGTCCTCAATGAACGCGGAGAGCGTCGTTTTCGCGCCGGTCGGCGTCTTCCGCCACCGGCGCTGGTGAGCCACACAGAGGACGTCGATGTCGCGAGGCCGGTCGCCGTCGGCGCGCCCCGCGCCGCGATAGCAGGTGGCTACAGCACACTCGGTCGTTCCGGACGTCACTTCCCGGACTGGCTGGTCCATTAGCCAGACATCTGCCATCCACGGCCCGTTCGGAATAGTCAGGCCAAGCACCGCTAGGTCATTGCTTGTCGGTGGGCCGAAGGCGCCAACACTCACGCTTCCCTCCGTGACATCTCGGTCGAGGCGTACTTGTCGGTCAGGTCGTCCTCGGCGAGGTGGATGTAGACGTCCGCGCTAGTGTTCGAATTCTGTCCGAGCCGCGCGGCGATCTGCGGCGCTGACCACCCCTCTCGGGCAAGGGCAGTGCCGTGAGTGTGGCGCAGGGTGTGCGGCGTGAGCGACACCTGTGCTCGCCTACCGATGGCTCTGACGACCTGGACCGCGTTGGAGTAGCGCATCGGCGCTCCGCGATGTCGTTCGGCCAGGTTGACGAACACGTAGTCGGTGTCGATGTCCAGGATAAGTTGTTCGTCCGTCAGGCTGAGCCCGTACAGGTGGAGGAACCGATCGGGCATCGCCACAGTGAAATCGGTCCGTTGCTTGGACAGCGCGCCGTTTGCGTTATTGGAACGTCGAACGACACGGGGACTGCTGCACGAACAGGTGACAGGTGGTAGTCATGCCGCCTGATCGGCTGGCGTGGTCATGATGGTCTCGTACTCGATGGGGGTCAACTGGCCGAGGCGTTCTTGGCGTCGACGTCGGTGGTAGGTGCGTTCGGTCCAGGTGATGATCGCGATCCGCAGGTCTTCGCGGGTGTCCCAGGTGCGGCGGTTCAGGACGTTCTTCTGCAGCAGCGCGTAGAAGGACTCCATCGCGGCGTTGTCACCGGCAGCGCCGACCCGGCCCATCGACCCGGTCAGCGCGTGCTGGTTCAAGGCGTGCACGAACTTGCGTGAGCGGAACTGGCTGCCGGGGTCGGAGTGCACGATGCACCCGGTGACGTCCTGCCCCTGCGCGCGTCGCCGCGCGACGGCCGAGTCCAGGGCTGCGACCGCGAGGGTGGACTTCATCCGGTTGCTGATGGAGTAGCCCACGATCCGCCCGGAGCAGGCGTCCTTGATCGCGCACAGGTACAGCTTCCCCTCACCAGTGCGGTGCTCGGTGATGTCGGTCAGCCACACCTGGTTCGGCGCGGCGGCGGTGAAGGAGTGCCGGATCACACCGTGCTCGTCCTGACCAGCGAGCAGGTCATCGTGCACCGGTGGCCCGGGCTTCTTGCCGTGGCTGCCGCGCTTCTTGCCGAAGACCGACCACCACGCGTTCGCCGAACAGATCCGCCACGCCGTGCGCGGCGTCATCACCTCACCCGCGCCGGCGGCCTCCACAAGCAAGTACCGGTACCCGAACTCCGGATCATCACGGTGGGCATCGAACAACGCGTTGGCCCGGTAGGCCGCCTGCAGCTCACGACCGGTGACCGGACTGGCCAGCCAGGCGTAGTACTTCTGACGGTGGAGCTTCAGGACCCGGCACGTGACCGTCACGGGAATCCCGTCAGCGGCCAGCTCACTCACGAGCGGGTAGAGCCTTTTCCCGGCAGATGCGCCTGAGACAGGTAAGCCGCCGCCCGGCGCAGCACCTCGTTCTCCTGCTCAAGCAGCCGTATCCGCCGGTTGGCCTCCCGCAGGTCAGCAGACTCAGCCGTGGTCGTGCCCGGCTTGTCGCCATCATCGATCGCGGCCTGGCGCAACCACTTGTTCAACGTCATCGGGTGGACACCGAAGTCCTTAGCGACCTGCTCCAGCGTCACACCCGGCTCACGACCTCGGGCGACGCGCACGACATCATCACGAAACTCTCGGGGGTAGGGCTTGGGCACAGCAACATCCTTCCAGGCCACCCTCACGGGCAAGCCAGATCAGATGTCACCTGTTCGTGCAGCAGTCCCCGGACCCGTTTGCGGGCAATGTCGATGTCTTCGTGATGGAGCCCGAGGGCCTGGCTGATGCGGAGACCGCCGTCGTACATGGCGCTCAGCAGCGCCTTGTCCCGATGGGTCTTGGCCGCGTTGAGGAGCCGCTGGAAATCGTCCTCGAAGTTGATGATGTGGGGGCCCTGCGGCTTGGGTCCTCGGAACCTCACTCGCCGCTGCTGGCGCGGTCGCTGATGAGCCACGTGAGCCAGGAACGAGTATGTCGTGGTGCGTCGGTTCGTGCCCTCGCGGTACAGGCGCAGATCGGCTGGCCCGCGCCCTTCCAACTTCCAGTAGTCGAGGTACGAGTACACGGCCGCCATCACAGCCTCGCACGTCGCTCGGCTGCGCGGCTCTGTCGGACGGAACTCGCCGTGACGCGCGACCGATCGGAGCGTTCCGTCAGCGAGGTCGGCTCCGAACGTGCACAGGCCGTCGAACGACAACTCGTCCCAGGCCGCGCCACGCTGGTCCAGCCACCGGAACAGCAGCGCGAGATGTCGTGCGTACGACCGGATCGTGTTGGGCGAGAAGTCGAGCGCATGCAAGTAGTTCAGATAGGTGTCGACGTCCTCATACGAAGTGCCGCCCTGGTCAACGACCGTATAGAGCCGGGACCCCTCCGGCATCACTTTAGGCACCGATCGAACACTCGCCATCAGGCTGGGCCTCCGGAGTCGACGTCAGCGACACTCTGGAGATAATCATGTGCTCGACGCCTGCGCCGAGGACCTGACAGGGCGTGTCGCCCGATGGGCACCCCCGATGGGCACCCCCGAAGGGCACTAGAGATAACGAATCCGGCTACCCCGACGTACGCCCCTCTCACCACGCCTCCTCCGGCTGGACGGCCCCGTGCGCGCGACAGCGCCCGCCGCGATTTTCAGCACGAGGGCGCAGCCGTTAGCATGGGGCGTTGGTGCCACGGCTCACGACCCAGTGCCGCCGCAGCACAGCCCGCCACGCGCTCCGGCCGTGGTCCTCTCGCAACCGACATCATCTGGAGTGCAGGCAGTGAAGAGTGCCGTCGAGAACCTCAACCCGACCCGGGTCAAGCTGACCGTCGAGGTCCCGTACGAGGAGCTCAAGCCGAGCCTCGACGCGGCGTACAAGACGATCGGCCAGCAGATCCAGATCCCCGGTTTCCGCAAGGGCAAGGTCCCCGCTCGCATCATCGACCAGCGGGTCGGTCGCGGCGCGGTCATCCAGGAGGCCGTCAACGAGGCGCTCCCGGAGTTCTTCGGCAAGGCCGTCGACGAGCACGACGTGAGCCCGCTCGGCCAGCCTGAGGTCGACATCACCCAGGTGCCCGCAGCCGAGGGCGACGACCTGCACTTCATCGTCGAGGTCGACACCCGCCCCGAGATCACGCTGCCCGACTACGACGGCATCTCGGTCGAGGTCGAGCCGTTCGAGGTCTCCGACCAGGACATCGAGGACGAGCTCGGCACGCTCCGTGAGCGCTTCGGCACGCTGGTCGGCGTCGAGCGTGCCGCCACCAAGGGCGACTTCGTCTCGATCGACCTCAAGGCCACGATCGGCGACGACGAGATCGACTCCGTCAACGGCGTCTCCTACGAGGTCGGCTCCGGCAACATGCTCGAGGGTCTCGACGAGGCGCTCGAGGGCGCCAAGGCGGGCGACACCAAGACGTTCACCGCGCCGCTGGCCGGTGGCGACCACGCCGGTGAGGACGCCGAGTGCGTCGTCACCGTCGAGTCGGTCAAGGAGCGTCAGCTGCCCGAGCTCGACGACGAGTTCGCCCAGCTCGCCTCCGAGCACGACACGCTCGATGAGCTCAAGGACGACGTCCGCGGCCAGGTCGAGCAGCGCAAGCGCTTCGAGCAGGGCGTACAGGCCCGCGACAAGGTTCTCGACCACCTGCTCGACACGCTCGACATCGCGGTCCCCGAGAGCATCGTGGAGTCCGAGGTGCACAGCCACCTCGAGGGCGAGGACCGCCTCGAGGACGACGAGCACCGCGCCGAGGTGCAGGAGAGCACCCGCAAGGCCCTGCAAACGCAGTTCCTGCTCGACGAGATCGTCGCCAAGGACGAGGTGCAGGTCTCGCAGGAGGAGCTCATCGAGTACCTCATCATGAGCGCCCAGCAGTACGGCATGGACCCCAACCAGTTCGCCCAGGCGCTCGACCAGCAGGGCCAGGTCCCCGCGGTCATGGGCGAGGTCGCCCGCCGCAAGGCGCTGAGCACGGTCCTGGAGAAGGTCACCGTCAAGGACACCAACGGTGAGGTCGTCGACCTCAACGCCCTCAACACCGACGAGGACGAGGTCGAGGACGACCAGGACGTCGCCGAGGCGACGACCGAGTCCGCCGAGGACGCCGAGCCGGCCAAGGCCTGACCACCCAGCACCAACCAGCGGCGGCCGTTCCCCTTGACGAAGGGGAGCGGCCGCCGCTGCGTCGTACCGGGGGGCCGCGGCGCCGCCCACGGTCGAGGCCTTCTGCCCACGGCGAACACCGACCGAACCTGGGACGAAGCGGCGTGCAGCGGACGTTAGGGTCCACGAAGAGGTCAGCACCCGTGAGGGTTACGACGGATGGAGAAGCAGTGACAACGATGGAGACCCAGCGAGCGGTCGCGGGCCTGGACGACCAGATCTACAACCGCCTGCTCAAGGAACGCATCATCTTCCTCGGCTCGGAGGTGCGCGACGAGAACGCCAACGCGATCTGCGCCCAGCTCCTGCTGCTGGCCGCCGAGGACCCCGAGAAGGACATCTGGCTCTACATCAACAGCCCCGGTGGATCGGTGACGGCCGGCATGGCCATCTTCGACACCATGCAGTGGGTGCCGAACGACGTCGCGACCGTGGCGATGGGGCTCGCGGCCAGCATGGGTCAGTTCCTGCTGTCGGCGGGCGCCAAGGGCAAGCGCTACGCGACCCCGCACGCGCGGATCATGATGCACCAGCCGCTCGGCGGCATCCAGGGCACGGCGTCCGACGTCAAGACCCAGGCCGAGCAGCTGCTGTTCATCAAGCGGCAGATGGCCGAGCTGATCGCCGACCACACCGGCCAGAGCGTCGAGCAGATCGAGAGCGACTCCGATCGTGACCGCTGGTTCTCGGCGGCCGACGCCAAGGAGTACGGCTTCGTCGACCACGTCTTCGAGCGCTCCACCGACCGCGCCGACGCGAGCAAGTGACGAGGGCTGACATGACCGACATCTTCTATGGAGCTGACATGACGGGCAACCTCTACGGCGGCAGCGGTGTGCACCGTGGCCCGCAGCCGACCAGCCGCTACATCCTGCCGCAGTTCGAGGAGCGCACCTCGTACGGCATGAAGCGGCAGGACCCCTACACCAAGCTGTTCGAGGACCGCATCGTCTTCCTCGGCGTGCAGGTCGACGACGCGTCGGCGGACGACATCATCGCCCAGCTGATCGTGCTGGAGAGCCAGGACCCGGACCGGGACATCCTGATGTACATCAACAGCCCGGGTGGTTCGTTCACGGCGCTGACCGCGATCTACGACACGATGCAGTACATCCGCCCGGACGTGCAGACGTTCGTCGTGGGCCAGGCGGCCTCGGCGGCGGCTGTCCTCCTGGGTGCGGGAGCGCCGGGCAAGCGGTTTGCGCTGCCCAACGCGCGCATCCTCATCCACCAGCCCGCGATGGAGGGCGCCGGCGGCCAGGCCTCCGACGTCGAGATCCAGGCCAACGAGATCCTGCGGATGCGCGGCTGGCTGGAGGAGACGCTCGCCAAGCACACCGGCCGCTCCAAGGAGCAGGTCGAGAAGGACATCGAGCGCGACAAGATCCTGACTGCCGAGGAGGCCAAGGAGTACGGCCTCATCGACCAGGTGCTGACCAGCCGGAAGGCCTCGGCCGAGGAGTGAGCTGGTGCCGCACGGGCGGCCGGACCCTGTCGGGGCCGGCCGCCCGTGCTCGTTCCGCCATCAGCGGACAAGTGGTGTGCCGGTCCCGGCCGCCACGCTCTAATGGGTTTCAATGAAGGTCCCCCGCACAGAGCCGGGGTAGCGTCGCTCGGACCGGACGACCGGCCCGGAGCACGTGCACCGGCACTCGGACCAAGGAAGGGAGCGCGCGTGGCACGCATCGGTGAGGGTGGCGACCTCCTCAAGTGCTCGTTCTGCGGCAAGAGCCAGAAGCAGGTCAAGAAGCTCATCGCCGGCCCGGGCGTCTACATCTGCGACGAGTGCATCGACCTGTGCAACGAGATCATCGAGGAAGAGCTCGCCGAGTCCTCCGAGCTCGGCCTGGACCAGCTCCCGAAGCCGCGCGAGATCTTCGAGTTCCTCGAGCAGTACGTCATCGGTCAGGACGTCGCCAAGCGAGCGCTCGCCGTGGCGGTCTACAACCACTACAAGCGCATCCAGGCAGCCGAGCAGGGTGGCAAGAAGGACGCGCAGGCGGTCGAGATCGCCAAGTCCAACATCCTGCTGATCGGTCCGACCGGCTGTGGCAAGACCTACCTCGCCCAGACGCTCGCCAAGATGCTCAACGTCCCGTTCGCGATCGCCGACGCGACGGCGCTCACCGAGGCGGGCTACGTCGGCGAGGACGTCGAGAACATCCTGCTCAAGCTGATCCAGGCCGCCGACTTCGACGTCAAGAAGGCCGAGACCGGCATCATCTACATCGACGAGGTCGACAAGGTCGCCCGCAAGAGCGAGAACCCCTCGATCACGCGTGACGTGTCGGGTGAGGGAGTGCAGCAGGCGTTGCTGAAGATCCTGGAGGGCACGACCGCGTCGGTCCCGCCGCAGGGTGGACGCAAGCACCCCCATCAGGAGTTCATCCAGATCGACACGACCAACGTGCTGTTCATCGTGGGCGGTGCGTTCGCGGGTCTGGAAAAGCTGATCGAGTCGCGGGCCGGCAAGCAGGGGCTCGGCTTCGGCTCTGAGCTGCGGGCCGCCAAGGACGCCGCGCAGCACTTCGACGACGTGCTTCCCGAGGACCTGATGAAGTTCGGGCTGATCCCCGAGTTCATCGGCCGTCTCCCGGTCATCACGACCGTCTCGCCGCTCGACCGCGAGGGCCTGGTGTCGATCCTCACCGAACCGCGCAACGCCCTGGTCAAGCAGTACGAGAAGATGTTCGAGATCGACGGCGTCGAGCTGGAGTTCACCGAGGACGCCATCGAGGCCGTCGCAGAGCAGGCCATGCTGCGCGGCACGGGCGCTCGTGGTCTGCGCGCGATCATGGAAGAGGTCCTGCAGCCGGTGATGTTCGACGTCCCCAGCGACGACGACATCGCTCGTGTCGTGGTCACCCGCGAAGTGGTCCTCGACAACGTCAACCCGACGATCGTGCGCCGCGACACCTCGACCCGCAAGCGCAACCAGCGCAAGGAGTCCGCCTGACTCCCGCACGCTGAACCACAGACGACGGCCCCCTCCGCCACGGAGGGGGCCGTTGTCGTACCCAGCCGTCCCGCCCCGCGGGCGTATGTGAGGGAAGTCTCATATGGCGGACGTGGAGATCCGCGCGATTCCGCGCTGCCAGTGGCCTGAGTCACATTGACATCTGCTCATCTCTTGTCCAATGCCGTTTACAAATTCTACGCTTTTGTCCAATGGATCGAGGAGGACTGACATGAGTGTGGGCAACCCTGCCGCGGGCACCGTTCCCGCCGGCTCGACGCGACGACGCAGTGGAAGGACAAGAAGCGCTATCTCTGGCTGCTCGGGCTGGTGATCCCTTCGCTCGCGATCGTCGCGATCGTGACCTTCCTGCTGACCGACTGGACCTGGGTGGTGTGGCTCGGCCCGATCCTGATCCTCGGCATCGTGCCGGCGATCGACCTGGTCGCGGGCCTGGACCAGTCCAACCCGCCCGACGACATGATCGAGGCGCTGGAGAAGGACAAGTACTACCGCTGGATCACCTACTTCTACCTACCGATCCAGTACGTCGGTCTGATCGGGGCGATGGCCGCTGTCGCCGGGCACAACCCGATCGGCTGGGTCGCTCGGCTCGTCGGCATCGACGGCCGGCTCGCTCAGTGGGGCTGGGGTGCCGAGCTGGTCGTGCAGGACATGAGCCTCACCACCCTGCAGAAGATCGGGATCGCGATCTCGATCGGATGCGTCGGCGGGATCGGCATCAACACCGCCCATGAGCTCGGCCACAAGAAGGAGGCCAACGAGCGGTGGTTGTCCAAGATCGCCCTCGCTCAGAGCTTCTACGGGCACTTCTACATCGAGCACAACCGAGGCCATCACGTGCGGGTCGCGACTCCGGAGGACCCCGCCAGCAGCCGGGTCGGTGAGAACTTCTACCAGTTCTGGCCGCGGACGGTCTGGGGGTCGCTCAAGAGTGCGTGGCGGCTGGAGAAGAAGCGGTACGCGCGCAAGGGCACCCATCCGTTCCACCTCGGCAACGACGTGCTCAACGCCTGGCTGATGTCCGTGGTGCTGTTCGGCGGGATCGTCGCGCTGTTCGGCTGGGAAGTGCTGCCGTACCTGCTGGTGCAGGCCGTCGTCGGCTTCTCGTTGCTGGAGGTCGTCAACTACATGGAGCACTACGGCATGCGGCGGCAGGAGGTCGGTGAGCCGGGTCGGCGCCGCTACGAGCGGGTCAACCCCAGTCACAGCTGGAACTCCAACAACGTCGCCACCAACGTGCTGCTCTACCACCTGCAGCGTCACAGCGACCACCACGCCAACCCGACTCGGCGCTACCAGACGCTGCGCGACTTCAAGGAGTCACCGGCCCTGCCGACCGGCTACGCCGGGATGATCGTGCTCGCGGCGTTCCCGCCGGTGTGGCGTCGGGTGATGGACCACCGGGTGCTGGAGCACTTCGACGGCGACATGAGCCGTGCCAACCTCAGCCCCCGCAAGCGAGACAAGATCCTGGCCCGCTACCCAGCGCCGACCGCGGCCGGCGACGTGCGCGGCGCTGACGTCACGGCGCAGGCGTTCGAGCACGAGGTGCTGGCCGCGCGCTGCCCCGGCTGCTCGTACGTCTACGAGGTGGCTGCCGGCGACGAGCACGAGGGCTTCGCGGCCGGGACCGCATGGAAGGACATCCCCGACTCCTGGTGCTGTCCCGACTGCGGTGTGCGCGAGAAGGTCGACTTCGTTCCGATCGAGAAGGTGGAGAGCGCATGAAGGCGATCGCCGATCGCGACCGCTGCGAGGGCCTCGGCATGTGCGAGGCGATGGCGGACCACTTCTTCGAGGTGGGCGAGGACGGCTACGTGTCCGTCCTGGACGACACCCCGGGTGAGGAGCACCGGCAGGACGTCACGGCGGCTGTCGACGCCTGTCCGGTGCTCGCCCTGAGCCTGCAGGGATGAGCATCGATCGGTTGGTCGTCGTCGGGGCCTCGCTGGCCGGCCTGCGCGCCGTCGAGGCGGCGCGCCGCGCCGGGTACGAGGGCCGTCTGACCCTGGTGGGTGCCGAGAAGCACCTGCCGTACGACCGACCTCAGCTCTCGAAGGCCTTCCTCGCCGCGGACGGCCCGTCGTCCGTCAGCCCGTACCGCAGTGAGGACGAGCTGCGGGGTGACCTCGGGGTCGAGCTCGTGCTGGGAGCGCCTGCCGAGCGGCTCGACACGGACGCGCGCGTGATCGAGGTCGGCGGTGAGCGCATCTCCTACGACGCCGCCGTCATCGCGACCGGCGCGAGCTCGCGGGGACTCACGGGAGTCGCCGAGCCCGCCGGGGGTCCACCACCTGCGTACGGCGGACGACGCGGTCGCCGTACGCACGGCGATGGGCACTGCAGCGCGCGTGGTGGTCGTCGGTGCGGGCTTCATCGGGTCGGAGGTCGCCTCGGCCGCACGCGCACGAGGTCAGGACGTCACGGTGGTCGAGGCCGCCGACCTGCCGCTGGTGCGGTCGGTGGGTCCGGGCGTCGGCGAGGTGTGTGTCCGGCTCCACCAGGCCAACGGTGCGCGGGTCGTGCTCGGGCGGGGTGTGACCGGGTTCGAGGAGACCGCGGGGCGGGTGACGGGCGTACGCCTCACCGACGGCACGGTCGTCCCGGCCGACCTGGTCGTGCTCGGCCTCGGCGTCACGCCCGCGACCGCATGGCTGCGCTCGAGCGCCGTGCCCCTGCACCCACACGACGGGGGAGTGGTCTGTGACGCGACGCTGGCGACCGGCGTACCCGGTGTCTACGCTGCCGGCGACGTCGCGCACGTCAGCAACCCGCTGTTCGAGGAGTCGCTGCGGTTGGAGCACTGGACGAGCGCGGCCGAGCACGGCGCGGCTGCGGCCCGTCACGCGCTCGACCCGGCGAGCGCCCGCCCCCTGGTGACCGTGCCGTACTTCTGGTCCGACTGGTACGGCCACCGCCTGCAGTTCGTCGGTACGCCACGGGCCGACGAGGTGGTCGTCACCGATTCCGCTGTGAGTGGTTATACCGCGCTGTACCGCCGGGGCGATCGCATGGTCGGCGCCCTCACCATCGACCGGCCGCGCGACATCATGAAGCTGCGTCGCAGCATCGTGGCCCGTCGTCCTTGGGCCGACATCGCCGCGGAGGCTGCCTGATCACAGACAGGTCGGTGCCTACGATGTCCCCCATGACGGGGGATGCAGCACCGACGATCGGTCTCGGCACACGGGAGCGCATCATCGCCGCTGCGGCGGCGCAGACCACGGCGCACGGCTGGGCATCGGTCACGATGGGCGGGCTGGCCAAGGCAGCAGGTGTCAGCCGCCAGACGGTCTACAACGAGATCGGCGGCAAGTCCGACCTGGCTCAGGCGCTGGTGTTCGCTGAGCTCGCGCGCTTCCTCACCGAGGTCGAGGAGGCGTTCGACGCCCACCCGGATGACCTGGTCGCGGCGGTCCGGGCGGCCGCGTACGGCGTGCTCGAGCTCGCCGCTCGCAACGAGCTGCTCCGGTCGGTGGTCTCGGCGACCCACGGCGCCGACACCGAGCTGCTGCCCCTGCTCACCACCAACGCGGAGTCGCTCCTCGGTATGGCCAAGGCCGCGGTCGCATCCCGCATCGAGCCGTACGGCATCCCGTTCGCGGACTACCAGCAGGCAGCGGGTATCGACGTGATCGTGCGGGTCGTGCTCAGCCATGTCATGCAGCCCTCGGGTACGCCGGCGGAGACCGCCGACAACATCGCCTGGATCGCCAGTCAGGTCCTGCGCGCCTAGTTGTAACTGAGCATGAGGTTGGTGACGCCGGCTGGCAGTCGTGAGGCCGGCGGCTGATCGCCCGCGGCGGTGTGGGGGCGATGGTAGTTGTAGTGGACCTGCCACACCTGGAGCTGGTCGCGACGCTGCTGCTCGGACTCGTACGCGGCGGCGTAGAGGACCTCGTGGGTGTAGGTCTGCTGGTAGCGCTCGACCTTGCCGTTGTGCTTGGGCGTGAACGCCTTGATCCGCTGATGCTTGGCCGCGAAGGAGTGCACGGCCCGGGTGAACGCACTGGCGCGGTAGCAGGACCCGTTGTCAGTCACGATCCGGGTGAAGCGGGTGATGCCGTGCGCGGCGAAGAACACCCGGGCACGGAACAAGAACCCGATCGCGGTGACGGCCTTCTCGTCGTCGTGGGCTTCGGTGTAGGCCAGCCGGGAGAACCCGTCGAGGGCGGAGTGCAGGTAGGTGTACCCGGTGCGGGCGCCACGGGTCTTGGCCCGGTCGGCGGCCTTGGCCTGGGCCGACCCGCGACCGTGCACCCGCCACCCGCCGCCGTCGGGGATGCGCCCGACCTTCTTCACGTCCAGGTGGGTCATGTGCCCGGGGTACCGGGCAGTGATCTTTCCCGGCGCCCGCAACGGTTCCCCGTCAACGTCCAGGTGCCGCAGCCGGTTCAGTCCGTGCCGGACCAGGATCCGGCTGATCGTGCACACCGCGATCCTGACGCCCTGGGCGCTCAGCTCCAGATGGATCCGCCGCGCGGACCACTTGCGTTTGCGCAACGCGATGACCTGTTCCACCACCTGCGGCGGTGTGGCGGTCGGGGAACGGCGGGGCCGGCTGGTCCGGTCGTGCAACCCTTCGTCGCCGTGCTCACGCCACCGGGCGTACCACTTCGACAAGCACTGCCGCGAGACCGCGGCCTCCGCTGCGACGTGCGCGATCGGGCGGTGCTGGCACCGGCGCACCAGGCGACGACGTCCTTCGAACGACAGGGCGGCTTTACTGTGGGGCATAGGGCAGGTTCCTTCGGCTGACTCGACGTGATGAACGGCTTGACACCTTCATCCTGTCGCCGCAGGGACCTGCCCGCCCTTAGCTACCCGGCCGTGTCACCAACCTCATGCGCCGCAACACCTAGTGGGCTTCGTCGCCCTGGTCGCGCGCGGCGATCAGCACAGCGACCACGGCGGCCGCCACGACGGCGAGGCCGATGATCGTGGCGGTCGTGCTCGTGCTGGACCGACCGTGCAGCGTGAGGGTGAGGGCGCCGGTCGCGAGCGTCACCCCCGCGACGGCGAGCGTGCGGCGTAGCCACGTACGGGCGATCGTCGTGGGTACCGGGGCCGGGTCAGGGCCGCTCGCGAGCAGGCTCTGGGCGCTGTGAACCGTCAGGAGAGCGCAGCCGGCCACGAGCGACCACCACGTCGTCGAGTCGTCGACCGCGACGTACCACAGCCACACGGACACGAGCAGCAGACCGGCGCCGGTCGCGGTGTGCGGGTTGACGGTCACGGCGGCCAGGGCGAGGACGAAGAGCCCGACCAGGAACGCCGGCGGGTCGCCTGCCGCCTGTGCCGCGCACCAGAACAGCAGCGCGGCGCCGACGATGACCGCGCCGAGCAGGAGACGGTCGCGATGCGTGGCCCCGATCCGGCGGGCCACCAGGTCCAGGAGCCTCATCGCACGACCGTGCGCGGTGCCGGGCGGCGGGCGATCTGCCGCAGCACCACGTCGAGTGAACCGGGGCCGTTCCACGGGATGACGGGCACGCCGCGCTGCTGCAGGTGCGCGACCTCGAGCTCGCGCTCGAGACGGCGGATGCGCCAGGCGGTCGACAGCTCGGCGTCGTCGTCGCTGCCGGCGACCACGACGTCGGGTGGCAGGCAGTCGACCACGACCACCGTGAGTCCGCGTTGGGCCAGGTGAGCGGCCTGCTCGGCGGCGTCACGGGCGACCAGAGGAGTGAGCATCAGCACGAGGGCGCCAGGACCTGTGTGGACCCGGTGCTGTGCGACGCGGCCGCGTCGAGGGCCGGTCGCCGTGTGGACCTCGGCGAGACGGTCGAGGAGGCGGCGCTGCTGTCGAGCCCTGTGCCCGCAGGCACGTCGACGGGGGTGGGCATGCCGAACGCACGCAACGCGACGCGCTCACCTCGCGCGAGCAGGTGAGTGGTCAGCGCCGCCGCGGCTCGCACCTCGAGGTCGAGAGTGCTCTGCCGGCCTTCGACGCCCTCGCTGACACCGACGTCGACCAGCGCATCGACGACCAGCAGCACCTCGGTGTCCTGCTCGGCGTAGGTCGTGCGCACGTGGATCTGACCGGTCCGAGCGGACACCGGCCAGTGGACACGTCGCAGCCGGTCGCCGCGCTGGAAGGGCCGGATGTCGGCGAACTCGGTCCCGTCGCCCGGTCGCCTGCTGCGGTTGAGACCCACGAGCCCGAGCGGGTGCGGTGCTGCGGCGACCAGGCTGAACGTCTCCTCGCCGGGCGAGGTGAGAGCCGTGGTGCCGGCCGTCGGGATCGGGCCCAGCCGTGCTGCGCCCCACGCGGACACGAGCGTCACCGTGCCGTTGCCGATGGTGCGGCGGCCCCAGCGTAGGGGCTGCCACGTGATGCTCGCGTGCGTCGCGCCGGACCCGACGGGCGCGATGGTCATGGGCACCTCGGGGTCGGTGCGCACGTGCGGGACCTCCTCCAGGACGCCGACGAGCTGCTCGGCACCGACCGATGGTTCGGCGGTGATGTCCCAGGCCGAGGTCTCGCCCTCACGCAGCCGGGTACGGCGCAGACTCGCGTGCACCGCGGGGACGTGGTCCGGCCACGACGCGATGGACCAGGCGGTGATCACGACGAACGGCGTGGCGAGGACCAGGAGGTCGGGCCGGTGGGCCAGGACCGCCAGCAGCGCGGCCACCCCCGCGACGAGCGCGCCCTGGACGAACAGCAGGGTGGGTCGCCAGCGTGGCGGGACGTCGTCGTCACCGGGCAGCCCCGACATCAGTCGCCGACCGCCGTGCCGCCGGTCGTGGGCACCGGCAGCGACGACAGTAGCGCGTGGATCACCGACGTCGGGGTGTGCTCGGTCATCCACAGCTCGGGCTTGAGGCTGACCCGGTGCGCGAGGACCGCCGTGGCGACCGCCTTGACGTCTTCGGGGACGACGTAGTCCCGACCCCGGATGACGGCGCGGGCTCGACCGACGAGCAGCAGCGCGAGCGACCCGCGCGGCGAGGCGCCGATCTGGATGTGGGCGTGCTCGCGGGTGGCCTGCGCGAGGCGCACGCAGTAGTCGGCGACCGAGTCCTCGACGTGCACGTGCTCGATGGCCGTCTGCGCGGCGAGCAGGCCGGCGGCATCGGTGACGGGCGAGAGGGTGATCTCCTCCTGGTGGCGCGCGGTGCGGCGCCGCAGCACGTCCAGCTCGTCCTGCGCGCTCGGGTAGCCGAACGAGACGCGGGCGAGGAAGCGGTCGAGCTGGGCCTCGGGGAGGGGGTAGGTGCCCTCGTACTCCACCGGGTTGGCCGTGGCGATGACGTGGAACGGCTGCGGCAGCGCGAAGGTCTGGCCCTCGATCGTGACCTGGCGCTCCTGCATCGCCTCCAGCAGGGCCGCCTGGGTCTTCGGCGGCGTGCGGTTGATCTCGTCGGCGAGCAGGAGCCCGGTGAACAGCGGCCCCTCCCGGAAGGAGAACTCGTGCCTGGACTGGTCGTACATGAAGGAGCCGGTGAGGTCGGCGGGCAGCAGGTCGGGGGTGAACTGGGCGCGCGTGAAGTCCAGCCCGAGCGACTGGGCCAGAGACCTCGCGGCGAGCGTCTTGCCGAGGCCGGGGAAGTCCTCCAGGAGCACGTGACCGCCGGCCAGCACCGTCGCGAGGACCAGCTCCAACGACTCGCGCTTGCCGACGACCGCGCGCTCGACGTTGTCCAGGACGTCCTGAGCCAGTCGCGTCGTGTCGGGGATCGTCATGGCGGGTGCGGGAAGGGTGCTCACAGGGCCTCGATTCGTGAGATGAGCCGGTCCAGGGTGCGCGGCTCGGGCCGCGGCGCAGGCTCGCTGAGCAGGTAGGCGGCGAGCTCGGGGTCGCGGTCGGGGAGCAGTCGGCGTACGACCTGGACGGAGGTCTCGTCGGCTCCGGTGGCGTGGGAGTGACGCAGGCGGCCGGCCGTGGCGTCGCGCAGGACGGCCTGCACGGTGACCGGGGCGTGGGCCGACGTCGTACCCGCGCCGCGGGGGTCGAACGTGTCGTGCACAGCGCGGTGCAGCACTCCGAGGCGGCCGTCAGCCGCCGGCCGTCGCGAGGTCTGGACGGCGTGAGCCGTCCACTCTGTGGGCTGCAGGTGTACGCCGAGATCGCTCACCAGCCACCACAGGCAGGCGACGGCGAGGGCGAGAACCGTGATGCCGACCGGGTCGGGCGAGGCGTCCATCCAGCGCAGCACGACATTGAGCACGACAGCGGCCGCCACGACGCCGGCCACGCGCTTGACCCACGTGCGGCTCATCGGCGACCCGCTCGGCTCGGCAGGTGCGCGTGGATGCGGTCGAGCGCGTCCTGGGCCCGGCGGCGGTGGTCCTCGGTCAAGGGGTGCTGCGAGTAGCGTGCCTCGCGGTAGAGACCGGCCAGGATCCGCAGCGCCTCGCGATCGGTGTCGAGGTCGTCGAGGACGCGCAGAGTCAGCTCGGCGGACGTCTCGCTCGGGGCCCGGTGTACGCCGGCATCGGCCACGGACTGCTCGAGCTGCACCCAGCAGGCGACGATGGCGTTGCTCGGAGCACCCTCGAGCAGTGCCGCATGCTGTGCGTGCCTGCTCTCGGCAACCGCTTCGGCCACCGGCGGCACGGGGTCGTGCAGCGCGCGGGACCGGCGCAGGCGGCGACCTCGCAGCGCCGCGAGCACGGCGCGACCGACGGCGACGGTCAGGGCGATGAGGGCGATCACCACGGCGGCGGTGAACAGGGCGGCGACGAGGCTCCCGAGCGGTGTCCCGCCGGCCCCTCCCGCCGAACCGGACGGCGGCGTGGCGGACGTCGCGCTCTCGCTGGTCGTGGTTGCAGCCTGCGGTGGAGTCGGCGGGTCCCAGTCGCGGCGAGGCCGGTGTGCGATCGGGCCCCCTGAGGTGACCGCCCATACGAGGACGAGCAGCCCGAGCGCGGCGCTCGTCGCGACGAGCCCGGCACGGCTGCTCAGCCGTGCCGGGGCATCCTCGTTCCGACCCCCGACCATGCCGCCGACACTACGCAGGCGCCAGATGGTTCGGACGCGTACGACCTGGCCTTGTCGAATTCGTGACCTGGGCGGCCCGCGCGGTGGATCAGGCCTTCGGCGCCTTGGGCGGCGGGGGCACCAGCTCGACGTCGGCGATGACCAGCTCGTCGCCGTCGGCGTAGGTCATCCCGCTCACCTTGCCGGCAGCACGCAGGTCACCCTCGGCGCCTCGCACGTGCTCGAGCGTGGTGGCCGGACCGGTCAACGTCATCGCGGTGACCTCGGCGCGCATGCCCATCTTGGCGTCCGACTTCGCCTTGCGGACACCGGCGAGTGCCGAGCCCACGGCGACCAGTGCGGCCGGGTCACCGCCTGCGGGCACCTCGTCGACGGTCGGCCAGGTCGTGCGGTGCACCGAGCCGTCGTGCCACCACGACCAGACCTCCTCGGTGGCGTACGGCAGCACCGGCGCGAGCAGCCGCAGCTGCACGTCGAGCGCGATCCGCAGAGCCGCGCGGGCGCTCGCCGCGGCATCGTCGCCCTGGCCGCCGTAGGCGCGGTCCTTGACCAGCTCGACGTAGTCGTCGCAGAACGTCCAGAAGAACGTCTCGGTCAGCTCGAGCGAACGGGTGTAGTCCCAGGCCTCGAAACCCTTGGTCGCACCGTCGACCACGTCGCGCAGCGCGGCCAGCATCGAGCGGTCGAGCGGATGGGTCACCTTGGCGGCGAGGTCACCCTCGACCTCGCCGAACGACAGCGCGAACTTGCTCGCGTTGAGGACCTTCATCGCCAGGCGGCGGCCGACCTTCATCTGGGCGGTGTCGTACGCCGAGTCGGTGCCGAGGCGACCGGACGCCGCCCAGTAGCGGACCGCGTCCGCACCGAACTGGCGCAGGACGTCCTCCGGGGTCTCGGCGTTGCCCTTGGACTTGGACATCTTCTTGCGGTCGGGGTCGAGGATCCAGCCGTTGATGGCGGCGTCGGTCCACGGCACCGAGCCGTGCTCGTAGTGGGCGCGCACGACCGTGGCGAACAGCCACGTGCGGATGATGTCGTGGCCCTGCGGACGCATGTCCATCGGGAAGATCTTGGCGAACAGCTCGTCGTCGTTGCGCTCACCGGCGTTGCTCTCGACCGGCCAACCCGTCGCGATCTGCGGGGAGAGCGACGAGGTCGCCCAGGTGTCCATGATGTCGGGGTCACCGGCGAATCCGCCTGGCACGCCTCGCTGCTCGGCGTCGAAGCCGGGCGGGACGTCGGTCTGCGGGTCGACCGGCAGCGAGGCGGCGGCAGCGTAGATCGGGTGCTCGTGGTCGATCTCGCCCTCGGCGTCGATCGGGTACCAGACCGGGAACGGCACACCGAAGAACCGCTGGCGGCTGATGAGCCAGTCGCCGTTGAGACCGCTGATCCAGTTGGCGTAGCGGCTGCGCATGAAGCCCGGGTGGAAGTCGATCTCGTCACCGCGCGCGATCAGCGCGTCGCGCAGCTCAGCGCTGCGCCCGCCGTTGCGGATGTACCACTGCCGGCTCGTGACGATCTCCAGCGGCTTGTCACCCTTCTCGAAGAAGTTGGCCTTGCGCTGGGTCTTCTTGGGCTCACCGATCAGGTCGCCCGACTCACGCAGCGCGGTCACGATGTTCTCGCGTGCGGTGTGCACGGTCTTGGTGGCGAGCTGCTCGGCATAGAGAGCCTCGCCCTTGCCACCGGCGATCCACTCGGGCGTCTCGCCGGTGAGCCGACCGTTGCGGGTGATGACCGATCGGATCGGCAGCTGCAGCTCGCGCCACCACTGCACGTCGGTCAGGTCGCCGAAGGTGCAGCACATCGCGATGCCGGCGCCCTTGTCGGGCTCGGCGGCCTGGTGCGCCAGCACCGGCACCTCGACCCCGAACAGCGGTGAGGTCACGGTGGTGCCGAACAGGTCGGCGTACCGCTCGTCGTCGGGGTGGGCGATCAGCGCCACCACGGCCGGGACGAGCTCAGGCCGCGTCGTCTCGATCTCGATGGTCGAGCCGTCGGGGCGGTGGAACGACACGGTGTGGAACGCACCGGGGTAGTCACGGGCCTCGAGCTCGGCCTGGGCGACGGCCGACTGGAACGTCACGTCCCACAGGCCCGGCGCCTCGGCCTGATAGGCCTCGCCGCGCTCGACGTTGTGCAGGAACGCCTGCTGGGCCACGGCACGCGAACGCTCGTCGATGGTGCGGTAGGTCTGCGTCCAGTCGATCGAGGCGCCGAGCGTACGGAACAGCGACTCGAACGCCTTCTCGTCCTCGACCGTGAGCTCCTCGCACAGCGGGATGAAGTTGGCGCGGCTGATCGGCACCTGGTCGGCGGCCTTGACCGACTTGCCCTCGGCGCCCTTCAGCGGTGGCGTGAAGTCCGGGTCGTACGCCGCCGCGTGGTCTCCGCGCACGCCGTAGTAGTTCTGCACCCGGCGCTCGGTGGGCAGGCCGTTGTCGTCCCACCCGATCGGGTAGAAGACCTCCTTGCCGATCATGCGCTGGTAGCGGGCCATGCAGTCGGTGTGGGTGTAGCCGAAGACGTGACCGACGTGCAGGCTGCCGCTCGCGGTCGGCGGGGGAGTGTCGATCGAGAACACCTGCTCGCGCGGCAGCGACAGCGCCCGCTCACGGTCGAACGCGTAGGTGCCGTTGTCCTCCCATACCTGACCCCACTTGTCCTCAAGTCCATCGACGGTGGGCTTGTCAGGGACCCGCGCGGTGCGCGGCTGGGGCGTGTCAGTCATGCCGGACATGATCCCAGACCGGGAAGGCGACGATCACCCGGGTTTGGTGGGCCTGAACGATGTGGTCGGTTCCACACGGACGTCGCCACACCGGTCGCGGACGTGGCGTACTCGGGCGCGTCGAGTACCGTCGGGCGCAGAACAGGCGGTCAGCCAACTGGGAGGGCACGATGAGCGATCAGTTCAGCGGTTATGCACCGCAGGCGGGTGGCTACCCGGCCGACGGCGGCCGGCCGTCGTACGGCCAGCAGTGGGACGCCCCCGCTGCCCAGCCGAGTGCGCAGTCACTGCAGGGTTTCGTGGCTGCGCTGCCACCGGACGCCGACGTGGTGCGCCCCTCCGAGGACTTCCTGACCTACGCCGAGGGCCGGATGCCCGCAGCGCTGGTCTCGCTGTGGCGTGAGCACGGCGTCGGGTTCTACGGCGACCAGCGCGTCGCCGTGCTCGACCCGGGTGCGTGGATGCAGGTGCTGCAGACGTGGCTCGGACCGGACGTCACCTCGGTGCCGATCGTCGCGACGAGCTTCGGGCACCTCTACCACTACGACCAGGTCGGCGGGCAGGACCGCATCCAGTGCCTCGACCCGCACTTCCAGAGCAACACGGTCGTCAGCAACGACCTGGTCGAGTTCTTCGAGGAGCACCTGCCCGGCAGCGGTTCCCACGTCTCCGACCTCGAGGGCCCGCGCGGCGGTGCCCGCCAGAAGCTCGGCCGTCTCGAGACCGACGAGATCTACTACTTCGTGCCGATGCTCGCCCTCGGCGGCACGGTCAGCCCGGACGCGCTCGCCAAGGGTCCGGGCCAGGAGCACCTGACCCAGATCCACCGCTCGGTCGGTCAGACCCGCGGCTGAGGTCGCTCACAGCGGTCGGCCCGGGTTGAGGATGCCGACCGGGTCGAACATCGCCTTGATCGCTCGCTGTCGAGCCAGCTCTGCCTCCCCGAGCTCGCGCGGCAGCCACTGACGCTTGAGCGCCCCGACCCCGTGCTCGCCGGTGATGGTGCCGCCCATGCCGAGGGCCAGGTCGACCAGCGACTCGAACGCCTCCTCGGCCCGCTCGCGGCTGCCGGGCACGTCCTCGGCGTAGAACACCGTCGGGTGCAGGTTGCCGTCGCCCCCGTGACCCGACATCACGATGTCGACGCCCGAGCGTGCTGACAGCTCCTCGGCGCGGGCGATGAGCTCGCCCAGGCGGCCGACCGGCACGCAGACGTCCTCGATGAAGTGCGGCCCCTTCAGCTCGAACGACGGTGCGAGCGCCCGCCTCCCGGCCATCAGGGCGTCGGCCTCCTGCGGGTCGTCGGCGACCGCGACCTCGACGGCGCCCGCCGCGGTGAGCAGGTCGGCGTACCGCTGGACGTCCTCGGCCGTGTGCCCCGGTCGGTCGGACTGCACGAGCAGCGCCGCCTGGGCGTCGGCCGGGAAGCCGAAGTCCTCGACCTGCTGGATCAGCTGGAGCGAGGCGTGGTCCAGGACCTCGATGAGGTTGGGGCTGTGCCGGTCGGCACGCAGTGCGACCAGGCCACGGGTCACCTGCTCCAACGACCCGAACGTCGCCAGTGCCGTCAGCGGTGCGTCGGCCGCAGGGACGAGCTTCAGGACGGCCTCGGTGACGACACCGAGCTGGCCTTCGGAGCCGACGAACAGGCCGGTCAGGTCCAGGCCCGCCACCCCCTTCGCCGTACGCCGACCGGTGCGGATCGCCTCCCCGCCGGCGAGCACGACCTCCAGGCCGCGGACGTAGTCGGCGGTCACGCCGTACTTGACGCAGCACAGACCACCGGCGTTGGTGGCGACGTTGCCGCCGATCGTGCACATGGGGGAGGAGGCCGGGTCCGGCGGGTAGAACAACCCTTCGGCGGCGACGGCCTGCTTCAGGGCGGCTGTGTTGACGCCCGGGCCGACGACGGCGTACCGCTCGTCGACCTCGATCCGGGTGCTGCGCAGCGCCTCGACGTTGAGCACGATGCCGCCCTCGAGCGCGGTCGCCGCACCGCACAAGGAGGTACGTGCCCCCTGCGGGACGACGGGGATCCGGTGCGCCTGCGCGTGCTCGAGCACGGCGACCACGTCGTCACGGTCACGAGCGCGGACGACGAGGAAGTCATCGGGGGCTGTGGAGCCGTGGCTGTAGTCGGTGGCGTAGGCGAGCGCGACGTCGCGGTCGGCGACCACGCGACCGGGCTCGAGGTCGGGGGCAGTGATCTGGCTCACCGACCCATCGTGCCTGGTGCCGCCGTGCCGTCGGAGCAGGCCTGTGCCGCGGAGCCGCTCCAGACGGCCGCGCACGATCCGCCGCACGTGACTGGATCGGTCCGGTGGTCGTCGCGATGCGGCCTGGTCGGACGCGCGTCGTACGACCAGGCTGACTGCCATGACCACAGCACTCGTCGTCATCGACGTCCAGAAGTCCTTCGAGCAGCGCCCGGTCTGGGCCGCGACCTCCAACCCCGACATCGTCCAGGACGTACGCCGTCTGGTCGACGCCGCGCGCGCCGCCGGCGACCTCGTGGTGTGGGTGATGCACATCGAGCCCGGCACGGGCGGCGTGTTCGACCCCGATCTCGGCCATGTCGTGCTCATGGACGGGCTGGAGCCGCAGGAGGGTGAGCCCACCGTGCGCAAGACGTCGCACAACGCCTTCACGACCACGAATCTGCAGCAGATCCTCACCGGTCACGGCGTGACCACGGTCCGGCTGTGCGGGATCCAGACCGAGCGCTGCTGCGAGACGACGGCCCGGGTCGCCTCCGACCTCGGCTACGCGGTCGACTTCGTCGTCGATGCGACGGCGACGTTCCCGATCGAGCACCGCGACGCCGAGGCCGGCCGTCCGCTGGAGCAGGTGCTGGCCGATCCGCGCACGATGCCGGTCGAGCAGGTCGTGGAGCGCACCGAGTACGCCCTGGCGGGCCGGTTCGCGACGATCCGCACGGTGGCTGAGCTTGTGTAGCGTGACCGGATCATGATGCGCACGGTCGTCTTCCTGCTCGTACCCGGGCTCCACCTGCTCGACCTCGCAGGCCCGGCCCAGGCCTTTCACACCGCTGCCGACCTCGGTGCCGGCTACGAGCTGCGCTATGTCGCCGAGCAGGAGGACGTCCCGACCGCTCAGGGCCTCGCGACGCGGGCCAGCACGACCTGGCCGGACCTGGGTCGCGACGACCTCGTCGTGGTCCCGGGCTGGCGAGGCTCGAGCCTGCTGAGCCACTCGCCGCTGCGCGAGCCGGCGCTCCAGGCGCTGCGACGGCACCATCGCAACGGAGGCACGGTCGCGAGCGTCTGCTCGGGGGCTGACGCGCTCGGGCGGGCCGGTCTCCTGGACGGACGGCGTTGCACGACTCACCACGAACTGCAGGCCGAGCTCGCGACTCGCTACCCGCGGGCCGCGGTGCAGCACGACGTGCTCTTCAGCGACGACGACCGGGTCGTGACCTCTGCAGGCATCGCCAGCGGCATCGACCTCGCGCTCCACCTCATCGCCCAGCAGCACGGCCCGGCCCTGTCGGCCCGCGTCGCGCGGTCGATGGTGGTCTACGTCCGGCGCAACGGCGAGCATCCTCAGGAGAGCGCCATGCTGCGCCACCGCGGGCACCTGTCCGACGTCGTGCACCGGGTGCAGGACCTCATCGATCGCGACTTCACCCGCACCCTGCCGCTGTCGACGCTCGCCGCGCACGGGGGAGTGAGCGAGCGCACGCTGACCCGGCTGTTCGTCACCACGACCGGCACGACCCCGCTGCGCTACCAGCAGGCACTGCGGGTCGAGCACGCCCAGCACCTCATCGGTCAGGGGGCGACGATCGAGTCCGCCGCTCGCGCCACCGGTTTCGAGGACGCCCGGATGCTGCGGCGCCTGCGAGCCCGCGCACTCGCCGGCTGACCGCGGGGAAGCGACCGCTCTCGGGCGGGCAGCCCGAGAACAGGGGCGTCTCCATGCCTCCGCGCTCGCGGACGATCGGGCAGGATGGCCGCCGGTCGGAGCAGAGCGCTCCGCGGGGAGGGAGACCGAAGCCATGGTTCGTCGTACAGCCGTCGTCGTCAGCTGCGTGCTGAGCGCTGCACTGCTCGCCGGTTGCGGAGGGTCCGGAGGCGCAGAAGGCCAGGCCAGGGCGGCTGGGCTGGGACCCGACGGGGTGGCGCAGTCGTTCATGGACTCCTGGTCGACCGGTGACCACCAGCAGGCCTGCACGCTGGTGGCCGCCGAGGACGAGTCCGGAGGCCTCGACGCCACCGAGCAGGCGCAGTGCCCGCAGATGCTCGGCTGGCTCCTCGGCATGAACGACCCGGCTCGGCTCAAAGCCGCCACGGTCCGCCAGAGCACGGTCAACGGCAACCACGCGACCGTCGCCTGGTCCGGGCTCGGCTCCGGTTCTGAGGACGACTTCACCATGGTCCGGATCAAGGGACGCTGGTCCGTCGACTCGGACACCTTCAACTGAGGTGAGTGGACCGAGGGCGTCGCGTACGATGGGCGCACAAGGCGTCTGAGCCGTCATCAGCGGCGAGCCTCCGGAAGAACGGCGCAAGCAGCGCTCACTAGACCCGGACGGGACGAGCCCGTGACAGCTCAGGCGAAGCGGCCGTACGTCGCGCGCTCACCACGAGCGACGCGTGCGGCAAGCGAGGTGGTACCGCGGTGCCGCCCGGGCAGTCCGGGCAACGTCGTCCTCGTGAGCAGGTTCGACGACGCGAGAGAGATGCCACGCCGATGACCTACCCCAAGGTCGACCTCAGCACCCCGGACGAGACGCCCCAGGGTGTCGCTGCGACACCGCGGTTCCCTGACATCGAGCAGGGCGTGCTCGCCTACTGGGAGGCCGACGACACCTTCCGGGCCTCGGTCGAGGCGCGTGACGCCGGCACCGACGGTGACAACGAGTTCGTCTTCTACGACGGTCCGCCCTTCGCCAACGGACTGCCGCACTACGGTCACCTGCTCACCGGCTACGTCAAGGACCTCATCCCGCGCTACCAGACGATGCGCGGCCGCCGCGTCGAGCGTCGCTTCGGCTGGGACACTCACGGGCTGCCCGCCGAGCTCGAGGCGATGAACCAGCTCGGCCTCAAGACCAAGGACGAGATCCTCGAGATGGGGATCGAGAAGTTCAACGGCGCCGCGCGCGACTCGGTGCTGCGCTACACCGCCGAGTGGGAGACCTACGTCAAGCGGATGGGCCGCTGGGTCGACTTCGACAACGACTACAAGACGCTCAACCCCGACTACATGGAGTCGGTGATCTGGGCGTTCAAGCAGCTCTACGACAAGGGTCTGATCTACGAGGGCTTCCGCGTCCTGCCCTACTGCTGGAACGACGAGACGCCGCTGTCCAACCACGAGCTGCGCATGGACGACGACGTCTACAAGATGCGTCAGGACCCGGCGGTGACCGTCGGTTTCCGGGTCACCGGCGACCACGACCTCGCGGGTGCGCGCCTGCTCATCTGGACGACGACGCCGTGGACCCTGCCCTCCAACCTCGGCATCATGGTGCGCCGCGACATCGACTACGTCGTGGTCGAGTCCGACTTCACGGGCACGACCGAGCGCTACGTGATCGCCGAGGCGCGCGTGGCGGCGTACGCCAAGGAGCTGTTCGGTGACGCCAAGGCCGACTGGCGCGAGCACGTCGTGCAGCGGCTCACCGGCGCCGACCTGCTGGGCGTCTCCTACACACCTCCGTTCTCCTACTTCGAGGGCCACGACAAGGCGTTCCGGGTCTTCGAGGCGGACTTCGTCACGACCGAGGACGGCACCGGCCTGGTGCACACCGCGGGCGCGTTCGGTGAGGAGGACATGGTCGTCACCGACCGCGAGGGCATCGCGCCGGTGATCCCCGTCGGCCCCGACGGCAGGTTCACCTACCCGGTGACCGAGTACGAGGGCATGCAGGTCTTCGACTCCAACCTGCACATCATCGACCACCTCAAGGCGCGCACGCGCGGTGAGGGCGAGGCCGGCGCGACCACCGACGGGACGGTGCTGCTGCGCCGCGAGTCCTACGACCACAGCTACCCGCACTGCTGGCGCTGCCGCAACCCGCTGATCTACATGGCGGTCAGCAGCTGGTTCGTCGAGGTCACGAAGTTCAAGGACCGCATGCTCGAGCTCAACCAGGAGATCAACTGGGTGCCGGGCAACGTCAAGGACGGGCAGTTCGGTCGCTGGCTCGAGAACGCCCGCGACTGGTCGATCACCCGAAACCGCTTCTGGGGCAGTCCCGTTCCCGTCTGGAAGTCGGACAACCCGGAGTTCCCGCGAGTCGACGTCTACGGCTCCTTCGATGAGCTGGAGCGCGACTTCGGCGTACGCCTGGAGGACCTGCACCGGCCCTACATCGACGAGCTCACGCGGCCCAACCCCGACGACCCGAGCGGGCGGTCGACGATGCGCCGCGTCGAGGACGTGCTGGACGTGTGGTTCGACTCGGGCTCGATGTCCTACGCCCAGGTGCACTACCCGTTCGAGAACGCCGAGTGGTTCGAGCACCACTTCCCGGCCGACTTCATCGTCGAGTACATCGGGCAGACGCGCGGCTGGTTCTACATGCTGCACATCCTTGCGGCCGGTCTGTTCGACAAGCCGGCGTTCAGCTCGGTGATCTGCCACGGCATCGTGCTCGGCTCCGACGGCCAGAAGATGTCCAAGTCGCTCAAGAACTACCCCGACGTCAACGAGGTGTTCGACCGCGACGGCGCCGACGCGATGCGCTGGTTCCTCATGCAGAGCCCGATCCTGCGCGGCGGCAACCTGGTCGTCACCGAGCAGGGCATCCGCGACGGCGTGCGTCAGGTGCTGATGCCGCTGTGGAGCAGCTGGTACTTCTTCAGCCTGTACGCCAACGCCGCCGGCTACGAGGCCAAGGCCACGACGTCGTCCACGGACGTGCTCGACCAGTACCTCCTCGCCAAGCTGCGCGACCTGGTCGAGGACGTACAGACCCGCCTCGACGTGTACGACGTCGCCGGGGCCTGCGACTCGGTGCACGGCTTCCTCGACGTGCTGACCAACTGGTACATCCGGCGTTCGCGTGAGCGGTTCTGGGAAGGCAGCGCGCACGAGGCGTTCGACACCCTCTACACCGCGCTCGAGACGGTGACGCGCGTCGCGGCTCCGCTGCTGCCGTTCACCACCGAGCAGATCTGGCGCGGTCTGACCGGCGGTCGGTCGGTCCACCTCACCGACTGGCCCGACGCGTCGACGTTGCCGGCCGACGCCGACCTGGTCGCGGCGATGGACCGCGCACGCGACGTGTGCGGTGCGACGCTGAGCCTGCGCAAGGCCCAGCAGCTGCGCGTACGACTGCCCCTCGGCAACGTCACGGTCGTGACGGCCGACGCGAGCGCGCTCGAGCCGTTCACCTCCGTGGTCGCTGACGAGGTCAACGTGCGCACGGTCGGTCTGGTCGACATCGCCGACGCGAGCGCGTCCGACTTCGGCGTCTCGCAGCGCCTGGTCGTCAACGCCCGTGCCGCCGGGCCGCGCCTCGGCAAGGACGTCCAGCTCGCGATCAAGGGCTCCAAGTCCGGTGACTGGAGCGTCGGCGACGACGGTGTGGTCACCAGTGGCGGACTCGCCCTGCAGGAGGGTGAGTACACCCTCGAGACCGTGGTCGACGAGTCGGGCGACTCGGCCAGCCGCGCCGTGCAGATGCTGCCCGGCGGCGGGTTCGTCGTCCTGGACACCGAGGTCACCGAGGAGCTGGCCCGGGAGGGCCTGGCACGCGACGTGATCCGTGCGGTGCAGGAGGCGCGCCGCAAGGCGGGTCTGGAGGTCACCGACCGCATCTCGCTCGCCGTCACCGGTGACGACAGCGTCTGGGAGGCGACGGTCGAGCACCAGCAGCTGATCATGCGTGAGACCTTGGCGACGCAGTTCGGCTCGGCGGGCGCCGGGCACGACCTGCCGCCGGGTCGCGGCGAGCAGGCCAAGGTGGGCGACGGGCTCACCGTGACGATCGAGGTCAAGAAGGTGTCAGCGTGATGGTGGCCGAGGACCGCCTCGTGATCCGGCAGGCCGACGGTGAGGACCTCACCGCCGTGATCGAGGTCGGGCACCGCACCTGGCCGGTCACCTACGGGCCGATCGCCGGTGACGACTACGTCGCGATGGGTCTGGCCAAGTGGTGGACCCAGGAGGCGACGATCCCCGCGATCCGCGCGGGCCGGGTCACCGTGGCCGAGGTCGACCACGAGGTGGTGGGCATGGCCAGCGTCGGCCCGTCCGACGGTCACCTCACCCTCTGGAAGCTCTACGTCCTGCCCGAGCGCCAGAGCGACGGCATCGGCGGCCGGTTGCTTCGCGCTGTGATCGCCAAGGCGCGCGAGGACGGTCACGACGAGATCCGGCTCTCCTACCTCGCCGGCAACGACAACGCCGCCGCGTTCTACGAGCACTTCGGCTTCGCCGAGATCGAGCGCGAGAGCAGCGGGTCCGGCATCCCCGACAGCGTCTGGATGCGCCTGGTGCTGACGCAGGACGGTGAGGCATGAGCGGCCGCCCGGACGCAGCCCAGGTCGAGGCGGCCCGTCGCCTCGAGCTGCACAAGCGGATGCGAGAGGTCGAGGAGGCGATCCTCGCCCGGACGCCGGAGAGCTCGCCCGAGCCGTCGCTGGACCGCGTCGCCCGGTGCATGGAGCTCATGGGTGACCCGCAGCGCAGCTTCCCGCTGATCCACCTGACGGGCACCAACGGCAAGACGTCGACCGCTCGCATCATCGAGCGGGTGCTGCGCGAGACCGGCATCTCCACGGGCCGGTTCACCAGCCCCCACCTGCACGACATCCGTGAGCGGATCTCGTTGAACGGCAAGGCGATCGACGCCCAGCGATTCGTCGACACCTACGACGAGGTGCTGCCCTTCATCGAGATCGTCGATGCCGAGTCGGCGGCTGCGGGCGATGTACGGATGACCTACTTCGAGGTGCTGGTCGTGCTGGCGTACGCCGTCTTCGCCGACGCGCCCGTCGACGTCGCCGTCGTCGAGGTGGGCCTCGGCGGTGTCTGGGACGCCACCAACGTGGCCGATGCGACGGTCGCCGTGCTGACCCCGATCGCGATCGACCACCAGCGGCTGCTCGGCAGCAGCCTGGAGGACATCGCCACCGAGAAGCGCGGCATCATCAAGCCCGGCTCGATCACAGTCGTGAGCCGTCAGGAGCCCGAGGTCGACGAGCTGATCGAGGAGCGGGTCGAGGAGGTCGGGGCGAGCCTCAACCGCGAGGACCGCGACTACGGCCTGACCGCCCGCGAGGCCGCGGTCGGAGGCCAGCAGCTGTCCGTGCGCGGGCTGGCGGCGTCGTACGACGACCTGTTCCTGCCGTTGTTCGGTGAGCACCAGGCCCACAACGCGGCAACGGCGATCGCCGCTGTCGAGGCGTTCCTCGGCGGGGGAGAGCAGCCGCTGTCCGACGAGGTGCTGCGTGCGGGCCTGGCCGAGGTCACCTCGCCCGGTCGGCTGGAGATCGTCCGACGGTCGCCGACCGTGCTGGTCGACGCCGCGCACAACCCGGCCGGTGTGGCCGCGCTGCGCGAGGCGCTCAACGACTCGTTCACGTTCAACCGGCTGGTCGGCGTGATCGCGATCCTGCAGGACAAGGACGCCGAGCAGATGCTCGAGGCGCTCGAGCCGATCCTCGACCACGTCGTCGTGACCCGGACGACCTCGGTGCGGGCGACCCCGCCCGAGGAGCTCGGCCGACTCGCCCGTGAGATCTACGGCGAGGACCGCGTGACCGTCGTCCGCGACCTGCCCGACGCCCTCGACCAGGCGGCCGGCCTGGCCGACGAGGGCGGCGGTGTCGGAGGCGGCGTCCTCGCGACGGGTTCGGTCGTGACGGCCGCCGAGGTGCGGATGCTGCTCGGGCTGGGCGAGGCCGACGCATGATCGGTCGCCTGCTCATCTACGGGGTCGGCGAGAAGATGACACGGCGGTTCGCTGCCGTCGTGGTCGCGAGCCAGGCGTTCGCCATCTTCTTCGGTGCCCTGGTCGCGTACGCCATCAACCGCGCCGACGGTGGGTCGCAGCACCGCACCTACCTCGTCGTCGGATGTGTGCTCGCTGTGCTCAGCCTGCTGACTTCCGGTGTGTTGCGCCGTCCGTGGGGTGTGACGCTCGGCTGGCTCGTCCAGGCCGCTACGCTCGCGTCCGGATTCATCGTCCCCGCCATGCTGTTCGTCGGTCTGATGTTCGCAGCGCTGTGGATCACCGCCCTGTTCCAGGGCCACAAGATGGACCAGCTGACTCGCGACTACACCACCAGGAGACCTGCATGAGCTGGATCGAGGCCGTGGTTCTCGGCATCGTCCAAGGCCTGACCGAGTTCCTCCCGATCTCCAGCTCAGCGCACCAGCTGATCGTGGCGCGCCTGTTCTTCGACAACGACGGCGGCGGGTCGGCGTTCACGGCCATCAACCAGCTCGGCACCGAGGCGGCGGTGATCGTCTACTTCTGGCGTGACATCGCCCGGATCATCAAGCAGTGGGCGCTCTCGCTCGTCGGCAAGGTGCCGCGCTCGGACCCCGACGCCCGCATGGGCTGGCTGGTCATCATCGGCACCCTGCCGATCGGCATCCTCGGCCTGCTGTTCCAGGACAAGATCGACAGCACGCTGCGCAACCTGTGGATCACCGCCTCGATGCTCCTGGTGTTCGGCATCGTGCTCTACGTCGCCGACTCGATCGCCCGGCAGCGCAAGAGTCTCGAGCAGATCACGCCGCGCGACGGTGTGGCCTTCGGCTTCTGGCAGGCGTGTGCCCTGATCCCGGGCGTGTCCCGCTCGGGCGGCACGATCGCCGGTGGTCTGTTCATGGGCTACACCCGTGAGGCCGCAGCGCGGTACTCCTTCCTGCTCGCGATCCCCGCGGTGCTCGCGTCCGGGCTCTTCAAGGTCGTCAAGATCGGTGAGGACGACCCCAACCCGCCGTGGGGGCCGATCGCGATCGCGACTGTGATCGCGTTCGTCGTCGGGTACGCCGTCATCGCCTGGCTGATGCGCTACATCACCACCCACGACTTCAAGCCGTTCGTGATCTACCGCGTGGTCCTCGCGCTGGTGATCTTCGGCCTGCTCGCGTTCGGGGCGGTCGACGCGGCGGCCCCGCCCGTCTGACGCGCAGCACCTCGATAGGGTCTGCACCGTGACTGCACAGATCGAACGTTCCCTGGTCATCGTCAAGCCCGACGGATACCGCCGCGGACTCACCGGCGAGGTGCTGCGGCGCATCGAGGCCAAGGGCTACACGCTGGTGTCGCTCAAGGTCGAGACGCCCGACCGCGACCGCCTCGCCCAGCACTACGCCGAGCACGAGGGCAAGCCGTTCTACGAGCCGCTCGTGGAGTTCATGTCCTCCGGCCCGGCGACGTTCGCGGTCATCGAGGGGCAGGACTGCATCAAGGGCTTCCGCTCGCTGGCCGGTGCGACCAATCCCACGGAGGCCGCGCCGGGCTCGATCCGTGGCGACCTCGGCCGCGACTGGGGCCTGAAGGTGCAGCAGAACATCGTGCACGGCTCCGACTCGACCGAGTCCGCGCAGCGCGAGATCGGCATCTGGTTCCCCCAGAGCTGACCGCCCGTCGTACGACGCGCTGCGGCCTCAGGTCGACAGCGCGTCGTCGACTCCGGCGATCGCCTGCTCCAGCAGGTCGGCGAGCTGCACCCGCTGATCGGCGTCGAGCCGCTCGAGCACATCGGACTCGACCACGTCGGAGTCCTTGATCACCTGCTGGAACGTGCGCCACCCCTCGGGTGTGAGCGTGACCAGCACCCGGGTGCGCTTCTCCTGGTCGGGAGTTCGCTCGACCAGGCCCCGCTCGGTCATCTTGTCGAGGCGGTGCGTCATCGACGACGGCGCGACGGACAACGCCGTCGCGAGCTGCGTCGGGGTCATGACCTCACCGCCGGGCGCCGTCGCCAGCTGTGAGATCACGCCCCACTCGCCACCGGACAGGCCGACGTCGGTGAGGGACTGGGTGTACCACTGCGACAGGCGGCGGTGGAGGCCGTGCACGGCGGTGATGACGCGCTGGACGTCCTCGCTGCCACCGGCAGCGACGTAGGCGGCGACCTCGGCCTCGTAGCGCTCGCGCTCGGTCGGGGCCGCCTTCTTGCGTGGCGTCATGGGTGGTCAGTGTGCCAAAGCGGACGAGGCCACCGTCGGCCGACCCGCCCGTCTACGATGTCGCGCCGGGGAGGAACCACCGCGACGGGTGTGTCGTCCGAGCCCGCGGCCCGGCCCGCTCGACACCGAAGGAATCATGTCCACCGCTGTGCGTCTCACCGAGCTGGCACCTGATGTCATCGTCCAGGTCGACCAGCGCCGTACGCCGATCGTCGCCTCCGTCTGGCTCGAGCAGGACGACGTCGTGTGGTCCGAGCACCTGCTGGCCGACACCGGCCTCGGCAGCCAGTGGCTGTCGGTCGAGGACGAGGACGGCCTGAGCCTCACGCTGTGGACGCCGCGCCCCGACCTGATCGCCGAGCCCGACGGGCGATGGGTGCGTGTCGACGGCCGCCGCTGGACCCGCTACGAGCGCGGCGAGGCCAACTACATGGTCGAGGGACGTTCGCCGTACGGCCCGGCGGGGCGGTGCTCGTACGCCGACTACCGGCACGACGGGGAGCGGCTCTCGTTCGAGCGGTTCGGGTCACGGCCGTGGGAGATCAGCATCGGCCGGCCCGTGCCCGTCTCGGCCGTGCGCGCGTTCAAGGACGGTGCCGATGCACCATCTGCTTGAGCTCGGTTACGTCGACACCCGAGCCGAGGACCTGCGGTGGTCGCTCGCGCATCCCGTGCTGCCTGCTCTCGCGCACGCCCGTCCGGCGGACGCACCCGTCGCGCTGCGCGTGCTCGGCGCCTCGCACCAGGTCGTCGTCGACGGCCCCGGGCTGCCCGCGCTCGTCGAGACGGTGGCGTACCTACCCGGTGTCGACGAACGCCTGCCGCGACCCGGCGTACGGACGACGGCCGGCTCCGGACGATGGACCTACGAGATGACGACGCAGGTCGACGTCCTCACCGGCCGCGACCTGAGCGCTCGCGTCGCCGAGCTGCTGGGTGACCTCGACGGTCGTACAGGCGCCCTCAGCGCGGCCTTCCCCGGTGACGCGCTCGCCGTCACGGCGCTGCTCGCCGAGCCCGAGCCGGAGGGCGCCGCCTGGCGTACCTGGCACGCCTACCCGCAGCACGGCCAGCTCGTGCACACCCGAACCCGCATCCGGCCGACCGGCCGCGACGCCCACCACGAGGAGTCCTCATGCGACGTCCGCTGACCGTCCTGCTCGTTGGCCTCACCGCGACCACCCTGCTCACCGGGTGCGGCAACGACCGCGACGACTGCATGAAGCGCTACAAGGAGCAGCAGCGCAGCATCACCGGCATCACACCCACCGACGCGCAGGCGCGCGAGGCGTGTGACCGCGACAGCAGCCGCAGCTACTACGGGTCCGGGGGCAGCCGCTACCGCGGCGGCGGCTCCGGCTCCGGCTCCGGCAAGTGACCGTTCACCCACCACTGATCTGAGAGGCACACGATGGATGCTGGAGACCTGCTGTACGACGTCGGGGCGATCGCTGCATACGGCGCCGTCGGCCTGCTGCTGATGGCCGTCGGCTACGCGATGGTCGACCTGCTGACGCCGGGACGGCTGCACGAGCTGATCTGGGACCAGCGCAACGCCAACGCCGCGCTGCTGCTGTCGTCCAACATGCTCGCGGTCGCGATCATCGTCGTGACCGCCATCCGGTCCAGCTACGACGGTCTCGGCGAGGGCCTGGTCTCCAGCGGCGTCTACGGGCTGCTCGGCATCGTGCTCATGGCGGTCTGCTTCGTGGTCATCGACGTCTGCACGCCCGGTCGGCTCGGCGACCTGGTCACCGACCACGAGCGACACCCGGCGGCCTGGGTGGGCGCCAGCTCGCACATCTCGGTCGCGCTGATCGTGGCCGCAGCCGTCAGCTGATCGTGACCGCACCGAGCACGCTCGACGCACCCGCGCCGCAGGTCCGCACGCCGCGCGTGCGTCGGACGCTGGTGCTCGCGGCGGTGTTCGTCTGCGCCGCCTGCGGGCTGGTGTACGAGCTCGCCCTGGTCGCGCTCGGCTCCTACCTGCTCGGCAACACCGTCACGCAGGCGTCGGTGGTGCTGGCGCTCATGGTCTTCGCGATGGGCATCGGCTCGCTCGCGGCCAAGCCGCTCACGCGGCACGCGGCCGTCGCGTTCGCCGCCGTCGAGATCGTGCTCGCGCTGGTCGGCGGCACCAGCGTGATCGTGCTGTATGCCGCGTTCGCCTGGTGGTCGCTGTACCAACCCGCGCTCGTCGTGCTCACGCTCGCCATCGGGTTCCTGATCGGTGCCGAGATCCCGCTGCTCATGACGTTGCTGCAGCAGATCCGGCGGCAGGACGCGTCGTCCGCGGTGGCCGACCTGTTCGCCGCCGACTACGTCGGGGCGCTCGTGGGCGGACTCGCCTTCCCGTTCGTGCTGCTGCCGTGGCTCGGTCTGCTCGAGGGCACGCTCGTCGTCGGTGCGGTCAACGCCGCGGCCGGTGCCGCCGTCACGCTCGGGCTGTTCCGCACCTCCGTACGCCGACGGGTCAGGGCCGCGCTCGCGGCGGCCCTGGCCGCGGTGCTGGTCGCGCTGCTCGCGCTCGCCACCCAGGCGTCGGCGTTCGAGACGTCCGCACGGCAACGGATCTTCCGCGACCCGGTCGTCGTGGCCGAGCGGACGCCGTACCAGGAGGTCGTGGTGACCCGCAGCCTGCGCGGCGACGACACCCGGTTGTTCCTCAACGGCGACCTGCAGTTCTCCTCGACCGACGAGTACCGCTACCACGAGGCGCTCGTGCATCCGGCCATGGCCGGGCCGCACGGGCGGGTGCTTGTCCTGGGCGGGGGAGACGGTCTCGCCTCGCGTGAGCTGCTGCGCTATCCCGACGTCGAGTCGGTGACGCTCGTCGACCTCGACCCCGCGGTCGTGCGACTCGCCCGCAGCGACGCGACGCTGAAGCGGCTCAACCACGGTGCGTTCGACGACCCGCGGATGCACGTCGTCAGCGCCGACGCGTTCACCTGGCTGCGCGCCAACCATCAGACGTTCGACGTGGTCGTCGCCGACATGCCCGACGCCGACGACGTCGCCACGGCCAAGTTGTACTCCGTCGAGCTCTACGGCCTCCTGAAGCGGGCGCTCGCCCCGGGCGGTCGTGTCGTCGTCCAGGCCGGCTCGCCCTACTTCGCCCGCAAGGCGTACTGGACCACCGCCGCGTCCTTGCGCGCTGCGGGGCTGCAGCCGACCGCGTACCACGTCGATGTGCCGTCGTTCGGCGACTGGGGGTTCTTCCTCGCGGCACCGGGGTCGGCGCCGCCGGTGGGCATGCCGAAGGACGCTCCGCCCACGCGGTTCGTCGACGCGAGCGTGCTCACTGCTGCGCAGACCTTCCCGAAGGACCGTGCCCCACTCAGGCTGTCGCCGTCGACGCTGATCAGTCCGAAAATCCTTGAACGCCAAGGGGACTGGCGCGGCTACTGACCACGCAGCCGGGCTTTGACGAGGGCTACTGCAGGCGGGCTCGCGCTCAGCTCGCGGACTCCGACCTCGACGAATCGTGCCGCCAGCTCGGGCCTGCTCGCGGCGTCACCGCACACGGCGACCTCGACGTGCGGGCCCACCTCGTCGCACACCATCGCGATCAGTCGCAGCACCGCGGGGTCGCCGGCGTCGAGGAGGTGCTGGACGCCGGTGTTGCCGCGCTCGGCCGCCATGACGTACTGCGTCAGGTCGTTGGTGCCGATGCTCACGAACGACAACCGGCGGGTGATGTCGCGGGCCCGCAGGGCGGCCGCGGGCACCTCGATCATCGCGCCGACCTCGAGCCCGTCCGGTACGCCGCCCACACGTCGCCCTGCCTCACTGAGCTGCGTGAGTGCCCAGTCGACCTCGTCGGGCCGCGAGACCATCGGGAACATCACGCGTACGGGAGCCTGGCGCGCCGCCACACAGACCGCCTGCAGCTGAGCGAGCAGCGGCTCCGGGTCGGACCTGAACGCGCGCAGACCGCGCACGCCCAGGAAGGGGTTGTCCTCGGCCGCGAGCGGCAGGTAGGGCAGCGGCTTGTCAGCGCCGACGTCCCACGTGCGCACGGTGACCGGCCCGTCGGCGGCGCGAGCGAGAGCGATGAAGGCCTGCGCCTGCTCGTCCACGGTCGGCAACACGGAGAGCTGCCCGAACAGCACCTCGGTGCGGACCAGCCCGATGCCGTCGGCCCCGGCCGCGACGAGCCCGTCCGCGTCGGCCGGCGTGCCCACGTTGGCCATCACGAGCACGGTCGTGCCGTCGGCGAGCACCACGGGCTCGCGGGCGTGCTGCTCGGCGGTGGCGCGTTCGCGTGTGCGGTCGGCGACGAGCTGTTCGTACGCCGCGCGCTCGCTCTCGCTCGGGCGAGCGGTGATGCGCCGGTCGCGTGCGTCGAACGCGACGACGTCGCCGCCGGCGATCGGCAGGTCGCCGGCGTCGGTGTAGAGCGGGATGCCGCGAGCGCGCGCGATGAGGGCGCCGTGGCCGGTGCTGCCGCCACGTCGGGTGACCACACCCACGACCTGCTGGGCGTCGAGTGCGACAGCGCGGGCCGGGTCGAGCGTGTCGACCACCAGGACGCCGCGCTCGTCGGTCGTGCCGTCGGACCGGCCGGTCAGCGCGGCGAGCACCCGATGGCGTACGGCGTCGACGTCCTGGGCGCGAGCCTGCTGGTAGGGGTCGGTCAGCTGGGCGAAGGCGTCGTGCAGCTCGTCCATGCGGCGCGAGAACGCTTGCGGTGCAGCGACTTTGGCCGTGATCGCCTCGCGGACGGGGCCGACGACGCCGGGGTCGTCGAGCAGTGCGCGGTGCGCCTGGAGCACCTCGGCGTGCTCGGCGCCGGCGCGCGTCGCGGCGGTCGTCGTCAGGTCCTCCAGCTCGGCGTCGACCGTGCGCAGCGCCGCGTCGAACCGCTCGCGCTCGACGTCAGGGCTGCCCACCACGTAGGTGCTGAGGTCGACCTGCTCGTCGAGCACGATCGCCGGGCCGACGGCCACGTCGAGCCCGGACCCCCGCGTGGCGAGCGGCGGATCGTGCACCTCGGTCGCGACGCTGTCGCCGAAGGCACGGGTCGCGAGGTCTCGCACCGCAGCCACCGCCGCGGTGGCGTCAGGACCGCTCGCCTCGACGGAGAGCCGGTGGCCCTGCCGGGCATCGAGCGTCGCGACGGCGCTGAGGCTGTGCGCGTCGACCGGGCCACGCTCAGCGCTCACGTTGCGCAGCCGCACGCTCGCGTCGTACGCCGCCAGCGTGCGCACCAGCAGCGCTGCGGGCCGGGCGTGCAGCCCGTGGGCGCCGGTGACCTCGACCTCGGCGCGTGCGTCGTACGACGTCGGCACCTCCTCGGGGGCGGCCGGCGGTCCCGACGTGGCAGCGTCGAGATGGTCCTGCTTGCCGATCAGCCCACGCTCGGCCTCGCGGGTGACCGCGTCGAGGTCGCCGCCCACGGACGCAGCCACGGTGGCGGCCACGAGGCCCTCGACGAGGGGTGCCGACGTCAGGCGTACGCGCCCGGCGATGTCCGGGTCGAGCATCTCCAGAGCCATCTCGGCGCTCAGCACGGCGCTGCCGAGGTCGAGCAGGACGACGACACCGTCGCCGGAGTCGGCCCCGCCGACGGCCTCGGCCACGGCCATCGCGTCGGTGCCGAGCGACCCGTCGTCCAGGCCTGCGGCGATGACGACCGTGGGCCGGTCCTCGCCCTGCACCATCTGGAGGGCGAGGTCGAGCGCCGCCTCGGCGAGCGCCCGGCTGTGCGAGACGACGACGATGCCGATCATGTCGCCGACCTCAGCGCAGGGTGCGTGCGGCCGACTCCAGCAGCAGCGTCGTGCTCGCGGCTCCGGGGTCGATGTGGCCCGCGCTCCGCTCGCCGAGATAGCTGGCCCGACCCTTCTTGGCGACCCAGGGCTCGGTGGCGTCGCGCCCCTGGGCCGCAGCCGTCGCTGCGGCCTCGAGCGCCGCAGCGATGTCGGCGTCGGCCGCGACCGCAGCGTCGTACGCCTCGAGGGCCGGCAGCCAGGCGTCGTACATCGTCTTGTCGCCCGGCTCGGCCTTGCCGCGTTGCTGGACACCCTCGACACCGGCGCGCAGAGCGGCGCCGAGCTCGGCGGCCGAGACGTCTTCGATGCCGGCGAGCGGCCCGGCCATCCGCATGAAGAACGTGCCGTAGAGCGGCCCACTCGCCCCGCCGACAGTGCTGACCAATGTCATGCCGGCCTTCTTGAGAAGCGTTGCGGTGTCAGCGAACTCGTCGTCGAGCAGGTCGGCGACGGCGGCCGTGCCGCGCGCCATGTTGCTGCCGTGGTCGGCGTCACCGATGGCCGAGTCGAGATCCGTGAGCGCGCCCTGCTCGCGTGCCATCACCTCGGCCAGGTCGCCCAGCCAGTCGACGAACCGTTGCTGCGTCGCCATCAGACGCCCCACCGCAGACCGGGGGTGTTCACGGGCGCGTCCCAGAGGCCGATCATGTCGTCGTCGACGGCGAGCAGCGTGACCGAGCAGCCGGCCATCTCGAGCGAGGTGATGTAGCTGCCGACCAACGACCGCGCGATCGGGACACCCGCCTTGTCGAGGATCTGCGTGACCTCGTTGAACATCAGGTAGAGCTCGAGCAGGGGAGTGCCGCCCATGCCGTTGACGAACGCGATGACAGGCTGCCCGTCCGCACGCGGCAGGTCGGCCAGGACGGGTTCGAGCAGCTGCTCGGCCAGCTCGCGGGCCGGCGCCATCGGCTTGCGCTCGCGGCCCGGCTCGCCGTGAATGCCGATGCCGAGCTCGAACTCGTCGTCGGCGAGCGCGAACGTCGGCTTGCCCGCGGTGGGCACGGTGCACGACGTGAGGGCCAGCCCCATGCTGCGCCCGCTCTCGCTGACCCTGGTCGCGAGATCGGCGACCTCGGCGAGCGGGCGCCCCGCCTCGGCCGCTGCGCCGACGATCTTCTCCAGCAGGACGGTCACGCCCACGCCCCGGCGTCCGGCGGTGTAGAGCGAGTCCTTGACCGCCACGTCGTCCTGGGTCACCACGGTGCGTACGTCGATGCCGCTGTCGGCGTCGGCCAGCTCGGCGGCCATCTCGAAGTTCATGACGTCGCCGGTGTAGTTCTTGACGATGTGCAGGACGCCGGCGCCACCGTCGACGGCCTTGGTCGCGGCCATCATCTGGTCGGGCACGGGTGAGGTGAACACCTCGCCCGCGCAGGCGGCATCGAGCATGCCGAGCCCGACGAACCCGCCGTGCATCGGCTCGTGCCCGGAACCCCCGCCGGAGACGAGCCCGACCTTGCCCTGAACGGGGGAGTCCTTGCGGTAGACGACCTTGTCGGTGAGGTCGACCCGGAGGTGGTCGGGGTGAGCAGCGGCCAGGCCGGTGAGCGCCTCGACGACCACGTCGTTGGGGTCGTTGATGAGCTTCTTCATGCACCCATGCGAGCACACCGGGAGGCCCCGCGCCAGAGGTTCTGAGGACACGGGGTCAGGTCGTGAAGATCTCCAGCTCGATGACGAGCCGCCCGTCGGTCTCGTGGCGCTGCGTCGCCTTGTAGTACGCGCCGTCCGGACCCGGCCCGTCGGCGCCGTAGTAGGGCTCGGCGGCGGGGGAGTCCACCGGCGAAGCGCTCCCGGCCGGGAGGCGTACCGTCGCGGTCAGCTGCCAGTCCTGGAAGCGGGTGTACGACGACTCCAGCACCTGCGTACCGTCCGGCAGGTCCAGGTGTGAGGCCTTCTCGATCTTGGCGAGCGGGATGTCGGTGCACTTGACGTCGATCCGCTCGGTGCACTTCTCCTGCTGGGCGGGAGCCGCGTCGCTGCGGTGGTGGTAGACCCCGATCCCGACGGCGACCCAGAACAGCACGCCCGCGAGCGTCACCGCAGCGAGCACGAGCACGCAACGTCCGGTGCGCATGTCGACCTCCCTCACCTCTGGGAGCACAGACGTGCGACAGACTGGCCCGGTTGCACCCGTGAAGCGCCGATTAGGGCGGAATGACGGGCGCTGCTACCGTTGAACCTGCCGTGAACCGGCCGCGGAGACAGAGCGCCCTGGTGGACATGCCCAGGAGCACCGCGCAACGACAGACGAAACGGAGTCGCCTCACTATGCCTCTCGACACTGCCACCAAGCAGAAGATCATGACCGAGTACGCCACCAAGGACGGCGACACCGGTTCGCCCGAGGTGCAGATCGCGATGCTGACGCAGCGCATCAAGGACCTCACCGAGCACTCGCGCCAGCACCCCCACGACCACCACAGCCGTCGTGGCCTGCTGCTCCTCGTCGGTCAGCGCAAGCGGATGCTGCGCTACCTCGAGAGCGTCGACATCGAGCGCTACCGCTCGCTGATCAAGCGACTGGGTCTGCGTCGCTGATCACCACAGACTTACGACCTCAAGGCGGTCACCTCCGGGTGACCGCCTTGAGGCGTAGGAGGGGAGTACGACCGACCGCATGACTCGCACCCTGGCGAGCGTGCGGCGTACGCCCACCGAGAAGGACGACTCACGGACAACGACGATCCGTGGTCTGAACACCGAAGAACAGGAGGGCCCATGGAGGGTCCAGAGATCACTTTCGCCGAGGCGAGCATCGACAACGGCTCGTTCGGCACCCGTACCGTCCGCTTCGAGACGGGACGGCTGGCCAAGCAGGCCGCCGGCGCCGTCGTCTGCTACCTCGACGACGACACCACGCTGCTGTCCACCACCGCGGCCGGCAAGCAGCCGCGCGAGGGCTTCGACTTCTTCCCGTTGACGGTCGACGTCGAGGAGCGCATGTACGCCGCGGGCAAGATCCCCGGCAGCTTCTTCCGCCGTGAGGGCCGCCCGTCCACCGACGCGATCCTCACCTGCCGCCTCATCGACCGCCCGCTGCGCCCGGCCTTCGTCAAGGGCCTGCGCAACGAGGTCCAGGTCGTCATCACGGTGCTGTCGCTCAACCCCGACCACCAGTACGACGTGCTCGCCATCAACGGCGCGTCCGCGTCCACGCAGATCTCCGGTCTGCCGTTCTCCGGCCCGATCGGCGCGACCCGCGTCTCGCTGATCGACGGTCAGTGGGTCGCGTTCCCCAACTTCTCCGACATCGAGCGCTCGACGTTCGACATGGTCGTCGCCGGTCGCTTGGTAACGAACGCAGCCGGTGACGCCGATGTGGCCATCATGATGGTCGAGGCCGAGTCGACCGAGTCGACCTGGGACCTGGTCAAGAACCAGGGCAAGCAGGCCCCCACCGAGGAGATCGTGGCCGAGGGCCTCGAGGCGTCCAAGAAGTTCATCAAGGTCCTGTGCGAGGCGCAGGCCGAGCTGGCTTCCAAGGCTGCCAAGGAGGTGCAGGAGTTCCCGCTGTTCCTGGACTACCAGGACGACGCGTACGCCGCGACCGAGAAGGCCGGTCTCGCCGACGCCACCGCCGCGATGCAGATCGCGGACAAGCAGGAGCGCGAGAGCCGGCTCGATGAGATCAAGGAGCAGCTCAAGGCTGACCTGGCCGGCGAGGGCAAGGCGTTCGAGGGCCGCGACAAGGAGATCTCCGCGTCGTTCCGCTCGCTGCAGAAGAAGCTCGTCCGTGAGCGCATCCTGCGCGACAAGGTCCGCATCGACGGCCGTGGCCTCGCCGACATCCGCGCCCTGAGCGCCGAGGTCGAGGTCCTGCCGCGCGTGCACGGCTCGGCGATCTTCGAGCGCGGCGAGACCCAGATCATGGGTGTCACCACGCTCAACATGCTGCGCATGGAGCAGCAGCTCGACACGCTGTCGCCGGTGACGCGCAAGCGTTACATGCACAACTACAACTTCCCGCCCTACTCCACCGGTGAGACCGGTCGCGTAGGTTCGCCGAAGCGTCGCGAGATCGGTCACGGTGCGCTCGCCGAGCGTGCCCTGATGCCGGTGCTGCCGACGCGCGAGGAGTTCCCGTACGCCATCCGCCAGGTGTCGGAGGCGCTCAGCTCCAACGGCTCCACCTCGATGGGTTCGGTCTGCGCCTCGACGCTGGCCCTGCTCAACGCCGGTGTGCCGCTGCGCGCACCCGTGGCCGGTATCGCGATGGGTCTGGTCTCGGCTGAGGTCGACGGTCGGACCGAGTACGCCGCGCTCACCGACATCCTGGGTGCGGAGGACGCCTTCGGCGACATGGACTTCAAGGTCGCCGGCACCAAGGAGTTCGTCACGGCGATCCAGCTCGACACCAAGCTCGACGGCATCCCCGCCGACGTGCTCGGTGGCGCGCTCACCCAGGCTCGCGACGCGCGCCTGCACATCCTCGACGTCATGAACGAGGCCATCGACGCGCCCGACGAGATGAGCCCGTTCGCTCCTCGCGTCATCAGCGTCAAGGTCCCGGTCGACAAGATCGGTGAGGTCATCGGCCCGAAGGGCAAGATGATCAACCAGATCCAGGAGGACACCGGCGCCGACATCTCCATCGAGGACGACGGCACCGTCTACATCGGTGCCACCGACGGCCCGTCGGCCGAGGCTGCGCGCGCGGCGATCAACGCGATCGCCAACCCGCAGATGCCCGAGGTCGGCGAGCGCTTCCTCGGCACGGTCGTCAAGACGACGACGTTCGGTGCGTTCGTGTCGCTGCTGCCCGGCAAGGACGGTCTGCTGCACATCTCCGAGGTGCGCAAGCTCGTCGGCGGCAAGCGCATCGACGCGGTCGAGGACGTCCTCAAGATCGGCCAGAAGGTCCAGGTCGAGCTCAAGGAGATCGACCCGCGCGGCAAGCTCTCGCTCGCGGTCGTCGAGGAGGCCGGCGCGGACGCTCCGGCCGCCGAGGCACCTGCCGAGGCTCCGGCAGCGCAGGCCCCCGCGGCGGACGCTCCCGCTGCCGAGGCTCCCGCGGCCGACGGCGCCGACAACGGCGACGAGAGTGGCGAGGCCGGCGAGGGTGGCGAGGAGCGCAAGCGCCCGCGTCGTCGTCGCGGTGGTCGTGGCCGTGGCCGCAACGCCGAGGGCGGCGACAAGCCGTCGCAGAGCTCCGACGAGGGTGAGCCCGACGCTGCGGCGCCGGCCACCTCCGAGGACGCCGGCTGACCTGATCGGCAGTACGACGGCCCGGTACCTCCTGCGGGAGGTGCCGGGCCGTCGTCGTCGACGGCGGTGGTCAGGACGACCTGGGCGGGGGGATCATCTTCCACGCCGTCGCCGTGCCGTCACGAGCGGTGAAGCGCAGCTGGGCGAACGGCGCCAGACGCTGCTTGTGCCGGATGGCGCTGTCCATGTAGAGCCAGCGAACACCCTTGCGCCACAACAGGTTACGGGCGGCAGCGGTCGGCGCGGTGTAGAACGTGTCGTTGAGCCGCTGCAGCGAGGGGTTCCAGAACGCGTGCGTCAGCGACGTGCGCGCCTCGGGCGCGATCCGACCGATGGTCGGGCTGTAGGCCCAGCCCTCGAGCAGGACCTGACGCTCGCTGTAGCCGGCGACCAGGAACCGTCTGCTCTCGCACGGCTCGCCCGGTGCGGGCACCGGCACCGTGCAGTGCCGGTTGGTCATGACCACGTCGTGCCGACCCGAGTGCCTGCGGATGTAGGTCGCGGCGTCGATCTGTCCCTGGGTGACGACCCCGCGCGCCAGCACACTGGCCGGGCCGGGAGGCTGGCGGACGGGCGTACGCAACGACATCAGCGAACCGACGGCGCCGGAGGCGATCACGGCGATCGTGGCGGTCGCGAGCACAGCAGCCGGCCGGCGTCGGCGGCTGAACACCGCCGCGGCCGCACCGAGGACCAGCGCGGTCACGACCCCGCCGATCAGGACCCGGTTGGCGCTCGCGAGGTCGTCGATGTGGACCGGTCCGAGCACCGCCGTCGGCAGCCACCACACCGCGAGCCCGCCGAGGACCCCGAACACGGCCCAGCCGCGCAGGGCCGCGGACCCGAACCGCTCGGCGAGCACCACGGCTCCGACCGCCGAGGCGACCGCGGCCAGAGGGAACGCCGAGATCGTGAAGTAGTACTGGCTCATGCCGGGCTGGATGAACAGCGCCGGCACCAGCGACCCGCCGAGAGCCGCGCCGAGCAGCAGCCAGGCGACCGGGTCGAGACGACCGTTGACCGTGCGGCGACGCAGGACCACGCACAACCCGAGCAGGGCGCGGGTCAGCCCGCCGACGACCGTGACCACGCCGGCGATCACCTGCGCGCCGACGTCGTCGACGCCCTGGACCTGACCGGAGAAGAACGTGTGGTTGACGGCTGCGACCGGGTCGAACGTCAGCCCGCCCGCCGAGCCGTTGAAGACCACCTTGAGCGTCACCGCGAGCGCGACGACCAGCAGCAGCAGATCGAGGGCGACCAGTCGCAGGCGGTCGCGGCGCCACAGCAGCATGGCCACCGCCGCCATGCCGGTGCCGGCGATGATGACCGGAACCGTCGAGCCCTTGGTCGCGGCGCACACCATGGTGAGCAGGGGGACCAGGACGACCGAGCCGCGCTCCGCCAGACCCCGCCAGCGCAGGGTCAGCAGATTGACGAGGCACAGCAGCAGCGGTGCGCTCAGGCCGAGGGTGAACGACTCGGGGTTGACCGGGATCGAGACGATGCGTTCGCCCCACGGGTTGAACGCGGCACCCGCCATGACCAGGACGGCAGCGACTGCGCCGGCCCATGCCGTGGACGTGAGGCGCAGTGCGAGTGCGGCGGTGGCCGCCACGATGACCAGGGGCATGAGGAACGCGGCGACGCGAAGCAGGACCTCGTCCAGCGGCAGCCCGGTGGCGGCGCTGACCTGGGCCAGCCAGGCGTGCCCGAACCAGTGGTAGCCGAGCGTCTCGCCCTGAACCATCGGCCAGCCGCTCGGGCCGCGGTGCAGCAGCTCTCCGGCGAGCGCCAGGTGGAACTGCTGGTCCGGCGACGCGCTCGTCGGCACCGTCCAGCGCACCGGGTGCGAGGTGACGAAGTTGATCAGCTGGGGCAGGGCGAGGAGTGACGCTGCGCCGAGGACGACCCCGAACCACCAGGGGACCGGCGCCCACCGCGCCGTACGGATGCGCCCGCGGGTGAGGGGGAGGGCGAGGAGAACGGCTGCGACACCCAGCGGCACGGCGTACGCCGGCCAGCGTGCGTCGAGCGTGCCGCCGAGGATCTGCGCAGGGACCGTGAGCCCGGTGCCGAGAGCGAGGCCACAGGCCAGGTCCTCGACGAGCCAGCCCTCGCGCGGGCGCACGCACCGCCACAGCAGCACGCCGGGGAACAGCTGCGTGAGCGCGATGGCGCCGAGGGCCTCCAGCGCCGCGAGGACCGGCAGGCCGCCGGAGTCCAGGATCGTGCAGGTCACGAAGACCGTTGCGGCCGCAAGAACGGCCACGATGCTGAGGCCGCGAGACACCGGCCGGGTCCACCCCCGCGCCTCCGTCAACGTCGTCATCCCCGTCCCTCCTGAGTCACCAGGGCACTTCCGCACCGCAGTATGACGCGCGAAGGGTCCGGCTCCTCGGAGGAGGTGCCGGACCCTTCGGGTGCTGTCCCGAGAACGGGATCAGTAGGGGATGGGGGCCCAGTCGGCGTTCTTGCCGGCGTTGGGGTCGCCCACGACCTCGCTCGGCACGTCACGCAGGATCAGACCGGCGTCCTTGGCCGCCTGGCGGGCCGCGTCGTCGTACTGGCCGTAGCGCCACACGTCGGCCATGTACTTACGGGTCTTGAGGTACTCGGTGTAGCGCGCCGCGTGCTCGTCGTCCAGGCCCAGCGCGGCGAAGATCGCCATGCGGTCGCCGTCCTTGTCCGCGAGCAGGCTCGGGTCGACCGGGGTCGTGTCGTTGGGGTCGGTGGTGCTGCCGTCCTTGAGCAGCTGACCGTTGCCGGAGTGGGTGATGCGCATGCTCCACACGCCCACGTCGCCGACGGCCGACTTGACGTAGATGTTCTCGCCCTCGCTCAGCGGCACGACGTTGTGCGACCCGCGTCGCAGGTTGAGGCCGCCGGTGTGCTCGGTGTGGTCCTGCAGGTAGATGCCGAAGCGCAGCTGGGTGTAGTCGGACTTCCAGTCGGGCGCGTCACCGTCGGTGCGGTCGGCGTTGTCCTTGTGCCAGCCACGACCGGCGGAGTTGATCGTGAACGAGCTGTCGCCGCCGTACCAGATCTCGTCGCTCTTGAGGATCTTCTTGGCGATGCCGATCATCGCGCCGTCGGTGAGCACCGAGCGCAGCAGCGGACGGGCCAGCAGGTCGCCGCCCTTGTGGCCGCCGCCCTGACGGCATGCCTCGCGGAACGCCTCGATCTCCTCAGGGCTGTAGACGCCCTTGACGATCGTGTATCCGTCCTTCCAGAACCCGTCGACGTCGACCGGCCTATCCAGCACTGGCATGCCTGTGCCATCCCTTCGCAAGCGTGTGGGTATGCACCCGTTGACCCACCGACCGTACGCCGTGCGCGGCCCGCGTGGTGCATGCCGGGTCTTCCCGGTGCCGTCCAGTGTGCCAAACCTGCGTCGAGCGCGCAGGCATCCACGCCGCCCGGTCCGTGGGCGCCGCTCACGGGGTACGGCCATGAGGTTCGGACCCGTGGTGGACACTGTCCCGATGTCCGACTCATCCCTGGTCCTCGGTCCGCTGCTGCGCCACGTGTCTCGCACCACCGCGACCGTGTGGGTGCAGACCCGGGAGGCTGCCCACGTCACGGTGACGTGCGCGGGGCGCTCCACGACGGCCAGGACGTTCGGGGTCGAAGGCTTCCACTACGCCCTGGTCGTCATCGACCATCTCGAGCCCGGCACCGTCAACGACTACTCCGTGGCGATCGACGACGAGCTCGTCTGGCCCGAGCCCGGCAGCGTGTTCCCGCCGAGCCGGATCGCTACCCTGCGCGAGGACAAGGCGCCGCGCGTGGCGTTCGGGTCGTGCCGGACGAGCGTGCCGCACGACCGCCAGTCGACAGCGACCCACGGCGTCGACGCACTGCGGGCGTACGCGCTCGACATGGCGGCTCACCCTGACGTGCGTTCGTGGCCGGATGTGCTCGTGCTGCTCGGCGATCAGGTCTACGCCGACGAGATCTCCGAGCAGATGGAGGCGTTCATCGCGCAGCGACGTGGACGCGACTCCGAGCCCGTCGGTGAGCTGAAGGACTACACCGAGTACGCCCACCTGTACGACATCGCCTGGTCCGAGCCGTCCAACCGGTGGCTGCTCTCGACGTTGCCGAGCGCGATGATCTTCGACGACCACGACGTGCGCGACGACTGGAACACCTCGGCCTCCTGGCACGCCGAGATGAACGCCACGCCGTGGTGGCACGAGCGCATCGTCGGAGCGCTGTCGTCGTACTGGGTCTACCAGCACCTCGGCAACCTCGCGCCGGACAAGCTGGCCGCCGACGAGGTGTGGCAGGTGGTGCAGCAGCACGAGCGCAGCGGGGCCGAGCACGAGCTCGACCTCACGCCGGTGGTCCGGGGGCTGGCCGAGCGGGTCGATCGCACCCCGGCGGCGTACCGGTTCAGCTACACCCGCGACCTCGGTCGCGGACGACTGATCATGATCGACTCGCGGGCTGCGCGTGACCTGCGGCCCGGCCACCGCGCGATGCTGGACGCCGACGAGGAGGCCTGGCTCGATCAGCAGCTGCGCGGCGACGTCGAGCACCTGTTCATCGGCACGTCCTTGCCCTTCCTGATGCCGCCGGGCCTGCACGACCTGGAGGCCATCGACGAGGCGATGTCCGAGGGTGTGTACGGGCGCCTCGCGGCCCGGGCGGGCGAGCGGCTGCGGCAGGCCGTTGACCTCGAGCACTGGGGCGCGTTCCAGGGGTCGTTCGCGCGCGTGCTCGAGATGGTCGCCGAGGTCGCGCGTGGCCGGCGTGGCGCGGCGCCCCGGACGATCACGTTCCTGTCGGGAGACGTGCACCACTCATACGTCGCCGAGATCCCTTGGCAGCGCTACGGATTCGAGTCTCGGGTGCGGCAGGCGGTGTGCTCGCCCATCCGCAACCCGTTGCCCAGGCACGTTCGCGTGCTGACCTCGCTGCTCGGGCGAGGGCTGGCCCGTCCGATGCGGTGGGCTGCCTCTCGCGCAGATCGGGTGCCCGACCCGGCGTACGAGTGGTCGCTGACGCAGGGCCCGTGGTTCGACAACAACCTCGCCGTCGCCGACGTGCGCGACGACGGCTCGCTCGCGCTGCGCTGGGTGACGGGCGACGTGGTCGACGACCGCTACGACGCACCGGTGCTGCGCGTCGTCGCCGACGTCGCCGATGTCGCCGTCGACCACGTCGGCGACGTCGAAGGGGCGAGCCGACAACCGGTGTGACGCGTCTGACACCGGCGGCCTGCATGGTGGGCGGCGCGGACGACTGAGGTCGGACGCTCGTACCCTGGACGCGTGAGTGAGCGCATCGCCGTTGCCGTGATCGGGGCCTCGGGCCGTATGGGGAGCCAGGCCTGTCAGGCGGTCGACGACGCCGACGACCTCGACCTGGTCGGGCGGTTCGACGCCGGCGACGACCTCGGTGACCTCGGAGGCGCCCAGGTCGCGGTCGAGCTGACCGTGCCCGACGCTTCGCCCAGCAACATCGCGCACTGCGTCGAGCGGGGTGTGCACGCGGTCGTCGGCACCACGGGGTGGAACGACGAGCGGCTCGCCGCTCTGCGCGACCAGCTCGCTGCGCAGCCCGAGGTCGGCGTCCTCATCGCCCCGAACTTCGCCATCGGCGCGCTGCTGATGATGTCGTTCGCGCAGCAGGCAGCCCGCTTCTACGAGTCGGTCGAGGTCGTCGAGACCCACCACCCCGACAAGGTCGACGCGCCGTCGGGTACGGCCGCCCGCACCGCTGCACTCATCGCCGACGCGCGTCGCGAGGCGGGCCTCGGCGACGTGCCCGACGCCACGACGAGCGACCCCGACGGTGCTCGTGGCGCCCGTGTCGACGGTGTGCCGGTGCACGCGCTGCGCCTGCGCGGTCGCGTCGCCCATCAGGAGGTGGCGTTCGGCGGCGTCGGCGAGGCGCTGACCATCCGCCACGACTCGTTCGACCGGGTGAGCTTCATGCCCGGCGTCCTCACCGGCGTACGCCGGGTGGGCGAGCACCCCGGCCTGACGGTCGGGCTCGAGCACTTCCTCGGCCTCTGAGCCGAGGCCTTCGGCGCGCGAGCGTCATTCGGAGTTCAGACACTGGTCGCCTGGTCGACCTAGCGTGACGACATGCGGGGCGTGGTGGGGACGTGATCGACGCGATCTTGGGCTGGATCGAGCACCTGATGGGCTCGCCCTGGGTCTACGCAGGGCTTTTCGGGATGTCGGCCCTGGACTCGGTCGTACCCCTGTTCCCGAGCGAGGCACCGCTCATCATGGCGGGGGTGTACGCCGGCTCGACCGGTTCGCCCAACCTGTTCCTGGTGATCCTCGCGGCCGGGTTCGGTGCGTTCGTCGGCGACCATGCGACGTTCTTCCTCGGCCGGCTGCTGTCCGGTCGTATCGCTCGGGTCGACCCGGACAGCCGCTGGGGCCGGGCGATCTCCTCCGCCACGGTCATGCTCGAGCGGCGCGGCGGCATGGCGCTGGTCGTCGCGCGGTTCATCCCGTGGGGCCGCATCGCCACCACACTCGTGCTCGGCGCCACCCGTTATCCGCTGCGCCGGTTCAGCGCCTGGGACGCGCTCGGCACGCTGGTGTGGGCGACGCACGGCTGCCTGATGGGCTACATCGGCGGGGCGGCGTTCCAGGACGAGCCGATCAAGGGCCTCGTGCTCGGGATCGGGATGGCCCTGGTCGTGTCGGCCCTGATCGAGGTGTTCCGCGCGTGGTTGCAGCGCCGCCGCGGCCGTAGCGCTGCGGCGACCCGCGACGAGACATCGGCCGATGTGCAGGTCGCCGCTGCCGGTGAGGCGACGGCGCGCGAGCGCTCCTGACGGAACCCGATCAGTCGCCGGCCACGATCACGTGCAGCGTGCGCGGGCCGTGCACGCCCTCGACCCGCTGCAGCTCGATGTCGCTGGTCGCGCTCGGCCCGCTGATCCAGGTGAGCGCGCGTCCTGCTTCGACCGCGGGCCGCAGCGCCCGTACGCCGGTGGGCACGTCGGCGTACACCTGGCTCTCGCGCACGACGCAGACGTGCACGTCGGGTACGAGGGTGAGCGCGCGGCGACCTTGGTCGGCTCCGTGGTCGAGCACGATCGTCCCGGTGTCGGCGATGGCTGCGGCTGCTGCGGTGACGACGGCGTCGATCGTGTCGAGCGCCGCGGCGGTCAGCTCGTCGTCGGGGACGTGCTCCGCAGCCACGTCGCGCATCCAGCCGGCGTCGAGCCCGGGCGGCACCACGACGGTGCGGACGTCGTACGTCGACAGGGCTGCAGCGACACGAGCGCTGATGTCGTCGGCGGAGCATCGTTCGACCACGGCCCGGTAGTCGGCGGTGATCTCGGCGAACTCGTCGATGACGGCGCCGCGCTCCTTGTCCGGGCGGGCGGGCAGCTCGGCGGGCGTGCTGTCCGGCGGTGCGCCCTGCGCGGCTCGGACCCGGCGCAGGATCTCCTCGCGTGCGGTGCTCATGCGTCCTCCCCGTGGGTACGCAGCCACCACTGCCTGAACGTCTCACGCGGTGGTGCCGGTGCGTTGCGGGCGGTGCTCCAGGAGGTGGCCGGCCACGGCAGGTTCTCCAGCGACGTACGACGCCCGAAGAGCCGCGAGGACGCGGTGACCGCCTGCTGTGCCTTCTCGAGTCGGCGGTGGTCGGCGAACATCCAGGCCGCTGCCTTCATCGAGACGGCCTCCGCCGACGGCGCGCCGCCGCGGTGCTCGTCGACGACCTGAGTTCGTAGGCGTACCAACAGCTTCGGGATCTCGATGCGCACGGGGCAGACGTCGAAGCACGCACCGCACAGGCTCGAGGCGTAGGGGAGCGACTGGTCGACCTTGCTGCCGGTGCCTCGCAGCTGGGGCGTGAGGACCGCGCCGATCGGACCCGGGTAGACCGAGCCGTACGCGTGCCCGCCGGCGCGCTCGTACACCGGGCAGACGTTGAGGCACGCCGAGCAGCGGATGCACCGCAGTGCCTGGCGGCCGACCTCGTCGGCGAGCACGGACGTGCGCCCGTTGTCGAGCAGAACGACGTGCACCTCCTGGGGGCCGTCGCCGGGCGTGACGCCCGTCCAGGTGGAGGTGTAGGGGTTCATCCGCTCACCCGTGCTGGACCGGGGGAGCAGCTGCATGAAGGTGCCGAGGTCGTCCCAGGTCGGCAGCACCTTCTCGATGCCGACGACCGAGATGAGCGTCTCGGGAAGCGTGAGGCACATGCGACCGTTGCCCTCGGACTCCAGCACCACGAGGGTGCCGGTGTCGGCGATCGCGAAGTTGGTCCCGGACACCGCGACCTTCGCCCGCAGGAACTTCTCCCGCAGGTGCAGCCGCGCTGCGTCGGCGAGGCGCGCCGGGTCATCGGTGAGGTCATCGGGTGCGGGCTTGCCGACCTTGCCCATCTCCGCCCGGAAGATCTCGCGGATCTCGCTGCGGTTGCGGTGGATCGCCGGCACCAGGATGTGCGACGGGCGGTCGTGCCCGAGCTGGACGATCAGCTCGGCGAGGTCGGTCTCCCATGCACTGATGCCGGCCGCCTCGAGCGCCTCGTTGAGCTCGATCTCCTGCGTGGCCATCGACTTGACCTTGACGACCTCCTCGACCTGCTGGGCGCGCACCAGGTCGACGACGATGCGGTTGGCCTCGTCGGCGTCGCGTGCCCAGTGCACCGTCGCCCCTGCCCGGGTCAGGTTGTCCTCGAGCTGTAGGAGGTAGGTGTCGAGGTCGGCGAGGACCCGGTCCTTGGTGCCGGCGCCGTCGACACGCAGGGCTTCCCAGTCGGGCACCTCGTCGACGACCTCGGCGCGCTTGGCGCGGATCGTGTGGGTGGCGTGGTTGAGGTTGTGGCGCTGCTGGGTGTTGGCCAGTGCCTCCTTGGCCATGGCGGGGAACTTCGGCATCCCGACGAACGTGCTCGTCGTCCTGGCGTGCGGGATGTCCTGCCCTCCAGCGCTGCTCTGGTGACGTGCAGGGCTGCTCATGCGGGCTCCTCCTCGGTCGAGGCGAGAACTTCGGCCAGGTGCATGCTGCGCACCCCTGACCGCTGTCGGTCGAGCAGGCCGCCGATATGGGCGAGGCAGGAGTTGTCGCCGGCGACCACCACCTCGGCCTCGGTCTCACGGATGTGGCGGACCTTGTCGCCGCCCATCGCCACGGAGGTGTCGGCGTTCTTCATCGCGAAGGTGCCGCCGAACCCGCAGCACTCCTCGGCGCCGGGCAGCTCGACCAGGTCGATGCCCTTGACAGCGCGCAGCAGTCGCAGCGGCCGATCGCCCACACGCAGCATCCGCAACGAGTGGCAGGTCGGGTGATAGGTGACGCGGTGAGGGAAGTACGCCCCCACGTCGGTCACGCCGAGGACGTCGACGAGGTACTCCGACAGCTCGTGGACCCGAGGGGTCATCTGCGCGACGTCGGCAGCGAGCCCTGGGTCTCCCGCGCGCGCGGCCAGGTCGGCGTACTGGTCGCGCACCGAACCCGTGCACGACCCGCTCGGGGCGACCACGGCGTCGTACGAGCCGAAGACGTCGATGAACGAGCGCACCAGCGGGATCGCCTCGTCGGCGTACCCGGTGTTGGTGAACATCTGGCCGCAGCACGTCTGGGCGGCGGGGAAGTCGACCGTGACGCCGAGGCGTTCGAGCAGCCGGACCGTGGCCTGCGGGGTCTGCGGCCACATCGTGTCGTTGAAGCAGGTGGCGAACAGGGCGACGCGGGTCATGAGGGCAGCATCCACGAAAGGACGGTGTGCTGCAGCCCGACAAGCAGGCACATCGCGATCACGAGTCCCACGCTCCACAGCACGACCTTGCGGAAGATCTCCGACTCCTTGCCGAGCAGACCCACCGACGTCGCCGCGATGGTGAGGTTCTGCGGGCTGATCATCTTGCCGACGACGCCGCCCGAGCTGTTGGCCGCGACGAGCAGGGTCGGGTCGATGCCGGCCTTGTCGGCGGCGGTCTGCTGCAGTGTGGCGAAGAGTGCGTTCGCGCTGGTGTCGGACCCGGTGACCGCCGTCCCGAGCCACCCGAGCAGCGGCGAGAGGAACGCGAACGCCGCACCGGCCCCGGCGATCCAGGTGCCGATGGTGATGACCTGGCCGGAGAGGTTCATGACGTACGCGAGCGCCAGCACCGAGGCGACGGTCAGGAACGCGAACCGCAGCTTGACCGCGGTGCCGCTGAGCTCGGTGAGCCACTCTCGCGGCGAGACGCGGTAGATCAGCGCGACCACCACGGAGCAGATCAGCAGCAGCGTGCCGGGCGAGGACAACCACTGGAACAGGTAGACCGTCGAGGTGCTCGTCTTGCCGGTGACGGTCTGCACGTTGCCGTCGAGCCCGGGCCAGGCGACCTTCGCGTCCGTGCCGGCGAGCCACTCCTTGACGGGGTCGATGAGCTTGGCGCACGAGAACACCGCGATGACGAGCAGGTAGGGGAGCAGGGCCATGCCGATGCGGCCTGGTGTGAGCGAGCGGGCCCGTGCGTCGATGTCCGCGACGTCGGTCACGTCCTTCGGACCGTCGGCTGCTGTCGCACCCGAGGTGCTGAACCGGGTCCGGTCGTGACCGGCCCCGTCGACGGCGACGGTCGCGCCGACGAGGTCGCGCTCGCGCTCGGCCGCCATGTGCTCCTGAGCGTCGCGGCCGCCCTGCGGTGACCAGACCCGCAGAAGGACGACGGCGGCGGCCAGGGCTGCCAGGCTGGCGACGATGTCGGTGAGCTCGACCGAGACGTACGTCGCAGAGAGCCACTGGGCGACGCCGAAGACCAGGCCGACGGTGAGGGCGATCGGCCAGGTCTGCCGCAGGCCTCGTCGTCCGTCGACCATGAAGACCAGCAGCAGCGGGACGAACGCCGCGAGCAGCGGAGTCTGGTGACCGACGTACGCGCCGATGTCGTTGTAGTCGATCTTCGTGAGCGCACCCGCGGTGATGATCGGCGTCCCGATCGCGCCGAACGCCACCGGTGCGGTGTTGGCGAGCAGTGCGACGGCGGCGGCTCGCAGGGGTGAGAAGCCGACGGCCATGAGCATCACGCCGGTGATGGCGACCGGGGCACCGAAGCCGGCCAGCGCCTCGAGCAGTCCGCCGAAGCAGAAGGCGATGATGATCGCCTGGACGCGCGGGTCGCCGGAGATGAGATGGAACACCGCGCGCAGGTCCTCGAACCGGCCGCTGACGACGGTGACCTGGTAGAGCACGATCGCGCAGAAGACGATCCACATGATCGGCATCAGGCCGAAGACCGCGCCCTCGCTCGCGGAGAGCAGCGTGAGGTCCAACGGCATGCCGTAGGCGAGGACGGCCACCAGGACGGCGACACCGAGGGACGTCAGGCCCGCCCAGTGCGCCGGCCAGCGCAGCAGGCCGAGCGTGAGGAAGACGGTCAGCAGGGGCAGCAGCGCGATGAGCGCCGAGAGCCAGAGGCTGTCGGCGACGGGCGCGAGCTCAGGTCTGTACGACGCGACGAGCACAGGACACCTCCGGGGTCGGACGAGCGTGAGATCTAATGGTCAGACCAATATGTGACCCATATCATAGGGCCCCGACGGCGATCTGGCGAGCGGCCGGTGGTGGACGGCTGCCGCGCGTCTAGGCTCAGCGGGTGACCTCAGCCCCCGGTGACCGTGATCAGGCCGCGCGTCCACCCCGCGCATGGGAGGTCGTCGTCGCCTGGGTCGAGAAGCGCATCCTGGGCGGCGAGCTCAAGGTCGGCGAGCAGCTGCCCGCCGAGCGCGACCTCGCCGAGCAGCTCGGGGTGAGCCGGTCGGCCGTGCGCGAGGCCGTCCGTACCCTGCAGGCGTCCGGCGTCGTGCGTTCAGCGGTCGGGGCCGGTGCCACCGGCGGTACGACGATCGCGGCCACACCGCACGAGGCGCTCACCCGGATGCTTCGCCTGCACGTCGCGCTCGCCAACTTCCCGGGCCGGGACGTCACCGAGGTGCGCGTGGTGCTCGAACGGCTCTCCGTGGCGCTCACCGCGGAGCAGGCATCTCCCGGCGAGGTCGCGCGGGTGCGCGAGGTGCTCGAGGCGATGGACGACGACGGCCTCGACCGTGAGCAGTTCAACGCGCTCGACACCGAGTTCCACGTCGCGATCGCCCGGGCCGCGGGCAACCGGCTCGCCGCCGACATGACCATCGCGATCCGTGAGTCGATGCGTCTGCCGATCCTCGCCGGTCTGCGCAGGGTCGATGACTGGCACCAGCACCGCGCGGCCCTGCGCGAGCAGCATCACGGGATCATGCGGGCGATCGAGGCGCGGCAGGCCGATGCCGCCGCCGACCTGGTCGAGCAGCACATCCGTACGGCGTTCGCCTCGATCGGCGTCGACCCGGACTAGCCGATCCCGGCGGCGCGCAGGCCCGCGGCCGTCGCGGCGGCGAGCACGACGACCACGACGAACGGTGCCCTCAGCGCCAGCGCGGTGACGGCGACGAGGAGTCCCGCCGCTCGCGCGTCGAGCACGAGCGAGCCGTCGCCGGTGACGAACGCCTGCACCACCACCAGCGCCGCGAGCAGGGCGATCGGCAGCAGGCGCACCATCCTCGACACGACCGGCCCGTCGAGCAGATGCGCGGGGACGACGTAGCCGAGCACCTTGAGGGCGTACGCCGCCGCGCAGGCGACCAGGACGGTCCACCACAGGCTCATGCCGGCTCCTGCGCGCGGCGGGGAAGCAGGCCGGCGCCGACGGCAGCCGCGGTGGCGGCCAGGACGGGTACGCCGGCTGCGGTGTGCGGGGCCAGTGCCAGCGCGATCGCCGCGGGTGCCACGGCGACGAGCCGGGCCTCGGTCGTGCCGAGCCGCGGCCACAGCAAGGCGATGAACGCGGCGACCGCGGCGGCGTCGAGGCCGTAGGTCGTCGGGTCACCGATGGCCTCGCCGATGAGTGCTCCGACGAGCGTCATGAGGTTCCAGCCGACGAAGACGCCGAGGCCGGTCCACCAGAACTCGACTCGGCTCAGCCGTGGTTCGGGCTGGGCGACGCCGACCGCGGTCGACTCGTCGATCGTGAGGTGCGCGGCGAGCAGCCGCCGCCAGCCGTGCGCCTGCAGCAACCTGCTCACCTGGAGTCCGTAGAGACCGTTGCGCACGCCGAGCAGTGTGGACGTCGCGATCGCCGCCGGCTGCGATGACGCCGACGAGCGCGAACTGCGAACCCCCGCTGAACAGCAACGCCGACAGTGCGACCGCTTGCCAGGTGGACAGACCGGCAGCGACGGCCAGGGCCCCGAAGCTCACGCCGTACAGCCCGGTGGCGGTGGCCACCGAGACGCTCTGGCGGACGACTGCGCGTCGGGCGACACCGTCGGCGTCGGCCGGGGCGTGCGTGCTCATGTGTCGTGCAGCAGGGCCGTGAGGCGCACCTCTCGCACGGTGCTGCCGTCGTCGCTGACCTCGCGTTCGCGCCAGGCGCCGTCCGGGCGCAGCCCGGAGGCCTCGAGGAACGCTCGCGCGGCCTCGTCGCGTGCCGGTATCCATGCCTCGACCTCGCGGAAGTCGTTGGCGCGCAACGTGTCTGCTGCGGCGTTGAGCAGCCGTGACCCGTGCCCGGTCCGTCGGGCATCGGGGTGCACACCGAGGACGAGCAGCTCTCCGCGGCCCTCGGTGCCGGTCGGCCCGATGGCTGCGAGGCCGACGACGTCGTCCGCGCTGGTCGCGACCAGCAGCCGGTGCTGGGGCGACGGCGGGTCGCTCAGCGACCGCGCCCACACCTGGGCGAACGCTGCGGCGTCGAACGTGTCGAGCACCTCCGACGGCAGCACGTCCGCGTACGCGGCACGCCAGGCCGCACTCTGCACCGCCCCGACCGCCGCGGCGTCGGCCACGCGCGCGGTGCGTACGGCGCTGTCAGGAACGGGCTGCTCGGAGGTCACCGGCTCAGTCTGACAACCCACGGGCGTATGACAGACATGACACACATTTGCAGAAGAGTGTCACGGCGGGCATGCTGGAGATATGTACGGGAACGACTTCGCCGACCCCTCCGAACCGCTCAACGCGGCCGAGGGCGGCGCCCTCGACGACGTGCTCCCGACGGCGACCGAGCGGCGTACGACGCCCGGCTCGTTCGACGAGCTCATCGCCGCCGAGCAGCGCATCGAGCCGCGCGACGAGATGCCCGAGGCCTACCGCACCACCCTCATCCGCCAGATCGCCCAGCACGCGCACTCCGAGATCATCGGCATGCAGCCCGAGGGCAGCTGGATCTCGCGGGCGCCCTCGCTGCGCCGCAAGGCGATCCTGATGGCCAAGGTGCAGGACGAGGCGGGGCACGGGCTCTACCTCTACAGCGCGGCCGAGACCCTGGGCGTCGACCGCTCCGAGCTGCTCGACAAGCTGCACTCGGGGCGGCAGAAGTACTCCTCGATCTTCAACTACCCGACGGCCACCTGGGCCGACGTCGGCGCGATCGGCTGGTTGGTCGACGGCGCCGCGATCATGAACCAGGTGCCGCTGTGCCGCTGCTCCTACGGGCCCTACGCCCGCGCGATGATCCGGGTCTGCAAGGAGGAGTCGTTCCATCAGCGGCAGGGCTTCGAGATCCTGTGGACGCTCGCGCGCGGCACCGACGCGCAGCGTGCGATGGCCCAGGACGCCGCCGACCGGTGGTGGTGGCCGGCCCTGATGATGTTCGGCCCGCCCGACTCCGGCGAGGCGGCCTCCGGTGGCCACACCGAGCAGTCGATGGCCTGGGGCATCAAGCGGTTCAGCAACGACGACCTGCGTCAGAAGTTCGTCGACATGACCGTGCCGCAGGCCCAGAAGCTCGGCCTCAGCCTGCCCGACCCCGACCTGCGCTGGAACGACGAGCGCGGCCACTACGACTTCGGCGCGATCGACTGGGACGAGCTGTGGCGCGTCATCAAGGGCGACGGCCCGATGAACGCCGCGCGCATCAGCCACCGTCGCCGAGCGCACGACGAAGGTGCATGGGTGCGCGAGGCCGCGAGCGCGTACGCCGACAAGACCGCCGCCCGCGCGAAGGGAGCCGTGGCATGACCGAGGCACAGCAGGGCAGCTGGCCCTTGTGGGAGATCTTCGTACGCGGCAAGCGTGGTCTGTCGCACGTGCACGTCGGGTCACTGCACGCCCCCGATGCCGAGATGGCGCTTCGCAACGGGCGCGACCTCTACACCCGCCGGCAGGAGGGTGTGTCGTTGTGGGTCGTGCGGTCCGACGACATCCGCGCGAGCAGCCCGGACGAGCGTGACTCCTTCTTCGACCCTTCGGCCGACAAGATCTACCGGCACCCGACGTTCTACGACGTGCCCGAGGACGTGGAATACCTGTGACGACTGTTCCTCTCGGCCGCGACCCGAGACCCGTTGTGCCACAGGGAGACTCGCTGACCGCGGCGTACTGCCTGCACCTCGGCGACGACGCCCTGATCTATGCGCAGCGGCTGGGCGAGTGGATCTCGCGGGCCCCTCAGATCGAGGAGGACATGGCTCTCGGCAACATCGGGCTCGACCTGCTCGGCCAGGCGCGAGCGTTGCTCACGCGTGCCGGCGAGCTCGACGGCACAGGTCGTTCCGAGGACGACCTCGCCTACTTCCGCGACGAGCGTGACTTCCGCAGCGTTCATCTGGTCGAGCAGCCGCGTGGTGACTTCGGGTTCGAGATGGCGCGGCTGCTGTGGTTCGCGACCTACCAGTGCGAGCTGTACGCCGCACTGGTCGACTCGCGCGACCCGGTCGTGTCCGCAGTCGCTGCCAAGGCCGTCAAGGAGTCCGCCTACCACCGTGACCACGCCGAGCAGTGGGTGCTTCGTCTCGGTGACGGCACCGACGAGTCGCACGTGCGTATGCAGGATTCTCTGCAGGCCGTACTCCCTTATCTGGCAGAGCTTTTCGACGACGACGAGGTGTCGGTCGCGGCCGCGTCGGCCGGTGTCGGGGCGCTGCCGTCGGCCCTCCACGACGCGGTGGTCGAGCGTGTCGGCGACGTCGTCGTACGAGCGACGCTGACCCTCCCTCACGAGGTGACCTGGCGTTCGCGCGGGGGCCGCATCGGCGTCCACGACCAGAGCATGGGCCACCTGCTCGCCGAGATGCAGCACATCGCACGCTCGCACCCGGGGGCGTCATGGTGACCGCAACCGCGACCGACGTGGTCGAGGCCGTACGCGCCGTCCCCGACCCCGAGGTGCCCGTCATCTCGATCGACGACCTCGGCATCCTGCGCGATGTCGCGGTCGAGGGCGGTGTGGTGCGCGTGACCATCACGCCCACCTACTCCGGCTGCCCTGCGATGGAGGCGATCCGCGCACGCATCGAACGCGTGGTCACCGATCACGGTCTGTGCGCCGAGGTGACCACCCGTCTGTCGCCGGCCTGGACGACCGACTGGATGTCCGAGCGTGGCCGAGATGCGTTGCGGCGCTTCGGTGTTGCGCCACCGCACGTGCGCTCCGACGAGCCCGTGGCGGTCGGGCTCAGCGTGCGCCGTGTCGACTGCCCGCTGTGTGGTTCGCACGACACCGAGGAGATCTCGCGCTTCGGGTCGACGTCGTGCAAGGCGCTGCGCCGTTGCCTGTCCTGCCGCGAGCCGTTCGAAGAGTTCAAGGCCCTGTGATGGCGCTCGTCTCCCAGCCCGCTCGCCGCAGCCGCCCGCGGTTCCACTCGCTCACCGTCTCCGGGGTTCAGCAGCTGACACCCGGAGCGGTGGCGGTGTCGTTCGCGGTGCCCGACGAGCTCGCCGACGTCTTCGCGTTCGAGCCCGGGCAGCACCTCACGCTGCGTGCGACGATCGACGGCGAAGACGTGCGCCGCTCGTACTCCATCTGCCTCTCACGCTCAGAGTCGCTGCGACGCAAGGAGGTTCGCGTCGGCTCGGCGATCGTCGCCGGTGGCGCGATGTCGACGTGGCTCAACGAGAAGGTCGACGTCGGCGACGAGATCGAGGTGATGTCGCCGCTCGGTGGCTTCACCTGCCCGACCGACGCCGACGTGAGCAGGCACCACGTGTTCGTCGCCGCCGGCTCGGGCATCACTCCGGTGCTGTCGCTGCTCGCGACGGTCCTGGAGGAGGAGCCGCAGTCACGGGTGACGCTGCTCTACGGCAACCGCCGTACCGACTCGATCATGTTCCTCGAGGAGCTCGAGGACCTCAAGAACGCCCACTCCGGTCGGTTCCACCTCATCCATGTGCTCTCGCGCGAGGCGCAGGACGTCGAGCTGTTCCACGGACGGCTCGACCGAGACCGCCTCGACCGGATCCTGGCTGCACTCGCGCCCATCGACGGCGTCGACGAGTGGTACATCTGCGGCCCGTTCGGCATGGTCGAGGACGCCCGAGAGCTGTTGAACGACAACGGTGTCGGGCACGAGCACGTCCATCACGAGGTGTTCCACGTCGACGAGGTCGGCGCTCCTGCCTCGGTCGTCGTCACCGATCCCGGGGCACCACCCGAAGCAGTCGTCACGGTCAACCTGGACGGTCGCACGACCGAGGTCCCGATGCCCAGCAAGGAGGAGTCGATCCTCGACGCCACACTGCGCGAGCGCCCGGACGCGCCGTTCAGCTGCACGGGCGGGGTGTGCGGCACCTGTCGTGCGCGCGTCGTCGAGGGAGAGGTCCGGATGGACCGCAACTACGCGCTGGAGCCCGAGGAGGTCGACGCCGGCGTCGTCCTGGCGTGCCAGGCCCACCCCGTCACGGACACGGTCACCCTCGACTACGACGCCTGAGGTCCTACCGCGTCGTGGACGCCGGCTGCTGCGCCGATGCCTGACTGCTCGTCGCCGGCTGCTGCTGCGACGAGGTCGCCGAAGGCTTCGGCTGCGTCGGGGGCTTCGGCGCCGTGGGCTTGGGAGCCGTCGGCTTCGGTGCGGTGGGCGCGGGGGCCGTCGGCTTGGGCGTCGTGGGCTTGGGAGCCGTCGGCTTCGGTGCGGTCGGCTTGGGCGTCGTGGGCTTCGGAGCCGGAGGCTTGGGCGTGGTGGGACGCGGTGTGGTCGTCCTCGGCGTGGGTGTCTGCTTCTTCTCGGTCGTACGACGGGGAGCAGGCTCCTCACGGACGGTGGACCGCTCGGTCGAACGCCGCACCTTCTTGTAGAGCGGCTCGGCCGACTCGACCTCGGGCAGCGTGGCCACGACGGACGGCGTGGCCGTGGGGGTGGGCGTCGGCGAGTAGGTCACGACCGACGAGGGTGTCGACTGCGCCGAGGCGGGTGAGTCCGAACCGCCGAAGAGGGACGAGGCCAGGCTCGCCCCCGCGATGAGCAGGGCCGACGCAGCGATCGCGCCACCCGCGAGGAGCACGCGGGAGCGGTGCTCGCCGTCGCGGTGCGGCCTGACCGGTCCGCGCGGCGCCGACGTGACCGGGACAGGTCGTACGGCTGCGGTCGCGGCCTGAGGATCGACCGGCGGAACAGAGGTGAGCGTGCGTGCAGGCACGGACGCTGCAGGGGCACCGGGAGGAGTTGCGACGGTGCGCGGCGCATCAGGCGCGGCTGCCGAAGCAGGAGCCGCAGCAGCGCCGCTCGCGGCTGCGGCCGCACCACCGGCCGCGGGCAGAGGCGCCGCGGCAGGGACAGGGTGTACGGCGATGGCCGGGTGGCGCAGCGCGCCGCGCGCAGCCGTGAGCTCAGGGTCGACGTGGACCAGTGGCGCGTGCCCGAAACCCTCGGCGACGGAGTCGACCACCAGCGGTAGCGTCGCTGCGGCGCCGATGAGGACGACGCTGGAGGGCCGACCACCATCGAGTGCGTCGTCGACCTGCCGCACCAGACTCTGCACCGCGGCGCGCAGGCGGCGACCGACACCGGTCTCGAGGGTGCTCGCCGACACGACGGTCGCCTCGCCGGGGGCGGTGCCCCACTGGACCCGCGCGGTGTCGGCCGAGCCGAGCTGGGTGCGGGCCTCACGGGCTGCGCGGTGCAACGTCTGGGAGGACGGCGGGTCATCGAGGACGGCTGGCAGGCTCGCACGGGTGTGCGCCACGATCGCGTCGTCGAGGTCGTCGGCGCCGAACTCGGTGGTCGAGCAGCCCTGCACCAGGCCCCAGGCTCCGTCCGCGGGACGCATGACCGAGGCGGTCATACCGCTCGCGCCGGCGTTGACGACGACGGCGTCGTAGGTCTGGCCGCCCCAGCGCACCAGCCGGTCGGCGTGCAGACCGTGCGCGACGAGCGCGGCCGCGGCGCGGCCGACGCAGCGCACGGTCGGATAACCCGCGTCGGACACCGCCTCGCTGACCGACGCCCGTCGGTCGGCGTCCCACTCGTCGGGAACCACGAGGCTGACCTGCGCGGCGTCACGCTCGGTCGGGAGCAGGACCGGATCGATCACACCGGCCACGAGAGCGCCGAGCAGCGACTCGGCGGTGACCCGGCGGCCGGAGAGGATGAACGGGACCCGATCGCCCACGCGGCGGGACGGCCCGATCAGTCCGGCGCTGGGGCTCTGCTCGATCCGCGCGAGAGCGTCCTCGCCCACGACCACGTCACCCGCGGGGTCGACCGCCACAGCGCTGGGTACGGACGTGTGCAGGCGCTTGCCGCCCACGTGCAGGACGGCACGCGTGTACGCGGTGCCGACCTCGATGCCGATCTTGTCCACTTCCGCCCCTCTGCTCGGCGGCGCCGCCCCCGAGAGCGATGCCCTCTTGGCTTGGTGACCAGTACACGTCGCGACCCGGACCTGGGTCAACTCATGGTTCACCCGTGAACGCCCTGGGGCTGCGCGCTGATGCGGCGTGTCCCTTCAGAATGTGCGCATGCCGACACCGTCGAAGGCCGCTCTCGAGCACGTCAGGTCCATCGCCCGGCGCACGGGTGTCGACGTCGACGTCGCGCTCCTCGAGGACGTCCGGCGGCGTGCCGCGCTCACCATCAACTTCCACCCCGACCGCCCGTCCCGTGACGGGCGGACGGCTGCGGCTGCGCTGGCCGACGACGGGATGTACCGCACCCAGTTCGAGACCGGCATCTCAGCGGGTGGCCTCGACGCGGTCATGAACGGCGCGCGCTCGCGCTGGGAGCGGGCGATGTTCGGGTCGGCGTACGACGGTGTCGTCGCGGCCGACCGCCCGAGGTACGGCGGCCTGGACCTGGTGGGATATGCCGCCGGAGCGTGCCCCAGGTTCGGCTCCTGCCACCTCCGGCTGCGGCCACATCTGCGTGAGTGCGCGACGTACTCCTACGGGGACAGCGTCACCGAGCCCACGGCGGTCGGGACGTGGGACACGCTCGGCCCGGTGGTCGCGGCCGCGGTCGTCGATGACATGCCCGAGGTCCACGCTCGCCACGCAGGGTTCGCGCGGCTCGACCGCTACGTCGAGGCCCAGATCCACCACCGGGTCGACCTGCGTACGGACGTGGAGGCCCTGGTGGCCGACCCGTCGTTCCGTGGCTCACCGGTGGGGGATGACCTGCAGCGCATGGCGACGCGCTTCGCGGTGCCGTTGCGCTGGCACGACGGCTACGTCCTCGACGCCGAGGGGCTCGACCCACAGTTCCGCACCGAGCTCTCACCTCGGCTGGCCAAGGACGTCCACACCCGGCTCGCGCGACCGGGACAGCAGCTGGACGCCGAGCTGATCGGCCGGGCCGTACAGGCGGTGGTCGCCGACCCCGCGGCCTGGGCGGCGTACGGCGATGTGGTGCAGGTCCTGCAGGAGCTGAAGCACCTGTGGCACCACCTGGTCGATCGGGGCGCGGTCGATCAGGAGCGCTCGTAGGTCACCCAGGCGAACCCGTCGCGCTGCTCGCGCGCGGTCTCGTGCCAGCGTGCCGGGTCGACCTCCGGGAAGACGGTCTCGCCCTCAGGTGCCTGGTCGACCAGGGTGAGCTCGAGCCGGTCGGCGAGGTCGATGGTCTGTGCGTAGATCTCGCCACCGCCCACGACGAACAGCTCACCGTCGGGCGCGCCCGCAAGTGCCTCGGCCAGCGAGTGGGCGACCACCGCGCCGGGTGCAGACCAGGTGCGGTCGCGGGTGACCACGACCGTCGTACGGCCCGGGAGCGCGCGGCCGATGGAGTCCCAGGTGCCGCGGCCCATGATCATCGTGCCGCCGGTCGTGAGCGCCTTGAACCGCTTCAGGTCGTCGCTGAGGTGCCACGGCATGTCGCCGTCCGCCCCGATCACGCGGTTGGTGCCCATGGCCGCGACGAGGGTCAGGCGCTGCTCGAACCCCCGCTGCATGATGGGCGGCACCGCACCGGCGGCCACGGCGTCCAGCACCTGGCGCTCGTGGGGGACGACACGGTCCGGAAGGTCCTCGAGCGCGAACCAGCGCAGCTCGGCGGCCTTGTCGGGTTCCTGCAACGACGGCTCGCCCTGCCACCGGCGCACCCGGAAGAAGAAGTCGGCCCGCTCCTCGATGGGCTGTCCGAGGAGGCTGTGACGCTGCAGGGTGGTCAGCGGCTCGAGGTCATCGGAGCCGATGTCGATGCCGAGCTCCTCGCGAGCCTCGGACACCGCCGCGGCAGCAGCGGACTCGCCGGACTCGACGTGCCCGGCAGCCGCGCACGCCCACCAGCCGTCCATGTATCCAGTGCCACGGCGCAGCTGCAGCGCGACCTCGGTGCGGGTGTCGACCTCGCGGGTGAGGACGACGTACGAGGCAGGGACCAGTGGCACCCGCACGCGGCCGTCGCGCGCGTCGGCCGCAGCGGTCATACGGCGACCGGCGCCTTGATGCCGGGGTCGGCGACGTAGCCCTCGAGCGAGATGTCGTCGAGGTCGAACGCGTCGATGTCCTTGATCGCGGGGTTGAGCACCAGGCGGGGGAGCGGCTTGGGCTCGCGCGTCAGCTGCAGCCGCGCCTGGTCGACGTGGTTGAGGTAGAGGTGGGCGTCGCCGATCGTGTGCACGAAGTCGCCGACCTGCAGGTCGGTCACCCGCGCGACCATCGAGGTGAGCAGGGCGTAGGAGGCGATGTTGAACGGCACGCCGAGGAACACATCGCCCGAGCGCTGGTAGAGCTGGCACGACAGCCGGCCGTCCGCGACGTAGAACTGGAACATCGTGTGGCAGGGCGGCAGCGCCATGTCGTCGACGTCTGCGACGTTCCAGGCCGAGACGATGTGCCGGCGCGAGTCGGGGTTGGTGCGGATGCCGTCGACGACGCGGGCGAGCTGGTCGATCGAGCGGCCGTCGGGCGTGGGCCAGGATCGCCACTGGTGGCCGTAGACCGGGCCGAGGTCGCCGTGCTCGTCGGCCCACTCGTCCCAGATCGAGATCTTGCGCTCGTGCAGCCATGCGACGTTGGTGTCACCGCGCAGGAACCACAGCAGCTCACCGAAGATCGAGCGCAGGTGCAGCTTCTTGGTCGTCGTGACGGGAAAACCGTCCTGCAGCGGGAAGCGCATCTGATGCCCGAACACCGAGAGCGTCCCGGTGCCGGTGCGGTCGTCCTTGCGGGTGCCTTCGTCGAGCACACGCTCGAGCAGGGAGAGGTACTGCTTCACGACCGGTGACGCTAGCAGCGGCCCCTGACACGGCGCCGCGCCGGCGCGCACCCGGGCGCTACTCAGTGTGATCCAGATCACAATGATGTCTCGTAACGAATCCTCGTACGCCCCGATGTAACCCGTGATCGCGTCGCCACCCGGACCCCCGAGCGGGTGGCGACGCGATCTACTTGTCTCACCCGACGCCGCCGCTCAGCCCGTGAGCCGCGCGGGCGTCCAGGGGTCTCAGCGACTAGCCTGATCAGCCATGACGAGCACTCCTTTCGGCCGCGTCGTGACGGCCATGGTGACCCCGATGCACGCCGACGGCTCACTCGACCTCGACGGCACCGCCAAGCTCGCCTCGCACCTGGTCGACCAGGGCCATGACGGCCTGGTCGTCAACGGCACGACGGGCGAGTCCGCGACCACCACCGACGAGGAGAACTTCGCGACCGTCAAGGCGGTCGTCGACGCCGTCGGTGACCGCGTCGCCGTGACCGCAGGCGTCGGCACCAATGACACCGAGCACTCCACCCGCGTCGCCCGACGCATGGCCGAGCTCGGCGCGGACGCCGTCCTCATCGTGACGCCCTACTACAACAAGCCCACCCAGGCCGGCATCGTCGAGCACTTCCGCTCGGTGGCGACCGCGACCGACCTGCCCGCGATGGCGTACGACATCCCCGGCCGCACGGCGACCGCGCTGGCGACCGACACCATCCGCCGACTCGCGGAGATCGATCAGGTCAAGGCCGTCAAGGACGCCAAGGGCGACCTGTTCGAGGCCAGCCGGCTGATGGCCGAGACCGACCTGCTGTGGTACTCCGGCGACGACGTCGTCAACCTCGCGCACCTGGCCCAGGGTGCCGTCGGGGTCGTGTCCGTGGTCGGGCACGTCGCCGGCGCGCAGTACGCCGAGATGGTCGCCGCCGTCGACCGCGGTGATCTCGTGCGCGCTCGCGAGATCCACACCTCGCTGATCCCGCTGGTCGATGCGATCATGCACGTCAGCCAAGGCGCGATCCAGGCCAAGGCTGCGATGCACCTGCTGGGTGTGATCGACTCAGACTTCTGCCGGCTGCCTCTGCTGCCGGCGCCCGATGAGCACCGCGCACTGCTGCGCGAGGCGCTGACCAAGTCAGGACTGATGTGAGTCACCCCCACCCCGAGCTCGGCCCGCCCCCCGCACTGGCCCAGGGCGGTGTTCGCGTCGTGGCCCTCGGCGGGCTCGGCGAGGTCGGCCGCAACATGACGGTCGTCGAGCACGACGGGCGTCTGCTGATCATCGACTGCGGTGTGCTGTTCCCCGAGGACCACCCGGGTGTCGACCTGATCCTTCCCGACTTCGAGTACATCGCCGACCGCCTCGACGACATCGACGGCATCGTGCTCACCCACGGCCACGAGGACCACATCGGCGCCGTGCCCTACCTGCTGCGCATGAAGCGCGACATCCCGCTGATCGGCTCCACCCTGACGCTGGCCCTCGTCGAGGCCAAGCTCAAGGAGCACCGCATCAAGCCCTACACGATGGCGGTCAAGGAGGGCGGGCGCGAGCAGATCGGTCCGTTCGACTGCGAGTTCGTCGCCGTCAACCACTCCATCCCCGACGCGCTCGCGGTGTTCATCCGTACGCCGGGCGGCACGCTCCTGTGCACCGGCGACTTCAAGATGGACCAGCTGCCGCTCGACGGCCGCATCACCGACCTGCGCGCGTTCGCTCGCCTCGGCGAGGAGGGTGTCGACCTCTTCCTGACCGACTCCACCAACGCCGAGGTGCCGGGGTTCACCACTCCCGAGCGTGACATCACACCGGCGATCGAGCGTGTCTTCGAGACCGCCGAGCGACGCATCATCGTCGCCTGCTTCTCCTCGCACGTGCACCGCGTGCAGCAGGTGCTCGACACCGCCGAGCTCTACGGCCGCAAGGTGGCGATGGTCGGTCGGTCGATGGTGCGCAACATGGGCATCGCCTCCGACCTCGGATACCTGCGCATTCCCGACGGCGTCCTGGTCGACCTCAAGAAGCTCGACCAGCTGCCCGACGACCAGGTCGTGCTCATCTGCACCGGCTCTCAGGGTGAGCCGATGGCGGCGCTGTCGCGGATGGCCAACCGTGACCACAAGATCGACGTCGGCGAGGGCGACACGGTGCTGATGGCCAGTTCGCTCATCCCCGGCAACGAGAACGCCGTCTACCGCGTCATGAACGGTCTGATGCGCCTCGGCGCCAAGGTCGTGCACAAGGGCAACGCGCTCGTGCACGTCTCGGGCCACGCGAGCGCCGGCGAGCTGCTCTACTGCTACAACATCGTCAAGCCGCGCAACGTGATGCCGATCCACGGTGAGTGGCGCCACCTGGTGGCCAACGCCGACCTCGCGGTGCAGACCGGCGTACCGCGCAAGAACGTCGTGCTCGCCGAGGACGGTGTGGTCGTCGACCTGGTCAAGGGCCGGGCGGCCATCACGGGCAAGGTCCCGTGCGGCTACATCTACGTCGACGGCTCGCTCGTGGGCGCGACCGACGAAGAGCTGCTCAAGGACCGCCGCATCCTGCGCGACGAGGGCTTCGTGACGATCATCGTCGTGCGCGATGCCGCGACCGGCAAGATCGCGGCCGGGCCGGAGATCCAGACCCGTGGCTTCGCCGAGGACGAGCAGGTCTTCGACCGCGTGCTGCCCAAGCTCGAGGAAGCCCTCGAAGAAGCGCGCGCCAAGGGCATCACCGACAGCTATCAGCTGCAGCAGGTGCTCCGCCGCACAGTGGGCGGGTTCGTCGGCAGCAAGCTGCGCCGGCGCCCGATGATCATCCCGATCGTCATCGACGCCTGAGGCTCAACCGGCCACCTGCTGTGCCCGAAAGGTCCGCCGGTACGCCGTCGGGCTGGTACCCATCCGCGGCACGAAGTGGTGGCGCAGCGCAGCGGGCGACGCGAATCCTGTTGCGCCGCAGACGATCTCGACCGGCATGTCCGTCGTCTCGAGCAGCTCGACGGCTCGCTGCACCCGGCGTTCGATGACCCACTGGGCCGGGCTCGTACCCGTGGCGGCGGCGAACCTGCGTACGAAGGTGCGCTCGGACATCGCCGTACGACGGGCCAGGTCCGCGACGCGGATCGGCTCGTCGAGGTGAGCCTGCGCCCACGCCAGCGTCGCCGCGAGGCGCTCGTCGTCGGGGTCAGTGGCCACGGGTGCCTCGATGTACTGCGACTGGCCGCCCGGGCGGTGGGGTGAGACGACCAGTCGGCGCGCGACGGCGTTGGCGGTCGCGGCCCCGAGGTCGCGTCGCACGAGGTGCAGCGCCAGGTCGAGCCCTGCCGCGCAGCCGGCGCTGCTGAGGATGTCGCCGTCGTCGACGTACAACGGGTCGCGGTCGACCCTGATCCGCGGGTACCGCCGCTGCAGGTCGTCGGCGTAGCGCCAGTGCGTCGTCGCGGGTCGGTCGTCGAGCAGCCCGGCGGCGGCGAGTGCGAAGGCGCCGGAGCAGATCGAGACGACGCGGGCTCCCCGTGCGTGGGCGCTGCGCAACGCCTCGATGACTCCCGCGTGCACCGGCTCGTCGGGGTTGCGCACGCTCGGGACGACGACGGTGTCAGCGGCGGCGAAGTGGTCGAGGTCGTACGCCGTCCGCATCGTCGCGCCGCCCAGCATCGTGAGCGGGCGACGGTCGGCGGCACACACCTTGAGGTCGTACCAGGGCTGGTCGATGTCGGGCCAGGTGAGGCCGAACACCTCGGCGACGATGCCGGACTCGAAGCCGGTCATCCCGTCGTACGCGAGCACGGACACCGTTCCGGGGCTGGACGTCGCCATGGCGTGATTTTAGCGAACAGCGTCGTTTCTGCCACTGTTGTGGGGGCGGCGCACCGAGCAGGCTCGACGCATGACGACCATCTGGAACCTGTTGCGAGACCTGGCGTTCGGTGTGCACGCGGCACACGGCATCCGGCACGGGGTGCCGGTGCGACCTCAGGCCAGTGCTGCGAGCGCGAGAGCGCTCAACGACACCAGCCAGCTGACGAAGCTGCCCACGAGGAAGTACTCGGTCACCTCGTCGATGCCCACCTCCGACTGTGCCTGAGTGAGGCTGCGGCGGGCGTTGAGCTCGGGGAACCGGATGAGGCCCTTGGCCGCGATCACCAGGCCGGCCGAGGCCACCTCGCCCGCCAGCCCGAGGCCGAGGATGAAGACGCGCTCGAGCGGGCCGAGCAGACGCCCGCCCTTGAGCCGGTCCGAGGGCTGGGGCTGCCCCTGGGGCTTGAGGGCGCCGACAGCGGCCAGCACCAGGCGGACGAGCTCATTGCCGGTGCTGAGCTGGACGAGCCCGAGGGCGAGCAGCAGCAGGAACTTCTCGGCCGAGAGGTCGTGCAACGGGGGCAGGTCGACCCAGCGCAGCCAGCGCCCGACCGCGCCGTCGGCACTCGAACCCGCTCCGGACACGGCGAGCAGGCCGACGACCCCACCGCACAGCACGACGAGCGGGCGCAGCTCGTCACGATGACGTCGTTCGGCGCGGGCACTGAGCTCGACCCACCCGGCGGTGACGGCTGCGCAGCCGATCAGGAGGGCGATGTCGGCGCCCGAGGTGAGCCCGGCGAGGAGGGCAGCACCGACCAGGGTGGCGAGGCCGACGGCCAGGGGAGACCAGTGCGCCGTACGCCGGAGGGGGCGCGCCAGGTCGGCCACGCCGACGGCGAGCAGGAGAACCGCGACGTGGCTCATCGGACCTGCCGCAGCCAGTCGCTCGCGAGCACGATGGTGTCGAGCCCGTCGCGGACGGCGCGCTGCGACACCGCCGATGCGCTGATGCCCTCGGCGTCGGCGAGGGCGGTCTTGGTCTGACCGGTCATGAGGCCTCTCAGGATGCGCAGGGAGCGTTCGTCCAGTGATCCCATCAGATGGTCCCGACAGGCGAGCGCGGCGTTGACGGCCGGGGCGGCGGGGTCGTCGTCGTACGGGCTGTAGGTCGTGCGCACCAGGCGGAGCCCGGCACGTCGCTCGCCTGCTTCGGTGGCCTCGATCGCGGCGCGCGCGCTCCACCAGCCGGGGCCGTCCTGGGTGCGCCGGTCGGTGTCGAGCGTGGTCACCGTGCCGCGACCGATGCCGAAGCGCACATCGGCCTCGGGCAGGAGCGCCAGTCGGATGAGCAGCGCCGCGTGCACGGCGGCGCCGACGGTCGTGTAGCGCCCCTGGAGCTCGTCGGCGAAGGTGACGGCTGCCGGCTCGATCGTGCCGTCGATCTCGAGATCTGACAGGGCGGCGACCAGCCGCCGGTGCAGAGCGGCGCGGTCGGCGGAGGCCCGCGATCGCACGAGGTCCCCGATGAGCGTCGCCTCTTGAGCAGGATGCTTCACTTCGGCCATGTGAAGATCTTACCTTCATAAGCGAGAAGTGAAGGTCATCTCTTGAGTCTCGGACCGGTGGTGGAGCACTCAGCCTCATGCCCGACGATGGTGCCCGGTTCGGGGTCGAGCACGGGGGAGACGATGAGATCAGGTCTGCGATGGGTCGTGGCCGGGCTGCTCGGGCTCACGGCGCTCGGGCTGGCCACCCGCTGGGTCGACACCACACATCTGCGTGTTCCGGTGCTGCAGTCGGTGTTCCCGGTGCTGGGCGTGCTCGCCGTGCTCCTGCTCATCGGGTGCATCGCCCTGCGCGACGTCCGGTTCGTGGTGGCCGCGGCGCTCGTGACGATCGCCCCGGTCGTCCTCGGCATCCGGTCGCTGATCCCCGACACCGTCGCCGCCGGCGCGCGTGACGAGGTCGTGATGGTGTCCAACCTGCAGTACGGCCAGGCCGACCCGCGGGCGATCGTGCGCGAGGTGCGCGACCGGCACGTCACCGCGCTCGTCCTCGTCGAGGTCACGCCCGATGCCGCCGCACGGCTTCGGCAGGCCGGCCTGGATGCCGCCCTGCCGCACCAGGTGGGCGCACCGCGCCCCGGTGCGGACGGCACCGTCATCCGCAGTGCGCATCCGCTGAGCGAGCGGGAGAGCGTGCACGTGCCGCGCAGGTTCGACCAGCCGGTGGCCACGGTCCACGCGCCGGAGGGTGACTACGTCCTGCGTGCCGCGCACCCCTACCCGCCGATCCCCGACCTCGTACGCTCCTGGCGCCGTCAGCTCGACGAGCTCGCCACCTGGCGGGCAGCTCAGCCGGCCGACGTACCCCTGGTGATCGCCGGCGACTTCAACGCCTCGTCCTCGCACCCGGGCTTCCGAGCGCTCGCACGCACGATGCACGACGCCCACGGCTCGACCGGCGCCGGGTGGGTGCGGACCTGGCCGCACGAGGGCCGTACACCGGCGTTCGTGCAGATCGACCACGTGCTCGTACGCGGGATGGGCGTCGTCGACGCCGGCGTCACGACCGTGCCGCGCACCGATCACGCCGCGGTCTGGGCCCGCCTGCGCGTCGGCTGATCCAGCGTCGGTGAGCCCCGTCGGCACCGCGAGGCGCAGTCCCGGCTCCCGCGTCGTAGACGCCACGCGCGGGGACGGGGATACTTCGGCTGAAGGACGCCGATCGCACCTCACGCACCCGGCATCCCGCGGGTTGCTGGGTGCGTGAGGGCTCAGGGGAGGTGAAGGCGATGCAGGGGAGCAGCAGGCGCGCCGGCGCAGCGCTCGTGGCCGCACTCGCCCTGGCAGCGTGCTCATCGCACGATCAGGCCGGTGAGGTGCGGGCGGACTACCCCTCGTACGCGTCCCTGGACGAGCTGGCGTCGGCCTCGACGGTGGTCGCCCGCCTCACGGTGTCGTCGTCGGTCCGGGAGTCGACGGTGCCGATGGCCGGCCACGACGTGCCGCACAAGCTGCGTGCGGCCACGGTCACCGACGCCCTGGCGGGTGACCTGGCCGCCGGGCAGACCATCGACCTGATCCGGCCGGGAACACCCGCTGAGCCGATGCAGGGAATGCGCGACGTCGAGCCGAGCACCGACTACCTCCTGTTCCTCGAGGTCCATCCGGACGGCCGAGAAGCCGAGGTCGTCGGCGGCGACGAGGGCATCTTCGAACCCGTCATGGGCAGCACGTCGTTCAGGTCGCCGAAGTTCGGCACGGTCAGCGCTGCCGCACTGCAGTCAGCCCTCCGCAGGGCTCACCCGTAGGTCGGTTGGTTGCTCGGTCACCAGGGGCGCGGCTCGGACAGGTCGCGCGGGTCGTCCTGAGCGACCCACCCGGTGTCGGTGTGCTCGTACGTCGACGTCGGGCCGTTCTCGACCAGCCGTCGTACGCCGTGCACGAGCCGCTCGATGTGCTCGCGGGTGGTGGCCAGGCCGACACTCGCCCGGACCGCCGTGCCGTCGCCGTCGAACAACGTCTCGCACAGCAGGTGGGCGCAGAACCGTCCGTCGCGCACGGCCAGGCCGTACTCGTCGGCGAGCACCTGCGACACCAGTGACGGGGCGTACCCGTCGACGGTGAACGTCGCGACGCCCACGCCGTCGGCAGCCGGGCCGAGGACGTGGTGCAGCGTCACGCCGGGGATCTCGGTGAGGCCCGCGCGCAGCGCGTCGAGCAGCTCGGCCTCGTGAGCCTCGATCGCGTCGCGATGGGCCGAGATCGTCGCGCAGGCGCTGGCCAGGGCGATGGCACCGACGGCGTTGGGCGTACCGCCCTCGTGCCGCGCCGGGCCTTCCTGCCAGCGCGTGTGCTGGTGCGAGACCGTGTGGGTGGCGCCGCCCGCGGGGAGGTAGGGCTCGGAGGCGTCGAGCCAGTCGGTGCGGCCGACGAGCGCGCCCGCACCGTAGGGCGCGTAGGTCTTGTGGCCCGAGAAGGCCACCCAGTCGACGTCGAGCTCGCTGATGTCGACCCGGCGATGCGGAGCCAGCTGCGCGGCATCGAGCACCGTCCGCGCGCCGTAGCGGCGGGCGACCGCGGCCAGGTCGGCGACCGGCCAGATGTCGCCGGTGACGTTGCACGCGCCGGTGATCACCACGAGTGCGGGCTCAGCGGGATCGAGGGCCGCGAGGGCGTCGTCGAGCAGCGTGACGGACTCCTCGGCGCTGGTCGGCACGGGGATGCGCGTGGTCCGGGCGACGGTCCAGGGGAGCAGTGCCGCATGGTGCGCGGACTCGAACACCAGCACGTTGGTGCGCGGCGGCAGCGTGTGCGCGAGCAGGCGCAGGGCGTCGGTGGTGTTGCGGGTGAAGACGACCTCGTCGTCGGCCCGGGCTCCGACGAACTGGCCGACCTCGCCGCGAGCCTGCTCGAACCAGTCGGTCGTGAGGCGGCTGGTGTATCCCGCACCGCGGTGGACCGAGCCGTAGCGCCGCTGGACCGCCTCGACGGCGTCGGTGACGGCGACCAGAGCCGGCGTCGTGGCCGCGTGGTCGAGGTTGCCGAAGTCGACGACCGTGCGGTGGATGGTGGGTACGCCGAGCTCGGCGCCGACGGTGAGCGGCAGGTCACCGGTCGTCCGAGGTGCAGGACGCGGGCTCTGGCGAACCAGGCTCAGGCGGGGCGCAGGGGCAGCGGGGGAGTGGGGTGCCGTCGACACAGGGACGCTCCTTGGACGTTCGCGCTTGCCGAGGGCGGATGCCGTCGGCCGGGTCGTCACCCGGAGCACCCCACCGCGATGGAGGGTTGCCGCTCAGCCAGCCGGGGCTTGTCGCTGAGACTCTTGACCTGTCCCCGACGATAGCCACAGCCGTCGCCGGGGGTCCATCCCGTGGGCAGCAAGTCTTGACATCTGAGAGCGCACCGAGCCGCACGCCGGCTGCCGCGCCGGCCGAGAAAAGCCGCCGCACCCCGCGTGTGACCTATGGGTCTGATGGGGTTCGCGACTACTCTGCGAGCGTGGCCACACGTCAGTCCACGTCGTCCAAGACCGGCTCCAGCGGGAACCGGTCGACGTCGGCGCGTCCGAAGTCCTCAGGCCGTCGTACCTCGACCCGCCCACCGGCCAAGAAGGGTGCCGCGACCGCTCGCGGCAGCCGTCCGGCCCAGGGTGGAGGTCTGCCCCTGCCGCTGCGCGCCGTGCGCGGCACCTGGATGGGAGTCGCACACGTGGCCGGTGGAGCCGCACGACGCGTGGGCACGTCCGCGCGCGACCTCGAGCCCGAGCACCGCCGCGACGGCATCGGCTTCCTGCTGATCGCGCTGGCGATCGTGGTCGCCGCCCGTGAGTGGTGGGGCCTGTCGGGCCGCTTCGGCGACATCGTCCACTCGGTCGTGGCCGGCACCTTCGGGGTCGCCGGCTTCGCCCTTCCGCTGGTCCTGCTGCTGCTCGGCGTGCACATGATGCGCTCGCCCAAGGGGCACCAGCCCACCAACCGCATCATCATCGGTCTGGTCATGCTGGCGTTCTCGGCGTGCGGCCTGGCGAGCCTCGCCAAGGGCATGCCCGAGCCGTCCGAGGGCACCGAGGCGGTCAACCGGGCCGGCGGCATGATCGGCTACCTCGCCTCGAGCCCGCTCGTCGCCGGCGTCCGCGTGTGGGGCACCGTGCCGATCCTGCTGCTGCTCGGGATCTTCGGCCTCCTGGTCGTCACCGCGACGCCGGTCCACCAGATCGGCTACCGCCTGCGTGAGGCCCGCGACCGGCTCCTCTACTACAGCGAGTCCGACAGCACCGACGACGAGCTCGACGCCGTCGCAGCCGACCGCCACGGCGCCGACATCGACGGCAAGAAGCGCCGGCGTACGACCCGCAAGGCCAAGACCGAGGACGACGACAGCGTCGTCGGCGACGAGGCGTTCGAGCAGGCCGCCCAGGTCGCCCCTCGACGGACCAAGAGCGGGCGCGCGCTGCGCCCGGGCGAGAAGGCACCCGCCGACGACGTCGAGGTCTACGACCACGACGAGGTCGAGGGCGCGACGAGCGGCGGTGCAGCGGCCGAGGCCCTCGAACGCGCCAAGCGCGGCAGCAAGCTGCCCAAGCCCCAGCCCGGGGCGCTCGCCGAGCAGACCAGCCGCGGCCTGGAGGCGCCGCCCACCCAGCAGCTGCCGCAACGGGTCGAGCAGCTCGCGCTGGCGGGCGACGTCACCTACACGCTGCCCGAGAGCCAGCTGCTCGAGCAGGGCACGCCCCACAAGTCGCGCTCGGCGGCCAACGACAAGGTGGTCGAGGCGCTCACCGAGACGCTGGAGTCGTTCGGCGTCGACGCCCAGGTCACAGGCTTCACCCGTGGGCCGACCGTCACCCGCTACGAGGTCGAGCTCGGCACCGGCACCAAGGTCGAGCGGGTCACCGCGCTGTCCAAGAACATCGCGTACGCCGTCGCCTCGGCCGACGTGCGCATCCTCAGCCCGATCCCGGGCAAGAAGGCCATCGGCATCGAGATCCCCAACACCGACCGCGAGACGGTCAGTCTGGGCGACGTGCTGCGCAGCCAGGCGGCGCGCGGCAACGAGCACCCGATGGTGATGGGCGTCGGCAAGGACGTCGAGGGCGGCTACGTCACCGCCAACCTCGCCAAGATGCCGCACATGCTCGTCGCGGGTGCGACCGGCGCCGGTAAGTCCAGCTTCGTCAACTCGATGATCACCTCGATCCTGATGCGCGCGACGCCCGACGAGGTGCGCATGGTGCTCGTCGACCCCAAGCGGGTCGAGCTCACCGGCTACGAGGGCATCCCGCACCTGATCACGCCGATCATCACCAACCCCAAGAAGGCCGCCGAGGCGCTCCAGTGGGTCGTGCGCGAGATGGACACGCGGTACGACGACCTCGCGGCGTTCGGCTACAAGCACATCGACGACTTCAACAAGGCCGTCCGCGCGGGCAAGGTCCAGCCGCAGCCGGGGTCCGAGCGTGTCATCCAGCCCTACCCCTACCTGCTGGTCATCGTCGACGAGCTCGCCGACCTGATGATGGTCGCGCCGCGCGACGTCGAGGAGTCGATCGTCCGCATCACCCAGCTGGCACGTGCCGCCGGTATCCACCTGGTGCTCGCGACCCAGCGCCCGTCGGTCGACGTCGTCACGGGTCTGATCAAGGCCAACGTGCCGTCACGACTGGCGTTCGCGACGTCGTCCCTGGCCGACTCCCGCGTCGTGCTCGACCAGCCCGGCGCCGAGAAGCTCATCGGCCAGGGTGATGCGCTGTTCCTGCCCATGGGTGCCTCCAAGCCCATGCGTGTGCAGGGCGCCTGGGTCAAGGAGTCGGAGATCCAGGGCGTGGTCGCACACGTCAAGGAACAGCTGACGCCGCGCTACCGCGACGACGTCACGGTGAGCGCGCCCAAGAAGGAGATCGACGAGGACATCGGTGACGACCTCGACGTGCTGCTGCAGGCGGCCGAGCTGATCGTCACCAGCCAGTTCGGCTCCACCTCGATGCTCCAGCGCAAGCTGCGCGTCGGGTTCGCCAAGGCCGGCCGCCTCATGGACCTCCTCGAGTCGCGCGGTGTGGTCGGCCCGTCCGAGGGCTCCAAGGCGCGTGACGTGCTCGTCCAGCCCGACGACCTGCCGACCACGCTGGCGCTGCTGCGTGGCGAGGACGTCCCGACGGCCGACGACAGCGTGACCTACCACGACGGTCACGACGGTGGCGGCGACGACGGTGAGTCCGAGGACGCCTGGGAGCTGACCGACCGACATGGCTGAGCCCGCAGCCGGAGCCTGCCCGTGATCAGGGCCAGAGCCGGCCGCGCGGCCACGACCGCAGCCGTGGTCCTGCTCGTCCTGCAGGTCGCGGCCTCGTTCGCCGGTCATCTGATCCGCCGCGAAGGCGTCCGCACCCGCGAGACCCTCGACCTGCTGGTGGTGCACCGCCTCGACCAGCTCGTGTGGCCGTTCACCGACGGACGCAGCCGCACCCTGCAGCTGGCGTTCGTCGCCGTCGTCGTGCTCGCGGCGGTGATCACCGGGTTGCTCACCTTCCTCAGCGCCCGCCTGCTCGTCGCCGGTACGCCGGCGCCGGCGGTCCTGCTGCTCACCTGGATGGCCGTCGTCCTCGCCACCACAACGGCGCAGGTGCCGTGGGCGATCGTCTACGCCGACCAGATCGGCGGCGGGCGCGCGCCGGCGTACTGGGCCGACGTGCTCGAACGCGCTCCGTGGTGGGGCGTCCTGCTGGGCTGGGTCCCGGCCCTCGCCGCGACCATCGCCTACGCGATGACCAACCGCGGTCGCCCGGTCACCGCCCCTCACCAGCCGGCCTGGCAGCCGGCCACTCGCGAGGAACGACCGTGAGCACGGCGGTCACGGGCCGTGAGGGGCCCGCCGGCTGGTTCAGGCGCATCCGGACCCTGCCCTGCGCGGCGCTGCTGATCGTCCAGCTGCTCGGCATCGTCGTCTACCCGTTCACCGAGAGCGACATCGGTCGAGCGGCGTTCTCGCTGTTCCAGCTGCTCGTGCTCGTCATCGCAGTGGCAGCCGTGCGCATGACGCCGGCCCTGTCGCGCGTGCTGGTGACGCTCGGCGTCCCCGCGGCCGTGCTGACGATCGCCGAGGCGTTCGCGCCCGACCACGACGTCGTCCAGCTGCTGAGCGGCATCACGCACGCCGCGTTCTACCTCTACCTCGCCTACGGGCTGATCCGCTACATGTTCAGCGACGAGCACGTCACCACCGACGAGATGTTCGCGACCGGCGCCTGCTTCACCGTCGTGGCGTGGGCGTTCGCCTACCTGTACGGCGTGGTGCAGGTCGTCTGGGGCGCCGACCAGTTCGCCACCGCCGAGCACCACGGTGACCTGAGCTGGATGGAGCTGCTGTTCCTGTCCTTCACCACGATGACCAACACCGGCCTGTCCGACATCTCACCGGTCGGCACCCACGCGCGGTCGGTGGTGATGCTGGAGCAGCTGTCGGGCCTCTACTACATCGCGCTGGTGGTGGCGCGGCTGCTCGGGATGATGCTGGCCAAGTTCAGCAGGACTCCCGGCTGAGGCGCCGCGGCTCGCTCACGCCGACATCAGTCTCAGGCCCTGACCCGGCTCGGTCATCAGATACCGCGGGTGGCTCGGGTCGGGCTCGAGCTTGCGACGCAGCTGGGCGGCGTACACCCGCAGGTAGTGGGTCTCGCGCTCGTACCCCGGTCCCCACACCCGGCGCAACAGCTCGGCCTGGGAGACCAGGTGGCCGGGCTGCTCGGCCAGCGCCTCGAGCAGGCTCCACTCGGTGGGCGTCAGCCGCAGTGACTGCTCACCCCGGACAGCCTGGCGTTCGACGAAGTTCAGCGTGAAGTCGCGGGTGCTGACAGTCGCGGCGTGCGGGTCGGACGGGGTGTGCCGGCGTACGGCGACGCGCACCCTGGCGAGCAGCTCGTCCATCCCGAACGGCTTGGTGACGTAGTCGTCCGCGCCGAGGTCGAGCGCCTCGACCTTGTCATCGGACTCGTGCCGCGCCGACAGGACGATGATGGGCACCTCGCTGCTGCGACGTACCTGCCGGATGACCTCGACGCCGTCGAGGTCGGGCAGTCCCAGGTCGAGGACGACGACGTCGGGCTCGACCTCGGCGATGCTCTGCAGGGCGCTGCGGGCGTCGTAGGCGTGCTCCACCTCGTAGTCGCGCGCTCTGAGGTTGATGCTCAGAGTGCGTACGAGAGCTGGCTCGTCGTCGACCACCAGAACCCGTGTCATCGCGAATCTCCTTGTGCTGTGGCTGGATCGGCGGTGCCGAGCGGCAGGCGAAGGACCATCGTCAGACCACCTCCGGGGGTGTCCTCTGCGCTCAGTGTCCCGCCCATCGCCTCAGCGAGCCCGCGTGCGACGGCCAGGCCGAGCCCGACACCGTCACCGCGTGGCGCGTCGCCGTAGCGCTGGAACGGCGCAAAGATCCCGTCCTTCTGGTCGCGCGGCACACCCGGACCCCTGTCGATGACGCGCACCTCGAGAGTCTGCTGCAGCCGTTCGGCGCTCATGACGACCTCCTGCCGGCCGGGGGAGAAGCGCAGAGCGTTCTCGACCAGGTTGGCGAGCACGCGCTCGGCCAGGCCCGCGTCGGCGACGACGGTGAGGTGCATCTCGGGCTGCCACAGGCGTACCCGATCGGGATCGCTCACACCGTGGCGCGCCGCCTCGAGCAGGTCGTGGGCGAGCACCTCGTCGGTGCGTGGCGTGACGGTGTCGGTCTGGATGCGCGACATGTCGAGCAGGTTCTCGATCAGCGCGTCGAGCCGGTCGGAGGACTCCTCGACCATCTCGAGCAGCTCGGCCTGGTCGTCGGCGCCCAGGACGACGTCACGCGAACGCAGGCTCGAGACGCCGGCCTTGATCGCGGCGAGCGGCGTGCGCAGGTCGTGCGAGACGGCCGCCAGCAGAGCACCACGGGCGCGGTTGTCGCGTGCGAGGTGCTGCGCCGCCGACGCCGCCTCGCTGAGCCGTTGGCCGCGCATCACGGCCGCCGCGTGGTGCGCGAACGCCTCGACGAGATCGCGCTCGTCCGCACGTCGGTCGCCCCGCGCGAGCACCAGCACGTGACCGTCGTCGATGGCGGCGGTCGTGAGGTCGGCCCCCGGGTCGCGCAACGGCACCTCACCGCTGATCACGACAGGGTCGCCGAGGCCGCCCGAGCGGGCACGGCGTACGACCGCCGCACCTGACGACCCGAAGATGTCACGGGCCTGGTCGAGCAGTGCCGACAACGGGCGCTCGGCGTCCAGCAGTGAGTGCGAGAGGTCGGCCAGGATGCGCGAGCTGCGTTGTGCCGCAACGGCTTCGGCCGTCCGGCGGGCGCTCAGGTGAACGACGGATGCGACCGACACCGCGACGAGGACGAAGACGGCGAGCGCGACGGCGTTCTGCGGCTCGTTGATCGTGAGCGTGTTGAACGGCGGTGTGAAGTACCAGTTGAGGGCGATGCTCGCGAGCACGGCGGCGAGCAGCGCGGGGACCAGGCCCCCGACGATCGCGGTCGCGACGGTGAGGAGGAGGAAGAGCAGCACCTCCAGCGGGAGGTCGTGCTGCGGCCTCGTCGCCGCGAGCGCCCAGGTGAGCGCCGCCGTACCGACGGTCGCGAGCAGCCACCCGCTGATCGCGCGGGCGCGACCGACCGGCGTACGGCCCCGTGCTCGGGCGCGGCGCGAGGTGTAGGGGTGGGTGACCATGAGCACGTCGATCTCACCCGAGCCGGCGACGACCTGCTCGCCGACGCCCCGTGAGACCAGCGCTCTCCACCGGCCGCGGCTGCTGGCACCGACGATGATCTGGGAGGCGTTGACGCTGCGGGCGAAGTCGAGGATGGCGGCGCTGATGTCGCTGCCGGTGACGACGTGCAGCTCGCCGCCGAGCTCTCGGGTGAGCTCACGGGCGGCGCTGATCGAGTCGTCGCCGACGTCGCGCAGACCGGAGTCGGGGACGACCTTGACCGCCAGCAGCTGGCCTCCCGCGCCGCGGGAGGCGATGCGGGCGCCTCGACGCAGGAGCACCTCCTGCTCGGGTCCGCCCGTGAGCGCGACGACGACGCGCTCACGGGTCGCCCACGTGCGGTCGATGTCCTGGTCGTGGCGGTAGCGGGTCAGCGCCTCGTCGACCCGGTCAGCCACCCACAGCAGTGCGAGCTCGCGCAGGGCCGACAGGTTGCCGGGCCGGAAGTAGTGGGACAGGGCCGCGTCGACGCGCTCGGCGGGATAGACGTTGCCGTGGGCCAGGCGGCGGCGCAGCGCCTCCGGCGACATGTCGACCAGCTCGATCTGGTCGGCTGCGCGCACCACCTCGTCGGGCACGGTCTCGCGTTGCCGGACGCCGGTGATCTCGCGGACGACGTCGTTGAGCGACTCCAGGTGCTGCACGTTGACCGTCGAGATGACGTCGATGCCCGCGTCGAGGAGCTGCTCGATGTCCTCCCACCGTCGTTCGTGGCGAGAGCCGGAGGCGTTGGTGTGGGCGAGCTCGTCGACGAGGACGACCTCGGGGCGCCGACGCAGCACCGCATCGACGTCGAGCTCCTCGAGCCAGGTGTCACCGTGCTGCACCCGCACGCGCGGCAGCACCTCGAGCCCCTCGAGCATCGAGGTGGTGTACGCCCGGCCGTGCGTCTCGACGAGACCGACGACGACGTCGGTGCCGCGGTCGCGACGACGCTGCGCCTCCGAGAGCATGGCGACGGTCTTGCCCACCCCTGGGGCCGCGCCCAGGTAGATCCGGAGCAGTCCGCGTGCCATACGCCGATTCTGCTGCCGATCGTCCCGGGCGCGGTCACCGGAGGTGCGTGTCGCCATCAGTCACCGGCCAGGCCGGCCAGGGCGAGGTTGACCTCGAGCACGTTGACGCGGGGCATGCCGAGGTAGCCGAGCGTGCGGCCCTGCGTGTGCTCGCGCACCACCTTCTCCACCACGTCGGGGTCGAGGTGGCGCGCGGCGGCGACCCGACGGACCTGCTGCTGGGCGTACGCCGGCGTGATGTGCGGGTCCAGGCCGCTACCGCTCGCGGTGAGGGCATCCGGCGCGGTGACGCCCGGCCCGACCGTCGTACGACGGTCGGTGACCTCCTGCCGCAGCGCAGGGTCGTCGGCTCCGAGGTTGGTGCCGCCGCTGGTGTCACCGGCGTAGTCCGAGGCCGACGGGCGGCCGTGGAACCACTGCGGTCCCTTCCAGTCCTGGCCGATGAGGGAGGAGCCGACAACGGCGCCGTCACGGCGGACGAGCGAGCCGTCGGCCTGATCGCTGAGGCCGACGCGACCCAGGCCCCACACCGCTGCGGGGAAGAGCACACCGACCAGCACGGTCATGACGAGCAGCATCCGCAGCCCGGCGAGCGTCTGACGCATGAGAGAGACAGGCATCGTGATCACAGTCCTGGGAAGAGGGAGACGACGAGGTCGATGAGCTTGATCCCGACGAACGGCGTGATGACCCCGCCCAGGCCGTAGATCAGCAGGTTGCGCGCGAGCATCTGGTCGGCGCGCAGCGGCCGGTAGCGAACACCCTTGAGCGCCAACGGGATCAGCGCCACGATGACGAGCGCGTTGAAGATGACCGCCGAGAGCATCGCCGAGCTCGGTGACGACAGGTGCATCACGTTGAGGTCGGCCAGTCCCGGGTAGAGCGGTACGAACATCGCCGGGATGATCGCGAAGTACTTCGCCAGGTCGTTGGCGATCGAGAAGGTCGTCAGCGCACCGCGGGTGATGAGCAGCTGCTTGCCGATCGCGACGATGTCGATGAGCTTGGTCGGGTCGGAGTCGAGGTCGACCATGTTGCCGGCCTCCTTCGCGGCCGACGTGCCCGTGTTCATCGCGACGCCGACGTCGGCCTGGGCGAGAGCGGGTGCGTCATTGGTGCCGTCACCCGTCATGGCGACGAGCCGACCACCGGCCTGCTCCTGCTTGATGAGGCGCATCTTGTCCTCGGGCGTGGCCTCGGCCAGGAAGTCGTCGACACCGGCCTCCTCGGCGATCGCCTTGGCGGTCAGCGGGTTGTCGCCCGTGATCATCACGGTGCGGATGCCCATCCGGCGCAGCTCGGCGAAGCGCTCGACCATGCCGGGCTTGATGACGTCCTTGAGGTGGATCACTCCGACGGCTCGCGCGGGCTCGCCCGCTGCGCGCACGGCGACGACCAGGGGAGTGCCGCCGGCGGCGGCAATCGTGTCGGCGGCCGTCGTCACGTCGGCGTCCACCTGTCCGCCGGTCTCGGCGACCCACGCTCGTACGGCGCCCGCCGCACCCTTGCGGATCTGCGTGCCGTCCGGCAGGTCGACCCCACTCATCCGGGTCTGCGCGGTGAACGGCACGGCGACGGACTCGCCTGGTGCCTGGGCGATCTCGCCGAGCTGCGTGCGTGTCCAGTCGACGATCGACCGGCCCTCGGGCGTCTCGTCGGCGAGCGACGACAGGCACGCCAACCGGTGGGTCTCGGCGCCGAGCGCACCGCCGACGGGCACGATCTCGCAGGCCTGCCGGTTGCCGAGAGTGATCGTGCCGGTCTTGTCGAGCAGCAGCGTGCTGACGTCACCGGCGGCCTCGACCGCGCGACCCGACATGGCGAGCACGTTGCGCTGCACGAGACGGTCCATGCCGGCGATGCCGATCGCTGACAGCAGCGCACCGATCGTGGTCGGGATGAGGCAGACGAGCAGTGCCACGAGCATGATCACGGTCGGTTTCTCGCCCGTGAAGCCGGCGAGCGGCGGGACCGTCGCGACCGCGAGCAGGAAGATGATCGTGAGGACGATCAGCAGGATGCCGAGCGCGACCTCGTTGGGCGTCTTCTGCCGGGCCGCACCCTCGACGAGGGAGATCATCCGGTCGATGAACGTCTCACCCGGCTTGGAGGTGATGCGTACGACGATGCGGTCGGACAGCACCGTCGTACCTCCGGTGACGGCGCACCGGTCGCCTCCGGCCTCGCGTACGACGGGTGCGGACTCTCCCGTGATGGCCGACTCGTCCACAGTGGCAACGCCTTCGACGACGTCACCGTCACCGGGGATCACCTGACCGGCCTCGACGACGACACGGTCATCCAGCCGCAGGTCGGCGCCGGCGACCTGCTCCTCCGAGCCGTCGGCGAGCAGCCTGCGCGCGGTCGTGGTCGTGCGGGTCCGACGGAGCGAGTCGGCCTGAGCCTTTCCGCGCCCTTCGGCCACGGCCTCGGCCAGGTTGGCGAACACGATGGTCAGCCACAGCCAGACGGCGACGCTGATGCTGAACGTCGAGGGGTGCAGCACGGCGAGGACGGTCGTGAGGACCGCCCCGACCCACACCACGAACAGGACGGGTGCGCGGAACAGGTGCTGCGGGTTGAGCTTGCGCACGGCGTCCGGGAAGGACGCGCCGGCGGTGGTGAGAAGGGCGTTCATGAAAGGGCCTCCGCGAGCGGACCGAGGGCGAGAGCGGGCAGGAAGGTCAGGCCGGTCACGAGCAGCGCGACACCGACCATGAGCCCGGTGAACAGGGGAGTGTGCGTCGGCATCGTGCCGTCGGTGACCGGCCGTTTGCGTTGTGCCGCAAGCGAACCCGCGAGCATCAAGATCAGAGCGATCGGCACGAACCGGCCGATCAGCATGCACGCGCCGAGGGTCAGGTTGAGGTAGGGCTGGTCGGCCGTGAGGCCGGCGAACGCGCTGCCGTTGTTGTTCGAGGCGGACGCGAAGGCGTACAGCATCTCGCTGAGGCCGTGTGCGCCGCCGCTGAGCATCCCGTCCTGGGCGGCGCCGTTGGCGAGGGCGGCTCCGGTGCCGAGCAGCACGAGCGCGGGCGTCGTGATCGTCACGAGCGCAACACAGGTGATCTCGCGCCGCCCGATCGTCTTGCCGAGGATCTCCGGGGTCCGGCCGACCATCAGCCCGGCGATGAACACGGCCAGGACCGCGATCACGAGCACGCCGTACAGGCCGGCGCCCACACCGCCCGGTGAGATCTCGCCCAGCAGCATGTTGGTGAGCGCGCCCCCACCGCCGATCGCGCTGTAGCTCTCGTGCATCGAGTTGACCGCACCCGTGGAGGTCCCTGTCGTGCTGTTGGCGAACAGGGCCGACGCCCAGACGCCGAAGCGCACCTCCTTGCCCTCCATCGCGCCGAGCGGCCCGGAGGACGCGGACACCTCGGCCCACGTGATCACCGTGAGCATCGCGGCCCACAACGTCGCCATCAGACCGAGGACGGCGTACCCCTGACGGCGGTCGCCGACGAGTCGGCCGTACGTGCGGGGGAGCGAGAACGGGATGAGCAGCAGCAGGAAGATCTCGACGAGGTTGGTGACCGCGTTGGGGTTCTCGAACGGGTGAGCCGAGTTGGCGTTGAAGTAGCCACCGCCGTTGGTGCCCAGCAGCTTGATCGACTCCTGGCTGGCGACGAGCCCGCCCTGAATGGTCTGGTGCCCGCCCGAGAGCGTGCCGACGGTCTCGGGGGCGTTGAGGTTCTGGACGACACCGCCGGCCAGCAGCACGACGGCGCCGATGAACGCGATCGGCAGCAGTACGCGTACGACACCGCGGGTCAGGTCGACCCAGAAGTTGCCGATGGTGCCGGACGCGTCACGGGCCAGTCCGCGCACGAGCGCGATCGCGACGGCGAGGCCGACCGCGGCTGACACGAAGTTCTGCACCGCGAGCGCGAGGGTCTGCACGACGGCCGAGGCGCCGGCCTCACCCGCGTAGCTCTGCCAGTTGGTGTTGGTGACGAACGAGATCGCGGTGTTGATCGCGGTGTCGGTGTCCATCGCTGCGCCTCGCGCGAGCGGCAATGAGCCCTGCCACTGGATCAGCGCGAACACCGTGACGAGACTGGCGACGGAGAACCCGGCCACCGACACGGCGTACGTGCTCCACCGCTGCTCGGACCGCGGGTCGACGCCGCACAGCCGGTAGGCCACCCGCTCGACCCGCAGGTCGCGGGTGCTGGTGAACACGCGCGCGATGTAGTCGCCCAGCGGTACGTGCACCACCGCGAGCATGAGCACGAGCGTCGCGATCGTGAGCAGCCCTGAGCCGGCCGTGCCCATCAGAACCGCTCCGGTCGGACGAGCGCGTAGATCAGGTAGAGCAGGAGTGCGGCGCCGATGGCGCCGGCGACGAGGTATTCGGCCATGTCTCCAGCGAACGCCGGAAACCGTTGGGACAGCGCAGGATTGACGCGTCCTTCACGCGCCTTGACGCGTTCTTGACGCCTTAACCGGCGGTGGCCTCGCCGTCGAGCTGTGCGTAGGTCGCGAGGCTCGGCCCGCGCGTCTCCTGCAGCTCGCGGGCCTTGGCCTCGGCGTCGCGCATCACGCGCAGCACGTTGCCGCCGGCGACCTTGCGCAGGTCGTCGTCGGACCAGCCTTTGTCCTGCAGCGCCGCGAAGACCGTCGGGTACGACGACACGTCGGCCAGGCCGTCGGGGAACTCGTCGGTGCCGTCGTAGTCGCCGCCGACGCCGAGGTGATCGACACCGGCGACCTCACGGATGTGCTCGAAGTGGGCGACGACGTCGTCGAGCGTGGCGCGGGGGCGAGGGTGCTCGGCCTTCCACTGCTGAGCGAAGGGGACGAACTGCGATAGGTCCGTCGGCGACAGGCCGGCCGCGGCAGCAGCGTCCTTGGCCGCCTGCCGCCAGTCGGCGCACGCCTGCGACACGAAGTCGGGCACGAACGTCGCCATGATCACGCCGTCGTTGTCGCGCAGGGACTCCAGGACGTCGTCCGGGGCGTTGCGCGGGCTGTCGCAGACCGCGCGCGAGGAGCTGTGCGAGAAGATCACCGGCGCCTCGCTCGCCTTCAGCGCGTCCCGCATCGTGTCGGCCGAGACGTGGCTGAGGTCGACGAGCATGCCGGTGCGGTTCATCTCGCGCACGACCTCGACCCCGAAGGCGGACAGCCCGTCGTGCACCGGCTCGTCGGTGGCCGAGTCGGCCCACGGCACGTTGTCGTTGTGGGTGAGGGTCATGTAGCGGACGCCGAGGACGTACATCATGCGCAGCGTGGCCAGGGAGCAGCCGATCGAGTGCCCGCCCTCAGCGCCCATCAGAGAGGCGATCCGACCCGTGCCGAAGACCGCCTCGACCTCGTCGGCGGTGCGGGCGATGCCGAACGCGTCGGGGTAGCGGCCGACCATCTGGTGCACCGCGTCGATCTGCTCCAGAGTGGCGGACACGGCGCTGTCGCCCTCGAGCTGGGCGGGGACGTACACCGACCAGAACTGGCCGCCGACGCAGCCCGCGCGCAGCCGTGCGACGTCGGTGTGCGTGCGGTCGCTGGTGTTGGTCGCGATGTCGAGCCGGTCGAAGTCGTAACCCACCTGCTGGCGCGCGGCCCACGGCAGGTCGTTGTGCCCGTCGATGAGGGGCGAGTCGCGCAGGATGTCGGTCACGGGGGTCGGCGTCGACGTCATGGCGTCATCCCATCATGCGCCACGCCTCTACAGTTGAGCCCATGCAATCTCCCTCCCGCAGCGTCGCTCTGGTGACCCTCGGCTGCGCTCGCAACGAGGTCGACTCCGAAGAGCTCGCGGGCCGTCTCGCCGACGAGGGCTGGACGCTCGTCGACGACGCCGGCGAGGCCGACGTGGCCGTCGTCAACACCTGTGGCTTCGTCGAGCAGGCCAAGAAGGACTCCATCGACGCGCTGCTCGAGGCCAACGACCTCAAGGACACCGGCCGCACCCAGGCGGTCGTCGCCGTCGGCTGCCTGGCCGAGCGCTACGGCGAGCAGCTGGCCGAGCAGCTGCCCGAGGCCGATGCGGTCCTCGGCTTCGACTCCTACCAGGACATGTCGGGGCACCTCACTGCGATCCTCGGCGGTCACGCTCCCGCGTCACACACGCCGGGCGACCGCCGCAAGCTGCTGCCCCTGTCGCCGGTCGCCCGTCAGGACGAAGCCGACGGCGTCGCCCTGCCCGGCCACGGCGACGTACGCCGACCGGACGACGTCGAGGTCGCGTCACCGGCGTCCTCGCCCCGGGTCATCCGGGCTCGCCTCGACGGACGCCCGTGGGCGCCGCTGAAGATCGCGAGCGGCTGCGACCGACGGTGCGCGTTCTGCGCGATCCCGATGTTCCGCGGGGCGTTCGTGTCGCGACGTCCCGCCGACGTGCTGGCCGAGGCCCGGTGGCTCGGCCAGCACGACGTCAAGGAGATCTTCCTCGTCAGCGAGAACTCCACGTCGTACGGCAAGGACCTCGGCGACCTGCGCCTGCTCGACACGATGCTGCCCGAGCTGGTCGCCGTCGACGGCATCGAGCGCGTGCGGGTGTCCTACCTGCAGCCCGCCGAGATCCGTCCCGACCTGCTCGACGTGATGACGCAGACTCCCGGGGTCGTCCCGTACTTCGACATCTCCTTCCAGCACGCGTCCGAGCCGCTGCTGCGCCGGATGCGGCGGTTCGGCTCGCGAGAGTCGTTCCTCACGCTGCTGGAGCAGGTGCGCGAGCGCAGCCCGCAGGCGGGCATCCGGTCCAACGTGATCGTCGGCTTCCCGGGTGAGACCGACGCCGACCTCGCCGAGCTCGAGGAGTTCCTCACGCACGCGCGCCTGGACGTCGTGGGTGTGTTCGGCTACTCCGACGAGGACGGCACCGAGGCCGAGACCTACGACACCAAGCTGCCCGACCACGAGGTCGCCGCCCGCCTGGAGCACTTCACGACCCTCGTCGAGCAGCTCAACCTGCAGCGCGCCGAGGAGCGCGTCGGCGAGACCCTCGAGGTCCTCGTCGAGGGCGTCGGCGACGAGGACGACGAGCGTCCGGTCGGCCGCGCCGGTCAGCAGGGCCCGGACGTCGACGGCGTCACCTACCTCGCCGAGGGCACCGACGTGGCCGTCGGTGACCTCGTACGCGCCACGGTCGTCGCGACCGAGGGCATCGACCTCGTCGCGGAGGTGCGATGACGCACGGGCCCGCCGTCACGCCCGATCCCGCAGCCGAGCCGAGCTCCGGGGTCAGCAACTGGAACATCGCCAACTACCTGACGGTGCTGCGCATCGCGCTGGTGCCGGTCTTCGGCTGGCTGCTGCTCGCCGACGGCGGCGACTCCACCGGCATGCGGGTCGCGGCATTCGTGGTCTTCACGATCGCCTCGATCACTGACCGCATCGACGGTGATCTCGCCCGGTCGCGCGGGCTGGTCACCGACTTCGGCAAGGTGGTCGACCCGATCGCCGACAAGGCGCTCATAGGGATGGCGCTCATCGGCCTGTCACTGATCGACGAGGTGCCCTGGTGGATCACCGTCGTGATCCTCGTGCGCGAGCTCGGCATCACGGCGCTGCGGTTCGCGGTCATCCGGCACGGCGTGATGCCTGCCAGCCGGGGCGGCAAGCTCAAGACGGCGCTGCAGGCGTTCGCGATCGGCCTGTTCGTGCTGCCGCTCGACGGTGTCCTGCACTGGCTCGCCTGGGCCATCCTCGTCGCGGCGCTGGTCGTCACCGTCGTGACGGGCGTCGACTACGTGCTCCGGGCCGTCCGACTGCGCCGGACCAGTGAGCGCACGGCAGCTCGTCGAGCCCGACGCCAGGGCACATGACCGACCCCACCGCGCTCGTACGATCGCTGGTCGCCTCCGGTGACACGGTCGCCGCGGCCGAGTCGCTGACCGGCGGGCTCGTCACCGCGCGCCTCACGTCCGTCCCGGGCGCGAGCGCCACGGTGCGCGGCGGCGTCGTCAGCTACGCCACCGACGTCAAGCGCGACGTCCTCGGTGTCGATGCTGCGCTGCTCGACGCCGGGGGAGCGGTGCAGGCACAGGTTGCCGAGCAGATGGCGTCCGGCGTACGCCGGCTGCTCGCTGCCACCTGGGGCCTGGCCACGACCGGGGTCGCCGGCCCCGAACCCCAGGACGGACAACCCGTCGGCACCGTCTTCGTCGCGGTCGCCGCGCCGACCGGCGTACGGTCTCGGCGGCTGTCGCTGAGCGGGGACCGTGAGCAGATCCGGGCCGCCTCGGTCGACGGTGTTCTCGCGCTGCTCGCCGAATGCGTGAGGGACCTGCCCCGATCCGTGTGAACGGCATGGGTACCGTGGGTGGGCTGGGCGAGGTCCGACGTGACGACCTCGCCCGTCCCATGACCTGCAGGAGCCGAGGAACTCGATGAGCAGCAGTACGTCCGTGTCCACCCCGCGTGAGCTGACCGTCAGAGGCATCGTCCTCGGTGGCGTCATCACCCTGATCTTCACCGCGGCCAACGTCTACCTGGGCCTCAAGGTCGGTCTGACGTTCGCGACCGCGATCCCCGCCGCCGTCATCTCGATGGCGATCCTGCGGCGCATCGGCGGGACGACGATCCAGGAGAACAACATCGTCCAGACGGTCGCCTCGGCGGCCGGCACCCTCGCGGCGATCATCTTCGTGCTGCCCGGTCTGATCATGATCGGCTGGTGGCAGGACTTCCCGTACTGGACGACCGTGCTGCTGTGCGCCATCGGCGGGACCCTCGGGGTCATGTACTCCGTGCCGCTGCGGCGGGCGCTGGTGACCGGCTCCGACCTGCCCTACCCCGAGGGCAAGGCGGCGGCCGAGGTGCTCAAGGTCGGCGTCGGCGACGAGGACAGCGCCGAGCGCAACGCACGCGGTCTGCGCATGATCATCAAGGGTGCCCTCGCGGCCGTCGCGTTCAACCTGCTGACCTCGTTGAAGGTCGCCGCCAGTGAGGTCAGCGCGGCGTTCAAGATCGGCTCGGGCGGTACGGCGGCCTCGGCCTCCCTGTCCCTGGCGCTGATCGGTGTCGGCCACCTTGTGGGCCTGACGGTCGGCATCGCGATGCTCGTCGGCATGGTCATCTCCTGGGCCGTGCTCGTCCCCGCCTACACCTCGGGCGACCTGACCGCGGGTGGCGCGGTCGCCGACATCGTCGACAAGACGTTCAGCGAGGAGGTCCGGTTCGTCGGGGCCGGCACGATCGCGGTCGCCGCGATCTGGACGCTCATCAAGATCCTCGGCCCGATCATCAAGGGCATCCGCGAGTCGGCGGCCTCGACCCGTGAGCGTGCGGCCGGTGAGCAGGTCGAGCTCACCGAGCGCGACCTGCCGATCACCGTCGTCGGCGGCACCATCCTGGTCTCGCTGCTGCCCATCGGCCTGATGCTGTGGCTGTTCGCGCGCGACACGCACCTGCAGGACAACCTGTTCCTCACCATCGCCGTGAGCCTGGTCTTCGTGCTGCTGATCGGTGCGGTCATCGCGGCCGTCTGCGGTTACATGGCCGGACTGATCGGTTCGTCCAACAGCCCGATCTCCGGTGTCGGCATCGTCGTCGTGCTCGCGGCGGCTCTGCTGATGGTCCTGGTGCACGGACGTGAAGGCGACCCGAAGCAGGCGACCGCGCTCGTCGCGTACACGCTGTTCGTCACCGCCGTGGTCTTCAGCATCGCCACCATCTCCAACGACAACCTGCAGGACCTCAAGACCGGCCAGCTCGTGGGGGCGACGCCCTGGAAGCAGCAGGCCGCGCTGGTCGTCGGTGTCGTGTTCGGCTCGATCGTGATCGCGCCGGTGCTCAACCTGCTCAACTCCGCCTTCGGGTTCGTCGGCGCACCGGGCGCCGGTGACGACGCTCTCGCCGCGCCGCAGGCCTCACTCATCTCCGAGCTCGCCAAGGGCGTCTTCGGTGGCGACCTGCAGTGGGGCCGCATCGGCCTCGGCGCCGCGATCGGCGTGGCCGTCATCGTCGTCGACGAGGTGCTCGGCCGGACGTCGGGCAAGCGGTTCGCGCTGCCGCCGCTCGCGGTGGGCATGGGCCTCTACCTGCCGATGGCGCTCACCGTGCTCATCGCGGTCGGTGCGGTCATCGGCTTCTTCTACGAGCGCTGGGCCGACCGCCGCAAGGACCCCGAGCACGCCAAGCGCCTCGCGGTGCTGATGGCGACCGGTCTGATCGTCGGCGAGAGCCTGTTCGGGGTCGCGTACGCCGCGATCGTGGCCGGATCGGGCGAGGAGGCACCGCTCGGCATCGTCGGCGAGGGCTTCGAGAGCTGGGCCAAGGCGATCGGTGTCATCGCGTTCGTGCTGATCGTGGGCTGGCTCTACCGAGCGACCCGCTCGTCGGTGCAGTCCGAGGAGAAGATCGAGACCGGCAGCACCGCCTGACCGGGCCGACCGAGAGAGCGAGCCTGCACCGCCCCGTCCGGGGGCCGGTGCAGGCTCGCTCGTTGACCCGGGGCTACGGGCGTCAGGTGCCGTCGGAGCGCGGTGGGCGTCCACGCCGCGGAGGCGGCGCTGCCGTGCCGGGCAGCCGGCCCGCCCGTCGCAGCGCGTCGCGCAGCACCATGTCGACCTGGGCGTTGACGCTGCGCAGCTCGTCGCCGGCCCAGCGCGTCAGCGCCTCGTGGACCGCGGGGTCCAGGCGCAGCAGCACCGCCTTGCGCCCGGACCCGCTCTGCTCCGCTGCTCGTGTCACGGCGTCCCTCAGGTGTAGAGGCTGCCGGTGTTGACGACCGGTGTCGCCCGCTGGTCACCGCAGAGCACGACGAGCAGGTTGGACACCATCGCCGCCTTGCGCTCCTCGTCGAGCCGCACGACGTCCTCGTCCTCCAGGCGCGAGATGGCCATCTCGACCATGCTCACCGCGCCCTCGACGATGCGCTCGCGTGCGGCGATGATCGCGCTGGCCTGCTGGCGCTGCAGCATGGCCTGGGCGATCTCCTGGGCGTACGCGAGGTGGCTGATGCGTACCTCGAGGATCTCGACGCCGGCGATCACCACACGCTCAGCCACCTCGCGCGCGAGCTCCTGGGAGACCACGTCGGTCGAGCCCCGCAACGACGTGCCGCTGCCGTCAGGGTCGTCGTACGGGTGGGTCGTCGCGACGTGTCGCAGCGCCGCCTCGGACTGCACGCGGACGAAGTCGGTGTAGTGCTCGACCGCGAACGTCGCCTTCGCCGTGTCGGCCACCTGCCAGACGATGATCGCGGCGATCTCGACCGGGTTGCCGTCGGCGTCGTTGACCTTCAAGGCGTTGGTCTCGAAGTTGTTGACCCGCACCGACACGTTGCGCCGGGTGGTGAGCGGCATGACCCACGTCAGACCGGTACGCCGGACCGTGCCGACGTAGCGCCCGAAGAACTGGACGACCCGCGTCTGGCCGGGCTGGATGACCACCAGCGGCGTCGCGATGAAGAATGCGAGCACCACCAGCGCGACACCCGCCGCGGGGACGCCGCTGCCGAAGCACGCGAGTGCGCCGACGACGAGCGCCAGGGCCACGAGCAGCGCGAGGAACCCGTTCATGGCCCACGCGGGCCGCTCGTCGATGTCGACCCGCATCCCCTGGTGGCCGACGGGGCGACCGCTCGGCGGCTGCTCGGCCGGCCCCGGAGCCATGTCGGTGAACGGCCCGCCCGGCCCACCGGGCCCGACCGGCCCGGAGCCGGCGGAGTGAGGGCCTGCGTACGGTCGCGGCGCGCCGGGTGGGTACGGCCCGCCGGGAGGCGCTGCGGGCCCCGTCGGACCAGCGCCCGGCGTCGGGAGCGGGTGGCGCGGCGGACCGGCGGGCGGCGGCTGGTCGCTCGGGCCGGGGTACTGGGAGTCGGTCATGTGTCCCCTCAGGACGGTGCTATCACAGTGATATCAGTTTATATCCGGAACATCCTGTGGTGTCCTCGACGTTGTCGCTCACGTGCCCGCCGCCCCGGTCTGCGTCAGCTCCGCGGGGTACGGTGGTCACACGAGATCACACATGAGGAGGGCGTCATGATCTTGCTCCGTCGAGAGCTCGGCGACGTGCTCCGTGAGCAGCGCCAGACCCAGGGGCGCACGCTGCGCGACGTGTCCGCTTCCGCCAAGGTCTCGCTCGGCTACCTCAGCGAGCTCGAGCGCGGCGAGAAGGAAGCCTCTTCCGAGCTGCTCTCGTCGATCTGCGCCGCGCTCGGTCTGCAGCTGTCCGAGACGCTGATGCTCGTCACCGAGAAGGTCGCCGTCGCCGAGGCGCTGTCGCAGCCCGTGCGGCTGCCGGTGGTCCCTGCCGACGCCGTCGTCTCGTCCGCAGCCTGAGCCTCACCGCACCCCGAGTGGACGCTGCGGGCGTCCGTCGTCGGTCGGTGCGAGGCCGCCCTGGCAGCGTGGGCAGTAGAACATCGTCCGGTCCCGCGGCGCCGCGCCGATCATCGCCACACGCACGCCCTGACCGCAGCGTCGACAGCTGCGCCCGCTGCGGCCGTGCACATACATCGGCTCACGCGGGTCGCCCGTGCTGCTCGGCCGCTCGGAGGCCGCACTCGCGCCGATGAGCCGATAGGCGCGGCGTACGACGCGCCGCAGGTGGTCGTCGTCGAGGTCGCCGACCGAGGCCCAGGGGTGGGTGCGTTCGAGGAAGAGCGGCTCGCTGGTGAAGATCGTGCCGAGACCGGCCAGGTTGCGCTGGTCGAGCAGAGCCGCGCCGACCGTGACCGTCGGATCTCGGCGCAGGCGCTGCAGCGCGGTGTCCTCGTCCCAGTCGCTGCCGAGGACGTCGGGACCGAGATGCCCGACCACGGTGTGCTCGTCGGCAGTCGCGACGACGTCGAGCATGCCGAGCTGCCAGCCCAACGCTGCTCGGCGAGCGGTCGCGAGCAGGGCGCGCAGGTCGGGCGACGACCGTGTCCGTGCGCTGACCCGCTGCACGTCGGAGATCCGCCAGCTGCCGTCCATCCGCAGGTGGCTGTGCAGGGTGAGCCCGCCCTCGACGCGGTGGAGCAGGTGCTTGCCACGGCTGACGACCTCGGTCGTACGACGGCCGACCAGCCTGCGCCCGTCGCGTCCGCCCCACCGCAGCTCGGCCACGACGAGGACGTCGTCGACGAGCCCGGCGTGCAGTCGCCGTGCGGTGCGGATGACGACATCGCCCTCGGGCACGACTCAGCTCGTGGCGAAGACGCCGAGCTCGTTGCCGGCGGGATCGGTGAAGTGGAAGCGGTGCCCGCCGGGGTAGGCGTAGGGGCCCTCCGTGACCGTGCCGCCGGCGTCTCGGACGGCCTGCTCGGACGCTGCCAGGTCGTCGGAGAAGAGCAGGACGAGCGGACCGCCACGCGTCGCCGGGCACCCGGCGTTGAGGCCGCCCACCTCACCGTCGCCGGAGGACGCGCGGATGCCGGCGTACTCCGGCCCGTAGTCGTTGAAGGTCCAGCCGAAGGCGGCGGCGTAGAACGCCTTGGCCGCTGCGACGTCGGGAGCACCGAGCTCGATGTAGTCGATCGTGTGATGTGTCGAGGCCATGCGGTGCAGCCTAGGGACGTCGACCGACATCGACGGGGTCCTCGAGGACGCCGGCCTCGAGACCACGCTCGAGGACGGCGGCCACCGTCTGGTCCACACTCAGGTCCGAGCTGTCGAGCCACCAGCCCCAGCCGGTCAGGGTCTGGCGCATCTGGGCGTCCATCCAGGTGAAGTGCTGTGCCACCTGCTTGTGGCGCCCGGCGTCACGCTCCAGGGTCACCTCGTGGCGGGGCGCGAGCACGATCAGCGAGAGCGGACGGGTGCGCAGCCGGTCCCGGAACAGCTCGATGAAGTCGGGCGTCGAGGCGGCGTGCTCGACCACGACCGTGAACCCCTCGGCGGCGAAGTTGTCCGCGAGGTCCGCGCAGTTGCGCCACCGCAGCTGCAGCTGTCGGCCCTGCTCGTCGACGGGCTCACCACCTGGTGGCACCAGGCCGCTGACCGTGAGCTCGTGCTGGATGAGGTCGCCCTCGATGCACGCGGAGCGTTCGAAGTGCTGGGCCAGTGCGCGCGCGACGGTGGTCTTGCCGGCTCCGGGCACACCGACGACCAGGACGACGCGAGGTGTTGAGGCGGTCACGGGCGTCAGGATCGCAGGCGCAGACCCCGGGGCGTGGTGTGGAATCCCGCGTCGGTCAACGCGATCGCGAGCGGATGGGTGGAGCCGAGCAGCTGATCGCCGTCGGCCTTGGCGACGGTGAGCTGGCCGAGCGCGCCCTCGCGGACGGCCAGCGCCAGCGCGTCGGCGGCAGCGCCCAGGTCGTCGGCGTCGTCGCTCCACGAGAGCAGGGTCTTGCCGCCGCGCTCGACGTAGAGGACGAGCGCGCCGTCGACGAGCACGACGAGCGCGCCGGCCTTGCGTCCCGGGCGGTGGCCGGCCGAGCCCGTACGACCCGAAGACGGGTCGTCGGCCGACCCGTCGGTGACCGGACGCTCCGGCCAAGCGAGCGCGCCGCCGTAGGGGTTGGCCGGGTCGGCGGCGGCGAGGACCACGGCCCGTGCCGCCTCCCGCGGGTCGGGTGCGGTGTCCCACGGATTGCGAGTGCTGCCAAGGGGTTTGGACTGTGCGCGCAACCGGTCGACCGCACCTGCCCCGGCGAACTGGGAGGCACCGAGGCCCTCGACGAAGTAGCCCCGACGGACGCGGCCGGACTCCTCGGCGGTGGCGAGCACGCGGTAGACCGACGCGAATCCGCCGGCCACGCCTTCGGCGGCCACCGTGCCACGTGTGACCACACCGTGCCGGTCGAGCAGGACCTCCGCCTCGGCGAGCGCACGCACGGTCGCGCTCGACTCGACCGCGGGCAGTGCGACCCAGCGCCCGACACCGGTGGGCGGTCCGCTGCGACTCGGCGCGGACGGTCGCCCCGCGCTCAGGCCGCCGAGCGTGCCGCGCCCGCTGTGCCGCGTGCGGCGCGGACCGCTGCGGCGGGCCCGGTGCGTCGTGCGACCGCCGGACAGCAGTGCGCGCACCGGCACGATGGTGTCGGCGGTGACGTGTCCGCTCCAGACGAGGTCCCACAACGCCGTGAGCAGCTGCTCGTCGTCGGAGGAGGAGACGGCGTCGCTCAGGGCGCGGAAGAAGTACGCACCACCCGGCTCGAGCGCAGCGAGCAGGTCGCGATGGAGGGGCTGCAGCTCGAACGTCGCGTCGGGCGGGGCGAGGGTGAGGTGCGCGGTGTCGGCGGGGTGCAACGAGACCCAGCCGTCGTCACCGGGCAGGGCCGCGTGCCCCTGCCACACGACCTCACCGGAGGTCATCAGCTCATCGAGCAGGCCGGGGGAGTAGTCGACCACCCGGGCGGGCAGCACGAGGGTCTCGAGCGCACTGGCCGGCACCTGGGCTCCTGCCAGCTGTTCGACGGCTCGCAGGAGGCCATCCGCGCCGCGCTGCCCGGACCCGACGCCCTGCCACGCGGGCAGGAACCGGGCCAGGTCGACCGCGGGGACCGGCTCGACCTCAGCGCGCAGGGCAGCGAGCGACCGGCGCTTGAGGACGCGGAGCACCTCGGCGTCACAGAAGTCGGTGCTGTGGGGCGCACCGCCGATGTCGACCGGGCGCAGCTCACCCTCGACCACGCGGCCGGCCGAGACAAGACGGCGCAGGCAGTCCTGGACGACCGCGCGCCCGAGTCCGAACCGCTCGGCGGCCTCGGGAACCGTGAACGGCCCTCGCGTACGGGCGAATCGGGCGATCAGGTCACCGAGCGGATCAGCGACGGGCTCGAGGAACGCGGCTGGTACGCCGACCGGCAGGGCGGCGCCGAGGGCGTCGCGCAGCCGCGAGGCGTCCTCGACGGCGGCGACGCAGTCGCGCTGGGCGAGGCGCACCCGGATCAGGCGTCGCGCGTCGACCAGGGCATCGACCCATGCATCGACGTGATCGCGGCCGTCGTCGGTCGCGCGTTGGCGGATCTCCTCGAGGGTGAGCGGCCCGAGCCAGCGCACCAGATCGGCGACGTCCTCGGCGTCGCGGCTGCGGCGTTCGTCGACCAGGCGCTGCAGCTCGGCCTCGGTGCGCCGGACGACGTCGCTGTCGAGCAGGTCGCGCAGGGCGGCGCCCTCGCCGTGGCCCAGCAGCTCGCCGAGCAGCGACGGGTCGAGGGCGAGCGCAGCAGCACGGCGCTCGGCCAGGGGCGAGTCGCCTTCGTAGAGGAACTGGGCGACATAGCCGAACAGCAGGCTCTTGGCGAACGGCGACGGCGTGGTGGTCTCGACCTCGACCAGGCGCACGCGCCGTGCGGCCAGGTCGCGCATCAGGTCGACGAGGCCGGGGACGTCGTAGACGTCCTGGACGCACTCGCGGACCGCCTCGAGCACGATCGGGAACGACGGGTAGCGGCTGGCGACCTCGAGCAGCTGGGCCGACCGCTGGCGCTGCTGCCACAGGGCCTGCCGACGGCCGGGGTTGCGTCGCGGCAGCAGCAGCGCACGAGCGGCGCACTCTCTGAATCGTGCTGCGAACAAAGCGGATCCGCCGATCTCAGCGGTGACGATGTCGGTGACGTCGTCGGGGTCGAGCGTGATGGTGGCCATCAGCTCACGGCTGAGATCGCCACCCTGCTCGACCTCGAGGTCGAGCAGGCGGAACACGATGCCGTCGTCACCGTGCATCGCCTGCACGTCGACGCCGAACTTCTCACGCAGCCGGGCTGCCACGCACAGGGCCCACGGCGCATGCAGCTGTGCCCCGAACGGTGAGTGGACGACGACGCGCCAGTCGCCCAGCTCGTCCCTGAACCGCTCGACCACGATCGACCGGTCGTGCGGGACGTGGCCGGTGGCCTCCTGCTGCTCGCGCAGATAGTCGAGCAGGTTGTCGCCGGCCCAGGTGTCGAGCCCGGCGACACCGACACGGGTGCGCGCGGCCTCGTCGTCGAGGGCCATCACCTCGCGGACGAACCCGCCGACGGCCTTGCCGAGCTCGGCCGGTCGGCCGATCGAGTCGCCCTTCCAGAACGGCAGGCGACCGGGCTGACCCGGTGCAGGTGAGACGAGCACCTGGTCGTGGGTGATGTCCTCGATGCGCCAGCTCGTCGTGCCGAGCGTGAACACATCACCCACGCGCGACTCGTAGACCATCTCCTCGTCGAGCTCACCCACCCGCCGGCCGGGCCCGTCGCCACCTGCGAGGAACACGCCGTACAGCCCGCGGTCGGGGATCGTGCCGCCGCTCGTCGTGGCCAGCCACTGCGCTCCGCGTCGTCCGGACAGCACGCCGGCGACCCGGTCCCAGACCAGCCGGGGTCTCAGCTCGGCGAACTCGTCGCTCGGATAACGGCCCGAGAGCATGTCGAGCACCGACTCCAGGATCGACCGCGGCAGCCCCGCGAACGGGGTCGCCCGTCGTACGAGCTGCTCGAGCTCGTCGACCGCCCAGTCGTCCATCGCGCACATCGCGACGACCTGCTGGGCGAGCACGTCGACGGGGTTGGCGGGCACGTGCAGCGACTCGATGCCGCCGCTGCGCATGCGCTCGACCACCACCGCTGTCTGCACCAGATCGCCCCTGAACTTCGGGAACAGCACGCCACGCGACACCGCGCCGACCTGGTGACCGGCGCGACCGACGCGCTGCAGCCCGCTCGCGACGCTCGGCGGCGACTCGACCTGGATGACCAGGTCGACCGCACCCATGTCGATGCCGAGCTCGAGCGAGCTGGTGGCGACGACGGCCGGCAGCCGGCCCGCCTTGAGGTCGTCCTCGACCTGGGCTCGCTGCTCCTTGCTGACCGAGCCGTGGTGGGCGCGTGCGAGGACGGGCGACGCGCCGTGGCTCTGCCCGGACTGGGCCATGACCTGGGCGGGGGTCGTGGTCGTACGCCGTGCGCCGACCTCGGCGGCACCCTCGCCGTCACCCGCCGCGGCCTCCAGGCGCTCCTGCCAGATCTCGTTGAGGCGGGCCGTGAGGCGCTCGGCGAGCCGGCGTGAGTTGGCGAACACCAGCGTCGAGCGGTGCTGCGCGACCAGGTCGACGATGCGTTCTTCGACGTGCGGCCAGATCGACGCCCGCTCCTGCGGGTCGTCGTCAGCACCGACCGGGCCGGCACCCAGCTCGGTCATGTCGGGCACGGGGACGACGACCTCGAGGTCCCACTGCTTCTGCGACGGTGGCTGCACCGTGGTGACCGGCCGACCGCCGGCGAGGAAACGGGCGACCTCGTCGACCGGGCGCACCGTCGCCGAGAGCCCGATGCGCTGGGCGGCCTGGGGCAGCAAGGCATCCAGGCGTTCGAGGGTGAGCGCCAGGTGAGCGCCGCGCTTGGTGCCGGCGACCGCGTGGACCTCGTCGATGATGACCGTCTCGACGCCGGCGAGTGCCTCGCGAGCGGACGAGGTGAGCAGCAGGAACAACGACTCGGGAGTCGTGATCAGCACGTCCGACGGACGCCGCTGGAACGCCCGCCTCTCCTGGGCCGGGGTGTCGCCCGATCGCACCGCCACGGTGACATCGGGCTCGGGCAGGCCCAGCCGGGTGGCGGCGTGCTTGATGCCGACGAGAGGCGAGCGCAGGTTGCGCTCGACGTCGACCGCGAGCGCCTTCATCGGCGAGACGTAGAGCACCCGGCAGCGCTGGAGCGGCTCGTCCGGGACCGGCTCGGCAGCCAGCCGGTCGAGGGCCCACAGGAACGCCGACAGCGTCTTGCCCGAACCCGTCGGCGCCACGACGAGGGTGTGCTGTCCCGAGCTGATCGCGTCCCAGGCGCCGGCCTGCGCGGCGGTGGGCTCGCTGAAGCTGCCCGTGAACCACTCACGGGTCGCCGGTGAGAACCGGCTGAGGACGTCCTGCGGCATACGCCCCAGCCTGCCACCGGCGTACGACATCAGCTCAGTGGCCGCGCGCATACTGGAGTGATGACGGATGCCGTACGCCGTCGCGCGGCCGAGGCGATGCGCCGCACCCCGCGGGCCGACTTCCTCCCGCCCGAGGAGGCCGCTCGCGCCGGCCACGACGGTCCGCTCCCGATCGGCGGCGGGCAGACGAGCTCGCAACCACGCACGGTGCTCGACATGCTCGAGCTGCTCGACGTCCGGCCCGGTCAGCGGGTGCTCGACGTGGGCGCGGGCTCGGGCTGGACGACGGCGATCCTGGCGGACCTCGTCGGCCCGCAGGGGCGCGTGACCGGGGTCGAACGGGTCTCCGCCCTCGCCGACCGGGCGGCCTCGTCGGTCGCGTCCGCCGGTCGCCCGTGGGCCACCGTCCATCGCGCCCAGCCGGACGTGCTCGGGCTGCCGGGCGAGGCGCCGTACGACCGGGTGCTCGTCTCGGCGATGGCCGACCGGATGCCGACGTCCCTGGTCGAGCAGCTCGTCGTCGCCGGCGTCCTGGTCGCTCCTGTCGCCGGCCGGATGCTGCGCGTGACGCGCACGACCGGCGCTCCGGTGGTCGAGGAGCACGGCTGGTACAGCTTCGTGCCGCTGGTCGTCGACGGTGATGACTGGTAGTCATACGCCATGGACGCTGATCAGCTGACGCTCACGATCACCCGCACGGGCGGCATCGTGGGCTTCGACGACCGCATCACGATCGAGCCGGACGGTCGGGTCGAGCTCACCACCAGAGGCCTCCCGGACGGCGAGTCGGGTCGACTGCTCGACGACTGGTACGAGCGCGTGAGCACCGCTCGCGACGCGGTCGACTGGACGGCCCTCGGTGACGACACGCCCACGACGCGGCACCCCGACGACATGATCGTGGCGGTGAGAACCGTTGCAGGAGTAGGACGTTCGGACGACGAAAGGCTCGGCGACCTCGGCCCGCTCGCGCAGGACCTCGTCAACGACCTGATGGGCGGCATCGAGGCGTCGTCGTCCTGCGGACCGGACCGACCTGCGTAGTGCGCCTGCCGGACTACTTCCCGGCGAGGTCGGCGACGACCTGCGCCAACGGTCCGGCGACGTCGGCCCCGAGCACGAAGTGGGAGAACCCGAGCTCCTCTCGCCGCCGCAGGATCTCGTCGGTGGCAGCCGCGGGATCGCTGGGCAGGTGGGCGAGCGAGTCGGCCGCGCGGACGGCGGCCGCGTCGGTGTCGGGACCGGCCATGAACGGCGCGACGCCGTCGCCGACCACCGGCACGTGCAGTGCCAGCTCGAGGTCACGGCTGTTGTCGAACTGCCGCACCCGACGCGTGGTCTCGGCGCGTGTCTCGAGCTGGGGCATCACGAACGTCACCGTGTCCGCGAGCTCGGCGGCCAGGGCCTGGGCGCGCGGTCCGGAGACCGCCATGACGACCGGCGTGTGACGGTCGGTGCCGTCCAGCTCACGCAGCGCCACGATGACGTCGCGGACCTGATCGGAGCGGCTGCGCGAGGAGTCGACGGGGATGCCGAGGTCGCGCAGCTGGTCGGCGATGCCGGGTCTGCCCGTGCCGATGCCCATCTCGAAGCGGCCCTCGGTGAGCACGGACAGCGAGTGCGCCTCCCATGCGGTCATCCAGGGCGGTCTGACGGGGCAGGCGTAGACCCAGGTGCCGACGCGCAGGCCGGTCACCGACCCGGCGACGGCCAGCGCGGGCCCCGGGGCGGGCTGCCACTGCGGTGTGTCGGGCATCAGGACCGTCGAGTAACCGCTGTCGGCCAGGGACCGCAGGCTGTCGGTCCAGGTCGGCAGGTCGGTGGTGAACGGCGCGACCGCGCCGAATCGCAGGGGTCGGCGCGTCGGCGGGTTCGGCGTCTCGGGCATGGTGCTCACCTCTTCGTCAGACCCGACACGTCGTCGGGTGCTCATCATCTCCACGAAGGCGTCGAGGCGGATGCGACAGTGCGAGCCAGGCCGGTCGTCGTACCGCGACATGCTCGACGACCGGCCGGCCGGAGTTCGTCAGCCGAGCGTCACCGCGGTGTCGTCGACGACGAAGCTCGTCTGCAGCGAGGCGTCCTCGGTCATCAGGAACTTCACGGTGACCGTCCTGCCCTTGTACGCCGACAGGTCGAGCGTCTTCTGCGCGTAGACGGTGCTGGTGCCCACGTTGGAGTGGGTCGCGAGGGTGGTCGTGCTCGTGCTGCTCGCGACCTGCACCTTCATCGTGTCGTACGCCGTGCTGCCGGTCTCGGCCGTGTCGGAGCGCAGCCAGTACGACAGCCTCGGGGCGGGCGCGGTCGAGGGGATCGTCACCGTCTGCGACTCGGTCTCGGCCGAGGTCGACCCGTTGCCACCGAGCCACATCTTCCAGCTGCCGGTCCGCGCCGGCCGGCTCGTGCTGCTGGTGATCGGGCCGGACGTGCCGGTCCAGTCCACAGCGCCGGCCTCGAAGCCGGGGTTCTTCAGCAGGTTGTCCCCGGACGGCGGCGGTGTCGTGCCGTAGTCCTTGGCGGCGTACGACCAGATCATGTGGCCGATCGCGTCGATGTTGCGGTCGAGCGCCGTGAGGTCGAGGTTGGCGCTGGTGTCGCAGGAGGAGTGGTAGCAGGGGTCGAAGGCGCGCCCGGCCGTCCCGCCCCACTTGCTGGCCTGGGCGCTGGTCTTCGTGCCCTCGGCGCCGGTGAACGTGCCTGCGGTCGGGATGCCGAGCGACCTGAACGCCGCGTGGTCCGAACGGCCCTGCACGTCGATGTACTCCCACGGGATGCCCTTCCCGTCGAAGTACGCGGTGAGGTCGTCGCGCGCGCCGTCGCCGGCCGGGTTGTCGTCGTAGACGAAGTACCCGGGGTTGGGCGAGGCGATCATGTCGAAGTTGAGGTAGACCTCGACCTTGTCGCGCTCGGCGGTCGGCAGGTTGTTGACGTAGTACTTGGAGCCGAGCAGTCCGAGCTCCTCAGCGCCCCAGAAGCCGAATCGCACTCTGTTCTTCGCGGATTCGCCGCTCCGCGCGTAGGCGAGGGCGGTCTCGAGGATGCCCGCGCTTGCGGACCCGTTGTCGTTGATGCCCGGTCCGCTGGACACGCTGTCCAGGTGTGCGCCGGCCATGACGACGTGGTTCGCGTCGCCGTGCGGCCACTCGGCGATCAGGTTGTACGACGTGCCCGAGCTGGTCGAGAACGGCTGCACCGTGGTGACATAGCCGGCCGCGTCGAGCTGGGACTTCACCCAGTCGACGGACGCCTTGTAACCCGGGCGGCCGGTGGCGCGGTTGCCGCCGTTGGCCGTGGCGATGCTCTGCAGCTGGTCCAGGTGCGCCTTCGTGCTCGTCACCGAGATGTCGGGGTCGGCCAGCGTCGGGGTGCTCGCCGAGGCCGAGGGAGTGAGGGTGACCGCGGTCGCGACAGCGGCAGCGGCGGCGTAGCGCAGGGTGGTTGTTCGCATGCGAAAGTCCTTGAGGGAGAAGGGTTTCGGGGGATGTACGCGAACCGGCCGTCGTACCTGCTCGATGAGGTACGACGGCCGGTCGCGTGCTGAGATGAGGCTGGGTCAGCCGAGGGTCACCGACGTGTCGTCGAAGACGAAGCTCGTCTGCAGCGAGGAGTCCTCGGTGGCCGAGAACTTGATGGTGATCGTCTTGCCCTTGTAGGCGGACAGGTCGAACGTCTTCTGGCTGTACGTGCTGCTGGTGCCGACGTTGGAGTACGTCGCGAGCGTCGAGGTCGTCGTGCCGCTCACGACCTGGACCTTGGCGGTGTCGTACGCCGTGGAGCCGGACTCACTCGTGTCGGTGCGGACCCAGTACGACAGCTTGGGGGCTGCCGCGGTGGACGGGATCGTGACCGACTGCGACTCGTTCTCCGACGTGGACGAACCGTTGCCGCCGAGCCACAGCTTCCACGAGCCGGTGTGGGCCGGGCGACCGGTGTTGTTGGTGATCGGGCCGGAGGTGCCGGTCCAGTCGACCGCGCCGGACTCGAAGCCCGGGTTCTTCAGCAGGTTGTCGCCGGTGGGCGGAGGCGTGGTGCCACCGTCGCACTTCTCGGTGCCGGCCGGGACGCTGATGGCGGTGAACGCCTTCTCGATGCCCGCGCACTCGGCCGAGCTCGCGCCGTACAGGTCCTTGGCGGCCTTGATAGCCCCGTTGCGAGCGGCGCCGTAGGTGCTGCTGCTCGTGAGGTAGGTCGACAGCGTGCGATACCAGACCTTGGCGACCTTGTCGCGGCCGATGCCGGACACGGTGGAGCCGTCACAGGTCGGGCTGTTGTAGGAGACACCGTTGATCGTCTTGGCGCCCGAGCCCTCGGAGGCCAGGTAGAACCAGTGGTTCAGCGGGCCGGAGGAGTAGTGCGGGTCGACGCCGGACATGTTGCGGTAGCAGTCGTAGGAGCCGCCGTCCTTGGAGGGCTTGTCCATGTAGCGCAGCGGCGTGCCGTTGCCGTTGATGTTGATCTCCTCGCCGATGAGGTAGTCACCGGGGTCGGAGGTGTTGCCGGAGTACCACTCGACCATGGTGCCGAAGATGTCCGACGTCGCCTCGTTGAGACCGCCCGGGTCGCCGGAGTAGTCCAGACCCGCGGTGTTCTCGGTGACGCCGTGGCTCATCTCATGGCCGGCGACGTCGATCGAGGTGAGCGGGTTGCTGTTGCTCGAGCCGTCGCCGTACGTCATCTGCGTGCCGTCCCAGAAGGCGTTGACGTAGTTGCTGCCGTAGTGGACGCGCGAGCGTGCGCCGCGGCCGTCGTTCCAGATGCCGTTGCGGCCCTGGACGTTCTTGTAGTAGTTGAACGTCTTCTCCGCGCCGTACTGCGCGTCGACCGCAGCCGACTGACGGCTCGAGGTGGAGCCGTTGCCCCACACGTCGTCGCTGTCGGTGAACTCGGTGCCGGTGCCGCTGGTCGAGCCGTTCAGGTCGGTCGTGTAGTTGTTCACGCCGTCGCGCAGCTTGTACGCGCCCGAGCTGCCCGTGGTGGTGAGGGAGACGCTGCCGACGTGCACGCCGTTGCCGGTGCCCTCGACGATCTCGTCGCGTGAGCCGAGGACCTTGCCGTTCTGGGCGTCGACGTAGGTGTGCAGACGGCTCGGCGTCTGGTTGTCGCGGACGCCGGTGGTGAGCACGTCGTACGCCAGACGCGGACCGGAGGGGTCGGAGGCGTAGACGACCAGCTCGCCCTTGCTCGTGGCCACGGACGCCTTGTCGGCCTGGGCGCTCTGGCGGCCCTTGGCGACGGCGGTGGCCGACGACACCGTCGGGGTCGTGGCGACGGCGACCTTCTTGCCCGCGCCGTTCCAGCTCACGCTCTTGACCGAGCCCGAGCGGTCGTTGTGGCTGACGAAGTCGCCGCCGACGACACGCAGGCCCTTGAACGTGCGGTTGTAGCGGACGTGCTTCGTGCCGTCGGCGTCGGTGATGACGTCCTTGACGACGAGCTTCTCGTCGCTGGACAGGCCCAGTGCTCGGGCGTTGTCGCCCGCTGCGGCCTGGGCCGAGGCGATCGCGGCTGAGCGTGCCTGGGCGGCAGCGGGGACGGCCGACGAGACCGAGCCGACCGCGTCCGTGGTGGGGCAGAGTGCAACAGCAGAGGCCAACGTCGTGCCAGCGACGACCAGCTTGAGGTGCTTCACAGGTTTCCTCCTGAGGGGGAGCCGCCGGGTCAGCGGCTGGGAGTGACCCGTCAGGAGCGCATCGAGCCGTGGTGCGGCTCACGACGTGGCGGGTCGCACCGAAGATTCCTGCGCAGGGCTCGTCGGCGGCAAGGTTCCTGGCGGGTCACAGTCGCAGAAATGGCGTTCCTGGGAGGAACGCGGCCCGCTCACGCGGTGAACGTCAAGGAAGGTTAAGCAGACGTTCAGTTCTGCGTATCAGGGATGACACGCAGCGTCGACAGCGTGGTGGCGAGCATCGCGTAGTGGCCGACGAGCAGCAGCAGCTCGATGCACTCACGCTCGTCGAGATGCGCGCGCAGCATCGACCAGGTCTCGTCGCCGAGGTCGTCCGTGCTCAACAGCTCGTCCGCTGCGAGCAGGATGATGTGCTCCCGCGCAGACCACTCGAGCCCGAGGTCGTCCTGCCCCAGTCGCTCGATCTCCTGGCGGCTCAGGCCTGCTCGGCGGCCGAGGCGCTCGTGGTGGGCCCACTCGTAGTCGCTGTCGCGCTGGTAGGCCGTGCGCAGGATGACCATCTCGCTCTCGCGGCGGGCGAGTCGGCCGAACGGCATCAGCGTCGCGGCGAAGGCCAGCCATCCCCAGTACGTACGCCGGGTGCGGCCCAGCGTGGTGAAGATCGCCGGGGGACTCGTGCGGGTGACGCGTCCCGCGACGCGGCTCATCGCGTACGCCGCCGGTCCGATCTCCCGGAGCGTCCCGGGAGAGATCCGGGCCGTCACCGCAGCTCCCGTCGCTGCGGCTGAACGGTGGTGAAGTCGACGTCCTCGCGTTGGGCCAGCTCCAGGGCCTCGCGCAGATGGGGCAACGGTTTGAGCTCGACCACGCGCTGGGCGATCTCGCGAGCAGGCAGCACGGCCCGGACCCAGCCCGGTGAGCAGATCCGACGAGAGCGGCGGGCGATGCCGCGCTCGAGCGCATCGATGGCCGGGCCGAGCGGGGCGACGCCGCTGATCGTGCCGCCGCCTCCGAGCAGCGTGCTCGCCGACTCGGTGCCGAAGCCTCGCGTGGTCATGTCGGTGTCGAGCTCGGCGAAGTAGGCGACGCCGACCTTCGCACCCGTCGGCCGCACCTCGCAGCGGAACGTGTTGCCGATCGCCTCGACCGCCGCCTTGGACGCCGAATAAGCACCCAGGAGAGGGAGATTGACGCCTGCGGCCAACGACGACGTGGCCAGGGCGTAGCCCTCGCGGTGGCTGATGTGCGGTGCCGCCGCGCGCAGCGTGTAGTAGACGCCCAGGGTGTTGACCTGCAGCGTGCGCTCCATGACGGTCGGGTCGCCGCCGTCGATGGGCAGCTGCTTGGCGATGCCGGCGTTGGCGACGACCACATCGAGCCCGCCGAGCTCGCGGACGGTCTGCGCGACGGCAGCGTCGACCTGCTCGCGGTCCGAGACGTCGCACTCGCTCCAGGGGCCGTCGACGTCGGCCGCGACGGTCTCGAGGAGGTCGGGCTCCAGCCCCGCCACGGCGACGTGGGCACCCCGCTCGTGCAGCCGCTTCGCCAGGGCGGCGCCGATGCCTCGTGCCGCACCGGTGATCAGGACCCGCCTGCCGGCGACCGTGCTCGCTCCACCCATGGGTCCACGTTAGGTGGGTGATGACGGCGACGTAGGGATAACGGGTCACTCGATCCGGCGTCGATCAGGGATCGGTCGCCCGGGGCTGCTGCTGGGTGATGCAGTGGATGCCTCCGCCCCGGGCGAAGAGCTCGCGGGCGTCGACGCCGACGACGGTGCGGCCGGGATAGACACGGCGGAGCACGTCGAGAGCGCGCTCGTCGTGCGGGTCGTCGAACGTGCACGCCACGACGCCGCCGTTGACCACGAGGTGGTTGACGTAGCTGTAGTCGACCGGCCCCTCATCGTCGAAAAGCGTTGCGGGAGCGGGGATTCGGACGATCTCGAACGGCCGGCCCGCGGCATCGACCTGACCCTCGAGGAACGTGATGATCTCGGCGCTCACGACGTGATCGGGGTGCTCGGGGTCCTCCTGGTCGTGCACGAGCACCACTCCCGGCGAGGGCATCGTCGCCACGATGTCGACGTGCCCTCGCGTGCCGAACTCCTCGTAGTCGCGCGTGAGTCCCCGTGGCAGCCAGACGACGTGGGAGGCCCCGATCGTCCGGGCGAGCTCGGCCTCGACGTCGGCTCTGCTCGCGCCCGGGTTGCGGCCCGGGTCGAGCTGCACGGTCGCGGTGACCAGGACCGTGCCCTCGCCGTCGACGTGGATGCCGCCGCCTTCGTTGACGAGCGGTGAGTCGATGAGTCTGGCGCCGGCGAGCTCGCCGACGTACGAACCGATCTCGGCGTCCTTGCCCCAGGTCGCCCACGACTGTGCGCCCCACCCGTTGAAGACCCAGTCGACCGCGCCGAGCCGGCCGTGCTCGTCGAGCACGAAGGACGGACCGATGTCGCGCATCCAGGCGTCGTCGAGCGGTGCCTCGTGGAGGGTGACCTTCGGGTCGAGGTGTGCACGGGCGTCGTCGACCGCCGACGGGTCGACGACCATGTGCACGGGCTGGAAGGCGACGACGGCGTTGGCGACAGCGGCCCAGGTACGGCGTGCGGCGTCCGCCTCGTCGTCGGTGTCGCCCAACGTGTAGCCCGCGTGCGGCCACGCCATCCAGGTGCAGGTCTGCGCGGCGGTCTCGGCCGGCATCCGCCACCGCTGCGGGTCGGCAGCCATCAGTCGACGTGCCGTTCGTGCTCGGGCCGTACGGGGGCGGCGAGGTCGGCGTACGAGTCGGGTCGTCGGGTCGCGAGGAACGGGAACAGGTCGAGCCAGTCCTTGCGCTGTGCGAGGTCGAGGTCGGCGACGAGTGCGGCCGCCCGGTCGCGCGGTGCCTGCACGAGCACCCGGCCGTAGGGATCGGCGATGAACGAGCTGCCGTAGAACGTGATCAGGCCCTCGGTGCCGTAGCGGTTGGGCGCGACCACGAACAGGCCGTTGGCGATGGCGTGGCCGACGATCGTGTGCTGCCACAGCGGCTGGGTGTCGAACTCGGGGTGGTCGGGCTCGGAGCCGATCGCGGTGGGGTAGGCGAGCACGTCGGCCCCGCCGAGGGCGTACAGCCGCGCGACCTCCGGGAACCACTCGTCCCAGCACGTCGGGAGGCCGAGCTTGACCTGTGGGTCCTCAACCGGCACAACGGGATACGCGTCATCGGCCGGGCCAGGGCGGAAGTACTTGTCCTCGTAGTAGCCGGCTGTCACGGGGATGTGCGTCTTGCGCGTTCGGGCGATCAGCCGACCGTCAGGAGCCACGAGCACGGCGGTGTTGAAACCGAGGCCGTCGTCCTGGTCGGCCTTCTCGTAGAGCGACGCGTGCACCATCGCGCCGGTCGCTGCAGCGGCCTCGCGGGCGAAGGCGACCGTGGGGCCGTCCTCGAGGCTCTCGGCCAGGTCTGACGGCGTCCCGGTGGGCAGCGTGTCGGCGGGGTAGCGCGACAGGGTCAGCTCGGGAAGGAACACGATGCGTGCTCCGGCCTCGGCTGCGGTCGTGATGCCGTCGAGCAGGGTCTTCTGCAGACGGTCGGTGTCCTCGTCCCAGGCGTGCTGGACGAGTCCGACACGCACCGGGGCGTGGTCGGGCTGGTCGACACGGGCCCAGGACGTCGGGACGGCCGGCGCGGTGATGAGCTCCATGCGGGCCAGTATTGCGCCCGTCACAGCAGCCCGGCGCGGGGCTGCGCCCGCGTGCAGCCGAGCGTCGGCGTGTGAGACCGTCTCGTGTGCGCATGAGCGAGTTCTGGCGACTGATGGACGACGAGTTCGGTGCGTCCTACAGCCGGATGCTGGCGAGCACTCACGTGCTGCACGCGCTCGACGACCTCACGGTCGAGCAGGCCCTGGCCGCGCACCGTCGGCCGCGCGACGTCTGGGAGGCGTTGTGCGACGACATGAACGTGCCCCCGGAGCGCCGCCTCGGGGTCGACCTGCCCGTCCGAGACAACCCCAAGGAGTCGTAGGTGAAGCGCACCGTCTCGTCCGTCCTCAACCTCCAGGTCACGACACCGGCACGCCTCGTGCTCCAGGTCGCCGTGGCGCCGAGGCCGGGACTGCGCATCGAGGACGCGTTCACGGTCACGGCGCAGGGTGAGGCTCGTGACGTCACCGCCATCGTCGGCAAGCACGACGGCATCTGCCACGTCGTCGACGTCGAGCCCGGGCAGCATGAGGTCCGCTACGAGGCGAGCGTCGAGGGTGAGGCCGAGCCGTTCGAGGACGACATCGCCGATCGCCTCACCTATCTGCTGCCGAGCCGCTACTGCGAGTCCGACCGGCTGCTCGGCTCGGCCCGCGAGGAGTTCGAGGGTGTGCAGGGCATGGAGCTGGTCCAGGCCGTACGCGCATGGGTGCGCAAGCGGACGGCGTACGTCGTCGGCTCCTCGCGCGTCACCGACAGCGCGGTCGACACGTTCCTGGCGCGCGACGGCGTCTGCCGCGACTTCGCCCACCTGACCGTCGCGATGCTGCGTGCGCGTGAGGTGCCGGCCCGGATCGTCGCGTGCTACGCGCCCGGCCTGGTGCCGATGGACTTCCACGCCGTCGCCGAGGCCTACGTCGACGGCGCCTGGCACCTGGTCGACTCCACGGGCATGGCGCCACGGCAGTCGTTGCTGCGCATCTCCACCGGACGCGATGCTGCCGACACCTCGTTCATGACGCGTTTCGGCGGGCGGGTCAACCTGCGGGGCATGCGCGTGACCGCGCTGCTCGAGGGCAACCTGCACACCGACGACCACACCTCGCCCGTGGTGATGGTCTGACGTCGCGCGGTTCGCGACACGCGCGTACGGCGGGTCGCGCGCCGCTCGTACGCATGTTCGGATACGTTGTGCACAGGTGCCCGCTCGACGGGTCGTTCGTCCACAGCGTGCTCGGACGTCCGCGACGGCTGTCGGTGCTGGCTCCTAGCGTCTGACTCGTACCGAGGTCCATCGCACGCGTGGGCTGAGGTCGGTCGCCGGGAGGCGCGCCCGCCCACGTTCTGAAGGAGAAGCCAGATGGCTGCAGCACCCAAGTCCGGTCCCGCCGGCGGAGACAAGCACAAGTCGCTCGACGTCGTCCTGTCCCAGATCGAGAAGTCGCACGGCAAGGGTGCGGTGATGCGCCTCGGTGACGACATCCGCCCGCCGATCGAGGTCATCCCGACCGGCGCCATCACGCTCGACGTCGCGCTCGGTATCGGCGGTCTGCCGCGTGGCCGCGTCGTGGAGGTCTACGGGCCGGAGAGCTCGGGTAAGACGACGGTCGCCCTGCACGCCGTCGCCAACGCCCAGCGCAACGGCGGGCTCGCCGCCTTCATCGACGCCGAGCACGCACTCGACCCGGAATACGCGAAGAAGCTCGGCGTCGACACCGACAACCTGCTGGTCAGCCAGCCCGACACCGGTGAGCAGGCGCTCGAGATCGCCGACATGCTGATCCGCTCCGGCTCGCTCGACATCATCGTCATCGACTCGGTCGCAGCCCTCGTGCCGCGCGCTGAGATCGAGGGCGAGATGGGTGACAGCCACGTCGGCCTGCAGGCCCGCCTCATGAGCCAGGCGCTGCGCAAGATCACCGGCGCGCTCAACAGCACGGGCACGACGGCGATCTTCATCAACCAGCTGCGCGAGAAGATCGGCGTGATGTTCGGCTCGCCCGAGACCACCACGGGTGGCAAGGCGCTGAAGTTCTACGCCTCGGTCCGCCTCGACGTCCGTCGCATCGAGACTCTCAAGGACGGTTCGGAGCCGGTCGGCAACCGCACCCGCGTCAAGGTCGTCAAGAACAAGGTGTCCCCGCCGTTCAAGCAGGCCGAGTTCGACATCCTCTACGGCCAGGGCATCTCCCGTGAGGGCGGCCTGATCGACATGGGCGTCGAGCACGGGTTCGTGCGCAAGTCCGGCGCTTGGTACACCTACGAGGGCGACCAGCTGGGGCAGGGCAAGGAGAACGCCCGCAACTTCCTCAAGGACAACCCCGACCTCGCCGACGAGATCGAGAAGAAGATCAAGGAAAAGCTCGGGGTCGGCCCGCAGCTGGACAAGCCGGCCGAGGCGCCCGCCGAGGCTCCGGCGGCTGAGGTCCCGGTCTCCTTCTGATCGTGGATCGTCCGTTCGACCGTCCGGCCGGGCCGCCTCCCGCGTTCGCGCAGGAAGCGGCCCGGTCGGCCGACGGCACCGCGACCTCCGCGTCGACGTCGTACGAACCCTCCAGCAGCCGACGGCCCACCCGTGAGCAGCGCCGCACGAGTCCTGGCGCAGCCGCCCAGCGCCGCACCGGGCGCGCGCCCGAGGCTCCCGACGACCCGTCCCGCGCTGCGAGTCAGGACCCCGAGCCGGACGCGCACGAGGTGGCGCGGGCGATCGTGCTGCGACAGCTGACGATGGCGCCGCGCAGCCGCAAACAGCTGGAGGACAAGCTCCGCCAGAAGGACTGCGACGAGCAGGTGGCACGCCAGGTCCTCGACCGGATGGAGGAGGTGGGCCTGGTCGACGACGAGGCCTACGCCCAGATGGTCGTCCGCACCCAGCAGACCGGACGTGGTCTGGCGCGTCGGGCGCTGCGCCAGGAGCTGCGACGCAAAGGCGTCGACGACGAGGTCGCTGCGGCGACGCTGGACGACATCGACGACGAGAGCGAGCGGGATCGAGCACGAGCGCTGGCCGAGAAGAAGATGCGCTCGATGCACGGTCTCGACGCGACCGTGCAGACCCGTCGGCTCGCGGGCATGCTTGCCCGCAAAGGGTATTCGTCATCGGTGGCGTGGGCGGTCATCCGCGAGGTCATCGCCGACGCACCTGAGCACCAGCCCGACTGACCGCGTGCACCGATCGTGCATGCGCCGACGCACGACGCATGCAGGAGAGGTTCTGTGAGTCATCAGCACCACGGTGCAGGCGCCGACGACGTGCGCCACGACATCGGTGCCGGCGTCACGGCGATCGAGCGCGGCTGGGGTGACGCGTTCGACGACGCTGCGGTGGCACTCGCCCAGCAGTGCTCCACCGCAGCCGGAGCCCGGGCCGTCGTCGCCGAGCTGGACGCCCAGCTCGGCCAGTACCTCACGCGCGCATGGGAGCACGGCTGGCAGCCGGCCGACGTGCACCGCATGGCGGTGCGCCGAGTCGCGTCCGCCGAGCAGCACCTCACCCTCGACCTTGTCGTACGCCACCTCGACGGGTTCGCGTCGGCGACGGTCGACCCGACCTGGCATGCACAGCTCAAGGCACTCGACGGACGCTGGTGGTGGTCACGCTCGCAGCCGCTGCTGCTCGCGCACCGTGAGCGCGGCACCGACTGGCTGACGCTGCTCACGAGCACGCTCACCGTGCTGCACCTGCTCATGGTGCTGCCGCCGATCGAGCGGCTCACCGCGGTGCCGGGTGCGTACGTACCCGACACCGGTGCTCCCACCGACGAGCAGCGTCCGAAGGTCGATGAGCGGGTCCTGCAGCGCGTACGCCGTCTGCTGGCGCAAGCCGAGTCGACGCCGTACGAGCCGGAGGCCGAGACGTTCACCGCTGCGGCGCAGTCGCTGATGGCCCGGCACAGCATCGATGCCGCGCTGCTCGCGCAGTCCGGTGAGGAGCGCGGCCGGTCGCGCTCCGGGCCGGTGGGTCGGCGCATCGGGGTCGACCAGCCCTACGACGCCCAGAAGGCCCTCCTGCTCGCTGCGGTCGCCGAGGCCAACCGCTGCCGGATGGTGTGGAGCCAGCACCTCGGCTTCGGCACGGTCGTCGGCTTCGCGCCCGACCTCGACGCCGTCGAGATGCTCTACACCTCGCTGCTCGTGCAGGCGACGCGAGCGATGACTGCGGCCGGACAGCGCACCGACCAGCGCGGACGCAGCCGCACCCGAGGGTTCCGGTCCTCGTTCCTGTCGGCGTACGCCACCCGAATCGGGGAGCGGCTGCAGGAGGCGGCGCAGGCGCAGGTCGCAGCGATGGAGTCCGAGGCGAGCACCGGCGAGCGATCGGGTACCTCGCTCGTCCACGTGCTGGAGCACCGGCACGAGGAGGTGACCGAGGCGATCGAGGAGCTGTTCCCCGTGGTGCAGCGCAAGGGACCACGGCGGCCCAAGGACGCCGAGGGCTGGTACTCCGGGCTCAGCGCGGCTGATCGGGCGCGGCTCGGCGGCGAGGGTCAGGCACTCGACGCACGCGGCTGAGCGCGTCCGACGCCGAGGGCGCGTCGCAGCGCCGGGATCGAGCTGACGAGATCGGGGTCCGGCGCGCGGCCGGTGACGACCGACAGGCGCAGCGTGACGCGTACAGGCAGCGGTTCGATCACCTCGTCGTCCCGCAGCTGGTGGGCGATGGCACTGCGCGGCAGGACAGCGATGCAGTCGCCGGCGCGGGCGTACGCGATGGTCGTCGGCAGCGTCGGGCCTTGCTGTGGGCGTGCTCTGAGGCGCTCCAGCCGCTCGTGCAGCACGGGGCCCATCCGGTCGTAGGTCGAGTAGACGACGCGTCGCCCGGCGAGGGCCCGTCTGCCCCTGCCGAGCGGTGCCACGTCACGGCGCCGGAGCGTGACCAGGGTGTCCTCGCCGAGCGCATGGACGCGCACCAGGCGGGGGAGCGTCACCTGCTCGGCGACGGCAACGACCGCCGCGTCGAGGCTGCCCTCGGCGACCTGCTCGATCAGCGCCGGGCCGTGGTCGACGACAGCGAGCACCTCGCGGTCCAGGCACCGCTCCAGGGCGGGAAAGACGGCAGGGGACAGCGACACGAACGTCCCGACCCGGGGTGGACGAGCCTCCGACGCGGCCGACGCCGTGGCGTACGCACGCTCCAGGTGGCCGATGATGTGCGCCGCCTGGCGACCGAGCTCTGCGCCGGCCGGAGTCGGCCGAGCACCCGTCGTGTCTCGCTCGAAAAGCCTTGCGCCACAACGGCGTTCGATTGACGACAGCCGCTGGCTCGCGGAGGGCTGAGCGACCCGAAGGGCTCGTGCAGCGGCGCCGATGGAGCCGTGCTCGACGATCGCGAGCACGAGCCGGAGATCATCGACCGATGGTGTCATTGGCATAGGCACAGGCTATGTCCGGAGCAGGTGATTGCAGGGCTACCTCGTCACGCTGCACACGATCACGCTGGTCCCATGACGACGAGCACGCAGACCCTGACCCCCGAGGCGGCACTCACCTGGCTCCAGCGCTGGGACGCCCAGCAGGCGACGTACTTCACCGACCGCGAGGAGCGCTTCGAGGTGATCTGTGACGTGGTCGAGCACGTCCTCGACCGCCCGGACCCGCTCATCGTCGACCTCGGCGTCGGACCGGGCTCGCTCGCGACCCGGTTGCTGCAGCGGCTGCCCGGAGCGCGCGTGGTCGGCGCTGACATGGACCCGCTCCTGCTGGGTCTCGCCGAGCGCGCCTACGGCGGCGACCGGTTCCGCACCGTGCGGGTCGACCTGCGCACCGACGGGTGGCTCGATGCGCTGGAGCTCGACCGCGCACCGGACGCTTTCGTGAGCACGACGGCGCTGCACTGGCTGGACCGCCCCGCCCTCATGCGGCTGCTGACGACCGCCTCGTCCGCACTGGTGCCCGGGGGAGTCGTGGTCGACGGAGACCACCTGTACGACGGAGCGCGCTCGCTCGACGAGCTGACGCGCGTGCTTGCCGATCGCGCGGCCGATCGCGCTGGTCGCGTCGAGGGCGAGGACTGGCGGGCCTGGTGGGACGCCGTGCCGGCTGCGCCCGAGCTGGCCGCGCTGCGCGACGCTCGGGCACGCGTCGACCTCGCTCATGACGTGCACGACCTCCCGTCCACCGCCGACTACCTGCAAGCGATGCGTGACGGGGGCTGCTCCCAGGTCGGCCAGGTCTGGCAGGTCGGTGACGACCGGGTCGTCGTCGGTCTGCGCTGAGCAGTCCCGCAGGGAAGGCCGGTTCCGGACCCGCGACGTCCGGAACCGGTCGTACGGTCGACCCATGACCGACACGACGAGACCACGCCCGAAGCTGGACCTGATCGTCATCGACTGCCCGGACGCACTCGAGCTCGCCGGGTTCTACGGCGAGGTGCTCGGCTGGCAGCTGGAGGACGGCGCCGACCGTGACTGGGCGACACTGCAGCCGCCCGGTGGCGGCATCGGCCCTGACAACCCCGACGGTCACACAGCGGTGGCGTTCCAGCGCATCGAGGACTGGGTCGAGCCGACCTGGCCGGGCGGCGGGCACCCGCAGCAGATGCACCTCGACCTGGCCGTCGGCGACATCGAGGCCGCCGAGCCGGCCGTCCTCGCGGCCGGCGCCCGCGTGCACGAGCACCAGCCGTCGAAGGACGGTGGGTTCAGGGTCTACCTCGACCCCGCCGGCCACCCTTTCTGCCTCATCCGGTGAGGCGACCTCACATGGAGTGCAGCGCGCGCTGACCGTGCAACGCGTCGGTCGGCACGATGTCCTTCCCGAACGGCACCAGCGTCACCGGGATGAGCTTGATGTTGGCGATCGCCAGCGGGATGCCGACGATCGTGATCGCCTGCGCGACGGCAGTCACGATGTGTCCGATCGCGAGCCACCAGCCCGCGAGCACGAACCAGATCACGTTGAGCACCACGGCGCCGGCGCCGGCACTCGGCTTGGCGACGATGGTGCGACCGAACGGCCACAGCACGTAGGACGCGATCCGGAACGACGCGACCCCGAACGGGATCGTGACGATCAGCACGCACATGATCAGCCCGGCGAGGGCGTACCCGATGGCCAGCCACAGCCCGGCGAGCACGAACCAGATCAGGTTGAGCAGCAGCCTCATCCGGCGTTGCCGCTCGAACCCGTCGCGACCTCGTACGACCACAGCTCGGCGCTCATGCCGACCGGCCGCTGCGGGGCCTCCCCGGAGCCGGAGCCCGACTCGCCCTCGCCGGACGTACCGCGGTGGGCGTGCCCGAAGCTCTGGCTCGACTTCCACGCCTCGAAGGACTCCTCGTCGGCCCAGCGCGTGATGACCAGCCAGGTGGTGCGGTCATCCGTCGGCTTGAGCAGCTCGAAGCCCTCGAAGCCCGGCTGGTCGTCGACGGCGCCCTGACGCGCGGCGAACCGCTTGCCGAGCTCGTCTCCGCTGTCGGCGGGCACGGTGATGGCGTTGATCTTCACGATGCTCATACGCTCGATCCTCCCGTACGCCGTCGCCGGCCGGCCGCGGGGCCGCGCGAGTTCGGGGAGAGGTGGGCGGCCGTCGTACCCTGGGTGGCGCCATGAAGACCTATGAGGTGCGCACCCACGGGTGCCAGATGAACGTCCACGACTCCGAGCGCATCAGCGGCCTGCTGGAGTCGGCCGGCTACGTCGACGTCGACGGCCTTGCTGTCGGCGAACGGCCTGATGCACCCGACGTCGTGGTCTTCAACACCTGCGCCGTGCGCGAGAACGCCGACAACAAGCTCTACGGCAACCTCGGCCACCTGCGTCCGGTCAAGCAGCAGAACCCGGGCATGCAGATCGCCGTCGGCGGCTGTCTCGCGCAGAAGGACCGCGGCGAGATCGTCCGCAAGGCGCCCTGGGTCGACGTGGTCTTCGGCACCCACAACGTCGGCTCGCTGCCGGTGCTGCTCGAGCGCGCCCGGCACAACGCCGAGGCGCAGGTCGAGATCCTGGAGTCGCTCGAGACGTTCCCCTCGACGCTGCCGACGCGCCGCGACTCGGCCTACAGCGGCTGGGTGTCGATCTCGGTCGGCTGCAACAACACGTGCACGTTCTGCATCGTCCCGAGCCTGCGCGGCAAGGAGAAGGACCGTCGCCCGGGCGAGATCCTCGCCGAGGTCGAGGCACTCGTCGAGCAGGGAGTCGTCGAGATCACGCTGCTCGGCCAGAACGTCAACTCCTACGGCGTCGAGTTCGGCGACCGGCTGGCGTTCGGCAAGCTGCTGCGCGCGTGCGGTGACATCAAGGGTCTGGAGCGGGTGCGCTTCACCAGCCCCCACCCGGCGGCGTTCACCGACGACGTGATCGATGCGATGGCCGAGACGCCCAACGTGATGCCGTCGCTGCACATGCCGCTGCAGGCGGGCTCGGACAAGGTCCTCAAGGACATGCGCCGGTCCTACCGCTCGGCCAAGTTCCTCGGCATCCTCGACCGGGTGCGGGAGCGCATGCCCGACGCCGCGATCACGACCGACCTGATCGTCGGCTTCCCGGGTGAGACCGAGGAGGACTTCGACGAGACGCTGCGGGTCGTCCGCGAGTCGCGCTTCTCGTCGGCCTTCACCTTCCAGTACTCCATCCGCCCGGGCACGCCGGCGGCCACGATGGCCGACCAGATCCCCAAGGCCGTGGTGCAGGACCGCTTCGACCGGCTGCTGAAGGTGCAGGAGGAGGTCTCCTGGAGCGAGAACCGCGCTCAGGAGGGCCGCACGGTCGAGGTGCTGGTCGCGCCGGGAGAGGGCCGCAAGGACGCTGCCACCCAGCGCATGTCGGGTCGTGCGCGGGACAACCGGCTCGTCCACTTCAGCGTGCCCGAGGGCGGCGAGACGCCGCGTCCGGGCGACATGGTGACGGTCGACGTGACGTACGGCGCCCCGCACCACCTCGTCGCCGACTCCGGTGTCGAGGGCGGCACCTATGCCGTACGCCGGACGCGCGGTGGTGACGCGTGGGAGGCGCTGCAGGCCGACGCTGCCGAGGGGGTCTCCCGGAAGCCGGCCGTCGCGCTGGGCATGCCCTCGATCGGCAAGCCGGCGACCCCCGAGGTCAGCGCGCCCGCCTGCGGCATCTGACGCACCAGGCGAGATGGGACTTCATGGGCTGCTGTGCGCACTCGTGAAGTCACATCTCGCCTCGACGTGAGGCCCTGGGTGGTCAGTCGGCGAGGAACGCAGGCACGCGGTCCTTGGGCCGGCCGATGATGGCGCGGTCGCCCTTGACGATCACCGGTCGCTGCATGAGGCGCGGGTGCTCGATCAGCACCGCCACGACCTGGTCGGCTGACGCGACGTCGGCGTCGGTCAGCCCGAGGTCCTTGAAGAAGGAGTCGCGGCGTACGAGGTCGGTCGGCTCGTCCTCGAGCTTGCCGAGCAGGTCGCGCAGCTGATCCGCGTCGAGCGGCTCCTTGAGGTACTGCACGACATCGGCGTCGACGCCGGCCGCAGTGATCTCGTCCTGGGCCGCGCGCGAGGTGGAGCAGCGCGGGTTGTGCAGCAGGGTCACGTCACTCATGCGCCAGACCGTAGCGCGGTGTCACGCCAGCGCATCGCGCACGTCGCGGGCAGGCTGAGGCAGCGGCCGTCCCTTGGCCCAGATCAGCCCGACCTCACGCCCGCCCACGGCCCCGGCCAGGGGAGTGATCGCGACATCGGCGGGATACCGCGTCGTGTGCTCCTCGGGCAGCAGGGCGACGCCGATGCCGGCGGAGACCAGGCCCGCCACGGTGTGCAGGTCCTGGCACTCCACCACGACCTGAGGCTCGAATCCTGCTGCGGCACAAGCCTCGTCGAGGATCTGTCGCATGCCGTACTCGCGCGGCATGGCCACGAACGAACAGCCCTCGACCTGCTCCATCCGCACGCTGCGGGCACCGGCGAGCGGGTGACCGAGCGGGGTGGCGAGCACGACGGACTGACGCATGATGCGCCGCCAGGTGACCCTGGTCGATGCCGGCTGCGGCGAGAGGATGCCGAGGTCGAGCTCACCGGCGATGACCTTGTCGCGGACGAGGTCGGCCGAGCCCTGGAGCAGCTCGAACCGCAGCCCCGGGTCGTGCTCGCGCGACCCGCGCACGATGTCCGGCACGAGCCAGGTGCCGAACGAGTGCAAGAACCCGAGGCGTACGACGCGGGGCTCGTCGCTGATGCGATCAGCGACGGCCTGCTCGGCGAGGGCGAGCTCGGTGTCAGCGCGACGCACGTGGTCGGCGTACAGGCGCCCGAGGTCGTTGAGGGCGAGGCGCCGTCCGTGGCGGTCGAACAGTGTCGCCCCGAGCCGGCGTTCGAGGCGCGACAGCATCCGCGACAGCGTCGGCTGCGTCATCTGAAGCCGTGCCGCAGCGGCGGTGACGTTCTGCTCCTCCGCCAGCACGACGAACCATCGAGTCGTTTCCCTCACGACTCAAGGATATGTCGTGAGTGCATGACAAACTGCCCAGACATTCATTTCCATCATCAGGAGCCGATCGCGACGATGGGGGATGTGAGCGATGTGATGACGCAGACCGTGCCGCGACCGGCGGCGGGTCACCGGCAGGGCGAGCCGGGCTACCGGCGCATCACGGGTGCGCTGTTCGCGGTCGGCATGACGACGTTCGTCGCGATGTACGCCGCGCAGGCAGTCCTGCCCCAGCTGTCCGACGAGTTCGGGGTCTCGCCGGCGGGATCGGCGCTGGCGGTGTCGACCACGACAGGTCTGCTCGCTCTCGCGATCATCCCGGCGAGCGCGCTGTCCGAGCGGTTCGGCCGGACCCGGGTGATGGCCGCCTCGGCCCTGCTGTCGGCGTTGATCGGGCTCGTATTGCCCTGGTCGCCGTCGATGGAGGTGCTGGTGGCGCTGCGCGGCCTGCAGGGCATCGCGCTGGCCGGTGTGCCGGCCACGGCCATGGCCTACCTCGCCGAGGAGGTCCACGCGGGCTCCCTGGGTGCGGCGATGGGTCGTTACGTCGCCGGTACGACGATCGGTGGCCTCGCCGGCCGCCTGCTGGCCTCGTTCGCGCTCGACCTGAGCACCTGGCGGTGGGCCCTGGAGGTCGCGGCTCTGGTGTCGCTCGGGTTCACGCTGTGGTTCCTGCGGCTGGCGCCACCGTCCGAGCACTTCCGGCCGCAGCCGATCGGGTTGGTCACGACCGCACGCCATCTCGTCGGGCACCTGACACGACCTCGGCTGCTGGTGCTGTTCGCCTCCGGACTCCTGCTCATGGGTGGCTTCGTGTCGGCGTACAACATCCTCGGATTCCGTTTGCTGGCAAGCCCTTTCGCCCTTCCTGAGGCGTTCGTGGGGCTGGTCTTCCTGATGTACCTCTCCGGGACGGCGTCGTCCGCGGCAGTGGGTCGGCTCGCCGACCGGTTCGGCCGGGGAGGGATGCTGGTCATGAGCGAGGCCGCCGCGCTGGTCGGCCTGGCGCTGACCCTTCCGGACTCGTTGGTCACGACGCTGGCAGGCATGCTGCTGTTCACGGCGGGCTTCTTCGGAGCACACGCCGTCGCGAGCGGCTGGGTCGGACGGCTCGCTGTCGACCACCGCGCCGAGGCGAGCGCGCTCTACCTGTTCGCCTACTACGTCGGCAGCTCGGTCGCCGGGGTGTGCGCCGGAGTCGCCTACAGCGCAGGCGGGTGGAGCGGCCTGGTCGGTTTCGTGGCTGCGTTGTACGCACTCGCCCTCGCCATCGGCGCGCTGCTGTGGCGGGCGCCGTCGGGTGTGACGGACGCGGCGTGAAGCGCCTATGGTGGTGGGCATGGCTCTGACGTCTCGTCCCGCGTGCTGGTGGTGGCTGCCCTGACCGGCGGCCGCTGACGAGACCCTCAGACCACTCTCACACGCCGCCTTCGGGCGGCGTTCGTCATGTGTGGCGACGTGTGCTCGAGGGCCCGTCCTGTAAGGAGCACCATGACCACCACGTCCACCGACACGTCGTACGACATCGCCCGGGAGCGCAGCGACCTGCTGCACCAGACCATCGACGACCCCGAGGCCTTGCGCCGAGCCGGGCTGCGGGTCCTGACCGGTGACCGGCCCACCGGCGAGCTGCACGTCGGCCACTACCTGGCGAGCCTGCGCAACCGAGTTGCGTTGCAGGACAAGGGAGTCGAGTCCTTCGTCATCATCGCCGACTACCAGGTCATCACCGACCGCGATGTCGTCGGCCGCATCCGCGATCACACGCGCGGGCTCGTGCTCGACTACCTGGCCGCAGGGATCGACCCGAGCCGGACCACGATCTTCGCCCACTCGGCGGTGCCGGCGCTCAACCAGCTGATGCTGCCGTTCCTGTCGCTCGTCACGAACGCCGAGCTGCGGCGCAACCCGACGGTCAAGGACGAGCTGGCCGCCACCGACGGACGACCACTGAGCGGGCTGCTGCTGACCTATCCCGTGCACCAGGCCGCCGACATCCTGTTCTGCCACGGCAACGTGGTGCCCGTGGGCAAGGACCAGCTGCCGCACGTCGAGCAGACCCGGGTGATCGCACGTCGGTTCAACCGCAGGTACGCCGGCGGGCAGGTCGTCTTCCGTGAACCGGAGGCGTTGCTGAGCGACGCCCCGCTGCTGCTCGGGACGGACGGGCACAAGATGAGCAAGTCGCGCGGCAACACCGTCCGGCTCGGCGCGAGCGCCGACGAGACCGCCCGGCTGATCCGGGGCGCCCGCACGGACGGTGAGCGGCGGATCACGTTCGAGCCCGACCGACGGCCCGAGGTGTCGAGCCTGATCACCACGGCCGCCCTCTTCCTCGGTGAGGACGAGGCCGTGCTCGCCGAGCGGATCGGCGACGGCGGAGCGGCCGAGCTCAAGCGGGTCGTCACCGAGGCGGTCAACGACGGGCTGGCCGACCACCGCAGCCGCCGCGCGCAGCTCGCCCAGGACCCTGCGTACCTGGATCAGGTTCTGCGCGAAGGAAACTCACGGGCCAACGAGGTCGCTGAGCACACGCTCGATCAGGTGCGTGAGGTGATGGGGATGACCTACTGACGGGCGGCGTACGCCGTGTGGCACGCGGGGCAGTCGCAGGTGCGGGTGGCGTGCATGGAGCCGGCGTTGCGCGGCGACCCGGGTGCGTACAGCGGCTCGGGCCGCCCGCCCGGCGAGGTGAACGTCGCCTGCAGGCGCGGCGCGGGGTCGGGGTCGGCCACGCCGGTGCGACAGCACGCGCAGGAGGTGTAGCCGCGGTGGCGTGGGTCGTGCCAGTCGACGGGGTGAGGACAGGCGCGGCACGGGTGCACGAGGACGCTCATGACCGCGAGTCGAGTGGTTCGACCAGGTCGAAGGTCAAGCCCTCAACGCACCGCCTCGTAGCGGCGCAGCGCCTCGCGCCGTTCCTCGGCGTGGTCGACGACGCGCTCGGGATAGCCGTGCGCGTGACCGTCCGCGTGCTTCCACGGCTGGTGCACCGCCTTGCCGTCGAGATGACGCAGCTCGGGGACCCACCGGCGTACGTAGTCGCCGTCGGGGTCGAACCGCTCGCCCTGCGTGACCGGGTTGAACACGCGGAAGTACGGCGCAGCGTCCGTGCCGGTGCCCGAGACCCATTGCCAGCCATGGTTGTTCGAGGCGAGATCGCCGTCGACCAGGTGGTCCAGGAAGTGGCGCGCCCCGATCGGCCACCAGACGTGCAGGTCCTTGGTGAGGAACGACGCGGTCACCATGCGGACGCGGTTGTGCATCCACCCGGTGGCGAGCAGCTGGCGCATCCCCGCGTCGACGAACGGGTAGCCGGTGCGCCCGGCCTTCCACGCGTCGACCAGGTCGCCGGGCTCGTCGTAGTCCATGCCGGTCAACGCCGGTCGCAGGTCGTGCCAGGCGGAGCGCGGGTGGTGCCACAGGACGTCGGCGTAGAACTCGCGCCATGCGAGCTCGGTGCGCATCGTGGCGGCGCCGTTGCTGCGCAGGTGGGCGATGCGCTGGAGCAGCGTGCGTGGGTGCACGACGCCGAGCTTGAGGTAGGGCGAGATGCGCGATGTGCCGTCGACCGCTGCCCGGTCGCGGTCGGTGTCGTACGCCGCCACGGCCTCCTCGACGAAGTCGTCCCACCTCCCGAGCGCAGCGTCCTCGCCGGGCTGCACGAGCTGCTCCCCGTCGGCGGCGTCGCTCACTGCTGTGACCGCCTGGTCGTCGGAATCGCTTGCGGCCCAACGGATTCGGCGAGGAGCGTCGGCGGGACCGGGCCAGCCGTGGTCGTGCCACGCGCGAGCGAACGGGGTGAACACGGCGTACGGAGTACCGTCGCCCTTGAGGACGCGGCCGGGCGCGACGGCGTACGGCGTGCCGGTCGCCCGGAGCGGTACGTCGCCGAGTGCCCTCTCGACGGCGGCGTCACGTCGGCGGCCGTGCGGTGTCGACTCTCGCGTCACGTGCACGGCGCGGGCGTCGACCTCGGCGGCCACGGCAGGGACGACCGACGCAGGGTCGCCGTACCGCAGCACGAGCCGGTGGTCGTAGGACGCCGCGAGAGCCTGCAGGCTCTGCGCGAGCCAGCGCCGGCGTACCTCACCCGCCCCGTCCCAGAGGCCGGGCTCGACGACGAACAACGGCAACACGCCACCGGATCCGGCCTCCTCATGAGCGGCCAGGAGCGCCGGGTGGTCGTGCAGCCGCAGGTCACGCCGCAGCCACAGGATCGTCGGTCTCACCATGCCGCCGACCCTAGGTGGTGCGGCGCGGCGGCAGCGGGAGGAAGAAGCTGGTGCGTGCCTGGTAGTCGGCGTAGCCGGGGCGCCCGCTCATGTGCTGCTCCAGCAGCCGTGCCCCGGTCGCGACGACGAGGAACCACACCATGGCGGCGGGGGAGAGCACCGTGAGCACGCCCGGCCACACCGACGCCGCGACCAGGTAGACGCCCACCCACACGCACGCGTCGCCGAAGTAGTTGGGGTGCCGCGACCAGCCCCACAGCCCGCGGTCCATCACCGGCGGCCTGTCGGGATCGGCCTTGTACGCCGCGAGCTGCCGGTCGGCGACCGACTCCACCGTGATGCCGGTGATGCAGACCAGGACACCGATGACCGCGACCACGGCACCGACTCGCCCGGGCGGGCCGGTGACGGCCGCGACCTGCACCGGCAACGAGATGAACCACTGGGCGAGCCCCTGGGTCACGAACACCTTGCGCACGACCGTGCCTGTGCCTGCGCCGTCGAGCAGGCGGGCGTAGCGGGGGTCCTCGTCACCACCACGGGTACGCCTCCAGATGTGCCACGACAGCCGCACGCCCCACGTCGTGACGAGCGCCGCGAGCGCCCACGCACGCCAGTCCTGCGATCGCGCGAGACAGACGAGAGAGACCAGCGCGAGGCCGAGGCCCCACGCGACGTCGACCACGTTGTACCGCCCGATGCGGTGGCCGACGGCGAAGGTCACCGCCTGCACCAGGGCGAGCACACCGAGGCATCCCGCGCTCAGGGCCAGGACGTCGCTCACCGCGGGTCGCTCCAGGTCGCGGGGCGCACCGGCGGCAGGGCGCTCGGACCCGTGCCGCGGCGTACGGCCAGGATCTGGTCGACGCCCATCCGGCCCTGCTCGAAGCTGAGCAGCCCGCCGGCGAGGTAGAGGTCCCACACCCGCACGACCTCCTCACCGACGAGTGCGACGAGCTCGGCGCGATGGGCCTCGAACCGGCGCTGCCAGGCGCGGACGGTCCAGACGTAGTGCTCGCGCATCGCGTGCACGTCGCGCACCTCCAGCCCGGCCCGCTCGAGGAACGCGACCGTCTCGCCGATGGGGCGCATCGTCATGTCGGGCGCGATGAACGCCTCGATGAACGGTCCGCCGCCGGGGTGACGGCCAGCCCGCGACATCTGCTGGATCAGCACCCGGCCGTCGTCGCGGACGCAGCGGGCGAGGGTCGCGGCGTACGTCGCGTAGTTGCGTTCGCCGACGTGCTCGCCCATCTCCAGCGAGGCGACCGCGTCGTACGCCGGGTCGTCGATCTTGCGGTAGTCCTGCAGCCTGATCTCGACCCGGTCCTGGAGGCCACGTTCGCGAATCCGGTTGTCGATGAACGACTTCTGCTCCTGCGAGATGGTCACGCCGACGACCTGGGCGTCGTAGTGCTGCGCGGCGTGCAGGCTCAGCGACCCCCAGCCGCAGCCTATGTCGAGCAGGCGCATCCCGGGGCGTGCGTCGAGCCCGAGCTTGCGGCAGACGAGGTCGAGCTTGTCGGTCTGCGCGTCGTCGAGTGAGTACGCCGACGACTCCTCGCCGTCGAGGTCGGAGCCGGTGACGTAGGCGCACGAGTAGGCCATGTGACGGTCGAGGATGCGGGAGTAGAACGCGTTGGACAGGTCGTAGTGGTGATGGATGACGGCGCGGTCGCGTCGCATCGAGTGCAGCCGGCCGGTCACCGCGATCTGGGTGCGCGGCAGGGGCGCCGGCGTCCCGAGCACGTCGAGCTCACGGGCGAGGCGTGCGGCGGCTGCGAGCACCCGGGGCGAGGGGCGCTGCGCGCGCAGGCCGCGGCGCGCCACCTCACCCCAGGTGTGACGCAGGCCGTCGGTGAGATCCCCCTCCACACTGACCTCACCGACGACGTAGGCCTGCGCAGCACCGAGCTCGCCGGGGTGCCACAGCAACCGGCGCAAGGCCTGCGCAGAGCTCAGGTGCACCACCGGCACGTCGGGCGGGCCTGCGGTGCTGCCGTCCCAGGCGGTGATGCGGACGGGCAGCGGCGCGCCGACCACGGGTTCGAGCAGCGCCGCCAGCCGCGGTGCGATCGGAGCGGCGCTCATGCGGTGGCCCGCTCGTACGTCAGCTGCTGCACGTCGAGATATCCGGCCCGGAAGCCGCCCTCGGAGTAGCGCAGGTAGAACGTCCACATCCGCCGGAACACCTCGTCGAAACCGAGGCGTGCCAACGCCTCCGACGCCCCGTCGAAGGTCTCCGCCCACCGGCGCAGCGTCTCCGCGTAGCTCGAACCGATGGACAGCGCGTCGACACCGACCAGGCCCGCGGCCGCTGCGGACGACGCGAGCATCTCCGGTGACGGCAGCGCACCGCCGGGGAAGACGTACTTGTGGATCCAGGTGTAGCCGTCTCGGGTCTCCAGTGCCCGTTGGTGCGGCATCGTGATGGCCTGGACCACCGCGCGTCCACCGTCGCGCAGTGATCGTTCGAGCACGGCGTAGTAGCCGTCGAGGTAGTCCAGGCCGACGGCCTCGACCATCTCGACGCTGAGGACGGCGTCGTACCGGCCTCGCACGTCGCGGTAGTCGCACAGCTCGACGCTGACGCGGTCGGCGCATCCCGCAGCGGTGATCTTGGCGCGGGTCCACTCCAGCTGCTCACGCGACAACGTGACGCTGTGGACCCGGGCGCCTCGTCGTGCGGCGCGCAGCGCGAGCTCACCCCAGCCGGTGCCGATCTCGAGCACCTGCGAACCGGCAGTGACGCGCGCCTGGTCGAGCATCCGGTCGATCTTGCGGTGCTGTGCCGTCTGCAGGCTCTCGTCGTCGTCGACGAACAACGCCGACGAGTACGTCATCGTCGGGTCGAGGAAGAGCGCGAACATGTCGTTGGACAGGTCGTAGTGGCGCTCGACGTTGCTGCGCGCGTTCTCCGGGGTCGGTCGCTCGGCTCGTGGCTGACGGGCGAGGTACGCCGACCGCATCCGCTTGAGCGGAGCCGGCACCAGCGCGTCGACTCCCGTCGCGAACGCGGCGATCAGAGCCGCGAGGTCGTTGCTGTCCCACTCACCGGCGAGGTAGGACTCCCCGAACCCGATGAGTCCGGCGCTGCCCACCCGGCGCATGAACGCCGACGGGTCGTGCACGTGCATGGTCGGTGCGGTGGGGACGTCGGCGGCACCACCCATGCACGAGCCGTCGGGCCACACGACGCGGACGGGCAGGCCGGCCATCGCGCGACGGAAGATGCCGCGGGTGACGAACGCCGCGCCGCGCGCCTTGAGGCTCAACGGAACGCGTGCGACGTCCGGCCATCGGTCCGGGTCGACCTGGACTCGTGGCGCGGTGGGGGACAGGGCGGTCATACGGCCTCCTGGCGGTGGTGGGCTGGTCGTGGCTGCACCGGCACGCGACGCAGCCACAGGCGTACGCCGCGGAGTCGGATGCGCAGGGTGACCACGTGCGGAGCGAGGGGAAGTCGGAGGAGGACGCGCGGCGCATCGCGCGGGCGAGCGGGTCGTCCTCGCCAGCTCGTCACGAACGGTGGGTGCCCGTCTCGGTGGAGCGTGATCCTGATGTCGACACCCGCCGCCGTCGGCGGCGGCACGGACATGGCGTAGTGACCGGACACGTCGTTGAACGGCGAGACGTAGAGCGCCTTCTCGGCGCTCGCGCGGCCGCGCGAGTCGGGCCGGACGAGGTAGGCGTGACGCTCGCCGTAGGTGTTGCGGACCTCGGCGATCACGGCCACGAGCGCGTCGTCACGGTCCCAGCACCAGTAGATCGTCAGGGGGTCGAACGCGTGGCCGAGGCTGCGGGCGCCGGTCAGGGCGAGCACTCGGCAGCCGTCGAGGTCGAGGCCCTGTGTCTCAGCGAAGCGGACCACGTTGTCGTGCCAGCAGGCTCGTGGGTCGCCGAGATGGTCGGCGACTCCGAAGGTGACGAATGGCCTTTGCCACCAAGGCATCTCGTGAGACGTCGAGGGCTCGACGAGCCACGCGCACCCGGCGTACGTGAAGTCGTCGCGTACGGGCGCCGTACGCGTGTGGCGTACCTGTGTGAGCAGCAGCCGCGGCCTCACCACGAGCCCCCGAGCGCCTGAGCGGCGCGCAGCCCCGAGAGCGCGCCGTCCTCGTGGAACCCCCAGCCGTGATAGGCGCCGGCGAAGGCGATGCGTCGGTCCGACAGCTCGGGCAGGCGGGCCTGGGCAGCCACGGCGTCGGCGGTGTAGAGCGGGTGCTCGTAGGTCATCTCGGCGAGCACCCGGCGCTTGTCGACGCGCTGAGAACCGTTGAGCGTCACCAGGACTCGCTGACCGCTCGGCGACGGCAGGCGCATCAGCCGCGTCAGGTCGTACGTCACGAGCACCCCGGCCTGTGGGTCGCGCGGCAGCAGGTAGTTCCACGACGCCCGAGCGCCACGCCGGTTCGGCAGCACGGTGGTGTCGGTGTGCAGCTGCGCCTCGTTGACCGAGTAGGTGATGGCGCCGAGGACGTCGCGCTCGGCGGCTGTCGGGGACGAGAGCAACGACAGCGCCTGGTGCGGATGGGTGGCGACGACCACGGCTTCGTACGCGTCGCAGCGTCCGTCGGCCGACACGACCTCGGCACCGCTCGCTGTCCTCCGCAACGCGACGACCGGAGTACTCAGCCGTACGTCGGAGACGCCGGCCAGGACGCGGTCGACGTAGGTGCGTGAGCCGCCGACGACGGTGCGCCAGGTCGGCGACCCGGTGACGCTCAGCATGCCGTGGTGGTCGAGGAAGGTGAGCAGCGACCGAGCCGGGTACTCCAGAGAACGGTCCGGGTCGCACGACCAGACGGCTGCCACCAGCGGTCGCACGAACCAGTCGATGAACGCGTTCGAGAAGCGCTGCGGCTCCAGCCAGTCGCCGAGCGCGACGTCAGCGCCGGTCGCAGGGGTGTCGAGGAGGGCGCGTGCCGATCGGTGGAAGCGGCGGACGTCCAGCAGCATCCGTCCGTACGCCGGTCGCAGGACGGTCCGCGGGTCGGCGAGCAGTCCTGACGGGCCCCGCCCACCGGCGTACTCGATGCCGGACGCCTCGTGCCGGACCGACATCGACATGTCGGTCTCCCGGGTCGCCACACCGAGCTCACGGAACAGACGCTGGAGCGTGGGGTAGGTGCGGTCGTTGTGCACGATGAACCCGCTGTCGACGCTCAACCGCTCACCCTCGAGCGTCACGTCGTGCGTGTGGGCATGCCCGCCCGGTCGCGCGTCGGCCTCGTACACCGTGACCGTGTGCGATCGCGCGAGCACGTGGGTGGCCACGAGCCCGGCGACGCCGCTACCGATCACGGCGGCGCGGGGTCGTCCTGTCATGGCGGGGAGCTCCTCGGGGTCGTCCGGACGTGTCGCGAAGCGGTTCGGAGCCCTCGACGAGACGGATGGGTACGACTGCTCTGAGACGATGTGCCGCGATGAGCACTCCTGCCCGACCGCCGCTGGTCGTCGCCGTCGTCGGCCCGACCGCCACCGGCAAGTCCGACCTCGGCATCGCCCTGGCGCAGCGCCTCGATGGCGAGGTCGTCAACGCCGACGCCTCGCAGCTGTACCGCGGCATGGACATCGGCACCGCCAAGGTCCCGGTCGCCGAACGGCACGGAGTCCCGCACCACCAGCTCGACACCCTCGACGTCACGCAGGACTCGACGGTCGCCGACTACCAGCGCGACGCGCGCGCCGACATCGACGCCGTGCTGGCCCGGGGTCGTAGGCCGCTGCTCGTCGGCGGCTCGGGGCTCTACCTGCGCGCAGCCCTCGACGTGCTGGAGATCCCGCCGACCGACCCCGACGTGCGCGCCCGCTGGGAGGCCGAGCTCGAACGCCAGGGACCCGAGGCGCTGTACGCCCTCCTGCAGGAGCGCGACCCCGAGGCCGCACGCGCCATGCTGCCCGGCAACGGTCGACGTACGGTGCGGGCCCTGGAGGTCATCGAGCTCACCGGCCGACCGTTCAGCTCGACGATGCCGCGCCGGGAGTTCCTGCGACCCAGCGTGATGATCGGTCTGCGCGCACCCCGGCACGAGCTGCACGACCGCGTCGCCGTACGCGTCGACCGGATGTGGGAGTCCGGCCTGCTCGACGAGGTGCGCGCGCTCGAGCGGCTCGGCCTGCGGCACGGGCGTACGGCCAGCCGCGCGATCGGCTACGCCCAGGCACTCGGACAGCTCGACGGCGACCTGACCGAGGCCGAGGCCAAGGAGCAGACGGTGCTGGCGACGCGCCGGCTCGTACGCCGGCAGGAGGCGTGGTTCCGCCCCGAGCCGCGCATCGTGTGGCTGCCGTACGACGCGCCCGACCTGCTCGACCGCGCACTGGTCACGGTGCGCGAGGCCGACGCCGATCGGTCAGACTGAGGGCGTGACCACGATCGACTTCACCAAGGGCCACGGCACCCACAACGACTTCGTGCTCGTGCCCGACCTCGACGGCGCCCTGGACCTCACTGCCGAGCAGGTGCGGTTCCTGTGCGACCGGCGTGGCGGCATCGGCGGCGACGGCGCGATCCGGGTGGTCCGGGCCGGCAAGGTCGCCGACGTCTCCGCAGACGTCGACCCCGACCTGTGGTTCATGGACTACCGCAACGCCGACGGCTCCGTCGCCGAGATGTGCGGCAACGGCACGCGGGTGTTCGCCGACTACCTGCGCACCCACGGTCTGGTGACCGACGAGACGTTCGACATCGCCACGCGCGGTGGCCTCAAGCGCATCACCACGGTCCCGGGCGGCTACGCCGTCGATCTGGGCCCATGGCGGCTCGCGCGCGAGCCGGAGGCCCAGGAGCGCGGGATGGACTCGGTGGTCCAGGTGGTCGGCATCGCCGACCCGGTGCCCGCCCTCAGCCTCGACCTCGGCAACCCGCACACCGTCGTGGCCCTGCCGCCCGAGCTCGCGCTCGGCCGCATCGACCTCACGACCGCTCCGCAGGTCGACCCGCACCCCGAGCAGGGCACCAACGTCGAGCTCGTCCGGCCGGTCGGCCCCGGCCACATCGAGATGCGCGTGCACGAGCGCGGCGTCGGCGAGACGCAGTCGTGCGGCACCGGTGCCGCGGCGGCTGCGCTCGCGACCTGGTGGTGGGCCGGGCGGCCGGACGACCAGCTCGACTGGGTCGTCGACGTCCCGGGCGGCCGGCTCGGCGTCCACATCAGCGACGACAAGGTCGCGCTCTCGGGCCCGGCGGTGCTCGTCGCCGACGGCACGGTCACCCTCCCCGCCTGACAGATCTCGTCTGCTCGGCACTCCATGCACTGCCGAGCAGACAGCCTTCGTACGGCGCTCAGGCCCCGCGGCGCACGTGCAGGATGCGGAAGCCTTTGACGCTGGTGAGGCGCGACACGTCGTACCCGTCACCCAGCTCGGCCACCAACCACTTCTGGAGCGAGTCCGAGCCGAGGTTGCGCTGCACGACGAGGTACGCCGAGCCGCCGGGTGCCAGACGCGGCAACCAGGTGCGCATCAGCTCGTGCAGCACGGCCTTGCCCACGCGGATCGGCGGGTTGGACCAGATGAGGTCGAACGTCGTGCCGGCGGGTACGTCGTCGGCCGTCGTGGCGCGAACTCCGTTGAGCCCCAACGAGATTGCATTACGCCGAGCGAGGTCGAGGGCGCGCTCGTTGACGTCGACGGCCCAGACCGTGGCGGCGGGGGAGCGCAGTGCAAGCGTCAGGGCGATCGGACCCCATCCGCAGCCGAGGTCGAGGAACGTGCCCGCCTCGGGTGGCGCCGGAGCGTGCTGCAGGAGCACCGACGTGCCCTGGTCGATGCGGTCGGGCGAGAAGATCCCGCGCGCGACCTCGACGGGACGTGACCGACCGGCCAGCGGCACCGTGATCGTGCGGCGTTCCTCGGCGCTGGCGGGCTGCGCGGTGAAGTAGTGGTCCTCGGACATCGAGAGGCAGGGTAGCCGCACGGGACATCTGTCCTTCTCCGTCGCGGACCGTCGACCCTGCCGCCCCCACCCGCTGCGCTCCTAGCGTCGAGGTCGTCAGCAGGACCGGGCGAAGGAGGGGGCATGGACATCGTGAGGACGACGACGGCTGTCGTGGGTGCGGCGGCGGCCGCGCTCGCGGGCTGGGGGATCGCGCGGATGGCCGACGTGGCGCTGACCGTCGAGCAGGGCGGCTCGGTACGCGAGGTCGGACCGTGGGCGGTGGTCGTCTCGACACTGGTCGTCGGTGCCGCTGCCACGCTGACGCAGCTGGTCCTGACCCGTCGGCGCGCCGGCCTGAGGTGGTGGCTGATCCTTGCCGGGGGAGTCCTGGTGCTCTCGCTCGGCGGACCGCTGGCCGCGACGACCACGAGTGCGACGTTCGTGCTCATCGGGCTGCACCTGGTCGTGGGTGCGGTCCTGATGTTCTTCCTGCGCGTACGTCCGACCGCCGACCTGGCGCCCCGATGACCGGGGCCGTCGTGCGCAGCGCACGACCCGGCGACATGGCCGCCTACGTCGGCGCCAAGACCGCACTGATCGGCTCGCTCCGGGGGACGGTGCTCGAGATCGGTGCGGGGCGCGGCTCCAACTTCGGTCTGCTGGACCGCACGGTCTCGTGGATCGGGTTGGAGCCACGCCGGCGGGCCAGACGCGAGCTGGAGGCGCGCGCACAGCGGGACCACCGGCGTACGCAGGTCATCGCGGGGAGCGCGGAGGACATCGCGGTGCCTGCGGCCTCGGTCGACGCGGTTCTGTCCACCGTGGTGCTGTGCTCGGTCGACGACCAGCGTCGCGCTCTCGCGGAGGTACGCCGCGTGCTGCGCCCCGGGGGCTCGTTCGTGTTCTGCGAGCACGTCCTCGCCGACGCTGGGTGGACCCGCCTCGCGCTGCAGGCGTTCGCGCCGGTGCAGATCATGGTCGACGGCTGTGACCCGGCCCGTGACACCGAGGCCGCGATCCGCAGCGCCGGGTTCGCCGACGTCGACATCGAGCACTTCGTGCAGCCCGGTCCGCTCGGCACTCGTCTGCCGTTCATCGTCGGGCGTGCGTCGGTAGCGTGAGCGTCATGGACCGTACGCGCCGACCCTGGCGCGCCCTGCTCGACGACGACCCCGGCGCGACGCCGTTCGGTGAGCCCACCTGCCTGCCGCCCTGGCTGCTCGGCTGGGTCCGTCGCGGACCTGGGCCGTGGCCGGTCCTCCCGTGGCTGGTGATCCTGCTCATCGCGCCCGTGTCGCACGCCGTCGGCGACGGATCGGTCACCGAGCTGGCCGCCGTGGCAGGGGTGGCCGTCGCGTTCGTGGGACTCGTGCTGCCGCTCGGCACCGACCAGGTGCTGCGACGCCCGGTCGCGCTCGCGCTGGTCGCGGCCCAGATGTTGCTGGTCGGCACCGGTGCCGTCGTCTGGGGTGATGACTGGTACGCGGTGTTCGTCCTCGTCGCCATCAGTGCTGCCGTCGGCCTGCGCACCTCGGTCGCGCCGCTCATGATCATCGTCATCGGCACGCTGTCGTCCCTGACGATCGGGTTCGACACCGGCGCCTGGTCGACCGGCACGGTCATCTCGGTCAACTGCCTGCTCGCCGGCACAGCCACCTACTTCTTCTACTGGCTGCTCGCCGCGGTCGGTGAGCTGTCGCGCACGCAGGCGCAGCTCGCCGAGGCGGCGGTCACGCAGGAACGGCTGCGGTTCTCGCGCGACCTGCACGACGTGCTCGGGCACACCCTGTCGGTCATCGTCGTCAAGTCCGAGGCCGTACGCCGAATCGCGCGCCGCGACCCGGACGCCGCGGCGGCCCACGCCGGCGACATCGAGCAGATCGGCCGGTCCGCCCTGGCCGACGTGCGTGAGACGGTCGGCGGCTACCGGCGTACGACGCTCGCCGAGGAGATCGTCACGGCGCGAGTTGCGTTGAGCGCCGCCGGGATTCGCCCTGAGGTAGGCCCGGTACCCGACCGTCTCGACACCGACGTCGACCTCACGCTCGGCTGGGTCGTGCGCGAGGCCACGACCAACGTCGTACGCCACTCGGGCGCCCGCACCTGCCGGGTGGGCGTGACCGAGCGCGACGGTCGCATCAGGCTGGTCGTCGAGGACGACGGGCGGGGTGGCTCGCCGGCCACCGGCCACGGCCTCCAAGGGCTCCAGGAGCGCGTCGAGCAGATGGCCGGAACCCTTGAGATCGACGCATCCCCACCAGGATTCAGGCTCGTCGTCGAGCTGCCCGTCGAGCGTCAGCGGGCCGACGCATGAGTGAGCCGATCACGGTGCTGCTCGCCGAGGACCAGGCGATGATGCGCGGCGCGCTGTCGTTGCTGCTCGGCCTCGAGGACGACATCGAGGTCGTCGCCGAGGTCGGGCGCGGCGACGAGATCGTGCCGACCGCCGTGGAGCACCGGGCGACCATCGCCGTGCTCGACATCGAGATGCCCGGTCGCAGCGGGCTCGACGCGGCGGCCGACCTCGCCCAGCAGGTGCCGGAGTGCAAGGTCGTGATCGTCACGACGTTCGGACGCCCCGGCTACCTGCGTCAGGCGATGGATGCCGGCGTGCGCGGCTTCCTGGTCAAGGACCGGCCGGTCGAGGACCTCGCCGACGCGATCCGACGGGTGCACACCGGTGAGGTCGTCGTCGACCCTGACCTCGCCGCAGCCGCTCTGCGCGCGGGGCCCAACCCGCTGACCGAACGCGAACGTGACGTGCTCGCCGAGGCCCGCGACGGGCGTACGGTCGCCGACATCGCCGGATCGCTCTTCCTGTCCGAGAGCACCGTGCGCAACTACCTGTCGGCCGCGATCGCCAAGACCGGCACCCGCAACCGCATCGAGGCGGCGCACGCCGCGCGCGAGCACGGCTGGATCTGACCGACGTTCACCCGCTCGTCACGGACGGCACCCCGGGCGGCCACCACGACCCGGTTGCATGCGACGCATGGCCGATCTGACGCGCAGGACCTTGCTCGGAGGCGCCCTCGCCGGCGCCGGTGCTCTCACGCTCGGCGGGAGCCGTGTCGCCGCTGCGCCGTTGGTCGTCACCGGGCGCCCGAACCTCACCTCCGGTGTGATGTCCGGCGACGTCACCACCAACGGCGGGGTCGTGTGGGCGCGGGCCGACCGCGTCGGCCGGCTGGTGGCTGAGGTCGGACGCGGGCGCTCGCGTCAGGTGATCCGCGGCCCGTGGGCGACCCCGGACACCGACCACACCGCCAAGATCACGCTGCACGGCCTGCGTCCGGGCACGGACTACGACGTCCGCCTCACCTTCGAGGGGCGCGACGGCCACCTGGGCGAGTCGGGCATCGCGCATCTGCGCACCGCGCCGATGAAGGGCGCTCAGAGCTTCGTGTGGACCGGTGACACCGCGGGCCAGGGCTGGGGCATCAACCCCGACCTGGGCGGCATGACCGGCTACCGCACGATGCACGCGCTGCGGCCGGACTTCATGATCCACTCCGGCGACACGATCTACGCCGACAACCCGATCACCGAGTCGGTCACCGAGCCCGACGGTCAGGTCTGGCGCAACCTGGTCATCCCCGAGGTCGCCGAGGTCGCGCAGACACTCGGGCAGTACCGCGGACGGCACCGCTACAACATGCTCGACACCAACATCCGCGCGATGTACGCCGACGTGCCGCTCCTCGCCCAGTGGGACGACCACGAGACGCTCAACAACTGGTACCCGGGCGAGGTCCTCACCGACGAGCGCTACACCGAGCGTCGCGTCGACGTGCTCGCCGCGCGGGCCAAGCAGGCCTGGCGCGAGTGGCAGCCGATCGGTGACGACGACGCGCGCGGCCGGCGTACGACCGATGGCCGCAACCGCATCTACCGCAAGGTGACGCGCGGCCGCCACCTCGACGTGATGTGCCTGGACATGCGCACGTTCAAGAGCCCGAACACCTCCGGGCTCGAGACCCATCGCACCGCGATCCTCGGCCACGAGCAGACCGAGTGGCTGATCCGTGAGCTGCGTCGTTCGCGGGCGACCTGGAAGGTCATCGCGGCCGATCTGCCGCTCGGCATCATCGTCCCGGACGGGCCGGTCGACCAGGAGAGCGTCGCCAACCGTGACCCGGGCACGCCACTCGGCCGCGAGCTGGAGATCGCCTACCTGCTGCAGCAGATCAAGCGCCACGACATCCGCAACGTCGTCTGGGTGACGGCCGACGTGCACTACTGCGCTGCGCACCACTACGACCCGTCGCGGGCGGCCTTCACCGACTTCACCCCCTTCTGGGAGCTCGTGGCCGGACCGATCTCGGCCGGGGCGTTCGCGCCCAGCCCGATGGACGCGACGTTCGGTCCGGAGGTCGTCTTCGCCAAGGGGGCGTCGTACGCCAACCAGTCGCCCCGCACCGGCAAGGCGCACTTCTTCGGGCACGTGCAGATCGACGACGCCGGCCTGCTGACCGCCAGCCTGCGTGACGCAACAGGCGCGGTGCTCTGGTCCAAGGACCTCTCGCCGCAGTGATGATCGCCTGGCCCGTTCGGCCGCGCAGGCGGTGATCGGCCGCTAGCGTGATCGGCTGACCACCGAGCGAGGGCGCGGGCGTACCTGATGCGACCACGACGGGACGCGCACGGGCGATCAGGTGCTGCGCCGCTGCTGGCCGCCGCGGTCGTGCTCGTGCTGGGCGCGGCCGGTGGCTTCGTGCTGTGGGGCGGCCTCGATGGACGCAGGGCGAGCTCGCAGATGCATACCGGGCTCGACCATCTGCCGCCGGCCACGGCCAGTCCGTCGCGCACCGACTCGGCCACGACCTCGCCGGCGACTCCGATCACCGCCACGCCGACCGTCGTGACGGTCACTGCGACGCCGCCGCCGATCCCGGTCGCCGAGCGGGCCGAGCCCGTGACGGCGACCCCGAGCTCCCGATCATCGCGTTCCTCGACGGCGCGCGAGACTCGCAGCACGACTCCGAGCCCCTCGACCAGCTCGAGCAGCTCGAGCCGGACCAGCGACGAGCCAGCGCCCGGTCGTGACGTGCGCGCCGAGGTCGTGCGCCTCACCAACGCCGAGCGGGCGAAGGCCGGGTGCGGCCCCGTGCGCACCGACCAGGCACTGCGTCGGGCTGCCGACGGTCACGCGTCCGACATGGTGCGTCACCGGTCGTTCTCGCACACCGGCTCCGACGGGTCGACCGCGTTCCAGCGCATGCGCCGCGCGGGATACGACGGGTTCGCAGCGGCCGAGAACATCGCCGCCGGTCAGGCCTCACCAGCGGCCGTGATGCGCTCGTGGATGTCCAGCGCGGGTCATCGCGCCAACATCCTCAACTGCTCGTTCAACCGCATCGGGGTGGGGTACGACGGGGGCTCGGTCGGCGACGGCTACGGCGACGGCGCCTGGGTCCAGGACTTCGGGATCTCCTGATCCCACGGCGTCCGCACGGGGCCCGTCGGCGTGCTGCTCGGCATAATCGGATCGCCCACAGCGTTCTCTCATGCGACTCTAGGGAGAACATGACTGCACACGATCACCTGCTCAGCACCCGCGCCGAAGCCCTGTCCGAGGCCGATGACCTCGACCCTCGCTACGACGAGTCCGGCTTCATCGTCGACGACTTCGACGGCGAGCAGCTCGACCGTCAGGAGCGCGCAGCCCTGCGCCGCGTCGAGGGCCTGTCCACCGAGCTCGAGGACGTCACCGAGGTCGAGTACCGCCAGCTGCGCCTCGAGCGCGTCGTGCTCGCGGGCGTCTGGACCGACGGCACCGCCGAGGACGCCGAGAACTCCCTGCGCGAGCTGTCCGCGCTCGCCGAGACGGCCGGCTCGACCGTGCTGGCCGGGGTGCTGCAGCGTCGCCACAAGCCCGACCCCGGCACCTGGATGGGTGCGGGCAAGGCCCAGGAGCTGCGCGACATCGTCATCGACGAGGGCGCCGACACCGTCATCGCCGACACCGAGCTCGCGCCCAGCCAGCGGCGCGCCCTCGAGGACGTCGTCAAGGTCAAGGTCATCGACCGCACCGCGCTGATCCTGGACATCTTTGCCCAGCACGCCAAGTCCAAGGAGGGCAAGGCGCAGGTCGAGCTCGCCCAGCTGAGCTATCTGCTGCCGCGCCTGCGTGGTTGGGGTGAGTCGATGTCCCGGCAGGCCGGTGGCCAGGCGGCCGGCGGTCAGGGCATGGGTTCGCGCGGTCCTGGTGAGACCAAGATCGAGCTCGACCGGCGGCGCATCAACAGCCGGATGGCCAAGCTGCGCAAGGAGATCGCGCAGATGAAGACCTCGCGCGACACCAAGCGGCACAGCCGCAAGGCGCACCACGTGCCGAGCGTCGCGATCGCGGGCTACACCAACGCCGGCAAGTCCTCGCTGCTCAACCGTCTCACCGGCGCGGGCGTGCTCGTCCAGAACCAGCTGTTCGCCACCCTCGACCCGACCGTGCGTCGCGCCGAGACCGAGGACGGCCGCCTCTACACGCTGGCCGACACCGTCGGGTTCGTCGCCAACCTGCCGCACCAGCTCGTCGAGGCGTTCCGCTCGACGCTGGAGGAGGTCTCAGAGTCCGACCTGGTGCTGCACGTGGTCGACGGCAGCCACCCCGACCCCGAGGCCCAGATCAGCGCCGTGCGTGAGGTGCTCGCCGAGGTCGGCGGCGACGCGGTCAAGGAGGTCATCGTCGTCAACAAGGCCGACCTGGCCGAGCCGCACGTCGTCGATCGCATCCTGCGCGCCGAGAAGCACAGCATCGCGGTCTCGGCCCGCACCGGCGACGGCATCGACGAGCTGCGTGCGCTGGTCGCCCGTGAGCTGCCACGACCCGACATCCGCGTCGACGTGCTCCTGCCGTACGACCGTGGTGACCTGCTCAGCCGCCTGCACGACGAGGCCGAGATCCTCAGCACCGAGCACCAGGGCGACGGCACGCGCGTCCACGCCAAGGTGACGCCGACGCTGCAGGCCGAGCTCGCGTCGTACGCCGTCTCGTGAGCCGGTCGCCGGTGATAGCGTTCCCGGCGAGCTGGTCGTACCACGAACGGTGCCAGGGAATCCGGTGAGACTCCGGAGCTGACGCGCAGCGGTGTGGGTGACGGGCGGAGCACAACGCCACTGGACGAGAGTCCGGGAAGGCGCTCCGTCTGAGTGATCCCGAGTCCGAAGACCTGCCGGCTCATGTCATCGACCACGAGCCTCGCGATCGGGCTCCGGATGAAAGAGCCGTTGCGTGCCCGACCTCGTGTCGGCGCCTGGGCGCGTCGTCGACGCACTCGGTCGCCCTCGTCCTGAACTGCGACCGCCTGTGCCCGCGCCGGAGCGTGAGCGTCGTCGGCCCCGGATGCTGGCCGTGCTCGGCGTCCTGCTGGTGCTCTGCGCTGCCGGTGCCTGCGCGTCGCTCGCACTCGGCTCGGAGCCGATCGCCGCGAGTGCGGTGTGGGACGTGCTCGCCCACCGCCTGCGACTGAGCCCCGGCCCGGACCCGACGGTCGACCTCATCGTGGTCGAGCTGCGGGCGCCGCGCGCGGCGCAGGCTCTGGTGGTCGGCGCCGGCCTCGGCGTCGCGGGCACAGCGGTGCAGGCCCTCGTCCGCAACCCCCTCGCGGACCCGTACCTGCTCGGGGTGTCCTCCGGCGCGAGTGTCGGCGCGACGGCCGTGATCACCACCGGCGCGCTGGCCGCGCTCGGCACGTGGGCCCTCTCCGCCGGCGCGCTGCTCGGTGCGCTCGCTGCCACGGCACTCGTCTTCGGGATCGCGAGCGCCCAGGGCGGGCTCACCCCGCTGCGCCTGGTCCTCACGGGCGTGGTCATGTCGTCGGCGTTCTCCTCGGTCGCGAGCTTCCTGGTGATGCGCAGCGACGACCGGGGCGCCCAGTCGGTCCTGTTCTGGCTGCTGGGGAGCCTCTCCGGTACGACGTGGGCGCAGGTCTGGCTGCCCGCGGTCGCTGTCGTCGCGACGACAGCACTGCTGCTCGCGTCGTCCTGGATCGACGCGCTGACCACCGGTGAGGACGGTGCCCGCGCGGTCGGCGTACCCGTCGACGGCCTCCGTCGGGCCCTGTTCGTCCTGTCCTCGGCGCTCGTCGGCGTACTCGTCGCGGTGTCGGGGAGCATCGGCTTCGTCGGGCTGGTGCTGCCGCACCTCGGGCGCCTGGTGGTGGGCGCCCGCCATCGGGTGCTGCTGCCGGTGGCCGCGCTCGGTGGAGCGGCGTTCCTCATCTGGGTCGATGTGCTCTCGCGGGTGGTCGTGCGTCCGGTCGAGCTGCCCCTCAGCGTCGTGACCGGTCTGGTGGGCGCGCCGGTCTTCCTCCTGCTCCTCGGGCGGCGCCGCTACAGCTACGGATCCGCGGTATGAGCGCCGGCGCCCTGTGCACCCGTGACCTGTCGTGCGCCGTCGGGGGTCGCACAGTCCTTTCCCACGTCAGTCTCGACGTCGAGCCCGGCTCGATGCTCGCCGTCGTCGGCGTCAACGGCAGCGGCAAGTCCACCCTCCTGCGCACGCTCAGCGGTCTCCTCCCGGCGGCCGGCGGGCAGGTCGAGGTCGACGGCCTCGACGTGCACCTCCTGGCCGCGCGAGACCGCGCGCGGCGGATCGCGTTCGTCGACCAGGACCCGGCGCTGCCGGCCGACCTGCTGGTCGGTGAGCTCGTCGGTCTGGGCCGTACGCCCTACCGGTCTCCCTGGTCCAGCGGCGGCCCGGACGACCGCGACGCCGTACGTGAGGCGCTGCATCACGTCGACCTCATGGACGCTGAGCACCGTTCGTGCGCAACGCTTTCCGGCGGCGAGATGCGACGGGCGTGGCTCGCACGAGGCATCGCCCAGGACACCGGCGTCCTCGTCCTGGACGAGCCCACCAACCACCTCGACGTACGCCACCAGCTCGACCTCCTGCGTACGGTCCGGGCGCTCGGCCGTACGACCGTCGCGGCGGTGCACGACCTCGGACTGGCGCTCGCGTGCTTCGACCGGGTGCTCGTGCTGCACGACGGCCGCGCCCACGCGGTCGGCCCGGGCGCGCACGTACTGACCCCTGACCTCGTCGCAGAGGTGTTCGGCGTCGCCGCCGCCCACGTCACCCATCCCGTCACCGGCCGTACCCACCTGCTCCTGGAGGACCTGACATGAACCGACGCCTCACCGCCACCCTCGCCGGCGCGTCCGTCCTGCTGCTCGCGGCATGCTCCTCCACCGACGCCGGACAGGCCGGCCGAGCCGCCGGTGCACGAGTGACCGTCAGCAGCTGTGGGGAGCAGACGTCCTTCCCGAAGCCGGCCCAGCGCCTCTTCGTCAACGACGGCAACCTGATCTCGATGGTGCTCGCCCTGAAAGCGCAGGACCGCGTCGCGGCCGTCAGCAGCATCGGGCGTGACAAGGCTCTGCTGCGCAAGCACTACGGCGCCGCCGTCGACTCGCTCAAGGTCGTCGCTCCTGAGTACCCGTCGCTGGAGACGGTCGTGGCTCAGCGCCCGGACGTGATGGTCGCGGGCTGGGGCTACGGCTACTCCGAGGAGAAGGGCGTGACACCAGAAGCGTTGCGGGCCAAGGGAATCGACGCCTTCACCTTGACCGAGAGCTGCCGTCAGCACGGGAGTCGCGCTCGCGGGACGGTCGACCCGTGGACCGCGCTCAGGACCGACCTCACCCACCTCGGGACGATCACCGGCCACGACGCCGACGCCCGACGGGTCAACACCGACCTCGACCGCCGGCTGGCCGCACTGCGGTCGGCGCCGAAGCCGAAGAAGCCACCGACCGTGTTCGTGTTCGACAGCGGTGACAAGGAGGTGTTCTCCAGCGGGGCGCTCGGGGCGCCGCAGGCCGTCATCGCAGCCGGTGGTGGACGCAACCCGCTGTCGGACCTGAAGGACACATGGACCTCGGTGTCGTGGGAGCGGGTCGCGGCGTCCCGACCGGACGCGATCTTCTTCGTCGACTACCCGCCCCAGTCGTTCGCCCAGAAGGTCCACCTGCTGCGGACCAACCCCGCGACACGTGACCTGCCCGCGGTGAGGCAGGGCCGCTTCCTCAACCTGCCGTACGCCATGTGGACCAGCGGTCCGCTCAACATCGACGCCGCCGAGCAGGCACGCGTCGCGCTGGAGCGCTGGGACCTGGTGCCGCGGCGGTGACCGTACGCAGACCTGCGCGGGTCTTCCGTGGAGACCTCGCTCGTCCGTAGGGTGCGGTGACGTGAGCGCATCCTCGGAAGGTCACCCGTCCGCTGAGCACGCCCGCGTCGCCGAGTCGCCCGGCGACCTCGACCCGTGGAGGGTGTGGGGCCCGTACCTGTCCGGCCGCCAGTGGGGCACCGTCCGCGAGGACTACTCCGCCGACGGCGACGCCTGGGGCTTCTTCCCGTTCGACCACGCCCACACCCGCGCCTACCGCTGGGGTGAGGACGGCATCGCCGGCCTCACCGACCGCTACGGCTTCCTCAACGTCGCCGTCGCGATGTGGAACGGCCAGGACGACCGGCTCAAGGAGCGGCTGTTCGGGCTGACCAACGCGCAGGGCAACCACGGTGAGGACGCCAAGGAGTACTGGTGGCACCTCGACGCGACCCCGACGCACTCGTACGCGCAGTACCTCTACCGCTACCCGCAGGCGGCCTTCCCGTACCAGCAGCTGATCGACGAGAACGCCCGTCGCGGGTTCGACGACGAGGAGTACGAGCTCGCCGACACCGGCGTGCTCGACGGTGACCGCTTCTTCGACGTCGTCACCACCCACGCCAAGGACAACCCGTACGACGTCGTGGTCCGCGTCGAGGCGACCAACCACGGCCCGGACGCCGCCCCGCTCGACCTGCTGCCGCAGGTGTGGTTCCGCAACACGTGGAGCTGGGGACGCGACGACCGTCGTCCGTCGATCCGGCCGCTCAACGGAGGGTTGCAGGTCGAGCACGGATGGCTCGGCCGCTATCACGTCACGGCGAGCGATGGTGCGCGAGTTTTGTTGTGCGACAACGAAACTCATGAGACGGCGACCTTCGGTGGTGGCACCGATCCGGCTCACCCCAAGAGCGCCGTCAACCAGGCGGTCGTGCACGGTGACGAGTCGTTGCTGGCGTCCGACGTGGGCACGAAGGCCGCGCTGTGGTGGCACTTCGACGCGGTCCAGCCGGGTGAGACCGTGGCCGTGACGCTGCGGCTGACCCGCGACGACCAGCAGGGGAGCGCGGCTGATGGCGACGGCGTGATCGAGACCCGCCGGGGCGAGGCGGACGCCTTCTACGCCGCCGTCATCCCCGAGCAGACCTCCGACGAGGACCGGCTCACGGCCCGCCGTGCATTCGCCGGGCTGCTCTGGTGCAAGCAGCTGTTCCGGTACGACGTGCGGCAGTGGCTCGAGGGCGACCCCGGTCAGCCCGCACCGCCGCCGGAGCGGCGTGCGCCGCAGCCGGAGGGTCGCAACACCGAGTGGCAGACGTTCTCGCTCGCTGACGTCATCTCGATGCCCGACGAGTGGGAGTACCCGTGGTTCGCGTCGTGGGACCTGGCGTTCCACTGCGTCGCGCTCGCGCACGTCGACCCGTCGTTCGCCAAGGAGCAGCTCGTGCTCATGTGCCGCGAGTGGGCGATGCACCCCAACGGCCAGCTGCCGGCGTACGAGTGGAACTTCAGTGACGTCAACCCGCCCGTGCACGCCTGGGCGGTCTGGCGGGTCTACCAGCTCGACGGCGCGCAGGACACCGACTTCCTGATCCGGGTGTTCACCAAGCTCATGCTCAACTTCGGCTGGTGGGTCAACCGCAAGGACTCCGACGGGTCCAATCTGTTCGAGGGCGGCTTCCTCGGGATGGACAACGTCGGCCCGTTCGACCGCTCGGAGCCGCTGCCCGGCGGGCATCGCCTGGAGCAGTCCGACGCGACCAGCTGGATGGGCTTCTTCTGCCTCAACATGCTGCGCATCGCCTGGGAGCTCGCGCGGGCCGACCGTGCCTGGGACGAGGCGGCGACCAAGTTCCTGGAGCACTTCCTGTCGATCGCCGAGGCCATGGAGTCGTTCGGCACGAGCAACATCTCGCTGTGGAACGAGCAGGACGGTTTCTTCTACGACGCGGTCGTCGACGACGACGGCTCGTGCCAGCAGATCCCGGTCCGCTCGATGGTCGGCCTGCTCCCGCTGATGGCCGTCGCGGTGGAGCCCGACTGGGTACCCGAGGAGCTGTCGGACTACACCTCGCGGCTGGAGTGGCTGCTGCAGCGACGCCCCGAGCTCACGGACGCAGTGGTCCACAGCGAGTACGACGGGCAGCCCGACACGACGTTCTCGCTGCTCACCCAGGAGCGGTTGGTGCGCATCCTGTCGCGCATGCTCGACGAGGGTGAGTTCCTGTCGCCGTACGGCATCCGGTCGCTCTCGGCGGCCTACCGCGACGGCATCGACGTCGACCTCGAGGGCGAGTCGCTGCCGATCGCGTACGCACCGGGCGAGGCACGCAGCGGCCTGTTCGGCGGCAACTCCAACTGGCGTGGTCCGGTGTGGTTCCCGGTCAACGTGCTGCTCACGGACGCGCTGCGCACGTACGCCACCGACATGGGCCGCGACCTCACGGTCGAGCTCCCGACAGGCTCCGGTACGCAGGTGCCGCTGCGGGACGTCGTGGCCGACCTCGAGGGGCGGCTCGTGTCGATGTTCCGGCCGGGTGCCGACGGCCGTCGTCCGGGCGATCCGCGGCACGTCCCGACCGGTCCGCTGTGGCAGGCGCACCCGACGTTCAGCGAGTACTTCCACGGTGACACCGGCGCGGGTCTGGGCGCCTCGCACCAGACCGGCTGGACGGCGGTCGTCGCCCATCTCATCTGCCACCCCGTGCACGACGCGCTCGGTGGCTGATTCTCGCCAGGGCGGCGGCGATGCCTTGAGCTCGTGGGTGAGGGTCAGTACTTTGACGATGCTGTCGCAGGGCCTTGGGGGACACCGTCTGCCTGACGACAGCTTTCCGCACCGGGTGCCGACCACGGGCACGGGCCGGCCAGGCGCTGCCCGCGTGGAGCAGCACCACGACTCATCAGGGGGATCTCCATGCCGAAGCGTTCCATCATGCTCAGGACCGTCGGAGCCGCCGTCGCGATGACGGCGTTGGCGACAGTGGCGACAGCCGTCAGCCCGGCGCCGGCCAGCGCGGCCACCAACAGCTGCCGCTACACCTACGTCAACCGCTATGACACCGGCTACTGCGTGCGCATGGCTCAGACCCTCCTGAAGGGTCCGTTCACGGTCAACACGGGCGGGTTCACCGCCAATCTCGCCATCGACGGCAGCTTCGGTCCGGCCACCGAGGCGGCGACCGTGAAGTACCAGCGCTCGCAGGGGATCCTCGTCGACGGATCGGTGGGGCCGCAGACCTGGGGCCGACTCTGCTCCTTCGGCGTCGGTGGCGGAGCTCAGAACACCACTCCGGAGACCATCAAGCGGTTCAACGCCGCCTTCGACGCCACCTGCTGACCGGGAGACGTCGGCCTCACCGCCGCGGATGCGCCCGTCCACATCCCGGGTCTGACCCGACATGGGCTCCACAGGTCGGTGGAGCGGTGCACCGCAGCGACGGTCGACGCCTAGGCTGAGGCAATGCCTTCCGCCGCCTCGCTCGAGTCCCTCCTGCACGCCGCGGTCGCGGGAGTCGGCGGTGCCGAGCGGCCCGGTCAGACCCGGATGGCGCAGGCTGTCGCGGACGCGGTCGAGTCCGGCGAGCACCTGCTGGTGCAGGCCGGCACGGGCACCGGCAAGTCGTTGGCCTACCTCGTGCCCGCCGTCAGGCACGCGTTCGAGACCGGCAAGCCCGCCATTGTCGCGACCGCCACGCTGGCGCTGCAGGCGCAGGTGGTCGACCGCGACATGCCCCGCCTCGCCGAGGCGCTCGCGGACCAGCTGGGCCGCCGGCCGACCTACGCACTCGTCAAGGGCCGGCGCAACTACCTGTGCAAGAACAAGCTCGACGGCGGCTACCCCGATGACGACGAGGGGGGCCTGCTGTCGGTCGGTGAGGTCGACAAGGCTGCTGGCCGCATCGGGCAGGAGGTCGTGCGGCTGCGCGAGTGGGCCGACGAGACCGAGTCCGGCGATCGCGACGAGCTGGTGCCGGGTGTCTCCGAGCGGGCCTGGCGACAGGTGTCGGTCTCCGCGCAGGAGTGCCTCGGGTCGAAGTGCCCCCTGGTCGGTGAGTGCTTCGTCGAGCAGGCACGTTCCGCCGCCAAGGACGTCGACGTCGTCGTCACCAACCACTCGTTCATGGCGATCGACTCCTTCGAAGGGCGGCAGATGCTGCCCGAGCACGACCTGCTCGTCATCGACGAGGCTCATGAGCTCGTCGACCGGGTGACGTCCACGATCACCGACGAGATCACCCCCGGCATGATCAACGCGGCGGCCAAAAGGGTTGGCAGGCTTGGCGATACGAGCGCACTGACCGAGGCGGGCGAGTTCCTCGGTGAGATCCTCGGCGGTCTGGCCGAGGGCCGGCTGATGGGCGTGCCCGACAACCTCGCGCTCGCGCTCGGCCGGGTCCGTGACGCGGCTCGTGGCCTCCAGACCGAGCTCAAGCCCGCGAGTCCGGCCGACAACGACGGCGCCAGGCAGATGGCGAGAGCAGCCGTCGACGAGCTGTTCGACACCGCCGAGCGAGTCATCGAGGAGCGCGAGCTCGACGTCATCTGGGTGTCGGACGACCCGCGCCGCGGCCACCTCCTGCGGGTGGCGCCGATGAGTGTGGCGATGCTCCTGCGCGACAAGATCTTCGACGAGCGCACCGTGGTCATGACGTCCGCGACGCTCGAGCTGGGTGGCACGTTCGACGCCGTCGCCGGCCAGCTCGGGCTGCGCGGTGAGGGAGGGCCGCGCTGGCAGGGACTCGACGTCGGTTCGCCGTTCGACTACCCGAGCCAGGCGATCGCCTATGTGGCCCAACAGCTGCCGGCGCCCGGTCGCGACGGCACGCCACCTCAGGTGTTCGACGAGATCGAGGCCCTCGTCCGCGCTGCGGGCGGTCGCACCCTGGGCCTGTTCTCCTCGACGCGTGCCGCCAAGGCAGCGGCCGAGGAGATGCGCCAGCGGCTCGGTGCCGACATCCCCGTGCTGTGTCAGGGCGAGGACCAGACGGCCACCCTCGTACGCCAGTTCGCGGCTGACGCGGCGACCTGTCTGTTCGGGACGATGTCGCTGTGGCAGGGCGTCGACGTGCCCGGGTCGGCCTGCCAGCTGGTGATCATCGACCGCATCCCGTTCCCGCGGCCCGACGACCCGCTGGCGTCGGCCCGGTCCCAGGCGATCGCGCGCATGGGCGGCAACGGGTTCATGGCCGTGTCGGCGACCCACGCGGCGCTGCGGCTCGCGCAGGGCGCCGGACGGCTCGTACGACGGTCGAGCGACCGCGGGGTCGTCGCCTTCCTCGACTCGCGCATGATCACGGCGCGCTACGCCGGATTCCTGCAGAAGTCGCTGCCGCCGTTCTGGCCGACCAGCGACCGCGCACTGGTGCTGCAGGCGCTCAAGCGCCTCGACGAGACAGCACCACCGGTGATCGAGGTCGACCGACCCGCACTGCGCGGTGTCACGGGTGCGCGTGCCGACGCGCGCATGGCCCCTGCTCCGGAGCCGGTCCCGGCGGCACAGCCTGAGCCCGCCCGTGCGCCCGCGCCGTCCAGCACACCGAGTGACGGCTCCCGTGACTGGAGCGCCGAGGACGACGAAGAGCTGCGTGATGCGGCCGACATGGGGCTGACCGTCGACGAGCTGGCCGAGCACCTCGACCTTCAGCCCGCCGAGGTCAGTGCGCGGGCGGCTCACCTGGGTGTGGCTCTGGCCGCCGACCCCGCCTGAGCCTCGGCGCCAACGGGCGTGGCTCTGCCTGCGCCGTGTGGCGGCGATCGTCAGTCGAGCTGATCCTGCACGTATCCGGTGAGCATCGTCATGCACGCATCGAACTCCGCCGCCAGGTCGATGCCCGTGCGATGAGCGAGCACGGCCACCGAGTAGAGGCAGTCGGCCAGCTCGTGCCCGAGGCGTGCCCGCAGGTCGTCGGCGTCGCGTGTGCCGGAGTCGGCCATCACCAGCTTGGCCAGGTCGCCCACGTCGCCGACGAATCCGAGCATGTAGTCGTCCGTCGTCCAGACCCGGCCACGCTGCTGCTCGTTGAGCTGGTCGTACAACCCGGCGACGTGGATCGCCCGCTCGGTCACCTCGGAGATGTTCATGCCGGTCATTGTCAGCGAGGGGTACGCCGGCCGCGCGCCGTCGGTGTCGACTGGCAGGCTGGCCCTCGTGAGCGTCCCTCCGTTCGTCCTGATCTCCGGCCCCGAGCAGGTGCTCGCCGAGCGTGCCCTCGCCAGCGCCCTCGAGGCGGTGCGCGAGGAAGATCCTGATGTCGAGGTCGTCCGCCTCGAAGGAGCCGCGTACGAGCCCGGCGCCTTGCAGGTGCACACGAGTCCGAGCCTGTTCGGTGGTCGTAAGGCCGTCGTCGTCCGTGACCTGGACGAGGGCAACGACGCCCTGATCGAGGACCTCGTCGCCATCGTGCAGCAGGGGAGCGACGCCGTCGTGATCGTGACTCACAAGTCCGGCAACCGCGGCAAGAAGGCGCTCGACGCGCTCAAGAAGGCCAAGGCCAGGGTCATCGACGCACCCGCCATCAAGTCCGACCGCGACAAGACGTCGTTCGTCACCCACGAGTTCCGCAGCAAGGGCCGCAATGTCGCTCCGGACGCGGTGCGTGCGCTGCTCGAGGCGGTCGGCAAGGACCTGCGCGAGCTCGCGCAGGCGTGCCAGCAGCTGGTCGACGACACCACAGGGGTCATCGACGCGGCGACGGTCGAGCGCTACCACGGCGGCAAGGTCGAGGCGACGGGCTTCCGAGTGGCTGATGCCGCTGTCGCCGGCGACGCGGCCGAGGCGTTGCGCCTCCTACGGCATGCACTCGCCACCGGGCTCGACCCGGTGCCGATCGTCGCGGTGCTCGCCGGCCAGCTGCGCCAGATCGCGCGCGTCGCCTCCGCGGGCCGCGGCCGGTCAGCCGACCTGGCCAAGCAGCTCGGCATGGCGCCGTGGCAGATCGACCGCGCCCGTGCCGCGGCCCGTGGCTGGGACGGCGACCGGCTCGGACGGGCGATCCAGGCCGTGGCGGCAGCCGACTTCGACGTCAAGGGCGGCGGCCGTGACCCGGTCTACGCCGTCGAGCGGGCGATCCTGGAGATCACTCGGCAGCGCGCAGGTGGGGCCGACGTCGCGTGAATGGCTGGCGGCGTACGACGACCCGCTCGTCTCGACACGGTGTGCCATACCGCGTTCAGCCGGTCGCGATCAGCCACACCGAGCATGGCGACCCGGGTGGTGATGTTCCTCGCGGTAGGTCACACCGAGCCGTGCAGGTCGCAGTGGGTCACACCGAGCGGACCGGTGGGCGCGCACGCACATCAGTCGTGCGGACGACACCGATCGGACGTGCACTGCCGATCATCAACCTGTCCCGGATCCGCTGTAGTGCCTGAGTTCGTCCGCAGTCGGCGGTTCCCACACGGACCGCCACTGGTCGATGTCGCCGGCCGCGACAGGCGGACCCTCCGTGCCGCGATCCCGGATGCGACGGAGAAGCTCTTCGTCCGGAGCGTCCAGAGACCACAACTCGACGCGAGCCCCACGGGTGCGCGCGGACCGTCGAAGCCGGTCCCGCTCAGCGCGCGTCCACGTGCCCCACTCGACGATGACCGATGTCCCGAGCGACAACAGCTCCTGTCCGACCTGCCACTGAAGTCGCTCGATACGATCGCGAGCCTGGGTATCCCAGAGCGAGTGGCCGAGTTCGATCATCCAGCTGTCGGCGCTGAGGCGAAGCGCGTCGCGTTCGTCCGCCAGGCGTCGCGCGGTGGTGGTCTTGCCACTGCCGGGCAAGCCGCACACGATGAACAGAGTCGCCACCTGAGCATCGTGCACCGTCGCCGCCTGCTCCGGCTCGTTTTGGCCCACAGCGCGGGCCGCTGGTAGATTTCTCCCTTGCGTGCGCGCTCTGGTCGTGCGCGTACGTCAGCACCACCAGCGCGGTTCACCGCCCGAGTGTCCCCACGCCCCATCCCGAACCGCGTCTGTCGCCCTCATGACAGAAGCAGCTCCGACCAAGAGAGAGTTTTCGTGGCAAACATCAAGTCGCAGATGAAGCGGATCAAGACCAACGCGGTCCGCACCGAGCGCAACCGGGCCTACAAGTCCGAGCTGCGCACCTGGATTCGCAAGTTCCGCGAGGCTGCCGACGCCGGCGACAAGCAGGCCGCCGAGACCGCTCTGCGCGACGCCTCGCGCAAGCTCGACAAGGCCGTCTCCAAGGGCGTCCTGCACAAGAACCAGGCCGCCAACAAGAAGTCGGCGATGGCCAAGAAGTTCTCGAGCCTGTGAGCCTCGAGCACTGACACGTACGACGGCCGCTGCCCCGCTCGGGGCGGCGGCCGTCGTCGTACCCGCGCCGATCGTGGCGCTCGCAGGGCTTGCGCTAGGCTCTGCACCATGCAGCAGCTGCAGCTCCTTAGCCAGCCGCGTTGACCTGGACGGACCTCAACGCGGCCAACCCCTCCCTGTGCGAGGGGTTTTCTCATGTCGCGAGTCCGTGCGCGCTGCTGACCGAAGACGAGCATCCGAGGAAGACCCATGACTGAGCAGGAGCCCCAGCACCGTTACACCGCCGCCCTGGCCGGTGAGATCGAGCGCCGCTGGCAGGACCGGTGGGAGCAGGACGGCACCTTCGAGGCGCCCAACCCGGCGGGGCCGTGGGCCGACCCTGAGCACGCCGACGGCCGCGACAAGGTCATGGTCCAGGACATGTTCAGCTACCCCAGTGGTGCCGGGCTGCACGTCGGCCACCCGCTGCCGTTCGTGGCGACCGACGTCTACGCGCGCTACCAGCGCACGACCGGCAAGAACGTCCTGTTCACCCAGGGGTTCGACGCGTTCGGGCTGCCGGCCGAGCAGCACGCCGTCCAGACCGGTCAGCACCCGCGCAAGACCACCGAGGACAACATCAGGGTCTTCACCCGCCAGCTGCGCCAGCTCGGCCTGTCCTACGACCAGCGCCGCCGGATCTCGACGATCGACCCGGACTACTACCGCTGGACCCAGTGGATCTTCCTGCAGATCTACAACGCCTGGTACGACGAGTCGGCCGGCCGCGCACGTCCGGTCACCGAGCTGGTCGAGGAGTTCGAGCGGGGAAGCGTGCCGACGCCGGACGGTCGCCCGTGGGCCGAGCTCGACAACGCCGAGCAGCGTGACGCGATCGACAGCCGCCGCCTGGCGTACAAGCGCGAGGTGCCGGTCAACTGGGCACCCGGCCTGGGCACGGTCGTCGCCAACGAGGAGGTCACCAACGAGGGCCTCACCGAACGCGGTGACATGCCTGTGTTCCGGCGCAACCTTTCGCAGTGGATGATGCGCATCACGGCGTACGCCGACCGGCTCACCGATGACCTGGACCGCGTCGACTGGCCCGAGTCGATCAAGCTGATGCAGCGCAACTGGATCGGGCGCTCGCACGGCGCGGCGATCACGTTTGCGGTCGACGGCGTTGATACGGGCGTCGAGGTCTTCACGACCCGTCCCGACACGATCTTCGGTGCGACGTTCATGGTGCTCGCGCCCGAGCACCCGCTGGTCGAGTCGCTGGTCCCGGACGCATGGCCCGAGGGCACCCAGGAGGCGTGGACCGACGGCGCCGCCGACCCGCGGGCCGGCGTGTCGGCGTACCAGCGCGCGGCGATGCGCAAGAGCGACCTGGAGCGGCAGACCGACGACAAGTCCAAGACGGGCGTGTTCACCGGGGCGTTCGCGACGAACCCGGTGTCCGGTCGCCAGGTCCCGGTCTTCATCGCCGACTACGTCCTGATGGGCTACGGCACGGGCGCGGTCATGGGCGTTCCCGGTGAGGACCCGCGCGACTGGGACTTCGCCAAGAAGTACGACCTGCCCTACGTCCGCACGGTGCAGCCGCACGAGGGCCACGACGAGGACGCCGCATTCACCGGCAGCGGCCCGATCATCAACTCCACCAATGAGCGGATCTCGTTGGACGGCAAGGAGATCGAGGACGCCAAGGACGCGGTGATCGCGCTGCTCGAGGCCGACGGCGCCGGCCACGGCACCATCACCTACAAGCTGCGCGACTGGCTGTTCAGCCGTCAGCGCTACTGGGGCGAGCCGTTCCCGATCGTCTACGACGAGGACGGCCGGGCTCACTCGGTGCCCGACTCGATGCTGCCGGTCGAGCTGCCCGAGGTCGCCGACTACTCGCCCAAGACGTACGAGCCCGACGACGCCGACTCGATGCCCGAGTCGCCGCTGTCGCGCGCTGAGGAGTGGGTCGAGGTCGAGCTCGACCTGGGCGACGGCGTCAAGACGTACCGGCGTGAGACCGACACGATGCCCAACTGGGCGGGTTCGTGCTGGTACGAGCTGCGCTACACCGATCCCGGCAACACGCAGCGCTTCGTCGACCCTGAGGTCGAGCAGTACTGGATGGGACCGGGCCGTGGTGCGGGTCAGGGACAGGCCGGCGACCCGGGTGGTGTCGACCTCTACATCGGCGGCGCTGAGCACGCGGTCCTGCACCTGCTCTATGCCCGGTTCTGGCACAAGGTGCTGCACGACCTGGGCCACATCTCCTCGGACGAGCCGTTCCGTCGGCTCTTCACGCACGGCTACATCCAGGCCTACGCCTACCGCGACCACCGCGGCCAGCCGGTGCCTGCAGCCGAGGTCGAGGAGCACGTCGAGGACGGCCGGACCACCTACACCTGGCAGGGCAAGCCGGTCACGCGTGAGTACGGCAAGATGGGCAAGTCGCTCAAGAACGTCGTGACACCCGACGAGATGTGCGACGAGTACGGCGCGGACACCTTCCGCCTGTACGAGATGTCCGGCGGTCCGCTGGACCAGTCGCGCGCGTGGGAGACGCGGGCGGTCGTGGGCTCCCAGCGGTTCCTGCAGCGGCTGTGGCGCAACGTCGTCGACGAGGAGACCGGCGCCCTCCGCGTCAGTGACGACGCTCCGGACGAGGCGCTGAATCGGTTGCTGCACAAGACGATCGACGGAGTGCGCAAGGACTACGAGGCACTGCAGTTCAACACTGCAACGGCCAAGCTGATCGAGCTCAACAACGCGATCACCAAGGGCGGCGTCGCTCCGCGTGCCGTGCTCGAGCCGACCGTGCAGATGGCGGCACCCCTCGTACCGCACATCGCCGAGGAGCTGTGGGAGCGGCTCGGGCACGAGCAGACCATCGCGTACGAACCGTTCCCCGTCGCCGACCCGGCGCTGCTGGTCGACGACCTGGTCACGTGCGTCGTGCAGATCGAGGGCAAGGTGCGCGACCGCCTGCAGGTGCCGCCGACGATCAGCGAGTCCGATCTCGAAAGCCTTGCGCGTGAGAGCCAGAAGGTGCGAGAGGCGTTGGGCGACAAGCAGATTCGCAAGGTGATCGTGCGCGCCCCGAAGCTGGTCAACATCGTCGCAGGCTGAAGCAGACGACATGACGGTCGCGGTGGTCACGGACTCGACGGCGTGCATCCCGCTCGGCTCACTCGCCGAGCTCGGCATCCACGTGGTGCCGCTGCACGTTGTCGTCGACGGACGCTCTCGCACCGAAGGTCTGCAGATCAGCTCCGCCGAGGTGGCCGACGCACTCCGCGCGCGTCGGCCCGTGACGACGGCCAAGCCTTCACCCGGTGAGTTCCTCGACACCTACGAGAAGGTCGCCGCCGCAGGGGCCGACCACATCGTGTCGGTGCACCTGTCGAGCTCGATGTCGGCGACGGCGTCCTCAGCCCGTCTGGCTGCGGTCGACGCGCCGGTGCCGGTGACCGTCGTCGACTCCAGGTCGGTGGGCATGGGCCTGGGGTTCGGCGTCGAGACGGCCGCTCGCTACGCCGCGGCGGGCGCTCCGCCCGACGTCGTCGCGCGTGCGGCCGGCCAACGCAGTACGGCGGCGGTCGGCCTGCTCTACGTCGACACCCTCGAGCACCTGCGGCGCGGCGGGCGCATCGGCAAGGCGTCGGCCCTGCTGGGCTCGGCGCTGTCGATCAAGCCGATCCTGCGGCTCGCCGACGGGCAGATCGAGCCGCTGGAGCGGGTTCGTACGGCGTCCAAGGCGATCGCGCGGCTCGAGCAGCTCGTGGTCGCAGCGGTCGAGGAGATGGACGCTCCGTTCGGCGTCGAGATCGCGGTGCACCACCTGGACTCGACCGCCCGCGCCGATGGCCTGCAGCAGCGTCTACGGGCTCGGCTGCCGCACGTGCGCCGCGCTGTGAGCGTCGACCTGGGTGCTGTCGTCGGGACGCACGTCGGGCCCGGCACCATCGCGGTGGCCGCGAGCCCGTGGGCCGGTCCGGCACCGGTCATCGGCGCGACCCACCTGTGACGGTCCACAGCCGGTGACCTGCGCCTGAGGTTGTCCACAGGTGCGCTGCTCGGTCCAGCGCGAGCAGTGCACCTGTCCCTACGGTCTGGCTCATGGGAACCCGCCGGACCACCAGCCCTCCGCCCGACCGACTCGCAGCCGTGCTCGGGGAGGTCGACCGTGCCCGGCGCGGCGGCTGGGTGCCCGAGGAGTCCAGTGTGCACGACGCCCGGGGGCGGCGTACGAGCGTGCGCGAGCGAGGGGGCGCCGACTCGGCTTCTCGCGGGCGCCATCAACGCGCTGCGGACGATCCGCCCAAGGTTCGACCGCACGCACCCCTGGTCAGGACACCGAGCAGCCTGCAGGACGCGCAGGTCGAGCCGAGTCGGTTGGCACTCGTCGCGGTCCTCGTGCTGGTCGTCGCAGCAGCGGTCGTGCTCGGCGGTCGGATGATGTGGGTACGCACGATGGCTCAGCCCGAGCCGGCGCGTGGACTGCTGCCGACCTCCACGGCCACGAGCACGACGGGTTCGGCCCTCGGACGAGACGCCGCCACGTCGTCCTCGTCGGTTCGGGGCGGTTCGGCTGCTGGTGCTGCCACGGGCGCGGCGTCTGCGCCGACCGCAGTGCTGGTGCACGTCGTCGGTCAGGTGCAGCGCCCAGGCGTGGTGCGGCTGGCGCCGGGCGCACGCGTGCAGGATGCGGTGAGTGCCGCGGGCGGCGCGACCGGCAAGGCCGACCTGACGCACGTCAACCTGGCCCGCCCCGTGGTCGACGGTGAGCAGGTCGTGGTGCCTCGTCCGGGCGAGGCGGTCACGGCCGCGCCCGGAGGTCCTGCCGTCGCCGACGGCGCTGCACCGGCGAGCGGAGCACCGGCCGGCGACGGCGGCGGGGCGTCCGGTCCGGTCGACCTCAACACTGCCGACGCGGGCGCCCTCGACGCGTTGCCGGGAGTCGGCCCGGTCATCGCCGCGCGGATCGTCCAGTGGCGCACGGACAACGGAAGGTTCACCAGCGTCGACGAGCTGACCGAGGTGAGCGGGATCGGGGACAAGCTGATGGCTCAGCTCCGCCCGCTCGTGCGTGTCTGAGGTGGGACTCGACGTCCGCCTGCTGGCCCCGGCCGGTGCCGCGTGGGTCGCCGTCATCCTCGGCGTCCGGGCGAGTCCGACGGTCCTGACGATCGCGGCGTGCACTGCCGCGGCAGGCACACTCATCGCCCTGCGTGTCCGGGTGCCCAAGGCTGGCCTCGTCGCGGGCCTGTGCTGCGCAGCCATCGCCCTCGTCCTCGTCGCCACCGCAGCGCACATGGCCACTCGTCAGGCGGGGGCGGTGCCCGAGCTCGCCCAGCGCCGCGCGGTCGCCACCATCGAGGCCGTCGTCGTGTCCGACCCGCGAGAGGTCGCGATGTCACGCCCAGGCCGCGACGGTCCTACGGTCATGGTCAGGCTGTCGGTCCGCGAGGTGGTCGGGCGCGGACAGCGCAGCACCCCTCGTACGCCGGTCCTGCTGTTCGGCGACGAGAGCTGGCTGTCGGTGCACTGGCACGAGCGTGTGCGCGCTCTGGTCAGGCTGGCTCCCGAAGACGCTGGTTCCGATGTCGAGGCCATCGCCGAGTCTCGTTCTCCGCCAACCGTTCTCACCCGACCCGGCATCGTCACGCGCGGAGTCGAGTCCGTGCGCTCCGACCTGCGCGACGCCACCGACCACCTGCCCGCTGACCCACGCGGGCTCGTGCCGGCCCTGGTGATCGGAGACACCAGCCGGCTGCCGCCAGAGCTCGACGACGACATGCGAGCCACGGGCATGACCCACCTCAACGCCGTCAGCGGCAGCAACGTCACGATCGTGCTCATGGCCGTCCTGTGGACGTGCGGCTGGCTGCGCATCCCACGCCGCTGGCGGTTGCCGTTCTGCCTGCTCGCCCTCGTCCTGTTCGTGCTGCTGTGCCGACCCGAGCCGAGTGTGGTGCGAGCATCAGCGATGGGCGTGGTGGGTCTCATCGGGATGTCGATGTCACGTCCGCACGCGGCACCCGCAGCGCTGTCGACAGCCGTGATCGCGCTGCTGTGTGTCGATCCGTGGCTCGCGGTCTCCTACGGGTTCGCGCTGTCGGCGCTCGCGACTCTCGGGCTCATCCTGTTCGCGCGGCCGTGGGGCGCGTGGTTCGCGCGCTTCCTGCCTGACCGCCTGCGCCCCCTCGGTGACGCGATCGCGGTCCCGGTCGCCGCGCAGGCGGTCTGTGCACCGGTCATCGTGCTGCTGCAGGGCTCGGTGAGCGTCGTGGGAGTCCCGGCCAACCTGCTCGCTGCGCCGTGGGTGGCGCCGGCGACCATCGCCGGCGTCATCACGGTCGTCGTGGCGCCGCTGTCGACGACCGTGGCGATGGTCCCCGCGTGGTGCGCGGGCGTTCCGGCGTGGGGCATCGCGACGATCGCGCACGTCTTCGCCGCTGTGCCGTTCGGGGCACTGCCGTGGCCGGACGGCGCTGCAGGGGCCTTCCTGCTGGCGGGGCTGGTGCTGATCCTGCTGTTCGCCGGCCCGGCGCTCGCCCTTCACGCCGTACGCCACCCGGTCGTGGCCGCTGCCTCGGTCGTGCTGCTCGTGGCGGCGTGGACACCGCTGCCCGCGCTGGGCTGGCCGGCGCCAGGCTGGGTCTACGTCGCGTGTGACGTCGGCCAGGGCGACGGTGGCGTGCTGCGCACCGGTGAGCACTCCGGTGTCCTCATCGACGTCGGTCCTGACCCGGCCTCGATCGACCGCTGCCTCGACGCCCTCGACGTGCGGGTTCTCGACGCGGTCGTGCTCACGCACTTCCACGCCGACCACGTCGGGGGACTGGCGGGTGCTCTGACAGACCGCCCGGCGCGAGAGGTGTTCACGACCGACGTGCACGACACCGACGGCACGGGACGCAGGGACGAGCCGTCGCAGGAGCCCGACGTGCGCCGGGTCGCGGCAGCAGCGCAGGTCCCGGTGCGCGAGCTGCGGACGGGCGACACGCTGACCTGGAACGGTGTTCGAGCGCGAGTTCTGTGGCCTGCCAGGGAGATTCACGAAGGATCGGTGCAGAACAACGCGTCCGTCGTCCTCGACGTCGAGACCGCCGGGGTCCGCATGCTGTTCCTCGGTGACACCGAGCGTGAGGCACAAGCACAGGTGCGCAGGGCGCTCGCGCTCGATCCGGGCTCGCTCCCGATCAGTGTCCTGAAGGTCGCGCATCACGGGTCGTCCAACCAGGACGCCGACCTCATGCGTGCGGTGCGTGCGCCGTTGGCCGTGATCAGCGTGGGCGCCGACAACGACTACGGACACCCCGCAGCACGCACTCTGGATCTGCTGCGCGACAGCGGCTCGACCGTGCTGAGGACCGATCGTGGGGGAGACGTGGCGATCGTCGTACGGGGTGGGCGTCCGATGATCGCGCGCCCAGGGTGACCGCTCACGCCAGCACAGCCGCGATGCCGAGCAGCACCGGCACCGACGCGATGGTCGTCACGAAGATCGAGTCCCGTGCCAGCAGCTCGCCCCGCTCGTACCTCGTCGCGTAGACGAAGATGTTCTGCGCGGTCGGCAGGCTCGCGACCACGACCGCAGCGAGCAGGTCCTTGCCACTCATCCCGAACACTCCTGCAGCGAGCACCCAGGCCGCGACCGGCTGGACGACGACCTTGAGCAGCAGCACGACCCCCAGCTCGACGGCGGACCCGCCGGTGAGCGGCCGTGGGCCGAGCCGCAACGAGACCCCGTAGGCGAGCAGAGCCGCGGGTACGGCCATCTCGCCGATCATCGTCACCGGGTCGAGCACGACGGTCGGCGGCTTCCAGCCCGTGAGCGCGAGAGCCACTCCGAGGAAGCATCCGACCGTGATGGGGTTGCGCGCCGGCTGGGCGAGCACGCGCCACCACACGGGGCGCCGCCCGGAGGTCAGCGTGTCCAGGAGCGCGAACGCGACGGGCGTGAGCACGAGCAGCTGCATGAGCAGGATCGGCGCGATGGCCGCCCCGCTCCCGATGACGTACACCGCGATCGGCAGCCCGAGGTTGCCGGCATTGACGTACGCCGAGCACAGGGCTCCGATGACGGTCTCGGCGGCGGTGCGCCGCCAGATCAGGCGCGCGAGTGCGACATAGACGCCGGCCGCGACGACGACACTGCCGAACGCCACCAGGAGTCCGGGCGAGAACACGCGGTGCAGGTCAGCCTGGAGCAGCAGTGTGAACAGCAGGCACGGAGTGGCGATGAAGAAGACCAGCCGAGCCAGCAGCTGTTGTGACGCTGCGTCGAGAACGCCGGTGTGGGCCAGCAGGAAGCCGACCCCGATGACGGCGCCGATGACTCCGAATCCGTCGAGGACGCCGTGCATCCTCGGTCAGCAGGTGAGCTGGGCGGCTTCGTTGAGGGCCTCGAGCGTGGCCTGAACGGCCGGAACGCGTTGGAGGTCAGGGGTGGTCACGGCATGGACCGTACGACGGCTGGCCGGGTCGATCGGGAGCGTCACGACGCCGGGGTTGCTCGCGGAGCGCAGGATGAGGTCGGGCACGAGGGCGACGCCGAGACCCTCGGCGACCAGTCCGAGCACGGCGACGTAGTCCTCGGTCTCGAACGCCACCTCGGGCGCGAACCCCTCACGCGCAGCGAGGGAGAGCAGGTGTCCTCGACAGCGCGGGCAGCCGGCGATCCAGGGCTCCTGCGCCAGGTCGGCCATCTTGGCGGTCTTGGCCTGGGCGAGCGGATGGTCCTTGGAGACCGCCAGGCGGACCTCGTCGACGAGCAGCGGTCGGATCGTGAACGCGTCCAGGTCCTCCTCACCGCGGGGCAGCTCGTCGCCTTCGTAGGCGAACGCGACGGCGAGGTCGCACTCGCCGGCGCGCAGCGCCGCGAGCGACTCCGGCGGCTCGGCCTCGGCGAAGGTGACCTGCACGTCGGGGAAGCGCTTCTTGACCAGGGCCAGCGCACGGGGGACCAGGGTCGAGGAGGAGGACGGGAAGGCCATCAGTCGTACGCGACCCGAGCGCAGGCCCGCGATCGCGGCGACCTCGGCCTCGGCGGCCTCGAGCGCGGACAGGACGGGTCCGGCGTGGCGGGCCAGGACCGTACCCGCCTCGGTGAGACGGACGGTGCGGCCGAGGCGCTCGACCAGGACGGTGCCGGTGCGTTCTTCGAGTCGGCGCACCATCTGGGAGATCGCAGGCTGGGAGTAGCCCAGGGAGGCGGCGGCAGCGGTGAAGCTGCCCTCGTCGGAGATGGCGCGCATCACGCGTAGGCCGGCGGCATCGATCATGCAGATATTCTATAACTCTGAGTTACCGAGTGCCACTTGATGTGCTGCGGCCGTGATCCATGGCCTGGATCGTCCCCTACCCGCTGCGGGCTGTGCTCCCGTCCCCCGTCGCGGCGTCCGTCCCGACCGGGCGCGATACTGCGGGAGTGACCGACACGAGTGCGACCCGCCCGCAGGGGGTCGACGTCCGGACGTGGGAGTCGATGATCGAGCTCGTCCGCACGGGCGGGCTCGTCGGTCTGACCGGTGCCGGCCTGTCCACCGAGTCCGGCATCCCGGACTACCGCGGCCCGGACGGCGAACGTCGGATCACGCCGATGTCCGCCTCCGAGCTGCTCGGCTCGACGCAGGCGCGGCAACGCTACTGGGCACGCAGCTACGTCGGCTGGCGACGGTTCGCCCGGGCTCGACCCAACGTCGGTCACGAGGTCGTCGCTCGTCTTCAGCGCCGCGGCCTGCTCGGCACCGTGATCACCCAGAACGTCGACGGGCTGCACCAGGAGGCCGGCGCCACCGACGTCATCGAGCTGCACGGGTCGCTCGACCAGGTCGTGTGCATGACCTGCGGCGAGCACTACCGGCGTACGACGGTCGACGAGTGGTTCACCCTGGCCAACCCCGGGTTCGACCGTGACGTCGACGGCGAGATCCGTCCCGACGGTGACGTCGTCATCTCCGACGAGCTGGCTGCGACGTTCCGGCTGGTGCACTGCGTGATCTGCGGGTCGGACAAGCTCAAGCCCGACGTGGTGATGTTCGGTGAGTCCGTCCCCAAACCGTTGGTGGAGCGGTGTTTTCGCGAGGTCGAGGCGTCGCGCGGTCTGCTCGTCCTGGGCTCCTCGCTGATGGTGATGTCGGGCTACCGGTTCGTACGCCGCGCCGCGCGGCTCTCCCTGCCGGTCGCCGTGGTCACGCGCGGACGCACCCGCGGTGAGGCCGAGACGACCATCAAGGTCGACGCTCCGCTGGGTGCGACGCTGCAGGCCCTCGAGGCCGCGCTCGATCAGTAGGGTCGACCGCACAGGGGTTCGACCGGAGCCTCGGCGAACGGGACGGACCCATGCAGCAGCCCACCTGGACCGATCTGATCAACCTGATCCGTGCCGTGCTCAGCTGGCCCGTCGTGGTGCTCGTCGTGCTCCTGGTGTTCAGGGACAAGGTGAGGGGCCTCATCGACCGCATGACCAAGGTCGACAGCCCGATCGCGTCCGCGGAGTTCGTGCGCGAGCTCGAGGGTGCCGAGCGCAGCAGCGCCAGCGCCGTCGGCAACCGCGAGCCGTTCTCGCCGGCAGGTCCGGCCACGTCGCCGACTGCGCCGCCGACTGACCGGCCGGCCGGCGACGGGGCCACCGCACCGGAGGCGGACGCCGAGCCCGTGCCACCGAGTACGCCTCACCGGCCGTTGCCCCCACCGATGCAGTACTGGCCGGTGCCGCCCGAGCAGGAGGGCCGGCTTCCGCACGAGTGGGACGTCCTGGGCCGGAGCAACCCCTCGGGACTGGTGATCCGTTCGTGGGAGCAGCTGGACCACCACATCAATGCGGTCGCCCGCGCGCACGACGAGTCGATCAGGACCCGGTCCCGCCTCGAGGACTCCTTGGAGACGCTGCGGCGACACGGCCTGGTCAACGACGCCTACGTCGAGGCCGCCATTGCGCTGCGCAACGGGCGCAACATGGTCGCCCACGACGCGCAGGTGCCACGCAGCGGAGCCGCGATGGCGTACGCCACCACGGCCCTGGACCTGCGCCGCAAGCTGATCGGCTGAGTCCCCGCCTCAGACCTTGCGCAGCACCGCAGTCACGCGACCGAGGATGGTGGCGTCGTCGCCGTCGATGGGCTCGTACGCGTCGTTGTGAGGCATCAGCCACACCTTGCCCTTGGTGCGCTTGAACGTCTTGACCGTCGCCTCGTTGTCGAGCATCGCCGCCACGATGTCACCGTTGTCGGCGGTCTGCTGCTGATGGACCACGACCCAGTCGCCGTCGCAGATCGCGGCATCGACCATCGAGTCGCCGACGACCTTGAGCAGGAACAGGTCACCCTCGCCGACGACCTGACGAGGCAGGGGGAAGACGTCGTCGACGACCTCCTCGGCGAGGATCGGGCCCCCGGCGGCGATCCGACCGACGACCGGGATGAACGAGGGCTCCGGCTGCTCGTCGTTGATGCCGGTCTCGTCGATCGAGGACTCCTCGGCGGCACCGACCGCCTGCCCGCGGTATCCGCGCTGGCGCTTGCCGAGGTCGGGGGAGACGACCTCCATGGCACGCGGTCGCATCGGGTCGCGACGCAGGTAGCCCTTGCGCTCGAGCATCGAGAGCTGGTGAGCGACCGAGCTGGGTGACGTGAGCCCGACGGCCTGGCCGATCTCACGCATGCTCGGCGGGTAGCCGCGGCGGTCGATCGAGCTGCGGATGACCTCCAGCACCTTGCGCTGGCGCGTGGTCAGGCTGTGGCTGTCCGGCTCCGGCATCTCATGGATCTTGGCCATCTCGGCGTCCTCGTTCCCCGTGGGTCTGCGGCCGGACGCCCTGGGAAATCAGGGGCTGTCGGTGGTCGCTGGTTCAGTCCTGTTCTGTGAGAGCAGCCTATGGAGTTCGGACACAGTTCTCAAACACCTGTACGACGTATGTCGCGTCGCACAACCTGGACTTGTTCGAACACCCGTGCTACAACTCGTACAAGCGTTCCATCGCACAGGTGTTCGTCTCGAGGAGGATGTCATGAGTGCAGTCACCGCATGGGAGGTTCCCCAGCGTGCTCCCGCGGCGCCCCAGGTGCGACACCTCAGGGTCGTTCCCGACCTGCTGACCCGGGCCGGGCAGCCCCGGCTGCGCCTGACCGCGCGTGGTCGTCTCGTGCTGGCTCTGGCCGGCGTGATCGCGGCGCTCGGAGTGATCATGGCGTCGGCCGCGATCGCAGCCGGTCCGACCCCGTCTACGTCCACCGTGACGGTGGCCGAGGGGCAGACGTTGAGCGAGATCGCTCACGCCCGGTTGCCGGAGCTGCCGGTGGGGGAGGCGGTCGTGCGCTTCCAGCTGGCCAACGGTCTGAGCTCGCTCGAGGTCAACGCAGGGCAGACCCTCGTGGTCCCCAGCGGGTCGTGAGTCGACGCGAACGACGTGGGTGTCAGGCCTGCTGCAACCAGTAGTGCCGAGCCTTGGGGCCGGTGGCGCCGTGGTAGCGGCGGCTGTGCTCGGCGGTGCGGACCAGCTTGAGGCCGATCCGGGGGAACAGCTCGACGAGGTCGTCGTGGCGTACGACCATGGGGTGCATCTCGTCGGTCACCGTGTCGTGCATGTCGAACGACACGAAGGCGGTGGCACCGGGCTTGAGGTAACGGCCGATGTTGCCGATCGAGGTGGCGAGGTCGTACCCGTGGTCGAGAGCGTTGATCGAGACGACGAGGTCTGCGCGTCCCTCGACCTCCGGGACGAAGGTCTCACCGGGCACCGAGTAGACCTCGGTGGCTCGGGTGAGGTCGCTCCAGGCGACCTGCTCCATGTACTGGTCGGCGAGCGGCTCGATCGCGATGATCGACGCGCCCTCGAACCACAACGAGCGCAGTCGCGAGCCGGCACCGACGTCGACGACCGTGCGGTCGCGCCAGCCCTCGGGGCTGAAGCCCATCTCGCGCCACTCTCCGTCGATGACTGGCCACCACTGCTCGTCGTGCTGCCGGAACGTGTCATGCACGTGGAACCCGAGCTCGCCCACCTGGGCCTTGGTGCGCCAGGAGTCCTGGTCGGAGGTGCCCGCCGATGGGCTCGGCGTGGCGTCGGATGCTGTGGGTGTGAGCGCTTCGACGCGCGTGCGCAGCTCGGCGATGGTGGCGTCCTGCTGCGTCTGCCGTGCTAGCAGCCGATCGAGCAGGTCGGCCTGGCGCTCGCTGTGCGCGATCAGTCGGTCGAGCTTGTCGTCGTGGGCGCGGGCGATCGTGCGTGCCAGTCGGTCGCCGCGGACTCGCTTCAGCTCGGCTCTCCACCCCATGCCTGTGCATCGTAGCCGCGCCCTGCGCGCCCCGCGAGGGGTGCGGCGACGCGCCGTGTCGAGGCGTGGCGAGCCCCTGACCTGCACGTTTGCGGGCCGCCGCAACACGACCCCGACCGGGTGTTGCATCGTAGGTCCGCGACGACTTAGCATCCCTACATCTAGTAGTTACACGGCTGTAAGTCATCCACATCTAGTCCCCAAGCTGTCCACCGGATATCCACAGGAGCCGGCTGTGAGGGGGTCTCCCGCTGCGGTTGCCCGGGCATTCCTATGCCCTCGTGACTGTTGTCGGAAGGGTGGCTGGGGTCGTGGCGACGCCGTCGAGAGGAAGTGGGTGTCATGCACTGTCCGTTCTGCCGGCACACCGACAGCAGGGTGGTCGACAGCCGCACCAACGAGGACGGCACCTGCATCAAGAGGCGCCGCCAGTGCCCGAGCTGTGGCAAGCGGTTCTCGACCGTCGAGAACGCCAGCCTGACCGTCGTGAAGCGGTCGGGGGCGAGTGAGCCGTTCGCGCGGGGCAAGGTCATGAGCGGTGTGCGCAAGGCCTGCCAGGGCCGGCCGGTGAGTGATGACCAGCTCGCCCTGCTCGCGCAGCAGGTCGAGGAGTCGATCCGGGCCAAGGGTGTGGCCGAGATCGACGCGCACGACGTCGGGCTGGAGATCCTCAGCCCGCTGCGGCAGCTCGACGAGGTCGCCTACCTGCGGTTCGCGAGCGTCTACCAGGCGTTCGACTCGCTGGAGGACTTCGAGTCGGCGATCACGCTGCTGCGCATCGAGGCCCAGGGGGCCTCCCAGGACGACACGACCACTGTCAGTGGTCAGCGAGACGATCAGTGAGTACGAGGAGAGGGAGAGTCACCATGACCGAGACGGCGCGCACGCAGTCGCAGGCTCGTCGCAGGACCAAGGGCGTGAAGGTCGAGAGGATCTTCACCCAGCCAGGTGTGCACCCCTATGACGAGGTGACCTGGGAGTCGCGCGACGTCGTCCAGCAGAACTGGAAGACGGGCGAGACGATCTTCGAGCAGCGCGGTGTGGAGTTCCCGGACTTCTGGTCGCTCAACGCCTCGACGATCGTCACGACCAAGTACTTCCGTGGGGCGCTGGGCTCCGACGTGCGTGAGAAGAGCCTCAAGCAGCTGATCGACCGGGTCGTCCTGACCTACGTCAAGGCCGGCAAGGACCACGGCTACTTCCGGTCCGACGACGACGCCGAGATCTTCGAGCACGAGCTGACATGGGCGCTGCTGCACCAGGTGTTCGCGTTCAACTCGCCGGTGTGGTTCAACGTCGGCACCAAGAGCCCCCAGCAGGTCTCGGCCTGCTTCATCCTGTCGGTCGACGACTCGATGGACTCGATCCTCAACTGGTACAAGGAAGAGGGGTTCATCTTCAAGGGTGGCTCCGGCGCCGGCCTCAACCTCTCGCGCATCCGCTCCTCCAAGGAGCTCCTCTCCAGCGGTGGTACGGCCTCGGGCCCGGTGTCGTTCATGCGCGGTGCCGACGCCTCGGCGGGCACCATCAAGTCCGGTGGCGCCACGCGGCGCGCGGCCAAGATGGTCGTCCTCGACGTGGACCACCCCGACATCGAGGAATTCGTCGAGACCAAGGCGCGCGAGGAGGACAAGATCCGCGCGCTGCGCGACGCCGGGTTCGACATGGACCTCGGTGGCAAGGACATCACCTCGGTCCAGTACCAGAACGCCAACAACTCGGTGCGCGTGAGCGATGCATTCATGCGCGCGGTGGCCGACGGCACCACGTTCGGCCTCACCTCGCGCAGCGACGGCTCGGTCATCGAGGAGGTCGACGCGCGCGAGCTGTTCGACAAGATCAACCAGGCCGCGTGGGAGTGCGCGGACCCGGGTCTGCAGTACGACGACACGATCAACGACTGGCACACCAACCCCGAGACCGGTCGCATCACGGCGTCCAACCCCTGCTCGGAGTACATGTCGCTCGACAACTCCTCGTGCAACCTGGCGAGCCTCAACCTGCTGAAGTTCCTCAAGGACGACGACACGTTCGACACCGCGACCTTCCAGAAGGTCGTCGAGCTGGTCATCACCGCGATGGACATCTCGATCTGCTTCGCCGACTTCCCGACGGAGTCGATCGGCAAGACCACGGTCGACTACCGCCAGCTCGGCATCGGCTACGCCAACCTCGGCGCGCTGCTGATGGCCACCGGCCACGGCTACGAGTCCGAGGGCGGCCGCAGCCTCGCGGCGGCAATCACCTCGCTGCTGACCGGGGCCGCGTACAAGCGTTCGGCCGAGATCGCTGCCGTCGTCGGCCCGTACGCCGGCTACGCGCGCAACTCCGAGGCCCACAAGCGCGTCATGCGCAAGCACCGCGCGGCCAACGACGAGGTGCGCACGCTCGACGCGATGGACGGCGACATCCACAAGGCCGCGACGAAGGCCTGGGCCGATGTCATCGAGCTCGGTGAGAAGCACGGCTACCGCAATGCGCAGGCATCGGTGCTCGCACCGACCGGCACGATCGGCTTCATGATGGACTGCGACACGACCGGCATCGAGCCGGACTTCTCGCTGGTCAAGTTCAAGAAGCTCGTCGGTGGCGGCTCGATGCAGATCGTCAACCAGACCATCCCGCGCGCGCTGAAGAAGCTCGGCTACCAGACCGAGCAGATCGAGGCGATCGTCGAGCACATCGCCGACAAGGGCCACGTCATCGACGCTCCCGGCCTCAAGCCGGAGCACTACGAGGTCTTCGACTGTGCGATGGGCGAGCGGGCCATCAGCCCGATGGGTCACGTGCGCATGATGGCCGCGACCCAGCCGTTCCTGTCCGGCGCGATCTCCAAGACGGTCAACCTGCCCGAGTCGGCGACCGTCGAGGACATCGCCGAGGTGCACATGGAGGGTTGGAAGCTCGGCCTGAAGGCCCTGGCGGTCTACCGCGACAACTGCAAGGTCGGTCAGCCGCTGTCCGACGGCAAGAAGAAGGCGGAGGACAAGCCTGCTGAGGCCGCGGTCGAGAAGGTCGTCGAGTACCGTCCGATCCGCAAGCGTCTGCCCAAGCGTCGCAGCAGCCAGACGACGTCGTTCGCGGTCGGTGGCGCCGAGGGCTACCTCACCGCGGGCACGCACGAGGACGGCGAGCTGGGCGAGATCTTCCTGAAGTTCGGCAAGCAGGGCTCGACCCTTGCCGGCGTGATGGACGCCTTCTCGGTGGCCGTCTCGGTGGCGCTGCAGTACGGCGTGCCGCTGGAGACCTACGTCGAGAAGTTCACCAACATGCGGTTCGAGCCCGCTGGCATGACCGATGACCCGGACGTGCGGATGGCGCAGTCGATCATGGACTACGTCTTCCGTCGCCTGGCGCTGGACCACCTCGACTTCGAGACCCGGTCCTTCATGGGCATCCACTCCGCCGAGGAGCGTGCCCGCCAGCTCGAGACGGGTTCGTACGCCGACTCCACGACCTCCGACGAGGGCGAGGACGACGTGGCGGGCGAGTTCGAGTCGTACTCCCAGTCCGCGGCGCCGACCTCACCCAAGAAGGTCGAGGTCGAGGAGAGCGCGGTCGAGGTGAAGTCCGGCTCGGGTGCGGCTGACGCACGCGAGGTCTCCAGCGAGATCCACTCCTCCGCCGAGCTGCTGGAGAAGTTCCAGGGCAAGGCGGCCGATGCGCCGATGTGCATGACGTGCGGCACCAAGATGCGTCCCGCCGGTTCGTGCTACGTCTGCGAGGGTTGCGGCAGCACCAGCGGCTGCAGCTGATCACCGGCCGACAACGATCGGGCCCCGAGGCGACAAGGTTCGCATCGGGGCCCGATCGTGTTGTGCGGCAACGACATTCGCCGCTCTGGCGGACCCCGTTCGGTCAGCCGCAGTGCGTCTTGACGCCGCTGACGACCTTGCCCTTCTTGTTGACCATGGTGGCCAGCGAGTAGCGACCGGTGTTGACGTGGCCGGACATGATGACGCATCGGTTGTTGGCATCGGTGGCCTGGACGCCTCCGGCAAAGGTGTTGAACGTCCCGGCGTCGGTCTTGCCCTTGGACGTTCCCGACAGCCGCAGGCCTGCGCTCATGCTGTGCTTGCCGGGTAGGTTGTCATAGACGACGACGCAGTTGGTGCCACCGTTCTTGGGGGAGTACCACAGCTGCCACTTACCTCCGCCGACCTGGCCGTTCAGGCCCCCGCGCAGGTAGCCGGAGTCGATGATCGTGCCCTTGCACTGGGAGGTGACGCTGTAGCGCACGCTGGAGGCGGCCTCCGCGTTGCTGCTGAGAGCGAGTCCGCCTGCGGCCGCCACGCTGGCGCCGGCGAGGATCGATGCTGCGAGCTTCTTCTTCATGGCCGTCCTTGGTGTCCAGGAGCGGCCTTCGTGGCCGCGCAGCGGTGAGTTGACGTGACCTGCGTCGCGTCTGGTTCCACTCGCCTTCGACTCGCTCTGCCGAGGGTCGCCATGGCTCCCCGGAGGGAGGGCGAGCGCGCGCGGCCGTGCGACCTTCGGGCTGAGGCGATGGCGCCTCGTACTCGATGAAGGGACGAATCATGATGCACAGCAACGCTTCTCGACGAGCAGGGGGTGCGCTGGCGGTCGGCGCGGTCGCAGCTCTGGCGCTCACGGGAGCTGCCGTCGCACAGCCGTCGGCGACGGCGACGGACCGTACGACCGTGCAGCGGGCCGAGGGCCATGTCACGGGTGACGCCTGGGTGAAGTTCAGCGTCGATCCGCAGAACCCGTTGCGGCGCTTCACCTTTGACGCCCACGGCAATCCCTACAAGGTGGCCGACGGGCGGATCGTGTTCGGCGACGCTCGCGGCAGCGTGAGCATCGACCACCCGGAGCCGAAGCCGGACGGCACCGTCGTCCATCATCGGGCGACGGTCAAGGTCGACTACGTGATGGCGACCGGTCCGGTGGCTGTGGTCTCGGGGCTGATCGACAGCGGCAGCGACCTCCCCATCGGCGAGCGGGCGTCCTTCACGGTGTACGACGACCCGCGCAGCACGCGGCACGATCGGATGGGGTTCTCCTGGGGTGTCGTGGACGGGCAGTGCCATCGAGCGGGGAAGGCTCCCGCACCGTTCACGTCCTACGCCTCAGGGCCTGGCTACACCGTGAAGGACGCACCGCTGCCGCGGGTGCCGGCCGGTGCCGAGCCCCAAGTCGAGCCCGGGCCGTGCCCAGCACCCTGAGCCACCGTCCGATGACGGTCGTGACCTTGGCGTGTGGGGTCTAGCGAGGTCCGGCCCACGACGGGTCGCCGGGGTCGATCGACTCTGGGCCGTCACGCGAGCCGTCGAGAGCGCGACGCACCGCATCGTCGTACGACGTCGCGCCCTCGGCGGGTGCGCCCACCAGGTCGGTGAGGTCGTGCTCGTCGCACACGGCGTCGTGCACGAGGCTGTCGACGAGCGGCCGTGCGATGCCGGAGGGCACGGGCGTGACGAGGCCGACCCACCGGCTCGCGAGTGCGGGTGTGAGGACGGGCACGACGACGATGCGGCGTGGTCGCAGACCGGCGACGGCGACGTACCGCTGAATCATCTGCTCGTACGTGAGCACGTCCGGTCCGCCGATGTCGAACGCGCGGTCGACGTCGGCAGGCAGTGTGCCTGCGGCGGCAAGGTAGTGCAGGGCATCGGCGATCGCGATCGGCTGGATGCGGCTGGTGACCCACCGCGGCGTGACCATGACCGGCAGCCGGTGGGTCAGGTGTCGCAGCATCTCGAAGGACGCCGACCCGGTGCCGATGAGGATGCCGGCCTGAAGGACCGCGGCGGGCACGGGGGAAGCGAGGAAGACTTCGCCGACGTCGGTCCGCGACGCAAGGTGCTCGGACAGCCGGCCGGAGGGATGCAGGCCGCCGAGGTAGACGATGCGTCCGACCGACCGTTCGTGCGCCACCGACGCGAACGTGGTCGCGAGATCGTGGTCGCGACGGCTGAGGTCGCCACCGCCGTCCATCGAGTGGAGCAGGTAGTAGGCCACGTCGACGTCAGCAAGCGCACGGCGCAGCGTGTCAGGATCGGCAGCGTCACCAGGTACGACGTCGACCTGGTCGCCCCATGCGTGCACCGTGAGACGTTCGGGTCTGCGCGCGAGAACCTTGACGTGCCAACCGATCTCGAGCAGGTGGGGTACGAGCCGGGAGCCGACGTAGCCCGTGGCGCCGGTGACGAGTGCGGTGCGCGTCGCGGTCATGGGCCGACCAGCTCCAGGACCGGCGGCAGGGCGAGGACCATGCAGGTCGACCACACGGCGTGCGTGACGACCGGGGCGAGGACTCCGCCGGTGACGCGTCGCTGCTGGGACGTGACACCACCGAGCACGGCGGCGGCGAGGACGAGCATCAGGTTGCCGGTGGCCAGCGTGATGAGGGCGTACACCGCCGTGGACCCGACCACGGCCCGGTCACGGGGCAGGGCGTCGAAGACCGCACCGCGGAAGAACAGCTCCTCAGCGGCACCGGTGACGACGGCGACGGGGAGGACCAGCGCGGGCACTCCTCTGCGGGCGATGTCGGTCACCTCGGTGACCGCGGAATGGACCGGGGCGAACGACCCGATCAGTGCGGTGCCCACGACACATGCGCCGGCGAGCGCGAGACCCGCGAGCAGCCCGGCGACCGCCGGGGTGGTGGGTGCCCGAGGGCGGGTGCGTGCGATGCGGACCGGGCCGGCCAGCAGCGCTCCGACGAACCAGGTGAGGGCCAACGCCGCCGCGAGCGGGTAGAAGCGCGAGCTGCCCGGCGGGGTGCTCAGCGACAGCGCCAGCAGCACAGCGCCGACGAGGGCGGTCACGACGCACACGACACGTCGGCGTGCGACCACCTCGGGCGACGGCATGTGACACCTCTCGACGACGTTGCGCCGAGTCTGCCACGGGTGGTGCGGCTCTCCGGTGAGGCCGCACCACCCGTGGCGTTCAGAGGCGACGCTGCAGGCCGCGCTGCCCGTCGAGCAGCTCGAACGATGCCCGCGTCGCCACCGAGGCGCCCGGCGTCGCCACGGTGGTGACCGCCCGGAAGTCGGCGGTCATCGACCGCGGTGTGATGCGCGTACGGACGTAGCCCCGGTCGTCGTTGTAGTACTTCAGGTGCGGGTTGATGGCCATGGTCGGCTCGGTCGTCGAGCCGTCGCCGTCACCGGTCGAGGTGATCGAGGTGCACACCAGCTCCGAGCCGACCACGGGCGCGTCAGGATCGCGGTAGTCGACCTTGAGGTCGTTGGCCCAGCTGCGGTGCACGTCACCTGTGAGGACGACCGGGTTGCGGACGCCGGCGTCCACCCAGCCCTGGGTGATGCGTCGGCGTGAGGCGGCGTACCCGTCCCAGCCGTCCATCGAGACGTCGGTGACCTCGGCGCTGGCGTTGCGGTCCTTCTCGGCGAAGAACACCTGCTGCCCGAGCACGTCCCACTGGGCGCGCGAGGCGCGGAACCCGTCGAGCAGCCACCGCTCCTGAAGGGGACCGGTGATCGTGCGCGACTCATCTAGCCGCGCATCGCAGTTGGGCTTCCAGCCGTCGCCGCAGGCCTGGTCGTCGCGGTACTGACGCGTGTCCATCATGTGGAAGGTCGCGAGCCGGCCCCAGGTGCTGCGGCGGTAGATCTTGATGCCGTCGCTGCTCGGGATGCTCGCGCGACGCAAGGGCATGTTCTCGTAGTAGGCCTGGAACGCCGCGCGGCGACGGGCCAGGAAGCGGGCGGTCGAGTCGTTGCCCTCGTCGGGCTTGGTGTTCTCGGGCACGTCGGCCGCCCAGTTGTTGTCGATCTCGTGGTCGTCGAAGACCACCAGCCACGGCGCGACCGCGTGGGCGGCCTGCAGGTCGGGGTCGGCCTTGTACTGAGCGTGCCGCTGGCGGTAGCTCGCGAGGTCGACCGTCTCCGGGCCGGCATGGTCGCGCACGTTGCCGCCGCGGCCCTGGTAGACGCCCGCCTTGTACTCGTACTGGTAGTCGCCGAGGTGCAGCACCAGACCCGGCTCGTCCTCCGCGAGGCGTCGGTAGGCCGTGAACCACCCGTGCTCGTACTGCGAGCACGACGCGAACGCCATCGTCAGGGCGGACGCCATCTCGTGGGCGGCAGGGGTCGTGCGGGTACGACCGGTCGGGCTCAGGTGACGGTCGGTCCGGAAACGGTAGAAGTACTCCCGGCCCGCGAGCAGTCCGGTCAGCTCGACGTGCACGCTGTGCGCGGACTCGGGCCGTGCGGTCACGGCACCCCTGCGTACGACGTGTCGGAACTGCTCGTCCGTGGCGACCTCGTAGCGGACAGCGACCGGACGAGACGGCATACCGCCGAGTCCCGACTCATGAAGAGGGTCGGTGGCCAGACGGGTCCACAGGACGACACCGTCGGCGGTCGGGTCGCCGGATGCCACCCCGAGGGTGAACGGGTCGGACGCGGATGTGCTGGTCCGCGAGGACGACGAGGCCTGCGCGGCGAACGGGAGGGAGGCGGCGCCGGTGCCGACCGACGCGATCAGGAGACTTCTGCGGGAAAGGTCCATGCCGGCCAGTCAAGGTCGGTGTCGTTCCTCGGGAGTGACTGTGCGGTGCACTCTGGGTGAAACGACGGCTCGGATCTGCAGCGCGCGGGCGTCCGGCGTCCCTAGGGTGTCCCCGTGGGCTTCTGGAACAAGAACAAGGAGATCGAGCGAGCGGGTGTCGGCGAGGAGCCGCTCGACCCGACCGCGCTGCTCGCCCTGGTCGACCAGATCGGCGAGGCATGCGCGGACGAGGTCGACCGGCAGGGCGCGGACGCCGACCAGGTGATGGCGACCGTCCGCCTCGATGACCTGCAGCGGGTCGCACGCGTCGAGCTCGCCTCGGACGGGCGGCCGCTGCTGGTTGGCAAGGGCTTCGTCCGAGAGCTCAACGCCCTCGCCGCGCCCCTGGTCAACCAGCCGGTCGGGCGGCGCCTCGCGACCATCGAGGCCACTGTGGCCGACGGGCACCTGCACACGCAGATCACCTACAGCGACCGCACATGACCGACGCGGCCGATCGCGTACGTCGCCGGTGGCCGCTGGGTGACGGGGTCGCGCTGCGCGAGCGGGTCATCGCGGCGTACGAGCAGCCGTGGCGGCGCTATCACGACGTCCGCCATCTCGACGAGGTGCTTGCTCGGATCACCGAGATCGGTTCGGAGGCAACAGATCTCGGCGTCGACCAACCAGTCGTGACGCTGGCTGCGTACTTCCATGACGTCGTCTACGCCACCGGCTCCGCGACTCACGTGAGCAACGAGGAGGCCTCGGCGCGGTGCGCCGAGGCCTGGCTGTCGTCGGCAGGTCTGTCCCGTGCGACGGTCTCCGAGGTCGCACGCCTCGTGCGGGGCACCGCCGACCACGACAGTGATCCGACGGATGTCTCCGCTGCAGTGCTGTACGACGCCGACCTGGCCATCCTCGCCACGGCGCCCGAGCGCTACGCCGAGTACGCCGCCGACGTCCGACGTGAGTACGCCGCCGTGCCGGACCCCGACTTCGCCGCGGGCCGTGCGCGCGTGCTGGCGTCCTTGCTGGAGCGCCCGAACGTCTTCGCCACTGCCTACGGCCAGGACCGGTGGGAGCATGCCGCCCGCGCCAACCTGCGTGCCGAGCTGTCGGTGCTGCGGCACTCATGAGCCAGGATGACTGACAGTTCCGCGAGAGAAGGGGACGGGAAATGGCCCAAGTACAGCACCGATACCTAGGGGTCTACGACCGGCCGCTTCTGCGCGACTGGACGTTCTGGTGGACCGTCGCGTGGGCGGCGCTATTCGAGATGTCGGCCATCTTTCCTGCTGAAGGAGTCGAGCAGACTGCTCCGACCTGGGTCAACGCTCTCTACTACTGGTTACTCGGCGCCTTGATCCCTGGATTTATCACGGCGCTGCTTCGCCGAGGAGTTCGGGCGCTTCGCTCCCGGAGAGCGGACTCGAGGGCGGTTTCCTCGACTTCTGGTTTCGCGAGTCCTGGGCAGAGCTCCTGGCCGGGATCTACGCCGGTGCCGACATCGTCGTGGCCCGTCGAGTCGCCTGGGGTTGAGGCCCCGTCCCCGCGGGAACCATCGCGGCCGGTGCAACGCCAAGCGTTCCAGTCATCGAGGACGCCTGCGTCGGCGGTTCCGCCGGGCACGACGTCCGAGACACCGACACAGATGTCGTCGTTCTCGGGATCAGGGCCACGAGAGTCGGAGCAGCTGCGTAGAGCCCGAGAGCACAGTCCTTTTCCGGTCGCCTCGTTGGCTAGGGCGATGCAGACCGACTCGGACCCGCTGGAGCAGCATCGTCTACTTCTGGATCTCGGTGAGGCGCTTTCGGCGTGCTTGGGAGTCGTTTCGACCTCCTGGCTGGCAGCCGAGGATCCGGAAAGTTCTGCGCTTTCCGAGCTGGCCGACGCATTCTTCGCTCGCGGTGTATCTCAAGGGCACTGGCACCAGATCACCATTTCGGCCGCGAAGGCGATGGCGCTGGGAGATTCTGAGGTCGCGATTCCTGGATTTATTGAGAGCCTCGGAAAGAGTGATTCTAAATCCGCTATTGGCAGCCTTAGGATGCTCTTGCAGGAACGAAATCTCAGCGCCCATGGCGGTCGTCCGACTACCCGAGGTGAGGCTGCCGCGCGACTTGCGGAGGGGTTGCCGCTGATCGAGAACGCTCTGAGGAAGACGAGTTTTCTGGAAAGCGTGCCGTGGCTGTTGGTGCGAGATGTCAAGTTCGAGAGTCGCAGGGGAACATTCAGGGCAGACCTTGGACGCGCGATGAACGACCACCCCGATTTCGAAGCTGCGCAGATGACGAACGTCGAGCCGCTCGAAGAGGGAAAGTTCTATTATTCGACCGGTAGCAGAATGGTCGAGATGTCGCCGTTGGTTGTATACAAATACTGTGCAAAGTGTCATCGCCCGGAGATGTTGTTCGCCGATCGCGTCGATCCGAGGAAGGGCGTCTCGCTGAAGAGCGTGCTCAGAGGCCATCAGTGGTTCGACGGTGAGCTGGCTGTTGACATGGCCGCGCTGCTGCGTCCTCCAGGCGGCGAGCGGGCTCCGGAGTTTGCCTGATCTGGCTGTTGGTGTCCTACAACGGACGCTGACGCCCGCGGCGGCGTGAGCCCCGAGACCCGAGGGATCGTCCTGGGCGCCGGCGACGTCAGACCGCTCGAGTGCGACTCGCGGAGGGTCGTCCGACATCGGTGAGGGAGTGGCGCGGGTGCAGCACGAGGTGGAGCAGGACACGGTCCGGACGTTCGTCGAGGACCTGATCGACCTTCGTGCGGCGGCGGGCTCTCCGTCGTACCGGGAGATGGCTCGCCGCTCGGGCTGCATCTCGCACACGACCCTGCACGACGCCACTCTCGGCGTACGGATGCCGACCTGGGCGACGACGGAGCAGTTCGTCCTCGCCTGTGGTGCACAGCCGCAGGACTGGGAGGACCGGTGGGCGCGCGCCCGTGAGGTGAGCCCGGTGAGCGGCCCGATCCCGGTCGCAGCAGCCCCCGTCCCGGTCGAAGAAGCCCCGGCACCGCAGATGGTGCTCGAGGAGCCCGCTGACCCCGAGCCCGTGCTGCGCTGGTGGGTGCGCTCACGAGGACCTGTCCTCGCTGCGGTCGTCGGTGCCGCGGCGACGCTGGCGGTCCTGGTCGTGGTCGGTGGGGTGCTGCCCGAGGCCACGGCGTCCGCTGCGGCGGCCCCTGCGGTGGCAGCGCCGGCGGCCCAGCACGGCGTCTCCGCATGTCGGCCGTCGACGAGTACGCCGGTCGCCGCGCCGGTGTGGACGCTTCAGCAGGACGTGACCCTGCCAGACTGCGCGAGCGTGGCGACCCACGAGCAGGTCACCAAGGTGTGGCGGCTGCGCAACGTCAGCAGCCGACCCTGGCACTCCTACTACCTCGAGCGGATGGACGCCCCGCAGCGGTCCGACACCTGTCAGACCGATGAGCGCATCGTTCTGCCGACCGTGGCTGCGGGAGCGCGGATCGACGTACGCGTCGGCGTGACCGCCCCCGACGTCGCCGGCGTCTGCGTCGTGCGCTGGGCTCTCAAGGACTCCTCCGGACGACTCGCGGCTCCGGGGCAGGCTCCGCTGGACCTGCGCGTCGTGGTCGACGGACGGTTCGAGGCCGACGGCCCCTGACCGGGGGACGGACGTGTCGGAGGTCGCTGGCACAGTGGCGTCATGCAGCGCGTCGACGGTCGCATCGTCCTCAGCCCGACAGACCTGACCAAGCATGTCGCGTGCCCGCACATCACCACTCTCGATCTGCAGTGGCTGAGCGACGACCGTGGTGAGCGTCGGCCGCAAGGGGCCGATGACGCTCTCAAGCTGGTCTTCGCCAAGGGCATCTCGCACGAGCGCGACTACCTCGCCCAGCTGCGTGAGCGCGGGCGGAGCGTCACCGAGATCTCAGACCGTGACCGAGTGCGTGCCGAGGCGGCGACGGTCGAGGCGATGCGCTCCGGCGCCGACGTCATCTACCAGGCGACACTGTTCGACGGGGTGTGGGTCGGGCACGCCGACTTCCTTCTGCGCCGCGAGATCCCGAGCGACCTCGGGTCGTGGTCCTACGACATCGCCGACACCAAGCTCGCGCGCCGGCTGAAGGTGCCGGCGCTCCTGCAGATGGCGATGTACGCCGAACGCCTCACCAGCCTGCAGGGTGTCGCGCCCCAGCAGCTCGTCGTGGTGACGGGCGACAAGCAGGAGCACCCGTGGCGGCTGGTCGACGTGGCCTCCTACGCCCGGCGGATCCGTGAGCGGCTCGAGGGCGTCGTCGCGGCACCGCCCGGCACCGAGCCCGCACCGGTGGCGCACTGCGTGATGTGCCGCTGGCAGACGGTGTGCGAGGAGCAGTGGGTCGCCGAGGACGACCTCGTCCAGGTGGCGGGTCTCCGGGGTGACCAGCGAATGGCGTTGCGGTCCAAGGGGATTGCCACCCTCACCCAGCTCGCCGAAGCCACTCCCGAGCAGGTGGGTGACGCTCTCAGCCCGCTCACGCGCGACCGCCTGCTGCATCAGGCGCGGCTGCAGGTGCGCGAACGCGACGCGGGACAGGCGGCGTACGACCTCCTCCCACCCGAGCCGGGCAAAGGCCTCCAACGTCTGCCCGAGCCCGCGGGCGGTGACGTCTACCTCGACTTCGAGGGTGATCCGTGGGCCGCCGACGGCGCGGGTCACGAATACCTGGCGGGTCTGTGGGAGCGCTCGGGCACGTTCAGCTCGTGGTGGGCTCACGACTTCGAGCAGGAGGGCAAGCTCGTCACCGACCTCATCGACGACCTGATGCGCCGATGGGCCGCCGACCCCGGCATGCACATCTACCACTACGCGCCCTACGAGGTCACCGCGCTGCAGCGCATGACTGCGCGTCATGCGACGCGCGAGGCCGAGCTCGACCAGCTGCTGCGCGCTGAGCGGTTCGTCGACCTCTACGCCGTGGTCAAGCAGGGATTGCGCATCAGCAAGCCCTCGTACTCCATCAAGAAGCTCGAGGACTTCTACTGGGGCCACACCCGTACGGCGGAGAGTGACGACGAGGTCGCCGATGCGATGACCTCCGTCGTCGACTACGAGCGCTGGTTGACCGACGGCGACCAGTCGATCCTCGACGCGATCGAGAGCTACAACCGCGACGACGTGCGCTCGACCCATGACCTGCACGTGTGGCTCGAGCAGCGACGCTCCGAGCTCGCCGGCACCGGGGTCGCCCTGAGCCGACCGACGCCACCGCCGCTGAAGGAGGTCAGTGAGGGCGAGCTGGCCGAGGCGGAGCTGTCCGAACGCCTGCTCGACGCCGGCCACTCCCTGCTCGCCGGCTGCGTCGGCTGGCACCGGCGGGAGGCGCGACCGGGGTGGTGGGCGTTCTTCCGCTACGGCGCGATGACCGACGAGGAGATCGTGGCTGACGGCACCGCGATCGGTCGGGCGGGCGGGCCGGTCTTCGTCGAGGACGTGCTCAGCAAGACCGGTCGGGCGACCTCGAAGCGGTGGCGCTACCCCTTCCCGGCGCAGGACTGCGGCCTGCGCGTCGGTAGCCGGCTGCACGACGTCGACTCAGGCGACAGCGTCGGTGAGGCGCTCGAGCTCGACCCGGTCGAGGGCTGGGTCGACCTCAAGGTCGGCGCGCGGTTCGAGCCCAAGCAGGTGCGCGGGTTCGGCCCGCCCGGGCCGATCGGTGACGAGGTCCTGCGTGGCTCCATCCAGCGGTGCGCCGACGAGGTCCTCGCCGGAGGCCGACCGCTCGGCGCCGCGCTGATCGATCGGACGGTGCCGAGCGCCCGCGACCTCGAGCCGCGCGAGGGCGAGACGCCCAAGGACGTCGTCGTACGCGTGGGGTCGACCGTGCGGCAGCAGGTGCTGGCCGTGCAGGGTCCGCCCGGCACGGGCAAGACCTACGCAGCGTCGGCCCTGATCCGACAGCTGCTCGACAGCGGCAAGACCGTGGGGGTGACTGCGCTGTCGCACGCGGTGATCGAGAACCTCCTGCACGGTGTGGGGCGCCCGGCATGGCAGAAGGCCCCTGTCCCGGAGGAGCCACCGGATGACGGGATCACCCGGGTCTCCAGCAACGAGGCCATCGAGGCCGGGCTGTCCGACGGCAGCATCAACCTGGTCGGGGGCACTGCCTGGTTGTGGGCTCGCGAGTCGATGGCCGAGGCCGTCGATGTGCTCGTCATCGACGAGGCAGGGCAGTTCTCGCTGGCCAACGCTGTCGCCGTCGCGCAGGGCGCTCGGGCGCTGGTGCTGCTCGGCGATCCGCAGCAGCTGACGCAGCCGACCCAGGCGACGCACCCCTTCGGGGCCGGTGCGTCCGCTCTGGACCACCTGCTCGACGGCCACGACACGATCCCCGCCGACCGAGGCGTCTTCCTCGACCGCAGCTTCCGGATGCACCCGCAGGTCTGCTCGTTCGTCTCCGACCTCATGTACGACGGTCGCCTCCTGCCCGCCGACGGCCGCGACCGGCAGGTCGTCCGGGCGCCGGGACGGGTGAGCGGAGCCGGGCTGCGGTGGGTCCCGGTCGAGCACCATGGCAACGCCGCCGAGAGCGTCGAGGAGGCAGAGGCCGTACGCACCCTGGTCGCCGACCTCGTGCGCGGCACCTGGACCGACGCCGACGGCAATCAGCACGGTCTGACCGTCGACGACGTGCTCGTCGTGGCGGCCTACAACGCACATGTCGCCCAGCTGGCCGCGCACCTGCCTGATGGCGTACAGGTCGGCACGGTCGACCGGTTCCAGGGGCGTCAGGCCCCGGTCGTGATCTACGCGATGGGCGCGTCCTCGGCCGCCGAGGCGCCGCGTGGGGTCGACTTCCTCTACGACCTGCACCGCCTCAACGTCGCGGTCTCTCGCGCGAAGGCCATGGCGGTCGTGGTCGGCTCACCGGCACTGCTCGAGGCCGAGGTGCACACGCCGCAGCAGCTGCGATCGGTCAACGCGTTGTGCCGCTACGTCGATCTGTCCGAGCAGCCCGGTGGCGGGTGACACGGTCCGAGCGATGGTGCCGCTCAGCCGGCGACGCGCAGCAGGATCTTGCCCTGGGCGCGACGCTCGTCCAGGTCGGTGAGCGCCTGTCCGATGTCGGCGAGGCCGTACGACGCACCGATCAGCGGGTCGATGTGCCCAGCCGAGCGCAGCTCCATCAGCCGGTCCCACTGCTGACGCAGCACCTGCGGCTGGGGCAGCCAGTACGCACCCCAGCCGACGCCGACGACGGACGTGTTGTTGTGCAGGAGGCGGTTGACCTTGACCGTCGGGATGTCGCCACCGGTGAACCCGATGACGAGCAGTCGACCCTCCGGGGCGAGACTGCGCAGCGAGTCGGTGAAGCGGTCCCCGCCGACCGGGTCGACGACCGCGTCGACACCCCTCCCGCCGGTGATCTGCTTGACGCGGTCCTTGAACCCGTCGGCCAGGACGACCTCGTCCGCTCCGGCGCGCCGGGCGACCTCGCTCTTGGCGTCGGTCGACACGACGGCGATCACTGACGCGCCGACGCTCTTGGCCACCTGGATCGCGGCTGTGCCGATGCCGCCCGAGGCGCCGTGGACGAGCACGGTCTCACCGGCCGCGAGGCGCGCTCGCTGCTCGAGCCCGAACACGCAGGTCAGGTAGTTCATCGGCAGCGCCGCGGCGGCGTCGAGGTCGACGTCATCGGGTAGGGGGAGCACCATCGCCTCAGCGGTGTGCACCAGCTCGGCGAACCCGCCGAACGCCGGGAACGCTGCGACGCGCTGGCCGACGGTCAACGTCGACCCTGCCGGCACCTCGCGTACGACGCCCGACACCTCGGCACCCGGCACGAACGGCAGCTCGGGCTTGAACTGGTACTCGCCACGGGACAGCAGCACGTCCGGGTAGGCGACACCCGCGCGATGCACCTCGATGAGGACCTGATCCGTCGGCCGGGCGGGCTCGGGCAGGTCGCCGACGGTGACGGACGACGGTCCGCCGAGGGTGGTGATCTGTGCTGCGCGCATGCGAATCTCCTTGGGGGAGTGAGGATCTCAGTGGTACGTGATGGCGTCGGCGGTCGACTCGAGGTGCTCGTGACCGTTGAACGACACGAGGGTCAGGCCGGACGCACCGCTGAGCACCTTGGTGACAGCGGTGTTGATGGTGGTGGCGTTGATCGATGCCCAGCGCTGGGGCGACCCGGTGAGCAGGCGACTCGTGACGAGACCGATCGGGCCACCCGAGGTGACGACGACCGTCGTACCCGCCTGCTGAGCAGCACCGTCGAGAGCGGCCCCGACGCGGGCGGCGAACGCCGCGAACGTCTCGGTGTAGTCGTCGTGCTCGCCCGACGCCCAGCGCGCGGTCGCCGCAGCGAACACGTCCTGAAAGGCCTTGCGGGGCTTGAGAGTTCGCGCGAGATCGGCCTTCATGACGAGCTGGTTGCGGTACGCCGGCCGGTGGGCTGCGATGACGTCCTGGTGGTCGAACTCCGCCCACCGCTCGTCAGCCTCGGGTGTCGACGACCAGCCCGCAGCCTCGACCATGCCCACGGCCGTGTCGAGCTGACGCCGCATCCCGCCGTGCAGCACCCGGGCCGGGACGACCCCGCGGTCGGCGAGCGCACGACCGAGCAGAGCGGCCTGCTCGTGACCGCGCTCGGACAGCACGTCGTAGTCGCGCTTGCCGAACGACGCCTGCCCATGACGCACGAGGAGGATCACGCTCATCGGCCGGCCTGACGGATGAGCGAGCGGCAGCGCAGGTCGAGCGCGGTGACCGCGAGGTAGAGGTTCTTGAACGCCGGGTTGGTGGTCTGCTTGTGGTGGTAGCGGTAGTAGATCTGCTGGGCGATCGCCGCGAGCCGGAACAGCCCGAACACCTCGTAGAACGCCCACTCGCGGTCACTCACGTCGAGGCCGGCGCGCTCGCAGTAGTGGTGCACGACCTCGCGTCGCGACAGCATGCCGGGCAGGTGGCTCGGCTGGCGGCGGAACATCCGGAACGCGAGGTTGTCGTCGGCCTGCACCCAGTACGCCATCGACCCGCCGAGGTCCATCAGCGGGTCGCCGAGGGTCGCCATCTCCCAGTCGAGCACGCCGATGACCCGGGTGGGGTCGGCACGGTCGAGCACGACGTTGTCGAGCCGGAAGTCGTTGTGGATCAAGCAGTTTCGTGCGTCGGGCGGCTGGTTGGCATCGAGCCACGCCATGACCTTCTCGAACGACGTCACGTTGCGGGTGCGCGCCTTGCGGTAGCGGTCCGACCAGCCTGCGACCTGCCGAGCGACGTACCCGGTGCCGCGCCCGAGCTCGCTCAGACCGGCCGCACCGGGGTCGACGGCGTGCAGCTCGACGAGCACGTCGAGCACGTTGCGCCCGAGGGTGCGCGCCTGGCCGGGGGAGAGGTCCACCCCGGCCGGCATCTCCTTGTGCGGGATCAGCCCGTCGAGGCGCTGCATCACGTAGAAGTCAGAGCCGATGACCGACTCGTCGTCGCAGAACGCGACCATCTGCGGCACGTACGGGAACGAGTCCGCGAGGCGGTCCTGGATCGTGAACTCGCGCCGCATGTCGTGGGCGCTCTTGGCCTTGCGCCCGCCCGGCGGGCGTCGCAGGACGATGTCGCGGTCGGCGTACGAGAGCAGGTAGGTGAGGTTGGACGCGCCGCCGGAGAACTGGCGTACGGACGGTATGTCCTCGAGTCCTGTGGTGTCAGAGGCGTTCTCGCGCAACCAGCTCGCGACGGCGTCGACGTCGAAGGAGTCCTCGGCGCGCACCTCCCGCGCGTCGTCAGCGGCCATCGCCTCAGACCATCCGACGGACGACGGACAGGGGCAGCGCCTTCATCGCCGTGCCGATCGGCACCCACGGCCAGGCCGGGACGTACGCCTTGGCCTTGCGCGCCTCGATGGCCTCGACCATGGCGCGTACGCCGGTCTCGGTGTCGACCATCATCTTCTGCTCCTGCTCGACGTGCTCGTTCATCTCGGAGCGGATGTAGCCGGGGAAGATCGTGGACACGTCGATGTCGAGCTCGGGACGGCCGATGACCTCCGAGCGCACGCCCTCGGCAAGGCTCGCGACGCCGGCCTTGGATGCGGCGTAGGTCGTCATCGCACGGCGCATCCCGCGCAGGGCCGAGATGGAGGAGATGACCACGAGGTGGCCGCGCTTCTGCTCGCGGAACACCTCCATCGCGGCCTCCATCTGGGCCAGCGCCCCGACGAAGTTGGTCATGGCTGTCTCGCGGTTGGCGTCGAAACGTCCGGTGCCGAGCGGCGTGCCCTTGCCGAGCCCGGCGTTGACGACGAACCGGTCGAGACCGCCCAGCTCGGCGGCCACCTCGCGCGTCACGGCGAACACCGCGTCGTGGTCGTTGACGTCGAGTGCGCGGGTGCGCACGCGCCGGCCCGGGTGGGCGGCCTCGATCTCGGTCTTGAGGGCCTCGAGCCGGTCCGTACGACGCGCGGTCAACGCGACGTCGTGCCCGCGGGCGGCGAGCTGGCGGGCCATCTCGGCGCCGAGGCCCGAGCTCGCGCCGGTGATGAGGGTGCGGGTGTTGTCGGTCATCGCTTCGCTCCGTACTTCATCAGCTCCAGGCGTGCCGCGACGCCACGGTGCACTTCATCGGGTCCGTCGGCCAGGCGCAGCGCACGGGCGTTGGTCCAGGCGCCGGCGAGCGGGAGGTCCTCCGACAGCCCACCGCCGCCGTGCAGCTGCATCGCCATGTCGATGACCTCCTGGGCCATGGTGGGCACGGCGACCTTGATCTCGCTCACCGCAGAGAACGCGCCGAGCGGGCCCTGGGTGTCGAGCAGCCAGGCGGCGTGCTGCACGAGCAGACGTGCCTGGTTGATCTTGATGCGGGCGTCGGCGATGCGTTCGCGGTTGCCGCCGAGGTTGGCCAGTGGCTTGCCGAACGCCGTCCGGTCCAGCGCGCGGCGGCAGGCCAGCTCCAGCGCCGCCTCCGCGAGGCCGATCAGTCGCATGCAGTGGTGGACGCGCCCCGGGCCGAGACGACCCTGGGCGATCTCGAAGGCCCGCCCGGGCCCGGCCAGCACGTTGGCGAGGGGCACGCGTACGTCGGTGAACGACACCTCACCGTGCCCGTGCGGCGGGTCCTGGGTGCCCATCGTGCTCAGCAGCCGTTCGACCTTCACCCCGGGCGCGTCGCGAGGCACCAGCACCATCGAGTGCTGGGAGTGCCGGTCGGCGTCGGGCGCGGTGAGGCCCATGAAGATCAGGATCGCGCAGTCCGGGTGGCCGACACCCGTCGACCACCACTTGCGGCCGTTGATGACCATCTCGTCGCCGTCGACGACCGCGGTCGCCGCCATGTTAGTCGCGTCGGACGAGGCCACGTCGGGCTCGGTCATGCAGAACGCGCTGCGGATGTCGGCGCGCAGCAACGGCTCGAGCCACTCGCGCTGCTGCTCGGGGCTGCCGTAGCGCAGCAGCACCTCCATGTTGCCGGTGTCGGGTGCGTTGCAGTTGAAGACGTGGGGTGCGAGGAAGGAGCGTCCGGTCAGCTCGGCGATCGGGGCGTAGTCGACGTTGGACAGGCCAGTGCCGCCTGTCGTGCCGTACTTCTCGGCGTACGCGTCGCCGTGGCCGGCGGGCAGGAACAGATTCCACAGCCCCTGCTCACGCGCCTTCGCCTGCAGCTCGGCCACGACCGGGAGCGGCGTCCACGGGTCGTCGGCCGCGGCGAGGTCGCGGTGGTACTGCTCCTCGACCGGCTCGATCTCGGCCTGCATGAACGCGCGGACCGCCTCGGTGAGCTCGGTCGCGCGGGCGGAGGGCGTGAAGTCCATGGCGTTGACCGTAACCCGTTGTTGAGCAATGCTCAATAACGTGTCCGAGACCTCGCCGCCGCGTTCTCGAGCGCGGCTCAGCCCCGACGAGCGCCGCCGCCAGCTGGTCGGCATCGGTCTGCGCCGACTTGTCGAGCGCCCGATCCAGGACCTGCCGATCGACGAGGTCGCGGCCGAGGCGGGCATCTCGCGGGGTCTGCTGTTCCACTACTTCCCGACGAAGAACGACTTCTACGCGGCGGTCGTGGCGGCTGCCGGGCGGCGGGTGCTGCGTACGATCGCGCCGGACGACGGCGTGCGCGGCGCGGCCGGCGTACGACAGCTGTTGGAGCGCTACGTCGCCCAGATCGACCGTCGGCGCGACTCCTACCTCGCCCTCGTCCACGGTCGAGGACCGGTGCGCGGTGACGACGACCTCGCGCTCGGCCTGCGGATGGCGCTCGCCCGCCGCATCGCCGACCTGCTCGACCTCCCCGACGACCGGTCGCCGGTCCTGCACGGCTGGGTCGCGTACGTCGAGGACCGTGCGCTCCAGTGGAGCGCCCGCGGGCCTGACGAGCGTGAGAGCTCGGCCGAGGTCGTACTCCACTGCGAGCGCGCGCTGGACGCTCTCCTCGCCCTGTCGTGACCTCGGCTGAGGGGCGTTGGAGACCGCAGAGCGGACAGGTCGACGCGCGCACACACGTCCTTGCGAAAATGCCCTCGTGAAGGCCTTGCTGCTCGAGAACGTCCACCCGCTCGCAGAGTCGCTCCTGACCGACGCCGGTATCGACGTCAAGACGGCCGGCGGCGCGCTCGACGAGGACGAGCTGATCGCTGCCCTCGACGGGGTCGACGTCGTCGGAATCCGGTCCAAGACCGAGATCACGTCTCGCGTGCTCGACAACGCCCCCTCGCTGAAGGCGATCGGCGCGTTCTGCATCGGCACCAACCAGATCGCGCTCTCCGACGCGGCCGAGCGCGGCATCGTCGTCTTCAACGCACCGTTCTCCAACACGCGCTCGGTGGTCGAGCTCGCGATCGCCGAGATCATCGTGATGGCGCGCCGCCTCACCGAGAAGGACCGCGCCCTGCACGACGGCGTCTGGGACAAGAACGCCAAGGGCAGCCACGAGATCCGCGGCCGGCGCCTCGGCATCGTCGGCTACGGCAACATCGGCTCGCAGCTGTCTGTCGTGGCCGAGATGCTCGGGCTGCAGGTCTACTTCTACGACACCGACGACAAGCTGGCGCTCGGCAACGCCCGCCGGTGCGCGAGCCTCAACGAGCTGCTCGAGGTCGCCGAGGTCGTCACGCTGCACGTCGACGGCCGCGACGGCAACGCGGGGTTCTTCGGGGCCGAGCAGTTCGCCCGGATGCGTCCGCGGTCGCTGTTCCTCAACCTCTCGCGCGGCTTCGTGGTCGACTACGACGCGCTGCGCGACAACCTCGAGTCCGGTCATATCGCGGGTGCCGCTGTCGATGTGTTCCCGGTCGAGCCCAAGAAGCGCGGTGACGCGTTCACGTCCCCGCTGCAGGGTGTGCCCAACGTGGTGCTGACACCTCACATCGGCGGCTCCACCGAGGAGGCGCAGGAGGACATCGGCCGCTTCGTCGCCTCCAAGCTGCGCGACTTCGTCCAGCACGGCAGCACGACGCTCAACGTCAACCTGCCCTCGCTCAACCTCGAGCAGCGCGCCGGCGGCTGCCGCCTGATGCACTTCCACACCAACACCCCTGGTGTCCTCGCGAAGGTCAACAGCGTGCTCGCCGCGCACGACGTCAACATCGACGGACAGATGCTGGCCACCCACGGTCAGACCGGCTACGTCGTCACCGACGTCGCCCAGGGGCTGTCCGAGGCGGTGCTCACCGAGCTGCAGGCCATGCCCGAGACGGTGCGACTGAGCGTCATCGGCTGAGCGCGACCGGGTTCCCGCTGACCCGGCTTCGGCCTCCTTGAGGCCGGCCGGTGGCACAGATCGTCTGGTCGGGGCGTCAGCCTCCGGTCTTGACCTGGCATGGATCAGGTTCACGGTAGGACTGGTTGGTGCAGGTGCGCCCATTTCTGCCGAAGCCTCTTGAGACCTGGATCACACACTCCTTAGCGTCGGTCGCGTTACCTACGTGAGGGTAAGTCGGTCGCCGAGTTCCGTTCGGTGCCAGGCGAACCCGCTGATCAAGGAGAGCACCATGCAGCAGCACGGAGCATTCAGTCAGCGTACGAAGACCACGACGACGCGTCGTCTCGGAGGCCTTGCGGCAGCCACGGCCTGCGTCGCCGCGCTGGGCCTGTCCGGCCCGGCGACGGCCCAGGCGAGCTCGTCCGGGCCGAGCGTCTCGGCAGGGCCGGTGACGCTGCAGTACTCCTGCAAGCTCACTGACCTCGGCACCGTGTTCAACGATCCCTGGACCGCTGAGGTGAGCGCCGATCTGCCCACCGAGGTCGCTGCCGGGGCGAGCGTGCCCGGGCCGGCCGTCACGGCGAAGGTCACGACCGGAGCCGATGCCGCCGATCAGCTGCGAGCGCTCAACGTCAAGACGCTCGAGGGTACGAGCGCAGCCGGCTACTCGCTGGCCGGCGCCGTTACCAGCCCGGGAGCGCGCACTGCGTCGTTGACGGTGCCCCAGGTGGCCGTACCGGACACGGGTGTCGTCACGACCACCGCGAGCGGCACCGGTGCTGCCGAGACCGCGGCCTCCACGCCGGGCACGATCACGGTGAGCGTGGGCGACTTCACCGCCGACCTCACCACGGACAGCGGGTTCGTGGCCCATGTGGGATGCACGCTCAACCCCGACCAGGACGCCACGCTCGGCACCATCAGCGTGGTCTGACGCCACGGGGTGCGCGACCGGCCGGCTCGTGTCCGAGCCGGCCGGTCGTCGTACATCGGTGGTGCGGTCTGCTCACCCGCGGGTGTGCGTCACCGGGCACATCGCCTCGGCCACGTGATCGACCGGGCAGGCGTCGCCCTCGGCGGCGGCGCTGTCAGGCGAGCGGTCGAGGATCGCCTCAGGGCTGGGCGTGCGCCGCGTCAGCGAGAGCTCCAGGCCCACCGGCATCAAGGTGAGGCGTTCGGCGATCGCGAGCTCGTACGCCGGGTCGGCCTTCATGTCGTAGCGGTGGAACAGGCGAGCGAGCACCAGCACGGCCTCATGAAGGGTGAACTGCCTTCCGATGCAAGCGCGTTCGCCGACGCCGAACGGGAAGTACGTGTGTGCCGGCCGCGCACGGACGTTGGCCGGGAGGAAGTGGTCGGGGTCGTACGACTCGGCCTGCTCGCCCCAGACCGCCGGGTCGCGATGGATCTTGGGGATGAGCACCGTGGCCCAGTCGTCGGGGCCCATCGGGTAGCGGCCACCGACGACGGTCGACGTCCTCGGGCCACGGGTGAACGCCGGTGCGGTCGGCCACAGCCGCAGCGCCTCGTCGAGGCAGCGGCGCAGGTAGCGGAACTTGGCGACCTGCTCGAACGCCGGCTCGGCGTCAGGGTCCGCGCCCAGGACGGCGTCGGTCTCGGCCTGTGCCTTGGCAACCACCGAGGGGTCTCGCGTCATGTAGTGGAGCGCGAAAGACAAGGCGCCAGAGGTGGTTTCGTGGCCGGCGACCAGGAACGTGTTGATCTGGTAGCGGATGTTGAGCGGGTCGAGCTTGTCGCCGGACTCCTCGTGCGCCGAGTGGAGCATGAGCCCGAGCAGGTCGTGGGTCGAGGTGTCGCCGCTGGCGATGCGTGCCCCGATGATGTCGTCCAGCATCCCGTCGACGAACGAGCGGTGCTTGTCGAACTCCTTGGCACCCCGCCGCAGGAGCAGCCGGCCACCGGGCACCGCTGAGAGCGCGCCGCGGCGCTGACCACGACGCAGGGACTCGACCATCGCCGTCACGAACGGGTGCTGCTCGTCGGTCGTGAACGAGTCGAAGGACGTGCTGAACGACGTCCGCCCGATGGTCTCGAGCGTCATCTTGGTGAGGGCGGGGGAGACGTCGACCGGCCCGGAAGCGTTGTCCCACAACGAGATCAGCTCGGAGCACACGTCGTTCATGACGCCGTGGTAGCTCTGCATCGCAGAGCGGGTGAACGCCGGCTTGAGCAGGTCGTGCGCCAGGCTCCAGCTCGGCTCGTCGGAGTAGGCGGTGAAGAGCCCGTCGCCGGCGGTCTCGCGCAGCGCCGCCAGCCCGGGCGGCAGCTTCTTCTCGAAGCGCTTCTCGTCGCACAGCTCGCGCGCCAGCTCGGTGTCCTGGACGAACACCATCTTCTGGCGCCCGAGGCGGATCTCGAAGACCGGTCCGAGGTCGTCCGCGGCGGCCATGAGGTTCTGGAACGGCTTCGGCGGGCGTACGGCGAGCAGGTCGCCGATGACCGGTCGGCGTCCGGGTGGGTGTGGCAGGTCGATGTGCGGCCAGTTCGGGGCCATGTGACTCTCCTCACGTCTACTACAGATGTAGAGGCTAGACCCTGTGGACAGCGGATGGGGCGGTCCCGCGAATTCGAGCACGCTGTGCCGTCATGACCACTCACGAGCGCCCTGAGCGCTGGGCCGCGGAGTCGCTGGCCCGACCCGACCGCGCGACCGCGCTTCTCGACGACCTCCTGACCGACGCGGACCGTGAACGAGGCAGCATCACGCTGCTCCTGTGCGACCGTGACGGCCTGCTGCTCGAGCCGCTCGCACTCAGCCTCGGTGACGACGACCGCAGCGCAGAGGCCGACAGCATGCTCGCGCGACTGACGGGTGTGTTCGAGGCAGCGCGCGCTTCGTCGCTCGTGATGGCGGTGGTCCGTCCGGGCTACAGCGCGGTCACCGATGCCGACCGCAGGTGGCACCAGGCGGTCATCGACCTGACCAGCAGCGGACCCGTACGACTGCTCGGCACCTACGTCGTGACGCGCTCGGACGTCGTACGGCTGCCCGACCCGCTGCCGTGCAGCGCCTAGTCGCCGGACTCGGCGAGCTCCATGCCCTGGTACGGCAGCTCGTAGACGATCGGTCCGACCACGATGCGCTGGTCGGAGGACAGGTGCGGTCGTACCGGCAGCCCGTGCTCGCGCAGGATCGCCGCGACATCGCGTCCGATCTCGTCCGGCGTGCTGCCGGCCTCGGCGAAGATGCCGTAGCCGATGGCGAGCTGGCCGTTCATGATCATCTCGTCGGTGTCGACGGCGTGCGCGAAGCAGTAGCCGCGCACAGCGACGCCGTGCTCGACCAGCTCCCGTGCCGAGTCGCTGATGTCCTCGAGCGCTGTCTGGGTGTCGCCGGCCTCGGCGAAGGAGTAGACGATGCCCGCGACGGTCATGGCGTGGAACGCGTCGAGCAGGGCGATCGCCTGCGGTGACGCGGCGGTCACCTGCGCGTTGTGGTCCCTGATGATCAGGTCGACCAGGTGCTCGACCTCGGCGGCCGACATGTCGGGCTCGGGGAAGTAGGCACCCATGTCCTGGCCGATCTCCACGAAGCCGCTCACGAGGGCGTCTCGAGTGTCGACGCCGGTCGCCACCTTCAGCGCGATCGCACCCGCGAACGTCACCGTGTCGGGAGGGAACGCCCCGTTGAAGTAGCCACCACGAGAAGCCTGTCCGTCCACTTCCCACACTCCGTCATACTCGCCAGTCACATCGCCTACGCTGGTGAGCCTAGGCGAACGTCCCCTTTCTTTGAGTTCCATCGGAGTGCAACGCTGTGGCCCTGGCCGACATCACGCGAGACGACGTGCTCGCAGCCATCACCGAGTTCGACGCCCAGGGCCGAGGCGCCTTCTTGGAGTCCTACGGTTTCAGCCCCACCGATGAGCACCTGCTCGTCCATGAGGGACGCCCGTACGACGTCCCCGCGCTGACCGCGGCGGCGCACGGTTTTGCCCGGCCCGAGTTCGGTGCGCTCACCCCGTTGTCGATGCCGCACGACCTGAGCGCTGTCACCGGCCATCTGCACGACCTCGGGTTCCAGGTCAAGAGCACCCACCACGCGCCGCGCCCCAACCCGCAGCGCCAGCTGGACATCAAGCGGTGGCGGTCGACGTACGAGCTGGTCTGCGAGACCGTGAAGGCCGACCCGTCCGCGCAGACCCTCCTGCAGCAGAGCGAGAACCACCGCGCCGAGCGTGACGAGGAGGCGCGGGCTCTGCTGAAGGAGCTCGCCCTGTCGCGCGACGTCCACGCGTTCGTCGAGCAGGCGTCGGTGTGGTCCCGGCGCCCGGGCCCTTACTCCGCGCTCAGCCAGACCGCACCGACCTGGCTCGGGCAGCTCATGGCGCACACCTCGGGCCGCGAGCGCGATCTCGCCGACCTGCTGGTCGACGTAACCCTCACGCCCGAGGACGATGAGCAGGCGGCGACCCGCATCCGGGCCGTCCAGGAGTTCATCGGCTCCGGCGGTCCCGACGCCTCGCGCATCCCGACGGTACTGTCGGTGTTCTGGTCGACCGACGGCGGCTCGACCTGGCCGGCCCTGTGGCCCCAGGGCGCCGACACCTTCCAGACGTTGGGCTGGATGGGCCGCCACCTGACCCACGCCGAGCGCTACGTCGCCTACGCCGAGCTGTGCCACTCGCTCGAGCCCGACGACCCGCGCCGGGTCGAGTGGGTGGTCGGCTATCTCGCGTCCCGTCAGCCCTTCTTCGGTCTCGGTACGGGCCTGCCCGCCATCTGCGAGGAGGCCGGGTCGCTGTTCATGGACTTCCACCCCGGCACGGGCTACCCGAGCCCGGGTGAGGAGGCTCGCGCGGCCGGCCTGGCGCTGCAGCTGCGCGGTGCGGCCACGCTGTCGGTGCGTTCGCTGCTCGGCCCGCTGGCCGAGGCGACCGGACTGCGGCTGCACGAGACCAACCTGCAGGCCCGCACCGGCATCTCCAAGGACGCCCCGTACCGCGTCGACGCCCACGCCACCTGGGCACTGCCGGGTGGTACGAGCGCGCCCGGCTTCCGCATGTGGATCACCCGGTCCGGGGTCGCCGTCGGCCTGCACTCCGGGTGGGACGGCCAGGGCAGCGCGCAGCGGCACGAGGAGATCGGCCGTCGCGTCGAGCGCTTCCTGCCCGAGGACATGACGTTCCTGACGATCCGGCCCGTGACGTCGGCCGATCGTGTGCACCCGGCCGAGCGCACCTACCCGGGTGGCGACATCTTCGTCGGTCGCTGGTGGGCCCACCCCGATGCGCTGGGCCGTGCCGACTTCGCCGACGACATCATCGAGACCGTCAAGGCCCTGGCGCCCCTGGTCGAGGTGATGAGCGGCAAGGAGCCCACCCCGACCGGGCCGCTCGACCTCGACCTGCTCGCCCAACTCGAGCGCTTCGTCGCCGAGCGTCCCTACCCGTCCGAGCGCGACACCTGGCACTCCGAGCAGCGACGCGCCCTGGCTGCGGCGCTCGAGCCGGCGGCGCTCGACGCGTTCGACCTGGTCGCGTTCCGCCGCCTGCTCAACGGGCGCGCCTACGGGCACCCCGGCTCCAACTCTGTCTTCAACGCCCGGCTGGCCGCGATGGACGCCGCCGAGCTCGACCACCTCGCGGTCCACCTCAAGCAGCTGCTGTGGGGCGAGGACGCCGATGACCGTGACCGCGTCGAGGCGATCCTCGGTGAGGGAGGGGTCCCCGGCCTGAGCGAGGCCGTGGTCATGAAGCTCCTCGCCGTCACCCAGCCGGGCCGCTACCTGCCGATCTACTCCCTCGGCGGCGCCGACGGCAAGATCGCGCTCGCCCGCGTCCTCGGCGTCGAGCTGCCCGAGGCCGAGGGCCAGTCGCGCGCCAAGCAGCACCTGATCGCCAACGACCGGCTGCGCGCTCGGCTCGAGCCGCTGCTGCCGGGCGACCCGTGGGGCCAGGCGCAGTTCGCGCTGTGGCTGCTGCGCAAGGGCGAGCCGGCCGCCGACCCCGAGCGCGACCTCATCGCCGAGGCGGCCGGAGAGCTCCTCGTCGACGAGGACTTCCTGCGTGGGGTCCACGGTCTGCTCGAGGACAAGAAGCAGATCATCTTCTACGGCCCTCCCGGCACCGGTAAGACCTACCTCGCTCAGCGGCTCGCCGCTGCGCTGCAGCCCGACTCCACCAAGCGTGCGGTCGTGCAGTTCCACCCGTCGACCTCGTACGAAGACTTCTTCGAGGGCTTCCGGCCGCGCCTGGACGCCGGTGGTCAGATGGTCTACGAGCTGCGCAAGGGTCCGTTGGCGCTGCTCGTCGAGGCGGCCGAGGCCGACCCGACGACGCCGCACATCATGCTGATCGACGAGATCAACCGCGCCAACCTGCCGCGGGTGTTCGGTGAGCTGCTGTTCCTGCTCGAGTACCGCTCGCAGAGCGTCATGACCTCCTACCGTCCCGACGAGGGCTTCGAGCTGCCGCCCAACCTCTACTTCATCGGCACCATGAACACCGCCGACCGCTCGATCGCCCTGGTCGACGCGGCGTTGCGTCGCCGGTTCCACTTCGTGCCGTTCATGCCGCACGAGGGTCCGATGGAGGGCCTGCTCGGCCGCTGGCTCGCGCGTCACGGCGGGCCGGTCTGGGTCTCGGGTGTCGTCGACCGCGTCAACGCCGAGCTGCGCCAGGCACTGCGTGGCCCGCACCTGCAGATCGGCCACAGCCACTTCATGAGCGAGGGTCTGGATGACGAGGCGCTGCAGCGCATCTGGACCTACAGCGTCTACCCGTTCATCGAGGACCAGTTCTACGGTCGCGAGGACCTGCTGCGGACGTTCACCTGGCAGGCGGTGCGCGAGCGGCATGCCGAGAGTGCGCAGGCCGAGGTCGGCGCGCTGCCGCCGTCACGCAAGCGCTGAGGTCCGCTCGTGGACGCCATGGACGTGGACCTCGCCGAGCACAGCGAGTCGCCGCCGGTCCGTCTGCCGCGGGCGGCCCGTAAGTCCTTGATGTCAGTCGCGCAGGGACGGGTCGACATCCGCGCCACGGCCGACCCCGACCGGGTGGTGCTGGTGACCGGGTCCTGGGTCGGGGCGATCTCCGTCCCAGGCCTGACCGTGCGCATCCGGCCGTCGGCGCCGATGGAGAACCTCTTCACGATGTTCTCCGCCGGCATCCCGGGCGAGGGCTGGGGGAGTGACCAGATCGGCTGGTCCTCCGACGCCGACCTCGTCGACGGCGTCGCGGCGTTCGTGCTCCTCTCGATCGACGAGGCGACGCGCCGTGGTCTGCTGCACGGCTACGTCACGGTCGAGGAAGACCTCAACCTCATCCGTGGCCGGCTGCTCGTCGAGAAGCTGGCGACCCGTCCGTGGCAGATCGCCGAGCCGCCCTGCCGCTACGACGACTTCACGGCCAACATCCCCGAGAACCAGCTGCTGCGCTGCGCCGTACGCCAGGTGCTCACCTGGCCCTCGCTGCCGCCGGTCGTACGCCGGGACGGCCTGCGCCTGCTCGCGCGGTTCGACGGCGTCGCCGACACCGACGCGAGCACGCACCGTGACCGCATCCCGATCACTCGGCTCAACGAGCACTACGGCCCGGCGATGGACCTGTCGCGGATGGCGCTGGACGGAGTCGCGATCCGGCACATGGAGGGCGAGCAGAGCGCCCACACCTTCCTCGTCGACATGGACGACCTGTTCCGCCGGTGGGTCACGGTCGAGCTCAGCCAACGGCTGTGGCCCGAGATCGCGGTCGACGAGCAGCCCGAGCACAGCCTCGACGTGCACGACCAGCTGCAGTTCACGCCCGACATGCTGCTGCGCAGCGGCTCGCGTGCGGTGCTCGTGGGCGACGTGGTCTATCACCTCGGGTCGACCGAGTCCGGGCCGAGCACCGACTACTTCCCGCTGCTGACCTATGCCTCGGCCCTCGGGCTGGGCGCGGGCATGCTCGTCTACGCCCAGGCGGACGAGCCGCCGGCACCGGAGATGGTGGTGCGCAGCATCGGCACGCGTCTGATCAGCGTGCCGCTGCGGCTGAGCGTGCCGCCGGCGCGCCTCGCCGGTTCGCTCGACACGCTCGCCGAGCTCGTCCGCGCGGTCGCGGTCGGTGCCCTCGCACCCGCCCGCTGACCGGTCGGCATACTGAGCAGCGTGTTCCGCAACCTCGGCCTCATCCTGGTCGCGATCGTCCTGCTGTCGATCGTCTGGTTCTTCGTCAAGGGCAAGGTCAGCCGCACGCACGAGCAGGTGCGTGAGCGCGCGCTCGAGGGCGGCTTCGGCCGGGCGATGACCTCCGGTCCCGCGACCAAGCACCTGGCGATGATGGGCCGCACTCTCACCCTCGGCGCCGACCCGCAGCGCACGGGCGAGCTGATCGCCCATGTCGCCGGGGCCGACGACCGCGTCACGGCCGTACGACCCGAGGAGGGTGCGCTCGTCGTCGAGATCGACGGGTCACGTCCGCTCGTGCGCGCGCACCTGCGCCCTGACCGCACGGTGATCGGCGTCGACGAGATGTCGTGGGAGATGGGCTTCCCGCAGGGGGCACAGGTCTGGAACCGCGTCGTCGACGCACTCACCGAGTCAGCGGGCAAGCAGGGCATCGCCGTCTCGGAGGGCGCCCGTGAGTTCGTCCGGGCCGACCGCCCCTCCGACGGTGCGGAGGTCTGGGTCGTCCGCAGCTGAATCCGCGATCGACCGGAACGACGCGGCGGGAGGCGGCGTCATACTGTCCGTCGATCAGCGGCAGCACGACTGCCCCTCGCACCTGGAGTCATCATGACCGTACGCCCACGTCTGGCAGTCGTCCCCGTCGCGCTCGCGGCCATCGTCCTGGCCGGTTGCCAGGACGAGGCGCCCACCGCGCTCCCGCCGCAGCCCAGCTCCACCTCGCCCGTCGCCGGTACTCCCACCGCTGCGCCCTCGGACCCGGCGGCTGCGCCGACCTCGGCACCCACTGAGCAGCCGGCAGCGACCGTGACGGTCACCGCAACCCCGACACCGACCGCGGCCGCACCGGCCACGCCGCCCGCGGCAGGCACGTCGTCCGGAGTGTGCGCGAGCACCAGCACCTACGAGGGTCGGCCCGGACCGGCGGCCACGCCGATCGCGACCAAGCAGACCTTCACCGACAACGGCGGGTCCGTCGAGATGACCGTCGGGCGTCCGACCATCGACCGCACCTCGACCGGCAGCACGTACTACCCGGGCGAGGGCATGGTCTCCGCGGTGTTCCCGGTCACGCTCAAGAACACCAGCGCCAGCTACTTCATCACGTCGTCGCTGAAGTTCACGCTCGTCGACGGCCAGCAGCGTCCCTGTAAGCGGGACACTCTCAACTATGCGGTGCCGGACTCGCAGCAGCTCGACGTCGACAGCCTGCACGCGGGCGACTCGGTCTCGGCCAAGCTGGTGTTCGCGGTCCCTCAAGGCGCCGACCTCAGCGGCTACCAGGTGCTGTTCACCGACAACTACCCGGGTGTCGCCGACCTCGCCTGGAAAGCATCCTGACTGAATGATCGAAGGCCGGAACCGCCCGGGGTGCCGCGCCGTCGTACCGCTAGCCTGACCGCGGCAGCCGGGGAGCTGCCACACATCACTGGAGGAGAACATGAACGCCAACCGTCGTCTGCGCCTTGCTGTCATCCCGGCCGCGCTCGCAGCACTGACCCTTGCGGGATGTCAGGACGAGGCGCCCACGGCGGCTCCGCCCGCGCCGGCCACCTCGTCGGCAGCCGCGGCACCGACCGAGGCCCCGACCACCGAGGCACCGGCTCCCGCCCCGACGACCGAGGCGCCCGCTCCGGCCCCGACCACCCAGGCCCCGGCTCCGGCTCCTGCCCCGTCGACCAGCGCGGCTGCCAGCGGCGTCGTGTGCGACAGCAGCGGCTCCACCGCGATCCTGCGCGCGGGCATGCCGGTCAAGCCGCTCGGCACCCAGACCGCGACCGGCCTCGGCTACGACAAGGACGTGTCGGTCGACATCACGGTCAGCAAGCCGACCATCGACAGCTCGAGCACCGACAGCTACTTCCCGGGTGACGGCATGGTGGCCATCACCTTCCCGGTCACCATCAAGCACAAGACGGGTGACTACTACATCCCGTCGCCGCAGCAGTTCGGTCTGGTCGACGACCAGGACAACGTGTGTGACCGCGACTACGGCACGATCACCCCGCGCAGCAAGCAGATCCAGATCGAGTCGCTCAAGAACGGCGCGAGCGCCAGCGGCCTGGTGACCTTCGCGGTGCCCGCCGGCGCCGACTACAAGAAGTACGCCGTGGTCTGGAAGGACGAGGGCGGCGGCAAGGCCGCGCTCGCCTGGGCGGCTTCCTGATCCGCACGGATGAGCGCAGGGTCTGAGTGACGAGCTCCACCAGCCCGACGACATCGGCCGGTCCCCAGCTGGGGCCGGCCGATGCGTCGCGTCGTGCTGCCCTGCGCAAGATGCGACTCGTCGCGACCTCACTGCTCGTCATCGCGGCTGTCGTCTTCATCGCGACGCACGGCCGCGACGGAGGTTGGGGCTACGTCAACGCCGCGGCCGAGGCCGCGATGGTGGGCGCGGTCGCCGACTGGTTCGCCGTGACGGCGCTGTTCCGCCATCCGCTCGGCCTGCCGGTGCCGCACACCGCCCTCATTCCCAAGAAGAAGGACGCGCTCGGCGAGAGCCTCGAGGACTTCGTCACCGAGAACTTCCTCACCGCCGACATCGTCCAGGAGCGACTCGCGCAGGCGCAGATCCCGCTGCGCCTCGGCCGCTGGGTGTCCGACCCCGAGCATGCTGCGACCGTCGTACGAGAGGCGGCGCCGGCCCTGAGCCGGGCCGTCTCGTCGGTCCAGGACGCCGAGGTGCGCACGCTGCTCGAGGGGTTCTTCCTCCCGCGTCTGGCCCAGGAGCCCATCAGCGAGATCGCCGGACACCTGCTCGACGGTGTGCTGCAGGACCGCTCTCACCAGGGCCTGGTCGACCTGGGCATCGGCCAGGTCCACGACTGGGCCCGGGACAACAAGGCCACCATCGCCTCGATCATCGGCGCCCGCGCGCCCTGGTGGTCACCGCGGTGGCTCGACGAGACGGTGACGGATCGCCTCTACGCCGAGATCATGAGCTGGCTGGGCGACGTGCGCGACAACGCCGAGCACCCGGCGCGGCACGCCCTCGACGATCTCCTCGCGGGTCTCGCGCGCGACCTGCAGCACGACCCGCAGACGCAGGCGAGGGCCGAGGCACTCAAGGAACGCTTCCTCACCCACCCCGGTGTGGCCGACGGCATGGTCTCGGTGTGGGGCTCGGTGCAGCACACCCTCGTGGAGGCTCTGGCCGACGAGGACGGTCCGCTGCGTGCGCGGATGAGCGCGCTGCTGGCCGACGCGGGGCGCCGTCTGGTGGCCGACGACCAGCTGCGTGGCGCAGTCGACCGACGCCTCCACGACGTGGCGGGCTATGTCGTGACGACGTACGGGCGTGAGATCTCGACGCTGATCTCCCAGACCGTCGCACGCTGGGACGGCGACGAGGCGGCACGGCGCATCGAGCTGCAGGTCGGTCGTGACCTGCAGTTCATCCGCATCAACGGCACTGTGGTCGGTGGCCTGGTCGGCCTGCTCATCCACGCGCTCTCGCAGCTGCCCTGATTGTTTGGTTCATCATAAGAAACGGTGATGTACGACGGCGCCTCCTCGCGCTAGTCTCACCGCAGGTCAAGAGCGCCAGCGTCAAGCCCCGGCTCGCTGGCCGGCAACCCTCCTCCGCGGTGGGGTGCCCCGGGTGAGGACCTGGCCGTGCGGGCAACAGGCCCGACGGCAAGCGCGGGCAGCAGACGTCCTGCTTCCGCAGCACCGCCGGTGCCGTCGGCGGTGCGAACCGTCGACGAGGAGTGCATCGATGACTGACGACGCCACCCCCAGCTGGTCCTTCGAGACCCGCCAGATCCACGCCGGTCAGACCCCGGACCCGACCACGGGTGCCCGGGCGTTGCCGATCTACCAGACGACGTCGTACGTCTTCAACGACGCCGAGCACGCCGCGAACCTGTTCGGGCTCAAGGAGTTCGGCAACATCTACTCGCGGTTGATGAACCCCACCCAGGACGCGGTCGAGCAGCGCATCGCCAGCCTTGAGGGTGGTGTCGGCGCGCTGCTGCTCGGCTCCGGTCAGGCCGCAGAGACGATCGCGATCCTCAACGTCGCCGAGGCCGGCGACCACGTCGTCGCCAGCCCCTCGCTGTACGGCGGCACGTTCAACCTGCTGAAGCACACACTGCCCAAGCTCGGCATCCAGGTGACCTTCGTCGAGGACACCCGCGACCCCGAGTCGTGGCGTGCGGCGGTCAAGGACAACACCAAGGTGTTCTTCGGCGAGACCATCTCCAACCCCAAGAGTGAGGTCCTCGACATCGAGGCCGTGGCCGCGGTCGCGCACGAGGTCGGCGTACCGCTCGTGGTCGACAACACCATCGCGACGCCCTACCTCCTGCGTCCGCTCGAGCACGGCGCAGACGTCGTCGTGCACTCGGCGACGAAGTACCTCGGCGGCCACGGCACCACGATCGCCGGTGTCATCGTCGACGGCGGCACGTTCGACTACGCCAAGAACCCCGAGAAGTTCCCGGGGTTCAACACGCCGGAGGAGAGCTATCACGGCCTGGTCTATGCGCGCGACCTCGGCGTGGGCAGCGACCTCGGGGCCAACCTCGCCTACATCCTCAAGGCGCGCGTCCAGCTGCTGCGCGACCTCGGGCCGGCGACGTCACCGTTCGACGCCTTCCTGATCGCGCAGGGGCTGGAGACGCTCAGCCTGCGGGTCGAGCGCCACATCGAGAACGCCCACAAGGTCGCCGAGTTCCTGCAGGGCCATGAGCAGGTCGAGTCCGTGCGCTGGGCGTCGTTGCCGGACAACGAGTTCCACGAGCTCGCGCAGAAGTACACCCCCAAGGGCGCCGGTGCCGTGCTCGCGTTCGAGATCGCGGGCGGCGTCGAGGCCGGTCAGAAGTTCGTGCAGAGCCTGACCCTGCACTCCCACGTCGCCAACATCGGTGACGTGCGGTCGCTGGCGATCCACCCCGCATCGACCACGCACAGCCAGGGCGGCGACGAGGACCGCCTCGCTGCGGGCGTGACGCCCGGGCTGGTGCGTTTGTCGGTCGGGCTGGAGCACATCGACGACATCGTCGCCGACCTGGAGCAGGGCTTCACGGCCGCGAAGGCCTGAGGGCCGGTACGACGGCGCCCCGCGTCGTCGTACGCCGACAGTGCGACTCGTGCCGCCTCCCGCGACGGGAGGCGGCACGAGCTGCACTTTCGGCAGGTGAGCAAGGCCACGGGCTCGATGGCCCGGACCACGTCTCAGCCCGCGAGACAATGAGCAGCGATGTCCATCACCGAGATCCCGCTGCCCGCCACCGAGTCACGCCGCCACAGCGTGACCGTGTCGATCACCCGTCGCGTCAGTGCGACCGATGAGACCGCGATGCTCGCCTGGGTGCGCGCGGGCACCTCGATGGCCGAGCGGTTCCCCGGATTCCTGGGCTGCGGCTGGGTCCGACCGACCGGTGACTCCGACGAGTGGCACATGCTCTACCGCTTCGCCGACGAGGAGAGCCTGCACCGCTGGGAAGGCTCGGCCGAGCGCTCCTGGTGGCTGCGCTCGGGAGAGGGTCTGGTCGAGCACACCCTCGCCGAGCGGCGTACGGGAGTGGAGGGCTGGTTCGACGAGCCGGTCGACGTGTCGTTGCAGACGTTGGTCACCGCTCCGTCCACGCCACCCGCTCCGCCGCGGTGGAAGCAGGCGCTGATCATCTGGATGACGTTCTTCCCGCTCAACCTGCTCGCCACGGTCACGATCGGCCACCTGATCCAGGACTGGAACGTCGTGCTCCGGGTGCTGGTGCTGACGGCGATGCTCACGCCCGTCATGACCTACCTGCTGCTGCCGGCGATGACGCGCGCGCTCGCGCCGTGGCTGCACGCCGGCCGGCCGTGGGGCTGGCGGCGCGGCGAGGACTGAACTGAACGAAAACCTGTTGCGCGCGAGCAGAGGTCTGTACCAACCTTGCCCGCGGAGTACGAGCGCGCTGATCCGGCGCGCCCCGATCGAGAGGAGCAGTGACATGTCCACGACGGTCATCGGCCTGCCCAGCACGCCGTCCTTCCTCTTCGTTCGGAGCACGTATGTCATCAGCAACACCGGAGCGCGAGACTGAGTCCGCGCTCGACCCGTTCTTCACCTTCGACTTCCAGGCCGTCGACGACCCCGGCGAGGGGCAGCGATGGTCCACCTGGGACAGCATCGAGCGGCTCTGCCGCGGACCGGAGCCACGACCCGACTGGGTCGTGACCGACGCGTCCGCGATCGACACCGAGCTCGGCGTCCTCAAGACCGGCAAGGAAGCCGACGTCTTCCTGCTGGAGCGCACCTCGACCAACGACGCCGGTCGCACCGTGGTCATGGCCGCTAAGCGCTACCGCAGCACCGACCACCGCACGTTCCACCGCAGCACCTCCTACACCGAGGGCCGTCGTACCCGTAAGAGCCGTGACGCCAGAGCGCTGGCCAAAGGCAGCGAGTACGGCCGCGCCGTCGCGGCAGGGCAGTGGGCGTGGGCCGAGTGGGAGGCACTGAAGACCTTCTGGTCCGACGGCATCCCGGTGCCCTACCCGGTCCAGGTCGACGGCACCGAGATCCTGATGGAGTTCGTCACCGGCCCGGACGGCGCCGGCGCACCGCGGCTCGCGCAGGCCCGTTCGACGCCGGCGATGCTCGCGACATGGTTCGAGCAGCTGCGCGAGGCGATGATCGGGCTGGTGCGGGCCGGGTACGCCCACGGTGACCTGTCCGCGTACAACCTGCTGGCGGCGGGGGAGCGGCTCGTCGTGATCGACCTCCCGGAGGCGGTCGACGTGGTGGGCAACCCGCAGGGCATGGAGTTCTTGCACCGCGACTGCCGCAACGTGGCCGCGTGGTTCACCTCCAAGGGGCACGAGGTGGACGCCGAGGCGTTGTTCGCCGACCTGCTCGCCTACGCCTACTGACCGTACGCGGCGCGCGGCCTGGCTAGCCTGGTGGCCATGCTCAGGCCGCGCGTCCGTCGTACGGTCCTCGTGCTGTGTGCAGCCGTCCTCGCGGCCGTCAGTGCGTGCGCCGAGCCCGAGCCCGACCTGGAGCTGCAGGTGCCTGGGCGCGTGGACGGTGCGCTGGGTGTCGCCGGTACGCCGAGCCCGTCGAGCACGGCCGAGGCGTCGTGCTCGACCCAGCCGGTCGCCGGCGGCTACGACGTGGCCACCCTCAACCGGGCGATGCAGGGCATCAGCCTGCCCGACTGGCGCGCGGGCGACGTCGGTGCGACGGCCCCGCTCTCGGACGGCCGGCTGCTGTGGGTGTTCGGAGACACGTTGCGGGCCAAGGGTGCTCAGCCGGGCATCGTGGCCAACTCGATGCTGGTGAGCTCGGGCACCTGCTTCACACCGGTGGCGGGGTCCTCGGGTGCGCCCGTGCTCGATCTGCAACGAACCGGTCAGGCGTGCTGGCCGACGTCGGTCCTCGCGCGCAAGGCGATGGGCGGTGACTCGGTGTCGGTGATCTGCTCGCGGGTCCAGCAGGACCACCACGGTCTGCTCGACTTCACCTACCTCGGGGCGTCGCTCGCCGAGATCCGGGTGCCAGTGGGCGGCCGACCGGTCGTGGAGCACATGACGACGCTCACACCCGACAACCACGACCCGCGGGCGGTCAACTGGGGTGCTGCCCAGGTCGTCGACGGCGACTGGCTCTACGTCTACGGCAGCCAGCAGGCGCCAGGGCAGGTCGCGAAGTCGGCGCTGGTCGCCCGCGTGCGACTCGAGCAGATGCGCAGCTTTCCTGCCTGGCAGTTCTACGACGGTCGCCAGTGGCAGGAGGACCCGGGCTGGGCGCGCCCCGTCTTGTCGGCGAGTCCCGGTGTGTCACAAGCATTTTCAGTGCATCGCATCGACGGCCGGTTCGTCCTGGTGTCCAAGCGGGGTGGCGAGTTCGGCGCCACGATCGGCGTCTGGACGGCAGCCTCGCCCGTCGGCCCGTGGACGCTCGCGTCCGAGACGCCGTTCGCGTACGACGAGCACAACGGCTTCGTGCGGTACCAGCCGTTGGCTCATCCCGAGATCCGGCTGCGCAGCGGCAACCTGCTGGTGTCGCTCTCGCGCAACCCGACGACGTTCACAAACCTGTTGACCGACCCCCGGCGAGGTCGGCCAGTATTCGTCGAGGTCCCGCACCCCTGACAGACTGAACGACGCCATGAACGACCAGCCCTCCTCTCGCCGAGACAGCCGGGACCGCCGACGGCGCGACGACGCGCCCTCGGGGCGTCGTCGACCCCGTTCGTGGGGACGCCGAGGCCCGTCGGACTCCCGACGTCCGCGCGAGACCGACGAGCAGCGCATCGCCCGCGAGGAGCGGCGGCGCGGACTCGTCCCCGAGATCAGCTATCCGCAGGCGCTGCCGGTCTCGGCGGCGCGCGAGGAGATCGCCGCCGCGATCCGTGACCACCAGGTCGTCGTCGTGGCCGGTGAGACCGGGTCAGGCAAGACGACGCAGCTGCCGAAGATCTGCCTCGAGCTGGGTCGGGGAGTGGCAGGCACCATCGGGCACACCCAGCCACGCCGGATCGCAGCTCGCTCGGTCGCCGAGCGCATCGCCGAGGAGCTCGACGTCGAGCTGGGCGAGCAGGTCGGCTACCAGGTGCGTTTCACCGACCACGCCAACCAGGACACGCTGGTGAAGGTCATGACCGACGGCATCCTGCTGTCGGAGATGCAGCGAGACCGCGACCTGCGTCGTTACGACACGATCATCATCGACGAGGCCCACGAGCGCTCGCTCAACATCGACTTCATCCTGGGCTATCTCAAGCAGCTGCTCCCGCGCCGTCCCGACCTCAAGGTGATCATCACCTCCGCGACGATCGACCCGGAGAAGTTCGCCGAACACTTCGCAGCACAAGGGATTCCGGCGCCCATCATCGAGGTCTCGGGCCGCACGTACCCGGTGGAGGTCCGTTATCGGCCACTCGTGCGCACTGACGGCGACGTCGAGGTCGACGTCGACCAGGTCACCGGGATCGTCGAGGCGGTCGAGCAGCTGTGGACCGAGACGCCGGCGGACGGACGCTCGCAGGACGTGCTCGTGTTCTGCTCCGGCGAGCGCGAGATCCGTGACGCGGCCGAGGCCTTGCGCGGCCTGGACCTGCCGCAGACCGAGATCCTGCCGCTCTATGCACGCCTGTCAGCGGCTGAGCAGCACCGGGTGTTCAGCCGGCACAGCGGACGCCGGGTCGTCCTCGCCACCAACGTCGCCGAGACGTCGCTGACCGTTCCGGGCATCCGCTACGTCGTCGACACCGGCACCGCGCGCATCTCGCGCTACAGCCAGCGCACCAAAGTGCAGCGGCTGCCGATCGAGCCGGTGTCGCAGGCGTCCGCCGCACAGCGGTCAGGGCGCTGCGGCCGCGTGGCCGAGGGCATCTGCATCCGGCTCTACTCCGAGGACGACTTCAACGCTCGGCCGGAGTTCACCGACCCCGAGATCCTGCGTACGTCGCTGGCGTCGGTGATTCTGCAGATGACCTCGCTCGGCCTCGGCGACGTGGCACGGTTCCCGTTCGTCGACCCGCCGGACGCACGGCAGGTGACCGACGGCGTACGCCTGCTCGAGGAGCTGCACGCCCTCGACCCTGATGCCGTGGACCCGCGCAAGCGGCTGACGTCGTACGGGCGCACCCTCGCAGCGCTGCCGGTCGACCCGCGGATGGGACGCATGCTCGTCGCGGCCGCCGAGAACGGCTCGCTGCGAGAGGTGCTGGTGATCGTGGCGGGCCTGTCGATCCAGGACGTCCGCGAGCGGCCCGCCGACGCGCAGGCGCAGGCCGACCAGCAGCACGCCAGGTTCAAGGACGAGCACAGCGACTTCATGTCCTACCTGGCGCTGTGGCGCTACCTCAAGGAGCAGCAGCAGGAGCTCAGCGGCAGCGCGTTCCGGCGGATGTGCAAGCGCGAGTACCTCCACTACCTGCGCATCCGTGAGTGGCAGGACCTGCACACCCAGCTGAAGCAGGCGTGCAAGCAGCAACGCCTGACGACGAGTGACAACGACGCCTCGCCCGACGCGATCCACCAGGCGCTGCTCACCGGTCTGCTGTCGCACGTCGGCCTGCGTGACCGCGACCGGCGCGACTACCTCGGGGCGCGCAACGCGCGGTTCTCGATCCAGCCGGGCTCCACGCTGTTCCGCAGGCAGCCCGACTGGGTGATGTCGGCCGAGCTCGTCGAGACGACCCGCCTCTGGGCGCGCGTCAACGCTCGCACGGACCCGGCGTGGGTCGAGCGCGCTGCTGCCCACCTGGTCAAGCGGTCGTACGCCGAGCCCCACTGGGAGCGCAAGCAGGGGAGCGCGGTCGCGCTCGAGCGCGTCACGCTGTACGGCGTACCGCTGGTTGCCGGCCGCAAGGTGCCGTACGGCCGGGTCGACCCGCACGAGTCGCGCGAGCTGTTCATCCGGCACGCGCTGGTCGAGGGCGACTGGGACACCCATCACACGTTCTTCCAGCAGAACCGCGCGCTGCTCGACCGGCTCGCCGACCTCGAAGCCCGTGCGCGTCGGCGTGACCTGCTCGTCGACGACGAGACGCTGGTGCAGTTCTACGACGAGCGGATCCCCGAGTCCGTCGTGTCCGCAACGCATTTCGACGCCTGGTGGAAGAAGGCCTCGCGTGAGACGCCGTCGCTCCTGACCTACAGCGAGGACCTGCTCGTCAGCGACGAGGCCGCGGCGATCGACGAGTCGCAGTACCCCAAGTCGTGGCGGCAGGGCGGCCTGCGACTGCGGCTGACCTACCAGTTCGAGCCGGGTGAGGACGCCGACGGTGTGACCGTGCACATCCCCGTCGAACAGCTCAACCAGGTCGAGGACGACGGATTCGACTGGCTCGTTCCCGGCATGCGCGAGGAGCTCGCGGTGGCGCTGATCAAGTCGCTCCCGAAGGCCACCCGGCGCAACTTCGTCCCCGCCCCTGACCACGCGAGAGCCGCTCTGGCACAGGCAGATCCGGCGAACGGGTCGATCACGGACGAGCTCGCGGACGCACTCACCCGCCGCACCGGCGTACGCCTCCCGGTCGACGAGTGGGACTGGACGCGCGTGCCGGACCACCTGCGCATGACCTTCCGGGTCGAGGACCGGCGCCGCAGGCCGCTCGGCGAGGGCAAGGACCTCAGCGTGCTGCAGGAGCAGCTGGCTGGCACGGTGCGTACGACGATGGCGAAGGCCGCTGCATCGGTCGAACGAGAAGGCTTGCGGCAGTGGGCCTTCGGCGACCTGCCGGAAACGTTCGAGCGCAAGCAGGGACGGCAGACGATCCAGGGTTTTCCTGCCGTCGTCGACCACGGTGACTCCGTCGCGGTCGAGGTGCTGCCGAGCCGTTCGGCCAGCGAGTCGGCCACGCGGCTCGGCGTACGACGACTGATCCTGCTCAACACCGAGGTGCCCTGGAAGCGCATCCTCGGGCTGCTCACCAACACCCAGCGGCTCGCGCTCGGCAGCAACCCGCACGGCGACATGCAGGAGCTCCTGGACGACGCGCTGGCCTGCGCCGTCGACGCCGTGGTGGCCGACGAGCCCGGGGGAGACGTACGCACCCCGGACGCGTTCGACGCAGCGCTGCGGTCGGTACGCCAGCAGGTCGTGCCCAAGGTCATCGAGGTCGTCGACCTGCTCGTGCCCGTGCTCGACCACTACCGGCAGGTCGACCTCGCACTCGGGCGGATGACCCAGCCGTCGGTGGCGGCCCTGCGCGACGACGTACGCGCCCAGCTGGACGCCCTCGTACCTGCCGGTTTCGTCGCGCTCACCGGGTTCGGTCGGCTGCGGCACCTGGACCGTTATCTGCGCGGGCTCTTGGAGCGGCTGGAGAAGGCTCCGGCCGACATGGCCCGTGACCGGCAGCGGGCCGAGGTGGTCGCGCGGGTCGAGGAGGAGCGGCAGGCGCTGCTGCGCGAGCTGCCGGCCGAGCGTCGTACTGCGCCGGAGGTCACCGAGCTGCGCTGGATGGTCGAGGAGCTGCGGGTGAGCCTGTTCGCCCAACGGCTCGGCACGGCTTACCCGATCTCGGAGAAGCGGGTCTACAAGGCGATGGATGCGCTGTGACTAGGCTCGCCCGCATGGCGACCCTGTTCAGCAAGATCATCGACGGCGAGATCCCCGGGCACTTCGTCTGGAAGGACGACGTGTGTGTCGCCTTCCTGGTGATCGACCCGTTCACCGACGGCCACACCATCGTGGTGCCGCGCGCCGAGGTCGACCAGTGGACCGACGCCGAGGACGACGTCCTGGCCCACCTCACTCGCGTGGCCAAGCAGATCGGCCTGGCCCAGAAGAGCGCCTTCAGCGCCGAGCGCGCCGGCCTGATGGTGATGGGGTACGAGGTGCCGCACCTGCACGTGCACGTCTGGCCCACCACCAGCATCGCCGACTTCGACCTGTTCAAGATCGTGACCCACGGTGAGGACCAGCAGGTGCTGGCCGCCAACGCCGACCGGCTGCGTACGGCGCTGCGTGACCTCGGTCACGACGACGTCGTCGCGGGCTGAGCCGCGCCGCGGCTGGTCCGGACGTCGGGAATCGCTCCGCAGCCTCGGGCGTTGGTGAGGGGGAGACCGAAGTCCGTCAGACCAGGCACAGGAGAGACCAGTGCAAGACCCGTCGCAGCTCTTTCAGCTGGAGACCGACACGCCGCAGGAGGACCTGCGAGCCTCCACGATGATCGTGTCGTTCGGTGGGCTCATCGATGCCGGTCAGGCTCAGAAGCTCCTCACCGACCACATCCTCGAGACCCTCGACAGCCAGGTCGTCGCCTCGTTCGACATCGACCAGCTGCTCGACTACCGCGGCCGTCGGCCCGTCATGACGTTCGACCGCGACCACATCGCCGCGTACGACGACCCGACGCTGCTGCTGCACCGCGTGGTCGACGAGGAGGGCACGCCGTTCTACGTGCTCTACGGCCCCGAGCCCGACTACCAGTGGGAGCGGGTCATCGAGGCCGTCCGCCAGCTGATCCGGATGCTCGGCGTGCGCCTGGTCATCAGCGCGCACGGCATCCCGATGGGTGTCCCGCACACCCGCCCGGTCGGCATGACCCGTTATGCCACTGACCGCAGCCTGATCCCCGAGAACGACCCGGTGTTCGGCGCCGTGCAGATCCCGGCAAGCCTGGAGCAGCTGCTGCACCTGCGCCTCGGCGAGTCCGGCACCGACGCGGTCGGCTTCGCGCTGCACGTGCCGCACTACCTCGCGCAGGTCGAGTTCGGTGACGCCGCGGTGGCAGCGCTGGAGGCGATCCACGCCCAGACCGGTCTGGCCATCCCGGTCGCTGACCTGGCGGCTGCCGCCGGCCTCAACCGGGCCGACATCCAGCGCCAGATCGCCGACAACGACGAGGTCACCCAGGTGGTCTCGGGTCTGGAGCAGCAGTACGACGCCTTCCACGAGGGCCGCCAGCGCAAGAGCCTGCTCGCGACCGAGATGGCCGAGCTGCCGTCCGCCGACGAGATCGGCGAGCAGCTCGAGGCGTTCCTGCGCGAGGAGACCGCCGACGACGAGACCGACGAGGACGCCGGCCCCGACTTCCTTCGGTAGCAGGCCTGTTCGCGGCCAGGGGCTAACCTCCCCGTCGTGGACTATCGCGACTACGACACCCGGCTCGCGGCGTACGCGCTGATCATCGATGAGCGCGACCGCGTGCTGCTCTCCCTGTGGAACGGCGGACAGACCCCGCAGTGGACGATGCCCGGCGGGGGAGTCGAGTTCCAGGAGACGGTCGAGGAGGCAGCCGTGCGCGAGCTGCGCGAGGAGAGCGGCTACGACGTCGAGCTCGGGCCGCTGCTCGGTGTCGACACCGTGGTGATCGGGGCCGACGAGCGGCTCCGAGGGGAGAACCGGCCGCTCAAGGGCATCCGTGTCGTGTTCGCCGCGACGGTCGTCGGTGGCGAGCTCACGGCGGAGGTCGGCGGGAGCACCGACGAGGCCCGCTGGATCCCGCTCGACGAGGTCGGCTCGCTGCCCAGGGTCGGGCTGGTCGACGCGAGCCTGCAGATGCTGCGGAAGCAGCCCTGAGGGCGCTCAGTCCTTCGCCTCCGACCAGCGCTGAACCACGCTGACGTCCGCGACGAACCGCACGGGCGCACCGCCCGACCAGTGGTGGGTCGCTGACGCGAGGGTCCGGTGCACGGCCGCGACGGCCTCGTCGGCGTACTGCTCGGGCACGTGGAGCACGAGCTCGTCGTGCAGGCACAGCACGATCTCGCCGCCCAGTCCGCTGATCGCGGCGCGGACCGTGAGCGCCCAGGCCTTGAAGAGCTCGGCCGCGGCGCCCTGGATCACCGCATTGCGGGTGAAGCGCCCGACCGCCCTCCGACGTCCGGCGTCGCCGCCTTCGCTCACCGGGATCAGCCGTCCGCCCCACGTCATCACCGCCTCGCCGCGCTCGCCCTGGTCCGCTGCGCGCTGGAGGAACGCCATGGCGGTGGGGTACGCCGCGTGCAGACCCTTCAACGCCTCGCCGGCCGCTCCGGAGGTCTGGCCGTACATCGCTGCCAGCACCGCGATCTTGGCCACGGGGCGTTCGATGCGCAGCCGAGCGGCGACGTCGGCGTACAGGTCGTCGGCGACCGTCGCCGCAGCGAAGGCCCGGTCGCCCGAAACCGTTGCCAGCACTCGGGGTTCGACCTGCCCGAGGTCAGCACGGACCAGGACGTGGCCGTCGTGGGCGGCGACGCCGGGCCGCAGGGGAGCGGGGAGGCTGTGCAGGCCAGCGCCCGCGGTCATCCGACCTGCGCCGCCGTCGCAGACGGTCCACTCGCCGCGCAGCCGGTCGTCGGGGCCGACGAACCGGTCCAGCCAGGACCAGCCGTAGGTCGTCGCGATGCGTTCAGACTTGCGCCAGGTGAGCAGCGCCTCGACCACCGGGTGCATGGCGCGGTAGGGCTCCAGCCGCCAGGACCGCGTGTCATCCACGCGGACACCGATGGCGTGCAGCAGCTGGAGCACCTGGGCCGGGTTGCGCAGATCGGTGCGCTCTCGACCGGGGACGTGACGCAGCACGTGCTCGTCGCGCTCGCGCCGCAGCGCTGCTGCGTGGGCCTCGGACTCGGGACGAGGCCCGGCCGCCAGCGTGATCAGCTGCTCCATCGTCGCGCGGTCCAGCGGCAGACCGTGCTGCTCGAGCTCGGCGCACAGCACGGCGGCTCCGGACTCGCTGTGGGCCGTCGAGACCGCCCTCGCCGAACGTGCACGGATCAGGTCCTGCTGACGGCGGGCGACGACCAGTGCCAGCTCGGCCCACTGCTCGCAGTCCTGCAGGCCGGACGGCCATGAGGGCTCGAGGCAGCGGGCGCTGAGGAAGCCGTCGTCGCGGACGACCGGCTCGTCAGGGCGAGTCAGGTCGAACAGGTCGCCGGTCGGTCCGGAGGGGCGCGCCTGCGGATCGAGCGCGTGCGCAGCCGCCCACACCTCGTCGGGCTCGGCCGACCAGCCGCCGACAACCAGCCGGTGGACCTCCTGCACGTCCCAGCATCGACTGAGACGGACGTCTGCGGCCACGAGCGGCGCGACCGCCCGTCGGTGCCACCACACCCACCGCACAGCAGCGGCGACCTCGATCCGCGCCACCTCGGCGACGAGTGTCTCCAGCGGGCCGGAGACCACCGTGGTCGTGTCCTCGCCGTCGGCCCTGACCACGGCGCCGGCGCTGCCGTCGGCGGTGATGGCGATGGCGTACAGCGGGGGTGCAGACGACGAACCCCGCACCGATGCACGGTGCGGGGTGACGTCGGCGGGAGGTCGGGTCAGCTGTTGCCCTTGCCCTGGTCGCCCGGCTGCCACGACGAGGAGCCGCCGGACTGTCCGCCCTGCTGCTGGTCGTCCTGGACCGGGGTGGCCGTGGTCGGCTGCTCGTGGACGTTGTCACCCTCGACCGGGCGCACGGCCTGGGTCGGTGCGTCGTGGTCCTGGCTCGCGGGCTGGGCTTGCTGGTCGCCGTAGCCCTGCTGGCCGTAGCCCTGCTGGTTGTAGCCGCCCTGCTGGCCGTAGGACTGGTCGCCGTAGCCCTGCTGGTATCCCTGGCCGTAGCTCTGGTCGCCGTAACCCTGGCCGTAGCCCTGCTGGTTGTAGCCGCCCTGCTGGCCGTAGGACTGGTCGCCGTAGCCCTGCTGGTTGTAGCCGCCCTGCTGGCCGTAGGACTGGTCGCCGTAACCCTGGCCGTAGCCCTGCTGGTTGTAGTAGCCGCCCTGCTGGCCGTAGGACTGGTCGCCGTAACCCTGCTGCTGGCCGTAACCCTGCTGGTTGTACGCGCCCGCCTGCTGGCCGTACGCCTGCTGGCCGTAGCCCTGACCCTGCTGGTCGTAGCCGCCCGCGGTCGCAGGCTTCTTCTTCATCAGCGAGATCGCGAGCAGCGCCAGGCCGGCGAGCAGGAGGATCGGGCCGAGGACCAGACCGAGCATGCGCAGCGCGCCGTTGCCGGCCTTGCCCTCCTTGGGGCCGACGAAGGTGGAGATGCCGTCCTTGCCCTCGCACGAGACCGGGTAGGCGCCGGCCTTCATGTCGTCGGTGCTGCGGGCGATCTCCCAGTACTTGGTGCCGTCCGCCTCGACCGAGAAGTCCTCGGCCGGTCGGAGCAGCGTCTTCTGCTCACCGTTGACGGTCGCCGTGCAGGTGACCGCGGACCGGGCCGCCTGGTCGTTGCTGAACACCGAGAAGCCGGAGTCCTTGGCATCGACCTGCTGGCCGTTGGTGAAGCCGTGCAGCTTGACCGAGCCGCCGGAGAGCAGCCCGACGATCAGGAGGATGAGACCGAGCAGGATCAGGCCGCCGGCTGCCCCGAGCTTGGCCTTACTGGGAGTACTGGACATGGGCGAAACCTAACGCATCGTGGTGGGCCGGAAAGTCACCCGGACACCTTGTCACGAATCTGCCGCTTGATTCGCGAGAGCATCGCGACCATGCCGCGCATTCTCAGGGGTGAGACGGCCTCGGCCAGCCCGAACCTGAAGACCACGTCGTCCGGCACCGCCAGCACCTGCGATGCGGGCAGCCCGTCCAGTCCGGTGTGCAGGATCCCGGCGAACCCGCGTGTCGTCGGCGCCTCGCGCGGAGCCTTGAAGAACAGGGAGACGGGAGCGTCCGGCGTACTGCCATCGACCTCGACCGTGAGGAACAGGGGCGACTGGCACTCGTGCACCTGCTCGAGGTCGGCGTCGGCGTACCTCTCGGGCAGCTCGGGGAGCTCCTCACTCAGCTCGAGCAGCAGCTGCAGGCGGTCCTTGGGCCCGACGGCCTCGAAGTCCTCGATGAGCTCGGCCAGGGGAGCGGGCAGGTCGGTCACGACGCCGGCGCTCCCTGCTCGACGGGGACACGCACGGAGTTGCCCCACTCGGTCCACGAGCCGTCGTAGTTGCGGACGTGCTCGAACCCGAGCAGGTGGGTGAGCACGAACCACGTGTGCGAGGAGCGCTCACCGATGCGGCAGTAGGCGACGACCTCGTCGGAAGCGGCCAGGCCCTGCTCCTGCTCGTAGATCGCGGCCAGCTCGGCGCGCGCCTTGAACCGGCCGTCCTCCTGCGCCGCCCGCGCCCACGGCACGGACCTCGCGCCCGGGATGTGCCCGCCGCGGACCGAGCCCTCCTGCGGGTAGTCGGGCATGTGCAGCAGCTCGCCGGAGTACTCGCCGGGGGAGCGGACGTCGACCAGCGGCTTGCCGAGGTGCTCCAGGACGTCGTCGCGGAACGCACGGATCGGTGCGTCGTCGCGCTCGACCACCGGGTAGTCGACCGGCGACACCGTCGGGACGTCGCGGGTGAGCTCGCGTCCCTCGGCCTGCCAGGCGGCCCGGCCGCCGTCGAGCAGCCGGACGTCCTCATGACCGAACAGCGTCATGACCCACAGGGCGTACGCGGCCCACCAGTTGCTCTTGTCGCCGTAGATCACGACGGTCGTGTCACGGGCGATGCCGCGCTCGGACATCACCTGAGCGAACCGCGCGCCGTCGACGTAGTCGCGGGTCACCGGGTCGTTGAGGTCGGTGTGCCAGTCGAGCTTGAGAGCGCCCGGGATGTGGCCGGTGTCGTAGAGCAGGACGTCCTCGTCCGACTCGAGCACGACGAGATCGGGCGCGGGAGAGGCGAGACGGTCGGCGAGCCACTGAGTGCTCACGAGGCGCTCGGGGTGGGCGTACTCGGCAAAGGCAGGGTTCTCGTCGCGAGGAGCGGGCATGGCGTCACCGTACGCCGCGGGCGCGCGCGATCTCCTCGCGAGGCTCGCCACGTGGACGCTGGGTCGAGGCGTGCAGGACTGGCAGGATGACGCCCATGTTCGGACTAGGGAAGAAGAAGCCCGCCCAGCCCGTGCCGCCTCGACTGGACGACGGTCCCCTCGACAAGGCGGCCTCCAACCTCTCGCTGCGTCTCCTCGACATCGGGTTCGAGGGCAAGGCCGGGTTCGACTCGGCGCGCAAGGTGGCCCAGGACGCCCTGGCCAAGCACGGCGGCAACGCCGACAAGGCCGTCGAGGAGATCATCAGCGACCACCGCCGGCTCGTGGCAGCAGGCGGCTTTCTCACGGGACTGGGTGGGTTCGTGACCCTGCCCGTCGCGATGCCCGCCAACGTCCTCGGGTTCTATCTCCTGGCGACCCGGATGACGGCCGCGATCGCAGCGGTCCGCGGTCACGACATCGACCAGCCCGAGCTGCGGTCCGCCGTGCTGCTCACGCTGGTGGGCGGTGACACCAACGACCTGCTCAAGAAGGCCGGCGTGGTGAGCACCGGCCGCCTCGCCAACCTCGCCGCCCAGCGGTTGCCGGCGCCCGCCCTGATGGTCATCAACAAGGCTGTGGGGTTCCGCCTCATCGGGCAGATGGGAAGCAAGCTCTTCGCCAAGCTCGGCAAGGGCATCCCGGTCGTCGGCGGTGTGATCGGGGCCGGCCTCGACCTCTACCTCGCCAACAAGATCGCGGGCGGCGCCAAGAAGGAGTTCCCGCCGGTCGCGTGAGCGCTCGGCGGAATGTCCGCAGCAGCCGCGTCGTTGACCACGTGTTACGGGCTCGGGGGAGTCCGCACGAAGGAGCTCAGATGCCGACACCACGTCCACGTTCGATGCAGTGGGGCGCGATGCGCCAGCTCAACGCCGCCGTCCGTGCGGCCAGCGCACCGGGTGCGCCGAGCGTCCCGACCCGCCTCGCTGCGGTGCCGCGGATGGTGCGAGCGGCTGTGTCCGGTGAGTACGACGGGTGCACGCCCCTGCACCTCGCTGCGCTCGTCGGCGCGGCTGCGTACATCGTCTCGCCGGTCGACCTGCTGCCGGAGGCGGTGCTGTCGGTCGTCGGACTCGCGGATGACGCGGTGGTGCTCGCCTGGTTCGCGAGCGCGCTCGTGCGCGACACCGATGACTTCCTGGCCTGGGAGAAGTCGCGCGAGCGGACCGTGCGCAGCGAGCGGGTGCGCTGACCACAGGTCCCTGCGCTGCGGACGCCTGTCCACAGGAGGGCCCGTCCCGATGGCACGTGACGGCTGCAGCCCACGAGGCTGCGGTCCATGACAGCCAAGCTGCGCGGCCTCGGAGAGCTGGTCGCCTACGTTCCTTACCTCCTCGGATTCGTCCCTGCGCGGTCGGTGGTGGTGGTCGCGACCACTGCCACCGGCGTCGGTCCGACCTCCCGCGTCGACGTGCCCGCGTCCGCTGCGGACCTCGCCGCGGTGGCCATGACGGTGGCCGACCAGATGGAGCGCGTCCCTCTCGAACGGGTCGACGTCATCGGGTTCGACGACCACGAGCACGTGAGCGAGCTGGTCGCCCTCATCGCGGACGAGATGGGCGTCCCCGCGCACGAGGTGCTGGTCGCCGACGGCCGGTGGCGCCTCCAGCGTTGCGGGTGCGGTCGCTGCGATCTCGGCCCCAGCCGGCCCGTTCCCACCGCTGACCGCGTCCCCGCCGTCGCCGACCAGGTCCTGCGCGAGATCGAGGTGTACGCCGACCGCGCCGCGCTGGCGGCCAGCGTGTGCCCTGGGCACCCGCTGGTCACCGCTGCCGTGCGGGCGGCGGAGCCGGGTGAGGTGAGCAGCGCACGGCTCGCCGCAGCGTGGGCGGCCGTCGTCGACGCGGGTGACACGGCGCCGCCGGTTGCGGCGCTCCCGGTGGAGGTCTTGAGCATCGCGACGCGCTCGCTGCTGGACCTGCCGCTGCGCGATGACCTCATGGGCTGGCTCACCCCTGACGCGCTCGACCTGCCTGCCGCCGACCCGTGGCTGCGCACGGCGCTGACCCGGGCGATCGGTACGCCGTCCTGGCGACGACCCGATCAACGCGGCGGCGTCGAGCACGACGTCCAGGTCGTCCGGGTCACGCGTCGGCTGCAAGAGCTCGTCACGATCACTCCGGAGGACTGGGTCACCGGCACCGGCACCCTGCTGGGCTACTGGTGCTGGGTCCACGGCAACGGAGCGTTGGCCGGGGTCGCGCTCGAGCGCGCTGCCGAGGCCGGACCGGCCCGGATGGCCGAGCTGGTGCTCCACGCGATGAGCCTCGGTGTCCGTCCGCAGGACCTGCGGTCCAGCCCCCGAGAGATCGCCTTGTGAGAGTTGGGACTGTGTCGCGCCGCTGCTAACGTCAGGTCTCGTCAAGAGTCTCAGCGACAAGCCCCGGCTGGCTGAGCGGCAACCCTCCACCGCGGTGGGGTGCCCCGGGTGAGGACAGGGTCGGGCCTGCAGGTGGTCCGACAAGCGCGGGGCCAGCGCCGATGTGGCCCCTGACCAGGGAGCGACACCGTGACAGTGCTGAGCCGACGACCGACCGGTGTGCGCCCTGACGTGCTCGAGCCGCTGCCTCCCGGCAGCAACCCGGACGCGTTCGGGGTCCGGATCGGGCCGCAGGCACTGGAGAGCGGCGAGACGCTTCCGGAGGCCACGATCGCCGTCCAGACCTGGGGACGGCTCGCGCCGGACCGCGCCAATGCCGTCCTGGTCGAGCACGCCCTCACCGGCGACACGCATGTCATCGGAGCGGCAGGCCCGGGTCAGCCCACAGCAGGGTGGTGGCCGGGGGTCGTCGGGCCGGGGTGCGCCATCGACACCGACCGCTACTTCGTGGTGGCCACCAATGCTCTCGGTGGCTGCCGTGGCAGCACCGGCCCGTCGAGCCCGGCGCCGGACGGGCGGCCCTGGGGCTCGCGATTCCCGCAGATCAGCGTGCGCGACCAGGTCGCGGCCGAGGCTCAGGTCGCCGATCTGCTCGGGATCAACCGGTGGCGTCTGGTCGTCGGTGGGTCGATGGGTGGCATGCGCGCAGCCGAGTGGGCTGCGTCCTACCCCGACCGTGTCCAGGACACCGCGGTCATCGCAAGCGCCGGAGTCGCTGCGGCCGACCAGATCGCATGGGGACAGGCGCAGATCCTGGCCATCACCGGCGACCCCGACTACTACGGCGGCGACTACTACGACCGAGGTGTCGTGCCCTCGCACGGACTCGGCCTCGCGCGACGCATCGCCCACACCACCTACCGCAGCGCCGACGAGCTCGACCGCCGATTCGGCGTCGTCGAGCAGGCCGGTGAGCAGCCCCTGCGGGGCGGTCGGTTCTCGGTCGAGGGCTACCTCGACCACCACGCCGCCAAGCTCGTCGGCCGTTTCGACGCCGGCACCTATGTCGCGCTGACCCGCGCGATGGCCACGCACGACATCGGTCGCGGCCGCGGCGGGATGGCCGCGGCACTGTCGTCGTACGACGGCGGCCTGCACGTCATCGCGGTCGACTCCGACCGCCTGTTCCCCGTGTCCTTGTCAGAGGAGCTGGTGGCGGCACACGGCACCGGTGACGTTCATGTCGTGCGGTCGCCGCACGGCCACGACGGTTTCCTGATCGAGACCGATCAGATCGCGCGTGCTCTGAGCACCGCTCTGGGCTGAGGTCTCCCAGGAGCGGGCGCCGGTCCGGTAGCGTCGAGGCACGGCGACCGGCGGCGGTCGCGTCCGGACGAGGAGGTCCTCCGTGACAGTGGTGGTCGGATACGTCGCGACGAAGGAGGGGCACGCTGCCCTGGACCGTGCGGTCCAGGAGGCGAGCACTCGCTCGACCAGGCTGCTCGTGCTCGACTCACGGGCCAAGAAGTCCGACGAGCCCTACCTCGCGCAGGCCCTCGAGCGGGCGCGAGCCGAGGGCGTCGAGGCCGAGCTGCGGGCGCTCACCCACAACGCCGACCCGGCTGAGGACATCATCGCCGCTGCCGAGGAGGTCGACGCCGAGCTGATCGTCATCGGTCTGCGCCGGCGGACCCCGGTCGGCAAGCTGATCCTGGGGTCCAACGCGCAACGCATTCTGCTCGACGCGGCGTGCCCCGTGCTGGCTGTCAAGGCGCCCTGAACTGCGGGAATGCCCTACGTGTGAGTGCCGTTGGTCCAAAGAGGCGGCGGTTCGGTTTTATAATGGTCGTGGAGCGCTCGCCGGAGACCGCACTCCGGACGATGAGCACCCGCTCCACAACCCGCCACCCAGGTCGCCGTCGCATGTCGACGGCCCTTGTCGTGCTGCCCTCGGCACGACACCGCACGTACCCCGGAAGGTAGCCCGTTGACACCAGTGTCGAAGACCCCCGCTGAGACCCCGGCCCCCGCCCTGCCGGGCGAGTTCGCCCACCCTGCCCTGCAGGAGCTGATGCGTGCGGGTCAGACCCACGGTTCTGTCGACAGCCTGGCGCTCAAGCACGCCCTCGAGACCGCCGAGATCGAGCCCAAGCGGATGAAGACCGTGCTGCGCGCGCTCGAGCAGCACGGCGTCAGCGTGACGCTCGACCCCGACACCGCACAGCGGGCCGTCGCGGCGACCGCGACGCGCAAGAAGGCGACTCGGACCACCAAGAAGGCGGCGGCCAAGAAGCCTGCAGCGACGAGCACCGACGACGACAAGCCGGCCAAGAAGGCCGCGCCCGCCAAGAAGACCGCGGCCAAGGCGTCGACCACCAAGGCCGCCGCCAAGAAGGCCGCCGCGCCGGCAGCAGCGCCGACCGCTGCCGCTGCCAAGAAGGCCGCCGCCAAGAAGGCCGCCGCGGCCGACCTGATGCCCACTGCCGGCGATGAGCCGGAGGAGACCGAGGCACCTGCCAAGGAGGAGGAGCCCGAGACCGAGACCGGCGGCTTCGTCCTGCGTCAGGACGACGACGCCGACGCGCCCGCCCAGCAGGTCGTCACGGCCGGTGCGACGGCGGACCCGGTCAAGGACTACCTCAAGCAGATCGGCAAGGTCGCGCTCCTCAACGCCGAGCAGGAGGTCGAGCTCGCCAAGCGCATCGAGGCCGGCCTGTTCGCCGAGGAGAAGCTCAACTCCGGCGACAAGATCGAGATGAAGCTCAAGCGCGAGCTGTGGTGGATCGCCCAGGACGGCAAGCGGGCCAAGAACCATCTGCTCGAGGCCAACCTGCGTCTGGTGGTCTCGCTGGCCAAGCGCTACACCGGCCGCGGCATGCTCTTCCTGGACCTCATCCAGGAGGGCAACCTGGGTCTGATCCGTGCGGTCGAGAAGTTCGACTACACCAAGGGCTACAAGTTCTCGACCTACGCGACCTGGTGGATCCGTCAGGCGATCACCCGCGCGATGGCCGACCAGGCACGCACCATCCGCATCCCGGTGCACATGGTCGAGGTCATCAACAAGCTCGCCCGCGTGCAGCGCCAGATGCTGCAGGACCTGGGACGCGAGCCCACGCCCGAGGAGCTCGCCAAGGAGCTCGACATGACCCCGGAGAAGGTCGTCGAGGTCCAGAAGTACGGTCGCGAGCCGATCTCGCTGCACACGCCCCTGGGCGAGGACGGCGACTCCGAGTTCGGTGACCTCATCGAGGACTCCGAGGCCGTCGTACCCGCGGACGCCGTGAGCTTCACGCTCCTGCAGGAGCAGCTGCACTCGGTCCTGGACACGCTGTCCGAGCGCGAGGCCGGTGTGGTGTCCATGCGCTTCGGTCTGACCGACGGTCAGCCCAAGACCCTCGACGAGATCGGCAAGGTCTACGGCGTGACGCGCGAGCGGATCCGCCAGATCGAGTCCAAGACGATGAGCAAGCTGCGTCACCCGTCGCGTAGCCAGGTCCTGCGCGACTACCTCGACTGACGAGTCACACACAGCAGCGCCCGGTTCCCGCAGGGGAGCCGGGCGCTGCTGCGTACGGGTCGGTCAGTCGCCGCGTCGGCGGTCCCACCAGGCGCCGGGCGCACCGACTGCGCGGCGGACGAGGTCGGCGACGACCCGGCGGCCGGTCCGCGGGGTGAGCGCTGCCGAGGTACGGGTCGGCCACGACGCGTTGCTGCGTACCTCGCGCAGGATGCGGTCGGCGTCGCCGTGCAGCGTGCGCGTCTCGTCCGACGGCGGCGCGTAGCGGGCGGCCTCGAGCGTGCGTACGGCCCGGTGCAGTGCGGCGCGACCCTCGCCTCCCAGCGTGGCCTGGTGACGGTAGTGCTGCTCGATCTGCCGCGGTGTGCGGCCGTGCGGAGCCTGGACGCCGAGGTCGTCCAGGCGGGACTGCAGCGCCTGCCACTCGCCCTCGACCTGCTCGCGCGGGTCGGAGGCGGTGCGCAACGGCTGGTCGCGCCGCCACCGGGCCGCCAGCGGGAGCACGACAGCACCCATCGCGCCGGCGACCAGGACCAGCAGGGTCCACCAGAGTCGACTGTCCTGCAGGACTGACTTCTCGGGGGCCGCCGGCGGGGCGGCCTGCGTCGTCGTGGGTGCGACTGCGGAGGTGGTCGGTGCTGTCGAGGTCGCGGTGTCCGTCGGTTCGTCCTCCTCGCGACCGGCGCCGGTCGAGCCGGCATCGGTCGACGGTGTGGCGTACGCCGGGACGGTGCCGGACCGCACGCCGGGCGTGGGTTCGAAGCGGGTCCAGCCGAGGCCGGGGAAGTAGAGCTCGGGCCAGGCGTGGGCGTCGGACTGGCGCACCTCGTAGGTGGCGCCCTCGGCCACGCCGGAGAGGAAGCCGACGGCCAGCCGAGCGGGGATGCCCTGCGACCGGGCCATCATCACCATGGCGGTCGCGAACTGGGTGCAGTAGCCCTGACGGGTCTGCAGGAAGTTGCTGATCGGGTCCAGGCGCTGGCCGTCAACCGTCTGGGTCGGCTTGAGCGTCAAGGAGTAGGTGAAGCGCGAGGGGTCGCGCAGCCAGTCCTGGATCTTGACCGCCTTGGTGAAGTCGCTGTCACCAGGGCGGACGACGTCGGCCGTGGTGGTGCGGACGCGCTCGGACGAGGACGGGTCGACCGCGAGCGTGGCGGGTGCGACGCCGGCGTCCCCGGCGCGCGGGCTCGTCGGGCGGGCGTTGGCGCGCAGGGTGGTGTAGGTGATGGTGTAGCGATCCGGGCGCTCGGACACCCGTGGCATCGCGGCCCCGGGCTCGTACGTCCACGCGGTCCCGCCGAAGTCCGCGGACGTGACCGGCCACGGGACCGCGACGTACGGCGAGTCGACACCGTTGGCCGTGACCTGGCTGCGGTAGAGCGTCTGCGGCTGAGCGCCGAGACCCTCAGGGGCGGGGAGCCGCTCCTGGTTGGCACCGGGGCGCTCGCGCGGGGGATCGTCGTGGACCCAGTCGCCGCCGGAGTACAGCGACATCGACAACGCCCTCAGCGGCGGGGGCTCGGGGTCGTTGGTGGTGTAGCTGAGGACGGGGTCCTGGTTGCGGCTGCGCAGGTTCTGGGTGAGGTCCAGGCGGTCGGAGAAGCCCACCGACCCCACGCCGCTGCCGTTGCCCGACGTGGATCGCGCAAGCCCGTCGGAGATGTAGCGCGGCGGCAGGTGCGGGATGAACGCAGGCAGGACCACGGCCAGGGCCACCGTGGCGATGCCGATGCCGCGTGCGACTGAGGAGTAGCCGGCGAGGCCGAGTCGGTCCTCGATGCGCTCGGGCTGGCGGGCGTACGCCTCGGCGGAGGACCACCGCCGCATGAGCTGCAGGCCGCCGCGGGCGAGCATCAGCAGCCAGGCGGCGGCGAGCGCGACGAAGTAGACCGGGTTGAGCGCCGATCCTGTGTTGGACGTCGAGAGGAGGAACAGCGCCAGCAGCGGGAGCCCGGCGACGGCCGGCATGCGGAGCGAGACCGCGAGCACGTCGACGAGGACGCCGATGAGCGGGACGATCAGCGTCAGTGCGAAGACGACACCGGGCGTCGCGGGCGCGGGTGCGGCGTACTGCGACAGCGTGTCAGCAGCGCCCGCGAACAGGTCGCCGATCGCGCCGGGGAGGTCGGCCCAGCGTCCCGGGGCGAGGTGGTCTCCGAGGTGAAGCGCCAGCGTCCCGAGCAGGACGGCGGCCACCTGGACGCACGCGACGAGCGTGCGACCCAGGCCGAGAGCGCGGCCGCCCATGCCGAGGGCCATCTGGACGAGGACGAGCACGGGGACGGGCCGGACCCACTGCCCGCCGATCAGCAGGGTGGTGATGGGCCAGGACGCGATGAGGACCGCCAGCGCGGCGAAAGCGCTCTCGGTGCCCCGTGCACGGCTCATCGCGCACCCACCGCGAACGTGCCCGACCGGGTCAGGCTCTCCCAGGCGTGGCGTGCGGTGATCCCCGAGGTGACGGGTACGACGCGCCAGCCGGCGGACCCGAGCAGCTCGCAGTGGGCGACTGCCACGGGCCCCGTCGTACGCCGTCCCTCACCGATCGCCGACGCGTCCAGGACCATGGCCAACGACGAGGTGCCGGGCTGACGCAGGCCGGCGAGGTCGCTCACGCTGCGGTCGTCGAGGTTGCTGACCGCTGCAACCAGGCTCCCGCCGCGCTCGGTCACGCCGTGCGCGGCCTGGACGAGCTGGTCGTGCTCACGGTCGGTGCCGAGATCGGCGACGGCGAGGATGTCGACCACCTCGGCGGCCGAGCGTGGTTGGTCGACAGTGCCGTCCAGGAGGGTCTCGCGCGCCGCGAGGTGCAGGGTGTAGCCGTTCTGGTCGAGCTGGACCGCGATGGAGGCGATCGCGCTGACGGCCCACTCGAACGAGCTGTGCGAGCCGCTGCCCGAGTGCCCTTCGCGCCGGGAGTCCAGCAGGAGCACTGCCGAACGACGTGCGGGCCGGTCCTCCTGGCGCACCATCATCTCGCCGCGGTGAGCGGTGGCCGGCCAGTGGACCTTCCGCAGGTCGTCGCCGTCGTGGTAGGCGCGGATGCTGACGTCCTCCTCACCGTGCAGCGCGACCATCTGCGGCGTCTCGCCCTCGTTGCCGAGGCCCGACCCGGGTGGGCGGCCGCCACCGAGCTCCTCGATGCGGGGGAGGACCACGACCTCGCCGACGGACTGCACGATCAGGTCGACGTGGGTGAGCCCGAACGGGTCCTGCTGCTGCAGTGCGATCGGGCCGAGCTCGTGGCGGCCGCGGGCGTGGCAGCGCACGCGGTAGGTCAGGCGGCGTCGCGCACCGGACTCCAGGCGGGGGAGCAGGAACCGGGGCCGGTCGCCGAGGACGTAGGCGATCCGCTCCTCGGCGAGGTAGAGCGGCGTGGACTTCTCACCGAGGTTGGCGAAGTCGACGGTCACCTCGGCACGCTCGTCGGGCTGCAGCCGTGACGGCGAGACCGTGCGTTCGATGCCGAGGCGTGGTGGCCGCCGCCTCGCGAGCAGCCGGGCGATCAGCGGCAGCGCGGCCAGCAGCACCCCGATCCGGGTGATGTCGGGGAAGCCGAGCAGGACTCCGCCGAGCACGAGGGTGATGCCACAGGTGAGCAGTGCGCGCCCGCGCCCGGTCAGGGTGCGGGGTCGGTCCTCGCTCATCGCTCAGCGTGTGCCGGTCGGCACCGGCACGCGGCGTACGAGGTCGTGTAGCACGTCGGCCGTCGTCCGGTGAGCCATCTGCGTCTCGGCGCTCGGGAGCACACGGTGGGCGAGGACGGGGGTGACCAGGGCGGCGACGTCCTCGGGGATGACGTGGTCGCGGCCCTCGAGTGCTGCGTGGGCCCGCGATGCCCGCAGCAGCTGCAGGCCGGCACGCGGCGACGCGCCGAGCCGCAGCGCTGAGGAGGAGCGGGTCGCCGACACGAGGTCGACGATGTACTGGCGCAGCCCTGGGCTGGTGTGCAGCGTCGTCACGTGGTCGGCGAGGCGTTGCACGGTGCTCGCGTCGGTGACGGGTCGAAGGGTCTCCAGCGGTGAGCGGCCACCGTGGGTGTCGAGCATGTCGAGCTCGGCGCCCGCGGTGGGGTAGCCCATCGAGATGCGCGCCATGAACCGGTCGCGCTGGGCCTCGGGCAGCGGGAACGTGCCCTCCATCTCGATGGGGTTCTGGGTCGCCATGACCATGAACGGCCGGCGTAGGTCGTACGTCGTGCCGTCGACGGTGACCTGCCCCTCCTCCATGCACTCCAGGAGCGCCGACTGAGTCTTGGGCGAGGCGCGGTTGATCTCGTCGCCGACGACGATGTTGGCGAAGATCGCGCCGGGCCGGAACTCGAAGCCGCGGGAGTCCTGGTTGAACACACTCACGCCGGTGATGTCGCTGGGCAGCAGGTCGGGCGTGAACTGGATGCGGCGCATCGGGCAGTCGATCGAGCGTGCGAGCGCCTTGGCGAGCATCGTCTTGCCGACGCCGGGGACGTCCTCGATGAGCAGGTGGCCCTCGGCGAGCAGCACCGTCACCGCAGTGCGTACGACGTCGCCCTTGCCCTCGATGACGGAGGACACCGCCCGATGGATGTCGCCGGCGACAGTGCGCAGCTCCTCCAGGCTCGTCCCCCCGCGTCGTGCCGATGTCTCGGTCTCAAGCCCTGAGTGCATGACGTCGATCCTGCCTGATGCTCGGGGAGTACGGAGTCCGATCGGGCTCCCGCGCCGTGATCGTTACCTGGATGGCCGAACCATTCTCTCCCGGCGGCACGCCCGCGTCACCTCCCGGGGCGCGAGGCCGGTGTCCGCAGGTGGCGCCGGCCTCCTCCACTTCGCACCACCCGGCGCACCACCTGCGCCCCGTTCCGGCGTTCATGGCCTGGGAGGGCGGCGCTGAGCGACCCCGGACAGCGCTTCTGACGGAATTTCACCCACTCACGCACCACCGTCCACCCCCATGCCTCTGACCTGCGGCGATGCATCTCGATCGACTCGGAAACCTCGCCGGAACGGGCGTGTGGGGTGTGGTAAGTGGTGCAAAGTGGAGTACGGTGGAGCGCACTGGAAGGAAGTGGTCTCGACTCATCCGGTCAGGGAGGTGGGCATCCGATGTTTCTCGGTACGCACACGCCCCGGCTGGACGACAAGGGCCGCCTCTTCCTCCCGGCGAAGTTCCGCAAGGAGCTCGCCGGTGGTCTCGTCGTCACGCGCGGACAGGAGCGCTGTCTCTATGTGTTCGCGATGCCGGAGTTCGAGCGCATCACCACGACGATGAACTCCACGCCCGTGACCAGCCGAGCCGTGCGCGACTTCCAGCGCGTGTTCCTGTCCGCCGCCTCCGACGAGATCCCCGACAAGCAGGGCCGGGTCACGATCCCGGCCGTGCTGCGTGAGTACGCCGGCCTGTCCCGTGACTGCACGGTCATCGGTGCGGGCGCTCGCGTCGAGGTCTGGGACACCGCCGCCTGGAACGAGTACCTGTCCGCCACCGAGGAGTCCTTCTCCGAGCAGTCCGAAGAGGTGATCCCCGGACTCCTCTAGACCCAAGCTCGGCCCCACGGGCCGGCTGCGAGGTCTCCACCCGCTCACGTCACACGCTGCGACGTCACTTCCCCGGCGCCGCAGCACCCACGACGAGGACGCGGTGGGGGACCTGGCAGCCGGCCCACCCCGAACCACCTGACCCATGAGAAAGGAGCCCACGATGTCCACCACCGGATCCGCCGCCGACCGGCACGTACCCGTCCTGCGCGACCGCATCGTCGAGCTCCTGGCGCCGGCGCTCGACCACGAGGGTGCGGTCGCCGTCGACGGCACGCTCGGCATGGGCGGTCACACCGAGGCGCTCCTGCAGGCGTGCCCGCAGGCCACCGTGATCGGCGTCGACCGCGATACCGACGCCCTGCGGCTGGCCGGCGAGCGACTCGCCTCGTACGGCGACCGGTTCGTCCCGGCGCGGGCGGTGTACGACGAGCTGCCCGAGGTGCTCGCCGACCGGGGCATCGCGCAGGTCGACGCCGTGCTGTTCGACCTGGGGGTCTCCTCCCTCCAGCTGGACGAGGCCGAGCGCGGGTTCGCCTACCGGCACGACGCGCCGCTGGACATGCGCATGGACCAGACCGACGGCCCGACGGCTGCGGACGTCCTCAACACCTACGACGCGGCCGAGCTCGAGCGGATCCTGCGCGACTACGGCGAGGAGCGCTTCGCCCGTCGGATCGCCGCGGCCGTCGTGCGGGAGCGCGAGAAGGCACCGTTCGACCGCTCGGAGCGCCTGGTCGAGCTGCTGCGTGCCGCGATCCCGGCTGCGTCGCAGCGCACCGGGGGACACCCGGGCAAGCGGACCTTCCAGGCTCTGCGCATCGAGGTCAACCGCGAGCTGGACGCGTGGCGTACGGCGTTGCCGGCCGCGATCGACGCTCTCGCCGTCGGTGGTCGGATCGCCGTCCTGTCCTACCACTCTCTCGAGGACCGCATCACCAAGCGAGCCCTCACGGCCGGCGCACGCAGCACCGCTCCGCCCGGGCTCCCGGTCGAGCTGCCCGAGCACCAGCCCTACCTGGGACTGCTCACCCGCGGCGGCGAGGAGCCGTCCGAGCAGGAGACCCAGACCAACCCGCGCGCTGCATCAGCCCGCCTGCGCGCCGCCGAACGAACCCGACCGACGAAGGGAACCAGGTCATGAGCCAGCTCACCGCTCCGGTGACCACGCAGCGGGCCGCGCGTCTACCGATCCACCGCCCGGGCCGCGCCGCCGGCGTGTCACGTCCCGCCCGCCTGCGCGTCATCACCGGCGAGGAGGTGCGCCGCAGCAACACCGGGTTCGGCGTGCTGTGCGCACTGCTGATGACGGTCGGCCTGCTCGCCGTGCTGCTGCTGAACACCGCTCGTGCCGAGCAGTCGTTCGCGCTCGGCAGCCTGCAGCAGACCTCCGACCGTCTCTCGGACAACGAGGAGCAGCTGCGCACCGACCTCGCCAACGTCCAGGCGCCGCAACAGCTGGCGTTGAAGGCACAGGAGATGGGCATGGTTCCCGCCGGCGAGGTCGCCTACGTCCGGACCTCCGACCACAAGGTGCTCGGCGTGGCGAAGAACGCGACCGGAGCCAGCACCTTTACGGTGGGCACACTGCCGAACACCCCGGCCAGCACGGTGGCCGGCCAGGCCGCATCAGCAGCCGACCGGAGCATCGTGGTGGCCAAGCCGACACCGCCCACGCCGGCGACGCCGAACGCCACGGCGAAGCCGACACCCCAGACCGCCCAGAAGAAGTCCGGTGGCCCGAAGGCGCAGCCCACGCCCACGAAGGTCACCCCGAAGCAGAAGTCGCCGAAGCCGACGACCGGAGCCAAGAAGCCGCAGAGTCAGTCAGCGCGACCGACCAGCACGAGGTGAGCACGTGAGCCAGTCCCGCCGACCGGGTGGACCTACCCAGGCTCGACCCGTCCGGCGGGACCGGCCCACACCTCGCGGACGGTCCGCACCTGCGGCCCCTCGTCGTCAGCCGACCACGAAGGCCGCAGCCGCCGAGCGCCCACAGCGACCCCGGCCCGCTCGTAAGGCACCGCCCCGGCAGCCGCCGCGTCCGCCGCGTCGACCGGTCGGCCTCGGTGTCGGCCACCCGCGTCGCCGGGCACGCGTCCTCATCGTCGCGATGCTCTTCGTGTTCAGCATGTTCGCCGTCCAGCTCGTCCGCATCCAGGGCGTGGACTCCGCGAGCGTCTCGCAGCAGGCGCTCGGCAGCCGCACCAAGCGCGTGGCGATCCCGGCACAGCGCGGCACGATCACCGACCGCGACGGGGTGGTCCTCGCTGACAGCGTCGACCGCCGCAACGTCGCGGGCGATGCTGTGGCGATCGCGCAGTACTTCACTCGCGAGAACGGCAAGAAGGTCGAGCTCGGCCTGCAGGGTGCGGCGGCCAAGATCGCCCCGCTGCTCGGGCTGAAGTCCAGCGATCTGCTGGCGACCCTGCAGAAGGCGCACAAGAAGGGCTCTCGCTTCACCTACCTCGCCAAGGACGTGTCGCCCACGCAGTGGCGCGCGGTCCAGGAGCTCGATGTCCCCGGGGTCTCGAGCGAGCGGGTCGTACGACGGGAGTACCCTCAGGGCACCAGCCTCGGACCGCTCGTCGGCTGGGTCGGCACCAACGGCAAGCCCGGCGGCGGCGTCGAGGCGTTGCAGGAGAAGAACCTCGTCGGCACGCCCGGGACGCACATCTACGAGCGTGACCCGAGCGGCCAGATCATCGCCACGGGCGACAACTCCGACACGCCTGCCAAGCCCGGCAAGGACGTCCGCCTGACCATCGACAACGACCTGCAGTGGTACGCCCAGAACGCCTTGGCGCAGCGGGTCAAGGAGACCAAGGGTCTGTCCGGAGACGTCGTGGTCATGGAGGCCAAGACGGGCAACGTCCTCGCTGCGGCGTCCTACCCGAGCTTCGACCCCAACGACATGGGCAGCGCCCCGAGCTATCTGCGTCTGCGGCCGTTCGACGAGGTCTACGAGCCGGGTTCGACGAGCAAGGTCATCACGATGGCCGCCCTCATCGACCAAGGCTACGCCACACCCACCACGCCGGTCACGGTGCCGCCGACGCTGAGGCGCGCCGGTCGCCCGTTCCACGACTCCGAGAACCACGGCACCGAGCGCATGACGCTGGCCGGAGTGCTCGCGCACTCCTCCAACATGGGCACCATCCTCGCGGGCGAGAAGATGCCCGCCGCCCAGCTGCACGCGTACATGACCAAGTTCGGGCTCGGCTCCCGCACGGGTGTCGGCTTTCCGGGGGAGTCGCGCGGCATCCTCGCCAAGCCGCAGGACTGGAAGGGCGACCAGCGCTACACCGTCATGTTCGGCCAGGGCCTGGCCGGTACAGCCATCCAGCAGGCGGCGGTCTTCCAGACGATCGCCAACGGTGGCGTACGCATGCCGGTGCGGATGGTCGACAAGGTCGGTGACGGCCACGGCGGGTTCACCGAGCCCGAGGACGACCGCAAGCCGCAGCGGGTCGTGTCCACGTCGACCGCCAACCAGCTCACCCGGATGATGCAGTCGGTCGTCAGCGAGGAGGGCACGGCCCACCAGGCGCAGGTGCCGGGCTACACCGTGGCGGGCAAGACCAGCACGGCCGAGCGGTACGACTCGACGCTGAAGAAGTACAGCGGCACGACCGCGTCGTTCATCGGGTTCGCACCCGCTGAGAAGCCGGAGCTCGTCGTGGCGGTCACCATCCAGCGTCCACTCGCCGGCACCTACGGTGGTCCGGTGTCCGGTCCGGTGTTCAGCAAGATCATGTCCTTCGGGCTGCAGCAGCGTAAGGTCCCGCCGTCGGGCAACACCCCCCAGCCGTACCCGTTGAACCAGACCCCACCCGCGACGGAGCAGAAGTGATCCCGCTGAGACTGAGTGAGATCGTCGCCATCACCGGCGGAGAGCAGCACGGACACGACGTCCTGGTCGAGGGGGCAGTGGTCACCGACTCGCGCGAGTGCGGGCCAGGGTCGCTGTACGTCGCCCGGGTGGGCGAGCACGCCGACGGGCACGACTTCGTCCCCGGCGCACGGGCTGCAGGTGCGGTCGCCGTCCTCGGGACCCGTGTCGTCGACGACGGCCCGACTGTCGTGGTCGCCGATGTGCAGGAGGCGTTCGCGGCACTGGCACGCGGCGTGGTCGACCGCAGCCCCGACCTCACCGTCATCGGCATCACGGGCAGCTCCGGCAAGACCTCGACCAAGGACCTGCTCGCGGCCGTGCTGCGTCCGGTCGCCGAGACCGTCGCTCCGGTCGGCTCCTACAACTCCGAGGTCGGTGTCCCACTCACCGTCTGCCGGGTCACGCCGACCACCCGCTTCCTGGTCGCAGAGATGGGCGCCGACGGCGAGGGGCACATCGCCTACCTCACCCGCATCGCGCCGCCGCAGATCGGCGTCGTGCTCAACGTCGGCCGCGCCCACCTGGGCGAGTTCGGCTCGGTCGAGGCCATCGCCCGGACCAAGTCGGAGATGGTGCAGGCCCTCGCGCCCGACGGGCTCGCGGTCCTCAACGCCGACGACCCCACCGTGCTCGCGATGCGCGACAAGACCCTCGCCCCGGTCGTCACGGTCGGCAGGTCGGCGGACGCTGACGTCCGTGCCACGGACGTGCAGGTCGACGACCTGGGTCGAGCGAGCTTCGTGGTCGTCACCCCGGACGGTCGGGCAGAGGTCCGGCTGCGCCTGCTGGGGGAGCACCACATCGGCAACGCCCTGTCGGTGGTCGCTGCCGCGAGGCACCTCGGCGTATCCCTCGCGGACATCGGCGCAGCGCTGTCGACAGCCGAGGCGGCGAGCCGGTGGCGCATGGAGATGCACGACCTGCCCGACGGCGCGACCCTGGTCAACGACGCCTACAACGCCAACCCCGACTCGATGGCGGCCGCGCTGCGCGCCCTCGCGCGGATGGGCGCGGGGGGCCGTCGTACGGTCGCCGTCCTCGGCACGATGCGTGAGCTCGGCGACGACGCCGAGGCCGAGCACCAGGCCGTCGGAGCCCTGGCCGTCGAGTGCGGCATCGACCGGCTCGTCGTGGTCGGCCCCGACGCCCAGGGCATCGTCACCGGGGCCCGAGCAGCCGGCGCCACCGACGCGGCGACCGTCTCGGTGCCCGACGTCGACGCCGCCTATGACCTGCTTCGCAGCGACAGACGCAGCGGAGACGTGATCCTGCTGAAGTCCAGCAGGGACTCGGGCCTAAGGTTCCTGGGGGATCGCGTAGTCGCGGACGTCGAGTCGACACACACGGAGGGCGCACGGTGAGGGCTGTCCTGATCGCTGCCATCATCTCATTGGCAGCATCACTGCTGGGCACCCCAGCATTCATCCGCTTCCTCATCCGGAAGCGGTACGGCCAGTTCGTCCGTGACGACGGCCCGACGAGCCACCACACCAAGCGCGGCACGCCCACCATGGGCGGTGCCGTCATCATCGGCGCCTCCGTGCTCGCGTACGCCGGTGCGCACCTGCTCACGTGGACCCCGTTCACCGCCAGCGGTCTGCTCGTGATGTTCCTGATGACCGCGCTCGGCGGTGTGGGCTTCGCCGACGACTACATCAAGATCTCCAAGCAGCGCTCCCTCGGCCTGCGCTCGCACGAGAAGCTCATCGGGCAGACCGTGGTCGCGGTGATCTTCGCGGTGCTCGCGCTGCAGTTCGAGCGCAAGGGCGTCGCGCCGGCGAGCACGCACATCTCGTTCGTGCGCGACACCTGGTTCAACCTGGCGTTCGGCGGCACGGTGGTCGGCCTGATCCTGTTCGTGATCTGGGCCAACCTGATGATCGCCGGCACCAGCAACGGCGTGAATCTCACCGACGGCCTCGACGGACTCGCCACCGGTGCGAGCGTGATGGTGTTCGGCGCCTACGTGCTGATCTCGATCTGGCAGTACAACCAGAGCTGCACCCGCGCACCGAGCCGCGGCTGCTACGAGGTGCGCGACCCGTACGACCTCGCGCTCGTGGCCGCGTGCGTCACCGGTGCCTGCTTCGGCTTCCTGTGGTGGAACGCCAGCCCCGCCAAGATCTTCATGGGCGACACCGGTTCGCTCGCCCTCGGCGGTGCGCTCGCCGGCCTCGCGATCACGACCCGCACCGAGCTGCTCGTGGTCATCCTCGGCGGTCTGTTCGTCCTCGAGACGCTCTCGGTGATCATCCAGGTCGGCTCGTTCAAGACACGCGGCAAACGCGTGTTCCGGATCGCGCCCATCCACCACCACTTCGAGATGCTCGGCTGGAACGAGATCACGGTCGTCATCCGGTTCTGGATCATCTGCGGACTGTGCGTCGCGCTCGGCCTCGGCCTGTTCTACGCCGAGTGGGTCGTCGGAGCATGAGCTGCGTCCTCGTTCCGACGCGTGCGGGGGTCCGGGCATGAGCGCACCGCTCGACCCGTCGTACGAGCCGTTCGGCGGCGTGCGCGACCTGACCCACCGTGACGCCGACTGGTCCGGGCTGCGCGTGCTGGTCGTGGGGCTCGGCGTCTCCGGCTTCGCCGCTGCGGACGCGCTGCTCGAGCGCGGCGCCGTGGTCAGCGTGGTCAGCCCCGACACCAACGACGCGATCGCTGACCGCGCACGCATCCTCGAGGTGCTCGGGGCACGCGTCGTCGCCGGCGAACCGCTCGCGGACGCTGCGCCCGTCAACACCGACCTGGTCGTGACCTCGCCCGGTGTGCCACCCACCAACCCGCTGCTCGTCGCGTGCGCCGACGCCGGGATCCCTGTCTGGGGCGAGGTCGAGCTGGCGTGGCGGATGCGTTCTCGTGAGGGCGCCGCGCCGTGGCTCACCGTCACCGGCACCAACGGCAAGACGACCTGCGTCACCATGCTCGAGTCGATCCTGCAGACGGCCGGGCTGCGTGCCACCGCTGCCGGCAACGTCGGTCTGCCGATCCTCGAGGCCGTCCTGCACCCCGAGCCGTACGACGTGCTCGCGGTCGAGCTGTCGACGTTCCAGCTGCACTGGTCGCGCAGCATCTCCGCGCACTCCGCCGTGTGCCTCAACGTCGCCCCCGACCACGTCGACTGGCACGGCTCCTACGACGAGTACCGCCGGATGAAGGGCCGCATCTACGAGCACGCCCAGGTCGCGTGCGTCTACAACGTGCAGGACCCCCAGACCGAGCAGCTCGTCCGGGACGCCGACGTGGTCGAGGGGTGTCGGGCGGTCGGCTTCACTCTCGGGCTGCCGGCGCGCTCGATGGTCGGCGTCGTCGAGGACGTGCTGGCCGACCGTGCGTTCGTCGAGCAGCGGCAGACCTCGGCGGCCGAGCTGTGCGAGGTCTCCGACCTGGCGGTCGACGGCGCGGCGCCGGCGCCCCACTACGTCGCCGATGCGCTCGCCGCCGCGGCCCTCGCCCGGTCGTTCGGCGTCGCGCCGGCAGCGGTCCGAGACGGGTTGCGCGCCTACCACCCGCAGCCGCACCGTGTACAGGCCGTCGCCACGTTCGACGACGTCCGCTACGTCGACGACTCCAAGGCGACCAACCCGCCGGCCGCGCGCGCCTCGCTGACGGCGTACGACCACGTCGTGTGGGTCGGAGGCGGGCAGCTCAAGGGAGCCGACGTCGACGACCTCGTCCGCGAGGTCGCGCCTCGCCTACGGGGCGCCGTGCTCATCGGTGTCGACCAGCAACAGATCGCAGATGCGCTCGCCCGACACGCGCCGGATGTGCCGGTGCGACAGCTCGCGAGCACCGACACTGAAGTCATGGACGACGTGCTGCGCGAGGCACACGCGCTGGCTCAGCCCGGCGACGTGGTGCTGCTCGCACCCGCGGCGGCGTCCAAGGACATGTTCCCCAGCTACGAGGCCCGTGGTGACGCGTTCGCCGCCGCGGTGCGCAGGCTCGCCGAGGGTGCGGCCGGCAGCAGCACGTGAGCGCATCGAGCACGACCGACCGGCCCGGACCCGTCAGCAGCCCGTGGTCCGTCGAAGGTCTGCGGGCGCGACTGGAGTCCCCGGTCGCCGCGTACTACATCATCCTGGGCGCCAGCACGCTGCTGGTGGCGTTCGGACTGGTGATGGTGCTCTCTGCATCGAGCGTGACCTCCTACCAGGAGAGCGGGTCGTCGTACACCGTCTTCAAGACCCAGGCGATGTACGCCGCGCTCGGGCTCGTCGCCGCCACCGTCGCCAGCCGGATCTCCGTCGTGTGGTGGAAGCGCATCGCCCTGCCCCTGTTCGCCGTGGCCATGGTGCTGCAGCTCGCGGTGTTCAGCCCGCTCGGCAAGGTCGTCAACGGCAACCGCAACTGGCTCGCCTTCGGCGGCTTCAGCATGCAGCCGTCCGAGCTCGGCAAGCTCGCACTGCTCCTCGTCGGAGCCGTCGTCCTGACCCGCAAGCGCACGCTGCTCGCTCACATGGGCCATGCCCTGGTCCCGTTCGTCCCCATGGCGCTGGCGATGGTGGCGCTGGTGCTCCTCGGCCATGACCTCGGCACCGTGCTCGTGCTGCTGCTGATCGGTGCGGGCGTGCTGTTCGTCGCCGGGCTGCGCGTGCGCGTCTTCGTGATCCCGGCCGTCGTCGCCGCCCTGGGCGTCCTGGTGCTCGTCCTCACCAACCAGAACCGCATGGGTCGCATCGACGCCTGGCTCGGCACCTGCGCCGACCAGACCAGGGCGGAGTGCTATCAGAAGGTCCACGGCATGTACGCCCTCGCCGACGGTGGTTGGTGGGGTCTCGGCATCGGTGAGAGCCGCGAGAAGTGGGACTGGCTGCCCGAGGCGCACAACGACTTCATCTTCGCCATCATCGGCGAGGAGCTCGGGCTCCCCGGCACCCTGGTCGTCCTCGGCCTGTACGCCGCGCTGGCGTTCGCCGCGTACCGCATCGTCATCACCAGCAACGACTTCTTCGTGCGCCTCGCGACCGCAGGCATCATGGTCTGGATCGTCAGCCAGGCGATGATCAACATCGGGTCGGTCACCGGCCTGCTCCCGATCATCGGCGTACCCCTGCCCCTGGTGTCCGCAGGTGGGTCGGCGATGGTGACGACCATGCTCGCGCTCGGCATGCTGGTCTCGTTCGCGCGGCACGACCCTGCTTGCCGTGCCGCTCTCGCTGCCCGTCCCGGCCTCATCCGCCGATCGCTCGCCGTACTGCCCACTCGCAAGGAGAATTCGTGACCGTCCTGTCCTCCGTCGTACTCGCTGGTGGAGGGACAGCAGGGCACGTCTCGCCCCTGCTCGCCACGGCCGACGCGCTTCGTGAGCGTCACCCCGGCGTCCGCATCACCGTTCTCGGCAGCCGCGGCGGCCTCGAGGAGCGGCTCGTGCCCGAGCGCGGCTACGACCTGCGCGTGATCCCGAAGGTGGCCTTTCCTCGTCGACCCGACCTCGACGCGCTGAAGTTCCCGGTCGCACTGCCGCGAGCCGTCCGCCAGACGCGGCGGATCTTCGACGAGGTCGAGCCGCAGGTGGTCGTCGGGTTCGGCGGTTTCGTCTGCCCGCCGGCCTACCTCGCCGCCAAGGGCCGCATCCCGATCGTCGTCCACGAGGGCAACGCGATCACGGGGATGGCGACCAAGCTCGGCATCCGCTACACCGACCACGTCGCCAAGACGTTCGAGATCACGCCGCTGCCGCAGGCCCGGCTGATCGGCATGCCGTTGCGACGTCAGATCACGCGCCTGGACCGTGCGGCCGTGCGCCCCGAGGCGCTGCGCGAGCTCGGACTCCAGGACGGGCTGCCGACGGTGCTGGTGACCGGTGGCTCGCTCGGCGCCCAGCGCATCAACGACTCGTTCCAGGCCAACGTCGACCTCCTGCGTCGCGAGGGTGTCCAGGTACTGCACGTCACGGGCCGTGGCAAGGGCTTCGACCCGGGTCCGGGAGAGCCGGGTCAGGCGCCGTACGTCGTCCTCGAGTACGCCGACCGCATGGACCTCGCGTACGCCGCGGCCGACCTGGTCGTCACGCGCTCCGGCGGCAACATGGTGTTCGAGACGACCACGGTGGGGCTGCCCGCGGTCTTCGTCCCGCTTCCCGTCGGCAACGGTGAGCAGCGCCTCAACGCCAAGGCGGTCGTCGACGACGGGGGAGCGGTGCTCGTCGACAACGACGACTTCACCCCTGAGTGGGTCGCCGAGCACGTACCCGCGCTGGTCAAGGACCGCCAACGCCTGCAGCAGCTCGCGACCGCTGCTGCGCGGCATGGTCACCGTGACGCCGACGAGCAGCTGGTCGACCTCATCGAGGAGGCCGTCGCGGCCGGGGCGGCCCGCTGATGGCCGACGGCGTCAACGAGCGGTTCGACTTCGCCGCACCGCTGCCGGCGATCGCCGACGTCGCGGCGGTCCACATGATCGCCATCGGCGGTTCGGGGATGTCCGGCATCGCCCGGCTGCTGCTCGCGCGGGACGTTCCCCTCAGCGGCTCCGACAACAACGACGTACCCGTCCTGGCGTCACTGCGCGCAGCGGGGGCGCGGATCGCGGTCGGTTATGACCCGGCCAACCTCGCCGACGTCGGCGACGACGCCGTGGTGGTGATCTCCTCCGCCATCCGTGAGGACAACCCCGAGCTGATCGAGGTACGCCGTCGCGGTCTGCCGGTGCTGCACCGGTCGCAGGCGCTGGCGATGCTGATGGGGGACCGCACCGGCCTCGCGGTCGCGGGCGCCAACGGCAAGACGACGACCAGCGGGATGGCCGTGGTCGCGCTGCGTCACGCGGGAGCCGACCCGTCCTTCGCCATCGGGGCGGACATCGCCGGGATCGGGGTCAACGCGGCACCCGGTGCCGGAGACGGATTCGTCGTCGAGGCCGACGAGAGCGACGGCTCGTTCGTGGTCTACCACCCACAGGTCGCCATCGTCACCAACGTCCGTGACGACCACCTCGACTTCTACGGCACCTCCGAGCGGCTGCACGCGGCGTATGCCGAGTTCGCCGGCACGGTCGGTGACGGCGGTCTGCTCGTGGCGTGCGCTGACGACGACGGCAGCGCGGCTCTCGCGGCCGAGCACCGCACCCGAGGTGGCCGGGCCGTGACGTACGGCCGCAGCGCTGATGCCGACCTGCGCCTGACCGACGAACGGGGAAGCGGGTTCGACTGGTCCGCGACGCTGACCTTCCCCGGAGGCTCAACCCTGCCGTTGAGGTTGAAGGTTCCCGGCGCCCACAACCTGCTGAACGCCGCTGGGGTCGCCCTGGCCCTGACCGCCGGGCTCGGCCTCACCCCCCAGCAGGCGGTCGACGGTCTGGCGCACTTCGCCGGGACGTCCAGGCGGTTCGAGCCGCGCGGTGAGGCCGGGGGCGTGCGGGTGGTCGACGACTACGCCCACAACCCCGGCAAGCTCGAGGCCGTCGTACGCACAGGGCTGGCGCTGCGTGAGAACGGCCGCCTCGTCGTGCTCTTCCAGCCCCACCTGTACTCCCGCACCGCGCAAGCCGCCGACGGGCTGGCGGCAGCACTGCGTCTTGCTGATCAGGCCGTCGTCATGGACGTCTACGGCGCTCGGGAGCAGCCAGTGGCGGGCGTCTCCGGGCGTCTGGTGTCCGATCAGGTCCCAGGGGCGGTGTTCGCCCAGGACCATGAGGCGGCAGTCGCCGCGGCCGTGGACGCGGTCTCGGCGGGTGACCTGCTGCTCACGGTCGGAGCCGGTGACGTCACCGCGCTCGGTCCGCGCATCCTCGAGCGACTGTCGGACCGCGCCACGTCGTGAGCGTGCCGCACGCGAAGTTCGCCGACCGGGCGGCTGGGCTGCGAGCCTCGTCGCGTCGGAGGCGGCTGCTCGTGTGCCTGTGCCTCGTCCTGGTCGCCGCGCTCGCGTGGCTCGTGTGGTTCAGCTCGCTGCTCAGCGTTCGGACGATCAGGGTCGAGGGGAGCCAGGGGGCGCTGACCCAGCAGGTGCGCCAGGAAGCGCGGTCGACGCTCGGAGAGCCGCTGGCCCGCGTCGACGTGGCCAAGGTGCGCCGTGCTGTGGCAGGGCTCGGTCCGGTCGCCGGTGTCGAGGTCGAGCGCGGGTTCCCCTCGACGCTCGTCGTCCGCGTGGTACCCCGTACGCCGGTCCTCGTGATCACAGGGCAGGACGGATCTCGTCGGCTCGTCGACCGCGACGGCAGGGCGTACGCGCCGGCCGGGTCCGTGGGCGGCCTTCCCGTCGTACCCGTCGGGACAGGAGCCACGTCGCCGGCGCAGCTGCGGTCCTTGGCGGCGGTGCTCGGCGCGCTTGACGGGGGCCAACGCGCCCAGGTCACCGCTCTGCAGGCCGACCGAGGCGGCTGGGTGACCTTCCGGATGGGAGCCCTGCAGGTGCTGTGGGGCGACGGCTCTGCGTCGGCCGCCAAGGCGAGGACTCTTCGCGCCATGCAGCCTGTTGCGGCAGGGCAGAAGGCGACCCGGCTGGACATCAGCACACCCGGCCGTCCTGTTCTGTCCTGATGGTGTGCAACCCGTGGTCGGGACGCCCCTCGCGTGTGCGCGCGGGGGCGTCGCCGCAGGTCCCGAAGGCTGTCGGCCCGTCAGGTTCGAGGTGAGGTTGAGACTCGTGTCCCGCCCGGATCGTCGCGTAGCATGCCGAAATCCGCCCACACGTTCGTGCATCGCGTGTCGCACCCACGGGAGCGCGTCGGGACGCGTCATGATCGGCGCACGAGCCGCGTAGGTGACATGTGGCTCGACCAGAGGTCAAACCTCGTTACACCACCGCTTTGCGAAAGGCCCTCACTCGTGGCAACTCCCCAGAACTACCTGGCCGTCATCAAGGTCGTCGGCATCGGCGGCGGTGGCGTGAACGCCATCAACCGGATGATTGAGGTGGGCCTGAAGGGTGTCGAGTTCATCGCGATCAACACCGACGCCCAGGCGCTGCTGATGAGCGACGCCGACGTCAAGCTCGACGTCGGCCGTGAGCTGACGCGCGGTCTCGGCGCCGGTGCCGATCCCGAGGTCGGCAAGAAGGCCGCCGAGGATCACGCCGAGGAGATCGAAGAGGTCCTCAAGGGCGCCGACATGGTGTTCGTCACGGCAGGTGAGGGTGGCGGCACCGGCACGGGTGGAGCGCCCGTCGTCGCCAAGATCGCCAAGGGCATCGGCGCTCTGACGATCGGTGTGGTCACGCGACCGTTCACCTTCGAGGGTCGCCGTCGCGCCAACCAGGCCGAGCTCGGCATCAACGCGCTCCGCGAGGAAGTCGACACCCTGATCGTCATCCCCAACGACCGGCTCCTGTCGATCAGCGACAAGAACGTCAGCATGATGGACGCCTTCCGCAGTGCCGATCAGGTGCTGCTGTCCGGTGTTCAGGGCATCACCGACCTCATCACCACACCGGGTCTGATCAACCTCGACTTCGCCGACGTGAAGTCGGTCATGCAGGGCGCCGGTTCAGCGTTGATGGGCATCGGATCGGCCAGGGGTGAGGATCGGGCGGTGCAGGCCGCTGAGCTGGCCATCTCCTCGCCTCTGCTCGAGGCCAGCATCGACGGCGCGCACGGCGTACTGCTGTCGGTGCAGGGTGGGTCCGACCTCGGTCTGTTCGAGATCAACGAGGCGGCGCGACTGGTGCAGGAGGCCGCCCACCCCGAGGCCAACATCATCTTCGGTGCGGTGATCGACGACGCCCTCGGCGACGAGGTGCGCGTCACGGTCATCGCGGCCGGGTTCGACGGCGGGTCCCCGCAGAAGCGCAGTGACGACCGCGCCCTGGGACAGATCCAGGGCAGCTCGGCGCGCCAGGGCTCGGCGCCCGCGCCCGCGCAGCAGGCACCCGCGTCGACGGTGCGTCCCGCCGAGCCCGTGCGCCAGGTCCCTGCCCAGCAGGCATCCGGCGAGCAGCAGGCGTCCGCGCCTCAGCAGCCGCCCGTCCAGGCGGTCCCGGCGCAGCAGCTTCCGGCGCAGGGTGCCCCTCAGAGCGGTGCATCGACGCAGGCCCCGGCCGAGGGCCACGACGACACGACCGCCCCGCAGAAGGTGCAGCCGGGACAGGTCCAGCAGGGTCAGGTCGCTCGCCCTCCGCGTGAGGTGACGTTCGACGACAAGGACGACCTGGACGTCCCCGACTTCCTGAAGTGAGCGCATGATCGCCTGGCAGGACCGGGTCGAGTCCGCCGGCGCACGCGTCGAACGCTGCTTCACCGATGCCGCGGGTGGTGTGAGCGCCGCACCCTTCACGGGGCTCAACCTCGGCGCCCACGTCGGCGACCGTGCTGAGGATGTCGAGCGCAACCGCCGCCTGCTGGCCGGTGCGCTGGGTCTGGAGCGCGACCGGCTGGTGTTCATGAACCAGGTGCACGGCGCAGACGTCGAGGTCGTCAACGGACCGCGCTCGGAGCAGGCACAGCCCTACGACGCCGTGGTGACGACCGAGCCCGATCTCGGCCTGGTCGTGCTCGTCGCGGACTGCACGCCGGTGCTGCTCGCCGATCCCGTGGCCGGAGTCGCGGCGGCGGTGCACGCGGGACGGCCAGGGATGACCGCCGGTGTCGTGCCGGCGACGGTCGCGAAGATGCGTGAGCTGGGCGCCACCTCGATCTCTGCCGCGGTCGGGCCATCGGTGTGCGGTCGTTGCTACGAGGTCCCCACCGAGATGCGGGCTGCCGCTGCTGCTGCGAGCCCGGTGTCGGCGACCGTCACCTGGCAGGGCAGGCCGGCGATCGATGTCGCGGCAGGGGTGGTCGACCAGCTGTCGCGCGAGGGCGTCGAGGTCACCTGGGTCCCGGGCTGCACTCGCGAGTCCGCTGACCTGTACTCCTACCGCCGCGACCAGCGCACCGGTCGAAGCGCAGGGGTCGTCGTCCTGAGGCGTGACACGTGACGTCCGACGCGACTCACGACCCGCGTCGAGACGAGCTCGGCCGACGCCTGCAGACAGTCGAGCAGCGCATCGCCACCGCATCTGCCGCGGCGGGCCGCGACCCAGAGGAGGTCACGCTCGTCGTCGTGACGAAGTACTTCCCAGCGGGCGACGTCCAGCGACTGCACGCGCTCGGCGTGCGCGACATCGGTGAGAACAAGCACCAGGAGGCCTCGGCCAAGGTCCAGGAGCTGCCCCCAGCAGTGCGTGACGACCTGCGTACTCACTTCATCGGACAGCTGCAGAGCAACAAGGCCGCGGCCGTGGCGGCGTACGCCGACGTGGTCCAGTCGGTCGACCGCGTCAAGGTCGCGCGCGCTCTCGACCGGGGCGCCGAGCGCCACGACCGCACGCTCGAGGTGACGATCCAGGTCGACCTCGGCGGTGACGACGACGCCCGTGGGGGAGTGCGGCCCGCCGACCTGCCGGCGCTCGCCGACGCGGTGGCCGAGTGCTCGCGACTGCGGCTGAAGGGGCTGATGACCGTCGCGCCTCTCGGGGCCGAGGCGCGTGACGCCTTCGAGCGTCTGATGCAGCTGTCGGCGTCGCTGCGTGCAGACCACCCTGAGGCGACCTGGGTCTCGGCCGGGATGAGCGCCGACCTGGAGGCTGCTGTGGCCGCGGGCGCGACACACCTGCGTGTCGGAAGCGCAATCCTCGGTTCCCGCCCGGCCCTTCGGTAGCGTCGAGCGCGGACGACCGAACACGTTCAGGGCCGCGCTGATGGTCCGGGACAGCACGAATCCAAGGAGCGGGACATGGCTGGCGCGCTGCGCAAGACGATGGAGTACCTCGGTCTGGCCGAGGTCGACCCGGCTCACCCGGACCAGCAGGGCCGACGTGACGACTACTACTACGACGACGACCAGGCCGACTACTACGACGAGGAGCCCGCGTACGAGCGCGAGCCCGTCGTCGAGCGGTCCGCCGAGGTCACCCCGCTGCACCAGCGTGGCACCGCTCCGCGTGCCGTGCGTGACCTGCACGACCCGGAGGTGGCGTCCTTGAGTCGCATCACAACCATTCACCCGCGGACCTACAACGAGGCCAAGAACATCGGTGAGAGCTTCCGCGACGGAGTGCCGGTGATCATGAACCTCAGCGACATGGACGACAACGACGCCAAGCGTCTGGTCGACTTCGCCGCTGGTCTGGTCTTCGGTCTGCACGGGTCGATCGAGCGCGTGACGAGCAAGGTGTTCCTGCTGTCGCCCTCCTCGATCGAGGTCGCGACGTCCGGCGCTGAGGCGGCCAAGGCCCCGCGGGGCCTGTTCAACCAGTCCTGACCAGCGCCCGACCTGCCCCGCGGTCATCTGCCTGACCTGCGTCCAGGAGACTTTCCCTCATGACCGCCGTGCGCGCTGTGCTCGCGCTCCTGCTGTACCTGTTCCTCATCGTGCTGTTCGCGCGCCTCATCCTGGACTGGATCCAGGTGCTCGCCCGCGACTGGCGCCCGAGGGGCCCGATCCTGGTGCTCGCAGAGGCCGTCTACTCCATCACCGACCCTCCGCTGCGCGCGCTCCGGCGGGTCATTCCGCCCCTTCGTCTGGGGCAGGTGCGCCTGGACCTCGCCTTCCTCGTCCTGATCCTGGCTGTCTCTTTGCTGCTCAGTCTTCTAAGGTGAGGTCGACAGACATTCGTTAGGTCGGCAGGTCGCGCGCTCGCGCATGCTCGCGTGTCGTGCGACCACACCGTGGTTACTGAGGTGAGCACAGATGGCGTTGACGCCTGAAGACGTAGTCAAGAAGGAGTTCACGAAGCCCAAGGGTTTCGGTCGTAGTGGTTACGACGAGATCCAGGTGGACGACTTCCTCGACGAGATCGTCGTTGAGCTGCGTCGCCTGAACGCTGAGAACGAGGAGCTCACCGGACAGCTCGAAGAGGTCCGTCGTTCCAAGGGTGTGTCGGGTCGTGACCAGGCCGGCGCCTCCGCGTCGGGCGCTTCTGCCGTTCCCGGTCTGACACCGGTCGGCGGCGGGCGAGACCGAGACTCCGAGAAGGTCGCCGGCGAGCTCTCCGCAGCCCAGGACCGCCTCGCAGCGGTCAAGGCGGAGACGGCGCGCGCCGAGGAGTCGGCTCGCGCCGCCAAGGACGCGCAGGCGCAGATCGAGGCCCAGGCCAAGCAGGCCCAGGATCGTCTCGCTGCGCTGCGGGCCGAGATCGAGAAGGCCGAGTCCGCCGAGCGTGACGCACGCCAGCGCGCCGACCAGGCCACGTCGGCCGCCCAGCAGGCCCGGCAGCCCGCTGCGTCGAGCTTTGCCGCTGCGAGTGCACCGCAGGCCGGAGGCGACAGCGACGCGGCAGGCGTCATCGCCCTGGCACAGCGCCTGCACGACGAGCACGTGTCGGAGGGCCAGAGCACCCGCTCGCGGCTCATCAGCGAAGGTGAGCAGCACCGCGACAAGGTCGTCGGTGAGGCCACGAGCAAGCGCGACGAGCTGCTCAAGCAGGGCCAGGCCAAGTACGACGAGCTGATCCGCACCGGTCAGACGCGTCACGACGAGCTCGTGAGCACCGGTCAGAACAAGCACGACACTCTGATCAAGGACGCGACGGACCGCTCCAACACGCTGGTCGGCGAGGCCGAGTCCAAGAAGTCGACGATCCTCGGTCAGCTCAACACCGAGCGCGATCGCCTCACCTCGGACATCGAGCAGCTGCGCACGTTCGAGCGTGACTACCGCACCAAGCTCAAGGGCTACATCGAGGGTCAGCTCAAGCAGCTGGACCACGCTCCGATGGACGGCAAGAACGCCAGCACCAAGGCGTGAGATCAGCCCGTCGGCGCCTCTCTCCCGTTGGGTGGAGGGGCGCCGACGGCGTCCGTGCGTACGTCAACGTGGTGTCAAGAAACAGCCAACACGTGCAGGGTGCCGTTGTTCGGGGCCCGGCCGTCATTTATCCTCTGCCGGTACATCCGCTCACGCCTGAGCAACCGGGGGCAGAGCGGCCGCGACATCCCGAGAGGATTCGATGGCTGTGAAGAAGGGACAGGCGACCGACGAGAGCTCTGGCCTCGGCGGGCGAGTGACCAGAGCGCTCAAGAAGGCCGTACGACGAGGCCCCGCCTCCGACGGCGCCGGCTCCTCCACGGCCAAGGCCGCGACGGCGAAGAAGACGGCCGCCAAGAAGTCCGCCGGCTCGTCGGCGGCGACGAAGACGGCCGCGAAGAAGTCGGCGAAGAAGGCGTCCGCGCCGGAGCCCACGACGAAGAAGAAGGCCGCGTCGTCCACGAAGGCTGCCACGTCTGCCACGGCGCCGGCCGCCAAGAAGTCCACGACCAAGAAGACCGCCGCCAAGAAGACCGCTGCCACGAAGCGCGCGGCCCAGAAGTCGGCATCCTCGAAGACCCGTTCGACCTCCCGCCCTTCACCGACGACCAGCGAGGACAGTGTGACGACCAAGCCCCAGCGCGAGACGCGCAAGAAGGCCGTCAAGCCCGTGGCCAAGAAGGCGGCCAAGGACGCCGCCCCGGTCCTGAAGGTCCGTGGAGACGAGGACCCGTGGACGGCCCCGGAGCTGGAGGAGGTCCGCACCCAGCTCGGCGAGGACATCGAGCGGCTCATCTCGGAGGTCTCCGACATCGAGCTCGAGATCATGGGGCTCATGCAGGACAGCGGCGACGGCGCCGGTGACGACGAGGCCGACGCCGGCACCAAGACGTTCGAGCGTGAGCACGAGTTCAGCGTGGCCCAGAACTCTCGCGAGATGCTGGTGCAGTCCCAGCGCGCGCTGCGGGCGATCGATGACGGCACCTATGGGGCGTGCGAGAACTGCGGCAACGCCATCGGCAAGATGCGGTTGCAGGCGTTTCCGCGTGCGACCCTGTGCTTGTCGTGCAAGCAGCAGCAGGAGCGTCACTGAGCACCCAGCCGTCCGGAGTGGGCGTTCGCGGTGACGCCGACCCGAGTGAGGACATCGTGAGCACCCCCGACTCCGCAGCGACCCCTGAGCACGATGCTGACGCTGACGCGACCGAGGTCCGAGGTCTCGCGCGCGGCAAGATCGCGCTGCTGGCGGGTGTGGCCCTGGTGGGCTACGGCCTGGACCAGGTGACCAAGGCGTGGGCGGTGAGTGCTCTCGAGGTCGGCGTACCCCAGGACTTCATCGGGAGCCTGCTGCGCCTGCGACGTACGTCCAACTCGGGTGCGGCGTTCTCGATCGCGACCAACGCGACGTGGGTGCTCACCGCTGTCGCCTGCTGCGTCATCGTCGCGACCATCTACATCGCCCGCCGGCTGCGCAGCCGTGCCTGGGCGTGCGCCCTCGGACTGCTGATCGGTGGTGCGCTCGGCAATCTCACCGACCGCTTCTTCCGTGCGCCCGGTGGTGGCAGGGGCCACGTCGTCGACTTCCTCGAGCTGCCCAACTGGCCGATCTTCAACGTCGCCGACATCTGCATCGTGTCGGCGGCCGTCCTCATCTGCATCCTGGCGTTCGTCGGTATCGGGGTCGACGGCACACGGGTCGAGGACGAGACGGACGCCGACGCCGCCGAAGACGCCGCCGAAGACACTGCGGAGCATGATGGCGCCGACGACGTCCCGGCATCGCACAGCGCCGACGACGCGGACTCGGCCGAGTCCTCGACGGACGGCTCGAGCTCCGGGTCGACACGCCTGTGAGCGAGGTCAAGGCGCTGCCCGTGCCCGACGGGCTCGAGGGCGAGCGCGTGGACGCCGCGGTCGCTCGGCTGCTCGGGTTCTCCCGGACGCGGGCCGCCGAGATCGCCGCTGACGGTGCGATCACGCTCGACCACAAGCCTGCAGGCAAGTCCGACCGGGTGCACGCGGGCCAGTGGCTCGAGGTGCAGATGCCCGAGCGCGTCGGACCGCGCGAGGCGCAGGTCCGCCCGGCCGAGGTACCCGGGATGCGGATCGTGCACGACGACAGCGAGATCGTGGTCGTCGACAAGCCGCTGGGTGTCGCAGCCCACCCCAGCGTGGGCTGGGACGGCCCGGACGTCGTGAGCGGCCTGGCCGCCGCCGGTTACCGGATCTCGACCTCGGGTGCGGCCGAGCGGCAGGGCATCGTGCAGCGGCTGGACGTCGGCACGAGCGGCCTGATGGTGGTGGCCAAGAGCGAGCGCGCCTACACCGTGCTCAAGCAGGCCTTCCGCGACCGGACCGTCGACAAGACGTATCACGCTCTCGTCCAGGGCCTGCCCGACCCGGTGGTTGGCATGATCGAGGCACCGATCGGGCGGCATCCGGGTCACGACTACAAGTTCGCAGTCATGAAGTCCGGGCGGGCGAGCGTCACGCACTACGAGGTCCTCGAGGCCTTCCGGTCGGCATCGCTGCTGACCATCCACCTCGAGACCGGTCGCACGCACCAGATCCGGGTGCACTTCTCGGCGCTGCATCACCCGTGTGTCGGCGACCCGTTGTACGGCGCGGACCCGACACTGGCCAAGAAGCTCGGTCTCGACCGCCAGTGGCTGCACGCGGTCGAGCTGTCCTTCGAGCATCCCGGCAGCGGTGAGTGGGTCACCTACACCAGCGACTACCCGGACGACCTGCAGCGCGCGCTCGACCGGATCCGCGACCTCTGAACGGGGTTCTCGCACACGCACATTCGTCACATCCGTCCCATCGCAGCGTGCCGTCGAGCGATGTCGGTGGACGGACGTAGACTCGCTCGCGATGAGCGACCAGGCCCCCTCCCGCAGCAGTGACAGCTTCGTGCACCTCCACGTGCACACCGAGTACTCCATGCTGGACGGGGCGGCCAAGAACAAGCCGCTGATCGCCGAGGCGGAGCGGCTGCAGATGCCCGCCATCGCGATGTCCGACCACGGCAACATGTTCGGCGCGTACGAGTTCTTCCACCTGGCCAAGGACACCGCGGTCAAGCCGATCATCGGCATCGAGGCCTACGTCGCGCCGAGCACGCGGCACTCGCGCAAGCAGGAGTTCTGGGCTCCGGGTGGCCAGCGGGCGGTCGACGCTGACGGTGAGGGCGGCAAGGACGTCTCCGGTGGCGGGCGCTACACCCACATGACGATGTGGGCCCAGAACACCGCGGGTCTGCGCAACCTGTTCCGCCTTTCCTCACTGGCCTCGTTCGAGGGCTACTACATGAAGCCCCGCATGGACCGCGAGATCATCGCCCAGTACTCCGAGGGCATCATCGCCACGACCGGCTGCCCGTCAGGTGAGGTCCAGACGCGGCTGCGCCTCGGGCAGTACGACGAGGCGCTGGCTGCGGCTGCGGCGTACCAGGACATCTTCGGCAAGGACAACTACTTCCTCGAGCTCATGGACCACGGGCTCGACATCGAGCGCAACGTGCGCCACGACCTGGTCAAGATCGCGCGCGAGTTGCGGATCCCGCTGCTGGCGACCAACGACAGCCACTACGTCACCGAGGCGGACGCCGACACGCACGACAACCTCCTGTGCGTGGGCGTCGGCAAGAACAAGGACGACCCCAACCGGTTCAAGTTCAACGGCTCGGGCTACTACCTCAAGTCCGCCGACGAGATGCGCGAGCTGTTCCGCGAGCTGCCGCAGGCGTGCGACAACACGCTCCGGGTCGCCGAGATGGTCGAGCCGTACGACGAGGTGTTCGCCCACGTCGACCGGATGCCCCAGTTCCCCGACGTTCCGGAGGGGCAGACGCAGGGTGAGTTCCTGCGTGAGCGGATCGCCGAGGGCATCCAGGAGCGCTTCGGCGACGACGTGCCCGAGGGGGTCCACGAGCGTATCGAGACCGAGATGGCCGTCATCGAGCCGATGGGCTTCTCCTCCTACTTCCTCGTGGTCTCCGACATCTGCAAGTACGCGCGCGACAACGGCATCCCCGTGGGCCCGGGCCGTGGTTCGGCAGCGGGTTCACTCGTCGCCTACCTGACGCGCATCATCGAGCTCAACCCGCTCGAGCACGGCCTGCTGTTCGAGCGGTTCCTCAACCCCGAGCGCATCAGCCCTCCCGATGTCGACCTCGACTTCGACGACCGCAAGCGCGACCAGATGGTCCGCTACGTCACTGAGAAGTACGGCGCCGAGTACACCGCGCAGGTCAACACGTTCGGCACCATCAAGGCCAAGGCTGCGGTCAAGGACGCCAGCCGCATCCTCGGCAAGCCGTTCTCCGTCGGCGACAAGATCAGCAAGACGATGCCGGCCGACGTCATGGGCAAGGGTGTCCCGCTCAAGGAGCTGTTCAACCCCGAGCACCCGCGCTACGGCGAGGGCGCCGACATCCGAGCGCTGTACGACGCCGACCCCGAGGTCAAGCAGGTCATCGACACCGGACGCGGGCTGGAGGGGCTGATCCGCGGCACCGGCGTGCACGCTGCGGCGGTCATCCTGTCCTCGACGCCGCTGCTCGACCTCATCCCGATGCACCGCCGTGACAAGGACGGCACGATCATCACGGGCTTCTCCTACCCGCAGTGCGAGGAGATGGGCCTGGTCAAGATGGACTTCCTGGGTCTGCGCAACCTGGGCATCATCGACCACGCGATCCAGCTGATCGAGGGCAACCGTGGCGAGAAGCTCAGCACCGAGACGATCCCGCTCGACGACCCGGCGACGTACGAGCTGCTCGGCCGCGGTGACACGCTCGGGGTGTTCCAGCTCGACGGCGGCGCCATGCGCAACCTGCTGCGGCTGATGAAGCCCACCGGCTTCGAGGACATCACCGCTGTGCTCGCGCTCTACCGCCCCGGACCGATGGGCGCCAACGCGCACATCAACTACGCCGAGCGCAAGAACGGTCGCCAGCCGATCACACCGATCCACCCCGAGCTGAAGGACGCCCTCGACCCGATCCTCGGCGAGACCTACCACCTGCTGGTCTACCAGGAGCAGATCATGGCGATCGCCCGCGAGCTCGCGGGCTACACGCTCGGTGGTGCAGACCTGCTGCGTCGAGCGATGGGCAAGAAGAAGGCCGAGATCCTGGAGAAGGAGTTCGCCAACTTCGAGGCCGGCATGCAGAAGAACGGCTACTCCGCAGGCGCGATCAAGGCCCTGTGGGACGTCATGCTCCCGTTCGCCGGCTACGCCTTCAACAAGTCGCACGCGGCGGGCTACGGCCTGGTCTCGGTGTGGACGGCGTACCTCAAGGCCAACTACCCGGCCGAGTACACCGCCGCGCTGCTCACCTCGGTGCAGGACACCAAGGACAAGATGGGCATCTACCTCGCCGACGCCCGCAAGCTCGGCATCAAGGTGCTGCCGCCCGACGTCAACGAGTCGCTGGCCGACTTCGCAGCTGTCGGCACCGACATCCGCTTCGGGATGGCGGCCGTGCGCAACGTCGGCGGCAACGTCGTCGAGGGCATCGTCGCCGCGCGCGAGGAGAAGGGTCGGTTCAGCTCTTTCGAGGACTTCCTGCGCAAGGTTCCCGCGGTCGTGTGCAACAAGCGCACCGTCGAGTCGCTGGTCAAGGCTGGTGCCTTCGACGACCTGCAGCATCCACGCCAGGGCCTGGTCCACATCCATGAGCCGTACGTCGACTCGCTCGCCGAGGAGAAGAAGTTCGAGGCCGTAGGCCAGGACAGCCTCTTCGGAGGCTTCGGCGGGGACGAGCCGGGCATCCAGCTCGCGGCGCTGCCGCCGATCCCCGACATCGAGTGGGACAAGCAGACCAAGCTCGCGTTCGAGCGCGAGATGCTCGGCCTCTACGTCTCCGATCACCCGTTGTTCGGGATCGAGCACGTGCTCGCCCAGCACGCCGACACCTCGATCGCGCGGCTGTCGGGTGACGAGGGTCCGCCGGACGGCACCACGGTGACGATCGCGGGTCTGATCACGGGTCTGCAGATCAAGCGCACCAAGAAGGGCGACCTGTGGGCGATCGCCAACGTCGAGGACCTCGACGGCGCGGTGGAGTGCCTGTTCTTCCCCTCGACCTACATGACCGTCTCGACAATGCTCAGCCAGGACGTCGTGTGCGTGGTCAAGGGTCGGGTCAACCGACGCGACGAGCAGGTCGCCCTCAACGCGATGGAGCTGACCCTGCCCGAGCTGAAGGAAGGACCTCGGGGTCCGGTCCTGCTGACCATGCCGCTCGCCCGGGCGACCAACGGGCTCGCGGAGCGCCTCAAGGGCGTCCTCGGCGAGCACCCCGGAGTCACCGAGGTGCACCTCAAGCTGACCCAGCCGGGGCGCTCGGTGACGGTCAAGCTCGACGATGCTCACAGGGTGACCGCCTCGCCCGCGCTGTTCGGCGACCTCAAGGCGTTGCTCGGTCCGGCCTGCCTCAGCTGACGGGTGCAGGCAGGTGCGGAACCGCGCCCCGTACGACGCCGTCGGACCGCAGGACCGACGCCACCGGGGACACCAGCCGCGCCCGGCGGCACCCGGCGTTCGTGTCCCGGCATGAGGGGTCGTCATGAGTGTCGTCGTTGCAGGTGCCAGCGCTGTGGGTCGTACATCGATCGCTCCGACGAGCGGCGGGGCGACCGCTTTCCGGTGGGCGAAGGCTGGGAAGCCCTCGGGCGCAACGGTTCTGGGAGCCGACGACGTGTCCGGTCTCGTCGACATGTCGCGGCCGGTGGTGGTGCCGGCGGACGTGCGCGTCGACCTGCGGCTCCTGCGGACCGCTCAGGCGCAGCGGGTCATGCCCGGGCCCGCGGTCCCGTCGGTCGGTCCGGGCAGCACCGACCTGTCGCACGTGCTGCCGGTCATCTCGACCGCCCAGCTGATGCTGCGGGAGGTCGACCCTTCTCTGCAGGCCGACGGTGTGCTCGGCCCCCGTACGCGAGCAGCGGTCCTGGACTTCCAGCGGACCCACGAGCGTCCGGCCACGGGCGCGATCGGTCAGGACGACTGGCGCCTGCTGTGCACCCGCAACACGTTGGCGATCGGCTGCACGGGCCACGGCGTGCAGGCCTGCCAGTGGCTGCTCAGCCACCTGCCTGACGTCGAGCCGATGGAGATGGACGGTGTGTTCGGCACCGGCACCTACATGACGGTGCGCGACGTGCAGCGGCGACTCGGCATGGTCGAGGACGGGGTCGTCGACGTGGGGCTGTGGTTCCGGCTGCTGTCCGCATCGGCCTGAGGCTCGGCCGGTGTGTGCCGGCGAAGCAGCACCGCCTAGCGTCGGGCGGGTGAATGACGTTCCCGCCCCGGTGGCTCAGCAGATCCCCGTCAGCCGCACCCATCATGGCGACACCTTCGTCGACCCGTACGAGTGGCTGCGTGACGGCGATGACCCGGCGGTGATCGCTCACCTGGAGGCCGAGAACGCCTACACCGCTGCGCGCACTGCACACCTGCAGCCGCTCACGGAGCGGATCTACTCCGAGCTGCGGTCACGCATCCGCGAGACCGACCTGAGCGTGCCCGTCCGGCTGGGGGAGTGGTGGTACTACAGCCGCACCCAGGAGGGCTCGCAGTACGAGATCCAGTGCCGCGCGCCGTACACCGCAGGCGTGGGCCGTCCGGCGCCCGAGGACGGTGCGCAGATCGCCGGGGAGCAGGTCCTGCTCGATGCCAACGCCGAGGCGGAGGGACAGGAGTTCTACGAGCTCGGCGATCTCGAGGTCAGCGTCGACGGCAGTCGGCTCGCGCTGTCGTACGACGTGCGCGGCGACGAGCGCTACGACGTCCAGGTCCGCGACATCGCGACCGGCGAGGTCATCGACGACACGGTGCGCGGTGCCGGTGGCGGGCTGGTGTGGTCGACTGCCGGGGACCTGCTGTTCTACACGCGCCGCGACGAGGCATGGCGCTCCTACCAGGTGTGGCGGCACCGTGTCGGTACGGACGCGGCCGACGACGTGCTCGTGCTGCAGGAGGACGACGAGCAGTTCTGGCTCTCGATCGAGGGGTCGCGCGACGACCGGTGGCTGGTCGTGCACGCCGAGTCCAGGACGACGACCCAGGCGTGGCTGCTGGACCTGCGGTCGCCGACCGACGAGCTGCGCGAGGTGCACCCGCGCACGCCCGGACTCGACTACGGCGTCGAGATGGATGGCGACCGAGCTCTGCTGGTGCACAACGGTTCTCGGTCGGACTTCGATCTCGCGTGGGCGCCCGTCGATGACCTCGCGCGCGAGTCCTGGCGGCCGTTGCTGACGGGTGGCGACGGTGAGCGGGTGCTCGCCGCCCACGCGTTCGCCGGTCACGTCGCGGTGACGATGCGACGCGACGGCCTGCCTCTCGTGCAGATCCTGTCCAAAGGTCCCGACGGCGCGTACGGCGAGCCGGCCGACGTGGCTCCGCTCACCGGCCTGGCATCGGTCGCCGTCGGGTCGAACCCGGCGTACGACGCCTCGGCGCTGCAGGTGATCGCCGAGTCCTACCTCACCCCGCGGCGCGTCATCGACCACAACCCGGCCACCGGTGCGTCGACCGTGCTGAAGGAGCGTGAGGTCCCGGGCTACGACGCGAGCGCGTACGTCGAGGAGCGCATCTGGGCCGATGCGGACGACGGGACACGCGTTCCGATCTCACTGGTTCGTCGACGTGACGTGCAGCCCGACGGCAGCAACCCCGGCTTCGTCTACGGCTACGGCTCGTACGAGGTACCGGTCGATCCGTCGTTCTCGGCGCTGCGGCTGTCGATGCTCGACCGCGGTGTCGTGTACGCAGTCGCTCACGTCAGGGGCGGCGGCGAGATGGGCCGGCGCTGGTACGACGAGGGCAAGCTGTTGCGCAAGAAGAACACGTTCACCGACTTCGTCGCGTGCTCACGTGAGCTGGTCAGCAGCGGGTGGGTGGCCCCGAATCGTCTTGTCGCAGAAGGCGGTTCGGCCGGCGGTCTCCTGATCGGTGCCGTGATCAACCTCGCTCCGGACCTCTACCGCGCCGTCCACGCCGCGGTGCCGTTCGTCGACGCCCTGACGACGATCCTCGACCCGTCGCTGCCGTTGACCGTGGGGGAGTGGGAGGAGTGGGGCAACCCCCTCGCGGACCCCGAGGTGTACGCGTACATGAAGTCGTACTCCCCGTACGAGAACATCGCCGCGACCGCTTACCCGGCCGTGCTCGCGACGACAAGCATGAACGACACGCGCGTGTTCTTCGTCGAGCCCGCCAAGTGGGTGCAGGCCCTGCGCCGCACCGTCACCAGCGACCAGACGCAGCGCCCGGTGCTGCTCAAGACCGAGATGGTCGCGGGGCACGGCGGTCAGAGCGGTCGGTACGACGCGTGGCGTGACGCGGCGTTCGAGACGGCGTTCCTGCTGGACGCGGTCGACGCGTCCGAGCTGAAGGACTGACGGACGACGGTCACGGCAGGTGACCGGTGACGAGACCGGCCGCGAGGTGACCGACGTCGGCCACGGAGACCACGCGGGCCTCGTCTCCGGGGGTGAGCATGACGTGCGTGACCGCGGTGTCGGGCAGCCCCTCTGAGATGGCTCCGGGGTAGCGGTGCTCGAGCTGGCGCTCGCCCATGATGCTGCGCAGGAGGTCGACCGTCGCCGCGCTGTCGGTGACGAGCACGGCCGGCCCGTGCTCGGCGTGCCGGGCTGCGCGGTGCATCGCCCGGTTGAGGCGGCCGCCCTCGCTGAGGTCATCGGTCGCGGTGCTGCTGAGCGCGACCGCCTGCGCGATGGCCTCTGCTGTCAGGGCGGCTGCGTCAGCCGGCTCGGAGAGCAGAAGAGCAGGGCGTGCCACCGCGAGGCGATCGGCCACGGCCGCTGCCTGCTGGAGCCCGCACGGGGTCAGGGACGAGCCGCCGCGGGCGAGATCGGCCTCGGCGTGCAGGACGATCAGCACGTCAGCGGTCATGGTCTCAGCGGGCGATCACGACCGGGCAGCCCGAACGCGTGACCACGCCCTGAGCGACATGTCCGAGCGGAAGGCCGGGGAAGCCACCCGCGCCGCGGGGGCCGACGACCAGCACGTCGCTGCTGTGCGACTCGTGGACCAGGATCTTGCTCGGGTTGCCTTGGCTGATCTCGGTCCGGACCTTGACGTCGGGATGTGTGCGCTGGTGCTGCTCGACGCGTTCGCCGATCACCTCGGCGCACCGGCGGGCGTAGTCCGACCAGCTCGCGTCGTGCACGAGGCCGGGGTCACGGGCATCACGCGGCTGCCAGGCGTGGAGCGCGAGCAGCTCGGCGTCCAGGCGGGCCGCCTCGTCGAACGCCCAGCCCAGCGCGGCGTCGTCGACGCGGTCGACGCCGACCGTCACGCGGCCGAACGTGCCGTGCTCGTGCTCCTGCCGGACGACGGCCACCGGAGAGGCGGCGTGCGATGCGACCTGCAGCGCGGTCGCACCGAGGGTGCCGAAGTGCGCGAGGCTGTCGCCGTGCGACCCGACGACCACCATCAGGGCGTTCTCGGACGCACGGATCAAGGGCGCGGCAGGGAAGCTCTCCGGGTGCGACGTGCTGACCTGGACGGTGCGGTCGCGCAGCTGGACGCGGTTGCGGGCACGCGACAGCAGGTGCTCGCCGGCCTCGCGCGCTGCGTCGTACGTCGAACCCTCGCCCCAGCCCACCTCGGCGAGCTCAGTGAACCGCCCCGGGATGTCCGGAGACTTCATTACTGGAGGATGAAGTCATGGCACGTCCCTCGAAGTACCCGCGTGAGCTGCGGGAGCGTGCGGTCCGGATGGTGACGGAGTCAGTCGCCGCCGGCGAGTACACCAGCGAGTTCGAAGCGATCCGCACGATCGCGGCTCGACTGGGCATCGGGTCTCCCGAGACCCTGCGTAAGTGGGTTCGCCAGGCCCAGGTCGATGGCGGGACCCGACCGGGTCGCACGACCCAGGAGCTGGAGGAGATCCGGGCGTTGAAGAAGGAGAACGCCGAGCTGCGCCGGGCGAACGAGATCTTGAAGTCAGCGTCGGCTTTCTTCGCGGCGGAGCTCGACCGCCCACCCAGGTACTGACCGAGTTCATCGACACTCATCGTGAGGAGTTCGGGGTCGAGCCGATCTGTCGAGTGCTGTGCGAGCACGGCGTCAAGATCGCCCCGTCGACGTACTACGAGGCCCGCGATCGGGCGCCCTCAGCGCGGACGCTGCGCGATGCGCAGGTCGGCGAGCTGATCCGGTCCGCGCGTCAGCAGCGGTTCGTGACCCGGTTCGGTGCGCGCAAGATGTGGTTGCACCTGCGCAGGCAGGGCCATGACGTGGCCCGGTGCACCGTGGAGCGAGTGATGGCCGCGAACGGCTGGCAGGGCGCACTGCGGGGCAAGCAGGTGCGGACCACCATCGCTGACCCGCGCGATGCCCGAGCGGCGGATCTGGTCCAGCGAGACTTCACCGCCTCGGCCCCGAACCGGCTGTGGGTCGCTGACTTCACCTATGTCGCGACCTGGTCCGGGACCGTCTACGTCGCGTTCGTCATCGACGTCTACTCCCGGATGATCGTCGGCTGGCGCGCGGCCACCAGCATGAGCACCCAGCTGGTGCTGGACACCCTCGAGCACGCGATCTGGTCACGCCGCCAGCACGGCGTGGACGACCTGACCGGGCTGGTGCACCACACCGACGCCGGCAGCCAGTACACCTCTTTCGCCTTCACTACCAGGCTGATTGACGCCGGCGTGGACCCATCAGTGGGTTCGGTGGGCGACGCCTACGACAACGCGATGGCTGAGTCCCAGATCGGCGCGTACAAGACCGAGCTGATCCGTCCCGACGGGCCGTGGCGCGATGTCGAGCACGTCGAGCTCGACACCCTGCAGTGGGTCCACTGGTTCAACCACGACCGACCCCACGAGTCCATCGACGACCTGACACCCATCGAGGTCGAATCAGCCCACTACGCTGCACGAAACCGTCTCATCCCGTCCGGGTAGAGACACAACACGAAGTGTCCGGAAACCCCGGGGCGGTTCACAGGGCTGTACGCGGTGATCAGGTGCAGCGGGGCCGAGTAGCGGCGGGCGTGCTCGGTGGCCCAGTCGAGAGCGGCCAGGCTCTCGCTCGAGGAGTCGATGCCGACCACGATGCTGCCGGGGTGGACGATGCCTTCCATGATGACCTTCTCTCAGGCGGTCGCATGGCGGCGGGGGACGTCGAGCGCTCGGCGTCGACCGTCGTCACAGGCCGGACGGCCTGGTTCTTCGATGGTAGAGCGGCCGTCTGGAAAGTCACTGATCTCAGCCTGAGAGTGTCGAGGGCGGCTCCTCGTCGGTGCTGAGTGCCTGACGCAGCCGGGTGGCGTACGACGACTGCTCGCCGTCGGCGTAACGGTGCCGTGGCCAGAAGAACCCCTTCAGGCCGTCGCCCTTGGTGCGCGGCACGACGTGGCAGTGCAGGTGCGGCACGCTCTGGGACACGGCGTTGTTCATCGCGACGAACGTGCCCTGCGCCTCCAGCGCGGAGGGCATCAGCCGCGCGATGTGCTGCACCTCGGCGAAGAACGGTGCGAGCTCGTCCGACGGCAGGTCGGGCAGCGTGACGACGTGCTCGCGCGGCACGACGAGGACGTGGCCCTTCTGCACGGGCCGGGCATCCAGGAACGCCACGGTCGTCGACGTCTCGTGGACCACCTCGGCCGCGACCTCGCCCGCGACGATCTGGCAGAACACGCACGGCGTCACCGCTGCTCCCCACGGGTCGCACGATCACGTCGGAGCCCGCTCGCGAGCAGCCGGCGGATCAGCTCCCGCCCCGCGACCGGCTGAGCGCCTGCGGCGACCGCCTCGTCGTAGAGGCGCTCGGGCACGTCGTAGTGGTCCTCGTCGAACAGCCTGCGCGGCAACCCGATCCGCGCTGCAACGGTGTGCAGCTCGGTCAGCGACGCATCGCTCACCAGGTGCGACCACACCGTGCCGTGGCCGGGCCAGATCGGCGGGTCGATGAGAACGGTCACCCTGCCACTCTGCCAGTGGTCGAGACCGCAGAACGCTCGACACCTCGGTTGGGCCAGGATGCGGGGGTGCTGAGCAGACTGACCCGTGCCGTGACCGCGCACCCCGAGCGTGCGGCGTACATCGCCCTCGCCGCCGCGACGACCGTGACCGGTGCGCTCGAGCGGCACCGTGCGCACGCCGTCGTCAAGACACCGCTGGTGCCGATGCTGCAGGTCGGGCTCGTACGCCGGGCGCGCGCCTCCCGGCCCGCAGGGCTCGCGACCCTGCTCACCGCGACCACGGGCGCTGCGGTCGGCGACTGGTTCACGCTCGAGGCGTCCGGGGGCGATGAGCGCGGCCGGCGTCGCCTCCGGGCGGGTGCGAGCGCGTTCGGCGTCCAGCAGGCGGGCTACATCGCGCTTCTCCTACGCGCCGGGCACCGGCCTACGCGGCGTACGGTCGTGCCGGTCGTCGCCACGCTCGCGGGTCTGGCACTGCTCGAGTCGCGATCCGGCGATGGCGGCGTGGCCGCTCCGGACCCGGTATTGACGGGTTACGGGGTGCTGCTCGGTTCGATGGCCGCGCTGGCCATGGGTGCGCCGGACAGCACTCGAGCCGGCACCCAGGCCGGGGGAGCGGCGTTCCTCGCGTCCGACGCGACGATCATCGTGCGTGAGCACCTGCTGCGCGGCCCGCGCGCACAGGCCGCAGCCGAGGCGTTCGTGCTCGCGTCGTACACGATCTCCCAGGCCCTGCTGGTCGACGGCCTTGAGGGCAGGATCGAGCGCGAATGACGTTGCGGTGCAAGATGATTGGGCTGTGACGAGCTCGTCGAGACGAGGCGTCTCGTAGGATGCGGCATGGACTTCGACCGCTACACCGTCGTGCTGCTGGTGACCCCTGCTGAGCCGCCGCGGCTGTCCGAGGATGAGGCCGACCGACTGCAGGACGCTCACCTGAGCCACCTCGCCGACCTTCACGAGCAAGGCGTGCTGCTCGCGGCGGGTCCGCTGCAGGACAGCACCGACGAGCGCCGCTACCGCGGGCTGTCCATCCTGCGTTGTGACCGCGACGAGGCCCTGCGTCTCAAGAGCGCCGACCCGGCTGTGCGGGCCGGCGTGTTCGAGCTGGTCGCGCTCCCGTGGATGCTTCCCGCCGGGGCGATGCACTTCACCCCGACGACCTTCCCGAGATCGATGGCCGACGTCTGACCGCCCGAGCACGGCGAAGGGCCGCCAGTCGCGATGACTGGCGGCCCTTCGTCGTACGGACTCAGATGTCGGATCAGATGTCGTACCTGATGACGACCTCAGATGTCGTATCTGATGACGACATCTTCCGGGGGCTCGGCTCCGGCCGGTGGCTGCTCCTACGTCGCGACGCCGCCGACCTTCGCCTCACTCCTCAGATGTCGTAGTACATCTCGAACTCGTGCGGGTGCGGGCGGAAGCGGACCGGGTCGACCTCATTGGTGCGCTTGTAGTCGATCCACGTCGAGATGAGGTCCTCGGTGAAGACGTCGCCCTCGGTGAGGTAGTCGTGGTCGGCCTCGAGCGCATCGAGGACCTCGGGCAGCGAGCCCGGGACCTGCGCGATGTTCTCGTGCTCCTCCGGCGGCAGCTCGTACAGGTCCTTGTCGACCGGCTCCGGCGGCTCGATGCGGTTCTTGATGCCGTCGAGGCCGGCCATCAGCTGGGCAGCGAAGCACAGGTACGGGTTGGACGACGGGTCCGGCACGCGGAACTCGACGCGCTTAGCCTTCGCCGACGAACCGGTGATCGGGATGCGGACGCACGCCGAGCGGTTGCGGGCGGAGTAGACCAGGTTGACCGGAGCCTCGTAGCCCGGCACCAGACGGTGGTAGGAGTTCAGCGTCGGGTTGGTGAACGCCAGCAGCGAGGGGGCGTGCTTGAGCAGACCACCGATGTACCAGCGGGCGATGTCGGACAGGCCGCCGTAACCCTTCTCGTCGTAGAAGAGCGGCTCGCCGTCCTTCCAGAGCGACTGGTGGGTGTGCATACCCGAGCCGTTGTCACCGAACAGCGGCTTCGGCATGAACGTCGCCGACTTGCCGACCTCGAAGGCCTGGTTCTTGATGACGTACTTGAACTTCATCACGTCATCGCCCGAGTGCAGCAGGGTGTCGAACTTGTAGTTGATCTCCTGCTGGCCGGCGGTGCCCACCTCGTGGTGGGCGCGCTCGACCTGCAGACCGACCGCGCCCAGCTTCAGGACCATCTCGTCGCGGATGTCGGCGAAGTGGTCGACCGGCGGGACCGGGAAGTAGCCACCCTTGTAACGGGTCTTGTAGCCCTGGTTGCCACCCTCCTCCTCGCGGCCGGAGTTCCACGCCGCCTCGACGGAGTCGATGAAGTAGTAGCCGGCGTTGGACTTGGTCTCGAAGCGCACGTCGTCGAAGACGTAGAACTCGGCCTCGGCACCGAAGTACGCGGTGTCGGCGATGCCGGTCGACTTGAGGTAGGCCTCGGCCTTGGCCGCGATGTTGCGCGGGTCGCGGCTGTAGGCCTCACCGGTGAACGGGTCCACGATGGAGAAGTTCATGATGAGCGTCTTGGCCTTGCGGAACGGGTCGATGTACGCCGTCGTCGGGTCCGGGATCAGCTTCATGTCCGACTCGTGGATCGCCTGGAAGCCACGGATCGAGGAGCCATCGAACATCTGGCCGTTCTCGAACGCGTCCGCATCGAACGTCTCGGCCGGCACGTTGAAGTGCTGCATGACGCCCGGCAGGTCGCAGAACCGGATGTCGATGAACTGCACGCCTTCGTCCTTGATGAACTTCAGGACTTCGTCAGCGCTGGTGAACATGAAACCTCCTGGTTGGGTGCGCGCCATGGAAGCCGGCGCGCATCAGGTCGCCACTGACCTTATCGGCAGGCAGTTTCTCGACCATGACTCGTGTGTTTCGCGCGTGTAACGCACCACAAGACAGGGTCTTGACACCGCACCCGTAGGCTCTGTACGTGGTCGATCGCAAGGACATGGGCTCCTGGCTCCAAGGTACTGACACCTCCGCCCCAGAGGGCGCGGACGCGCTCGGGCTCCCCGCCGACGGCCCAGGGTCGCTGGCCGGTCTCGGGCGGAGGGTGCCCGCTCTGCTCATCGACTGGGTCGTCTGCTCGCTGATCGCCGCCGCGTTCTTCGGTTACCGACTCGGGGGGACAGGCGCCGCGAGCTTCGCGCCGTTGCTCGTCTTCGCTGTCGAGAACCTGCTCCTCGTGGGCACGGTCGGCTACACTCTCGGGCATCGTCTGCTCGGACTGCACGTGACGCGGCTCGACGGGGGAGTGGCCGGGCCGGTCGCCGGAGCGATCCGCACCCTGCTGGTCTGCCTCGTGATCCCAGCCGTGATCTGGGGTCGCGACGGGCGCGGGATGCACGACCGGGCTGCCGGCACCGTGCTCGTACGCACCCGCTGACTCGCGGCGTACGCCACGCCGCCCCCCGACATGACGAAGGCCCCGACGCTCGTCGGGGCCTTCGTCATGTGAAGGGGTCTTCTACTTGCCGCGTAGCGACTTGCGGTCCATGCGGGCCTTGCGCGGGTCGATGCCCTGGGGCACCGGCGGCTTGGCCGAGCCGAGGGCACGCAGCCGCTTGGTGACCGCGCCGACCTCGTCCTTGGTCAGCTTGTCGGGGAGCTTGCGCATCGACTTGGTCAGGTCACTGACAGCGACCGTGCCCTCGCCCTGGCCGACGCGCAGTGTGTGCACGGGGACCTCCGGTCCAGCAACGCGAGCAACACGCTTGCGCTCGGACTCCAGCAGCTTGGCGGCCGAGCCCTTGGGGCCCTCACCCACGAGGACGACGCCCGGCTTGCCGACCGCGCGGAACACCATCGCAGCGCTGCTCATGTCCTTGACGTTGCGAGCGCGACCGGCCTCGGCGGCCACAGGCTCCTGCTCGACGAGCCAGCCACGCCGCAGCGAGCCGAGGGCAGCGCCCGTCGCGCCCGGCTGGCCGGCGATCGAGGAGTACGCGGCCTTCTCGGCACGGCGGCCGAGCACGAACATCGCGGCGACCAGACCGAACAGCACACCGATGATGCCCAGGTAAACGGGGTGGCCGACCGCGAGGCCGATGAGCAGGAACACGCCGAAGACCACGAGGAACGCCAGAGCGAGCCACCACACGATGGCCGGGTCGTGCTGCTTGGTGGTCTGGAAGACCTGCTTGAGCTGAGACCCGCGGCCGGGGTTGCTCGGGTCCTTGGGCTTGCGAGCGAAGCGCGACTTCTTGGGGGTCGCGTCCTTCGCGGAGTCGGAAGAGGCCATGGGGTTCAGGATACGTCGGACAGGCGGCGCTCCACGAGCGACGCCGCCTCCTGGCGTGCGGGGTCGCTCGCGGCGGCCGCGAGGTGGCCGAGGTGCTCGGGCAGCGGACGGCCGTACGCCTTCATCGCCTGGGTGTAGAGACGACCGGCGCGGTACGAGGAGCGCACCAGCGGTCCGGCCATGACGCCCTTGAAGCCGATCTCCTCAGCACGCTCGGACCAGCGCACGAACTCCTCGGGCTTGACCCACCGGTCGATCGGGTGGTGCAGCTTGGAGGGGCGCAGGTACTGGGTGATCGTGAGGATGTCGCAGCCGGCCTCGTGCAGGTCGACCAGCGCCACCTCGATCTCGTGGTCCTCCTCACCCATGCCGAGGATCAGGTTGGACTTGGTGACGAGCTCCTGCTCGTGGGCCATGGTCAGGACCTTGAGCGACTTCTCGTAGGTGAACGCCGGCCGGATGCGGCGGAAGATGCGCGGCACCGTCTCGAGGTTGTGCGCGAACACCTCGGGGCGGGCGTCGAACACCTGACCCACCAGCTCGGGCACCGCACCGAAGTCGGGCGGCAGGATCTCGACACCCGTCGTGGGGTTGAGCGCGTGGATCTGACGGATGGTCTCGGCGTACAGGCCGGCAGCGCCGTCGGGCTGGTCGTCGCGTGCGACACCGGTGACCGTGGCGTAACGCAGGCCCATCTCGCGGACCGACTCGGCGACGCGACGGGGCTCGTCGACGTCGAGCGCGGTGGGACGACCGGTGGCGATGTCGCAGAAGTCGCATCGGCGCGTGCAGACATCACCGCCGATGAGGAACGTCGCCTCGCGGTCCTCCCAGCACTCGAAGATGTTGGGGCAGCCCGCCTCCTGACACACGGTGTGCAGCCCGCTGCTCTTGACCCGCGACTGCATCGCGGAGTACTCGGGCCCCATCTTGGCGGTGGTGCGGATCCAGCTGGGTTTGCGCTCGATCGGGGTCTCGGCGTTGCGCGCCTCGACGCGCAGCAGACGACGTCCTTCGGGTGCGACGGTCATCGGTTCTCCGGCTCCCTTGCCACGAGGATGAGCCCGCGGCGAAGCAGTCGCGGGCACGGTGTCTTCCAGGGTACGCCGCCGTACTCGCCCGCTGATCGGGGTCGTCCGGCGGCGGTGCGACGTCAGCCGAGGATGTCGGGCAGGCGCTTCTCGATGAACGGCACCACCTCGGCGACGGTGACGTCGCGGCCGAGCTCGGCCGACAGCGACGTCACGCCCGCGTCGGGGATGCCGCACGGCACGATCGTCTCGGCCCACGCCATGTCGCAGTCACAGTTGAGTGCGAACCCGTGCATCGTGACGTCCTTGCTGACACGGATGCCGATCTGGCCGAGCTTGCGCTCCGGACGTCCGCCGTCGGCCGGCAGCCACACGCCGCTGCGACCCTCGACACGGCCGGTGTCGAGTCCGAGGTCGGCGCACACGTCGATCATCAGCTGCTCCAACCGGCGTACGTGCCCGACGACGTCGACGGGGTCGGGCAGCCGCACGATCGGGTAGCCGGTCAGCTGACCGGGGCCGTGCCAGGTGATCTTGCCGCCGCGGTCGACGTCGATGACCGGCGTGCCGTCGAACGGCCGCTCGTGCGGCTCGGTGCGCTTGCCGGCGGTGTAGACGGCGCGGTGCTCCAGCAGCAGGGTGGTGTCGTCCTGCTCGCGGGCCACGACGCGGGCGTGGACGGCCCGCTGGATCTGCCACGCCTCCTCGTAGTCGACGAGGTCGGGGTCGAAGCCCAGGTGCTCGATGCGCATGCCGTCACGGTACGCCGGTGACGGGCTCTCCCGACCGGCGCCTCGGCGTACCCACGAGTAGCCCGGACGCTCGTACTGTGGGCCTCGCGACCAGCACCGGTCGCGTGGCCGAAAGGTGTTCTGCACGTGGTGAGCTCAGCGCTCGACCGATCTCATGGTGTGCTCGCCGGACTCGCTCTCGGTGACGCGCTCGGGATGCCGACGCAGTCGCTGAGCCGCGCCCGGATCGCGCAACGGTTCGGTCGGCTCACGGACCTGGTCGACGCACCGCCCGACCAGCCGATCGCTCCCGGCATGGGCCGCGGCCGGGTCACCGACGACACCGAGCAGGCCGTGCTGCTGGCACGCGAGCTGATCGAGGGAGCGGGCCACGTCGACGCCGCACGGTGGAGCGGCGCTCTCGATGCGTGGGAGCGCTCGATGGTGGCGCGTAGGTCGCGTGACCTGCTCGGCCCGTCGACGCGGCGTGCCATCGAGCGGATCCGGGCGGGCGAGGACCCGGCCGAGGCCGGGTCGTCGGGCACCACCAACGGAGCAGCGATGCGGGTGGCGCCGATCGGTCTGCTCGTGTCCTGGGCGAAGGGCGTGCACGCCGTGGTCGACCGTGTCGAGGAGGCGTGCCTGCCCACCCACCACACCGGGACGGCCATCGCGGGTGCAGCAGCCGTGGCATGCGCGGTGGCCGCCGCTGTCGACGGACATCCGCTCGACACGGTGCTGGACGCCGCCCTCGACGGTGCGCGGCTGGGGGAGAGGCGCGGCACCGGCGTACCGGGTCCGTCGGTCGCAGCGCGCCTGGAGTGGGTGCGCCACGAGGCGTCACGTCGCACCGGGGACGACCTCGACGCGTGGCTGTACGACGTCGTCGGCACCACGGTCGCCACCGCCGAGTCTGTGCCGGCGGCGTTCGCACTGCTCCCCGCCGCGGTCGCCGACCCGGCCGACGGACTGTGCCGGGCCGCGCGTCTGGGCGGCGACACCGACACCATCGCTGCCATGCTCGGGGCGATGACAGGCGCGGTGGTCGGCCGGAGCGGACTGCCCGACGTCTGGTGCACGACCGTCGAGGTCGTCAACGACCTGCATCTGCGGCAGCTCACCGCCGATCTGCTGGACCTGAGAGAGGTGGCCCTGTGAGCAGAGTGATCCACACCGGTCAGGCGCTCGTCGACGTCGTCGTCGACGTCCCCGGCCTGCCAGGCCGCGGCGGCAACGCGATGGCGTCGTCGTACGAGCGGTACGCCGGTGGCGCCGTCAACATCCTCGTCGCCGCCGCGCGCACGGGGGCTGCAGCGGTGCACGCGGGAGCGGTCGGGACGGGGCCGAACGGCGACCTCGTCCGCGAGGCGCTGAGCGCCGAGAACGTCCAGGTGGCAACGCAACCCGTCGACGACGTGGACACCGGCATCTGCTTCGTGATGATCGAGCCGAGCGCTGAGAGGACGTTCGTGACGACCCTTGGCGCCGAACGCCGGATCACGCCCGAGTCGCTCGCCGCGTCGGCCCCGGTCGACGACGACATCGTGTGCGTCACCGGTTACACGCTGCTCGGCGAGACGTGCGAGCCGCTGCTTGGCTGGCTGGAGTCGTTGGACGCCTCCGTGGTGGTCGTCCTCGACCCGGGAGCGCCGTTCGCCGAGCTCGACGCCGGTGTCCGTCGACGGATGCTCGCGATCACCGACGTGTGGACGAGCAACGCCGAGGAGGCCGCCGACCTCACCGGCGTCGACGACGTCGAGGGCTCGACGGCAGCGGTGGCGGACGAGCTCTCGGACGGTGCCGTCGTGATCGTGCGTGACGGCCCGCAGGGGTGCTTCCTGCGCGAGGGTGGGCGGACGTCGTACGTGCCCGGCTATCCGCAGAAACCGGTCGACACCAACGGGGCTGGTGACGCGCACACGGGCGTGCTGGTGGCCGAGCGTGCGCGTGGCGCCGACTGGGCGACGGCGACACAGCGGGCCAATGCTGCCGGTGCCATCAAGGTGACGCGCAAGGGGCCCGCTACAGCGCCGACCCGTGCCGAGGTGGACGCCTTCTTGAAGGACCAGCCGACCCCACGTTGACACGATCAACGTTGGACCTGGCGCGGACCGGGACCAGGGTCGTACCCATGACGACCTCCACGCAGAACGAACCCCTGATCGCGCCGCCCGGACTCGCCGGAGTCGTGGTCGCCGACACCGAGATCGGCGATGTCCGCGGCGCCGAGGGCTTCTTCCACTACCGGCAGTACGACGCCACCGAGCTGGCGCGCGAGGTGACCTTCGAGGAGGTCTGGCACCTGCTCGTACGCGGGCATCTGCCCACCGCCGCCGAGCTCGACCAGTGGAACGACCTGATCGCCGAGAACGCGGTGCTGCCAACGGATCTCGCCGACAACCTGGTCGAGATCATGCGCCGCAGCGGCAGCGACGACCCGCTCGTCTCCCTGCGTACGACGGTCTCCGCGCTCGGCGCCCTGCGTGGCGACCGGCCGCTGTGGGACCTGGACGCCGACGCGAAGGAGGCCGCGGCGATCCGGACGGCGGCGGCCGTGCCCTGGCTGGTGACGGCGGCTCGCCAGGTGCGCGCCGGCGAGCCCGTCCGTGAGCCGCGCCCTGAGCTGGGCGTCGTCGGCAGCTATCTGTGGATGGTCACGGGTGAGGAGGCGTCCGAGCAGCACCTGCGTGCGCTCAGCCGCTACCTGTGCCTGACGGTCGACCACGGCTTCAACGCCTCGACGTTCACCGCGCGCGTGGTGGCCTCGACCGGCGCCGACCTGAGCGCGTGCGTCGTCGCGGGGATCGGTTCGCTGTCCGGGCCCTTGCACGGCGGGGCACCCTCGCGGGCGCTGGACGCGCTCGACGAGATCGGCACGGTCGAGCGCGCTGAGCCGTGGGCGCGGGCCCAGCTCGCGGCGGGGCAGCGTGTCATGGGGTTCGGGCACGCGGTCTACCGCGGGCTCGACCCGCGCTCGGAGCTGCTGCGCGAGACGGCCGTCGAGCTGGGCGGTCCGACGGCCGACCTCGCCGTGCAGGTCGAGCAGGAGGTCGTCCGCGTGCTCGACGAGGCCAAGCCGGACCGGCCGCTGCGCGCCAACGTCGAGTACTACGCGGGCGTCGTCATGCAGGCGTGCGGGATCCCACGCGAGATGTTCACGCCGACGTTCGCGGTCAGCCGCACCGTCGGGTGGACCGCGCACGTGCTGGAGCAGAGCCGCGGTCGCAAGATCGTGCGTCCGAGCTCGCGCTACGTCGGACAGCAGCCGCCGCAGGCCGTACCGTCGCTCGACGCACGCTAGCCAGAGCTCTCGCCGGTGTAGACGGCGCGCGGCCGGAAGCGCAGGCGGTGCTCGAGCTCCTCCAGAGCGTGCGCGGCCATCCCGGCGAGCCTGGCGACCACGAAGATGCCCTCGGCGGCGCCGGGCCGCAGCGGCAGCGCCATCGTCGCTGCGGCCATCGCCAGGTCGACGTTCATCGCCAGCCCGTGGCGCCGGCGTACCTGCAGTGACAGGTCGTCGATCGTGTCGGAGAGGTGCGGCTGCCCGTCGAGGACCACGTCGAGGAGGCACTCCGCACGGGGGTCGGTATCGGTGTAGACCGCGTGCCCGAACCCCGGCGGAGTGCGCTCACCGCGTCGGTCCAGAGCCGCCGCCGCGCCGAGTGTGGCCGCGTCCCGCAGCAGTGCGTACGCCGCCTCGCCGGCCCGGCCGTGCAACGGCCCACCCATCGCCGCCGCGCCGGTCAGGAAGGTGACCACGGGATCGGCGTGCGTGCTCGCAGCAGCGCGCGCGGCCACCGTCGACGTCGCCAGCTCGTGGTCGGCCAGCAGGACGAGCGCCGTGCCGATGGCCGAGGCTGCGCGGTCACCGGTCGGGGAGAGTGCACGGGACGCAGCGAGTGCCACGCTGCCGGGCCATGGGGCTGTCGGCCGGCCGAGCGCACCCGCGGCGGTCATCACCGCCACGCGCGCGAGACGTCGTACATCGCTCGGCGAGGGACGGTCCGGGCCGGCGGTGCAGGCGGCCAGCATCGCCAGAGCGACCCGCACTCGGGCGGCCGGCATGGCGTCGGCGGGGCATGCTGCATCCAGGTGCTGCCATACCCACAGCGCCTCATCGGAGACGTCCCAGTCGCCGGAACTGCTTGTGTCCCAGAGGATCTCGGCCACGGCCTCGAAAGAGTGGGTGAGAGCGAGGTCGCAGGCGTCACGGCCGCGGTAGAGCAGCCGGCCCGCCGGGTCGAGGTGCGTGACGGCCGTGTCGAGGTGGAGCTCGAACACGCCCGTGCGATCGCGACGGTGCCGCTCGGTCAGCGCCAGCACCTCGCGTCGGTCGAACATCGACACCCGGTGGCCCCGGTCGTCCGTGGCGTGCGAGCGGGTGAGGATCCCGCGGCTGACGTAGGCGTAGAGCGTCTGGCGTCGTACGCCGAGGAGGTCGGCCGCAGCGGCCGCGGGGATCAGCTCCGGCGTACTCATGGCAGGCAACGTATCCCGTGCCTGTGGACAACGGTTCCGGGCGCCCTCGGACTGCCAGGCTGCACCCATGTACGCCGAGGCTCCCGACGCCACACCCGTCCCGCCGGTCATCCCGGGCTACCGCACCGGCCCCTTCCTGGGTGCAGGAGGTTCGGGGCAGGTGTGGACGGTCGTCCGTGACGGTGATGGTGCGCGGCTCGCGGCCAAGGTGCTCGCACCGGACCAGGAGACCGGTCTGGAGTCGGCGTTGCTGCAGCGGCTGGAGCACGACCACGTCCTGCGGCTCGTCGACGTCGTTCTCGCCCCGGCCGATGACGGCACACCCCGCACCGCCCTGATCACCGAGCTCGCAGGCGGTGGCTCGCTCGCCGACGCGGTGGCCGGTCGAGGGCACCTGACCGTGGGTGAGCTGGTGACCGTGCTGTGCCCGATCGCGCGTGCGGTGCACGACCTGCACTCCCTGGGCCTGGTGCACGGTGACCTGTCGCCGGCCAACATCCTCCTCACCGACGACGGCCGTCCGCTCATCGCCGACCTGGGCATCGCGCGGCTGGCCGGGATGGCTGACGCCGAGGTGTGGGGGAGCAACGGGTTCGTGGCACCTGAGGTGCTCGACGGCGGTGCGCCCGGCCCTGCGGCCGACGTCTACGCGTTGGGTGCCCTCGCCTGGACCGCCCTGGTCGGCACGCCGCCCGAGCCGGCTGCCCTGCGCCCTGATCTCGGCGACGTCGCGCCCCAGGCGCCGGCCGCCCTGCGCGACCTGGTGCTCACGTGCCTGGCGCACACTGCTGAGGCCCGACCTGCTCCCGGCGACTTCGCCCTGCGGCTGTGGGAGCTCGGGACGCCCGAGCCCGCGCCGGTGGCCGGCTCGACCGGTCGGCGTACGGCATCGGTCGTCGACCCGGCCGCGGGCCTCACCCAGCGCATCCGTGAACGCGCTGTCGCCGTGCCCGAGCCCCCGGTCGCGCCCTGGTGGCGACACCGGGTCGTGCGGACCACCTCGGTGGCGGCCGCAGCGCTCGGCGCCGCCTGTGCCGGGTACGCCGCGCTCGGGTCTCCCGCCAGCGGTGGGACCGGGAGCGGCTCCGGTGCTCCGCGTACGACGGTCTCGGCGACACAGGCACCGACCACCGACGCTCCTCGTCCGGGCCCGAGCCGGGCGACTCCTGCCGCTTCGGCGTCGACCGACGCGCGGTCGACGCCCGGTGCGCTGGTCCGAGCAGTGCCGAGTGCACACCCGACCGCGGCCCGACCGACCTCGACGTCGTCCGGGTCGGCCGTGCCGACGTCACCCGCGTCCCCGACGCCTTCGGCCGACCCGCGGTCGGCGGGAGCGCTCGGCAGCAACCCGCGCGCCGTGGTGCAGACGCTCGCAGCGGCTCGGGCCCGCGCCTGGACCACCGGACGTGAGGCCGATCTGGCGGGGGCGCTGGAGGCCGGCTCGCCCGCGTGGAACCAGGACCGTCGCGACCTGCAGGCTGCGTCCCGTGGTGCGGTGCGCTACGCGGGGCTGACCTTCACGGTGCGGCAGGCGGCCCTCGAGCTGGTGGGCGACCACGCCGTGGTCGACGTCGTGGTCGACCGGTCGGCGTACACCGTGACGCAGCAGGCTCGACCGCGGACCGTGCCTGCGAGCCGGGCCGAGCTGGCCGAGCTCACACTGACGTGGACGAGCAGTGGGTGGCGGATCGCGAGCTGGACGCCGCGCTGACCCGCCTCAGTGGACGGCGTGCGCGAGCGCGTCGTCCAGGCCGGGGTGCCGCCAGGTGAAGCCCGTGCGGCTGAGCACGCCGGGGTCCAGGCGCTGACTGCCGAGGATGTCCTGCACCATCTCACCCACGACCACCCGCAGCACGAACGCAGGAGCCGGCGCGATCGCCGGTCGGTGCACGGCCCGGCCGAGAGCCCGCGCGAAGTCCTTCTGGCGTCTGGGGTCGGGCGAGGCCAGGTTGACCGGGCCGGTGATCTCGGGGCGGTCGATCAGGTGAGCGATGGCGCGGACCTCGTCCTCGAGACTGATCCACGACCACCACTGGCGCCCGTCACCGAGCGGGCCGTTGGCGCCCAGACGCGCGAGCGGCAGCAGCCGTTGCAGCACGCCGCCGCTGCCGGAGAGCACGAGAGAGGACCGGACGAACGCCGTCGGGCACCCGGCGTCGACGGCCGGTGCGGCGGCGTTCTCCCAGTCCTGGACCAGGTCGGTCAGGAAGCCTTCGCCGCGGGAGCTGGTCTCGTCGAGCACCTCGTCGCCGCGGTTGCCGTAGAAGCCCATGGCGGAGCCGTTGACCAGCCGCGGCTCGGCATCCAGCTCGAGCAGCGCCTGCACCAGGGTGCGTGTCGAGTCGACCCGCGAACGCACCAGCGTGCGCTTGTAGGAGGGCGTCCAACGGTGGTCGCCGACGCCCGCGCCGGCGAGGTTGACCACAGCGGTGACGCCCTCGAGCGCGCGCGGGTCGAGCTGATGGCGGGCGGGGTCCCAGGTGACCTCGTCCGCCGACCGTGCCGGACGGCGTACGAGGCGGACCACCTCGTCACCGCGATCGCGCAGGTACGACGACAGCGCGCCGCCGACGAGCCCGGACGAGCCAGTGACGGCGACGCGCTGTGTCGTCATGGCGGTGATCCTCAGACCTCGAACGCGCCTTCCTCGAGGCGAGCCTTGATCGCCTGGAGGAAGCGCGCGGCGTCGGCGCCGTCGATGATGCGGTGGTCGTAGGACAGGGCGAGGTAGACCATCGAGCGGATCGCGATCGTCTCGCCGCCGTCGGCATCGGTGACCACGACCGGCCGCTTGACGACGATGCCCGTGCCGAGGATGCCGACCTGCGGCTGGTTGATGATCGGGGTGTCGAACAGCGCTCCGACACTGCCGGTGTTGGTCAGCGTGAACGTGCCGCCGCCGAGCTCGTCGGGCTTGACCTTGCTGTCACGCGTACGACCGGCGAGGTCGGCGATCTTGCGAGCGAGACCCGCGATGTTGAGGTCACCGGCGTCCTTGACGACCGGGACGAACAGGCCCTTCTCGGTGTCGACCGCGATGCCGAGGTTCTCGCTGCCGTGGTAGACGATCGAGTCGCCCTCGACGCTGGCGTTCATCTGGGGGTACGCCTTGAGCGCCTCGACGGTCGCCAGGGCGAAGAAGGGCAGGAAGCTGAGCTTGACGCCCTCACGCTGCTCGAAGTCGGCCTTGGTCTTGGCGCGCAGACGGGCGACCTTGGTGACGTCGACCTCGATCACCTGGGTCAGCTGAGCCGAGACCTGCAGCGACTCGACCATGCGCGTCGCGATGAGCTTGCGCATGCGGCTCATCTTCTCGGTGGTGCCGCGCTTGGGGGACACGGGGGCCACAGCCTTGGCCTGCGCGCCGCCAGCTGCAGGGGCAGCAGCGGCGGGAGCGGACTCCTGCTGCGCCGGCGCAGCTGCAGCCTCAGCGGCCGCGAGGACGTCCTGCTTGCGGATCCGACCGCCGACGCCGGTGCCGGTGACGCTGGCGAGGTCGACGTTCTTCTCCGACGCGAGCTTGCGCACGAGCGGGGTGACGTATGCAGCCGGGTCGCGGTCCTCGGACGCCGAGCCGGACGCAGGCGCGCTCGACCCTGCCGGTGCTGCGGCCTGCTGCGTGGGCGGCTGGGCTGCTGCCGGCTGCTGCGGTGCACCCTCGGATGCGGGCTCCTGGGAGCGGTCCTGCTCGGGGGCGTCGGGCTTCGGCTCGGCCGCGGGGGCGGGCTGCTCGGTGGACGGTGCCTCGGCGGGCGCGGCCGGCGCCGCGGCGGCGGGCTGCTCCGCGGGCTGCTGCTCAGCCGGCTTGTCGTCGGCCGGTGCCGGTGCCGGCTTCTCGGGGGCTGCGGAAGCCGAGCCGCTCGCGTCACCGCCGATGACGGCCAGGTCGGCTCCGACCGGGACGGTCTCGTCCTCCTGGACGAGGATCTTGGTGAGCTTGCCCGCGCTCGGGGACGGGACCTCGGTGTCGACCTTGTCGGTGGAGACCTCGAGCAGCGGCTCGTCGACCGCGACGTCGTCGCCCTCGGCCTTGAGCCAGCGGGTGATGGTGCCTTCGGTGACCGACTCGCCCAGTGCAGGCATCGTGATCGTCTCGCCACCGGTGACCTCGCCGCCACCGGACGCGGCCGGCTGCTCGGCGGGAGCAGGCTCGGCAGGCGTGGCCTCCGCTGCGGGCGCGGACTCGGCGGGCTTGTCATCGGCAGCGGGGGCGGACTCGGCCGGCTTGTCCTCCGCAGCCGGCTTGTCGGCCTCGGCCGCCGGTGCGGCCTGCTCGGGCGCGTCACCGCCGCCGGCGGGAGCGGCGCCGTCTCCGATGACCGCGAGGTCGGCTCCGACCGGGACGGTCTCGTCCTCCTCGACGAGCACCTCCTGGAGGGTGCCGGCGACCGGCGACGGGATCTCGGTGTCGACCTTGTCGGTGGAGACCTCGAGCAGCGGCTCGTCGACGGCCACCTGGTCGCCGACGTTCTTCAGCCACCGGGTCACGGTGCCCTCGGTGACGGACTCTCCGAGAGCGGGCATGGTCACGCGTTCAGACATGGGTGACAGTCTCCTGGATCTGGTGGCGGATGTGCAGTGTTGTCAGTGCGGGTGTCGTGAATCTCATGGGCTCAGCTGTGCATGTGCAGGGGCTTGCCGGCGAGCGCGAGGTGCGCCTCACCGAGCGCTTCGTTCTGGGTGGGATGAGCGTGGGCCAGCTGGGCGACATCGTCGGGGAGTGCCTCCCAGCCGACGATGAGCTGGGCCTCGCCGACCTGCTCGCCCATCCGCGAGCCGACCATGTGGACGCCGACGACCGGGCCGTCCTTGGCGCGGACGAGCTTGATGAAGCCCTGCGTGCCGAGGATCTGGCTCTTGCCGTTGCCGCCCAGGTTGTACTCGACCGTCTCGACCTCGCCGTGAACGTCCTTGGCCTGCGCCTCGGTCAGTCCGACCGAGGCGATCTCGGGCTCGCAGTAGGTCACGCGTGGGATGCCGGACTCGACGATCGGCGCGGGGGACAGCCCGGCGATCTGCTCGGCGACCAGGATGCCCTGGGCGAATCCGCGGTGCGCGAGCTGAAGGCCCGGGACGATGTCGCCGACGGCGTAGACGCCCTCGACGTTGGTGCGGCAGCGCTCGTCGGTGAGGACGTGGCCGCGGTCCATCGCCACGCCCGCCTCGGCGTAGCCGAGGCCCTCGGTGACCGGGCCGCGGCCGACGGCCACGAGCAGCAGGTCGGTCTCGATCGACTCGCCGGACTCGAGGCTGACCGTGACGACGTCACCGTGCTGCTCTGCGCCGGCGAACTTCACTCCGGTCTTGAAGGCGATCTTGCGTTTGCGGAAGGAGCGCTCGAGCTGCTTGGAGACGGCCTCGTCCTCAGCCGCGACGAGGCGGGGGAGCGCCTCGACGATGGTGACCTCAGCACCGAAAGACCTGAAGACAGAGGCGAACTCGACGCCGATGACGCCACCACCGAGCACGACGACTCGGCTCGGGACGTGATCGATCGTGAGCGCCTGGTCGCTGGTCATGATGCGACCGCTGATCTCCAGACCGGGCAGCGTCTTGGCGTAGGAGCCCGTGGCGAGGACGACGTGCTTGCCGGTCAGCGTGCGGTCGCCGACAGCGACGGTCGTGGGACTCGTCAGGCGGCCCTCGCCCTCGACGAGCTCGACCTTGCGGGACTTCACCAGTCCTTGCAGGCCCTTGTGGAGACGGCTGATGACGCCGTCCTTGTAGGCGTGCACACCGGACATGTCGACCGACTCGAACGTCGTCTTGACGCCGAACGCGGCGCCCTCACGAGCGGTGTCAGCGACCTCGGCCGCGTGCAGGAGCGCCTTGGTGGGGATGCAGCCCTGGTGCAGGCAGGTGCCGCCGAGCTTGCCCTTCTCGACGAGAGCGACCGACAGGCCGAGCTCGGCCGCGCGCAACGCGCAGGCGTAGCCGCCACTGCCGCCTCCGAGAATGACGATGTCGTAGGGCGGTGCGGCATCTGCCGTCATGGTGCCAACGCTCCTTTGCGTCGTTGCTGTCGTCCGGCGCGGACCGGCGTGATGACCAGCCCGACGCTGGAGCCATCTTGGCACTGCCTGCCTGGAGGCCGGTCACGAGGTGGGCCACGCCGGTCCGGCGACCAAACCCGTAGCGAGCGCGAACGACGACGTGCGACAGTGACGGGACGTCCGGGAGCCCAACCTGCAGGAGGACACGATGGCTGACGGTGGATCGCACGACTCGGTCGACGACGACACCAAGCGCAAGTTCCGCGAGGCGCTGGACAAGAAGAAGGCGCACGGGGGCAGCGACGTCTCCGACCACAGCGCGCGCAGCAAGGTCAACGGCACCCACGGCGCCGAGACCAGTGGTGCTCAGCAGATGTTCCGGCGCAAGTCCGGCGGCTGAGCCGCGCAGGCTGATGCGACGGGGCCGGCCCGCACCTCAGGTGCGGACCGGCCCCGTCGTCGTACGCCGGAGGACGTACGGCAGGCAGCGTCGTCAGCCGTGGTCCTCGACCAGGCCGACGAGCGTGCGTACGCCGAAGCCGGTCGCGCCCTTGGGCGTGTAGCCGTGGGGGCCCGACTCGTTGAAGGCGGGGCCGGCGATGTCGACGTGGACCCACGGCAGCTGCTTGCCGTCCTTGCCGTTGCCGACGAACTCGCGCAGGAACAGCGCGGCCGTGATGGCGCCGCCCTCCTTCTGGCCCGTGTGCTTGAGGTCAGCGACGTCGGAGTCCATCGCCTTGCGCAGCTCCTCGCGCAGCGGCAGCGACCAGGAGTCCTCGCCGACCCGACCCGCAACATCGATGACCCTGTCACGCGTGGCGTCGTCGTTGCCGATGACCGCAGCGACTCGACCGCCGAACGCCATCACCGCGGCACCCGTGAGGGTGGCGATGTCGACCACGAGGTCGGGCTGCTGCTCGGACGCGAAGCTCAGTCCGTCCGCCATGACCAGGCGGCCCTCGGCGTCGGTGTTGATGATCTCGACGCTCTTACCGTTGCGCATCGTGACGACGTCGCCCGGACGCTGAGCGTCTGCGCCGGTCATGTTCTCGGCCAGGCACAGGTAGACCGTCACGGCGACGGGCAGCCCGAGCCGGGCGACGGCGTCGACCGCCGCAGCGGCGGCCGCGGCACCGGCCATGTCGCACTTCATCGTGACCATGCCTGTCGCAGGCTTGATGCACAGACCACCGGAGTCGAACGTGATGCCCTTGCCGACCACGGCGACGTGGGCGGAGGCCTTGGCGGGCTTGTACGTCAGCGTCACCAGTCGCGGGAGCCGCGACGAGCCGCGACCCACACCGATCAGGCCGCCGCAGCCGGCCTTCGCCAGGGCCTTCTCGTCCATGACGTCGACCTTGACCTTGGTGCCCTGCAGGCGCTTGCGCACCGCCTCGGCGAACGAGTCGGGGTAGAGGTCGTTGGGCGGGGTGTTGACCAGGTCGCGTGCCCATGCCTGGCTGTCCGCGACGACCTCGGCCCGCGCAGCGGCGTCTCGGGTCGCCTGCTCGCCGGCCGTCGCTGACAGCAGCGTGACCTCGGCGACCGGCGCCTTGGTCGAACCCGTCCTGCGGTAGGTGGTGAACGCGTACGCCCCGAACAGCGCACCCTCGGCGGACGCGCCGACCAGGGCGGCATCCGTGCCCGGTGCGGCGACGGCGGCGTGTGCGGTGTCGGCGAGACCGCGGGTCGCGGAGCCGACGGCCCGGCGTACGGCCTCGTGGTCGTCAGGGGTGGGCTCGTGGTCGAGGCCGGTGCCGGCCACCACCACGATGGGAGCCTCGACGCCGGGGACGCCGGTCAGCTTGATGGCCTCGTCGGCACCGGCCTTGGCGCCGATCGCGGCGAGAGTCGCACCGACGTGGTCGACCGACTCCTGCGGCAGCCCGTGAGCGGGCGCCAGGCGTACGCCGTCGTCGGTCTTGACGGACAGCAGCACCAGGACGTCTGCCTTCACCTCACCGGCTGCCCGATCCGTCAGTGTCAGCGTCGTCACAGCTGTGCCTCCAGGCTCCTCGTGGATGAACCAGCAGCGTTGCGGGTCCCAGGGGAGAATAACGATCGGTCCGATCGGTACGGTGCGCCCATGACAGGTGACCCCTTGAAGACCTCGCCCCTGCACGACCGGCACGTCGCCCTCGGCGCCAAGCTGGCCGACTTCGGCGGGTGGCAGATGCCGATCGAGTACCCCGGCGGCGGAGTCCTGCGTGAGCACACCGCCGTGCGCGAGCGGGTCGGCATCTTCGACGTGAGCCACCTCGGCAAGGCGCTCGTGAAGGGCGCCGGTGCCGCGGACTTCGTCAACTCCTGCTTCACCAACGACCTGCGCAAGGTGCAGCCGCCCAAGGCGCAGTACACGATGTGCTGCGACGAGGAGACCGGCGGCGTCGTCGACGACCTGATCCAGTACTTCCGCAGCGATGACGAGCTGTTCCTCGTGCCCAACGCCGCCAACACGGCCGAGGTCGTACGGCGGATGCAGGCCACGGCGCCGGAGGGCCTGACGATCACCGACGAGCACACGTCGTACGGCATCATCGCCGTCCAGGGCCCGAAGTCGCTCGAGGTCGTCGAGGCGCTCGGCCTGCCGACCGACCTGGAGTACATGTCGTTCACGACCGCCGACTGGCAGGGCCGTGAGGTCATCGTGCTGCGTTCCGGCTACACCGGCGAGAAGGGGTTCGAGCTGGTGCCGCGCTGGGAGGACACCCCGGCCCTGTGGGACGCCCTCGTCGAGGCGATGCAGCCGTACGACGGTCTGCCGTGTGGCCTCGGTGCGCGCGACACGCTGCGCACCGAGATGGGCTACGCGCTGCACGGTCACGAGCTGTCGATGGACATCACTCCCAACATGGCTCGCGCCGGCTGGGCGGTCGGCTGGAAGAAGGACGCGTTCTGGGGCAAGGAGGTCCTGGAGGCTCAGCGGGCAGAGAAGTCCTGCCGTCTCGCCTGGGGCCTGCTCGCGACCGGGCGTGGCATCCCGCGCGCCGACTGCGAGGTGCGAGGCGCTGACGGTCAGGTGATCGGCGTGGTCACCTCCGGCACGATGTCGCCGACCCTCAAGCAGGGCATCGCGCTCGCGCTGCTCGACCGAGGTGTGGCCGAGGGTGACGAGGTCGTCGTCGACGTCCGTGGTCGCGAGCTGGCCGCCACCGTCGTCAAGCCGCCGTTCGTGCAGGTCGAGACCGCATGACCGAGTGGTCGACCGACGCAGCCCGGTCCTACGCGGCCGGGCTGCTCGTCGGCGACCGCGTCGAGCTGCGCGCGCTGCGCGAGGGCGAGCTCGAGGTGCTCGACGGCTGGTGGAACGAGCCGGCCGAGATGGTGCTGCAGAACGCCGTGATCCGTCCGCAGCCACGGGGCAGCATGACCGAGACGCTGACGCGGTGGCACGCCAACGAGGGCGATGTCGGCTTCGCGGTGGTCGAGCGGTCCAGCGGTGAGCTCGCAGGCAGCGCAGTGCTCTTCGGCTCGATGCTGCCGATGCGGTCGGCGACCTACGCCGTGCAGCTCGGGCCGGGCTACCAAGGGCGCGGACTCGGGCCTGAGGTCACCCGCATGATGCTGCGCTACGGCTTCGACCAGATGGGGCTGCACCGCATCCAGCTCGCGGTGTGGGCCTACAACGGCCGGGCCATCGCGGCGTACGAGCGCGCCGGGTTCGTGGTCGAGGGACGTCGTCGTGACGCGGTCTTCCACGGCGGTCAGTTCCACGACGAGGTGCTGATGGCGGTGCTCGAGCCCGAGTGGCGCGCGCGACAGGCCTGACTCACACGATGGCGGCGGCCACGAGCAGCGTTGTGGCACAGGCGATCTCGACGACCGCCCCGAGCGTGTCGCCGGTGATCCCACCGATGCGCCGTACGACGCGCAGCGCCACGGTCGCAGCAGCGAGCAGGGCAGCGCACACGACGACCGGGCCCGACCACCACGGTGCCTCGGCTGCGCCGGCTGTGGCAGTGGCGAGCGCGGCCACGGCGAGCGCCACACCCACCAGGCCTGACCGCGAAACGCTCTCTGCCACCAGCGATCCCAGACCCTCGGGCCGTGCGGCACGAAACCCGCGAGTGCACGCGAAGGTGATGGCCAGGCGACTTGCGACCACCGCGACGGCGGCCACCGTCGTACCCGATGTCGTGGCGAGAAGCGTTGTGCCACAAGCGATCTGGAGCGCAAGGGTCACGACGAGCGTCGACGCTCCAGCCGGTCCGACGTCGCCGGTGCGCATCACCTCGAGGGCTCGCTCGGGGTCGTAGGACGCCGTGAGTCCGTCGGCGGTGTCGGCGAGGCCGTCGAGGTGGAGCGCGCGGGTCGACAGAGCGAGGACCGCCACGGCCAGGACGGCCTGGACGAGCGGGCTCAGGTCGACGACACGTGCGAGCATGAGGACGACCGCGACCGGCACGAGCAGGAGCACGGCGACGAGCGGTGCGAGCAGCATCGCGCGGCCGGCCGTACGACGGTCGACCGAGCGGGGCGCCGGGACGGGGAAGGCCGTCAGCGTGCCGACGGCGAGGCGGGCGGCGTCAGGCAAGTGCGCCCGGCACGACAGGGCTGCTGCTCAGGTCGATGACCCGCCCGGCGACGATCAGGTGGACGCGGTCGCTGACGGCGCTCAGGGTGGCGTTGACACGCCCGAGTGCGTCCTGGAACAGACGACCCGACGCGGTCTCGGGCACCACGCTCATGCCGACCTCGTTGGTGACGGCCACGATGTCGTAGGGCGCGTTGGTCCACAGCGCGACCAGCTCTGCTGTGCGCTCCTGGACGATCGTGAGCGCCTTGTCGCGGTTGTCCCAGGCCTTGGCCGCGTCGATGGTGCCGGTCACCCAGTTGCCGATGCAGTCGACCAGGGAGGGTGCCCGGGCACTCAGGATGGCCCGGGTCACATCGGTGCTCTCGACCGTGGTCCAGCCCTCGGCGCGTCGGGCCTGGTGCTCCTCGACGCGCGCCTTCCAGTCGCCGTCGTCCTCGTCGGGGAGCGGCCCCGTGGCGATGTAGGTGACCGCGTCGGCATCGTCGAGCAACGACTCGGCGTAGCGGCTCTTGCCGCTGCGCGCACCACCGAGCACCAGCGTCGTGGTCATGACTCCTCCTGTCACCCGAGGACCTTGCGAGTCACTGTAACCCCGGTTCGTGCCGTTCCTCGTACGCCGACCGGTCGCCCGTGGTACGGACCGTCGGGGAGAACGACGCCCGGCGTACGGCGCGCCGCAGCGCGGCGAGGACCGGGCGCGCGGCCACGAGCACGAGCACTGCCGTGAGGACGCCGCGGGGCAGGTCCCAGCCGAGGGAGGTCAGACCGTAGAACACCGCGTAGTGCGCGAGCTGGGTCGTGAGTCCGTCACCGGCGTCGAACCCGGCGCCGGCGGGCGCCGACGTGCCGAGGAACGGCCAGAACCACAGGTTCATCACGACGCCGTAGAGCAGGCCGCTCAGCAGCCCGTAGGCCGCGAGCATCCAGCGTTCGGCCCGCTCGGGGACCCGGGGGAGGAGCGCAGCGCCGAGACCGACCCAGCCCGTGGCGACCATCTGGAACGGCGTCCAGGGGCCGACACCGCCGGTGAGGAACGCTCCCGTGATGATGGCGAGCGCGCCGAGCAGGAACCCGGCCGTGCGGCCGAGGACCCGACCGCCGAGCACCACCAGGAAGAACATCGGCTCGAGCCCGGCGGTGCCCGCGGACAGCACCCGGAGCGCACCGCCCATCGCCGCGAGGACACCCAGGGTGGCGACGACCTTGGCGTCCATCCCACCGCGACTGAGCTCGGCGAGCAGCACCGCTCCGATCAGGGCGATCAACGCCGGGAAGAGCCACGGCATGGAGTGGTCGCCCGCGAGCGCCGCCTGGGAGTCGACGAAGAACGGCCAGGTGAACGACAGGACGCCGATGACGGTCACGAGGGTCATCGCGACGCTCGAGGTCCACGTCCAGCGCACGATCTCGTGACGGCGCATCACGACTCCTGGAGGCCGGGCGGGTCGGGCACCTCGGTCACCGTGAGGTAGGGCAGCGGATGCATGATCTTGGCGACCTGCGGCGCGAACGCCGGTGACTCGCACAGGATCTCGCGCGCCGGTCCGTGGCCGATCAGCTCACCGTCGGCGATGAGTACGACGTCGTCGGCCACCTCGGCAGCCATCTCGACGTCGTGCGTGGCCATGAGCACCGTGCGGCCCTCGGCTGCGAGGTCGCGGACGACGGCTCCGAGCCGTTCCTTGGCGGTGTAGTCCAGTCCGCGGGTCGGCTCGTCGAGGAGGACGACCGCAGGTGCGCCTGTGAGGACCACCGCGAGCGCGAGCAGAACGCGTCCGCCCTCGGACAGGTCACGCGGGTGCTGGTCGGCGGACAGGTGCGGGGCGAGCCGGTGCAGGAGCGCTGCGCAGGTGCCCGCAGGTCGGGAGAAGTCGTCGTCGGCAGCGGAGCACTCGCGTCCGACGCTGTCGTGGTAGAGCAAGGACGCGGCGTCCTGGGGGACGAGCCCGACGTGGTGGATCAGGCGGCGTGGCGGCGTACGAGTGGGGTCCGCACCGTCGACCCGCGCAGTGCCTGATGTCGGTGAGACGACGCCTGCGAGGCAGCCCAGGAGCGTCGACTTGCCGGCCCCGTTGCGTCCCATGAGCGCCGTCACTCGACCTGGCGGCAGTGCCAGGTCGACCTCGCCGAGCACGGTCGTGCCCCGTCGGCGGACGTGAAGACGACGAGTCGTGACGAGGGGGTCCGCTGCCGTGGGCCCGACCGGATCCGTGGGCGACGGCAGGCTCGCCCGAAGCGGCTCGGCTCGTCGCCGGGCGTCGCGGATCGACAGGGGGAGCGGAGCCCAGCGCTGCTGGCGGCCGAGGCGGACCACAGGTGGCGCGATGGTGGACTGCGCCATCGCCTCGGCCGGGTCGAGCAGGGGCGACAGGACACCGTCCGTCACCAGCAGCACGCTGTCGGCGTGGTGCACGACGCGTTCGAGTCGGTGCTCGGCGAGCACGACGGTCACGCCGAGGTCGTGCACGAGCCGGTGGACGGCGGCGAGGACGTCCTCGGCGGAGACGGGGTCGAGCGAGGAGGTCGGCTCGTCGAGGACGAGTACACGTGGCCCTGCAGCGAGTACGGACGCGACGGCGACCCGCTGCTGCTGCCCACCGCTGAGCTCGCGCAGCGGTCGGTCGCGCAGGTCAGCGACGCCGAGGACGTCCAGGCTCTCCTCCACCCGTCGACGCATCGCCGTCGGACGCAGTCCCATCGTCTCCATGCCGTAGGCGATCTCCTCCTCGACGGTCTCGGTGACGAAACCCGCGGCTGGGTCCTGCCCGGCGAACCCGACCACCGAGGCGAGGTCGCGGGGGCGGTGGTCCCGGGTGTCACGTCCGTCGACGACGACGCGGCCCTGCAGGTGGCCTCCGGTGAAGTGGGGGACGAGCCCGTTGAGCGAGCGCAGCAGTGTCGACTTGCCGCTGCCGGTCGGTCCGACCACGACGACCAGGTCGCCTTCGGGCACCCGGACGCGACCGGTGCTCAGATGGGGTCGGGGCGCGTCGTCGTACGTCACCCGCACGTCGTCGAGCTCGATCATGAGGCCGCCTCCGACGCGCGGTCCTCCAGCGCTGCACGGCGTGGCGGGCGAGGGGCCAGCGCGCCGGCCAGCAGCGGCACCAGGAGCGCGATGAGCAGCGTGGTGGACACCACCGGCCACGTCGCCGGTACCTGCGGCGGAGTGATCCCGGCGCTGCCGCGCGCGCCGACGACGAACACTGCCGTCGTGGCGACACCGGCGCTCGCGACCACCAGCGTCTCGGGCAGCCTCCACGGGTCACGGCGGTAGGGCGTACGGCGGTCGCGTCGGCTGCCGGTCAGCAGCGCGGCGCCGGCGCACAGGCAGCCGAGCAGCAGCACGGGCAGCCCGAGAGCGGTGGGCGTCGAGGCGTCGAGCAGGCCGTAGACACCGACGAGCACGCCGACGAGCCCGACCATCGTCAGCGCCACCGAACGCCGGTGCGCGGCGCGACCGAGAGTCATGCGACCGTAGCCGCGCGACTCCATCGACGCCGCGAGCGACAGCGAACGCTCCAACGAGCTCTCGAGCACGGGGACGACGAGGCGAGACATCTCACGGATGCCGTTGCCGCTGTGACCGCGCAGCCGACGCGCCGTGCGGATGCGGGCCGCGTCATCGGCCAGCGCCGGCACGTACGTGAGGGCGACCACGACAGCCGTGCCGACGTCGTACAGCGTCGCGGGGACGTAGCGCAGGAGGCGACGCGGGTCGGCGAGCACGTTGCAGGCACCGACGCACACGAGGATCGTCGCGAGCTGGAGCCCGTGGTACGCCGCGTCGAGAAGACCCTCGAGCTGGACGGGTCCGCCGAGGCGTACGCCGGCGAGCCAGTCGGGCAGCGGGACCTCCGGGAGCGTGAGCAGCGTCGTCCGACCGCCGACGCCGCTGCCGAGCAGCACCGTCATCACCACACGGATGACGATCGCGACCAGCGCGATGGTGAGGAACACCCCGAGCGTGCCGCTCGCGCCGGTCTCGCGGCGCAGCAGCACCACCCAGCCGACGACGGCGAGCAGCACCAGCAGGTAGACGGGGTTGGTCGTGCGGGACGCGGCCGCGGCCAGCAGCAGACCCCAGACCCACCACGCCGCTGGGTGCAGCAGACGCGGTCGGGACAGCAGGTCGGCCGGACTCACGACAGGACGGTCGACGCCTCAGGCGGACTCGGTACGCCGCCGACGCACGAGGGTCAGCGCGGCACCGGCGAGCAGCAGGACGAGCACCGCGCCACCGATCAGGAGCGGGGTGCGGTTGCTGGAGTCGTCGGACGACGAGGCGGCGTCGGTGCTGATCGCGATCTTGTCGTCGGCGGCCTTGGCCGCCGCGCTGACGTTCTTGACCTCGCCGCTGCACCCGGACGCCGGCCAGCTGTCGACACCGCAGACCTGAGCCTTCTCGGTGCGCACAGTGGCGACGGCCGACAGCACGTCGGCGCCGGTGGCGTTGGTCGGGACCTGAGCGCAGGCCGCCTTGGGCTGGGGCGGGGTGCCCGACTCGGCATCCGCGGCCCGGCCGTAGTCGAGGACCACCGCGACCCGCTTCGTACCGTCCTTGGCCGGGGTGTCCTTGCAGGCGGCCTCGAAGGTGACCACGCCACGCGGGGTACGGGTGTCGGTCTCGCCGGCGACGGCGAAACGCCAGCCCTCCACCGAGCCGTCAGCCGGACGGGTCTGAGCAGCGCCCTTGGGGGAGAAGGACCACGTCGTGCCCTTGAGCTGGTAGTAGCCCCAGTAGCGGTACGCAGCCGCGGACGCCGTCGGCGCGCTCAGCAGCCCGAGCAGCACCGCAAGGGCAGCGGCGGCCGCGAGCACGGGCACCGCACGGGTGAGGGGACGAACGGTCATGATGAGCCTCCTGCCGGATCGAGGGCGGCAGGAGAGACCGAGGTCTCAGGGGCCGGCTCGTCCGCACTCCGCGACGGATCTTCGATGGAGCCGAGCCTGACGGGAGGTGCTCCGGCTCGCGCGGTGAGGCGCACACGGTTGCGGGTCAGCGCCGGCGTCTCACCGGCTTTCCCTCGTCCGACAGGTGTTCGGTGGCTGAACGGTCCCACTCGCCCCTGCGATTGTCAAAGTCCCGCAGGTCCGTCAAGAAGGCCCGATGTTGACCGCGGCGCTGGTTCGCATCTCCCTTGACGAGACGCGCAGACCGCAAGTTCTGGAGTTCTTTCGACCGGTGTGCGAAAGTGGCGGCAGCCGCGGATGACCCCGCCTCGACCGATCGCCACACCAGGCAGCCCACCGGTCCCGACTCCTTCCCGGAGTCGCGCACGCCTGCCATCTGCTCGATCTGCTTCCCGAGGTGATCTGCCATGACGGCACTGGCCCCTGAGCCCGGCCCCGACACCACCGGACCCGTCTTCGACGCCCACGAGGGCGGCAAGCTGGAGTCCACGCCCACCAAGGCCCTGCGCGACCGCAAGGACCTCTCGCTGCTGTACACCCCCGGTGTTGCCGACGTGTGCCGCGCGATCGCCCAGGACCCGTCGCTGTCCTTCCGCTACACCACGCGCCGCAACACCGTGGCCGTCGTGACCGACGGCACCGCCGTGCTCGGCCTGGGTGACATCGGTCCGGTCGCGGCCCTGCCGGTGATGGAGGGCAAGTCGGTGCTGTTCAAGCACTTCGGCGGCGTCGACAGCGTGCCGGTGTGCCTCGAGAGCGGGTCGGTCGACGAGCTGGTCGAGGCGATCGCCCGGCTCGCGCCGACCTACGGCGGCATCAACCTGGAGGACATCTCGGCGCCGCGGTGCTTCGAGATCGAGCGCCGGCTGCAGGAGCGTCTCGACATCCCTGTCTTCCACGACGACCAGCACGGCACCGCCATCGTGGTGCTGGCCGCGCTGATCAACGCGGCCCAGGTCGTGGATCGGTCGCTCGAGGGCCTGCGCGTCGTGATCTCGGGAGCGGGGGCCGCGGGTGTGGCCATCGCGGCGCTGCTCCGTCGCAGCGGCGTGCACGACATCGTCGTCTGCGACTCGCGCGGGATCATCGAGCCCGGCCGTGAGCAGCTCGCCGACCACAAGCGCCGCATCGCCGCGACGACCAACCCACGCGGTCTGCAGGGCTCCATCGGCGAGGCGCTCGAGGGCGCGGACGTGTTCGTCGGGGTGTCCGGTGGCACCGTGCCGGAGGAGCTCGTCGCGACGATGGCCGATGACGCGATCATCTTCGCCCTCGCCAACCCCGACCCCGAGGTCCACCCCGACGTCGCCGCGCGGCACGCAGCCGTCGTCGCCACCGGAAGGTCGGACTTCCCCAACCAGATCAACAATGTGCTCGCCTTCCCCGGTCTGTTCCGCGGCGCTCTCGACTCCGGTGCGTCGGCGATCACCGAGCCGATGAAGGTCGCCGCGGCTCGCGCGATCGCTGCGCTGGTCGAGACACCGACCGCGGGCGAGATCGTGCCGTCGGTGTTCGACGAGCGGGTCGCTCCCGCGGTCGCGCAGGCGGTTGCCGACCTGGCCTGAGCCGGGCCACAGCACGACGAAGGCGCCGTACGCCGGAGATGCTCCGCGCGTACGGCGCCTTCGTGCCGTTCGGTGGGTTCAGGCCTTGCGGCCACCACCGAGGAGATCGCCGAGGATGCCGCCGAGGCCGCCCGCGCCGGACTGCCCGCCGCCCTGCTGACCACCGCCGATCAGGTCGCCGAGGATGTCACCGAGGCCGCCACCACCCTGCTGGGGCGCCGGCGCCTGCTGGTCCTGCGGCGCGGGCGTCTGCTGCGGTGCGGGCGTCGGGGTCTGCGGCGCCGGCTGCTGACCGCCGGCGGTCCCGCCCTTGAGGATCTTGTTGGACAGGTACGACAGGACGATCGGCGCGAGGATCGGCAGCAGCTTCTTGATCAGGTCGTTGCCACCCGCGCCGCCGATGCCGCCGAGCTGGTTGACCACCGCGTCGCGGTTGGCGCCGAACACGTGGTTGACGATCGTGTCGCCCTCAGCCGGGTCGACCTGGTCGGGAGCGGGGATGCCGCCCTGGTGCTGACCGAGAGCCTCGGTGAGCGACGCTGCGCCGCCCTCGTCCTGGGCATTGGCCTGCATACCACTCAGCAGGGCGGGAACGGCCTGCTCGACGGCACCACGCGTTGCCTGCTCGTCCGCGCCGACCTGCTGGGCCAGCTGGTTGATCGGAACCTGCGCGAGAATGTCCTCGACTGCACTCATCACGGTCCTCACTCACGTGGTCGGCCCGGTGCCGACCGTGAGCCCCCACAGTAGGGACAGGTGTCGGCCACGTCACCCGGCGCGCGGCGTACGCCGATCGCTCAGCTCAGCTGCGCGTCGTGCACCAGGATCGCGACCTGCACCCGGTTGGCGGCATCGAGCTTGGTGAGGAGCCTCGACACGTGGGCCTTCACGGTCGGCACGCTCATGTAGAGCTGTTGGCTGATCTGGGCGTTGGACAGCCCCTGGCCGACGGCGACCGCGACCTCGTGCTCGCGCTCGGTGAGCACGGCGAGCCGCTGTCGGGCGCGCTCGGGGCGCGAGGTGTCGCCGCCGTTGCTGATGCGCGCCATCAGCGAGGCGGTGACCTGCGGCGAGAGGATCGGTTCACCGTCGGCCACAGCCCGCACCGCCGCGACGAGCCGCTCCGGCGGGGTGTCCTTGAGCAGGAATCCCGAGGCGCCGACGCGGACGGCCTGGACCACCATGTCGTCGGTGTCGAAGGTCGTCAGGACGATGACGCGCAGGTCGTCGCCGTGCTCGGCCACGAGGCGCTCGGTCGCGGCGATGCCGTCCATCCGTGGCATCCGGATGTCCATCAGGACGACGTCGGGCGCGCTCTCGCTCGCGGCGCTCAAGGCGTCCTCGCCGTTGCCTGCCTCGCCGACCACCTCGATGTCCGGAGCGCCGCCGAGGATCATCCGCAGCCCTGCCCTGACGAGTCCGTCGTCGTCGACGAGGAGGACACGGGTCACGGTGGAGCGGGCGTCGTTCACGTCGACCACGGTAGCCACGCGCTGAGAGTGAAGTCCTGCTTGCGGTCGACGCCATAGCGCAGCTCGCCCCCGGAGAGCACCGCTCTCTCAGTCAGGCCGAGCAGCCCGAGACCGGCACCGGGGACGGCGGTCGCGGTGTCCTCGTGGGGTACGGGATTGGTCACCTCGAGCGAGAGCCGGTCACCTGCCTCACCGTGCACCGCGATGGTCACCGGCTGGCCCGGCGCATGCTTGCGAGCATTGGTGAGACCCTCCTGGATGATGCGAAATGCATTACGGGACAACACTTCTGGCATGGAGGCGACATCGGCGGCGAGGTCGAGTCGTACGTCGGTGCCCGCCATCCGGGCGGCATCGATCAGATCGGGCAAGTCGCCGAGGATCGGCTGTGGCGCCTCGGGCCGGGCGTCGTCCTGGTCAGTGGCGCGCAGGACGCCGAGCACCTCGCGCAGCTCGGTGAGCGCAGTGTGAGCGTTGCTCTGGATCACGGCTGCTGCCTCTCGTACCTCGTCGCGGCTGAGGTCCTCCCGATAGGTCAGAGCGCCAGAGTGCATCGCCACCAACGAGATCCGGTGCGCGAGGACGTCGTGCATCTCGCGCGCGATGCGGGCACGCTCGGCGACCTTGGACTGCGCAACCCGCAGCGACTGCTCCCGCTCGGCGGTCTCGACGCGTTCGCGCAGCCCGGCGACGAGCTCTCGTCGGGCGCCGATCGCGAGGCCCGCTGCGATGCAGAACGCGCTGGCGAGCACCGCGAACACCAGGTTGGTGAGCCGGTCGGTGAACGTGTCGTCGCTGGGGAAGATGACGGCGAAGACGATGCCCGCGACCGTCCAGATCACGCCGGTGGGGACGATCTGCCGCCAGTTGCGGTGCGTGCACAGCGAGATCATGGCGATGCCGCCCGCACCGACCGGGCTGAGGGCGAACGCCGAGATGACGGCGAGGACCGTCGCCACCGCCCACGGCCACCGCCGGCGGTACAGCAGCACGACGAGGCTGAGCGCACCGAGCGCGAGGTCGACGAACGGCCACAGGTCGCCGTCCTGGTAGAACCGCGTCCTGCCCTCGGCCATGACTCCGAGCCAGGCGATCACTCCGCAGAACCCGCCGAGGCCGAGGCGCCACACCTCGCCCCACACGCGGCGGCGTCGACTCATCGGCAGGACTGACACGCCCTGAGGCTACGACGGCTGCGGGGCCGGGTCGCCGTCGTTCGACCGAGGGTGGACCAAGGGCAGCCAGGTCGCGACGAAAGTCTGCCCTGTCCCCGACCCGCGGCCGATGCGCTCGGAGGAGTCGATCAGCAGGCTGGTGGTCATGATTTCGGTAGAGAACCTGACGAAGCGCTATGGCGGGTACACCGCCGTGGACGATGTGAGCTTCGCTGTCCGTCCGGGGGCCGTGACCGGGTTCCTCGGACCGAACGGCGCCGGCAAGTCGACGTGCATGCGGATGATGTGCGGGCTCACCCCGCCGACCTCGGGCACGGCCACCGTGCTGGGCAAGCCGTACGCCGCCCTGCCCAACCCCGGACGTCACGTCGGCGTCCTGCTCGACGCCTCGGCGCAGCACGCCGGGCGTACCGGCCGCGAGGTGCTGACGCTCGGCGCGATGGTGATGGGCATCGACCGCAGCCGGGTGGACGAGATGCTCGACCTGGTCGGGCTCTCGGAGTCCGAGGCGAGCCGACGCATCCGCAACTACTCGCTGGGGATGAGGCAGCGGCTCGGCATCGCGCACGCGCTGCTCGGTGACCCGCAGGTGCTGATCCTGGACGAGCCGGCGAACGGACTCGACCCGGCGGGCATCCGCTGGATGCGCGGCCTGCTGCGTGGGTACGCCGACGAGGGCGGCGCCGTGCTGCTGTCCTCTCACCTGCTGCACGAGATCGAGGTCGTCGCCGACGAGCTCGTCGTCATCGGGCGCGGCAGCATCGTCGCCCAGGGCACCAAGGCCGAGCTCATGGCGGCCTCCGGTACGACGGTGCGCACCACCGACGACGCCGCCTTCGCCGGGCTGCTCCAGCAGGCCGGACTGGGCGTGACCCCGACGGCATCCGGGCTGCAGGTCGAGGCGGATCCGCTCGCGATCGGTCAGGTCGCCGCCCGCCACGGCGTCGTCCTCACCGAGCTGCGTCAGGCGAGCTCAGCCGGGCTCGAGGAGATGTTCCTCCAGCTCACCGCCTACGACGCACGTGAGGAGGTGGCGGCATGAGCACGGTCGAGCCCGCAGCGCCCGCGCGGGCCGGAGGCGTTCGGCTGCCGTCGCGCCTGGCGCCGCCGGAGGCCGGCGGAGTGCCGTTCGGCCGGCTGGTCGCCGTCGAGCTGCGCAAGCTCGTCGACACCCGGGCCGGACGCTGGCTGCTCATCGGCATCGGCGCCCTCACGGCTCTCGTCGTCGGCATCGTCTTCTTCGCCGGCAGCGCGACGGACGGCAAGGACTTCGCAGACTTCGTCAGCGCGACCGTGATCCCGCAGAACATCCTGCTGCCGATCCTCGGCATCCTGGCGGTGACGTCCGAGTGGTCACAGCGGACGGGCCTGGTGACGTTTACGCTCGAGCCGCACCGGGCCCGAGCAGGTTGGTCCAAGCTGGTCGCCGCCGTCATCCTCGGCCTCGCCGTCGTCGTCGCCGCACTCGTCCTCGCCGCCGTGGCGACCGCCCTGTGCCAGGTCGTCCGTGGCAGCGACCCGTCGTGGGTCGAGTGGAAGCCACTGACCGGGGTCCTGCTGGGTCAGGTCTTCGTGGTCCTGCAGGGCGTGGCGTTCGGCATGATCCTGCGCAACACCCCGGCCGCAGTCGTCGCCTACCTCGTCCTCCCGACGCTGTGGTCGGTGCTGGGCGAGTCCGTCAGCTGGCTCAAGGACGCCGCGACGTGGCTCGACATCAACCAGGCCCTGCAGCCGATGTTCGACGGCACGATCCACGGCGACCAGTGGGCCAAGGTCGGCGTCGCCGGCCTGGTCTGGGTCGTGGTCCCGTTGCTGGTCGGCATGTGGCTGCTGCGTCGTAGCGAGGTGAAGTAGCACCTCGCCCGCAGTCACGCGTGAGCCGGTGGGAACCTCGGGGGATCCCACCGGCTCACGCGTGCCGGGGTCGGCCTAGGGTGAGGCCATGACCGGAGCGTGGCGCTGGACCTATGAGGACGAGACCGGTGCGCCGGTCAGCGGAGACCAGCTGGTGACGGCAGGGTTCCCGACCCAGAGCGATGCCGAGTCGTGGCTGGGGGAGCAGTGGCGCGAGCTCGCCGCGCACGGCGTCAGCGCGGTGACCCTGCACGAGGGCGAGACCGTGGTCTACGGCCCGATGAGTCTGTCCGACGGCAGCTAGGGCGTCACTTCCACGACGTGTCGCCGCGCGAGACCTGCGGCTTCGGCATCCGTGACATGCGCATCTGGAAGGACCGCATCACGGTGTAGGACGCCGATCCGCGCGGAGGCTCCTCGCCGAACTTCGCGACGATCGCCTTCTTCGTACGACGCCACAGCAGGTAGGCGTCGACGATCCCGATGAGCACGATGCCCCAGACGGCGATCATCGCGACACCCTGCAGCACCGGCACGCTGCCGCCGATGATGATCATCACGAGGACGAGCAGCATCAGGGGCAGCAGGATCTCGCCGACGTTCCAGCGCGAGTCGACGGTGTTGCGGATGTACCGCTTCACCGGACCACGGTCGCGCACCGGCAGTGCCGACTCATCGCCCCGGTTCATGGCCTCACGCTTGCGCACGCGCTCCTCGCGCGCCGCCTCGCGGGAGGCCTTCTGCGCCGCCTTGCGGTCGGTGGGCACGAGCGGCTTGCGACGGGCGGCTTCCTGGTCTCGCCGCTTGGGCGTCGGCCGGTTCTTGGCGCCCGGACGCTCGGTCACCTCGGGCTCAGGGTCGACCGGCGTCTTGTCGTTGTCCTTCTGGCGGCGAAACACGTGGGACACCCTAATCCGCGCGGGGTGATGGGGTGGAATCGGTGACAGGGCTCACGACATCGAATAATGCTGAATTACCGAAATCATAACGCGGGCACAGCAAGATGCTGCCATGCCCGCACACCTGACCCGGCTCCTCGCCGTCCTGCTGCTCGCTGCCGTCCCGCTCGGCCCCACGAGCGCACGAGCCGCCGCAGCGCCCGAGCCGCCCACCAACCCCTACCTCGGGCCGGTCGGCACAGCCACGATGCACGGCGACGCGGGGTCGTCCGACGTGACGCCGTACGCCGGCCCCGGAGCCAGTCCGTCGCAGGTGACGACAGTCAGCCGCGGCGCCGCCTGCCCCACCATCCTGATCGGCAGCGACGGACTGCTGGTCTCGCTCTGCACGCGCATCCTCGGTCGTACGCCGGTGGCCCAGCTCTCGGCTCCCGACGGTCGGCTGCTCGCCGAGCTCGAGCTGGCGAAGGGCTCGTTGCTGGGCGGTGTCTACGCCTTCCTCGACCGCGACGACCGGCTGGTGGTGGTCGACGGTCACGGCGACCTCCTGCGCATCGCCCACGCACGAGACGCCGCCGGCCGCTACACGCTCGCGGCAGTACGGCGTACGCCGCTCGCGTCCGTGCTCGGCGACGACGCAGTGGTCGGCCTGGTGCCCGACTGGTCTGGGCGGGTGGTCATGGCGACCGCGGCCGGGCGCGTCCTGGTCCACGACGGCACCACCGGCAGCACCCATGCCCTGACGCTCGGCGTCGGCGAGCGCATCGACAACACGATCGCGTCCTCACCAGCCGGTGCGCTCATCACGACCTCGCACGCGACCTATCTCGTGCGCACCGACCGGGGCGTGCCCACGGTGCGGTGGCGCGCGGCGTACGACCGGGGCTCGGCGCGCAAGCCCGGCCAGCTGAGCTGGGGCAGTGGAGCGACCCCGACCTTCTTCGGCCCGCGCACGGGTGCCGACTACGTCGCGATCACCGACAACGCGCGGCCGCAGGCCCACGCCCTGGTCTACGCCGCCGGGACCGGCCGGCTGATCTGCTGGGTCCCGGTGCTGACGCCGGACCGGTCGGGATCGGAGAACTCGCCCATCGGGTACGACCGGTCGGTCTACGTGGCGAGCACGTACGGCTACCCGTACCCGGCGTACCCCGACGGCGCGGGGACGTCGGACCCGGTGGCTGCACCGTTCACCGGTGGCATGGAACGCATCGACGTCGACGACGACGGCCAGGGCTGCCACCGCGTGTGGGCGAACGAGGTGCGTTCGGCCGCGGTCCCGCGCCTGTCCACGGCTGACGGGCTGATCTACACGACGACCCGCGACGCGTGGGGCGCGTTCCGAACCGCGGCGATCGACTCGGCGACGGGCGAGCTGAAGGGCGAGCGCTGGATCGGGTGGGGCCTGTTCTCGGACAGCCTGCAGATGGTCGGCAGCATCGCGCCCGACGGTACGCAGTACCAGGGCACGGTGTCCGGCTTCGTGCGGATCCGACGCTGATGGCTACGGTGGCCCGGTGAGCCACGTTGACCTGCCTGCTGACCGACTCGAAGCGCTGCGCACCAAGGTCGCCGACCTGATGCCCGCCGTCCGCGAGGACCTCGAGCGACTGACCCGCATCCCGAGCGTCTCGCTCGACTCCTTCGACCAGAAGCACGTCGACGACAGCGCCGACGCCGTTGCCGAGCTGCTGCGCGCCGAGGGCCTCGACGTCGAGATCGTGCGTGAGGGAGGGCGTCCCGCCGTCATCGGTCACCGCCCGGCGCCCGACGGCGCGCCCACCGTGCTGCTGTACGCCCATCACGACGTGCAGCCGCCCGGTGACGAGAAGGACTGGGACTCCAAGCCGTTCGAGCCCACCGAGCGTGACGGTCGGCTCTACGGACGCGGCGCGGCTGACGACAAGGCCGGCGTGATGGCCCACGTCGCCGCACTGCGCGCCCACGACCAGCAGCCTCCGGTCGGTGTCACGATCTTCGTCGAAGGCGAGGAGGAGGTCGGATCCGACTCTCTCGCAACGATTCTCGAGCGCCACGGCGACAAGCTGAAGGCGGACGCGATCGTCCTCGCGGACTCGACCAACTGGGACATCGGTACGCCGGCCCTCACCACGACCCTGCGCGGCATGATCCGTGTCGCCGTGACGGTCAGGACCCTCAGCCACTCGGTGCACTCGGGCATGTTCGGCGGTCCCGTTCCCGATGCGCTCAGTGCGCTCGTACGTCTGCTGGCCAGCCTGCACGACGACGCGGGCGACGTTGCGGTCCAAGGACTTTCGCAGGGTGAGGCCGCCGACCTGGACTACCCCGAGAGCCGGCTCCGCAGCGAGAGCGGGCTGCTCGACGGCGTCGAGACGATCGGCACCGGCTCGATCCTGTCCCGCCAGTGGACCAAGCCGTCGGTGACCACCATCGGCATCGACGCTCCGCCGGTCGACACCGCGTCCAACACGCTCGTGCCGAGTGCGCGTGCCAAGGTCTCGGTGCGCCTCGCGCCGGACGAGGACCCGCGTGCGGCGTACGACGCGGTCAAGAAGCACCTCGAGCAGCACGTGCCGTGGGGTGCGCAGCTCGAGGTCGTCCTCGACGACGAGGGCGCCGGCTTCGACGCCGACGCCGAGGGCCCGGTCTACGACGAGGCACGCGCGGCGTTCGCCGACGCCTGGGGGACCGACCCGGTCGACATCGGCGTGGGCGGCTCGATCCCGTTCGTCGCGGCGTTCGCCGAGAAGTTCCCCGACGCCGCGATCCTCGTGACCGGCGTCGAGGACCCCGACACCCGCGCGCACGGCGCCAACGAGAGCCTGCACCTGGGCGAGTTCGAGAAGGTCTGCGTCGCCGAGACCGTCTTGCTCGAGCGGCTCGGACGAATGCACTCCTGAAGCCTGCCCCGCACGGCGAGCTGCGGCGTACGGTCGGACCATGGCGCAAGGGACCTACGTCGAGAAGACCTACGAGCGCGACACCACCTACATCGAGGACCGCATCACCGTCGACGGTGCCGACGGCTGGCCGGTCGAGGCGGGGCGTTATCGCCTCGTGGTGGCCCGGGCATGCCCCTGGGCCAACCGGGCGATCATCGTGCGGCGCCTGCTCGGGCTCGAGCAGGCGCTGTCGATGGGCGTGTGCGGACCGACGCACGACGCCGACAGCTGGACCTTCGACCTGGACCCTGGGGGCGTCGACCCGGTGCTGCGCATCCCGCGCATCAAGGACGCCTACCTCAAGCGGTTCCCCGACTACCCGCGCGGGATCACGGTGCCGGCGATCGTCGACGTGCCGAGCGGTGAGGTCGTCACCAACGACTTCGCCCAGATCACTCTCGACCTGTCGACGCAGTGGACCGCCCACCACCGTGAGGGTGCGCCTGACCTCTACCCGGAGGCGCTGCGCGACGAGATGGACGAGGTCATGCACCGCGTCTACACCGAGGTCAACAACGGTGTGTACCGCTGCGGGTTCGCCGGTGAGCAGGAGGCGTACGACGCGGCGTACGACCGCCTGTTCGTCGCGCTGGACTGGCTGTCCGAGCGGCTCGAGAGCCGGCGCTACCTGATGGGGGAGTCGATCACCGAGGCCGACGTGCGGCTGTTCACGACGCTCGCACGGTTCGACCCGGTCTACCACGGCCACTTCAAGTGCAACCGCAGCAAGCTCAGCGAGATGCCGGTGCTGTGGGCCTACGCGCGCGACCTGTTCCAGACGCCCGGGTTCGGCGACACGATCGACTTCGTGCACATCAAGTCGCACTACTACGAGGTGCACCGCGACGTGAACCCCACCGGGGTCGTCCCCAAGGGGCCCGACCTCTCGGGCTGGCTCACCAGCCACGGCCGAGAAGCGTTGGGCGGCAAGCCTTTCGGCGACGGTACGCCGCCCGGTCCGGTCGCATCGGGCGAAGAGATACCCGCGGCCCACGGCGTGAACCCGTGACCGCCTCGCCGCAGCCGAAGGGCTGGCAGCAGCAGGCCGACGAGTGGGCTCGCGAGGCCGTTGCCGCCGGCGAACCCACGGCCTGGTTCGACCGGCTCTACGAGGCCGGTCGCTCCGGCGAGGTCACGATGCCCTGGGACCACGACGACCCGCACCCGGTGCTCGCCGCCTGGAGCAGCGGACGGGCCGCGCCGGCGGCAGGCGCGACGGCCGTCGTCATCGGGTGCGGGCTCGGGGCCGACGCCGAGCACCTGGCGCGGCTCGGTTACGCCACCACGGCGTTCGACCTGTCCGAGGCAGCGGTCGCCGAGGCACGGGCACGCCACGTGTCGTCGTCGGTCGACTACGTCGTGGCCGACCTCCTCGACCCGCCGGCGGGGTGGCAGCACGGGTTCGACCTGGTCGTCGAGATCTACACCGTGCAGGCGGTGCCGCGGTCGATGCGCACCGCGATGACCCGTGCGGTCACCGAGCTGATAGCTCCCGACGGCACCCTGCTGGCCGTCCAGGCCGTGCTGGCGGAGGGTGACGACCCCGACGAGGGTCCTCCCTGGCCGCTCACCCGTCAGGAGGTCGAGGCGTTCGCGGACGCGGACGGGCTGCACCTGCAGGGGCTGTCCGAGGGCGAGCACCCCGCGCGGCCGGGCGTCCGGCTCTGGGAGGCCGAGGTCCGGCGTACGGCCTGAGTCGTCACTCGGCCCGGTGCGCGAGGCAGGACCCGGTCGACACCGGATCGCGCAGCGCTGCCGCACGGTCGAGCACGGAGTCCGTCGCGTCGTCGGTCAGGGCGAAGCCGATGGTGTCGTTGGCCTGGGCCTTGGCGAAGATCGTGCCCGCGACACGACCGTCGGGCGTGATCAGCGGCCCACCGGAGTTGCCCGGGATGACCGTGGTGCTGAGGGTGAAGATGTCGCGGTTGACGAGCCGGTCGTCGTAGATGTCACGCCCACCGGTCACCGACTCGTCGCTGACCGCGGCCGGGGACAGGTGGTAGTCGCCGCCGTTGGGGAACCCCGCCGCGACGGCCGGGGCGCCCTCGGCGAGATCGGCCGCGCGCGGCAGCGGCCGCTCGTCGAGGTCGGGCACGCGCAGGATCGCCAGGTCGAGCTGCGGGTCGAACGCCACGACGGTCGCCCGCAGCCGTCGTCCGTCGCCTCCGGGCTGCACCGTGATGCGCTCGCCGCCGGCGACCACGTGGGCGTTGGTGACGACCCGGTTGTCGCTCACGACCCAGCCACTCCCGAACGCCACGCCGCGGCAGTCCTGCGACGAGCTGCGGATCTTCAGGACGCTCTCGCGCGCTCGATCGACCGCCGGGGTCGCCACCGAGGCGGCGTCGGGGATCGCCGCCGGGTGGCTCGGCACGTTGTGCTCGAAGACCTGCGGGAACGGTGAGGACTCCAGCCGCGTGTTGAGGTCGTCGACCGCCGAGCGGGCGCTGTCGGGGACCGTGCGGTCCAGCGCCCGCCAGCCGTGTGAGCCGTCGATGTGCTGCACGACGTCGTCGGACATCAGCGGACGCGCCGAGGACAGCACCGCCCAGCCGGCGAGCATCGCGGCGAACGCCATCGCGAGGGCTCCCAGGCCGGAGTCGATCAGTCGCACGGGTCGCCAGTGCAACGCGGTGGCCACCCGGACCCCGACCATGCTGAGCAGTCCGGCGAGGACGGTCGCGAGGACCAGGGCGCCGAGCAGGACCACGAGAGCCGAGGTCACCTCGCTCTGCGGCCGAAGGTCCGCGAGGTCGAGCAGGCGGGGCACGGCCCACAGCCCGAGGACGAGCCCGGCGAGCCAGCCGGCCGCAGACAGCGCGCTGGTCACGAACCCGCGACGCCACCCACCGAGGGCGGCGAGGCTGATGGCCAGCACCAGGATGACGTCGATCACGCGTGCATCATGGAGGACATCGCTGTGAACCACATCGCCCGGGTCTGGGAGAACCATCAGGTACCGCCCACACCGCACCCAAGCGGGCATGCGACGATCCGGCGCCATGGGCGAGATCTGGGACCGCATCACCACGGTGCAACCCGTGCCGGCACGCGGTGTGGTCGAGCTGATGGGTGTGCTCGCGATCGGCCTGGTCGCCTGGCCGCCTGCCTGGCGCATCACGCGGCAGGTCATCACGATCGCCCACGAGGGCGCCCACGCCTTCGTCGCGCTGCTGTGCGGACGGTCGCTGCACGGCGTACGGCTGCATCGGGACACCTCAGGCCTCACCGTCACGCGCGGTCTGGCCAGGGGTCGAGGGCTGGTCGCCACGCTGGCCGCGGGTTACGTCGGACCGGCGCTGCTCGGTCTGCTCGGTGCGTTCGTCCTGGGTCGCGGCTACTCCGTCGCGCTCCTGTGGCTGCTCCTGCTGGTGCTCGCGCTGCTGCTCCTGCAGATCCGCAACTGGTGGGGCCTCGGAGTCATGCTCATCGCGGGCGCGGTGCTGTTCGGTGTCACGTGGTGGCTGCCGGGTGAGGCGCAGACGGCGTTCGCGTACCTGCTCATGTGGTTCCTGCTGCTCGCCTCACCGTGGGCCGTGGTCGACCTGCAGCGCTCACGGCGGCGCGGTCGCGGCTACGAGTCCGACGCCGACCAGCTCGGACGCCTGACGTTCCTGCCCGGAGGCGGCTGGGTCACGGTGTTCTTCGTCGTCACCGTCGGCTGTCTTGTCCTCGGCGCGCTGCTCATGCTCGGTCGGATCAGCTGATGTCCGTCCTCGTCGCGACCACGACGATCGGTCACCTGTCGCCGGTCGAGTCGGCGCGGCTCGTGGCCGACGCGTGGGCACAGCGCGCACCCGGTACGACGGTCGAGCGGCTGCCGATGTCGGCCGGCGGGGTCGGGTTCGTCGACGCCGTCGAGGCGTCGCTCGGCGGGCGTCGTCTCGTCGTACCGGTGCCGGGTCCCGACGGCGAGGAGCGACCGGCGACCGTCCTGGTGGTGTCGACCAGGTCCGGCCCGGTCGCGTACGTCGAGGCTGCTGAGGCCGCACCCGGGCCGTACGACGGCACCCTGCAGTCGTACGGCGTCGGTCGGCTCCTGCGGGCCGCGCGCGACGCGGGTGCACGACGCATCGTCGTCGGGGTCGGTGACCTGGCAGCTCTCGACGGAGGTGCGGGCATGCTGCGGGGCGTCGCTGACTCTGCGGCGACAACGGAGTACGAGCTCCCGGCTCACCTCGACGCGGTGATCGGCGACTGGTCCGAGATCGAGCTCGTGGCAGCGGTCGACCACGACACCCCGCTCGTCGGCGCTCAGGGCGCCACCTATGGACTCCTCGGCGTCGACTCCGCAGAGGCGCAGTCACGGGAGCGCGCGATGGGTGACCTCATCGACGCGGTCGAGCGGGTCCTGCCCCCACGGCGTGACCTGCTCTCCGGTCTGCCCGTGCGCCTCCACCGCGTCCCGGGGGCAGGCGCAGGCGGCGGTCTCGCGTACGGCCTGTCCGTCCTCGGCGCGCAGATCCGCAACGGCGCGGAGGTGCTCGCCCACGCCGTCGGGCTCGCGGACCGGGTGCGTGCCGCCGACGTCGTGGTGACCGGCGAGACGACGTACGACTGGCGCAGCCTGGAGCACAGCGTCGTCGCCACGGTGAGCGGTGCGGCCGCGGCCGCCGCGCGTCCGGTGGTGATGATCGCCCGTGACCAGCACGTCGGACGGCGCGAGTCCATGGCATTGGGCATCGCCGGGTCCTACAGCGTGATCCCCTCGGGACGTCTGGCACCGGCGACGCCGACGGCGACAGACCTCGAGGACAGGCTGGCCGCACTGGTCGGGCGTGTCGCGGGCACGTGGACACCACCGGGGGCCGACGACGTACATTGATGACTCGGGAACATTGCCCGGGCCTGCCTGGTTGCACTCCCTGACGGGAGCCTCCGGGCCACGATGCACAAGCGAAGGACTGACACGATGAGCGTCGAGACCACGACCGCCGAGACGGCGGAGAAGACCCACGGCGTCGAGCTGACCGAGGTCGCCGCCGGCAAGGTCAAGAGCCTCCTTGAGCAGGAAGGCCGTGATGACCTGCGGCTGCGCGTCGGCGTGCAGCCGGGCGGCTGCTCCGGCCTGATCTACCAGCTGTACTTCGACGAGCGCACCCTCGACGGTGACCTCGTCCGCGACTTCGGTGGTGTCGAGGTCGTCGTCGACCGTATGAGCTCCCCCTACCTCGAGGGCGCCACGATCGACTTCGCCGATACCATCGAGAAGCAGGGCTTCACGATCGATAACCCCAACGCCGGCAGCAGCTGCGCGTGCGGTGACTCCTTCAGCTGATCAGGTGCAACAGCACAGCAGCTGATCGACGGCAGGACCTGACGGCCGCCGGTTCCCGACTCGGGAGCCGGCGGCTTCTCATGTCCCACGTCGTACGCAGGTAGGGTCGCCCGCGTGAACATCGCCATCACCGGTTCCATCGCGACTGACCACCTGATGACCTTCAAGGGGCGGTTCTCCGACTCCCTGGTCGTCGAGCAGCTCGACAAGATCTCGCTGTCCTTCCTCGCCGAGGAGCTGCAGATCCGGCGTGGGGGAGTGGCCGCCAACATCGCGTTCGGCATGGCCAACCTCGGGCTCTCGCCGGTGCTCGTGGGTGCCGTCGGCCAGGACTTCGTCGACTACCGCTCCTGGCTGGAGCGTCACGGAGTCGACTGCGAGTCGGTTCACGTGTCCGACACCCGCCACACCGCCCGGTTCGTGTGCACCACCGACGACGACATGGCGCAGATCGCGACGTTCTACGCCGGCGCTATGAGCGAGGCGCGCGAGATCGAGCTCGCGCCGGTCGCGGCTCGTGTCGGCGCGCTCGACCTCGTGCTGATCGGTGCCAACGACCCCGAGGGCATGCGCCGGCACACCCAGGAGTGCCGCACCCGCAAGATCCCCTTCATCGCCGACCCGTCCCAGCAGCTGGCCTTCTCCGACGGCCCGTTCATCCAGGGCCTGATCGACGGTGCCGACTACCTGTTCACCAACGAGTACGAAGCCCACCTGACCGAGCAGAAGACCGGCTGGTCGGGCGAGGAGATCCTCGACCGGGTCGGCGTACGCGTCATCACCCAGGGCAAGGACGGTGCGGTGATCCTGCGCAAGGGTCAGCCCGACATCCACGTCCCGGTCGCGGCCGAGGTCAAGCGCGCCGACCCGACCGGTGTCGGTGACGCCTTCCGTGCCGGGTTCCTCGCCGGCCTGTCCTGGGAGCTGGACCTCGAGCAGTGCGCCCAGGTCGGCTCGATGCTCGCGACCTACGTCATCGAGACCGTCGGCACCCAGGAGTACGTCCTGGGGCAGGCGGAGTTCCTCCAGCGCATCTGCGCGGCCTACGGCACCGGCACGGCCGACGCCATCGCACCGCACCTGTCTTGCCACCGCCGCTGAGCCACCGTCCACACGATGCCGGTCGAGCCGCCGCCCACACCGTGGGACCTCGCCTCGGCTCGGATGGACGTCGCTGACGACCTCGTCGCCGTCGGGGCCGACCTCGAGCCGGGGACGATCCTGTCGGCGTACCGCCTGGGGCTCTTCCCGATGGGGCTCGGCGCCCACGGCCGGGCACCCATCGGGTGGTGGGGCCCGGTACGCCGGGGAGTGCTGCTGCGCGACGACCTGCACGTCAGCAGGTCGTTGCGGCGGTCGTTGCGTCGTTTTCACGTGACGGTCGACACCTGCTTCGACGACGTCGTCGACGGGTGCGCCGACCCCGCGCGTACGGGCCGCTGGATCACGGGTGACGTGCACCGTGCGTACCGTCGGCTGCACGACCTCGGCTGGGCCCACTCGATCGAGGTGTGGGAGAGCGGGCACCTGGTCGGAGGTCTCTACGGCATCGCCGTCGGCGGCCTCTTCGCCGGCGAGTCGATGTATCACCGGGCGACCGACGCGTCCAAGGCGGCCGTGCACGCCCTGCACGAGCTGGTCTACGCCGACGGCGACGCCGGCCGGATCATCGACGTGCAGTGGAAGACACCACATCTGGCGACACTGGGGGTGCGCGAGATGCCTCGTCCGGCCTACCTCTCGGCCCTCCCCACGGCCCTCGGGCTGGGGCTCCCGGAGGCGTTCGCGACATAGCGTGGGGCCGGACGCAGAACGTCTACTACCTCCGGTAGGGTTCCCCTGTGCCCTCTACGGAATTGCGGAAGGTAGGCCTCGTGCGCCGGCCCATCGATCCATCCGCCCCGACGCGTATGCGCCGGTTGGCTGCGGCTGGTCTTGCAGGTCTTCTGATGACGTCACTGACCGGGTGCAGTGACCTGGTCGAGAGAGGTTTTCTCCCGAAGGGCGTGACATCCACGTCCGAGGAGTTCACCTCCTTCTGGAACCAGACCTGGTTGTGGGCGCTCGGCGTCGGCGTCCTCGTCTGGGCTCTGACGTTCTGGTGCGTGGTGCGCTATCGCCGCCGCAAGACCGACACCGGTCTGCCGCCGCAGATGCAGTACAACGTGCCGATCGAGATCCTCTACACGGTCGTCCCGGTGCTCATGGTCGCCGTCCTCTTCGGCAAGACCGTCGAGATGGACAACACCCTCACCGACACCTCCAAGAAGCCCGACGTGACCATCAACGTCGTCGGCAAGCAGTGGAGCTGGGACTTCAACTACGTCGAGGCGGGCGTCTACGACTCCGGTGTTCAGGCTCACCTGACCGGCAAGAAGGGCGTCGAGGAGACCCTCCCGACCCTGTACCTCCCGGTCAACAAGCGCACCGAGTTCGTGCTCACGGCCCGCGACGTCATCCACTCGTTCTGGGTGCCCCAGTTCCTGCAGAAGCTCGACATGATGCCGGGCCGTGTCAACAAGTTCCAGGTCGTGCCGACCGAGGTCGGCACCTTCACCGGCAAGTGCGCCGAGCTCTGCGGCGCCTACCACAGCGAGATGCTCTTCCAGGTGAAGGTCGTCCCGCAGGCCGAGTACGACAAGCACGTCGCGTCGCTGAAGCAGCGTGGCCAGACCGGCTTCCTCAGCAACAGCCTCAACCGGTCCGAGCTGGTCCCCGGTGAGCAGCAGTTCCTGCCGCCGGGCGTCGACTCGTCCAGCATCGTCGAGGAGGGCAAGAAGTAATGGCGAGCATCGTGACGCCCCAGACGGGCACCGGCGACCTGCCGGCACAGCCGCAGCGGGTCCGCCGACCCGGTCAGACCGTGGTCAAGTGGATCACCACCACCGACCACAAGGTCATCGGCAACCTCTACTTCATCACCTCGTTCGCGTTCTTCCTGCTGGGCGGCATCCTGGCCCTGGTGATCCGCGCCGAGCTGTTCGACCCCGGCCTGCAGGTCGTGGACAACAAGGAGCAGTTCAACCAGCTGTTCACCATGCACGGCACGATCATGCTGCTGCTGTTCGCGACACCGCTGTTCGCGGGGTTCGCCAACGCGCTCATGCCGCTGCAGATCGGTGCTCCTGACGTCGCGTTCCCGCGGCTGAACATGTTCGCGTACTGGCTCTACCTGTTCGGTGGCCTCATCGCGTCGGCCGGCTTCCTCACGCCCCAGGGCGCGGCTGCGTTCGGCTGGTTCGCCTACTCGCCGTTGTCGGACACGACCTACAGCCCCGGTCTCGGTGGCAACCTGTGGGTCTTCGGACTCGCCCTCGGTGGTTTCGGCACGATCCTCGGCTCGGTCAACTTCATCACCACGATCATCTGCATGCGCGCTCCGGGCATGACCATGTTCCGGATGCCGCTGTTCACCTGGACCGTGCTGATCACGTCGCTGCTCGCGCTGATCGTCTTCCCGGTGCTGGCCGCCGCACTGTTCGGCCTGGGTGCTGACCGTGTGATGAATGCCCACGTCTTCGACGCCGCGACCGGCGGAGCGATGCTGTGGCAGCACATGTTCTGGTTCTTCGGTCACCCCGAGGTCTACATCATTGCGCTGCCGTTCTTCGGCATCATCTCCGAGGTCATCCCGGTCTTCAGCCGTAAGCCGCTGTTCGGCTACCGCACGATGGTGTTCGCCGTCATCGGCATCGCCGCCCTGTCGGTCAGCGTGTGGGCTCACCACATGTACGCCACCGGCCAGGTCCTGCTGCCGTTCTTCGCCGTCATGACGATGCTCATCGCCGTGCCCACCGGTCTGAAGTTCTTCAACTGGATCGGCACGATGTGGCGAGGCTCGATCACGTTCGAGACGCCGATGCTGTGGGCGCTCGGATTCCTCGTCACCTTCCTGTTCGGCGGTCTGACCGGCGTCATCCTGGCCAGCCCGGCCCTGGACTTCCACCTCACCGACTCCTACTTCGTGGTCGCTCACTTCCACTACGTGGTGTTCGGCACCGTCGTGTTCGCGATGTTCTCGGGCTGGTACTTCTGGTGGCCCAAGCTCACCGGTCGGATGCTCGACGAGCGCCTGGGCAAGATCCACTTCTGGATGCTGTTCATCGGCTTCCACATGACGTTCCTCATCCAGCACTGGCTGGGTGTCGCGGGTATGCCGCGTCGTTACGCCGACTACATGCCTGAGGACGGGTTCACCTGGATGAACCAGGTCTCCACGGTCGGTGCGTTCCTGCTGGGCGCCTCGATGATCCCGTTCGCCTACAACGTCTGGAAGACGTGGCGCACGGCGCCGCTGGTCGAGACCGACGACCCGTGGGGCTACGGCGGTTCGCTGGAGTGGGCGACGTCGTGCCCGCCGCCGCGGCACAACTTCGACTCCATCCCGCGCATCCGCTCCGAGCGGCCCGCGTTCGACATCAACCACCCGGAGGCCGCGGCCACCTCGGTCGTCCCCGCGCCCGACACCCTGGCCAAGGTCATGGGTCCGGCCGACCACGGTTCGGCCGACGGCACGTACACGGAGGACAGTGACCGATGAAGGTCGAGTACAAGCTCTTCACCGTCCTGGCGGTCTTCTGCCTCGGAGTCGGCATCTGGTACGGCATCTGGACCGAGTGGAAGGAGCCGGTGGGCGCGGTCGGACTCTTTCTGACGTTCGGTCTGTGCGCCATGATCGGCGGCTTCATCTGGTGGACCTCCCGCAAGCTCGGTGCGCGTCCGGACGACGACCTCGACGGCGAGATCTCTGACGTCGAGGGCGACTACGGCTTCTTCAGCCCGCACAGCTGGTGGCCGCTGTTCCTGGCCGCGTCGGGTGCGCTGGTCTTCCTCGGCCTGGCGGTCGGCTGGTGGCTGGTCATCCTCGGCATGCCGCTGCTCGCCATCTCGACGGTCGGCTGGGTGTTCGAGTACTTCCGCGGCGAGAACGCCATCTGATCAGCTTCTTCCATCTAGCAGCAAGAGGGCCTCACCCGTGACGGGTGAGGCCCTCTTGCTTAGATGGACTGGCCGCGGGCTGTGAGAATGCCGCACGTGGAGTCGACCAGAGTCATTGCCGACGACGGAGCAGCCTTGCACGTACGCACGTGCGGTGGGGGCGCGGACGTGCTGGTGCTGTCCGGCGGACCAGGTTGTGTCCACTACCTGGCAGACCAGGATCTGGCACCGTCCGGCGTCAGGTGCTGGTTCCCCGATCCTCGCGGAGTCGGCGCCTCGGACGGCGGCCCTCACGACATGGCCCGTGCGATCGCCGACCTCGAAGCGGTCCGGAGTGCCATCGGGCTCGGCTGCTGGATCGTTCTCGGGCACTCGTGGGGCTCGGATCTGGCGGTCCGATACGCCCTGGATCATCCGAGCAGTGTGAGAGGGGTCGTGGGAGTTGCCGGGCACGGGCTTCATCGCGACTGTGAGTGGTCGGCCGCCTACGAGGCTGGCAAAGCGGTGGAGACCCCGGTTGAGATCGACTTCGTGCCGCAGGTCCACGCTGCGCTGTGGGGCTCGTTCAAGGACTGGATCCACGAACCGCCGCTGTGGCGGCGCCTGGCTGACAGCAGCGTGCCCATGACGTTCGTCGCCGCGGGGGAGGACATCCGACCGGACTGGCCCCTTCGGCAGCTGGCGGCGCTGCTGCCAGCAGGGCGTCTCGAGGTCGTTGAGGGCGTCGGCCACGACTTCTGGTCGGCGAACCCGGACACGTGGCGCGACGTCTGTACGCGAGCCGTTGCGTCGATCGCGTCGAGGGAGCACGCCCGCCCATCGTGACGGGGCGGATGCCGGCCGACGTCCCGCGCTGCGTCCGCGCTGCGAGCAGTCAGCCCCATCCGAGCTCGTGCAACCTCGCGTCGTCGATCCCGAAGTGGTGACCGAGCTCGTGCACGACGGTCACGGTGATCTCGTGGCGGAGGTCCTCGACGTCGCGCGCCATCCGTCGTAGCGGGCCTCGGAAGACCGTGATGCGGTCGGGGAGTGAGCCGTAGCCCCAGCCGCCGACGCGTTCGGGGAGGGGAGTGCCTTCGTACAGCCCGAGCAGCACCGGCCCGTCAGCGGGGGGTTCGTCGTCGACGAGGATGGCGACGTTGTCCATCCGGTCCAGGAAGGCCGGGGGCACGGCATCGAGGGCCTCACCCACGATGACATCGAACTCGTCGTCACTCACGTCAACGGCCACCCTCGCATTGTCGCCGGTGACGCGGTCGGCCTCGTCGGCGGGTACGACGAAGGGCGGGCCGCAGGTGCGGCCCGCCCTTCGCGATCAGCGCCCGACGAGGACGGACTGATCAGTCGTCGTGCTTGTCACCGACGTGGCCGTATGCGTGGCCAGCACCGATCTCCTCGGCACCACCGTGCAGGTGGCCGCCGAACTCGCTCGGGTGGCTGTCCTCGACGACCGCGGTCTCGAGCGCCTCGTGCTCACCGTGGTGGTGAGCAGCGGCGAGCTCGGCCGGTGTGACTGCCTCGATGCGGTCGCTGAAGTAGAAGCTCGAGAGCTTCGCGCGCAGGCGGCCCTTGGCAGCACCGAGCCGGCGCACGCCGTTGCCGTCGGCGGCCTCGGACAGCTCCAGCGGACGGTTGGTCTCGAAGGCGACGAGCGGCCAGCGCGTGTGCGCGTCCAGCGGCTCGTGTGCCTCGAAGAACTTGCCGTCGGCGGTCCGCACGATGCGGCCGGTCTCACGACCGTGCAGCACCAGGTCACGGTCACGCCGCTGCAGGCTCAGACAGATCCGCTTGGTCACCCAGAACACCAGCGGCGGCACCACGACGCACGCGATCCGCAGAGCGTTGGTGATGTCGTTGATCGACAGGTGGAGCTTGATCGCCATGATGTCGTTGCCGGCGGCGAAGAACAGGATCGCGTAGAAGCTGATCGCGGCCATGCCCAGGGCCGTCCGCGTCGGAGCGTTGCGCGGACGGTCGAGCAGGTGGTGCTCACGCTTGTCGCCCGTGATCCAGGCCTCGACGAACGGGTACGCGCCCGCGATGGTGAACAGCACCGGGATCAGCGCGATCGCACCCAGGAAGATGTTGAAGCTCCACGTCGTCCCGAACAGCTCGAACTCCAGGAAGCCGGGTAGGAGTCGCAACGCACCGTCGGCGAAGCCCATGTACCAGTCCGGCTGGGCACCAGCGGTGACCTGCGTCGGCTCGTACGGTCCGTACGCCCAGATCGGGTTGATCGTGACCAGGCCGGCGATGAGTGCCGTGATGCCGAAGACGATGAAGAAGAACCCACCGGCCTTGGCGAGGTAGACCGGCATCATCGGGAAGCCGACGACGTTCTTCTCGGTCTTGCCCGGGCCGGGGTACTGGGTGTGCTTGTGGACCATCACCAGGATGATGTGCGCGGTGAACAGGCCGACGATGATCGCCGGCAGCAGCAGCACGTGCACCGTGAACAAGCGCGGGATGATCGCCTCGCCCGGGAACCCTCCACCGAACACCATGTAGGAGATGTACGAGCCGAGGACCGGGATCGAGAGCATGAAGCCCTGCGCCGCACGCAGACCCGTTCCGGAGAGCAGGTCGTCCGGGAGGGAGTATCCGGCGAAGCCCTCGACCAGCGCGAGCATCAGCAGCGTGAGGCCGATGATCCAGTTGATCTCACGCGGCTTGCGGAACGCTCCGGTGAAGAACACACGGAACATGTGCAGCATGATCGAGACGATGAACAGCAGCGCCGACCAGTGGTGGATCTGCCGGATGATCAGGCCGCCACGGACGTCGAACGAGATGTCGACCGTCGAGGCGAACGCCTCGGACATCGCGATGCCCTTGAGCGGCTCGTAGCTGCCGTCGTAGACGGTGTGGCCCGCGCTCGGCACGAACCAGAACGTCAGGAAGGTGCCGGTCAGCAGCAGGATCACCAGGGAGTACATGGCGATCTCGCCGAGCATGAACGACCAGTGGTCCGGGAAGACCTTCTTCATGAAGTACCGGAAACCCTTGGCGGTCCCGGTGCGGTCGTCGACCCAGCCGGCCAGTGCGCCTACGGCGCCTCCACCCTTGGCGGGGGGAGCGGTGTCATCGTCCTTGCGCAACGCGTCAGCGCTGCGGGTGGGGCTCTCGGTGCTCATCCACGCTCCCAGAAGCTCGGGCCGACGGGCTCGACGAAGCCCTGGTCAGCAACGAGGTAACCATCAGTGTCGACGGAGATCTTCAGCTGCGGCAGCGGGCGCTTGGCCGGTCCGAAGATCACCTTGCAGTCGTCGGTCATGTCGAAGGTCGACTGGTGGCACGGGCACAGCAGGTGGTGCGTCTGCTGCTCGTACAGACCGACGGGACAGCCCACGTGCGTGCAGATCTTGGAGTAGGCGACGACACCGTCGACACCCCAGTCACGCTGACGCTGGCTCTTGATCTTGGCCTCGTCCAGCCGAACCAGCAGGACGGATGCCTTGACCTTCTCGTTGAGCGGGTGCTCGGTGTCGTTGATGCCCTCGGGCAGGACGTGGAAGACCGAGCCCATCGTCACGTCGGACAGACGGATGGCGGTGTTCTCGGGGTCGCGCATCAGACGACGCTTTCGGCCGCCCTTGCCGTCCTTCTGGCCCAGGCGCGTGCTCCACAGCGAGGTGGACAGGTCGTTCTTGGGCAGCGGTCCGAGGGAACCGACCAGCTGCAGTCCGAGCGGCACGGCGAACAGGCCGAGCGCACCACCGAGCGTGTAGACGATCAGCGGACGACGGCGGACCTGAGCCGACTCTCCACCTTCCATGACGACGTCGACAGCACCCTGGCGCGTCTCGTCGTCGGAGCGCAGCTGGTGACGCTCCTCAGCGATCTCCTCATCGGACATGAGGGTCTTGGCCCAGTGCACCGCACCGAGGCCGATGCCGAGCAGCGACAGACCGAGCGTGACGCCGAGGGCGGCGTGCAGGGCGTTCGCGCGCCCGATGATCGGCAGCGTGATGACGTCGTTCTTGTCGATCGCGAAGTAGGCGACCGCGAACAGCACGGTGGCCAGCATCGACATCATGAACAGGGCTGCGACCTGACGCTCGGAACGCTTGGCCGCCGCCTCGTCGTCGTCACCGTGGCGGTGGACGTGGGGCGGGAGTCCGGGGTTGTCGAAGCGCTCCGGCAGCTGGCCGGTGCCCTCGACGTGACCCTGGGTCAGATCGACAACGGAGGACCCGGTGCTCTGCTCCGGGAGGTTGTCGTCGTGCTCGCTCATTCAGGCAGCCTTCCGTCCCAGCCAGACTGCGGCACCGATGAGCAGGCCGATCCCGATCGTCCAGGCGAACATGCCTTCGGAGACCGGGCCCAGGCTGCCGAGGTTGTGACCACCGGCATTGGCCTCGTTGTCGATGTTGTGCAGGAAGCTGATGATGTCGTTCTTGTCCTCGGGGGACAGGTTGTTGTCGTTGAACACCGGCATCGACTGCGGGCCGGTGACCATGGCTTCGTAGATGTGCTTGCCCTCCACGTCGCGCAGGCTCGGGGCGAACTTGCCGCGGGTCAGCGCACCGCCGGAGCCGACGGCGTTGTGGCACATGGCGCAGTTGACGCGGAAGAGCTCCCCGCCCTTGGCGATGTCACCGCCACCCTCGGTGTACTTCTCGGCCGGCACCGACGGGCCGGGGCCGAGGGAGGCGACGTACGCGGACAGCTGCTTGGTCTGCGTGTCGTTCATGACGACCTTGTTGCGCTGCGCCTGCACGCCGGGCTGGGTCAGCGGCATACGACCGGTGCCGACCTGGAAGTCGACGGCGGCAGCGCCCACGCCGACCAGTGACGGCCCGGCGTTGGTGCCGCTGGCGTTGGTGCCGTGGCAGCTCGCGCAGTTGGCGAGGAACAGGTCCTTGCCGGCCTTGACGTCGTCCGCCGTGGCCGTCGCGGCCTTGGCGTCCTTCGGTGCGAGTGCGGCGTACAGGCCGCCGGTCACGACCAGACCCAGCAGCAGCACGAGCACGATGGCTGCTGGGTGTCGGCGGCGAGCGGCAAGGGAGCTCACGTGGTTGTCCTGTCTTCGTCGGTACGGAGGGCGAAGGGGTGATGCTGCAGGTGAGTCGCAGTCATGACGTGGCTCACTGGAGCAAGTAGATCGTGGCGAACAGCGCGATCCAGACGACGTCGACGAAGTGCCAGTAGTAGCTGGTCACGATCGCGCCGGTGGCCTGGTGGTGGGTGTAGCGGCGCGAGGTGAACGTGCGGCCGATGATCAGCAGGAAGGCCAGGAGGCCACCGGTGACGTGGAGGCCGTGGAAGCCGGTGGTCAGGTAGAACATCGAGCCGTAGGCGTCGGAGTCCAGGCGGATGCCCTCATGCACCAGCTCGGAGTACTCCATGACCTGGCCGGCGACGAAGACCGAGCCGAACAGGTAGGTCAGGACGTACCACTCGCGCATGCCCCACTGGCCGACCTGCGTCAGCTTGCCCGTGCGGAACGGGACGCCCTGCTCGGCCTTGAACACGCCGAGCTGGCACCAGATGGAGGAGATCACCAGGATCAACGTGTTGCCCAGGGCGAACGGGACGTTGAGCACCTCGGTGTTCTTGTCCCACAGGTCCGGGGCCACGGAGCGGATGGTGAAGTACATCGCGAAGAGCCCGGCGAAGAACATGAGCTCACTTGCGAGCCACACCATCGTGCCGACGGCGGTCATGTTCGGGCGGGTCACCGGACCGTGTCCGGCGGGGATTGCTGGTTGGCTCGTCTGAGCAGTCGCGGTCGCCACGTCGGTCATTATGGCCCCATCCGCGCAGCGACGTGCGGGCGACCCCCCGGTGGGATCGCCCCTGGCCCGGCATGACGGGCATCGGTGCGACAACACATACGACAAAGCGTAGTACGACACACGGTCGCCGACGAGAACATTCGAGTCGGCCAACGTGACGGCCTGTCCGCGAGTTCCCGCTCCGGGTGAGTAGCATCGCGGCCATGGCCTCGACCGCTTCCGTCGCAACCAGCCCGGCTGTGCGCAGCCTCTCCGTGCTCCTCTACAGCGACGACATCGCGACTCGCGACGCCGTGCGCGTCGGGGTCGGACGCCGCCCCGCGCGTGACGTGGAGGTCAGCAGCTGGCGTGAGTGCGCGACCGCCGATGCCGTCATCGAGGCTGTCGACGCCGGTGGATACGACCTCCTGCTGCTCGACGGCGAGGCAGCCCCGGTCGGCGGTATGGGCCTGTGCCGCCAGCTCAAGAACGAGGTCACCGACTGCCCGCCCGTGATCGTGCTGACCGGTCGGCCGCAGGACGCCTGGCTCGCGTCCTGGTCTCTCGCCGACGCCGCGGTGCCGCACCCGATCGACCCGCTGACGCTGGGGTCGACGATGGCATCGGTGGCTCGTACGACGTCTCGGGCCTAGCCGTGGGCGCCGGCCCCACGTGGGCACAGGTGCTGACGTCGCTGCTCGGCGGTGTCGACCTCGACTCCCGCACGACGGAGTGGGTCATGGACCAGGTGCTCACCGAACGCGCTGACCCGGCCCAGCTCGCCGGGTTCCTGATCGCGCTGCGTGCCAAGGGCGAGACCGCAGGCGAGATGCTGGGCCTGGCCGAGGGCATGCTCGCGCACGCCGTGCGCATCGAGGTGCCCGGGCGGACCCTCGACATCGTCGGTACCGGCGGCGACCAGGCCCACACGGTCAACATCTCGACCATGTCGTCGATCGTCGCTGCGGCCGCCGGCGCGACCGTCGTCAAGCACGGCAACCGCGCGTCGTCGTCGTCGTCGGGGTCGGCGGACGTGCTGGAGGCCCTCGGGGTCCGTCTCGACCTCACGCCCGAGCAGGTGCAGCGCGTCGGCGAACGCGCCGGCATCACGTTCTGCTTCGCCCAGACCTTCCACCCGTCGTTCCGGCACGCGGGTTCGACCAGGCGTGCGCTCGGCGTACCGACGGCCTTCAACATCCTCGGACCGCTCACCAACCCGGCCCAGCCGCGGTTCGCCGCGGTCGGGGTCGCCGACCGTCGGCTCGCACCCGAGGTGGCGGGAGTGTTCGCGGGGCGCGGCAAGGACGCCGCGGTCTTCCGTGGCGACGACGGGTTGGACGAGCTGACGCTCACGACCTCGTCCACGGTGTGGTGGGTGCGCGACGGGGTGGTCACCGAGCATCGCCTCGGGCCGTCTGACGTCGGCCTGCCGACTGCTCCGATCGAGGCGCTGCGCGGCGGCGATCCCGCCCACAACGCCGCTGTCGTCCGCGACCTGGTGGGCGGCAAGGGCGGCCCGGTCCGCGACGCGGTACTGCTCAACGCCGGCATCGCGGTCGCCCTCACCCGCCTGGACGGGCACACCACGCTCTTCGGTGAGTACGACGACCTCAGCGGTCTCGTGGGGGCAGGGGTGCAGGCAGCGGCGTCGGCGATCGACTCCGGCAGGGCTGCGCAGGTGCTGGACTCCTGGGTCGACGCGACCCAGGCGGCGTACGGCGAGGAGTAGCGGGTCAGTCGCCGCCGATGCTGAACGCCGCGCCGAGGTCCTCGTCGGAGTAGGTGCGGAAGGCGATGTGGGTCTGCGTGTCGCGCACCCCTTCGACCTTGTTGAGACGGTCGGCGATGACGTCGGCGAAGTCCTCGTGGCGCGCGACCTTGGCCACGGCGATCAGGTCGACATCGCCTGTGACGGAGTAGACCTCGGTCACCCCGTCGATCTGGACGATGGCCTGCGCGACCTCGGGGATGCGGCTGACGTCGGCCTTGATGAGCACGATGGCGGAGATCACACGGGCAGCCTAGTCAGTGCCGACGCCCGGCGGCACACGTCACCCTGCCGACGGAACCGCTGCTGCCGGTCGGGTCTCGAACCTGCCGGGCACCTCGCCGAAACCCGCGACCTCACCACGCGATCGCAGCAGGGGCTCGAGGCGGTCGCGTGCTGCCCCGGCGCCGTGCATCGGACAGGTCCACTCGCCGTCGAGATGGACGATGCGCACGCCGGGCGCCTCCAGCCAGCGCAGCACCTTCTCGGTCTCCTCGGGCAGCGCCGCCGGTGCCGGCGCGACCGGAGGCGGGACGATCTCGGCACCCGCGCGAAGCGCTTCGATCGCCGGCATGGGGTCGGCACCACGAGGGGTGATCGTCGTGCCGGCGAGCCGCCCGTGGCGTACGCAGACGACCTCCCAGCCACCGTCGTCACGACGGCGGGCCGCGACCACCTCGGGGCTCGCCGCGAGTGGCGCGATGCGTTGGGCGCGTGCGGCGGCACGGACGAGTGCCATCAGACGGTCGCGCAGGTGGCCCGCGTCCTCGAACCTCTCCTTGTCGGCGAGGCGGCTCATGCGCTGCTCCAGCGCCTCGACCACCGCGCGCGCGTCACCCGCAAGAGCCTCCGTGGCCCGGGCCACCACGTCGCCGTAGGACTCGACGGACTGCTCGCCGGTGCACGGCGCCCCGCACCGGCCGATGTCCGCGAGCGCGCACGCCTTGCCTTGACCGCGCGTGGACAGCCGCGCCGTGCACTGCCGCAGCGGGACGACCTCGTGCAGCGCCGCGATCGCCTCGGTCGCCTGTGCCCGGGAGCCGAACGGACCGGCGTACTGGGCCCCGTCGTCGCGCACGTCCTTGACGACCGACAGCCGCGGAAACGCCTCGACCGTGAGCTTGACCCACACGGACTTCTCGGGAAAGCGGGACCGCCTGTTGTAGCGAGGTTTGTGCTCGGCGATGAGACGCAGCTCGCGCACCTCGGCCTCGAGCGGCGTCGCGCACACGATCGGTGTCACGGTCTCGGCGATCCCGACCATCTCGGCCATGCGGGTGCGCTGCTCGCTCGCCGTGAAGTAGCTGCGGACACGGCGGCGGATGTCGACGGAGGTGCCGACGTAGAGCGGACGCTGCTGGGAGTCCTTGAAGACGTAGACGCCCGGAGCGGACGGCAGGCCGTCGGCGAGGAACCGCTTGCGCCGCTGCTGCGGACTGACGCGAGAGGTGAACGACCCGAGCTCTTCGAGGGTGTGGACGCCCAGGTTGCCGACGCGCCCGAGCAACGCGTGCAGCACGTCGACGGTGGCGCGGGCGTCGTGCAGGGCCCGGTGGTCCGGTGTCGTGGCGGCCCCGAACAGCTGAGCGAGAGAGGACAGCTTGCGGTTGGGCGCCTCGTCGCGCGTCACCAGCTGTCGTGCCAGATGGGCGGTGTCGACGACGCGGTGCCCGGGCCAGGGGAGTCCGAGCCGCTCGGCGTTAACCTTGAGGAAGGTGACGTCGAACGGTGCGTTGTGAGCGACGAGCACCGTGTCGTGCGCGAACTCCAGGAACGCCGGGAGCACCGTGTCGATCCGCGGCGCCGACGCCACCATGCGGTCGGTGATGCCGGTGAGCACCGAGATGAACGCGGGGATGGGCAGGCCGGGGTTGACCAGTGTCTGGAACTCTCCGAGAACCTCACCGCCACGCACCTTGACCGCGCCGACCTCGGTGATCTCCGACGCCGTCGCGCTGCCACCCGTGGTCTCCAGGTCGACCACGACGAAGGTGACGTCGCGCAGCGGCGTACCGAGGTCGTCGAACGTCGCCTGGATCGCGAGCGGGGCCTTGCTGGAGGGCATGCGTCGACGCTAGGCGGGAGGTCTGACAGCGTCGTGGCGCCACGCCCGTCCTGGCCGTCGAGAGCCGGAAAACCGTTGGCGTGCGGGCGTGCTCGGAGTCACGATCGTGCGATGACGAGGGCCTGGGCGACGATCGACCTGCCCATCGGGGGCGAGGGCGCGGACGTGCGCGAAGCGCGCATCCGGTGCGTCGGTCGTACCTGGTCCTCGCGGCAGCGGGTCCACGCCGGCGATGTGGCGTGGTCGGCCGCCGATCCGGCGAGGGAGACCGTACGACGGCTGTGGACGGTCGCGGACCGGGTCGTCGCCTGGGCGTACGCCGACGGAGACGCGACGCGCCGTCACGTCGACCTGCACGTGTCTCCAGAGGCGCCGTCGGGCCTGGTGCAGGACGTCGTCGCCTGGTGCCACGAACGCTCGGCCGTGGTCGAGGTCCCTGTCCTGGACCGCGAGCAGCACCTGCTCAGCGCGCTGCGAACGGTCAGCGCCGAGGAGGACACGGCTGCCCCGTGGTTCGTCCACCAGGTGCGGGCGCTGCGCGGGCCCCTCCCGCAGCCTCTCCTGCCGGGCGGCTACCACGTACGCGCGGTGCATCCGGGTGAGGAGGAGGCGCGGGTCGTGGTCCACCGTCGGTCGTGGGCGCCGACGCGCCTGCAGGAGATGGTCGGCGGTCCGGTCGTCGACACCGGCGCCGCGTCGCCGTTCGGGCGCGACGCGTACGAGAGGGTCACCGCGACGTCGCTGTACCGGCGCGACCTCGACCTCGTCGTCGAGGCGCCCGACGGTCAGCTCGTCGCATCGGCGCTCGGCTGGTTCGACCCGATGTCGCGCAGCGGACTGATCGAACCCGTCGGCACCGACCCGTCCTACGCCGTCCGTGGGCTGGGCAGGGCGGCGTGCGCCGCGCTGCTGATCTCGCTTGCGAGGGCCGGCGCGACCCAGGCCGTGGTGTGCCCCCGTGGTGACGACGGGTATCCCGTGCCCCGTCATCTGTACGCGACCCTCGGGATGACGCCGGTCGCCCGGACGAGGACCTATCGGGTCGGCGCTGTCAGTGGTGCCGCCTAGCGTGCGGAGCAGGACACGACGGAAGGAGGACGGCGATGATCGTCGACTGCCAGACCTGCCCCGTACGAGGTACCCACTGCGAGGACTGCGTCGTCAACGCGATGCTGACCATCTCGACCCACGACCTCCCGGTCGACCGGGCTGAGCACGACGCGCTGGCCACACTGGTCGGTGTCGGCCTGCTGGATCCGCAGGAGGCCGGTCGAGCCACCGCTCGCCGCGAGCCCTGGCCGGGTCTGGCATCCGCCGGTTGAGAGAGGCGCGCGACGTGCTCGTAGCCTGAGCACGTGGCCACTGCCCGACGCACCGTGATCGCCGGCGCGGTCGCCCTGGCACTCACCGGTTGCTCGCGCACGACGCGAGCAGCCCCCGCCTCCACCTCGCCGACCATCACGCGTCCGTCGGCGCCGCCCGGTTCGGTGGAGGTCACCGGTGCGATCCCGCTCGAACGCCGTCGCGCCTATCGCTCCCACGTGACGACCGCGATGCGTGAGGTCACCTCGTTGTGGCACACCGACTGGCGCACTGTCGGTGTGCGGCTGGTCGTCGCGACCAGCGGTGAGGAGTTCGCCCGTCTGACCGGTCGACCTGCCAACGGAACCGTTCCAGCGGTCACCACCGCTGCCGGTGTGGTCGTCGTCCACCCGGCCCTGTGGACCTCGACCTCCGCCGACGGTCGGCAGGTCGTCATCACCCACGAGCTCACGCACGTGGCGCTCGGCCAGGGGCGACTGACCGGCGTACCCCTGTGGGTCATCGAGGGCTCGGCGGAGGTGACGGCCTACCGGAGCACCGGCCTGTCGCCGCGGCAGGTCGCACCGTCCCTGTTCCGCGCGGTGGCGAGCGGGGAGCTTCCTACGGGCCCGCCGCCCGACGACGAGGTCCGGTCGACCGACGGGTCGCCGACGCTGGCGTACCAGAAGGCCTGGGCGTGGTGCTCCTTCCTCGCACAGCGTCGTGGACTCGAGGTGTTCACGGCGTTCGTACGACGCGCGGACGCCCGTGAGCCCGGAGCGTTCCGTGCTGCCTACGGTGTCGAGCCGAACGGCCTGACGGCGGCGTACCGGACCTGGCTGCGGGCTCAGGCGTAGAGCTGGGAGATCTCGCCCGCGAAGTCCCTGCTGACGAGCGTCCGACGCACCTTGAGAGACGGCGTGAGATAGCCGTTGTCCTCGGTGAGGTCGACCGGCAGGACGTGGAACCTGCGGATGGACTCGGCCCGGCTGACCGCGGCGTTGGCGCCGTCGACGGCCTCTTGCAGCGCGGCGAGAACGGCAGGGTGCTCGCGTGCCTCTGCGACCGACATCGGCTCGATGCCGCGAGCCCGGGCCCATACGGGGAGCATCTCGGCGTCGAGGGTGATCAGCGCAGCCACGTAGGGCCGCTGGTCGCCGACCACGACGCACTGCGACACGAGCGGGTGGAGGCGGACGGCGTCCTCGAGGCCGGCCGGTGCGACGTTCTTGCCGCCGGCGGTGACGATGATGTCCTTGAGGCGGCCGGTGATCCGCAGGAAGCCGTCCGCGTCGAGGCTGCCGAGGTCGCCCGTCCGCAGCCACCCGTCCTGCAGGGCACGAGAGGTGGCGTCGGGGTTGGCGAAGTACTCGCTGAACACCCCGACCCCCGAGACGAGGACCTCGCCGTCGTCGGCGATGCGTACGGCGACGCCTGGCAGGGGCGGACCGACCGTGCCGATCTTGCGCAGCTCGGGGGTGTTGACCGTCGCCGGCGCCGTCGTCTCGGTGAGGCCGTAGCCCTCGAGCACCGGCATGCCCGCGCCTGCGAAGAAGTGGCCCAGTCGCTCGCCGAGGGGAGCCCCGCCGCTGATGGCGAACTCGAGGCGCCCGCCGAGGGCGTCGCGCAGCCGCCGGTAGACGACCCGGTCGAACGCCGCACGGCGCGTGCGCAGCAGGACGGACGGACGACGTCCGGCGTCGACCGCGGTGCTCCACGCGACGGCGGTCTCGACCGCGGCCGTGAACGCCCGGCCCTTTCCGCTCGCCACGGCCTCCTGCTCGGCGTGGTTGAAGATCTTCTCGAACACGCGCGGCACGGCGAGGACGAACGTCGGTCGGAACGAGCCGAGGTCGTCGACCACGGACCGCACGTCGGCGGCGTGGCCCAGCCGGACCCGCGAGTACACGGCGACGCACTGGATGAGTCGCGCGAACACGTGGGCGAGCGGGAGGAACAGCAGCGTCGACGAGCCCGGTGCCTCGACGACGGTCTTGAGCCGTTCGACGGCGTTCTCGGTGAGGGTGAGGAAGTTGCCGTGCGTGAGGACGCAACCCTTGGGGCGTCCGGTGGTGCCGGAGGTGTAGATGATCGTCGCCGGGGTCGAGCGGTCGGCGAGAGTACGACGGCTGCGCAGCTCGGCGTCGGTGACCTCGCTCGCGCCCTCGACCAGCTCGTCCAGCCCGCCACCGTCGATCAGCCACACGTCGTGCAGTGCTGGCAGGTCGTCGCGCACGGAGGCGACGGTCGCGGCATGAGCGCTCGACTCGACGACGACAGCGACCGCCCCGGAGTCCTGCAGCACCCAGGCGACCTGCTCGGCCGACGACGTCTCGTAGACCGGGACCACGACCGCACCGGCCGCCATCAGCGCGAAGTCCGTCAGGGTCCACTCGTAGCGGGTGCGGGAGAGGAGGCCGACGCGGTCGCCGGCGCTGATGCCTGCCGCGATGAATCCTTTGGCGAGAGCGTCGACAGCTGCGGCGAACTCGGCGTGGGTGACCTCGCTCCAGCTGCCGTCGGACGCACGCCGCACGTATCCGACACCGTGCGGCTCGGCCTCGGCGTTGCGTACCGGCAGCAGGGCCAGGTTGCCCTGCTGGGTCGGTACGACGAGTGGTGGGACGTCGAACTCCCGCACAGCAGTGCCTCCTCGCCCGATGGTCGGTCATGCGCAGCGTATCTGTCGGATCCGGCCACGGCCGGCAGCAGCGGACTACAGTGCGCCCATGGCCGAGAGCACCCAGTCCTCCGTCGTGGTCCAGGCCGCGCCCGAGGCCGTCCTGGACATCATCGCCGACTTCGACGGATACCCCGAGTGGACGCAGTTCAAGAGCGCCACCGTGGTTGCCGAGGACGCGGACGGCTGGCCCGAGCAGGTCGAGTTCGTGCTCGATGCAGGCCCCATCAAGGACACCTACACGCTGTCGTACGACTGGGACGTCGTCGAGGACGGCACCGGCACCGTCAGCTGGACCCTGGTCAAGGCGTCGTTGCTCAAGACCCTCGACGGCACCTACACCCTGACCGCCGAGGGCGCGGGCACCAAGGTCGACTACCAGCTCAAGGTCGACGTGTCGCTGCCGATGCTCGGTGTGCTCAAGCGCAAGGCCGAGTCGATCATCATCGACACCGCGCTCAAAGGACTGAAGAAGCGCGCCGAGGCCTGAGGTGCCGGGACAGCTCGTCCTGGTCGCTGGTCCGGGTGGTGCAGGGTCGTCGACCACCGCCGCCGCGCTCGCCACGGTGGCCGTCGCGCGTGGACGCACGGTCGGACTTCTCGACCTGGCACCGTCGTACGGCGCACGTGACCACCTCGCGCCCGGGCAGCCCGCACCCGCCCTCGTCGAGGCCCGTCCGACCACCGACGGGCCGAGCGCCCGGACCCTGCGCGACCTGCTCGACGGCGTGGGCCTCGACCCACGTCTCGTCGATGAGGTCGCGTCCTTGCCGGGCGCTGATCTCGTCGGTGCGCTGGTCGCAGCGGCACATCATGCCGAGCGTGCCGACCTGGTGGTCGTCGACGCGGGGGCGAGGACGCTCGACCTGTGCGTGATGGCCGACCGGCTGCCCTGGCTGACGGGGCGGGTGCTGCCCGCCCACCGCGGCTGGCTGGCTTCAGCACGTCCCTTGGTCGCGACCGCGCTCGGACGCTGGTGGCCCGGCGAGGCGCTCAGCACGCAGCTGCACGCGGCGCACGAGACGGCAGCGCTCGTCCAGCAGTCCGTTGCGCGCTCGGTGGCCGTGCTCGTCAGGCCCCAGCACGGTCGCGAGCGGGCACGGTCGTTCGAGGTGGGCCTGGCTCTGCACGGGGTCGAGGTCCGCGCCGTGCTCGATCCGCAGGCGCCGACCGGTGACGAGCGGGCGATCCCTGTCAGCCCCGATGAGCCGCTGCCGACGGAACGTCTCATCGAACGCATCGAGCGGGGCCCCGGCCGCGGACGCGAGTGCCTTGCGGCCGACGGCGAGGACTGGCTGTGGCGAATACCCCTGCCGCACCTACGATCTCGTGACGTCACCGTGCGCCGTACCGGCGACGACCTCGTCATCGAGGCGGTCGGCGTACGACGGGTGGCCGTGCTGCCGACCGCGCTTCGACGATGTCGGGCGCGGGCAGCCGTCGTCCGTGACCAGACGCTCGAAGTGCGCTTCGTACCCGACCAGCAGGAGACCCCGTGACCCGCCCGCCCGATGACCCGCCCGTGCCGCCGTCCTCCTCGGTGGCGGACGAGGCCGTGCGTCTGGTCGAGGCACTCGCAGGACTCGGCGGAGCCCGTACGCAGGAGGACGGCCACGCCGACGCTCCGCCGGGGCCTGAGCCCGCGGACCGCGCGTCCCGGACCTCTCCCGGATGCACGTGCGACGAGGTTCCCGTGGTCGCCTCGGTGTGCCGGGTGTGCCCGGTGTGTCGCGTGGTGGGGCTGCTGCACAGCGTGCAGCCCGAGACGATGGAACGTCTGGCGGACCTGCTCGGCATGGTGGCGGGGTCGCTGCAGGCGATGGCCGCTGACCGGCGTCGCCCGAGTGAGGCCGCCGCGCAGCAGCCCTCGCGCTCGCGCAGCGACCGCGACGAGGTCGTAGAGGTGACCGATGCCGACGAACCGCCGACCGACCCGAAGGCCTGAGGACGACACACCATGACCGGTCCGACCATCGGCCTCGACGTCGGCGGTACGAAGATCGCGGGCGCGCTCATCGACCCAGCAGGCACCGTCCTGCAGCGTCGCACCGTGGCCTCACCCGCAGCAGACCCGGACGCCATCGTGGCCGCGCTGGCCGGCCTGGTCGCCGAGCTGTCACCTGCGGGCACCCGACCCGCGGTCGGTGCCGCCTGCGCCGGATACCTGGACGCCGAACGCGAGGCCGTGCGATTCGCCCCCAACCTCGCCTGGCGCGACTTCCCGCTGCGGCGGCTGCTAGCCGACGCGACCGGTCACGAGGTGGTGATCGAGAACGACGCGGACGCCGCGGCGTACGGCGAGCTGATCTGTGGAGCCGCACAGGGCAGCGACGACCTGGTCATGGTGACGCTCGGGACGGGTGTGGGGGGCGCGGTCGTGCACCGCGGGCAGGTCCATCGCGGCGCCTTCGGAGTCGGCGGCGAGCTCGGCCACGTCCGTGTCGAGCGGGACGGCCGCCTGTGCGGCTGCGGCAACCGCGGCTGCCTGGAGGCCTACTCCAGCGGCACGGCTCTGCTCGCTCGTGCGCGTGAGGCGGTCGCATCGGGCGCGGCAGGTGCAGCGGCGCTGAGTGACGCCTGCGACGGCGATGTCACCGCCCTCACCGGGCACGACGTCTCCCGTCTCGCGGCCGAGCGTGACGTGCTGTCTGTCGAGCTGCTCGCCGATGTCGGTCGATGGCTCGGCGAGGGCCTGGCCACCGTCGCGGCAGTGGTCGACCCCGGCCTGATCGTGGTCGGGGGCGGGCTGAGCGCCACCGGCGACCTGGTCCTCGAGCCGGCCCGGACGGCGTACGCGCAGCACCTCACCGGGGGAGCCCATCGGCCGGTGGCCGACATGGTGCTCGCACGGCTGGGCAACGACGCTGGCATGATCGGTGCGGCTGCACTGGCACGGGAGGAGCGCACATGAGCGGGTCGCCACGGGCGATCGGCATCGACATCGGCGGTACGAAGGTCGCCGGGGGACTGGTCGATCACGAGGGCACCGTCCTGCTGCGTGCGCGTCGTGACACGCCGCATCGCTCGACGGCCCCACGGGTCGTCGAGGACATGATCGTCAGCGTCGTCGAGGAGCTGCTCGAGGGCAGCGACGAGGAGGTCGCGGCGATCGGCATCGGCGCCGCCGGTTTCGTGGCGGCTGATCGTGCCACCGTCGTGTTCGCCCCTCACCTGTCGTGGCGCCACGAGCCGTTGCGCGAGGCGCTCTCGCGCAGGGTCGAGCAGCCGGTCTTCGTCGACAACGACGCCAACGCCGCGTGCTGGGCGGAGTGGCGGTTCGGAGCCGGCCAGGGTGAGACGCACCTGGTCATGGTCAACCTCGGCACCGGCATCGGCGGCGCTGTCATGCACGACGGCCGGATTCAGCGTGGCCGGTTCGGCATCGCCGGCGAGTTCGGCCACATGCAGGTCATGCCCGGCGGTCACCGGTGCGAGTGCGGCAACCGGGGCTGCTGGGAGCAGTACGCCAGCGGCAACGCTCTCGTCCGCGAAGCGCGGTCGCTGGTCGCCGCCCAGTCGCCGCTCGCGGCCGACCTCATCGCCTCGGTCGAGGGTGACGTCGGTGCGGTGACCGGCCCGATGGTCACCGAGGCTGCCCGTAACGGAGACCCGATCGCCGCTGAGCTGCTCGCCGAGATCGGTGGCTGGCTCGGCACTGGTCTCGCCAACCTCGCCAACGCCTTCGACCCGGGTTCGTTCATCATCGGTGGAGGCGTGAGCGATGCGGGCGACCTGCTGCTCGAGCCGGCACGTGAGTCCTTCCGCAAGCATCTCGCCGGCCGTGGCTACCGCCCGGAGGCACGCATCAAGCAGGCGAGCCTGCGCAACGAGGCGGGCCTGGTCGGCGCCGCTGACCTTGCTCGCGCCGCGGTGGTCCCGGCATGAGCACCCCGCTGAGCGCTGACGACGTCCCTGACGCCAAGGGCGCCGGAACGGGGACGAGCACGTTGCGGGTGGTGTCCTACAACGTGCGTGCGTTCAAGGACGACACCGAGGCCCTGCGCCGCGTGATCCGCCGGCTCGACCCGGACGTGCTGTGCCTGCAGGAAGTCCCTCGCCACCCGTTCTCCGGCCACCGCATCGCCGAGTTCGCCGCGAGCCTCGGGCTCTACTGGGCGGGTGGTCACCGCGGGCGGATGAGCACGACGCTGTTCACGGCTCTGCGGGTCGAGGTGCTCGCGAGCGGCCACCGTCAGCTGCCCGTACGCCGCCCGGACGAGCCGCGTGGCTGGGCGTTCGCACGACTGCAGCTCCCGGGCCACCAGCCGATCACCGCGGTGAGCCTGCACCTCAGCCTGCGCCCCGCAGAGCGTCCTGCGCACGCGGCGCTGCTGCGACAGGCGGCCGAGCTCGGTGACGACGTGCCGCTCGTCGTGGCCGGCGACATCAACGAGACCCATCAGGGCAAGGCCTGGACCGAGCTCTCGCGTGAGCTCGAGGACGCCAACGGCGATGTCCTGACGTTCCCGAGTCGCAACCCGGTCAAGCGGATCGACGCGATCTTCGCCTCGCCGCAGCTGCGGCCCGTACGCCCGCAGGTCGACCTCGACGAGGCAGACCTGGTGGCGGCGACCGATCATCGACCGCTCTTCCTCGACCTCGACCTCAGCACCCTGCGTCGTGGCTGAGCGGCGCTCTCGCTAGAGGACTGCGCCGTCGTCGTGGTCGTCCTGGTCCTCGCGGCTGTGCGGTTGGCGCAGGATGAGCAGCACGACCCCGGCCGCCGTGGTCGCGCAGGCGAGCACCCACCACATCGGCTTGGCCATGCGGTCGAGCAGGAACAGGTAGAGCAGCCACAACGGTCCGCCGACGAGGCCGGCGAGGATCGCCCAGAAGTGCAGGTCGCCGGCGGGCAGCGGCTGAGGCGGAGGCGGCTCGTACGTGCCGTCGTCCTCCAGCAGCGCGGCCGACTCCTCGCGGCTGGGCATCCGCCACTGAGCGGGCAGCTCGGCGATCGGGTCGACCGGGGGAGCAGGTTGGGGGTCCTCCGGCTGCAGGGGTGCGGGCGTGGCACCCGCGCCGGCATCGTCGTCCGCGCCGGACGGTCGCTCGTCGAGCGCGGAGGAGTCCAGCGGGTCGTCGTCGAACTGGGCGATGATCGCGGCGAACCGCGCGTCGTAGTCCGTGCGCTCGTTGTCTCGAGGATCAGAGGTCATGAGGCACACACCCTGCGGACGAAGTCGGCGGTCTCATCCATGATGCGCCCTGCGTCGTGATCGAGGGTGGCCACGTGGAAGGAGTCCTCGAGCAGGATCTCGGTCACGTCGGCGCTGGACACCCGCGAGAGCAGCAGCTCGGAGTTGGACGGCTCGACCACGTGGTCCTCCGGCGAGTGCATCAGCAGCACGGGCTGGGTGATCTGGGGAAGGTCGCGCGCCGTACGTCGCCACAGCTCGGTGGCCGAGTGCAGCGCCTTCAACGGTGTCCGGTCGTACGCCAGCTCGGTCGCCCCGGCCTTCTTGATGTCGTTGCCGATCGCGGCCAGCGACGGGACGACGTGCTTGAGTGCGGGCAGCGCCCGCAGGCGTGGGTCCTTCGGCTCGTACATCGGGTTGACCAGGACCAGGCCGGCGACCTCGTGGTGCTGCTCGGCGAGCAGGGTGACGAGACTGCCGCCCATCGACAGCCCCGCGACGACGACCTGCGAGCAGCGTTGCTGCAGCTCGGCGTACGCCGCCTCGACCTCGGCGTACCAGTCGGTCCAGACGGTGCGGTTGAGGTCCTGCCAGGTGGTGCCGTGACCGGGCAGACGAGGCATGCGTACGGTCCAGCCCTCGGCGGCGCAGCGCTCGGCGATCGGACGGACGGACTGGGTGGTCCCGGTGAACCCGTGACAGACGAGGACGCCGATCTCGGAGCCGTCGACGGACCAGGGCTCGGCGCCCGGAAGGATGCGCATACGTGCATCCTTCCATCGTCGCCATGCCCGTGCGAGGGTGCCGTAGAGTTCAGCCGTCACGACCGGCAGCGGAGGTGCGGTGTTCTACTGGTTCCTGAAGAAGATCCTTCTCGGTCCTCTTCTCAATGTGCTGTTCCGACCCTGGGTCGACGGCGAGGAGCACGTGCCGAAGCAGGGCGGTGCGATCCTCGCGAGCAACCACCTGTCGTTCTCGGACTCCTTCTTCCTGCCGCTCGTGGTCGAGCGTCGCATCACCTTCCCGGCCAAGATGGAGTACTTCACGGGCACGGGCATCAAGGGCCGGCTCACCGCTGCGTTCTTCCGCGGCGTCGGCCAGATCCCGATCGACCGGTCCGGCGGTCAGGCCAGCGAGGCGGCGATCGAGGCGGGCCTGAAGGTGCTGCGCCGCGGTGACCTGTTCGGCATCTACCCCGAGGGCACCCGCTCGCCCGACGGCCGCCTCTACAAGGGCAAGACCGGCGTGGCGCGGATGGCGCTCGAGGCCAAGGTCCCGGTGCTGCCGGTCGCGATGATCGATACCGACAAGGCCCAGCCGACGGGCCGTGTCATCCCCAAGATCATGCGGATCGGGGTGCGCATCGGTCGCCCGATGGACTTCTCGCGCTACGACGGGATGCAGGACGACCGTTTCGTCCTGCGGTCGATCACCGACGAGATCATGTACGAGCTGATGCTGCTCTCCGGTCAGGAGTACGTCGACGTCTACGCCGCATCGGTCAAGGACCGGGTCGCGGCCCGGGCCAAGGAGATCGGCAGCGGTGCGGCTGCCCTGGCCCATCACCTCCAGGAGGAGGCGGCCGCGCGGATCGAGCGCGTCCAGCAGCGGCGTGCCGAGGCCGCCGAGAAGGCCGAGCAGTCGGACGCCGGCGAGGCCGACCCGACCGAGGATTCCGTCGAGGACGAGTCCGCAGCAGCCGGACCGGCCCAGCCGGCGGGCGGCAGCTCGCGCGCCACGGCCTGACGAGTCGGTCCGCGTGCTGGGCACGTCGGACCCGGACGCGAACGCCAACTACCCTGGTCGGGTGAGTACCACCCTTCCGACGACCCCATCGGCATCCCTCACCGCCAGCGCGGGCCTGCAGTGGCCCGAGCTCGAGGCTGCGCAGCAGCCCACCTGGCCGCAGGACGGTTCACTGGACCGTGTGCGCGAGACGCTGGCCTCGTATCCGCCGCTGGTGTTCGCCGGGGAGTGCGACGTACTCCGCTCGCGACTGGCTGACGCGTCCCGCGGCGAGGCGTTCCTGCTGCAGGGCGGCGACTGCGCCGAGATGTTCGAGTCCGCGACGGCCGACAACATCCGCGACCGGGTCAAGACCATCCTGCAGATGGCAGCCGTGCTGACCTACGGCGCGAGCACGCCGGTCATCAAGATGGGGCGCATCGCGGGCCAGTACGCCAAGCCGCGCAGCAAGGACATCGAGACGCGGGGAGAGGTGACCCTGCCGGCGTACCGCGGTGACATGGTCAACGACTTCGCCTTCACCCCGGAGGCGCGTCGCCCCGACCCCGAGCGGCTGCTGCGGGCGTACCACACCTCGTCGGCCACGCTGAACCTCGTGCGGGCGTTCACCACGGGCGGCTTCGCCGACCTGCGCAGCGTGCACGAGTGGAACCGTGGCTTCATCGCCAACTCCGCCTACGCCCGCTACGAGACGACCGCGCGTGACATCGACAAGGCCATGCGGTTCATGCAGGCGTGCGGAGCCGACTTCGACGCGATGAACGCACGCACGGTCGAGTTCTTCGCCAGCCACGAGGCGCTGCTGCTCGACTACGAGCAGCCGCTGACGCGGATCGACTCGCGCACCGGCAACCCGTACGCCACGTCGGGCCACTTCGTGTGGGTCGGTGAGCGCACCCGTCAGCTCGATGGTGCCCACCTCGACTACGTCTCGCGCATCCACAACCCGGTGGGCGTCAAGCTCGGACCAACGGTCGACCCCGACGAGGTGCTGCGCATCATCGACAAGGTCGACCCCGAGCGCGAGCCGGGGCGCCTGACGTTCATCACGCGCATGGGCGCCGGCACGATCCGCGAGGCGCTGCCGCGCGTGGTCGAGAAGGTCACGGCCAGCGGTGCCCAGGTGGTGTGGGTCAGCGACCCGATGCACGGCAACACGTTCGAGTCGTCCACGGGCTACAAGACGCGTGACTTCGACGACGTGGTCGAGGAGGTCCGCGGCTTCTTCGAGGTGCACCAGTCGCTCGGGACGATTCCCGGAGGCATCCACGTCGAGCTCACCGGCAACGACGTCACTGAGTGCATCGGTGGCTCGGAGAAGATCTTGGACGCCGACCTCGAGCGTCGGTACGAGACCGCGTGCGACCCGCGTCTCAACCACCAGCAAAGTCTCGAGCTGGCGTTCCTCGTCGCCGAGATGCTGGGCCAGCGCCTGGCCTGAGTCGCTGTCCGACACGAGGGCCCGGCCATCCGCGCTGCGGGTGGCCGGGCCCCTCGCGGTCGGTCAGACCACCGAGAGGGTGACCTCCGTGCCGCGGGGCACCTGACTGCCGGGGGCGGGGTTCTGGTCACGCACGGTGTCGAAGATGCCTCCGAACACCCGCGACACCTTCACCTTGAGGCCGGCCGCCTCGAGCGTGCGACGCGCCTCGCCGACCTTCATGTCGATCACGCGGGGGACCGCGATGATCTGCGGGCCCTTGGAGACCGTGAGCGTCACGGTCTCGCCACGGAACAGCGTTCCGGTCGACGGGTTCTGGCTGATGACGCTGCCGTTCGGGACGGTGTCGCTGAACGCCTGGGGCGCGAGCGACACCGCGAGCCCGGCGTCGGTGAGAGCACCCGAAGCCTGCTCCTGCGTCTGTCCGGTGACGGTCGGCACGGTGATCGGCTGCCGTCCCTTGCTCACCACCAGGTCGACGCGAGCGCCCTTCTTCTGCTCGGCGCCGGTGCCGGGACGGCTGCTCACGACCTGTCCGGCGGGAACGGTCTCGTGGAAGGCCTGCGTCACGGTGCCGACCGCGAGATGACCGGCGGTGAGCCGTTGTCGAGCAGTCGCCTGGTCGACCCCGGTGAGCTGGGGGACGAGGTACCGCTCGGGGCCCTTGGAGACCTCCAGCACCACCGCCTCGGACTTGCGCTGGTCGCTGCCTGCGCCCGGGACCGTGCGCACGACCGTGTCGCGGGGCACGGTCTCGCTGAAGACCTCCCGCACCTGGGCCGACAGTCCGGACTGGTCGATCGCGCGTACGGCCGAGCCTCGGCTGAGGTGCGTGACGTCAGGTACCGAGGCGGACGCGCCGGGGCCGGCGCCCCACCACCACACCGCTCCGCCGCCGACCACCGCGATCACGACGGCGATCGCCGCGGCGACCCACCAGCCCGTACGCGGACCGTCGCGGTGCGGTGCACCCGACCGGTCGGCGCGGGCACCAGCCGGACGCCGCGGGGCCGGCCGCGCTCCGACGGCCCGGGCACCGGTCGTCCGTGCGGATGCCGGACGTGCGGCCGCAGGAGGGCGGCGCAGCCTGCTCGTGGCGTCGCGGCGATCGATCGCCGCGGTCGAGGTCGGCGCCGAGTCAGGAGTACGGGCCGGCCCGGGGCGGTGGTCGAGGTCGGCGTCGTCGAGCCGGCTGCGGGCCTGGCGGGTCTCGGAGAGCATCTCGCCCGCGTTGGCGGGGCGGCGTACAGGGTCCTTGGCCGAGGCGAGCGCGACGAGCTCGTCGAGCTCGGCCGGAACGCTGGGCACGGCATCGGAGGGCATCGGCACCGCGCCGTGGACGTGCTGGTAGGCCACGTGGATCGGGCTGTCGCCTGGGTAGGCCTTCTCACCGGTCAGCATCTCGAACAGCAGCAGGCCCGAGGAGTAGACGTCGCTGCGCTGGTCGACCGTGCCGTGCTCGACCTGCTCGGGCGACAGGTAGGCGGCCGTGCCGAGCAGCACGTCGCTGTTGGTGGTGAGGGTGTCGGTCGTCACGGCGCGCGCGAGTCCGAAGTCGGCCACCTTGATGGTGCCCTCGTCGCTGATCAGGACGTTCTCGGGCTTGACGTCACGGTGGACCAGACCCGCCGCGTGCGCCGCCCGTAGGGCGCGCAGGACCGCTTCGTAGATGTCCAGGGCCGCCCGGGGAGTGAGGGGTGCGTCCGCCCGGATGACGTCACGCAGCGTCTGGCCGCGGACGAGCTCCATGGCCAGGAAGACGTACGACGCGTCCTGGCCCTGGTCGTACACGCTGACGACGTTGGGGTGGGCCAGCCGTGCAGCTGATCGCGCCTCTCGGCGAAAACGGGCGACGAAGGCGTCGTCACGGCTCAGGTCGGTCCGCATGACCTTCAGCGCGACCTCACGGTCGAGGCGCTCGTCGACGGCGACGAAGACACTGCCCATGCCGCCGTCCGCGAGGTGGGAGCGGATGCGGTAGCGGCCGTCGATCACACGACCGACGAGCGATGAAGAGGCGACCTTGGACACTCCCCGAGTGTACGAATGGCAGACGGTTCGACTGGTGGCGGCGCAACAGGTGGACCGGTGCCGCGCTCAGCGGTCAGAACCGTGCCATGTGCGCCTTGACGTTGCGGACGTAGGCCCGGGTGTCGGGGTACATGCCGTTCTCGCGGACACCCCCGAGGCCCTGGTAGTAGCCGGCGATCGCCTGGTCGCGGCTGCTCGCGTGCGTGGTGAGCCAGCGCAGCATGACGACGCCCGCCGTGACGTTGTCGCGCGGATCCATCAGGTTGAGGCGGCGACCGACCATGTCACCGCACCACTGGCCGGTGCTCGGCATGACCTGCATGATGCCGACGGCATTGGCGACCGACACCGAACGCTGATTCCATCCCGACTCCTGCCAGCCGATCGCCAGGGCCAGCTTGGGGTTGACGCCGTAGCGGCGAGCGGTCTGCACGATCAGGTCGCGGGTCTGGCTGCGGGTCGGCACGGCGACATGCCGCAGTGCCTCACGGTTCTTGGCCGCCGACGCGACGACGTGGTCGGGGTAGGTGCGCCCGAGGAAGGTGTTGGACGAGCTGCGGCTGGTGGTCCTGGCCGGCTTCTTCGCGGAGGGCTTCTTGGCGGCGGGCTTGTGGGCGCTCGGCTTGGCCGCGGGCTTCTTGGCGGCCGGCCGGGCTGCGGGCTTCTTTGCGGCCGGCTTGGCCGGGGCGACCGTCGTACCCGGCGCGGGGATCCGCAGCACCGTGCCGACCGCCACGCGGTTGGGGTCGGTGAGCCCGTTGGCGTTCATCAGGTTGCGCCATCCGACGCCGTACCTGCGGCCGAGCTCGATGAGGTTCTCGCCGGACCGGACGGTGTGGATGCGTGGCGTGATGCGCACCGGCGTCTTGGGGCGTGGTGCGGCCGGCGTGTGCGACACAGGTGTCGCACTGGTGGGCTTGCGCGCCGCGGGTGGCGTGGCCGGGCTCGCGACCGGTGCGCCCTTGGCGGGGATGCGCAGCACCGTGCCGACCGCGACCCGGTTGGGGTCGGACATGCCGTTGGCGTTCATGAGCGCCCGCCAGCCGACGCCGTACCGCGTGCCGAGGCCGATGAGGTTCTCGCCCGGTCGCACGGTGTGCGTACGAGGCGTGACGGCCGCGGGTGCGACGCTGCGGCTCGCTGCCGGGGTACGTCGAGGGGGCGTCGCCTGCGTCGGCGCGGCCGTACCGGGGCTCACCGGCACTCGCAGGACGCGACCCGTCTGCAGCTGGTTGGGGTCGGACATGCCGTTGGCCTTCATCAGCGCAGACCAGCCGACGCCGTAACGGATGCCCAGGGTGATGAGGTTGTCGCCCGGCTGCACCACGTGGGTGCGCATCTGGCGTGCAGGCGTCTTGGCGGCGGTCGCGCGACGCGCCGGAGCCGGGCTCTGCTTGCGCGGCGCGGGAGCCGTCGACCGCGCCGGAGCGGTGCCCGCCGGGACCTGCAGGACCTTGCCCGCCGTGAGCGCACGCGGGTTGGTGATCCGGTTGGCGTGCACCAGCGCGGCGACCGTCGTACGGTGCTGGACGGCGAGCTTGGCGAGGGAGTCGCCCGGGCGGACCGTGTAGCGCACCCAGGTGCGTCCCTGGTTCAGCTCCGCCGGGCTGTGCAGCGCATGGGGGTTGGCCGGCGGCGTGTAGTCGAACGGTGCCATGTCGGGTCCTCTCGCCTCGGGCTCCGCCGGTGCGTGGTGCTGATGTGACGGGTGTGACGTCGCTGGACGCTAGCGAAGATCGGTCGGGGTTCCACGCAGGCGCGCCCGGGGCGCGGCGTACCCGGTCTGGCAGGCTGGGCGTCGTGAATGACGCGAACGAGCAGGTCGACCGCACCCTCGAGCAGCTGGTCGGCGAGTGGCTGAACGTCCCCGACCTCGCCGAGGCGCTGGGGCTGTCGCTGAAGCAGGTCCGCCAGCTGATCAACGACCGTGAGCTGCTGTCCCACCGGGTGGGCGAGCGGCTGGTCGTCGCGGTGCCTGCGCTGTTCGTCAAGGACGGTGAGGTGCTGCCGCATCTCGCCGGCACGATCACGGTGCTCGCCGACGCCGGGCTGACCGACGAGGAGGCCCTGACGTGGTTGTTCACCCCGGACGACACGTTGCCCGTCGAGGGTGCTCCCGTGCACATGCTCGTGGCCGGTCGCCGGGCCGAGGTGCGCAAGCGCGCCCAGGAGCTCGCGTTCTGACATGAGACACCTGGCCTACGCCGGGATGCTCGCGTTCTGCCTGCTCGGCACCGTGCCGCTCGACCGTGTCTTCCGCCTAGGCGTGCTCCGGCAGGTACGACGACTCGCGCTCACCCTGGCGGTCGCCGCGGGGCCGTTCCTCGTCTGGGACCTGTGGGCGACCCACGCCGGGCACTGGTGGTTCGACGACGCCCAGACCCTGCCCCTGCGCGTCCTCGGTGTGCCGTGGGAGGAGGTCGGCTTCTTCGTGGTCATCCCGATCGCCGCGATCCTCACCCACGCGGCAGTCGCCGAGGTGCGCGGACGGCGTACGGCACGTCGAGCGCGTCGATGACCTACACGATGCTCGCCGCGGTGGCGGTGCCGCTCGCTGTCCTGATCGATCTGCTGGTGCTGCGCACACGGCTGGTGCTGAGCTCGACGTGGTGGCTGTCGTACGCCGTCGTGGTCGGGTTCCAGCTGCTCACCAACGGCTGGCTCACCGGACGCGGCATCGTGCGGTACGACCCGGGCACCATCATCGGCGGCGCCGAGCCCCGGCTGCTCGGCGACGGACGGATCGCCTACGCGCCGGTCGAGGACCTGGGTTTCGGGTTCGCGCTGGTGCTGCTCAGCTGCGCCGTGTGGACCCGGCTGGGTCGTGCTCGCCGGGCAACGGACGCCACGAGGTGAGGACGGCGCGGACACGGTCGCGGTGCGGGACGACGGCGCGGCGGCTGAAGACATCGAGGTCGGCTGCCTCGATCTCGTCCAGGATCTGCGCGTAGAGCCGGCTCGCCGCACGCAGGCACGGTCGGGCCCATCGGTCGACAGCGGCGACGCCGGCCTCGGACTCGGCGTATAGGGCTCGGGCACGGGCGATCTCGTGGGCCAGCACCGCGCGCATCCGTGGGTTCACCCGGCCGTCGCGGACGCCGGCCGCGATGTCGTCGTCGGTCGCGCCGAACCGGCGCAGGTCGGACTGGGGGAGGTAGACCCGGCCACGACCGAAGTCCTCTGCGACGTCGCGGACGAAGTTGGTGAGCTGGAACGCCTCACCGAGTCGCCCCGCGCGCAGGAGTGCGTCGTCACCGCGCGCGCCGAGCAGCGGTGCCATCAGCTCGCCGATCACGGCGGCGCTGCCGCGCATGTATCCGCGCAGGTCGTCCCACGTGTCGTAGCGCGTGACCGTGAGGTCCTGCTGCATCGAGTCGAGGAACTCCTCGAGCAGGTGGGGGTCGAGGTCGTAACGGCGCAGGGTGTGCCACGTGGCCGCGAGCACGGGCTCGGCGACCGCGTGCGGCGGATGGTCGTTGCGCAGCTGCTCGGTCGCCGACACGCGCCAGGCGAGGAAGTCGTGGGGCCCTGTCGGTCCCGGTGAGTCGACCATCTCGTCGGCGACCCGCGCGAAGGCGTACAGCGCATGGACGTGCGGCTGGCGGTCACGGGGGAGGAGCCGGGTGGCGAGGTAGAACGTGCGGCCGTAGCGGCGGTGGATGCGGCGGCAGGCGTCGTACGCGCCGTCGAGCGGGGTCGAGGTGGGCACGGGTCGTCCTCAGTGCCAGGCCCGGGAGCGGTACGCCGGGTCGCGGCCGACCAGTCGCTCGGCGGCCAGCCGCCCGCTGATCACGACCATGGGTACGCCGATGCCGGGCGTCGTGCCCGAACCGGCCAGCACGATCCGGTCGGTCACCTGGTTGGGCGTGCGGAACGGACCGCTCTGGGAGAAGGTGTGGGCGGCCGAAAGCGGTGTGCCACCAGCGAATCCGCGCCGCATCCAGTCAGCCGGCGTGATGAGCTCCTCGGCCTCGAGGTGCGGGGAGAGGTCGCCGAAGCCGGCCGCGTCGAGGTGGTCGAGCATGTGCCGCCGGTACGACGGTCGGAGCGTCTCCCAGTCCAGCGCTGTGCGGTGCCGAAGGTGCGGTGCGGGGAACAGTGCGTACAGGACGTCGTGCCCGGGCGGAGCGATTGTGGGGTCGGTACGCGAGGGGACTGAGACCAGGAAGGACGGGTCGCGCATGAGGCGACCTCGGTCGAGGTCGTCGAAGACCTCGTCCCAGGCGTTGCCGAGGTGGATCGTGTGGTGACCTCGGCCGGGAATGCGTCGGCGGACACCGGCGGCGAGCACGACGCAGCTGGGGGAGAGGCGTACCGGTCGGCGCAGAGCGCGCGGCGATCGGTCGCCGAGAAGCGTTGCGGCAGAGTCTGGTTCGCAGGTCAGCACGACCGAGTCGGCCACATGGCGGACGCCGTCGGCCGTCGTGACGGACACGCTCCGGCCGTCGTCGACCACCGAGGTCACGGTCGTGCCGTAACGGATCTCGGCGCCGTGGCGTGCGAGCGCCCCGGCCATCGCAGCGGGGATCGCGTTGATGCCTCCTTGCGGATAGGTCACGCCCTCGACGAGGTCCATGGCCGTGATGATCGCGAACACCCCGAGCGCGCGGGCCGGCGAGACCCCGGCGTACAGCGCCTGAAAGCTGAACGCACGACGCAGCCGTTCGTCCTCGAAGTAGCGCGCGATCACGCGGTCGAGGCGCGAGAACCCTTGCAGGCGAACGATGTCGAGCAGTGAGCGGTTGGCCAGTGACGCCGGCGAACCGAGGTTGCGGTCGATGAAGGACGGCAGCTCGACGCAGTAGAGCGCGCGCAGGTGGTCGACGAGTCTGAGGTAACCCGCGGCGTCGCCCGGCCCGGCGAGGGCCTGGATGCGCGACGCCATGACGGCGGAGTCCGTGGTCAGCGCCAGTGTCGAGCCGTCGTGCAGCTGAGCGACGTACGCGGGGTCGACGGGCAGCAGCCGGACGTGGTCGTCGAGGTCTTCGCCGACCGCGGCGAAGGCGTCGGCCAGCACACCGGGCACGGTCACGACGGTCGGACCGGTGTCGAGGGAGTAGCCGGACCGCTGCAGCCGGGGCGCGCGACCACCGGGGCCGTCGGCGCTCTCGAGGACCGTGACCTCGCGTCCGGCCCCGGTGAGGTGCAGTGCGGCCGACAGCCCCGCCAGGCCGGCGCCGACGACGATCACGTGGCCGCCGGGTGCCGTGCGGGTCACGACGAGCGTGCGGTGGAGATCTCGACCAGCTCCAGCAGAGCCGCACGCGCGGCAGGCTGCAGCGACCCGAGCGACCCGAGCGACCCGAGCGTCTCGAGCGCTCTCCTGGCGCCGTCCGCGAGCTCGGTGATGAGGTCCTCGACGCGCGTCACCGCGCCGGTCTCGGTGATCAGCTCGCGCATCCAGCGGACGTCGTCATCGCTCAGGTCGGCGCGACCGAGCAGGTCCTCGAAGCGTGCGGTGCGCTCGTCGTCCAGGCCGTCGAGGGCGTAGGCGATGAGCACGGTGCGCTTGCCCTCGCGCAGGTCGTCGCCCGCGGGCTTGCCCGTCGCGTCGGGGTCACCGAACACGCCCAGCACGTCGTCACGCAGCTGGAACGCCTCGCCCAGGCCGAGCCCGTACGCCGAGAGCCCGGCGACCGTGGCGTCGTCGGCGCCCGCGCACAGCGCACCGATGAGCAGCGGCTGCTCGACGGTGTAGCGAGCGCTCTTGACCCGGGCGACGTGGCGAGCTCGCTCGACGCGCTGCTCGGTCGTCGCGCCCTCCCAGCCGAGGGCCGCCTCGAGCACGTCGAGGAACTGGCCACCCATGAGCTGGGTGCGCATCGCGTCGAACAGGCCACGACCTCGGGCGAGCTGGTCAGCGGGGAGCCCGCTCGTGGCGTACATCTCATCGGTCCAGGTCAGGCACAGGTCACCCGCGAGGGTGGCGCCCGCCGCACCGAACCGGTCGCTGTCGCCGTGCCAACCACGCTCGGAGTGCAGCGCGGCGATCCGGCGGTGCACGGCGGGCTGTCCACGGCGGGTGTCGCTGTCGTCCATGACGTCGTCGTGGATGAGCGCGGCGGCCTGGAACATCTCCATCGACGCCGCGGCGCGCAGGAGGGCGTCGCTGTCGGCGCCGCCGAGGGCGCGGTAGCCCCAGTAGAAGAACGCCGCGCGCAGCCGCTTGCCGCCGCTGAGCAGGTCGGTGGTCGCGGAGAGCAGGATGTCGGTGGCCGGCCCGACAGGCGCGAGCACCTCCTGCTGCGACTTCAGCTGGGTGTCGACCGCGGCCTGCACGCGGGAGCGCAGGTCGACGTCCAGGGAGCTGGCCAACGCGGGTCCTTCCGTCAGGTGGTCGGCACGAGCGTACGTGCCGGGAGCGCGTCTACGATCGGCGGCATGACTGTCGCTGCTGGTCGCAACGTCCGTTCAGGCGCCGTCTCGATCCCGCAGATGCTGGCGCAGGAGGGCACCGCGTACAGCTTCGAGTTCTTCCCGCCCAAGGACGACGCCGCCGAGGCCGTGCTGTGGGAGTCGGTGCGACGCATCGAGCGTATTCGCCCCTCCTTCGTGTCGGTGACCTACGGCGCGGGCGGCTCGACCCGTGACCGCACGGTCCGGGTGACCGGCCGGATCGCCGCCGAGACCACGCTCGTCCCCATGGCCCACCTCACCTGCGTGGGCTCCTCGGTGCACGAGCTGCGGCAGGTGATCGGTGAGTACGCCGCCGCCGGGATCTCCAACGTCCTGGCTCTGCGGGGCGACCCGCAGGGCGGCCTCGACGCGCCGTGGGTCGCCCACCCCGAGGGCCTCGACCACGCCGACGACCTGGTGCGGCTGGTGCGTTCGCTCGGCAGCTTCACGGTGGGCGTGGCTGCGTTCCCGGACAAGCACCCCGAGTCGCGTTCTCTGGAGGAGGACGCCGAGACGTTGGTGCGCAAGGCCGACGCGGGTGCGGAGTTCGCCATCACGCAGATGGTCACCGACGTCGACTCCTACCTGCGGCTGCGCGACCTCGTCGCTGCGCGCGGTCGCGACCTGCCGATCGTCCCGGGTCTGATGCCGGTCACTCGGCACGGTCAGCTCGAGCGCATGACCGCTCTCAACGGGCAGCCGCTGGCGGCGGAGGTCGTGCGCCGGATCGAGGCGGTCAAGGACGACCCCGACGCCGTGCGCTCCGAGGGCATCGCCATCGCCACCGAGCACGCCACGCGGCTGCGCGACGAGGGTGCGCCCGGCATCCACTTCATCACCATGAACCGCTCCACGGCGACGCTCGAGGTGTTCGACAACCTCCAGTGACCGCTGCGGTCAGGCGACCTCGGCCGCCTGGCCAGCGGTGATGCGCAGCAGCTCGTCGTAGGACGTCGCGAACACGATGCGCGGGTGGCCACCGGCCGCCCAGACCTGCGCGTACCTGCTGAGGGCGACGTCGACGACGGTTGCCACCGGGGTGAGCGATCCGACCGGGGCCACCCCGCCGATCGCGAAACCTGTGATGCGGCGTACGGACTCGGCGTCCATCAGCTCCAGGTGGTCGAGGTCGAGGAGCACGCCGAGCTTGACCGGGTCGACGCGGTGGGCATCTGAGGTCAGGACGAGCAGGGGATGGTCCCGGCCGTCGAGGCCGTACGCCCGGAACAGCAACGAGCTGGCGATCTGACCCACCTCGACGTCTAGCTGTGCGGCGGCTGCCTGTGCGCTGCGGGCAGGCTCGGGCAGAGCGAGCATCCGGGCGGACGCTGCCTGCTCGTCGAGGGCCTGCTGCACTCGCAGCACAGCGGCGTGCCGGCTCAGCGCGCGGCTGTCGGTGGTCGGCGGCACAGTGGGCTCCGGTGGAGCGGGCTGGGCCTGGTCCTCCTCGGACATGGCAGGACCGTAGCGGTATCCCGGGTCCACGTCGCGCAGGTTCTCGGCGAGGGGTTGGCGGTGTCGGTCCGGCGCGCTAGTGTCGAGACATCACATCGAACACATGTTCGATATTGGGTGAGGGAGGGCTGGCATGGCCACGATCGAGACGATGCGTCCGCACGAGGTCCTGGTGCGCACCGACGACGAGCAGGGCCCGGCCAGTGCGCCGGTGATGTTCGTGTGGGGCGAGCACGTGTGGGTCGTACGACGAGTGGTGGACCGACTGCCGATCGCCTCTCGCCCGGTGGAGCCGACAGTGGTGTGGCGTGTGGAGGCCAGCGCGGGTCGTGACGGCGACAGCGCGGTGGTCGAGCTCGCCCGCGTCGGCACGGGCGGCCCGGCGCAGCAGGGCTGGACGCTCCGGGTCGTCGGCGCCTGAGGCCACGCAGCAGAGGGGAGCGGTCCATGAGCATCTCGTCGGCACCTACCTCACGACGGGGTCGGCCCACGGCGCCTGTGCCTGTGACGGGTGCGGTCCTGGACCTCGTGGAGCGGTCACGCACCGGCCTGCGTGCCGCGTGCCATGCGCAGGGCGCAGGTGAGCGTTTCGGGCTGGCTCATCAGGCGGCCGTCCGGGGTGCTGCGGCTCTTCTCGCGGCCGAAGCACCCGCGCCTGCGCGATCACGACCTCGCAGCGTCTGGGACTCCGTCGCCCGGTGCGCCCCTGAGCTCACCGAGTGGTCGGTCTTCCTGGCGGCCGCCGGCCGACGCAAGCTGGCTGTCGACCGGGGCTCGGTCGAGATGACCAGTCGTGAGGCCGATGACCTGGTGCGTCAGGCGGAGGTCTTCCTCGATCTGGTGCTCGGTCACCTCGGGCTGCCGGTCCAGGCGTCGGTGACCCGTTGCATGACCCCGGTCAACCGCCCCTGAGGCGCCGTTCGACGGGGCACCTCCGCAGCATCCGGTGCGTTGAGCCGATGACGGGTCGGCCGCGTACAGCTGACGTCCGTCAGTTCGGTCACCACCGATTCACACCGCTGACTACCGCGGCGTATTCTGGAGACCTATCCTGACCAGCACGCGGCTGAGGCCTTTCGGCCACGCAGAGGCCGGATGACTTACCGTCGCGACAGCGTTCGGAACGTGGGAGGTGTCAACGGTGCCGCTCTCCGAGCACGAGCAGCGCCTGCTCGACCAGATGGAGCAGGCCCTGTACGACGAGGACCCCAAATTCGCCTCACACATGGTGAGTGACCCGTCCCGCCAGCGCACGAAGCGACGCATGATCATCGGCGGCGCCGTGCTCCTCGTGGGTCTCGGCATGGTCATCCTCGGCGTGATGTCCCAGCAGATCTGGCTGGGTGGCGTCGGCTTCGCCGTGATGGTCGCCGGCGGTGCGTACGCCGTGACGCCGGGTCACCGTCGCACGCTCGGCTCCGTCGGTGAGGACGGCAACGTGACGCTGCACCAGGACAAGCCCAAGAAGCGCGGTGCGCGCACCAAGGGTGCCGGGACGTTCATGGAGCGGATGGAGCAGCGCTGGGACCGCCGCCGCGGACAGGACGGCTGGTAGGACCTCGCTCCGCCCCCTGGAGATGCACGAAGGCCGCCCACGGGCGGCCTTCGTGCTGTCCGGACCGTGTGGGGTCAGCGGGTCACGAGCAGTCCGACGACCCAGGTCGCGGCCACCAGGCACGCCGCGGCGAGCTCGATGCCGATGCTGAGCAGAACACCACGCAGCGCGATCTTCGTGGCCGACCAGGCTGCGGCGGTGCTGCGCAGGCGCAGATGCTCCACGAGGTAGACGCCGAGCACGAACCCGATGAACAGGCCGACGACGGGGATCACGAAGAACCCGACGATGGCGCAGACGGCCCCGGCCAGGAGCGTGCGGGTCGGCACACCCGCAGCGCGCATCCGGCGTGACGGCACGAGGTACTGCACGGTCCAGCCGAAGACGGCGATCGCCAGGCAGATGCCGAAGAACACCCAGGCGGTGCGGTCACCGCGGTCGGCGGCCCACAGGAGCACTCCGCCCATCGTGAGCAGCAGACCGGGCAGGACGGGGATGACCAGCCCGACGATCCCGGCGGCGATGAGAACGGCAGCGGCGACCGTCACGAGCTCCATGGCGGAAAACCTAGCGGGCCGTCGTCGGACAGCAGAACCCCCACGCGGCCGGAGCGGCGTGGGGGTTCTGGGACGGGAGTGGGGCCGAGAGGTCAGACCTCCTGCGGTGCGGCCTCGGGCGTCTCGTGCAGGCGGTCGCTCTCGTCGACGACCTCCTCGGCGATGGCGCGGAGCTTGTCGAGGTGCTCGCGCCCGTGGTGGGCGCAGAACAGCAGCTCGCTGCCGCCGGTGAGGCGCGCGCGGATGAAGGCCTGAGCGCCGCAACGATCGCAGCGGTCCGCCAAAGTCAGGGTGGGGGCAAGAGCGGTCGTCATGTCTGCCATCCTCTCGTCCTGGCGCCGAGACGCCAATGCGGTCGAAGCCCCGAGGGGCCGTACTTCCTGGACGATCCAGGCGGCGGATTCGTTGCATCCGATGCCCGTGCCGTCGTCTCGGAAGTGCCAACAGTGAAGCACGCCAGGCGATTCCCGTGCCGCACCTTCTCAGGGTGTGGCGCACGTCATTTGCCACTGATCCGCCGGGATCGGCGGGGTGTCGCGCCGGTCCGTTCGCTGCGAGCAGAACGGCCGTCGGCTTCTCGGAGAGCCTGCGACCGCGTGTCGGCGCGGGCGGCTAGCCTTCCCACGACGCAAGCCGCGTCCTTCCCTGATCTCTCGCAGGAGCTCCATCCGTGGCCATCACCACCACGACCCGTCCGGCCGACTACAGCGCTCGTCACCTTCAGGTCCTGGAGGGCCTGGAGGCGGTCCGCAAGCGACCGGGCATGTACATCGGCTCGACGGACACCCGTGGGCTGATGCACTGCCTCTGGGAGATCATCGACAACGCGGTCGACGAGGCGCTGGCCGACCGCGGCGACCACGTGACCGTGGTCCTGCACGCGGACGGCTCGGTCTCGGTCGCCGACCGTGGTGCCGGCATCCCCGTCGACATCGAGCCTCGTACGGGCCTCACCGGTGTCGAGGTCGTGTTCACCAAGCTGCACGCCGGCGGCAAGTTCGGCGGCGGGTCCTACACCGCCTCCGGTGGTCTGCACGGTGTGGGCGCCTCGGTGGTCAACGCGCTGTCGGCCCGTCTGGACGTCGAGGTCGACCGTGCCGGCAAGACCTACGCGATGAGCTTCCGTCGCGGTGAGCCGGGCGTCTTCCACGACCCGAAGGACGGCCCGAGCCCCGACGCGGAGTTCGAGCCGTTCACCGCCGGGAGCGAGCTGCGGGTCATCGGCAAGGCCAAGCGCGGTGTCACCGGCACGCGCATCCGCTACTGGTCGGACCACCAGATCTTCCTCAAGGACGCGGGCTTCGACTACGACGGGCTCATCACCCGGGCGCGGCAGACGTCGTTCCTGATCCCCGGGCTCACTCTGGTGATCCGCGACGAGCGCGGCCTGCCCGGCACGCCGGGGGAGGACGGTCCGCACGAGGAGGTCTTCCAGCACGACGGCGGCATCAGCGAGTTCGCCGAGTTCCTCGCCGCCGACCCGGCGCTGACCGACGTGTGGCGCCTGGAGGGTGAGGGCACGTTCACCGAGACCGTGCCGGTGCTGGACTCCAAGGGCCACATGACCCCGACCGAGGTCGAGCGCACCTGCGGCGTGGACATCGCCCTGCGCTGGGGCAACGGCTACGACACGCACGTGCGCTCGTTCGTCAACATCATCGCCACGCCCAAGGGCGGCACCCACCAGACCGGGTTCGACCAGGCGCTGATGAAGGTGTTCCGCAAGCAGCTCGAGGTCAATGCCCGGCGGCTGAAGGTCGGCAACGACAAGGTCGAGAAGGACGACATCCTCGCCGGGCTCACTGCGGTCGTGACCGTGCGGCTCGCCGAGCCCCAGTTCGAGGGCCAGACCAAGGAGGTCCTCGGCACCTCGGCCGTGCGCCAGATCGTGTCCAAGGTCGTCGAGTCGCAGCTGACCGCGCGCCTGACCTCGACCAAGCGTGACGACAAGGCGCAGTCGGCCCAGCTGCTGGAGAAGGTCGTCGCCGAGATGAAGTCGCGCATCTCCGCGCGCCAGCACAAGGAGACCCAGCGCCGCAAGACCGCGCTGGAGTCGTCCTCGCTGCCGGGCAAGCTCAAGGACTGCCGCAGCTCAGACACCGACCGCACCGAGCTGTTCATCGTCGAGGGCGACAGCGCGCTCGGCACCGCCAAGGACGCCCGCAGGTCCGACTTCCAGGCGCTGCTGCCGATCCGGGGCAAGATCCTCAACGTCCAGAAGGCCTCGGTCGGCGACATGCTCAAGAACGCCGAGTGCGCCGCGATCATCCAGGTCATCGGCGCGGGCTCGGGGCGTTCGTTCGACCTGGACATGGCCCGCTACGGCAAGGTCATCCTGATGACCGACGCCGACGTCGACGGCGCCCACATCCGCACCCTGCTGCTCACGCTGTTCTTCCGCTACATGCGTCCGCTGGTCGAGGCCGGCCGGGTGTACGCCGCGGTGCCGCCGCTGCACCGCATCCAGACGACCGCCAGCGGCCGGGCCAAGGGCGAGACGATCTACACCTACTCCGAGCAGGAGATGCGCCGCACGGTCGCGGGGCTGCAGAAGAAGGGCCGCACGATCAAGCAGCCGATGCAGCGCTACAAGGGTCTGGGTGAGATGGACGCCCACCAGCTGGCCGAGACCACCATGGACCCCCGCCACCGCACGCTGCGCCGCGTCACGATGGCCGACGCGGAGGCCGCCGAGCACGTGTTCGGACTGCTGATGGGCAGTGACGTGGCTCCGCGCCGAGACTTCATCGTCTCCTCAGCCGGTGACCTCGACCGCGAGCGCATCGACGTCTGAGGGGCCGTCGGGCCGCATGGCCTGCGTACGGCGGAAGTGCGAGGGCGAGACGCCGTAGCGCGACACGAACGCCTGGCGCAGCGACTCCGCGCTCCCGAAGCCGCACCGGCCGGCGATCCGGTCCATGGTGAGCCCGGTCGTGACCAGCAGGTGCGCTGCCGACTCGGTGCGCGCACGGCGTACGAACCGGCCGGGCGTGACTCCGACGTCGTGCAGGAACAGCCGGGTGAGATGGTGTTCGCTCACCCCGGCCTCGTCCGCGAGTGATGCGGTGGTCAGGTCAGCTCCTGGGTCGGCGGTGATCTTGTCGACCACCCGTTGCACCACATCGCCGGAGGCGGTCGGAGCGCTGGTGAACATGCTCATCTGCGCCTGGTTGCCGGGTCGTTGCAGGTAGGTCACCATGTGCCGCGCCACGCCGCGAGCCAGGTCGGCGTCGACGTCCTCCTCGATGAACGCCAACGTCAGGTCGAGCGCGGAGGTGACACCGGCCGAGGTCACGACGTTGCCGTCGCGCACGTAGATCGGCTCGGAGTCGAAGCACACTGCCGGGTACGTCGCGGCCAGGTCATCGGCCTGGAACCAGTGGGTCGCCGCACGCCGGCCGTCGAGCAGGCCCGCTGCGGCGAGGACTCCCGCTCCGGTGCACACGGAGGCGACGCGCCTGCTCTCCTGGGCGAGTCGGCGTACGTGGGCGACGAGCCGGTGGTCCGCCGCGGCGTCGACGTGCCCGATGCCGCCGGAGACCAGCACGGTGTCGAGCGGTCCGTTCAGCCGTTCCAGGGTCGCCTGAGCCTGCAGCGTGAGCCCGCTGCCGCACTCGATCGGACGGCCGCCGGGAGTGGCGACCGTGACGTCGTACACCGCCGAGCCGTGCAACCAGTTGGCCATCACCAGGGCGCTGGTGACGCAGGCGATGTCGACCAGCTCGGCGGCGGGGTAGCCGATGACGACGACGCGGCGTACGGGGTCCATGTCCTCACGGTAGGCCCGTACGACGACCGGTGGCCCCTGTCCGGGATGACCCGCATCCCAGGTTTACGGACATATCGCGGCCGCGGTGTTCCGCCCGGCCCGGTGCCGGGAGCACGGTGCTGGCATGACCTCGATCCAGCTCACCCCGTCAACGCCGGTCGCTCGCCCGCAGTGGCGCGTGCTGGCCCGTCACTACCTCGAGATGGTCGTCGCGATGTTCGTTGCGATGGGCGTCCTCGCTCTGGCCCGCGCCGCCGTCGGGCTCACCGTCTCTGCGCACGACCACCTGGGTCTGGCGTACCTGCTCATGGCCACCGACATGTCCGTCGGCATGGCGGCGATGATGCGGTGGCGCGGGCACGGCTGGCGCAGCACCCTGGAGATGTGCGCGGTGATGTACGCGCCGCTCCTGCTGCTCCCGCTCGTCTGGTCCGGGCTGCTGGGCCGCACCGGCTTCATGGTCATCGCACACGTCGCGATGTTCCCGCTGATGCTCGCGGTGATGCTGCGGCGCCGTGCGGAGTACGCCCACTGCCACTGACGCGGGCGGAGCCGGTCAGTTGATGATCTCTCCGCGCTCGCCGGTACGGGCGGACGCCAGCCGGTCACGCCACATCTGCAGCGCCTCGGGTGTCTGGCGGGTCCAGTCGTGCACCTCGCCGGTGATCACGAGCGGCTCGGTGCTGCGGTAGGAGCGGGTCGGGTTGCCCGGGTACTTCTTGTCCGTGACGTTGGGGTCGTTCTCGAACGGCCCGGTCGGCTCGACGGCGTACACGCGCGGGGCGGCATCGCCGGGCGCGAGCTCGGCAGCGAGTCCGGCGCCGTCCCGCAGAGCGATGAAGTAGATGTGGTTCATGACCACCTCCGGCCGGAAGTTGGACGGGAAGCCCGCCGTCAAGTGATCACCCACCTGCAGGTCGGCCTTGGTCCCGTGGAAGAAGGGCCCGCTGTCCAGCACATCGCTCATCGCCGCAGCCTAGGCGGACGGGCGGCGTCGTACGCTGCCCGCATGGCCTCCCTGCACATCGCCCAGGACACTGCCGCCGACGAGATCCTGTCGACCGACCCGTTCGGCCTGCTGGTCGGGATGCTGCTGGACCAGCAGGTGTCTTGACCATGGAAGCGTGCTGCTGAGTCCGCAGGAACACTGTCTTGTTCGTGTGAGCGCCGCAGGTCGCTGGCCTACTCATCATCGCCGTGGACCGGAGAGCGACGTTCCCAGTCTCGGAGCCGACTGTAGTTCCGTTCCGTGCGTCTCACCTCAAGGAGTTGGGCGATCTGATCGGCCGCGTCCGGTGAGATGGGTGGCGCTCCAGCGATTGCAGCTCGCATCCACCTCTCCTCTTCTTCATGGCGCGCCACTAGACGTTCCAGGCGTCGTTGGGCACTCTTCGCGCTCCGACGCTCTCGGGGATTCGTCAGCCCGTCCATCTTCACGAGAAGGTTCTTAGTTGAGTCCCTGATAGTGGTGTAGCGCGGTCGCTGACCATCGTCGACACGAGCTGGTCGTGGACGTGGGTGCGGCCACCGCGTGATCCTTCGAGTGAACCTTCCACAGCACTCTCGAACGGAGTCATCACGATGACCGCACCACACATTGTCGACCCTGCTGGCCTGTTGGGTGAAGCCCTGGCCGAAGCGTCCCCTGATCTGATGCGCAACCTGCTGCAGTCGATCATCAACACGTTGCTGTCCGCGGACGCTGACGCGGTCGTGGGCGCCGAGTACGGCCGGCCCAGCCCGTCGCGCACGGCTCAGCGCAACGGGTACCGGCACCGGGACCTGGACACCCGCGTCGGCACGATCGATGTCGCAGTCCCCAAGCTACGCACCGGCAGCTACTTCCCCGAATGGCTGCTGGAACGGCGCAAACGGGCCGAGTCGGCGCTGATCACCGTGGTGGCCGACTGCTACCTCGCCGGGGTGTCCACCCGGCGCATGGACAAGCTGGTGAAGACCCTGGGAATCGACTCGTTGTCGAAGTCGCAGGTCTCGCGGATGGCGACCGACCTGGACGAGCACGTCGACTCCTTCCGCCACCGCCCACTGGGCGAGGCCGGCCCGTTCACGTTCGTGGCCGCCGACGCGCTCACGATGAAGGTCCGCGAGGGCGGCCGGGTCATCAACGCCGTGGTGCTGCTGGCGACCGGCGTCAACGACGACGGGCACCGCGAGGTCCTGGGCCTGCGCGTCGCGACCGCCGAGACCGGCGCGGCGTGGAATGAGTTCTTCGCCGACCTGGTCGCCCGCGGCCTGACCGGGGTGCGGCTGGTCACCTCCGACGCCCACCACGGGCTGGTCGAGGCGATCGCAGCGAGCCTGCCCGGCACGACCTGGCAACGCTGCCGCACCCACTACGCCGCCAACCTCATGTCGATCTGTCCCAAGAGCATGTGGCCGGCGGTCAAGGCGATGCTGCACAGCGTGTACGACCAGCCCGACGACCAAGCCGTACAAGCCCAGTTCGACCGGCTCATCGAGTACACGGCCGAGAAGCTGCCCGCCGTGGCCGAGCACCTCGCACACGCCCGCGAGGACATCCTCGCGTTCACCGCGTTTCCCAAGGACGTGTGGACCCAGATCTGGTCCAACAACCCCGCCGAACGCCTCAACCGCGAGATCCGCCGCCGCACCGACGCCGTCGGCATCTTCCCCACCCGCGCGGCGATCGTGCGGCTGGTCGGCGCGGTCCTGGCCGAGCAGACCGACGAATGGGCCGAAGGCCGCCGCTACCTCGGCCTGGACCTGCTGGCCCGCTGCCGCATCAACATCGTGCCCACCACCGAACCCGACACCGGAGTTGATGACCTGCCCGCCCTGACCGCCTAAACCCTCAGCAAGGAGAACGCAGCGCTACACCACTACAAGGGACTTGACCCTGGCCCGGCGTTGGTCGAGCACGCTGCGGGACTGTCCGGTTATCGGTGTAACCGGCGTACTTGGTTACAGGTTCTCGGCCGCGGGCATGCGGTCGGCGAAGGTCACGGCGAACGCGTTCAGGGCCGGCTTCCAGCGCATGGTCCAGCGTGCCTGACCGGTGCCCTTGGGGTCCAGGGACCGGGTCACCAGGTAGAGCGTCTTGAGCGCGGCCTGCTCGGTTGGGAAGTGGCCCTTGGCGGTGACCGCGCGCCGGTAGCGGGCGTTCAAGGACTCGATCCCGTTGGTGGAGCACAGAACTCGGCGGATCTCCACGTCGTAGTCCAGGAACGGCACGAACTGCTCCCACGCATCACGCCACAGCCGTGAGATCGCGGGATACATCGCCGCCCAGGTCTCCTCGAACTGCTCGAACGCCGCCCACGCCGCCTCCTGCGACGGTGCGGTGTAGATCGGGCGCAGGTCCTTGGCCATCGCCTCCCAGTACTTCTTGGAGGCGTACCGGAAGGACCCGCGGATCAGGTGGATGATGCAGGTCTGGACCGTGGCCAGCGGGAACACCGCGTTCGCTGAGTCCGGCAGCCCCTTCAGTCCGTCGCACACGATGAAGAACACATCGGCCACGCCACGGTTCTTGATCTCGGCCAGCACGCTCATCCAGAACTTCGCTGACTCCCCGTGCCCGGCGGTGCCGGCCCATAGCCCGAGCACGTCGCGCCGACCCTGCAGGTCGACCCCGATCGCGGCGTAGAAGGGCCGGTTGCCGACCTGGCCGTCACGGACCTTGACGTAGATCGCGTCGATGAAGATCGCCGCGTAGACCGGCAGCAGCGGCCGGGCGCACCACTCGCTCATCTCGTCGATGACGCGGTCGGTGATCACCGAGATGCGGTCCTTGGACAGCGAGGCGCCGTAGACCTCGGCGAAGTGCGCGCTGATCTCACCAGTGGTCAGGCCCTTGGCGTACAACGACAGCACGACGGTGTCGACGTCACCCAGGCGGCGTTGTCGCTTCTTGACGATGACCGGTTCGAAGCTGCCGTCCCGGTACCGTGGGACCTCGATCGTGACCGGGCCGACGTTGTCGGTCAGCACCGTCTTGGCCCGGGTGCCGTTGCGGGAGTTACCACCATCACGGCCCTCGACCGCGTGCTTGTCATAGCCCAGGTGCTCGCTCATCTCCTCATCGAGCGCGGTCTCCAGCACGGTCTTGGTCAACAGCTTCAGCAGTCCGTCCGGGCCGGTCAGGTCCTCACCACGCGCCCGGGCGGCACGGACCAGCTGCGCTACCGCGGCTCGCTCGGACATCACCGCCGCGGGCTGTTCCGCCGGCCGAACCCGCTCGTGATCATCGACATGGTCAGCGCTGTCATCATCTTCAGGCGACACAGTCGCCAGTGTCTCGGTCATCACAGACCTTCCTCGCCAACCAGCGTTGGCGTGTCAGGCCGGTTACACCGTTTGCCGGACAGTCCCCACGCTGCGGCCCAGGGCATCTCGCTGACGGTGTATGACGAGACTCGTGCCGAGAGCGGCAAGGGGGCGTCGACGCGTCGATCATCGGCACCTACGAGAGGTTGCTCGGTCTGGACCCGGGGCTGCTGGCGGCTCCGCTGCGCGCGGCGGCGCGGATGGTTCCCGACGCGCCAGGTAGTACCGCCCTGCTGCAGCGAGCACGGTAGAGAGCAGCAGCGCCGCCCGAGAGCGTCTCGTCGATGACTTCTACGAGCGGGAGCGGGCAGGGGCGCAGATGGCCGGGTACAACTGGCTCCAGTTGGCGGATGCGCTGACCACCGCGAACGAGATGCTGCTTCCTCGGGCGATCGTGCGTGGCTGGACGGTGCGGCTGATGGATGAGTGCATGCGCTCGGTCGGTGCGGCCTATCACTCGCGGCTGGAGGCGCTCAGCACGCTGGCTGCTGATGACCGGTTCGCGTTGTACGTGCTCGATGCTGCCCGCGAGCTGACAGAGGTGCCGGGTGCCTCCGGCGCGAAGGAGGCCTGGTGCGTGGTCGGGGACATCCGTAGCCCGGAGGTGATCGATGCGCTGGTCCGCGAGTTGGGCACGGTGCCGGACGACCGGTTCGACGACATCAGCATGGCCGTGGCCATGCCGGCGCACCTGGGGGCGCTGACGTCTGCGCAGGAGAACGCGATCGCGGGCGATCATAGGTATGGAGGTATGGGTGAATGGGAAGCCGTTCGGCAACCTCAAGGCACGGGCGCTGTCACGGTGCCCGTACCGCCTGGGAGCCACCACGTCGAAACTCGCACGAACAAGGGCCGCTCGAACACGACCACCGTAAGTGTCACACCCGGTAATCAGGCCAACGTATCGGTCGCAGTTGGAAAGCTTGCAGGCACGCCTAAGTTCAGTTAGGGCGGATTGCAGGCGTCGCCGTCAAGCAAGCCCGACTCGGACATCAACCTTCGGTGCTTGGGCCGTGCTGAGCGTCCTGGTTTGTCGCAGCGGATGTGGACGTGTCGCCATCAAGTTCGTTGGCAAGGCCGGTGAGAGTTTCAGCCATTGCGCGCAGCCGTCCGCCTAGGACGATTGAATCGATCTTTGGTTTCTGTTCGGTGTCCAGCCCAGAGAACGGCTCGTCGCCTAAGAAGTCGCGTAGGCGTCGGCGAACACTTTGGGTGGTGGCTGCCAGCTCGTCCTCCAAAGGTGCCATCGCGCTCGCGGCTGTCACCAGCCATTCCTCGTTCCGTGAGGCTGCATCCTCGCAAGCTAGCCAGATCAACGCGAGAACAGCCTGCCGAGTGGTGCGTTCGAGGAGGACTGCCTTGACGACCAGCGGCACCGCGGCTGCCCGAGCTGCGTCCAGGTCGTCCGCGTACTTCTGGAGCCGCGAAAACCTCCACGGCCGGTCATCGCCAAGCATGTCCAGCGCAGCGAACACCATGTCGAGATCGTGAGCTGGCACATCCCCAGGGAGCGTCCGTCGAGCGCGCCAAATCTTCAATATAAGGTCGACGATCTCCGTACGCTGGTCGACCGTGACGGCATCTGCAGTCTCGGCGGCCGTGACAAGTGCTGCGAGATGGTGCGCCATCCACTGACTCGTCAGGTCATGGTCGGCGCACTCTGCAGCAAGTCTTCGACCTAGTTTGAGTGCAGCCTCAGTACTCGGTCCACCGTCCTTCCGGATCGATGAGATATACCTTCGAGGACCACTCGATCCAGGGGATTTCATCGGACTCCTTCCTGTCATAGGACGACCGGTGTACGTCCCGCCTTAGCCTCACTTGGACCACTAGTGTCATGTCGCGCTCGTTCAGGACCTCCTTGAGGAACTGCCAATCCACTACCAGGTCCGTTCCACTCGTTCCAGTGCTGTGTTCCCGACTGGTCCGTTCGGTGTTATCCCAGACCCGGCTTCGGAATACCTCACGAGCACGGTTCGACCAGACCCGGAGATCATTGTCGGTGACGAGGGCGAACCGATCCACGATTTCGGCACAAGGACGAGGGGGTGGGAATGTAACATTTCGCCCACGCTCATCGTCCCGGTCAATCGACTCTTCGAAGTATGACCCGTCTATCCATGGGACAAGTCGGAACGGAGACTCGCCCTCAATGTCATCCTCGCAGTTGTCGTCGGTCGTCGGGAGTGCTCCCAGTCCTCCCAGGGCATTCGTCTGCAGGGCAGTTAGATACGAATTAGCTGTCGCATGGTGGATCAGGGCACTCGAAATGTCGACTTCTTCGGACCTTTCGCCGAGCGTCGTGGCATAGGACGCGTCGACCACGATCCAATCGGTCCCATGGGCCACGGCACTTTCGAAATCCGACGGTGTCAGGGACCACCGCCAGGTGTCATTCGTGCTAGCCATGATACGCAATTCTGGCGCGGGCACTGGAGGGGAGTCTCTTCGGTCGGATAGCCAGCGCCCATCTCGCCGTTTCGGCAGGAACTCGTTTAGCCACGACGTGTACTCATCCAAATCAGCGTTCTGATCTTTGAACGCTTTCAGTGTCGACGCAAGGTCCGCAGCAAGGCTAAGGATGGCGTGCACCGCCGAGTAGAAGGCGAAGTCCTCTTCTTGGGGCCAGTTGCGATGGTCGGGATACGAACCCCGTTGATTGAACACGCCGGCATCGTGGCGCGGGTCCTTGTAGCCGTCGTCGTACCCGGTCAGGTCGCAAGCGATAACCTCTGCCTTCATCGCCAACGCCACGTCGGACGTTCCGAACACTCGTCCGAGATGCGCGGCCCAGGATTGCCGAAAGTCATAGAAGAACGGATGCCCGCCGTTGCCGGAAGGCGCGTCTACCTCGGACTGGAATGGATCCTGTCGCGCAGATTGAGCTGACCAATCCAGTTCGTCCCATTCGGCGAATAGACGTCGAGCCAACGGGTCGGCCCACTCAGGCGTGGGTGCCACGGCACCCCTGTCGGCCAAGACCTGAAGCGTTCGCTGTGCTAGGACCTGGTTGGCAGCGTGTGGTGGCCCGTCCACGAGCTCGAGAAGCCACGGGACAAAGGCAGCCAAGAGGTTCGCGGTTGGCTCAGAACCAGCCCGCTCCAGTGCGAACAGCAACCACGTCCGAGAGTGGAGCACATAGTGTGCGAAGCGTGCGTCGTAAAACGGTGCGGGGTCGTGGGTGCCGTCAGCAAACTTAGCTAGCTCGTTGAGCGTTGCTTGATCTCCTACTTCCACCAGGAGCAGTACGGCTTGAGAAGCCTCCCATCGGCGAGCAATCGCCATGTCGCCGAGTGCCGCCCAGATCAGGCCAGCGAGGCATATGGCCAGGTCAGCAGGCGGCTGCGCGATGTTGGCGTACAGCCCGTCTGATGCCTTCGCCGGCGGTGCAAGATCGTCGAAGAGAGCAGCCAGGGCGTCGAATACGAGAGCCGCCTTCGGAACCTGAAGGGTTCTAGCGAGGTGGGAGGCCAGGCTAAAATATTCCTCGTGGTTCAGCGTGTGTGCTTTCTCGCCAAGCTTGGCGAAACCGGCCTCGAGGAGCCTTCTCTGGGGTACTCCAGCTGCTTCCGCGAACTTTTCGAGGTCAGGACGGTCGTAATGACGGGTCGCGATGGTTGCCGCGAAGCGGTCGGCGAACACGTCGGCTAGGTAGTCCAGGGACTCCATGAGGCCAGCGCTTGGGGTTTGCTCGGATGCGTACGTTGCCGCGATGACGAAATCTTCCTCGCGCGCGCCAGTCGAATCCGCGATGGCCCGAATGGCCTCGGCCAGTTTTGCAGGAAGCTTTCCGAGTGCGAGGCGGACCACAGTTCTCCGAGCATCTGAGTACCAGTCAACTTTCGCGAACGCTCCGTCCCAGCCCTCGGCAGTGGTGAAGTCGAGCGGCCCGACCACCTTCGTCGGGTCCGTCTGCTTAGAGCCCGCCCAGTCTCGTGATGTGCTGGCGCTGCGATCTTCGAGCGGAATCTCCCCTCCCCGCCGCGAATGGCTTGTGAACTGACGGTAGACGCCATCCAGGCGTGCTGCCTCTTGCGCTGGCAGAGCTTCGGTGACGGCTTGCCACTGATCGGGCGCGCCCAATGCAGTGACGGCGAGTGCCCCGATTGGTGTCCCCAGTTTTGAGGCGTTGCTCATGATCGGCTCCAGCAGTCTGTCGAACGCCAGTGCACGCCGGTCGCGCTGTCTCGAGACGGCCGCGTAGTAACTTGGGGGATGCATCTCGAACAGGGGAGTGGCGAGCCGCGAGATGTCCGAACCCTCGTCCGTCCCGAGGGTCTCGCCGATCTGAAGCAGCCGGTAGGCCCGTTCTGGCTCCGTGCCCGATCCGAGCCGACGAGCAGTGTTGGTCAGAGCGTACCAGCGAGCAGGCAGGTCATCGCCGACGAGTTTTGCCTCGCGGTCGGCGATATTAAAGATGGCTCGCGACTCGGATTCACTCGTTGCAAGGATTGCGCGTGCCAACTCAATGATCTCGTCAACTCGCGCGTCCGCATTTAGGCGGTCCTTCTGGCTCGCATCCAACGCTCGGTTCACAGCGGCGATCGCGAACGATGCTAGATCTGGGTTGCGCGCTGCGCACCTGATGACAGCCAGTTGGGACCGCGTTATGGCGTGGCCAGATGCTTTGTGCCAGGCCTCGAACTGCGCAAGAAAGATGGGATCGGGCATTAGGCTGAGTATCTTAATTGCGATTTCTGCCATTCCGTTCAGGCGAACGAACGGCGGATCGTAGTTGTGCTTGGTGGCAAAGTCGTTGGCCGCCAGGGTCGACACTGCGAGCCGCACGGAATCGACCGGTCCGTCAAGAACAGCATCGACCAGGCACGTAGCCCATGGCAGGAGTGGCGTGATGTTCTGCTTGAAGGCGCGGCTGTGGCGTTCCTCTACCGGACTATCTCTCAAGAGACGTTCGAGGAATTCCGGCATCACGACGTCGCCAACCTCGAGATGCTTTTTCGAAAGGCGAGCCTTGAGTGCATGGCCGAGTATGCAACTCGTCGGCAGTAAGCCGGACCAACTTTCACCGGCGTGATCCCTGAGCGGAACGAGGTGAACTTCGAGTACGCGGCGAGCATCATCTTCCGTGATCGCTGCGATTCGGAGGGCATGCAGAAGTGCCCAGGTCACGCCCCGGAGATCTGCGTCGTACACATAAGGGCCGCTTCGGTGTCGGAAGGGCTCACTGCGATCCTTCAGCATCACCGCCAACGCTGCCGTGGCCTCGTTGGACGGGACAATGCCGTAGTCGAACATCGTCTCTGTCACGGCGATTTGTATGTGCTTACAGTATTCGGCGAGGGCGACGACCGCGGAAAGTTCGTTGGCCCGACCGGCATCAGCGAGACGAGACGCGAACATGGCACTGGCCTCGCGTACGAACTCGCGTGGCCTCCATCCTGAAAGGAACCGAACTGCCGCGCTGGCACCGTCGATATTGATCATTGCAATCGCAAGACTCGCGATTTCCTTCGGTGTGATTTGCGCGTGGAGATCGCGGAGCTCGTCGCTGTCCAGTCGAAGGATTGCTCTGATGGTATTGTACGAGGCTGTAAGGCGTGCACGCCCGAGGTCGCGCCGCTCATCAAGGCTCGAAAGCATTACCGCCTCTACGTGCAGATTTGAGCCCGGCCACTCATCGGTCAGCTCGCGACCGGAGCACAGTGAATCGATGACATCCCGGTCCAGGAATCTTGCGGCAATGTCAGGATTTGCGCGGAACATCTTCATCCGACGGGCGTGTCCGGATGAGAGCGTTCCCGCTTTCACTGCCAACAGAGCCGCGTCATCGTATCGCTGTGCCCGCAGCGCGGATCCCAGGGCGAACCGGGAACGGGCGCGCGCAATCTCTTGCGCCTGAAGATCATCGATTCCTGTCGGAAGTCCACCGTCAGATAGGGCCAGTTCAACAAGCTCGTCGACCATTCCCGCCTCGAACAGCAGTTGGGGAAGGATTGAGGCGATGTATGCCGATGCAGATGAGTGCGGGATAACCCTTGTCGCGAAGCTGCGCATCCCTAATGGGGTGAGGCTGTAATTATTTGTGAACCAAGTCTCGGTCGGTTCGTCCCGGAATTGGAGAGAGTTATTATTGAAGTGAAGGCCTCTGCCAAGGGCAACAGCGAAACTGCGTATCGCGTCTTCGCTGACTTCAGCGATCAAGGCGAGGTCCGAAAGCGGAATCGTCGGATGCAGGGTTGCAAGTGCTTGGCACAGGCGGTCCAGTTCGTCTCGGAGCAAGTGCCCCTGCGCGACCACGTTCTGAACTTGGTCCGCAAACAAGGCATCGAGAGCCGCACCAGGTCGATTGGTTGCGATCTGCAAAGTCGAGATGGCGTCGTCTGCCGACTGCGCTCCTTCCAAAGCCATCGCCTGGACGCGCGGGTTACCAGTGCTCAGCACATGCAACTGAGCCCCCTGAGCCCCAGTTGATGTCGGAAATCGAGTCCGCAGGTGCGCCATTGTTTGTGTCTGGTCGAACCCGCTGAGTTCGATCTCGGGAACGTCACCCGGCAAACCAAGGAGTTCCTTTCGCTCCGGTCGGCAGAGTGCAACGAGGCGAAAGTTTGCTGGCCAGGAAATATCAAACAGATCTGCTATAAACGGTCGCTCACGGAAGGCAGATGCGGCCATCACCGCGTTGTCAGCAGCATCAATGACGATCGTGATCAACGACTCTGGTTGAGAAGCGCACGCCTTGCGGACCTTGCTCTCAAATGCGTTGAGGTAATCGCCCGGTTCCGCGACCTGGGACGGGATCAAGGCGGTACACAGACCTCTACCGGCGAGCTCGTTCGCAAGCTGGGTCAAGGCAATTCTGTGCTGGTGCCGCCGCTTACCGAGTTGCCGGTAATCTCCGCCCGCGAAACTGTCGAACAGCAGCGTCGACGATACATCCTCGAGCTTGTCCTTCAGCATTCCGACGAAGATCGACTTGCCGACGCCTCCGTGCGCGGTGATAAGGAGTTTGGGCTGGTTCCCAGAGCGAAGGATGGAGGCAATGCGGTCAACGTCAGGTGTCTCAATCACATGTTCAAGGTCTTCAAAAGCCGGCAACGCGGGGAAGAGCTGATCCTCCGTCGTTCTTAGGATGACAAGAAGGTCGTGACGCGTAAGGGTGTTTGATTTGGCCTCGTGGGTTGCCATCCGGGAGATGTGGTTCATCAGGTCAGCGAGCTCGGATCCGGTACCACCGCCTGGCAGGTAGTCCTTGAACTCATCGGTCAGGATCCGCTCAGTGTGTTCCACCCCAGGGACCCCGTCGTTGACCGTGAAACGATCAAAGAACTTCTGTTCGGCGGTCCTTTCCGCTCCGAATCCCAGCGCGTCGCGAAGGTAGTTCCCTTCAGTTGCATGTGACGGGGGCCGCCCCGAGCGCAAGTCGGTCAGGGATTGGCGAACCTTAGCGTTCAGGAGTCGGTTGCTGACGAAACTGAACCGGATGTTGGCTGCACTGCCGGCGGCGAGGGCGTCACGGTAGATGTCCGCGAACTTGCTCAGGGTCTTGCCCAACTCAGAGCTTGTAATTGGGTCATCAACGCGGACAGAGGAGTGCTTGAGCTGGTGATAATGGACGCCGCTTGGCGTGTCGTCAGGGCCTCGACCGAAGTACTCCGCGACGTCGATGATCTCTTCGCTTGGCACGTGCTCACCGTCAGTTGGACCTTCGATGCTGATCGACCGAAGGTCGCTGGTCGGGTCAAGTAGCCGAAGAGCGTGTAGGGACGCCCAAAGGTAGTGGAAACGATCTCCGCTGCGAGTTGTTCGGACGGTGTCGGCAGCCATAGGTGAGAAGCACCTCCTCCCGGACCGGTCGTGTTTGGAGCGTACTGGAGCAGATGCCGGCGCTCACGACGTCTGGCGGTGCCCCGGCGGCTGACGTCGCGAGCGCTTGTTCGACGAGACCTTGCATTGCCGGCCGGTCGACCTCGGTCAGTACAGACTTGGTGCGACCAGCACCAGAACGAGGTTCGCCATGGCAGCGACACCGAGTAGCGCGAGCCCTGTGACCCACCAGGTCCGGCTCTTCTGGCCTGCCAGACCTCGCAGTGGCGCGGGCGTGGAATGGACAGGCTGCAGGCCCATCGCGTGTTCGAGGTGTTCGAGCGTCTTCCGGTCGGCAAGCTCGTAGGCCGAGTGCTTGAGCATGAGCTGGATGCTGAGCAACGAGATGAGGACCGCAAGCAGCGACGAGATGACGCGGCCGACGGTCGGCGACCCAGCGGACATCGCAATGGTGAGGAGGAACGCCTGGGCGGTGAGCGCGAGCGCGGGGGTCTGCCACATCAGGGTGTTCTGGGCGTTGTATCGCGCGGCGACCGTGGTGTACGTGAGCTCAGCCCCGCGTGGCCGCACCCAGTCGACCGCGGACACGATGGCCCTCTCCGACCCGGGCCACAAGTCGGCGGGCAGGCTCGTGACCGGGAACCACCGGAAGAAGATCGCCTCACCGCCGACGCGTGGCTCAGCCTCGCTTTCGAGCACCGCTGCCACCGTCACGGACACGGCATGCTTGCGGGGATCGGTGCCGTACGAGCCCGTGGGCTCGCGCGCTTCGGGGAACCACTCCATGACCGGGACCTGGGTGCGGCTCCGCATCCCCTGGAGCGCCGCATCAAGCTCGGTCTCGGTCAGCTCGAGGGTCTCGTCCAGGTGTCGCCTTGCGGCGTCCTGGAGCGTCTCTCCGCGCCGCACCCTGCCGCCGACGTGGCACCATTTCTGGGTGCCCCATGGCGTCTCGCGCAGGATCAGGCCGACGTGGGTCACTGTGCCGGCGGAGTCAGTGTGTACTGGCACCAGGTCGACGCAGGCAATGGGCATGCTCGCGCAGATGCGCTTCCACTCTGCCGGGGCCAGGTCGCCTCGGCTCGTGTGTGCTGATGCGCCGTGCGGTTCGCTGACCATGGCACCCCCCTTGCCGTGCTGCTGCGCCGCGCTAGGGCGCGACGTCACGATAAATCCTTGTGCCGCTGAACTTTCCCGACGTGCGCAGAAGCCGGCTGGCTTGGCCGACCGGGTCGACTGCGAGCGCCCTCGGCCGCCTACCTGCTCGAGGGGCTCTCGTACTGCCAGATCGCGCGGTCCAGCGCCCTCGGCTCGACACCGAGGCTGGCGGCGGCCTTCGTGAGCAGCTCGTGGGTCTGCTCCCTGGAGAGATGGGCTGCGCCAAGACGGCGGGACAGGTAGCGGGTCACCATCACGTCGGGCTTGGTCTCGGTACCGACGCCGGCGTTCATGAGCAGGTAGGACCAGGCGAGCTGACCGAGCCCAAGTACGGACTGCCATGCCTGGCTCGCTGCTGGGTCCTTCGCGGCTGCGCGCAGCTGCTCCGCGGTCCTCACTGGCGAGGCCAGCGCCGCCAGCCTGCTCAGCCCTTCGTGGATGCCGACGGTGCGCAGTCGTGATGTGCCAGGCAGCACGGTGGTGTTGCGCAGCACGTCCCGGGCGAATGCCTCCGGCCCGCCGGCGTCGTCCATGGCCTTGACGAGGTCCGGGCCGCTGTCGGTCTCGGCGCTCGGACGGACGGCGCGGTAGCGGGCCAGGACGCGCTGGACAGACACCGACGTCGCGCGCAGCGAGTACGCCGAGTTCAGCGCGCAGAGCGCCAGGGAGTCGCCGAACTCCACCGGAGCGCCCCAGCCGGTCGGGTCCCCGAGGTCGTCGGCGAGTGCTCGCAGCAGCACGTCCAGGTCGTCTGTCATGCCCGGAACCTAGCCGCTTCGTCGGACAGCCACCGCGACTTCGGCAACATCGACCTCGAGCGCACGCAGGGTGCAGGTCTGGCAGCGAACAGCGCTGGCCGGACGCGGTCCTGACATCGCTAACAAGCAGACGCGAGCTGACCCGCCACATGCACAATGAGTCCAGCTGGCCGCGGACGGGGTGTGCTCAGCTCTCAATGCCGAGGAGGCAGCTTGACCTACAACCCGCTTGCCGCCGAGTGCACGGCGCTCCGCAAGACGCTGGGCGGCATGGAACAGGAGCGCAGCTCAGCTCAAGAGGATCTTGCGTGGCACGGCAGCTTCAACGTCGAGGCCGCGCGCAGAACGCTGGCACGTGAGGAAGCGGAAGTCGCGGCCTTGGAGCGGGATCTCATGGAGGCCGAGGAGCGAGTCGCCCGCACAGAACGCGCCGTGGGCACCCAGGTGCAGCGCGCGAACCTCGGGTGGAACCCGATGTACTGGTTCTCAGCGGAGCGCGACGAAGCCAAGGGCCATCTGGAGAGGCAGCGCGATCAGCTGAACAAGCACCAGGCTGAGCTCCGCAGCATCAAGCGTGACCTGCGACCTCATAAGCAGCGCAGGAAGGCCGCGTTCGCGGAGGTGGCGCGCTACGACGCGATGGACCCGGTGAAGCTCGCACAGGTCGTGGACCAGCTGGACGCCGACGTCACGTCGAACCGGCGGACGCTGGAGGACCTGGAGCGCCGGCGCGACGAGGTGGACGCAGCGCTCGAGAGTCCGCTGCGCATCCTGGGCACCTATCGGGCTGACGCTGCAAGGTTCAAGGACGACATCGCTGCAGCCGAACGTCTCGATAGCGACCTGGGGGCTGCTACGAATAGCTACGAGCGAGCCTTGCTGCACGAGCAGTGCGAAGGACGGTTCGGCACTCGGAGCCCCCGGAAGGTCGTCGCGAACAGACGACGACGGCTGGCGGCGGTCGAGCGCGACATTGCCAAGACCGAGTCCCGGCTCGAGCAGCTCGCGTCGCGAGCGTCGCGCGACGTGAAGACAGTGATCCTGGACGGCAGCAATCTCTGCTATGAGGAGTCCGCATTCATCGGCCTGACCGCGCTGCAGCCGCTCGTGGCACGACTTGCGACCACACGAGATGTCACGGTCGTGTTCGACGCCTCGATCCGTCGCATCCTGCGCTTTGGAGACCGTGCCCTGCGGGCGCAGCTCCCCGGCGCAACTGTGCATGTCGTTGCGACAAGGCGGACGGCAGACGAGACCATTCTCGACGCAGCCGCGGATCCCTACACCTACGTGATCAGCAACGACCGGTATGCCGAGTTCGCTGACAAGCCCGCCGTTCGAGACGACCGGATCATCCGGCACGAGATCATCAACGGCACGATCCTGGTGCACGACCTCGGCATCCGCGAGTCCTTCATTAGGGCATAAAGGCTCGTCTGAGCAAGGATTCGAGATCCGCGCCTGAACTCCAAGTGCGGACAGGCATGACGGTGTCTTGCTGCGAGCGCGGGCCACAGGTTCGACGAGCTCTCGTTGGGGCCACGTTGCATGCTCCACGGCCCGAGGTGGCAGGCGGTTGATGCCACTGTGAGCCGAGTGGCCGCCCGCGCACCGGTCAGGACGACGGTGGCTCAGCGACTCTGCGCATCGGTAGAGCGTGCCGACTGATCAGACGCGCTCCTCTCCCACAAGCTGCGCGCGGTCCTGGGAGGCAGCCACGGCCGCTGACAGTGCAACGGACTCCACCTCGGCATCAGCAAGCGGCGTGATCAACGCCACGAACCGGCCACGGCGCGTGATCACCGCGGGTCGACCACGCTCGTTGATCTCCCTCATGACGCGCGGCGTGTCCATGCTGAGCTCGCGCATCGTGTAGATCTGCGTCGTCTCGGACATTATGTGCGCCTCCCAAGGCTGTGCTTGCGTCCGTTGCCTTGATTGTCGTTGTCCGCGCTCAGGATGGCGAGGTCCTTTGGTCGGGTGGGCCGACATGTGTCTTCGGACGGCAGCAGTGGATCCGGCAGAGGCGGGATCGGCGTGCAACACCTTAAGGATGGCCTGCGCACCGGGAGGCCTCGTGCCGAACAGGTCCGCGGTGGATCTACCCGAGCCGGACCTGGTCAACATTCGCCCGATGGGTGGGCCACCGACTTGGACGTCAGCTGAGAGCCGATGTTCGTTCGAAGCCTGCCTGGGCCGGACGAGGAGGGAGGTCCGCGGGAGCGACGCCGCGGCCTGTCTGAGGGATGATGTGGTCATGACCGATCCGAAAGCCCACCCGGTGACCGTTACGGGCGATCCGGAAGCCGACGAGGTGAACTCTTCCAACGCGTTCGCGCTGGTGGTGTCCCTCATGCTGGACCAGCAGTACGGCGTAGAGCACGCGTTCCGCGGACCGTGGAAGGTGCTCAACCGTATGGGTTCGTTCGAGCCGAGTGCGATCGCGGCGGCCGACCCGGAGGAGTTCAAAGCGCTGTGCAGCCAGACGCCGGCGATCCACCGGTTCCCTGGGTCGATGGCCGGTCGTATGCAGGAGCTGGCTGCCTTCATCGTGTCGACCTACGACGGGGACACCGCTCGGCTCTGGGAGGAAGCCGACTCGGGCAAGGACTTGCTCAAGCGCATCCAGGCCCTGCCGGGCTTCGGGAAGCAGAAGAGCCAGATCTTCGTCGCTTTGCTGGCCAAGCAGCTCGATGTCCGTCCCGAGGGTTGGGAGGCGGCCGCCGGCGACTACGCGCTGGAGGGCCACCGCTCCGTGGCCGACATCGTCGATCAGGACAGCCTTCTCAAGGTGCGCGAGTTCAAGAAGCAGAAGAAGGCCGCCGCTAAGGCTTCAGCTTCCTAGGCACCACGCCCGCTCCGAGGGGATCGGCCGTGGTGCCCTTTGCGAGCTCCATGGTTGGCATTGCACGTTCCATGGTTGAGGACAACGGCGGTTCACGTTTTGCCTCGTTTATGAGGCAGATGCTCCATGGTCGCCGCCCTCGACCAGCAGTACCCGATGGAGCACGCGTTCCGCGGTCCGGCCAAGATCGCCGACCGGTTCGGGACGCTGGACCCGGCCAAGATCGCCGCCGCCGACCCGGAGGCGTTCGCCGACCTGTGCTCGACCCCGCCGGCGATCCACCGCTACGGCCGCTCGATGGCCGGGCGGGTGCAGCAGCTCGCCACGACCGTGCGCGACGAGTACGACGGTGACGCCGCGACGATCTGGACCACAGCCTCCTCGACCGGTGAGCTGGTCAAGCGGCTGAAGGCGCTGCCCGGGTTCGGTGACCAGAAGGCGCGCATCTTCGCGGCGCTGCTCGCCAAGCAGCTCGGCGTGCAGCACGACGGCTGGCGCGAGGCGATCGGCCCGTACGCCGAGGAGGGCAGCTTCCGGTCCGTCGCAGACGTCGTCGACGAGACGTCGTTGCAGAAGGTGCGCGACTTCAAGAAGGCTGCCAAGGCGAAGGCCAAGGCCGCCAAGAGCTGAGTTTTCCGGTGTCTCACCTGGCGTTTCACTGGACAGGGACGGCCACGGCACGACAAGTTGGACTGCTATGAGCCACACCGCTGAAGCCGAGCCCGCCGGAGCGCAGCCGCAGACTGAGCTCAGGCGGGTCATGGGCCCGAAGCTGTTGCTGCTGTTCATCGTCGGCGACATCCTCGGCACCGGGGTCTACGCACTCACCGGCGACGTCGCCAAGGAGGTCGGCGGAGCCGCATGGGCGCCGTTCCTTGCTGCCTTCCTGGTGGCCACCGTCACCGCCTGCTCCTACCTGGAACTGGTCACCAAGTATCCCCAGGCGGCCGGTGCCGCGCTGTACACGCACAAGGCCTTCGGCGTGCACTTCGTGACGTTCCTGATCGCGTTCGCTGTGATGTGCTCCGGCATCACCTCGGCGTCAACGGCGTCCAACGCATTCGCGGGTTTCCTCAACGACGGGTTCGACCTCGGCTTCGAGGTCGGGGGCACCGAGATCATGCTGATCGCCCTGGCCTTCATGGCCCTGGTGGCCGCCGTGAACTTTCGTGGTGTGGGCGAGAGTGTCAAGGCCAACGTCGTCCTGACTGCAGTCGAGCTCTCCGGGCTGCTGATGATCATCATGGTCGGCCTGTACGCCGTGACCCAGGGCGACGCCGACTTCTCACGGGTGACGGTGTTCGAGTCCTCCGAGGACAAGTCGACCTTCTTCGCGGTCACCGCGGCGACCTCGTTGGCGTTCTTCGCGATGGTCGGCTTCGAGGACTCGGTCAACATGGCCGAGGAGTGCGAGCACCCGGTCCGCGACTTCCCGCGCATGATGCTGACCGGTCTGGGCATTACCGGGCTGATCTACGTGCTCGTCGCGATCACGGCGGTGGCACTGGTGCCGGTCGGTGACCTGTCCGACCCGGACAAGGGCTCGGCGCTCACTCAGGTGGTCGCCGCAGGCGCGCCGGATCTGCCGTTCGACAAGATCTTCCCGTTCATCGGCATGTTTGCTGTGGCCAACTCAGCCCTCATCAACATGCTGATGGCCAGTCGCCTCCTCTATGGCATGGCCAATCAGCAGGTCCTGCCGGCGGCGTTCGGGAGGGTCCACCCCACCCGGCGTACACCATGGGTGTCGATCATCTTCACGACACTGATCTCCTTCGGACTGATCGTCTACGTCGTGCGCGCCAGCGGCACGGAGAGCGGGTCCAACGCGATCAAGCTGCTCGGAGGAACGACGGCGCTCTTGCTCCTGTGCGTGTTCACCGTGGTCAACGTGGCCCTGCTGGTGCTGCGTCGCAACCCCGTCGAGCACGCCCACTTCCGCACGCCCACGGTTCTGCCGTACGTCGGCGCAGCAACGTGCTTCTTCCTGGCCGGGCCCTGGGCACGTACCGAGGAGCAGCGTGAGCAGTACCAGATCGCGGGCGGCCTGCTCGCAGTCGGAATCGTGCTCTGGGCCGTGACGTGGTTCCTGAACCGGGCCCTCTACGCCCGCAAGACGTACATCCGCGACCCCGACCACTTCGAGGGCGACTGAGAGCGGGGTCAGGCGGGCTCGACGGTCCAGGTGATCGAGGGCTTCGCCGGCTTGCCGCACGAGTCGGTGACCTGCGCCCCCTCGTGCCGGGTGGCGCGGACGTCCCAGACCCGGCCGTCGGCACCGGTCACCCGGACCGCGCCCTCGCCCGCATCGGTGGGCGTACGCAGCGCGACCAGACCGAGCTCGCCGGACTGCTGGCGTACCCACGACTGCGCGGCCTGGGCGGCGGGGGACAGGCAGCTGCGGCCGCGGTCGTACGCCGGGTCGTTGAGCTCGGCGGGGATCTCACCTCGGCGTTCGGCCCCGAACGCTGCGACGGCCCGCTCAGCAGTGAGCCTCGCCCAGGTCTGACCCGAGGGGAGCATGATCCCGGTCGGAGCGAACCGGTGCCCGCCGGTGTGCGAGCACTCCAGGACACGTCCGGGCAGGAGCTCGGCGGCCTCGAGAGCGACCGGGCGGCCACGGACCGCACAGCAGATGTCACGGCGACCGTTGGTGCAGACCAGCAGCAGCGGCTCGCGGGTCTCCTCCAGGGTCGGGACGGCGGCCTCGACCCGGTCGGGCTCGGTGCCGAGCAGGTCGGCCCAGGGGAGGGCGAGCAGCTCGGCCGGGTCCTCCACCTCGCCCTCGAGCAGCCACGGCTCGTCGGCCAGGCCACCCGCGACCCAGACCCGGTGGCCGTCGACCTCGGAGTGGGCATCGGCGTGGCGGCCGGGAGCGCGTACGAGCAGCAGGCGGCCGCCCGCGTCCGCGCACGCCTGGCTGAGCCGGTGTCCCGCCTCGGTGCTCAGGTGCGAGTCGAGGGCGGCTTCACGGCCCCACGGACCGGGCTGCTCCAGAGCCACCCAGAACTGGGCCTGCGAGGCCGTACCCCACGCGGGCAGGCCGGCGTCCTCCCACTGCACGGAGCACGCGTCGGGACGGCTGGTCGCATGGGTGGTCGTCACGCCTGGCACCTTACGAGCCGGTGCCGGGCGGACGACACCGCCTAGGACAACGCCGCGGTGATGGCCGCGATCGGCGCGGGAGCAGGCTGCCCCGAGCCGTCACGACGACCCTCGGCGGGCGGCAGGTCGACGGCGACACCGTTGGCGCTGGCAGCGCGCGCAGGCTGTGCGCCGACCCACGCCAGCATCAGCTCGTCCTCACCACGCAGGAACCGGTGGCAGCGCACACCGCCGGTGGCGCGGCCCTTGGAGGGGTACTCCTCGAACGGAGTCACCTTGATCGAGCCCGACTCGGTGCCGGGCAGCGCACCGGACGAGCCGGCGATCGTGACGACGACGTTGGTGCGGGCGGGGTCGACGGCGCCGAACGACACGGCACTCGCGCCCGAGCCGAGCTTGACGCCGGCGACACCGCCGGCGGCGCGGCCCTGCGGGCGGACCAGGCTCGCGGAGTAGTGCAGCAGCTGCGCGTCGCTGGTGACGAACACGAGCTCTTCCTCACCAGTGGCCAGCTCGACCGCGCCGACGACGCGGTCGCCGTCCTTGAGGCTGATGATCTCGAACGACGACTTGCCCGACGGGTAGTCGGGGTTGACGCGTTTGACGACGCCGGCCGCGGTGCCGAGGGCGATGCCGGCGCCCGCGTCGGACGTCGTCGTGAGCGTCAGGGCCTGCTCACCCTGCGGCAGGTCGACGTACGCCGCCAGCGGTGCCCCGCCCGACAGGTTCGGCGCGTCGGCACTCGGGGGAAGGGTGGGCAGGTCGATCGCGGAGAGCCGGATGAGCCGACCGGCCGAGGTGACGACGGCGTACTCGCCTCGGGCCGTGGTGCGTACGGCCGCGAGCACCGCGTCGTGCTTGCGCCTGGTGCCCTCGGTCGGCAACGGGTCGGCCGTGGTGGTGCGCGCGAGCAGTCCGGTCGAGGACAGCAGCACCCAGCACGGGTCGTCCGCGACCTCCAACGGCGTTGCGGCAGTAGCGGTCTGGCCACTGGACTCCAGCAGGACGGTGCGCCGCGGGGTCGCGTGCTCCTTGGCGACGGCGGCGAGCTCGTCGGACACGGTCTTGTGGAGGAGCTTCTCGTCGTCGAGGATCGCGCGCAGCGCCTCGATGGCCTTGATCAGCTCGTCGCGGCGCTTCTCGAGCTCGATCTGGGAGAACTTCGTCAGGCGCCGCAGCTGCAGGTCGAGGATGTAGTTGGCCTGCAGCTCGGTGAGGTCGAAGATCTGCATCAGGCGCGTACGGGCGGCTGCGGCGTCGTCGGAGCTGCGGATGATCTGGATGACCTCGTCGATGTCGACGATCGCCAGCAGCAGACCCTCGACGAGGTGCAGGTCGCGCTCGTGCTTGTCGAGGCGGAACTGGGTGCGCCGGCGTACGACGTCGATGCGGAAGTCGACGTAGACACGCAGCAGCTCCTTGAGGCCGAGGGTGCGGGGCTGACCTTCGACGAGCGCGACGTTGTTGATGCCGAAGGAGTCCTCCAGCGGCGTGAGCTTGTAGAGGTTCTCGAGCACCGCCTCGGGGTTGAACCCGTTCTTGATCTCGATGACCAGCTGCAGGCCGTGCTCGCGGTCGGACAGGTCCTTGACGTCGGAGATGCCCTGCAGCTTCTTGGCGTTGTGCAGGTCCTTGATGCGCTCGATGACCTTCTCGGGGCCGACGAGATAGGGCAGCTCGGTGACCACGATGCCCTTGCGGCGCGGGGTGACGTTCTCGATGCGCACGGTCGCGCGGGTCTTGAACGAGCCGCGCCCGGTGAGGTAGGCGTCACGGATACCGTCGAGCCCGACGATCTGACCGCCGAGCGGCAGGTCCGGGCCGGGGACGAACTTCATCAGGTCATCGAGCGAGCAGTCTGGGTGCTTGATCAGGTGGCGGGCCGCGGCGATGACCTCACCGAGGTTGTGCGGCGCCATGTTGGTGGCCATACCGACCGCGATGCCGCTCGCACCGTTGACGAGCAGGTTGGGGAACGCCGCCGGCATCACGCCGGGCTGGGTGAACTGGTCGTCGTAGTTGGGGACGAAGTCGACGGTGTTCTCGTCGAGGCTGGCCGTCATGAGCATCGCCGCAGGGGCGAGGCGCGCCTCGGTGTATCGCGCGGCAGCCGGGCCGTCGTCGAGCGAGCCGAAGTTGCCGTGGCCGTCGATGAGCGGCAGGCGCATGGTGAACGGCTGCGCCATGCGTACGAGGGTGTCGTAGATCGCCTGGTCGCCGTGCGGGTGGTACTTACCCATGACCTCGCCGACCACGCGGGAGGACTTCACGTGGCCTCGGTCGGGACGCAGGCCCAGCTCGTCCATCGCGTAGAGGATGCGCCGCTGCACGGGCTTCAGGCCGTCACGGGCGTCGGGGAGCGCGCGCGAGTAGATGACGGAGTAGGCGTACTCGAGGTAGGCGGCCTCCATCTCGTCCTGGACGCTGATGTCGACGATGTTCTCGACGACGTCCTTGAGGTCGTCGTCCGACGGGGTCTTGCTACGGCGAGCCATGAGGCGTGCGTTCTCCTGCATGTGATGGGCGGTGCGTCGCACGCGTGTACAACGCCCGGTCAGCCTCCCATGATGGTCGCGTCGGCGTGTCGCGTGGGTCAGGCTCGCCGCGTCGAGGCGGAGTGGCGCGGAAGGTAGCGCATTTGGTCTACCGGCCTGGGCGATCGCGGGATACGATGGAGCGATGGCAGCGAACACCACGATCAAGGTCACCCGGCACGCCCGCGACCGCATCAATGATCGAGCGCGTGCGCACGGCGTCACGCCTGCCGTGCTGCTGGAGCGCATGCTGGATGAGCACGACCGGGCTGAGCGCTTCGCGGCCGTGAAGGCGGCATACGCAGCGCTACCGGCGGACGACGACTACGCCGGCGAGACGGCTGAGTGGGACGCGGCCGGTGAGGACGGACTCGCGGGTGCCTGACCTGGCGTGCGGGGAGGTGGTGTGGGTCAACCTCAGCCCCGTCATCGGCTCGGAGCAGAGCGGGCATCGGCCAGCAGTGATCGTCTCCGGCCCGGAGTACCTCGCGGTCGTCCCCAACGTCGTCATCGTCGTTCCTGTCACGACGCGCGACCGCGGCCTTCCGAACCACGTCAGGCTGACCGGCTCAACCGGCCTGGAGGAGCGTTCGTTCGCGATGACCGAGCAGCCCCGCACCGTCGACCGTCGTCGCATCACCCGCAGCTCCGGTCAGGTCGACCGGTCGACGCTGCACGAGATGCGCTCCTGGCTCCGGGACTTCCTCGACCTCGGGCGCCACGAATGAGGCTGTACCGGTGGCGCGAGCGAGGTTCGCGACGAGCCATCACGATGGAGGAGCCCGGTGCGTCCTGTGCGTTGCCCCGCGAGGTGGGTGCCCCATAGGCGTGCTCGATCTTCGGGGTCCTGCCGTCGGCCGGTCAGACCTTGGCCTTGCGCCAGCCGGCATCGCGGGCGTCGCTCTCGGAGCAGAACATCCGCTCGCCCTTGGACGGCGAGATCTTGGTCTTGTCGTAGAACTGCTGGCCGGGGACGTGGTAGATCTTCTCGCCCTCGTCGTTGATGTTGCCCTTGATGTCGCAGCTGCCCTGGGGCTTCGCGGGCTCGGCGGCCTTCACCGGCGTACGCGGAGCAGCCTTCTTCGTCGGTGTGGCCGAAGCCTTGGGCTTCGGGTCCGGAGCAGGCGCGGCCGCGAACGGCACCTCGGCGGGGAAACCACCACAGGCGCCCCACAGCCCGGCGTGGGTGCTCTGTGCCTGCTGCTGCGCGGCCCGGTAGTCCGCCTGGCCGGCGTACGGCGCGGCGTAGGTGTAGTCGCGCGCGTAGCCGCCGCGGATCAGGACGGCCGCCACGCTGCGGCCGTCGAGCGTGTAGACGTGCCGCAGCAGCCGGCCGTAGCGGTCACGGTCGGCCTGCGTCGGGTCCGCCGCGAGGCGCACGCTGCGGCTCTGCACGAGCGACTGCATCTTGCTCGCCGCCTTCTGCGCGAAGCACTGCACCTGCACGCCAGGCTTCTTCGACTCAGGTGCGTCGAGGCCGATCAGCCGGACCTTCTCGCGGCGGCCGTTGATCGAGACCCGGATCGTGTCGCCGTCGATCACGCTGACCACCGCGTACGCCGCACCGCCTCCTGCCGCAGCCGCGGCTGCCTTCTTGGAGCCACTAGTGGGGGAGCCCGCGGCGTCAGCCGACGGCGGTGCAGAGGTCGGTGGTGCGGCTGGGGCGGCCGAGGAGGGTGCAGCCGGTGCCGTGGAGGGCGTGGACGTGCCGGCCGAGGTGTCGTTCGTCGACGGTGCTGCTGCAGCATCGGCTGCGGTCACCGCAGCCGGCGCTGCAGGCACGGTCGCGCTCGGCGCACCCTGGTCGACGGGCTCGCAGCCCGACAGCGCGAATGCCGCAAGCAGCGCTCCGGAGCATGCGACAGCCCGGCCGTTCACTGTGATTCCCCACCCCATGCGGGAAGGGTAGGACCGTTGCGGCCTCGGTGATGAGGCTTTCGGAATTCCTTCGGCAGGACACTGCCAGGCGTAGGAAATCGCCTGGCAGTGCTGTCGATCCGAGACTCAGGCGGAGGAGCCGTTGACCGCGTCCCGCCAGGTGAGCCACTGGCGTACGGGCGTGAAGTCGTAGTCCGGGCCGCCCACCGGCAGGGTGAACAGAGAAGCCCCCAGAGCCCGGTGGGCGTCGCCGTACTCCTGCGGTGTCGACGTGCCGGCGTTGACCGAGATCTCGATCTCGGACGGATCGCGTCCGACGTCGGCGCAGTGCTGGCGCAGCACACCGATCTTGTGCGTGAGCTCGTCGCCGTCGGAGAACGTGTGCCAGATGTCGGCGTGCTGAGCGACGAAGCGCAGCGTCTTCTTCTCACCGCCGCCGCCGATGAGGACGGGGATGTCGCGCGTGGGCGGCGGGTTGAGGCGGCCCAGGCGCTTCTCGATGCGGGGCAGAGCCGCACCGAGCGCGTCCAGCCGCGTGCCGGCCGTGCCGAACTCGTAGCCGTACTCGGAGTAGTCCTTCTCGAACCAGCCCGAGCCGATGCCCAGGATCAGCCGACCGCCCGAGATGTGGTCGACGGTGCGCGTCATGTCGGCGAGCAGGTCGGGGTTGCGATAGCTGTTGCAGGTGACGAGGGCACCGATCTCGATGCGGCTGGTCTGCTCGGCCCAGGCGGCGAGCATGGTCCAGCACTCGAAGTGCTTGCCCTCGGGCTCACCGGACAGCGGGTAGAAGTGGTCCCAGTTGAACGCGACGTCGACGCCGAGGTCCTCGGCGCGGCGTACGGCGTCACGGATCTGGGCGTAGTCGGCGTGCTGGGGCTGGATCTGGACGGCGATGCGTACGGGGCGAGAGGTCACGAGAGCGACCTTAGGCGTTGAGGCGGTCGCGCCAGTCGAGCCAGGGCTGGACGAACGACATGTCGTACGACGGCCCGACCACGTTGATCGTGAACATCGTGACACCGAGCGCCCGCAACGGCTCGCCCTCGACCTCCGGCAGCTGCGGCGGCAGGCCCGCACGGCCCAGGCCGCCGACGCCGGCGCACAGCTCGATCTCCTCGAACGGCCGGCCGATCGCCGCGCAGTGTCCACGAAGCACGTCGAGCTTGTGCGGGAGCTCGTCCGGCCCGGCGAACCAGTGCCACTGGTCGGCGTGCCGGGCGACGAGCGGGAGCGTCTTGCGCTCGCCGCCGCCACCGATGAGGACGGGGATGTCACGGGTGGGTGGCGGGTTGAGCCTGGCCAGGCGGGACTCGATGCGGGGGAGCGCCTCACCGAGTGCGTCGAGGCGGCTCCCGGCCGTGCCGAACTCATAGCCGTAGTCCTCGAACTCCGTTCGGTGCCAACCGGATCCGATGCCCAGGATCAGCCGACCGCCCGAGATGTGATCGACAGTACGGGCCATGTCGGCGAGCAGGTCGGGGTTGCGATAGGCGTTGCAGGTGACGAGGGCGCCGAGCTCGATGCGCGAGGTCTGCTCGGCCCAGGCGGCGAGCATCGTCCAGCACTCGAAGTGCTTGCCGTCGACGTCACCCCGCAGCGGCCGGAAGTGGTCCCAGTTGAACGCGACGTCGACGCCCAGGTCCTCGGCGCGGCGTACGGCGTCACGGATCTGGGCGTAGTCGGCGTCCTGCGGCTGCAGCTGAACGGCAACTCGGACGGGACGCGTCGGCATGGCAGGCATGCTAGGCGTCGTGACCGCATCAGACCGTGTCGTTCCGCCCCTCGACATCGCCGTGCTCAGACAGCGAGCACAGGCCCTGCTGCCACCGGCCGTGTGGGACTACATCGAGACCGGTGCCGGCGCCGAGACATCGCTCGACGAGGCTGAGAACGCCTGGCACCGTTGGCGATTCAGGCCCCACGTGCTCCGCGACGTCCGCACCGTCGACACCAGCACCACACTGTACGGCGACCGCCTGGCGCTCCCCGTCGTCGTCGCCCCGACCGCATCGCACGGGCTCTACCACCCGGACGGCGAGCGGGCGTCCGTCGCGGGGGCAGGGGCCTCCGGTGCGGCGTTCTGCGTGTCGACACGCACCTCGCGCACGTTCGAGGACGTCGCCGCCGCCGCGACCGGCCCGTGGTGGATGCAGGTCTACGTCACCGCCGCGCGCGACATCACCGAGGCGATGGTGGGCCGGTGCGTCGACGCCGGAGCATCAGCCCTCGTGCTGACGGGTGACACGCCGTACGTGTCGCGCAGGGCACGAGCCGAGCACGCGGCGGCCCTCGTCGACGCGGCAGCCGACGACAACCTCGGACGGCACCTCACCGGGCGCGACATCTCGGCGCTCGCGGCCGACCCCGGCATCACGACCGAGCAGATCAGGTGGCTGCACGAGCTGTCAGGACTGCCCGTCCTCGTCAAAGGCGTCCTGCGCGGCGACGACGCCACCGCGTGCCTCGACGCGGGTGCGGAGGGCATCGTCGTCAGCAACCACGGCGCACGACAGCTGGACCGTGTGGTGCCCACGGCGTCGGCGCTGCCCGAGGTCGTCGCGGCGGTCGGTGGCCGGGCGCCGGTGCTCGTCGACGGAGGTCTCCGCAACGCGTACGACGTCCTCGTCGCGCTCGCGCTCGGGGCGGATGCCGTCCTGCTCGGGCGACCGGCGATCTACGCGCTCGCATGCGGAGGAGCGGACGGCGTGCGTGACCTGCTGACCGCACTGCAGGACGACCTCGCGCACCTCATGGGGCTGGCCGGTGCGCCCGATCTGGCCGCCCTGGACCCGTCCTACGTCGTCGCGTCAGGCTGACGGCTCGTACGGGGTGCCGTAGCGCCCACGGTGCACGACCTCGCCGACGCCGCGCCGGGCCCGCTTGCGGGTGCTGCCGCTGGGATCGGACTCGGCGGCGTACCCGAGCGCGACGACGCCCACGATCGTGTGGTCCTTGGGGATGCCGAACGTCTCGTGCACGGTGTCGTGCGCCTCAGCGGGGACGCCGAAGAACAGGCCTCCCAGACCCTCATCGACCGCGACGAGCAGCATCAGCAGCGCGGCCATCCCGGTGTCGATGTCCCAGTAGGGCACCGGCCAGTGCGACTCGTCCATGTCCTGCCACGGCTTGTCGTCCTCGGCGTAGCGCTCGAGGTAGGTCTGCTTGTCCGAGCAGCACAGGACGAGCGCCGGAGCAGTCTGCAGTCCCGCGAGCCAGGCGTCGGGCTCGTCGTCCTCCTCGACCGTGGCTGACCAGAACGCGTCGCGGTCGGCGTCCTGGTCGAGGACGACGAAGTCCCAGCCCTGGCTGAACCCCGCACTCGGGGCACGCAGCGCCAGCTCGAGGACGCGGTCGAGCACCTCGGCGGGCACGGGTCGGTCGGGGTCGTAACGGCGGATCATGCGGCGCTTGCGCACCGCCTCCTGCAGCTCCATGGTCGGCTCCTCGGTGGGACAGGTGTGGTCAGGCAGTGGCGAGCGTGAGGAATCGGTGCACCACGTCGTGCCAGGTGCGTTCGAGCTCGGGTGAGGCCTCGCGGGCACGTGCGAGCACGTCGTCGGGGTCGAAGCCCAGCTCGCGGACGTCGTCAGGGTTCCACTGCGCGATGCGGTCGGCGCCGACCTCGGGGTGGAACTGCGTGCCCCAGGCTCGCTCACCGAGCCGGAACGCCTGGTGCGGGCAGCGCTCGCTGCGAGCGAGCCAGACGGCGGTCGACGGCAGCATGGTGATCGCGTCGCGATGGCTCTCGACCGCAGGCACGGTCGCAGCGAGGTCGGCGAGGAGCGGGTCGTCCGCGGCGGCGTCGGTCAGCGTGATGTCGGTGACGCCCTTCTCGGGCAGTCCGTGGTTGCCCTCGACGCGGCCACCGCCGACGTGGGCGAGCAGCTGGCCGCCGAGGCAGATGCCGAGCAGGGGAGTGCCGTCGTCGAGGCATGCCTGGGCCAGACGGCGCTCGTCGGCCAGCCAGGGTGCTCGGTCGTCCTCGTCAGGCAGCAGCCCGCCGCCGAGCAGCACCACGGCGGCATGCCCGCCAGGGTGGGTCGGGACCGGCTCGCCGTCGTACGCCCGGCACAGCTGCGGTGCCAGCCCGGCCTCCTCGACCCATCCCGTGAGCAGGCCAGGTCCGCTGGACTCGGCGTTCTGGACCAGGAGCACAGTTGCGGGCACCCGGTCACTCTGGCACGTCCGCCCGACCCGAGCGCGCCCGGTCCAGCACCCGACCGGGCACCCATCGGCGCAGCCAGGTGATCGATACTGGTCGGCGCGCGTCGTCCCGTGTGCAGGGCCACCCAACCGGACGGCGACGTGAGGCGTCGTACCGGTCATGACTGCTGTGGCCGGCTGGGCGTCCGTCCGCGTCCAGACCGAACCCGAGAGGAGCGCCGCAGTGTCCGCAGGCGCCGAGGAGGCCGTGCGCGAGATCTTCGACGCCCACTACGGCCGCCTGGTCGGGTGGACGACGCGGCTCGTGGACGACCCCGACCTCGCGCACGACTTCGCGACGGAGGCGTTCGTGCGTCTGCTGCGGCACTGGTCCTCGGTGCAGAACCCACGCGCGTGGCTCTACACCGCCGTCACCAACCAGGTCCGTGACCACTGGAGGCGACGGGGTCGCGAGGCGGCGGCGTACGACCGATGGCACGCAGGCAACCCGGTCGGTGCCGAGGTCGCCGCGCCGCAGCCCGACCACGCCGACCGCCTGTCGGTGCGCGACGCCGTGCTCGCGCTGCCGGACCGGTTGCGCGCCGTGGTGCTGCTGCACTACTTCGTCGACCTGCCCGTCGTGCAGGTCGCCCACAGCCTGCGCAAGTCCGAAGGAGCGGTCAAGCGTGACCTGTACGACGCACGCCGGCTGCTCGCGACCGAGCTGGAGGGAGTGCGATGAACGACGAGCGCCGCGAGCCACATGAGGCCGATGACGACGTCGCGCGGTTCTTCGCTGCGGAGCGGGACGACATCCGGCCTGACCGCGCCGGTCCGGCCGAGTGGCAGCGCATCGTGCAGGGTGCGAGCACCCGCACCGGCCGCCGCTCGTGGTGGGGCCCTGCCGTCGGTGCGGCGGCAGCCGTCGCCGTGGGCGTCGCCGGATGGTCACTGCACCAGACGACCTTCGGGCAGGGCGAGGTGACGCGTGGTGCGGCGGTCGCGACCAGCACCACGCCGACCGTGCAACGGATGGAGCAGGGGACCGCGACCAAGACGTCGGCCCTGCAGGTCTCCGGGCCGGTGGACCCGGCCTTTCGGACCTGGTCGCTCAGCTATGCCGACCAGGGAACGATCTACGCCCTCGGCGAGGGCCGGTGCGACGGCAAGGCGTGCCCGGCCGTGATCCGGTCCAGTGACGACGGGGCGTCGTGGCGGTCGGTGCACTCCTTCGCGCAGGCCGACATGGACGGCTCCACCGGTGACCAGCGTCCTCTGGTGCAGCCGCAGGACGCGATCACCGAGGCACGCTTCGCCTCGCCGCAGGTCGGCTACGTCTTCGGCGGAGACCTGTGGGCGACCCGCGACGCGGGCGCGACCTTCACCCAGATGGCACACCCTGGCGAGACGGTGCTCGACGTCGAGATCGACGGCGAACAGAAGGTCGTGGTGCTCTCCGCAGACGGCTGCTCCACCGGCGGATGCAGCGGACCGCTCTACGTCTCCCGGACGACGACGGCCGAGCGGACGGTCCAGGGGCCCGTCGCGACGCGGCGTCTCGGGGGCCGGGTCGCCGACGCCCAGCTCGTGCTGCGCAACGGTCAGGTCTACGTGCAGCCCGCAGCCGGCGCCGGCGGACCGATGCGGCTCGACGGCACGCGCCTGACCTCGCTGTCGTCACCGGCAGAGTGCGCCGGGCGCCCGCTGGAGGCGATGACGTCCGCGGCCGGTGAGAAGGACCTGCTCTACGCGGCGTGCGAGATCCGGACGGCCGGGAGCACCGCGCAGTTCCGCCTCGTACGCAGCGCCGACGACGGTCGTACCTGGTCGGCGGCGGCCGGTGAGCTCAGCATGCCGCGGGCCGGCCGGCTCAGCCTTGCTGCGACGCGGGCCGGCAAGGTCGTCGCCACCAGCGGGGGGCCGCGCTCGCCGCGCGTCACGGTCGGTGTCCAGCACCTCCAGGTCACCGGCGACGGCGGCCGCACCTGGACGCGCCCGTTGCGCAGTGCCCCCGAGGACGGCTTCGACTGGACCGCGAGCCCGGGTGCCGCCCAGGTGTACGCCGTGCCGCGCACCGTGCGGGGGTACTGGCACTCCAGCGACGACGGTCGGACCTGGGAGGTCGTCGACCCGGCGACGCACGGCGGTGCGACACCGACCGCTGCCCGCTGAGGTCACAGCCTGGCCGGTGCCGACCTGACATGCTGCGGTCATGACGCCGCAGCGCCCCGTACCCGAGGGCTACCCGCAGGAGTGGGAGGCCGATGTCGTGCTGCGGGACGGCAGCGTCGCGCACGTCCGACCGATCCGGCCCGACGACGAGGAGGCGCTGCAGCGCTTCCACACCGCGCAGTCACCCGAGTCGGTCTACCTGCGCTTCTTCGCGCCGCTCAAACGCCTGAGCGACAAGGACCTGCACCGCTTCACGCACGTCGACTACGTCAGTCGTGTCGCGCTGGTCGTCGAGGTGGGTGAGGACATCGTCGCGGTCGGGCGCTACGACCGCATCGACGGTCCGACCGACCCGACCGCCGAGGTCGCGTTCAACGTCTCCGATGCGATGCAGGGCCGCGGCGTCGGGTCGGTGCTGCTGGAGCACCTCGCGGCGATCGGCCAGGAGAACGGCGTGCAGCGCTTCATCGCCGACGTGCTGCCGCAGAACCGTCGCATGCTGTCGGTGTTCTCCGAGGCCGGCTACGAGGTGAGCCGGCAGTTCGACGACGGTGTGATCGCACTGTCCTTCGACATCAGCCCCACCGAGCAGAGCCAGGAGGTGCGCGCCGCCCGCGAGCAGCGCGCCGAGTCGGTCAGCGTCCGGTCCCTCCTGCGACCGCGCTCGGTCGCCGTCGTCGGGGTGAGCGCGCGCGAGGCCTCGGTCGGACGCCAGGTGCTGCGCAACGTCGTCGGGTCCGGCTTCGCAGGCGAGGTCTGGGTCGTCAGCAGGAGCGGTGAGCCCGTCGAGGGACGACCGACGTACGAGCGCGTCAGCGACGTGCCCGCGGCGGTCGACCTGGCCGTCATCGCCGTCCCCGCCGCCCAGGTCCACGACGTGGTGCTCGACTGTGCCCGAGCCGGCGTGAAGTCGCTGCTGGTCGTGTCGGCAGGCTTCGCCGAGGCAGGCCCGGACGGTCGCCTGCGCCAGCAACGGCTCCTGCGCACGGCCCGCCGGCACGGGATGCGGGTGATCGGACCCAACTCGTTCGGGATCATCAACACGCGTGACGACGAACGCCTCAACGCCTCGCTCGCGCCGCAGATGCCGTCGGCCGGGCACCTCGGGCTGTTCGCCCAGAGCGGAGCTCTCGGCATCGCCGTCCTCGCAGCCGCCGACCGGCGCGGCCTCGGGCTCAGCGACTTCGTCTCCGCCGGCAACCGCATCGACGTCAGCGGCAACGACCTCATGCAGTACTGGTTCGACGACGACGACACCGACGCGGTCGGCCTCTACCTGGAGTCCATGGGCAACCCGCGCAAGTTCTCCCGGATCGCACGCAGGCTCGCCGGCCGCAAACCGGTCATCGTCGTCAAGAGCAGCTCATCGGCGTTCGGCGTCCCTCCGGGTCACCGCGTCCGCGAGACGAGGGCGCGGCCCGAGGCGTTCCGGTCGATGCTGCGGCAGGCGGGGGTGATCCGCGTCGACGGCGTCCACCAGATGCTCGACGTGGCTCAGCTGGTCGTCAACCAGCCCATGCCCGAGGGCAACCGGGTCGCGGTGGTCGGCAACTCCGACGCCCTCGGCGCACTCGCCGCCGACGCCGCCACGAGCCGTGGCCTCGACGTCGTGCACGGCCCGGTGTCGGTGCCCGCCGAGGCCGACGCCGCGACGTTCGAGGCTGCGCTCGAGGAGGCGTTCGCCGACCCGGACGTCAGCAGCGTGATCGCCTGCTTCATCCCACCGCTGGTCACCGACTCCACCGAGGTCGCCCAGGTGCTCGCGCGCACCAGCGCAGCTCACGACAAGCCGTGCGTCACGACGTTCCTCGGCATGCACGGCGCACTCGAGGCCCTGTCCAGCGCCGAGGGCGACAGCGGACGGCGTCGGGTCGTGCCGTCGTACTCCATGCCCGAGGACGGTGTCCGTGCCCTCGCCGCCGCCACGCGGTACGGCGAGTGGCGGGCCCGCGACCACGGCCAGTTCGTCCGGCCCGAGGGCATCGACCGCGGGGCTGCCGAGCAGCTCGTCGAGGAGGTCCTCGCGGGCTCGCCCGAGGGGCGCCGCCTGCGCACGGACGAGGTCGAGCAGCTGCTCGGCCACTACGGCATCCGGGTGTGGCCTGTGGTGCCGGTGCAGGACCGGCGGTCGGCCGTGCGTGCGGCCCGCCGGCTCGGTTACCCGGTGGTGCTGAAGTCCGTCTCGCCGCTCGTACGCCACCAGCCGGTCACAGCCGTGCGGGTCGACATCTCCAGCGACTCCTCCGTGCGCGAGGCGTACGACGCGCTGGACGAGCGCCTCGCGCCCCTGCACGCCAACCGGTTCGTCGTGCAGAAGATGGCCACGCCGGGTATGCCGTGCGTGATCGGCAGCAGCGAGGACCCACTGTTCGGGCCGGTCGTGAGCTTCGGGCTCGGAGGGTCACCGACCGAGCTGCTCGACGACGTCGGCTACCGCATCCCGCCCCTGACCGACGTCGACGTGAGCGACCTGATCCTGTCGGTCAAGGCCGCGCCGCTGCTGCACGGCTACCGGGGTGCGGCGCCGGTCGACCGCGCGGCGCTGGAGGACGTCATCGCCCGGGTGTCGGTGCTCGCCGACCAGATCCCCGAGGTGGCGAGCCTGGAGCTCAACCCGGTCAACTGCCACCCCGGTGGGCTCGAGGTGCTCGGCGCCGAGGTGGTTCTCACTCCGCCCGACAGCCGCAAGGACTCCGGGCGGCGTGCACTCTCCTGACGGGTGGGACAATGCCCCTCATGGTCTCTCGTACGCCTCAGGCAGCCGCGCTGCCGTCCTCACTGCACGACGACATCACCGCCGCGGGCTACTACCCGGCCCTGGTGGCCGACGTCGTCGCGGCCGCCGTCGCGGGTGAGGACGTCGTCGCTCACCTGGTGCACCAGGAGACCACGCTGGACCAGGAGTCCGTACGCCGGCACATCACCGTCCTCGCGCTCACGCCCGGCCGACTGGTCATCGCCCACGCCGACGACCACGCCCCGGACCCCACGTCGAGCATCCACGCGACGTCCGTCGCCACGGCCTCGACCGAGTGCGTCCCGCTCTCCGCCGTGCGCGGGGTCATGCTCACCCACGTCGTCGCCGAGCCCGACAGCTACCGTCCCGGCTCGCTGGGTCGCGAGCTGACGCTGACCCTGGGCTGGGGCACCGTCTCGCGCGTCGACCTGGTGCCGGCGACGTGCGGCGACCCGCAGTGCGAGGCCGACCACGGCTTCGAGGGCACGGTCACGGGCGACGACATCTCGCTGCGCGTCAGCGCCGACGCCGAGGGTGAGCACGTGCTCGCCCGTGCGCACGACTTCGCGGCGGCCCTGTCGGCCGCCATCGGCCGCCCCGGCCAGTGACGTCGCCGGAGCCGGTCCTCCCGGCGTACGACGACCGTGGCCTCGCCGGCGTGCTCCCTTCGGTCGCCGCATCACTCGGAGTCGGTTCCGGTCCGCTCGCGCTCGCCCCTGCGCGCCGAGCGGTCGTCGTGCTCGTCGACGGCCTCGGGATGGAGCTGCTGCGTCGGCGCAAGGGGCATGCGCCGTTCCTGCGCTCCCTGCTGGCCGACGGGCTCGACCTGCGCGCCGGCTTCCCGACGACGACCGCGACCAGCATGGGTTCGTTCGGGACAGGTCTGCCCCCGGGCGCGCACGGGCTGACCGGCTACCAGGTCGAGGTGCCCGGCGAGGGGCGGCTCTTCAACGAGCTCAGCTGGGAGGACGGGCCCGATCCGCTGATGTGGCAGCCCGAGCAGACCGTGCTCGAACGCACCGCCGCCGCAGGCGTGGCCACCACGATGGTCGCGCCGGCCTACTTCGACGGGTCGGGGCTGACGCGAGCAGCGTTGCGCGGAGCGGCTTTTCGCGGTGCAGACGCGCTCTCCGACCGCGTCGACGCGGCCCTGTCCGCGGTGCGAGCCGACCCGCGCGCGCTGGTCTACCTCTACTGGGGCGAGCTCGACCGCACCGGCCATGTGCACGGCTGCGACAGCTGGCAGTGGGGCGACGAGCTCGAGCACATCGACCGCGAGCTGCGCCGCCTCGCGGGCCGGCTCCCGGACGACTGCTCGCTCACCGTGGTCGCCGACCACGGCATGGTCGACATCCCGCTCGACGCACGCACCGACGTGGCGCACGACGCGCAGCTCGCGGCCGGTGTACGCCTCGTCGGCGGCGAGATGCGCGCCCTCCAGCTCTACTGCGAGCCGGGTGCCGCCGCCGACGTGCTGGCGACCTGGCAGGCGCGGTTCGGCGACGCGGGCTGGGTCCTGCATCGCGAGGACGCCCTGCAGCGAGGGTGGTTCGGTGCGGTGCACGAGCGCGTGCTGCCCCGCATCGGTGAGGTCGTCGTCGCTCTGCACGCGCCGGTCGGTGTGGTCGACAGCCGCGTGATGCGACCCGTCGTGCTCGGTCTGATCGGCCAGCACGGCTCGCTCACCGGTGACGAACAGCTCGTCCCGATGCTCCATGTGCCGGCGTCGGCGAGCGTCTGATGCGATGCACGCTCGACCTCCTAAGGTCGTCCCGTGGCTGAGCTGGTGTTCTTCTCCGGGACGATGGACTGCGGCAAGTCGACCCTTGCGCTGCAGATGGACCACAACCACCGCGCGCGCGGTCGGACAGGTCTGGTCCTCACCAAGCACGACCGTGCGGGCGAGTCAGTGCTCTCCTCGCGCCTCGGGCTCTCACGCGAGGCGTTAGAGGTCAGGGACGACCTCGACCTGTGGGACCTCGTCGTCGAGCAGGCCACCCACGGTCGTTCGGTGCAGTACCTCATCTGCGACGAGTCGCAGTTCTACACACCGCAGCAGGTCGAGCAGCTCGCACGCATCGTCGACGAGATGGACATCGACGTCTACGCGTTCGGCATCACGGCCGACTTCCGGACCGAGCTGTTCCCGGGCTCGCGGCGGCTGATCGAGCTGGCCGACCGGATCCAGGTGCCCCAGGTCGAGGCGCTGTGCTGGTGCGGCCGCCGGGCCACCCACAACGCGCGCGTCGTGGACGGCCACATGGTCGTCGAGGGCGAGCAGGTCGTCGTCGGTGACACCCACGACGCCCCCGCGGGTCAGGTCGAGTACGAGGTGCTGTGTCGTCGCCACTACATGCGCCGGATGACCTCGCACGCCGCGCGCGAGCAGGCCGGCTCGCCCGACGTCCTGCCGTTCGACCTCGGCCTGTGCCCGCTCCCGGGTGCCGGGACGCGAGGCTGAACGTGGGTGCTCCGCCGCCCGGGCGCGGGCAGAATAAACCCATGGACGACCGGGGCAGCGTCGAGGCGCACAACGCTGCGCCTCCGCCGCGTCGACCCCATCAGCCTCGCCGGCCAGGTCCCGGCCGACCGCGTGGGCCGGTTCCGCGCGACCCGACGCGGCCCATGGCCCCACGCGACCGCACCGGTCGCGTACCTCTGGGCGATACCGACCGTGACGACGACGGACCGACGGAGACCACGACCGGGTCCCGACGGCGTACGGCGGCAGCCGCAGGTCGGGGCGTGGCCCGTGGCAGCAAGGCGGTCGCTCGTGTCACCGCCCGGGCCGGACGGTCGACCCTACGCGTCGCGCGGCGAGCGAGCGAGGCACAGGGGGCGGGGGAGTCCGGCCTCGCACGGCTGATCCAGGTGCACGCGTTCAGCTCGGCCGGTGACACCGCTGTCACGGTCGGTCTGGCCGGCTCGATGTTCTTCTCGTTGGAGCCGGGGCAGGCCAAGACCCAGGTGCTGCTGTTCCTGCTGATCACCATGCTGCCGTTCGCGATCGTGGCACCGCTGATCGGGCCGCTCCTGGACCGCTTCCGGCACGGTCGTCGCTGGTCCATCGGCGCGACCCTCGCGCTGCGTGCCTTCTTGTGCTGGGTGCTGGCTCAGACGATCAGCGACGAGTCGACCTGGCAGTTCCCCGTCGCGCTCGGGGTGCTCGTCGCGTCCAAGGCCTACCTGGTCACGAGGTCGGCCGCGGCGCCGAGGCTGCTGCCGGACGGGCTCACCCTGGTCAAGGCCAACGGTCGGCTCTCGCTCGCCGGCACGGTGGGCGCCGGCGTCGGCGGCGGTCTGGCCGGTGCGGCTGCGACATTCGGGTCCGAGTGGGCACTGCGGGTCGCGTTCGTCGTGTTCGCCGCCGGCACAGTGCTCGCGATCATGCTGCCTGCTCGGGTCGACTCCTCGGTCGGTGAGGAGCAGGCCAGGATGAGCGACCTTGCCGCCAGCTCCACCGGCGGTGCCCGCCGCGGGATCTCCGGCGACGTCGTCACGGCTCTGCGGGCCAACGCGGGGCTGCGCTGGTTGTCCGGGTTCCTGACGCTGTTCCTGGCCTTCCTCGTGCGTGAGCACCCGTTGCCCGGCTGGGAGGACAAGGCCTCACTGCTGCTCGCCCTCGTCGTGGGTGCGGCGGGCCTCGGCAACGCGATCGGCACGATGGCCGGCGCGCTCGTCCGCGTCAGCTCGCCTCGCGTGATCGTGCTCGCGGTGCTGCTCGCCGATGCGGTGATGGTGGTCGTGGCCGCCATCATGTTCAACGTGGTCACTGCGGTGGCCGTCGGTCTGGTCGCGGGCATCGCACAGCAGATGGGCAAGCTGGCGCTGGACGCTCAGATCCAGGACACCGTGGCCGAGGACGTCCGCACCAGCGTGTTCGGCCGCTCGGAGACCGTCCTGCAGATGTCGTGGGTGCTCGGCGGAATCCTCGCGGTCATCGTGCCGGCCAACGCCAAGATCGGCATGATCGTGGCGGCCGCACTGCTCGTGCTCTGGACCGCAGCCGTCATCACCTGGCACACGGGCCGCAGTATCCCGGTGCCCGCCGCAGCCAGGCCGGCCGTGGGGCGCGTACGCCGCCGTGCCCCGGGCGCACAGCGGCCACAGGAGCACCGCCCGAGCGCGCCTACCACGGACGCGTACGACGAGGACGACGTCGAGCGCACGGTGCCGATCAACCGCTCCGATCCGCAGTGGCGTCCACCGCGTCGTCGGCCGCCGACGCCGGACGATGACGACCGGCGTGACCGCTGGAGCTCGCGCTTCCGCGACTGACGCCCCGCGGAGGCTGCCGGGTGAGGTCAGTGCTCGCTGCTGGGCCGCGTCCCGAACATGATGTCGTCCCAGCTCGGCACCGCAGGACGACCGCGGCGAGACCCGCTCTGCCGGGCCGGCACCGGGGGAGCGACATCGTCGTCGTCCGCGGAGTCATCGTCGTCGGGTGCCGAGTCGTCGTGCTCGTCGGCGGTCTCGGCGCTGGAGTCCTCGTCGATGTCGCCGAACAGGTCGGCGGCGGCGGTGTCCGCCTCCGACGCGTCGTCCTCGTCGTAGATCTCCTGCGAGGCGTGCTCGACCTCCTGCGGCGCCGGGTGTGACCCCATCGGCGGCGGAGTGTCGGCCAGGTGGAGGCGCTCGACCGGCCGCGCGTCCTCGGGCATGTCCTCGGACGTGTCGGTGGGCGCGGGCTCACGACGAGCCGGCTTCTTGCGTCGGGCGGCGGACCGCTCGCGCATCGCCGACATCAGGTCCAGCGGCTCGGCGTCGGTGTCAGCGGTCGCCTCGGGAGCGGGCGCGGGGACGTCGGTGGGCGCGGGGGTGGGTCGGGCGGCACGGGACTTGCCCGCCGGGTGCCGGTTCTTGGCCTGCAGGCCACCCTCGGCCTCGACGTCGTAGACACGGCGCGCGGGGCGGGCCGGCGTCGACGCCGGGATCGGGCCGGGTGCCTGGGCCTGCTCGTCCTCGCCGAGCCAGCGCGCCTCGTCGTCGGCCGGGGACAGCGTCCGGTCACGTGGCTCGAACCGCCACGTTGCCCGCCGCTCACGACCTCCGGCCGGGAAGATGCAGACGACGGTCCAGGCGCCGCTCTCGGTCTTCCAGGAGTCCCAGACGACCCGCTCGGCCTCGACCCCGCGCTCGTCGAGTCGCAGTGCTGCTCGCGCTCCGAGCGTCGGCAGCGATCCGTCATGGGTACGACCGCGCAGCTGTACGCCGCGGGCCAGGCCTGCGACGTACTCACGCTCAGCACGGATCGGCGGCTCGTACCGACGGACCTTGTCCTCGGTCCATCCCGAGCGCTCGGCGACCTCGACCACGGACACTCCGGCGCGGATCAGGGCCTGCACGTCACGCGGCCGCATGGGCTCGGCCGGCTCGCGCGCCTCGTCGCCGTGGTCGGTGGGCGTGCGGTCGCGGCGTGTGGCTGCTCTCAGGGCGTCGTCGACGGGTACCCGGTAGCGGGTTCCGTCGGCGCCGGCGAGCAGCACGTGCTCGCCGTCCTCGTGGATCCCCACCAGTCGCAGGTCCTGCATCAGTCTCGTCCCTTCCTGCGGTCGCGTGACCGCCCACCCGAGTGGCCGTGCCCCCATCATCATGGGCTGCGACCGCGGCGTACGCACGTGCCAGCGGGTGCTGGCCGATGCGCGCGCTGACAACTGTGCCACCCCGCGCCGTCGGCGAGTCGCAGGCCACGCCGCGCCGGTAGCCTTTGGCACCGAGATGCTCACCGCCAACTCCGACCTCCAGCTCGGCCTCGACCTCGTCGGGGTCTTCGTGTTCGCGTTGTCCGGCGGCCTCGTCGCGGTCCGCGCACGTCTCGACCTGGTCGGCGTCGTGGTGCTCGCCTGGGTCGCCGGCCTCGGCGGCGGGATGATCCGCGACGTGCTCATCGGCGACACCCCGCCGGTGGGCGTCAGCGACTGGCGACTGATGCTCGCAGCCTGTGTCGCAGGCCTGATCACGTTCGCCCTGCACCCGCGCGTGGAGCGCATCGCCCGTCTGGTCCGGGTCCTCGACGCGGCCGGCCTCGCCGTGTTCGCCGTGTCCGGTGCGATGAAGGCGGTGCTGTTCTCGGTCGCTCCGGTGACCGCCGCCGTCGTAGGCGTCATCACCGCTGTCGGGGGCGGGCTGCTGCGCGACGTGATCGTCGGGCAGGTGCCTGCCGTGCTGCGCAACGAGCTGTACGCCGTCCCGGCCCTGCTGGGCTCGGTCGTCATCGTGGTCGCCGCCCGGCTCGAGCACCTCACGAGCCTCGTAGTCTGGGCGGCGGTGGTGCTGGTCTTCGCGGTCCGCATGGCGGCCGTCGTCCTCGACCTCAATGCCCCTCAGCCTCTGCGAACAGGAGACCCGTCGTGACCTCGCCCATGGCCGAACCGTCCGAACCACAAGGCCAGGCACCGCACGAGGCATCCGAGCCGGTGCCCGAGCCTGCGCCCGACGACCTCGAGGAGCTGCGCCCGTACGACGCCGTGGTGCTGCTCTCCTTCGGTGGCCCGGAGTCGCGCGAGGAGGTCATGCCGTTCCTGCGCCGTGTCACGGCCGGTCGCGGCATCCCGGACGAGCGCCTCGAGAGCGTGGCCGAGCACTACTACCTGATGGGCGGTCGCAGCCCGATCAACGACCAGAACCGGGCGCTGCTGAAGGCCCTGCACGCCGAGCTGCGCAGGCGGGGGAGTGCGCTGCCGGTGCTGTGGGGCAACCGCAACTCCGAGCCCTTCCTGACCGACGTGCTGCGCGACGCGTACGACCGCGGCGCCCGTCGTGTCCTTGCGATCACCACCAGCGCGTACTCGTCGTACAGCTCCTGCCGTCAGTACCGCGAGGACATCGCCGAGGCCGTCTCGACGCTCGCGGGCGAGGGGCGGACGATCGTCGTCGACAAGATCCGTCAGTACG